>NZ_LZHZ01000027.1 GCF_001667505.1 Mycobacterium sp. ACS1612
CCACCCCGAGGAACTCCTCCACGGCAACACCCACCCACCCCCGAATTAGTCACGGGCCCAACGCGGTTGGATGAACACGCCCTCGGCCTCGACGGTCAGGCCTTCATCGTCGGCGAGGTGACCGACGGCGTAGGTCTTCACGCCTTCGGTCCTGGCGATCCTGGCTTCGGCCCGCAGGTCGCCGAGCCGGGTGGTCCGGACATAGCGCAATGTGATGGTGCCGGTGAGCCGCGGCTTGTCCGGGGTGCTGGCCGCCGCGCCGAGGACGTGGTCGAGCACCAGCGCCGCGACTCCCCCATGGACATGGCCCGGCGGGCCTTCGTAGGCCGCGCCCAGATAAAAGTCGGTGAATACGCTGCCGTCGTCGCTCTGCTCGATCACAAGCGGCGGCGCCACTGGATTGCGCACGCCGATCACGACATTGCCCCACGGCATCTGATCGCCGTCAGCGGTGAACCGGATACCGAATGAACCGTCGACCTGCCCGCTGCGCAACCGCGCGGTGGCCGCGTCGATCTCGGCCTTGGCAGCGGCCACCGCGTCGGCGCCGACCTCGGTGCGAATGGTGGCGTCGATCAGCGCCCGCACAGATTCCGTGAGTGGCTCGTATATCGACCGCAACCGGGCTACGTCGTCCGCGCTGAGGTTTTCCAGGGTCCAGTCCAACACCTTTGAACTAGAACACGTTCTAAAGCGCATTGTCGAGTCAGCCCGGTGCGGGACCGACCAGCAATTGGCGGATCACCGGGCGGGCCCAGCCGATCAGCTCGTCGTGGCTGAGATCGGCGACCGCGGGATTGGCCAGCACGTAGCGCGTGGCGGCCAATCCTATGACGAACGCGCCCATCAGGCCGGCGCGCTGGGCGGGATGGTCCGGCGTGACGACGGCCAACTTCGGCGCGACCTGAGTGGCGAAGATCTTGCGCATGGTGTCGGCCGCCGTCTGGCTTGTCATCGCCGCGCGCAGCAACGCCACGAACGTCGGATCGTTCTCCCAGACCGCGAAGAAGCTGGGCAGCAACGCATCTGCCACGCCATTGGGGTCCACCTCCGACAGGTCGGGCAGGTCGAGAGTGAAGTCCGCTGCCTCCGCGAACAGGTCCTGCTTGCTGCCGAAATACCGGATCACCAAGGCCGCGTCGATGCCGACGTCGGCGGCCACCGCCCGCAGCGTCGTGCGCTCATAGCCGTCGGAACCGAACCGCCGGCGTGCGGCGGCCAAGATGTCGGCGCGGGTCTGCGCCGCATTGCGGTTACGGGGCGATGCCATGGCACGAGAATAAGTCATCGATCGTTGACATAGCCAGGCCGGCGGCCTACCGTCTAAGTCACCAGGCGTTGACTTATCCGGAAGGAGTCGCCATGACCTCCTCTGCTGACCTGCCCGTCCTGATCGTCGGCGCCGGTCCCACCGGCCTGACCGCCGCACTCGAGTTGTCGCGTCTCGGCGTCGGCGTCCGCGTCGTCGATCGCGCGCCCGACCGCTCCCTCACTTCTCGCGCGCTCGGCATCCAGGCCCGCACCATCGAACTGTTACGCGTCCGCGGCGTCGGCGACGAGCTCGTCCGGTTGGGTAACCGGGCCAAGCGGACGGCGCTCTACTCAAGCGGTGACCGCATCGCCGCCATCGAATTACACCGCATGCCAAGCGAATTCAACTACCTGCTGCTTCTCGCCCAGTCCGAGACCGAACGCCTGCTCACCGAACAGGTCAACCGTCAGGGCGTGAAGATCGAGCGGGCCGTCGAATTGACCGCGCTGACGCAGCGATCCGACCGCGTGTCCGCGGTGCTTCGTAGCGGCGACGGATCCGAAGAAGCCCTCGACGCGTCCTACCTGATCGCCGCCGACGGCTCGCACAGCCAGATCCGCAAGTCACTCGGCCTGCCGTTCGCCGGCAGATCGCTGACGCACAACTACGTACTCGGAGACCTGCACCTCGCAGGCGACGTGCCGCAGGACCAATTGTCGATCTTTTTGGCCCGCCACGGTTTCCTCGCCGTTTTCCCCATGGGTGACGGCCGGTTCCGCTTCATGGCCACCGACCCCGACGGCATCACCGGTGACACCGCGGAGCCCACGCTCGAGGACATTCAGAAGCTCTACGACCGCACCGTGCACCTGCCCGCGCGGCTGTACAACCTGAACTGGAGTTCGCGCTTTAAGATCAACAGCCGTCATATGACCACGCTGCGCGACTGCCGCGTGTTCTTCGGTGGAGATGCCGCTCACGTCCACAGTCCCGCGGGCGGACAGGGGATGAACGCCGGCATCCAGGACATGATCAATTTGTCCTGGAAACTCGCGATGGTGCTCAACGGTCAGGCGCCAGATCACCTGCTCGACACGTACGAATCCGACCGGCTTCCGGTGATCCGCCAACTCGTCCGGATGACCGAGCGCGCGACCACGGCGTTCAACTCGACCAATCCGCTTGTGCACGCCGCCATCACGCGGTTGGCGCCGAGAGCGCTGGCTCGCTCGCGGGTACAGGACAAGGCCGGACCGCGGCTCGGGCAACTGGCTGCAAGCTACCGGGCATGCCCGATCGCCAAGGGCGGCGGGAAGCTCGGCACGCTGCACGCCGGGGACCGGGTGCCCGATCTGCGCGTCGGCGACGGCAGGCTCTACGACCTGCTCGACCTGTCCACCCTCACCCTGTTCATCACCGGGTGGCCGGTCCCCGAGGTGTACGAGCCGTGGTGCGACACCGTCACGCTGCGCCATGTGTCCATCGACGCGATGCCGGCCGGCTGGCTGTTGGTCCGGCCCGACGGTTACCTTGCCGCCGCAGGTGGACCCGACGACGGCGCGACGTTGTCCCGATGGCTCGACAGGTGGCTCATCGCACCAGCGCGTTGAGCGCATCCCGCGCGGCCGAATCACGATGGCCGAGTTCGAGTTCCATCAAAGCGCACTCGGCCGTCGCCGCGATCCACAGCCGCGCGGACTGCCGGGGATGCTCTGCGCCCAACGCCTCGAAGTCGGCCGCCACCACGTCGACGCTCATCCTGTTACGGCGGGTCACTTCCTCGGCGATCGGCAGATGGCCGCGCGCCTCGAGCAGCAGCGCCTTGACTCCGCGGTCGCGCAGACAGCCGTCCAGGTATGCGTCGGCGGCGGCCGCAAGCCGCTTCCCGCCTGGTGGCATGTCGTCGATGATCGACATCATCTCGGCGAACAACACGTCGTGGAAGCGACGGTGCAGCGCCACCAGATAAGACACCCGATCCGGGAAATGGTGGAAGAACGTGCCTTTCGACACTCCCGCGCCCGCGACCACCGCGTTCACCGACAAGCCCTCCAGCCCCAACTCCTCGGCAAGCGCCAGTCCGGTCTCGATCAGGTTCGCCCGCGTCTGCTGGGCTGCCGCCGATCTCTTGTTCACCACATTCACATGCGTTATGGTAACTGACCGACCGACCGGTCAACGAAAGGGCGTGCTGATGGCGACGATGCAGACTTCATTCGGCACTGTCTCCTACTCCGACGAGGGCTCCGGACCGCCCATCGTGCTGCTGCACGCGGCGCTACACGACCGGACCGATTACGCACCGGTTGCCGCGTCGCTCGGCAGTGGCCGTCGCGTGATTGCGCTCGACTGGCCAGGACACGGTGGCTCTCCCCTGCCCGAAACCCCGCTGCGTGCCGTCGAATTCGGCGATCTGCTGGTCGAATTCGCCGATCGGCTCGATCTGGCCGGCGTGGTGGTCGTCGGTAACTCGGTCGGCGGATACGCCGCCTGCCGCCTCGCGCTGGACCGGCCCGACCGTGTCGCGGGCGTCGTGCTCGTCAACACCGGCGGCTTCACGCCGCACAGCGTGTTCACCCGGTTGGGCTGCGCGGTGCTGGGGCGGCCCGCGGTGATAAAAGCCGTCTTCCCCGCATTCGTCCGCGCGTACATGCGGGAGAAGAGTCCAGCCGACCGAGCGGTCGTCGATCGCGTGCTGGCTCGCGCGAAGACAACCGCGGGCGCGCGCACCGCCGCCGCGCTGTGGGCGAGCTTCACTGACCCGGGCCACGATCTGCGCGCGCGGGCCGCGGAGATCACCGCACCCGTACTGATCACCTGGGGCGCCAAGGACTTCACCGCGCCACCCCGATGGGGGAAGGCCGTAGAAGCCGCCATCCCCGGTTCCCGGTTCGAAACGTTCCCGACGGGCCACGTGGTGTTCTCCTCGGAACCGGAGGCCTGGCTGGAAACGGTGCTGCCGTTCGTCGAGTTCGCCGAACTGCACAGCTAACACAACACACGCCCGCCATCCAGCTGTCGAGAATCGACAGGCATGGCTGATGTCGCGCGTGGACCGCCCAGAGGGGCCAGAATTGTCTGCCACACGTCGGCCTCTTACTCTGCGTAAGTGATGGACACCGCGACCGTTGTCGTGACGATCCTGCTTGCGGCGCTGTTCACGTTCGCTGCGAGCATCAAGTTGCTGGGTGTCGCGCAGTCGCTGGCGATCCGCGATCACCTCGGTGTCAAGCCGCTGCAGTGGCGGCTGATCGGCGTGTGCGAACTCGCCGGTGTGGCGGGCGCGCTCGTTGGACTGGTCTGGGCGCCGATCGGCGTCGCCGCCGCGATCGGACTGGCGCTGCTGTCGATCGGAGCCATCGCTTTTCATCTGCGAGCGTCCGACGGCGCCAAGGACATGGCGGCCGCCGTGGTCGGGCTCGTGCTCGCAGTCGCGGCGGCCGTGCTGCACACGTTGTGAGGTAACGGCCGTCACACCGACCCGGGAATTTGTCTTAGATTACCTAAATTTTCGTAGTCAACTGTCTATGAAATGCCTACGCTGCTGGTGTGGCCGCTCGAACGAACAGCGTCGACCCCCGCGCGGAACGGGTCAGGACCCTGCTGCGCGACGCGGCGTTCGCGCTGGCCCATGAGCGGCCCGTCGACGCGTTGACCGTCGGCGACATCGTCGCTCGCGCCGGGGTGAGCAGGCAGGTGTTCTACCAGCACTTCACCGACCGCGACGACGCCGTCGCGAATGCGTTCACCGTGGCGTTCTCCGCCGCGACCGCGGACATCAGCGGCGATGCCCGTGCCCGCATCGCGCGACTGTTCGACTTCGCCGCCGAACACCGCTCCATGTACCGCAACATCGTGCCGAGCGCGGTGACCCAACGGGTCGTCACGGCGTTCCGCGCTGAACTGCTGCCCGCATGTGAAGAGATTGCCGCGCAGGGCATGCCGGTGGTGTCGCCGATCGCCGGCCTCACGCCGAAGTCCGTCAGCCGATTCCTGGTCGGCGGGTTCACGGAGGTGCTGCGGGACTGGATGGAGGAACCGGGAGCAACCGACCTGAGCGGCCGTGTCCGCGCCGCACTCGACACCGTCAACGCACTACTCGCATCTTCGAAGGAAGCAGAGAATGGCTAAACACCAAGCCGCCGAACGGCATCCGGTGCGCGACCGCGCCGCCGTCCGGACCGTGGCGCTCGCGCTGGCGGGGCTGACCTTGTTCGTGCTGGCCATGATCGCCAGCTACTCGGGCGCATTCGCCAAGCCGACGTTGCACAACATGTCGGTCGCCGTGGCGGCCCCGCCGCAACTAGTCGACGGCATCCGCGGTCAGGACACGCTGACGGTCACCGAAGTCGGCGACGTCGCCGCCGCTCGCGCCCAAGTCTACGAGCGCAAGACCGACGCCGCGCTCGCCGTCGTCCCCACGGGTGAGTTGAAGATCTACGTCGCGGGTGGAGGCGGCAAGAGCGTCGCCACCGCCGCCGAGACGGTCGGCCGCGCCATCGCCGCGAAGGCCGGGTTGACCGCGGCCGTCGAGGATGTCGCGCCGGCCTCGGCGGGCGACCCGTCCGGCACCGTCGAGTTCTACGCGATCATCTTCATCTCCATCGGCGCGTCGGTCGGCGCCTCGCTGCTGGGACGGCTGATGGGCACTGTCCGAACGCCGCTGGCGTTCGCGCTGCGGACGGCGTCGCTGGCCGGGTTCTCCGCAGTGCTGGCGGGCGCGGTGACCGTCTACGTCGACGTGATCCTCGGCGCGCTGACCGGTCATACCTGGCAGGTGTTCGGCGCGCTGTGGCTGTACTCGATGTCCGTCGCTGGGGCGATCACGGGTGCGGCCGCCGCCCTCGGTTCGGCGGCGTCGCTGGCGCTCACCGCCTTCCTGGTCGTCGTCGGCAACGCTGCCGCCGCCGGTCCGGTGGGTCGACCGCTGCTGTCAGGGTTCTATTCGACCTTCACCACCATCGTGCCGCAGGGTTCGGGGGTGTCGCTGCTGCGAAGCGTCTGCTACTTCGGCGGTAACGGGGTGCAGACGCCGATTGTCACACTGGCGCTCTGGGCCGCTGCGGGATGCTTGCTCGCAATCGCCGCCACCGCTTCGCGAGTGAATTATCGTGCGGTCTATGCGCGTTTCACCGATCGTGACCGATACATACTACGACCTGGGGTCGTATCACCGGCCGATTGAGACGCCGTCGCCACAGGCACAGGTGTGGTTCGACCGAGGCATGGTCTGGGCCTACGCGTTCAACCACGACGAGGCGGTCCGGTGTTTCGAGCGTGCCCTCGAACTCGACCCCGACCTGGCCGTGGCCCGCTGGGGCATCGCCTACTCGATCGGCCCGAACTACAACAAGCAATGGGAGGCCTTCGATCCCGTCGACCTGTCCGCGTCGCTGGCGCGCGCGCGGATGGAACTCGGCCTGGCCGCCAAGGGCCGGGCATCGGCCGTCGAACACGGGCTGATCGAGGCGCTGCAGGCCCGCTTCCCCACCGACGACCCCGACGACACCGAGGGACTGCAGGCCGGGCACTCGGCCTACGCCGACGCGATGGTCACGCTGGCGCAGGCGTATCCGGATGACATCGACGTCCAGGCGTTGTCCGCCGACGCGCTGGTCAACATCACGGCTTGGGCGTTGTGGGACACCGGAACCGGTGAACCCGCACCGGGGTCGCGGGTGGTCGAGGCCAAGCGGATCCTCGACAACGCGCTGACCACTCCCGCAGGCCGCGCACATCCGGGCGTCCTGCACCTGTACCTGCACACGATGGAGATGTCGGGCACCCCGCAGGAGGCGCTGCCCGCCGCGGACCTGCTGCGCGGTCTGGTGCCCGACGCCGGACACCTGCAGCACATGCCGAGCCATATCGACGTGCTGTGCGGCAACTATCGCGACTCGGTGGTCGCGAATCTGGCTGCGGTGCAAGCCGATAGAAAGTTCGTCGAGCGTGAGGGTCCACTCAACTTCTATTCGCTGTACCGCGCACACAACCTGCACTTCATCGTGTATTCGGCGATGTTCGAAGGCAATTCGAGAGAGGCGTTCGACGCTGCCGACGAACTCACATCACAGCTGACCCCTGAACTGCTGGCAATCGAGTCGCCACCGATGGCCGACTGGCTGGAGGCGTTCGTACCGCTGAAGGTTCACGTGCTGGTCCGGTTCGGCCGCTGGGACGAGCTGATCGCCCTACCACTGCCCGACGACGTCGAATTGTATTGCAGCACAACGTCGACCATCCATTACGGGCGTGGCGTCGCGCACGCCGCCAAGGGCCAGCTACCGCAGGCGCATGCCGAGCGGGAGGCCTTCACCGCGGCCTACGCCCGTATTCCCGACAGCCGATACTTGTTCAACAACACCGTCCGCGACATCTTGGCGATCGCCGGTGAGATGCTGGACGGCGAAATCAAGTACCGGGAGGGCGATTTCGACGGCGCGTTCGCCCATCTGCGCCGCGCGATCGAACTCGACGACGCACTTCCGTACGACGAACCGTGGGGCTGGATGCAACCGACCCGGCACGCCTACGGCGCGCTGCTACTCGAGCAGGGCCGCGTCGAGGAAGCCGCGCAGGTGTATGCCGCCGACCTCGGCCTCGACCCGACGCTGGCCCGGCCATGCCAGCACCCCGGCAACGTGTGGAGTTTGCACGGCTACCACGAATGCCTGCAACGGTTGGGTCGTAGCCAGGAGGCAACCATCATCGGGCAGAGCCTCGAATTGCTCAAGGCGCGGGCTGACGTGCCGATCCTGGCGTCCTGCGCATGCCGGCTCGACGTATGTCACTGAAGTCCATGTGGCGGTTCGTCAAATCGGCACCGCTGACCTATACCTGGCTGGTCGTGCTGCTCTTCACCACGATCATTCAGCACACCATCCCGGCCAGACATCTGCATGCGCTGCTGCAGAAGGAGTCGACGAACCTGCACCACCTGGGCACCGATCCGATCCGGGTGCTGATCCAGAGCCTGCTCTGGATCGACGGCCAGTACTGGTGGCCCTACCTCATCGTGTTCACCCTCTTCGTCGCACCGGCAGAGCGCTGGCTTGGGCCGCTGCGGTGGCTGACCGTCGGCATCACAAGCCACGTCCTGGCCACCTACCTGAGCGAGGGCTACCTGTACTGGCGCATCCAGGAGGCGCTCACGTCGCCGCGGCTCATCGACGCCAGAGACATCGGCGTGAGCTACTTTGTCGTCGGCATCGTCGGCGTGCTGACCTACCACATTCCGCGGCGCTGGCGATGGCCCTACGTCGTCGGCGCGGTCGCGGTCTTCGCGGCCGTGCTGGCCGTCAAACGCGACTTCACCAACGTCGGCCACTTCAGCGCGCTGTTGATCGGGCTGGCCTGCTACCCGCTGACCCGGTCGCGGCGGCGCGAACCGGTGGCTGCGTAGACTCCGGCCTGTGGCGATCAGCGACGACGACCTCGAACGCCTTCGCCGCTGCGTGGACCTGGCGCGGGTGGCCCTCGACGACGGCGACGAACCGTTCGGGTCGATCCTGGTCGACAGCGACGGGGTCACCCTGTTCGAGGACCGCAACCGCGTCAAGGACGGCGACCACACCCGGCACCCGGAATTCGCGATCGCCCGCTGGGCAGTCGACAACCTGACGCCCGAGCAGCGGGCCCGCGCCACCGTGTACACCTCAGGGGAACACTGCCCGATGTGCTCGGCGGGACACGCGTGGGTGGGATTGGGCCGCATCGTCTACGCCGCCTCATCGGAACAGCTCACTCAATGGCTGGCCGAATGGGGCGCGTCACCGCCGCCCGTCGCGCCGCTGCCGGTCAACGCCGTCGCGCCGGGACTGACCGTCGACGGCCCGGCATTGGAACTGGCCGACGCGATGAAAGCGCTGTACGAGGCGAAGTTTCGGCCATGACTGAACCGAGCTGGGTCGAACACGTCATCTGGTGGCAGGTCTACCCGCTCGGCTTCGTCGGTGCGTATCCCGCCGACGCACCCCCGACCGCCGACCAGCACCGGTTGCGCCGCATCGCCGACTGGTTCGACCACGCCATCGAACTCGGCGCGTCGGGAATCGCGTTCGGACCGATCTTCGCCTCGCGCACGCACGGCTATGACACCGTCGACCACTACCGCATCGACTCGCGACTCGGCGGCGACGGCGACTTCGACCACCTGATCGTCGAGGCCCGCAGGCGCGGATTGCGGGTGCTGCTCGACGGCGTGTTCAACCACGTCGCGACCGACTTCGCGCACACCGAGTGGTTCCGTAAGCGCGGCAACGACTTCGACACGTTCGAAGGACACGGCGAGCTGATCGCGCTCCATCACGACAACCCCGACGTGGTCGCCTACACCGTCGACGTGATGACGCACTGGCTGCGCCGCGGCGCCGACGGGTGGCGCCTGGACGCCGCATACGCCGTCGCCGACCGGTTCTGGGCGGCGGTGCTCCCCCGGGTCCGCGAACAGTTCCCCGACGCATGGGTGGTCGGCGAAGTGATCCACGGCGACTATTCGGCCCGGGTGCGTGACTCCGGCTTCGACTCGGTCACCCAGTACGAGCTGTGGAAGGCGATCTGGAGCAGCCTCAACGACGGTAACTTCCACGAGCTGGACTGGGCGTTGGTGCGGCACAACGAGTTTCTCGACGACTTCGTACCGATGACGTTCGTCGGCAATCACGACGTCACCCGTATCGCCAGCCGGCTGGACAACACCCGCCACCTCGAACACGCGCTCGTGCTCTTGTTCACCACGGGTGGCACGCCGAGCGTGTACTCCGGTGACGAAGCCGGCTACCGCGGCGTCAAAGAAGAACGGTTCGGCGGCGACGATGCGGTGCGACCGGAATTCACCGCCCCGCTGATGGGTGTCGACGAACAGGGCCACGACGTCTTCCGGTTGCACCAGTACCTCATCGGGTTGCGCCGCCGCCATCCCTGGCTGCACACCGCCAGGACGTCACCGTTGCAGCTGACCAACACGCAGTACGTCTATGCCACCCGCAGCGGTTCCGACGCGCTCTTGGTGGCGCTCAACATCGACGATGCGCCGATGCGGGTGTCGCTCGGCCAGGCCGGCTTCGGCGAGGGTCAGGTGATCGCCGGTTCGGGTGCACCGCCGCAATCGGTGGCCACCGACTTCGAGGTGCCGCCGCACGGCTGGCTGATCATCGCGCCGCGTTGAGAAGCTCCAGGGTGGCAGGGTCGTCTTCGCCGTCGTAGAACTTGTCGAGCACGGCGCGGAAATCGGTGTCGTCGTCGGTAGCCCGAGCGAACAGCGTCATCGACGAGCGCACCTTCATGTTGTCGGGCCAGCCGAAGATCTCGTCGACCGAGCGGCCGTCGATCGCGGCGACCAGTCGGGTGCACTCGCGAAGCCGCGGCCCCAACACGGGATGGGCCAGATACGCACGCGCCTCGTCGAGTGAGCCGATGCCGTAGTGCTGCGCAGTGCCGCTGCGGCCGAGCCCGCGCAACTGGGGAAAGATGAACCAGATCCAGTGGGTAAGCTTGGCGCCGTTGCGAAGTTCGTCGACCACCGTGTCGTACACGCGATCCTGGGCGTCGACGAAGCGACCCAGATCGAACGATTTCCCCACTGCCATGTCATCGGCAAGTTTCGCAGGCTAAGGTTCGGGATTCAATGACGACAACCAGCGACGCGGAAGCCCCCGTCGAACCCGAATCGGCGCCCGCGCCGAGAGGCCGCAGCCTGCGTCGTCGAATCATGTCGCGGATCAGCATCCAGTCCAAGCTGTTGGTGATGCTGTTGGTGACCAGCATCCTGTCGGCCGCCGTGGTCGGCGCCATCGGCTTTCAATCCGGGCGCAGCTCGCTGCGCGCCGCGGCCTTCGACCGGCTCACCGAGATCCGCGAATCGCAGTCGCGACAACTCGAGGCGAAATTCAACGACCTGGAGGACTCGCTCGTCGTCTACACCCGCGGCGCGACCACCACCGAAGCGATCGAGGCGTTCACCGCCGCGTTCGACCAACTCAACAACGCGCCCGTCAGCCCGCCGCAGTGGCAGTCGGTGCTCGACTACTACAAGAACCAGTTCGAGAAGGCCGAACAGGCGCAGACCGGAAGCCAGATCGACATCACCGGGTTGCTGCCGACGACGAACGCGCAGAAGTACCTGCAGGCCAACTACACCGCCCGATTCGCGAACTGGGATCAGGCGATCCGGTTCGACGACGCAGGCGACGGCAGCGCGTGGTCGGCCGCGAACGCCCGGTTCAACGAATTCTTCCGGGAGATCGTGCTGCGCTTCTCGTTCGAGGACGCGTTACTGCTCGACACCCGCGGCAACGTCGTCTACAGCGCCTACAAAGGAGTCGATCTCGGCACCAACATCCTCGACGGCCCCTACCGCGAGAACGAACTCCGCGACGCCTACACCAAGGCGCTGGCGACACACGCGGTGAACTACGTCGGGGTCACCGATTTCGGCGATTACCAGCCCGCCGACGAGCCGACCGCGTGGATGGTGTCACCCGTTGGCCCGCCAGGACGGGTGGAAGGCGTTCTGGCACTGCAGTTCCCGATCTCCAAGATCAACGATCTGATGACGGTCAACCAGAAGTGGCAACAGGCAGGCATGGGTGAGACCGGGGAAACCTACCTGGTGGGCCCGGACGACCTGATGCGGTCGGATTCGCGGTTGTTCCTGCAGAACCCCGAGAAGTTCAAAACCGATGTGATCAACGCCGGAACGTCACCCGACGTGGCCGAGGAATCCATCCGTCAGCACGGCACGACGCTGGTGCAACCGGTAGAAAGCGAAGCAATCCGGTTGGCGCAGCGCGGCCAGCGAGGGACCCTGATCGAGGACGACTATCTGGGGCATCGAACCCTGCAGGCGTATGCACCCGTCGACCTGCGGGGACTGCATTGGTCGATCGTCGCGAAGATCGACTCGAGCGAGGCGTTCCAACCCGTCGCCAGATTCACCCAAACCCTCGTCATCTCAACGGCCGTCATCATCTTCGTGGTCTGCCTGGCCGCCATGCTGCTGGCGCGCCTGTTCGTCCGGCCGATACGCAGACTCGAAGCGGGCGCCCAGCAGATCAGCGCGGGCGACTACGACGTCGCCCTGCCGGTGAAATCGCGTGACGAATTCGGCGACCTGACCGTGGCATTCAACGACATGAGCCGCAACCTCGCGATCAAGGAGGACCTGCTCGCCGAGCAGCGCAGCGAGAACGACCGACTGCTGCGCTCGCTGATGCCGGAACAGGTGGTGCAGCGCTACCGTCAGGGCGAGGAGACCATCGCCCAGGACCACCAGAACGTGACGGTCATCTTTGCCGACATCGTCGGTCTCGACGAGCTCTCCGACGACCTCAGCTCCGAGGAACTGCTGGCGATCGTGAACCGGCTGACCCGCCAGTTCGATTCCGCTGCAGAGAATCTCGGGGTCGAGCAGGTCCGGACGCTGCACAACGGATACCTCGCCAGCTGCGGTCTCAGCACCCCCCGCCTGGACAACGTGCGGCGCACCGTCGACTTCGCGATCGAGATGCAACGCACCATTGACCGGTTCAACGCCGAGACCGGCAACGACCTGAAGCTGCGGGCGGGCATCGACACCGGCACCGTGACGAGCGGCCTTGTCGGCCGGTCCACGTTGGCCTATGACATGTGGGGGTCCGCCGTCAATCTGGCGTACCAGGTGCAGAGCGGGTCGCCGCAGCCAGGGGTGTACGTCACCGCGCGCGTTTACGACGCGATGCGCGACACCCGCACGTTCACATCCACGGGCGCCATCACCGTCGACGGTGAAGAGCAGCCGATCTGGCGATTGGCAGAGCGCCAACCGTGACCGAGCTGCTGGACTCCCCCTGGTTCTACTGGGCAGCCGGCGTGGCGATCGGCTTCCCGATCTGCCTGGTGCTACTCACCGAGCTTCAGAACGCGTTGCGCAGACGAGACAGCGCACTGGCGCGCCCGGTCTACTTGGTGCGCACCTACATACTTCCGCTCGGCGCACTGCTGATTCTGCTTGTCGGAGCGATGCAGATCTCCGGCGAGACCACCCCGGTGCGCATCGTGGCCACGGTGTTCGGCTTCGTCGTCCTCGTGCTGCTGCTGTCCGGCACCAACGCCACCGTGTTCCAGGGCGCCCCAGAAGGCTCATGGCGCAGGCGGATTCCGTCGATCTTCCTCGACGTCGCGCGGTTCGCGCTGATCGCCATCGGCGTCGGACTGATCCTCGCCTACATCTGGGGTGCGCATATCGGCGGGTTGTTCACCGCACTGGGTGTGTCGTCGATCGTGCTCGGTCTGACCCTGCAGAACTCCGTCGGCCAGATCATCTCCGGCCTGTTCGTGTTGTTCGAGCAGCCGTTCCAGCTCGGCGACTGGATCGAGACCCCGACCGCCCGCGGGCGGGTGGTCGAAGTGAACTGGCGGGCAACCCATATCGACACCGGCAGCGGTTTGCTCGTGATGCCGAACTCGGTGCTGGCCGCCGCGTCGTTCACCAACTTCAGCCGTCCGCCTAGCACCCATTCCCTCGTCGTCACCACGCAGTTCGGGCTCGACGATCCGCCCGACGACGTCTGCGCGCTGCTCAGCAGAACCGCGGCGGCACTGCCGCAGCTGCGCCCCGATGCCATGCCGGTCACCAGATTCGGCGGCGGCCTGAACTATCGGACGGTGATACCGCTGCGCACGCCCGCGGACGACATCGCCGCGCAGGCGACCTTCCTGCGTTGGGTTTGGTATGCGTCGCGGCGGGCCGGGCTGCACCTCGACGAGGCCGAGGACGAATTCGAGACGCGGGAACGGCTGGAGGCGTCGTTGCGCATCGTCGCCCCGACGCTGCGGCTGACGCAGGCCGAGCACGAGGAGTTGCTGCCCCGCGTCCGGCTCGCCAGGTACGGCACCGACGAGCACCTCCAGGCGGCGGGCCAGGTGCCCAAACGGATGTCGTTCATCGTCAGCGGCCATGTTCGACTTGTCGTGATGGGCGATGACGGCGCCGTGATTCCGGTGCGTACCCTCGAGAAGGGCGACTTCCTGGGCAGCACCACGCTCACCAGGGAGCACGCCGCCACCACCGCCTACGCGCTCGAAGAGGTGACCGTTTTGCAGATCGACCGGGAACACATCGAAGAACTGGTTGGCCGAAAGCCGCTCCTGCTCCAGGACATCGGCCGCACCATCGAACAGCGAAGGGCCAGCGTCCAACGCGCGTTGGCCGCCGACTGAAAGATGGCCACCATGAAGCGCCGGGTGCCCCGGCCCAGCGAACTGGCACCGCTGATCGGCTTCAAAAAGCCGCAACTCAACGCGACGCAGCGACGGCTGGACGCGGCGTTGACCATCGAGGACCTGCGCCGGATCGCGAAGCGACGCACGCCCAAAGCCGCGTTCGACTACACCGACGGCGCCGCCGAGGAAGAGCTGTCGTTGGCTCGCGCCCGACAGGCGTTCCTGGACATCGAGTTTCACCCGACCATCCTGCGCGACGTCGCGAAAGTCGATACGAGTCGCACCGTGCTCGGGGACCATGTTGCGCAGCCGTTCGGGATCGCGCCGACCGGCTTCACCCGGCTGATGCAGACCGAGGGTGAGATCGCGGGCGCCCACGCGGCGGCCACAGCAGGCATCCCGTTCTCGCTTTCGACGTTGGGCACCAGCTCGATCGAAGACGTCAAGGCGGCAAACCCGCACGGCCGTAACTGGTTTCAGCTCTACATGTGGAAAGACCGGGACCGCTCGATGGCGCTGGTGGAGCGGGCGGCAGCGGCAGGCTTCGACACGCTGCTGGTCACCGTCGATGTGCCGGTCGCGGGCGCGCGGTTGCGGGACACCCGCAACGGCATGTCGATTCCGCCGACCCTGACGCTGCGCACGGTGCTGGACGCGGTGCCGCGGCCCCGCTGGTGGATCGACCTGTTGACTACGGAGCCTTTGTCTTTCGCGTCGCTGGACCGGTGGCCGGGTACCGTCGCGCAGTACCTGGACACCATGTTCGACCCCACCGTGACGTTCGAGGACCTGGCCTGGATCAAGACCCAGTGGCCGAACAAGTTGGTGGTCAAGGGAATTCAGACCCTGGAGGATGCCAAGGCGGCGGTCGACCTCGGCGTCGACGGCGTGCTGCTGTCCAATCACGGCGGTCGGCAACTCGACCGGGCGCCGGTGCCGTTCCACCTGTTGCCCGCGGTCGCGCGTGAACTCGGTGGCGACACCGAGATTTTGCTGGACACCGGAATCATGTCCGGCGCCGATATCGTCGCGGCGATCGCGCTGGGCGCCCGCTTCACGCTGGTCGGCCGTGCTTACCTCTACGGGCTAATGGCAGGCGGCGAGGCGGGCGTGAACCGGGCCGTCGACATCCTGTCCGCGCAGGTCACCCGCACGATGCGACTGCTCGGCGTGACTTCGCTCGACGAGTTGACCCCGCGGCACGTGACCCAATTGCACCGGTTCGGGCGCGCCGCGATCGACCCCGTCGGCTAGTCACATCCGTAACGGCTTTCCCACAGGTCACAGGCCAGATCCGGGTTTCTCGAGTCCGGCCCGAGTCGGAATCGTTAGCCAACCGCGACTTCGCAACACTGTGTCGGGACGGCGGCAGGCCCGCCTGAGCGTGTTTCATTACGCCCGAAGCAACGGCAATTGCTTTGTGGAAAGTAATGAAAGGTGGGTTGGTTGCCGTTATGAAGTTATTGGAGAGGTTTCGGACCAAGTGGTCCCGCCGACTGGCGGTGAGCGCCGTTGCGGCGGCGATCCTGCCCGGGCTGATCGGCTTCGTCGGGGGTTCGGCGACTGCCAACGCGTTCTCGCGACCGGGTCTGCCCGTCGAGTACCTGGATGTCTTCTCGCAGTCGATGAACCGCAACATCCGGGTGCAGTTCCAGGGCGGCGGCCCGCACGCGGTGTATCTGCTCGACGGCCTGCGCGCCCAGGACGATTACAACGGCTGGGACATCAACACGGCGGCGTTCGAGTGGTACTACCAGTCGGGCCTGTCGGTCGTCATGCCAGTGGGCGGCCAGTCGAGCTTCTACACCGACTGGTATCAGCCGTCGCGGGGCAACGGCCAGGACTACACCTACAAGTGGGAGACGTTCCTGACCCAGGAATTGCCCGCCTATCTGGAGGCCAACAAGGGCGTGTCGCAGAACGGCAACGCGGTGGTCGGTATCTCGATGGCAGGCAGCACGGCGCTGACGTACTCGATCTACTACCCGCAGAAGTACATCTACGCCGCATCGCTTTCCGGCTTCCTCAACCCGTCTGAGGGTTGGTGGCCGATGCTGATCGGGCTGGCGATGAACGACGCGGGCGGCTACAACGCCGAGAGCATGTGGGGTCCGTCGTCGGACCCGGCGTGGAAGCGCAACGACCCGATGGTGAACATGGCGCAGTTGGTGGCCAACAACACCAGGATCTGGATCTATTGCGGCACCGGTACCCCGTCGGATCTAGACGTCGGTGACGACGGCGGCAACCTGATGGCCGCGCAGTTCCTCGAAGGGTTCACGTTGCGGACTAACCAAACCTTCCGCGACAACTACATCGCGGCCGGTGGCACCAACGGCGTGTTCAACTTCCCGGCGACGGGCACGCACAGCTGGGGCTACTGGGGTCAGCAGTTGCAGCAGATGAAGCCCGACATCCAGCGGGTGCTTGGAGCGCAAGCGTCCGCCTGAGTTCCACCCACAAAGGGAGCCTGCCGTCACCCCCGAGCGGCAGGCTCCCTGCTGTGTGCGCTAGCCCTGAAACCGTTGGTCTGACGGCGATTTCGCCTCGACGCCGTGCGCACTACATCGTCCGTAGACTCCTGCCGCAGCGCTTCCATCACCGTGCGCAGGCGGTCGGTGCGCCGCGCACCGAGCACGACGGCAGCGCCCTGCGAGTTGACGCGCGGTGGCCACGCCGACGCCACTGCTGGCGCCTGTGATGGCGATGACGGTCATCTGACTAGTGTGGCGCCTGCTACCTGATGCTGACCCTCGGGCTCAGCCTGGCCGTCGCACTGGCGACCACCGACCCGAGTTGATCCTGTCGGGCAACACGGTGGTAAACGGCATCAGCGGCTGATCTTCCTCGGCAGCTGCGTGATCGGCACGCCGCTGACACAGGTGGTGGCCCAGCGGTTTCAACCGGGCGACGACGAGCCCGCGCCAGGCGCCGAGCAGTACGCGCGCCGGGTCCACATTCTGCTGTCAGCGATGTGGGGCGTCGGCCTGCTGATCGAGGTGGGCGTCCGGCTCGTGCTCATCGCCAGGCTGTCGGTCGACGTCGCGGCCGGTGTCACCTCGATCGTGTCGTGGACCACGGTGGGGCTGCTGATGGCGGACACGTTCGCGATCGGCGGGCGTGCCCATGCGCGGTGGGAACAAAGGAGCGCCGTCCAGGGTTGAGTCGGTCAGACTGAACTTTGGAGGATTCATGGCTGAAGCCAAATCTGTGCCCGTCTTGTTCTTGAGCGACTCGATCGTGCTGCCCGGCATGGTCGTCCCCATCGAATTGGACGATGCGGCACGCGCGGCGGTCGACGCGGCGCGGGCCAGCGAGTCCGGTGAACTGCTGATCGCGCCCCGTCTCGAGGACCGTTACCCGTCCTACGGTGTGTTGGCGTCGATCGTGCAGGTCGGTCGAGTGGCCGGCGGCGGCATGGCAGCGGTGGTGCGCGGTAATAGCCGCGCCCAGATCGGCGCTGGCGTCAACGGGCCGGGACCGGCCCTATGGGTGGAGGTGACCGAGGTCACCGAACCCGACGCGACCGACGAAACCCGCGCCCTGGCAGCCGAATACAAGAAGCTGCTGCTGGCCTATCTGCAGCGGCGCGAGGCGTGGCAGATCGTCGACTTCGTCAACCAGTTGACCGATCCGTCGGCGCTGGCCGACACCGCCGGGTACGCGTCGTATCTGACCCAGGTGCAGAAGCGCCAGTTGCTGGAGACACCCGACGTGGCCGAGCGGTTGCGGGCCTTGATCGAGTGGAACAGCGACCACCTCGCCGAGGTGGAGGTCAACGACAAGATCGCCGAGGACGTCCGCGAGGGCATGGAGAAGACGCAGAAGGAGTTCTTGCTGCGTCAGCAACTCGCCGCCATCCGTAAGGAATTGGGCGAGGGCGAGCCCGATGGTTCTGACGACTACCGGGCGCGCATCGAGGCCGCCGACCTTCCCGAGAAGGTGCGCGAGGCCGCGCTGCGTGAGGTCGGCAAGCTCGAGCGGGCCAGCGAGCAGAGCCCTGAGGGCGGCTGGATCCGCACCTGGCTGGACACCGTGCTCGAGCTGCCGTGGAACGTCAAGACCGAGGACTCCACCGACCTGACGGCGGCCAGGGAGATCCTGGATGCCGACCACCACGGCCTGGAGGACGTCAAGGACCGCATCGTCGAGTACCTGGCCGTGCGGGCGCGTCGCGCCCAGCGCGGTATGGCGGTGGTCGGCGGACGCGGCTCCGGCGCCGTGATGGTGCTGGCCGGTCCACCCGGCGTCGGCAAGACGTCGCTGGGTGAAAGTGTCGCAAAGGCGCTGGGCCGCAAGTTCGTTCGCGTCGCTCTCGGCGGCGTGCGCGACGAGGCCGAAATCCGCGGCCACCGGCGCACCTACGTCGGCGCGTTGCCTGGCCGCATCGTCCGCGCGATCGGCGAGGCTGGGTCGATGAACCCCGTCGTGCTGCTCGACGAGATCGACAAGGTCGGCTCCGACTACCGCGGCGACCCGTCGGCGGCGCTGCTCGAGGTGCTGGACCCGGCGCAGAACCACACGTTCCGCGACCACTACCTGGAACTGGATCTCGACCTGTCCGACGTCGTGTTCCTGGCGACAGCCAACGTGATCGAGAACATCCCGTCGGCCCTGCTGGACCGCATGGAGTTGATCCAGATCGACGGCTACACCGAAGACGACAAGGTCGCGATTGCCCGCGACTTCCTGCTGCCCCGGCAGCGCGAACGGGCGGCGCTGACCGAGGACGAGGTGACTGTCACCGAGGACGCGCTGCGCAAGATCGCGGCCGACTACACCCGCGAACCCGGGGTGCGGCAGTTCGAGCGACTGCTGGCCAAGGCGCTGCGCAAG
Organism: Mycobacterium sp. ACS1612; assembly: GCF_001667505.1. GTDB lineage: Bacteria > Actinomycetota > Actinomycetes > Mycobacteriales > Mycobacteriaceae > Mycobacterium. The sequence goes on from NZ_LZHZ01000027.1 coordinate 19,289, forward strand.
GTCACCACCAAGCTGGCCACCGAGTCCGGCCCGATCACCATCGATGAGCCGGATCTCGTTGAGTACCTTGGCAGGCCGCGGTTCCTGCCCGAGTCGCGGGAACGCACGGCGGTGCCTGGCGTCGCCACCGGCTTGGCGGTCACCGGCCTCGGCGGCGATGTGCTCTACATCGAGGCCGGATCGACCGACGGTGAACCGGGTCTGCAGTTGACCGGTCAACTGGGCGACGTGATGAAGGAGTCGGCGCAGATCGCGTTGTCGTATGTCCGTTCACACGCTGAGCAGTTGGGCGTCGACCCGAAGGCGCTGGACCGTCGCATCCACGTGCACGTGCCCGCGGGCGCGGTGCCGAAGGACGGTCCGTCGGCGGGCGTGACGATGGTGACCGCGCTGGTCTCGATGGCCACCGGCCGGAAGGTGAGGTCGGACGTCGGCATGACCGGTGAGGTGACGTTGAACGGCCGCGTGCTGCCGATCGGTGGGGTCAAGCAGAAGCTCCTTGCCGCGCAACGGGCAGGATTGTCAACGGTTTTCATCCCGCAGCGCAATGAGCCCGACTTGGATGACGTTCCGGCGGATGTGCTCGGGGCGCTCGAGGTCAAGCCGATGACCGACGTTGCGGAGATCGTCGCGCAGGCGCTGGAGCCTGCGACCGCCGCGACCGCCGCGGCCTGACCCGTGCCGGAAAGGGTCATGGTGAAAAGACCTTTGCGCAAGCTGGGGTTCCTGACCATCGGCCGGTTCGACGAAGCCGATCCAGGGCCAGGGCACGAGCAGACGCTGTCGATGATCGAGCGCGCCGAAGCGCTCGGCTTCGACAGCGTCTGGTTGCGGTGCCGCCACCTGCAGCCGGGTATCTCCTCCCCCGTCGCGATGATGGCCGCCGCCAGCCAACGCACCAGCCGCATCGAGTTGGGCACCGCGGTGATCCCGCTCGGCCTGGAGAATCCGCTGCGGCTCGCCGAGGATCTGGCGACCGTCGACATCCTCTCAGGCGGACGGATCAACCCCGGCGTTTCCGTCGGCACGCCGATGCTCTACGAGCACTACAAGACCAAGCTGTACCCGGAAACCCATGAGCTGGAAAACTTTTCGAAGGACAGGGTGCTGCGGCTGCTGGAGTGCCTTCGCGGTGATCCGGTGAGCGACTTCGAGGGCAAGGTCGGCATCGAGGACTTCAGCAGGCGGGTGCAGCCGTACTCCGAGGGTTTGGCGTCGCGGGTCTGGTACGGCGGCGGGCTGTCGTCGGCGATCTGGGCGGGCCGGCAGGGCATCAACTACATGACCAGTTCCGTGGTCAGCATCGAAGGCACCGAGTCGCGGGATTTCGCGACCATTCAGGCCGAGCACATCGACGCGTTCCTCGGTCACCATCCCGACCCGGAGCGGGCCAGGGTGTCGCAGGGCTTGGTCGTGATTCCGACCGACTCGGCGTCACGCGAACAGATCGAGAAGTACCGGGCATACGCGGCGGCGCGCTTGGAGCGCACGAAGTCGCCGCAGGGCCCCCGGGGCGCGTTGTTCTCCCCCGACTACGTCGGCACCTCCGACGAATTGGCCGAAATGCTGGGCGCCCATCCGGGCTTCCAACGCGCCGACGAGGCCGCATTCGCATTGCCGTTCTCGTTCGACGAGGAGGATTACGTCCAGATCATCACCGATATGGCGGAGAAGCTGGGACCGAGATTGGGCTGGACGCCGGCATCGGGTACCTCTTAGCCGTGACAACCGAGACGTTTACGACTCGGCCGATCACAGGGTCGGATCGTGGACCGTCATCGCCGACGGACATTGAATGTCGGTGACGGGCGCTAACGTCCTGGCATGGCCTACGACGAAGACCTGGCCGACCGCATCCGCGAGCTGGTCGCCGCCCAGCGCGGCGTCGACGAGAAGCGGATGTTCGGCGGGCTGGCATTCCTGATCAACGGCAACATGGCGGTGTGCGCCAGCGGTCGTGGCGGCCTGATGGTGCGCGTGCCGCCGGACGAGACCGCCGAACACCTCAGCCGCAACCACGTCGAACCCATGGTGATGGCGGGGCGGCAGACTCGCGGCTGGATCCGGGTGTCCGACGACGGCGTGAAAACCAAACGCCAACTGCAGGCCTGGGTGACACGCGGCGTCGACTACGCGAAGAGTTTGCCCTCGAAATGACGCGGGTACGCCAACCGAGGTGGACAGCAAGCAGGTGGTTCGCAGTCTGCTGGAGCAGGCGGGCACCACCTACGCCGCCGAGGCGGGCATCCGACTGAAAGACCAGCCGATGCCGCTATTTCAACTTTTGACACTGTCCATGCTGGCGAGCAAGCCCATCGAGGCTTCCATCGCGGTGCAGGCCGCGCGGGAGTTGTTCCGCGCCGGTCTGCGCACGCCCGACGCGGTCCTCGAGGCCGACCGGAGGGACATCATCCGGACATTCGGGCGCGCACACTACGTCCGCTACGACGAAAGCTCGGCGACCCGGTTGGCGGACATTGCAACGGCCGTCCGCGACGACTACGGCGGCGATCTGCGAAAGCTGGCCACCGGCGAGGTGCCCGGCACCGTCCGTTTGCTGAAGCGCTTCAAGGGAATTGGTGACACCGGCGCGGACATCTTCTTGCGCGAGGCGCAGCAGGTGTGGCCGTGGGCCAGGCCGTACTTCGACAAGCGGGCCGTCGCCGCCGCCCGGCAACTAGGGCTGCCTGCTGACCCCGAGAAGCTCGGCGCACTCGCAGGGGCCAAGACTGCAGAGTTGGCCGCGGCGTTGGTCCGCGTATCCCTGGACGACGACCTGCGCGTCGAGGTGCAGCAGGGAACATGATCCGTATCGGCACCTCTGGGTGGTCCTACGACCACTGGGCCGACGTGCTGTACCGGCCGGGGTTACCGGTCGCCAAGCGGTTGGCCCGCTACGTCGAGGAGTTCGACACCGTCGAACTCAACGCCAGCTTCTACCGGTGGCCCAAGGACGCGACGTTCGCCGGATGGCGGCAGCGGTTACCGGACGGCTTCACCATGTCGGTCAAGGCGCACCGCGGGCTGACGCATTACCGGCGGCTCGGCACCCCGGAGCCGTGGGTGGAGCGGTTCGAGCGGTGCTGGACGGCGCTGGGCGAGCGGCGCGAGGCGCTGCTGGTGCAACTGCATCCGGGCATGGAACGCGACGACGCGCGCCTCGATCACTTCCTGAGCGTGCTGCCCGACTGGATTCCCGTCGCGATGGAACTACGCAATCCCACGTGGGACGACCCAGCCGTCTACGCGATGCTTGAACAGCATGGTGCTGCCTACGTCGTGATGAGCGGGGCCGGACTGCGGTGCATCCCGCGGGCCACCAGCGACCTGGTGTACGTCAGGATGCACGGTCCGCCACAGGATTCGTTGTACGCAGGCTCCTACCCGGAAACGGAACTGCGGCAGTGGGCCGACCGAATCGCCCAGTGGGACGCAGAAGGCAGGCGGGTGCTCGTCTACTTCAACAACGACCTCGGCGGACACGCCATCCGCAACGCCAGGACCCTCAAGGAGATGCTGGCGGCGAGTAGGCTCGGCTGACATGACATCGTCGTCAACATTCGCCATCGTCGGCGGCGGCCTGGCCGGCGCCAAGGCTGCAGAAGCATTGCGCGACAAAGATTTCGACGGCCACATCGTGTTGTTCGCCGCCGAGGAACACCTGCCCTACGAGCGTCCTCCGCTGTCGAAGGAATACCTGGCGGGTAAGAAGGCGGTCGCCGACTTCACCACCAACGCGTCATCCTGGTACCGGGATCACCACGTCGAACTGCACTTGGGCACCGAGGTCTCGGCGATCGACCCGACCGCCCGGACCGTCTCACAGCCCGACGGCAGCACCGTGCGGTACGACAAGCTGCTGCTGGCCACCGGATCGCGACCTCGGCGGCCACCCATTCCCGGCTCCGACGCTGCCGGCGTGCACTACCTGCGCACGCTCGACGACGCCGACGCGCTGAATTCCGCGTTGGTGGAGGGGTCCTCGCTGGCCGTCGTCGGCGGCGGGTGGATCGGTCTCGAGGTGGCCGCGGGCGCCCGCGAGCGCGGCGTCGAAGTCACCGTCGTCGAGGCGGCCGAGCTACCGCTGATGGCCGCGCTTGGACGCGAACTCGGCGAGGTGTTCGCCGCGCTGCACCGCGAACACGGCGTCGACCTGCGCCTCGGCGCGTCGGTGCAGGAGATCGTCACCGCCGACGGCAAGGCGACCGGCCTGCGGCTGGGCGACGGCACGTCCGTCGACGCGGACGCCGTCCTGGTCGCCGCCCGGGCGGCTCCCAACATCGCCATCGCCGAGCAGGCCGGGCTGGCCATCGGCGATGGCGGCGTGCTGGTGGACGCGTCGCTGCGCACGAGCGATCCGGACATCTTCGCCGTCGGCGACATCGCGGCGGCCGAGCATCCGCTGTTCGGCACCCGGATTCGCACCGAGCACTGGGCCAACGCGCTCAAACAACCCGCCGTCGCGGTGGCGGGCATGCTCGGCAAACCCGCCGAATACGACGAACTGCCGTACTTCTTCACAGACCAGTACGACCTCGGGATGGAGTATGTCGGCCACGCCCCGGACTATGAGAAGGTCGTGTTCCGCGGTGACGTCGCCAAGCGCGAATTCACCGCCTTCTGGCTGGACCGCGACGACCGGGTGCTGGCCGGGATGAACGTGAACATCTGGGAAGGACTCGACGACATCAAGTCGCAGATCCGGTCCCGCGAACCATGGGGAGACGCTTGATCCGCCGCCGCCTGGTCACGCTTGGCGCGACCGTCCTGCTTGCCGCCGGCTGTTCGAGCGGGACCGTGATCAACACGTCGGACAGCGCCGCACCGCCCGCCGCGGCCACCAGCGCGCCGCCATCGGCTCCGCCGAGCAACGCGCACCTGGTCAACGCCTTCGACTTCGTCGGACACGACGGCGACACCACCGGCTATTACTTCACCACGCCCAGTGGCAAGTGGAAGTGCGCCATCGTGACGCACACCAAGGCGGGCTGTCAGGCCTCCAGCAGTTGGCAGTCCGGCCTCGGCGTGGACGGCGAACCGGACTCGACCAACGCCATCGTCGTCGACGAGGAGGGCGATCCGCAGTTCGTCGCCCTCGACGAATCCGAGTTCGCCGGTACCGCTGATTCGCCAAAAGTGTTGCAGTTCAACAGAATTCTTGCGGTAGCGGGGTTCCGCTGCAACGTGCAGGAGTCCGGCGTCTCGTGTCTGAGCGAAACGAGTGGCAAGGGCTTCACGTTCTCGTCGGACGGCTACACGCCGCAATACACCGACGTGCCCGTCGACGCGCCGTGACGATGCGCTAGAGCAGGCTCGCGCTGCCGTCGGCGTTGACCTGCACCTTGGCGCCCGCGATGTCGTCGCGGACGGTGGCCTCAGCCTCGGCGGCCTCGGGAATCACCGCGAGCACGCGTGCGTCCTCACCGGTGCGCACGGCGAGGAACGCTTTCTCCGCGGTGCCCGTGCGGTTGAACGGCGTGGTCCAGGTCTCGACCGTGCCGACCCCCGACCACTCGACGACCGCCTGCGTGCTCGGCTCCCGGTCGACCTCGGATTGCACGTCCTCCCAACGGAATTCGTGATCAGGCGGCTGCGTGCCGTACACCCCGAAGCTGTGTTTGGTCAGGTAGCCGCCGTTGGCCGTGACGAACCCGCGCTGACCGGGGTTGGCGACCAGCCGCTCGGCCATCGTGGCGATCGAATGGGTGACGTAGTTGTTCCACGGCCCGCCCGCGAAAGTCAGCCCACCGGTGACGGTCAGCGGTCTGCCCGGGTCGCCGAGCGGCAACCCGAGTTCGTTGGCGGCCACCTGAACCGCGGACGGGAAGCACGAATAGACGTCGACCAAGTCGACGTCGTCGACACCGATGCCCGCCAACTGCAGGGCCCGCTGACCAGCGATTCTGATCGCGGGCGACCGATAGAATTCGGCTCGCTCACCGATCGCATAGGTGTCGTGGGCATCGGCCCCGGCGTACGGGAAAACCCAGCGCTCCGAGGGGATTTGCAGATAACGCGCCTTCTGCGCCGAGGTGAGCACCAGCGCCGCACCCTGATCGACCATGTTGTTGGAGTTCATCAACTTGGTATACGGCCAGCTGATCATCCGGTTACGCGGGCTCGGCTGCCAGATCTGGTGCGGTGCCAGCGGCTCCCGGCTCCATGCGTGTGGGTTCTTCGCCGCCACCCCACTGAACTGCGACCAGAGTTCACCGATCCGGCGTTGATGCTCGTCGACTGATTCGCCGCCTGCGATGCGGAGCGCCTGCTCGAACATCGGGTACACATAGGCAGGCCGGTCCAGCTTGATCCGGAGGTCGGCGTCGCCGACCATCTGCATGTCCTCGTCCACCCGCTCGGCCTGCGGGACGGTGTCGTCCTGGCTCGTCCACTGCGGCTTGGCGCCGCTGGCGCGCAATCGGGTTCGGGTGCGCCAGGTTTCGGCGCCGGCGATCAGCACGGTGTCGAGGCGCCCCGCCTGGATGTCAAGGCAGGCCTGGTTGACCAATGTCTGCGGCACGTTACCACCGACGCCGGTGTAGCGGGTCGCGGCGTTCTTCGCCCGCAACCGCTGAGCCAGCAGCAGGCCCGGATCCCGGTAGCGCCAGGACAGCACGTTGACGACCCAGACCGAATCCACCGCCTCCAGCACCCGCGGGTCCGCCGCGGCGCGGGCCGCCGCCACCATCAGGTCCACCGGTTCCACGGCGGGATTGTCGTCATGCTGGTTGACCTGGCCGTAGCCGATGAGCACCGGGGTCCGCGGGTCGATGGGCATGGGATCCAGTTTGACGGGGCGAGAAGATGGATTCACTTGAGGGTCGCGAACACGACGCCCTCCGCGATCAGCCGGTCGATCTCGTCGGCGTCCATCGCGAGCAGCTTGTGGCAGATCTCGCGGGTGTGCTCGCCGGGCATCGGCGCAGGCCGCAGCTCGGCCGACGGGATGTGCGCGTACGGCGCGGGCCGAGTCTCGCTGGGCATGGGCGCCTCGAACAGCGGATGCGTCATATCGGTGTAGAGGTTGCGGAATCGAACCTGAGGATCCGCCAGCACATCCACCGCACGGTTCATCGGCGCGGCAGGCACTCCGGCCGCCTGCAGAGCGTGCGCCACGTCTGACTTGCCGCGGGTGCGCGTCCATTCCGACAGTTCGGTACCGCCAGTGACCGTCGCCAGCGCGGTCCGGTCGGCGTCGTCGCGCAGCGAGACCACACACCATTCGTCCTCGCCCGCGCACGGGCACACCGCGTGCACCGCGGCGTCGTCGGTCACCGGCAACTGCATTGCCCGCGCCTCTGCGGTGACGAACGCGGTGGCGAGCTGATTCACCGCGACCTCGGCCTGTGAAATGTGGATGTGCGCGCCGGTTCCGGTCCACTCACGAGCGATTAGCCCGGCGAGCGCGGCGGTCGCGGTGACGCGCGCCGACACGTGATCGGGGAAGACGGTGGTGGCATCGAAAAAGGAAGAGGAGAAGCTTCCTCCTGAATCATGATCCGGTGATGTCCACAGCCATGTCACCCCGGTGGTGGCCCGGACGAGCGGGCCGTATCCCATCCGGTCGCTCCACGGCCCGCTCGCGCCGAAGGCGCTGCTCTCCGCCAGCACGATGCGGGGGTTGAGCTCGCGCAGGCGGTCATACGAAAAGCCCAGCGAGGCAAGCGTTCCCGGCTTGAAATTGGCGAACACCGCGTCCGCGCCCGCCACCAGCTTCGCGAAGATCTCGGCGCCCCCCGTGTGCCGCAGGTCAAGTCCGAGGCTGTACTCGTTGCGGTGGGTCAGCGCCCACGACCTGCTCATCACCTGATCGGGCGGGGTCTGGCGCAGGCCGTCGGGATACGCGGCGCTCTCGATCTTGATGACCTCGGCGCCGAGGTCGGCGAACAACCTGCCCAGTTCCCCGCCCGCGACGATCACGCCGAGGTCGAGGATCCGCAGACCGTCGAACGGTCTCTGCACCGCGGCATCGCCAGCGGGTGTGGCGAAAGATTCTGTGTTCCAGATTGTTTCGTCGGCACCAAGGGGAGGCGCAGGCGTAGAAGCGCCCATGTGCGCGCCGTCGACCACGAACGCGCCGACAGGTACTGGCACGGTCGCACCCGCCGCGAGATCGACGTCGGCCAGTGCTCCGACGGCGCGAAAATGCTCCGACGCCAACGCCTGCGCGGGGGTCAGCACCGCCGCGATCGGCACCCCGCGTCGCTGGCCCTCGGCCACCAGGTCGGCCATCGTCTCGGTGGCGAACAACGCCGCCATCGCCTCGTTGAGTTCCTTCGACGCCGCGTAGCGGGCGGCGATGGTGTCGAACTTCGGGTCGGCGAACTGCTCCGGTTCGCCGAGCCAGCCACGCATCCCCCGCCACTGCCGCGGAGACAGCACGCAGATCCGCACATACCCGTCCCGGCACGGGAAGATCGGGTAGATCTGTTGGTTGCGGGGCCGACCCCGCCACAGTTCGCTGGATTTCTTCATCCCGACGGCGGCCTGGCCCTCGGAACCGAATGGCGGATCGAGCGACTGGAGTACGCCTTCGAACCGGGAGAAGTCGATGAATTCGCCTGTGCCAGAGCGTAACCGAAGGTAGTAAGCGGCCAGTGCCGCCCACGCCGCCTGTGTTGCGGCGGTGGCGGAGGCGATGCCGAGCGGCGGCAGCACCGGCGTGCCCGCCGTCGGCCCGGTGCGCGACAGCGCGGTCGACATCGCGTAGAGCACCGCGTCGGTGGCCCGCCACGCGGAGTAGGGACCTTCGGTCCCGAAGTCGGTGACCGACAACGCCACCAGGTGGCCGAACCGTTGCGCCAGTGTGGCGCAGGATGTTCCGAATGCCGCTAACTGATTGCCGCCGTCCACGACGATGTCGGCGGCCGACGCCAGCTCCAGCAGGCGGTCGCGGTCGTGATCGTCGTCGGGGTCGAGCACCGCGCTGCGCTTGTTGGCATTCTGCAGCGCGAACGACACGCTGGTGCCGTCGATCCTCGGCGACTCGCCGCGCGCCGGACTGCCCTGCGGTGGTTCGATCTTCAGCACGTCGGCGCCGAGGTCGGCGAACAACCGGGCGACGCCGTCGGATTCGGCGCCGCCCAGATCGAGCACCCGAAGCGCCGCGAGCAGACCCGGCCTCACCGTGCCACCAACCGCTGTACCCACTGAAGGTGAGCATCGATGCCGGTGGCCACGTACAGCAGGTCGACGAACGCGTCGGGATACCCGTTGTCGGACAACAGCGACAGCACGTCGGCGACCTTGTCGACCGGAGTGCCGGCTGCGACATTGACCCGCACATAGGTGTGGATGGCCGCCGGGTCGCGACCCGCCGCGCGCGCGGCATCGTCGACGGCGCGCCGTTGCGCGTCGAGCATCGACACCATGACGTCGGCGGACATCGTGGGCACCCGCACTACGGGCAGCCATCCGTCGGCGCGCCTGCCGACGCGGCGCAGCCCTGGCGGTCTGACCGCGCCGAGATAGACGGGAGGACGCGGCTTTTGCACCGGCTTCAAGGTGACCCAGGACGACGGGATCGACCAGCCGTCGCCGCGGAACTCGACAGGATCGGTCATCCACAGCGCGTCGAGCGCATCGAGCGCCTCGTCGAGTTGTGCGCCGCGGCGGGCGAACGGCGCCCGCGCGGCCTGGTATTCCTCCGGCGACCACCCGATGCCGAAACCGGGCAGCAGCCTGCCGCGGCTGATCACGTCGATGCCGGTCAGCTGCCGTGCCAACTGGGTAGCCGGATACCAGGGTGCGACCAGCACGCTGGCGCCGAGCCGCACCCTGCTGGTGGCCGTCGCCGCGACCGTCAGCGCCACCAATGGGTCCAGGCTGGAGCGGAACTGCTCGGGGATCTCCTCGCCGCCGCCGTAGCCGACCGACGGGTGCACCGCGGCAAGCAACCGGTCGCCGACCCACAGGCTGTCGGCCCCGAGTTGCTCGGCGGCCGCGGCGAACCGCGCCAGATCGTCGTAGGCGGACTCACCGAACTGCGGCAGCGCGAATCCCAGCACGCCCGTCAGGCTAATGCGTAGGTTTCTGTGATTCGGGTACTAGGGCCCTACCTGTTGTTCACCTGCCGAGACGATGATGAGTCAGATGACCGCCCAGGCCTTGTCCCCCACGCTTTCCGATGCCGAACTCGACCTGATCAACGCTTACTGGCGGGCCGCCAACTACCTGTCGGTGGGCCAGATCTACCTGCTGGACAACCCGCTGCTGCAGGAGCCGCTCGCGCCCGAACACATCAAGCCGCGGCTGCTCGGCCACTGGGGCACCACCCCGGGGCTGAACCTGATCTACGCGCACCTCAACCGCGTCATCCGGCACCGCGACCTCAACATCATCTACATCACCGGCCCCGGACACGGTGGGCCAGGCTTGGTGGCCAACGCCTATCTCGAGGGCACCTACAGCGAGGTGTACTCGGGCATCGAAGAGGATGTCGACGGGATGCGAAAATTGTTCCGCCAGTTCTCTTTTCCCGGCGGTATCCCCAGCCATGTCGCCGCCGAGACACCAGGGTCCATCCACGAGGGCGGTGAGCTGGGATATGCGCTCGTGCATGCCTACGGTGCCGCGTTCGACAACCCCGACCTGGTGGTCGCATGCGTGATCGGCGACGGTGAGGCCGAAACCGGGCCGCTGGCCGCGAGCTGGCATTCCAACAAGTTCCTCAACCCGGTGACCGACGGCGCAGTGCTGCCGATCCTGCACCTCAACGGATACAAGATCGCCAACCCGACGGTGCTGTCGCGGATTCCGCAGGAAGAACTCGAGTCGCTGCTCTACGGCTACGGCTACCGGCCGATCACCGTCGCCGGTGACGATCCGGCCAACGTCCATCAGCAGCTGGCCACCGCGCTGGACGAGGCGTTCGACCAGATCGGCGCGATCCAGCAGGCGGCCCGGCTGGACGGCGAGAAGGGCAGGCCGCTGTGGCCGATGATCGTGATGCGCACCCCGAAGGGCTGGACCGGGCCACGGGAGGTGGACGGCAAGAAGGTGGAGGGCACCTGGCGCTCGCATCAGGTGCCGCTGTCCGAGACGCACACCAACCCCGAGCACATGGCGCAGCTGGAGCAGTGGTTGCGCAGCTACCGGCCCGAGGAGTTGTTCGACGAGCACGGTGCGCTGCGCGGAGAACTGCGCGCGCTGGCGCCGAGCGGACAACGCAGGATGAGCGCCAACCCGCACGCCAACGGCGGCCTGCTTCTGCGCGACCTCGACCTGCCCGACTTCGCGGATTACGCCGTGGCCGTTGAGAATCCGGCTTCCGAGTCGGCCGAGGCGACGCGCGTGCTCGGCACCTTCCTGCGCGACGTGATCGCCCGCAACCCGGACCGGTTCCGGCTGATGGGACCCGACGAAACCGCGTCGAACCGGCTGTCGGCGGTGCTCGACGCCACCGACAAGGCGTGGCTGGCGGAGGTCGACGACGACGACGAGCACCTCGGGCCCGAGGGCCGGGTGATGGAGGTGCTGTCGGAGCATCTGTGCCAGGGCTGGCTGGAGGGTTATCTGCTGACCGGCAGGCACGGGCTGTTCAACTGCTACGAGGCGTTCGTGCACATCGTCGATTCCATGCTCAACCAACACGCAAAATGGCTGACCCGCAACCGCGAGCTGACCTGGCGGCAACCCATCGCGTCGCTCAATTACCTTCTGACATCCCATGTTTGGCGCCAGGACCACAACGGGGCATCGCATCAGGATCCCGGCTTCATCGACCACGTGGCGAACAAGCGGCCCGAGGTGGTGCGGGTGTATCTGCCGCCGGACGCCAACACCTTGCTGTCGGTGGGCGATCACTGCCTGCGCAGCCGCGACTACGTCAACGTGATCGTCGCCGGTAAGCAGCCTGCCCTGACGTATCTGGACATGGAGTCCGCGATCGCCCATTGCACCCGCGGCCTGGGCATCTGGGAGTGGGCGGGCACCGCCACCGCGGAGCCCGACGTGGTGCTGGCCTGCGCGGGCGACATCCCGACGCTGGAGACGCTCGCCGCCGCAGACATCCTTCGCCGCGAGTTGCCCGACCTGGCGGTGCGGGTGATCAACGTCGTCGACATCATGCGGCTGCAACCGGCGACCGAGCATCCGCACGGACTGTCGGATCACGAGTTCGACGCCCTGTTCACCACCGACAAACCGGTGATCTTCGCCTATCACGGCTATCCCTGGCTGATTCACCGGTTGACCTACAGCCGGACCAACCACGGCCAACTCCACGTGCGCGGGTTCAAAGAGCGTGGCACCACGACCACCCCGTTCGACATGGTGATGCTCAACGACTTGGACCGGTTCCATCTGGTGATCGATGTGATCGACCGGGTCGAAGGGCTGGCCAACCGGGCGGCGGTGCTGCGTCAGCGGATGCTCGACGCCCGGCTGGCCGCCCGTCGCTACACCCGCGAGCACGGCGAAGACGACCCCGCGATCGCCGGCTGGACGTGGGACCCGCAGATCTGAATCGCCGGTAAACTGGCTCGCAATGTCGGCCCAGGCTCTCGCCCCCAATCCCCATCCCGTGGTGGGGCAACTGGCGGCTCTGCACCACTTCCGCACCTACGTCGACATCGGCGTGGTCGTAGTGGTGTTGGCGTTGACGAATCTGATCGCGCACTTCACCACCCCGTGGGCCAGCATCGCGACCGTGCCTGCCGCGGCGGTCGGCTTGGTGATCCTGGTCCGCTCGCGCGGCCTCGGCTGGGCCGAACTGGGCTTGAGCCGCGAGCACTGGAAGGCAGGCGCGGGCTACGCGGTGGCCGCCGTCGCGGTGGTGCTGACGGTGATCGCGATCGGCATGCTGCTGCCCTGGACGCGGCCGATGTTCTTGAACGACAACTACGCAACGGTGTCCGGCGCGGTGATCGCCTCGATGCTCATCATCCCGCTGCAGACCGTCATCCCCGAGGAGTTGGCGTTTCGCGGGGTGCTGCACGGCGCGCTGAACCGCGCGTGGGGCTTCCGCGGGGTCGCTGCGGCGGGTTCACTGCTGTTCGGGTTGTGGCATATCGCCACCTCGTTGGGGTTGACCAGCAGCAACGTCGGCTTCACCCGGTTGTTCGGCGGTGGCCTGCTCGGCACCGTCGCCGGTGTGGTGCTGGCGGTGGCGGCGACGGCCGTCGCGGGCTTCGTGTTCACCTGGCTGCGCAAACGCAGCGGCAGCCTGATCGCGCCGATCGCGCTGCACTGGTCGCTGAACGGACTCGGTGCGCTGGCCGCGGCGTTGGTTTGGCACCTGTCGCGCTAGCGCGCCCTGCTTCTCGCGCGGAACGCGCGGTTCTTCAACTTGTTGCCGCACGCGGCCATGTCGCACCAGGTGCCGCCGTGATTTCGGGCCCTGTCGTAGAACGCCCATTGGCATTCGTCATTCGCGCACGCCTTGAGACGGGCCCAGGTTCCGTCGCGCTGGGCGTCGCGGATGACCAGGAGCAGGTCGACGAGTCGATCGTCGGTTGAATCGCCGGATGCCGCGAGCTGGATGTGGCCGTCGTCACCGAGATCGACTCGGGCCCTGCCCCGTTCGGCCACCGACCGCAGCACGTCCAGCGCCGAGTTATTCGGTGGCGGCCCACCGGCGTTGTAGACCAACATGGCGCGTAGCGCCTCGCGAACCGAACGGAGACGTTCGAGATCGATCGCGGCGTGGTCGGCGTTGGGAGTGAGTAGGCGGTTGTCGATCAGCCACGGTCGGGCGTCGGCGGCATCGGCGAGCCGGTCCGCGCCGTCGGGCAGTTCGACCGTGTTGACCAACGCTTGGACCAGCCGTAGCGGCCCTGGCGCGGGTTTCGGTTCGTCGTCGCCGAGCCATTGTGTGGGCTGCGGAGTCATGACGTGAGGCTACGCGGCCATGACCGGTAAATCAATTTGACTGGTTATGCATGACCGGTATAGCGTGTTAGATAGTCACGAGGTTTCACCCGGTACGGATTGGTTAGAGGTAGATGACGATGTCGAACAACAGGATTTCGCCGGATATCCTGTCCGCCGCGAGCGACGCCCTGCGGTGGACGCCGGCGCCGCGGCCCTCGCTCGTGGCCCGGGTGACCGCGCGGTTGCGCGCGGACACGTTTGACCATCAGCTTGCCGTCGGAGTCGCCCCGGTTGACGGCAGCGCGCTGGCGGCTCACCAGGCGCGGTTGACGTCGCGGCAGGAACGCGAGGCGATCGCCCGGTCGCTGCAGCACGCCGTCAACGACGCCCGGTCCGGCGCGGTGTTCTCGTCGCGAATTCCGTTGCATTCCAGGAACATCTCGGCCGCCGAGGAGTTGATCGACAGGATCACGCTGCGGCTGCACTCCCCCAGGCCGGTGAGCGCACGCGGGATGGCGCGGCTGCGCCGGGTGCTCTCCGACGGCAGCGGCCCGTTCTACTGGTACGGCAAGGGCGATTTGGCAGGCCGGCTTGGCGCCGCGTTGGCGGCGCTCTAGATCAGCGCCGGCTCAGATTCCTGTGCACAACGACACGAATGGAATCGGCGCGCAGATGCCTATCGAGAAGTACGGTGTCAGGTCACCATTCCATGCCGGCGCCGGTGGTGGCGGCGGAGGCGGTGGCGGAAGCGGCGCGGCCACGCAGCTGTTCGAAGGCCCGTCATACACGGTTCCCCAGCCGCATTCGGCTGCCGCGGCTCTGCCTGGCATCACCAACGTCAATGATGCGAGTGGCACCAGAAGTGCCGCGCCGATTGTCAGATGAAGAATTTTCCCCTGCATCATCTGGCCTCCCTCGGACATCCCGACCTCGGCTTGGTCAGGATCATATGACCTGGACAAGATCGTTTCTCGAAAATTGACAGCGCCGAATACTGTCGAGGGAAGGCCGTTCTAGACCATTAACACTGCCGCCCCTGCGATGCGGCCTCCGCTGAGATCCGACAGCGCGCGGTCGGCACGCCCGAGCGGGTACTTCGGGGTGGTCACCTCGAGGTGATGCTTTCCGGCGAATGCCAAGAACTCGCGGGCATCGTCGCGGGTATTGGATGTCACCGACCGCACTTGGCGCTCCTGGAAAAGGTGGCGTTCGTAGTTCAGGGTCGGGATGTCGCTCAGGTAGATGCCAGCGATCGCGAGCGTGCCGCCGCGGTCTAGTGCCTCTAGTGCAGCCAGCACCAGATCCCCGACCGGCGCGAACAGGATCGCCGCATCCAGAGGCACGGGTGGCCGATCCGCAGCACCCTGCGCCGACGCCGCTCCCAGTGACAGCGCCAATTCGCGGGCGCTTTCCCCTCGGGTCATCACGTGTACCTCCGCGCCCTGAGCGAGAGCCACCTGCGCGCTGAGATGGGCGCTGCCGCCGAATCCGTAAATGCCCAGCCTGCCACCCGCGGGCAGGTCGGCCCGCAGAAGCGAGCGGTAGCCGATGATGCCCGCACACAGCAGCGGGGCGAGGTCGGTGTCGGAGTAGCCGGAGGGCAGGTGGTGCGCGAAAGTCGCTGGCACAGTGGCGAATTCGGCATACCCGCCGTCGGCGTCCCAACCGGTGTAGCGGGATTGCGGGCAGAGGTTCTCCTGACCGCGCTTGCAGAACTGGCAGTGCCCGCACGTGTGTCGCAGCCATGCGATGCCGACACGGTCGCCGATCGAGAACTCGTCGCCCACATCGGGGCCTACCCCCGCGACCTCCCCGACCACTTCGTGGCCGGGTATCACGTGAGGCCGGTGCACGGGCAGGTCGCCCTCGGTGACGTGCAGGTCGGTGCGGCACACGCCACAGGCGTGCACGGCGACGAGCAGCTCGCCCGGACCTGGCCGCGGCACCTCGACGGTGACGCGGTCCAGCGGACTGGTGGAAATCGGGCCCGGGGTTCGGACCCGCCACGCACTCATGGTTGGGGCGGCCATGCCCCTATGGTGCTCGTCCGTCGAGAGTTATGCGCCCGCTATGTCTTTCGCTGCGCCGTGGGTCGGCCCGTAACGGGCCGACCCCACTAGCCGTTACGCCGGGGGCAGCATCCCCGGTGCGCTATTCGGGTCGACCGGAACCGGCACACCGACATTCGGGTTCTGCCCCGGCGCCGGCGAGGTCACTCCGCCCGCGGGTGGTGGCGGCGCGTTCGGGTCCGGCGGCGGCGGAGGCGGCGGCGTGTACGGCCGGATCGACTGTGCCAGCGTCACGGCCTCGTCCTTGGGCACCGGGTTGTTCGCGGTGCCCAGCCACACAACAAACCACCGCTCGGGCGCGCGCTGGCCGCGCGGCGTGCCGGGCGTGGTGGGCGAGCCGACCACGCCTGCCCAGATCTGACCGGTCGGCTTGTTCGTGTCAGTGAACTTCACCTCGTAATACGACGCGACGCCCTCCATACCGCCCGCATTCAGCGGCACGGTTTGCTGGTTGACGCGCGTACCGGGGAACGGCATGAAGAACTCACCCATATCGGACGCAAGCCGCTGCGCCGCCTTGGTGTTGTCAGTTTCCGCGCCTGCGAACAACTTCAGGTCGAGCCGGCCCAGCAGCACGCTGGTGTCGCTCGGCGGCGGTGCGGGTTGGCCGTTGGGCCCGGTGGCCTCGGCCGGAATCTTGTTCAGCAGCGCCTGCCCGTAGGACAACTGGGTCGCGTCGGCCACCTTCCACCCCGCGGGTACGACGTAGCTGAAGCCGCCCGCGGCGTTGTCCACCCGACCCGGCTCCGGTGGCGGGGCGGGCGCAGGCGGCGGCGGGGCATTCGGATCCGCGGGCGGTGGCGGCGGCGCGTTCGGGTCCGCGGGCGGTGGCGGCGGCGCGTTGGGATCCGCGGGCGGCGGCGGAGGCGCGGGGGCTCCAGGAGGCGGCGGCGGACCGTTGAGGAACGTGTTGCCCGCAGGAGGCGGCGGCGGTGGCGGCGGCGTCGGGTCGGCACTTGCCACCGAAGGCAGTGTCAGCACCACCACCGAGGCGCCGGTGAGCGCCGCGATCGCCAGTGTTTTGGGGAGGCCCTTGCGGTGTTCCGGCTGAAGCATGTGGAAGAAACTACCGTGTTACGGCCGTGACGCAAGTGCGTGTTGCTCAAAAAGTGTTCAGCAGAAAGATTGCTGTATATCAAATAGTTACTGACAGAGCAATTTTCGCGAGATTGCTGGCACGGCGACGCCCCCGCGCGTCGCGCGGGCGGTCGAAGCTATGTGCATCCCCGGATTTGTGGCCGTTTCGCAACCTTTGAATCGGGCTGGAGCACGGCGTTGTTACGCGCTCGGATGGACCGCGACCTCCTGGGCCTTCACCGACATGTAGATGCGGTCGCCGGGCACCAGCCGCAGTTCGGCAGCCGACTCGGCAGTGATGTCGGCGGCCAGCCCCGGTGCGCCGTCGGGCTGCTCGTCGGCGCGCACCCGGATCACCGCGCCGCGGCTGTCGAGTTCGGCGACCGTCACCTCGACGGTGTTGCGTGGGCTGCCGTGCGGCTTGTCCCGGTAGATCGCGACGGCCGCGGGGTTGAACAGCGCCACAGCTGACTCGCCTGCCACCACGTCCGGCGCCGGGTTGCCGTGCCAGATGCTCCCCCACTGCGTGGTCAGCACCCCGTCGGCGTCCGCGATGCCGCCCACCAGGTTCACCCCGGCGAACCGCGCGCCGAAGCGACTTCGCGGAGTGGCCAAAACCGTTGCCGCCGAGCCGGATTCGACGACCCGGCCGTCGTCGATGACGAGCACACGGTCGGCCAGCGTCAGCACGTCGAGCAGGTCGTGGGTGACCATCAGCGCGCAGCGGCCGTCGCGGGCGAGCACGCGTCGCAGCACCTTGCGCATCGCGGTGGCCGCGCCGACGTCCAGACCGGTCAATGGCTCGTCGAGCAGCAGCACATCGGGCTCCGCGGCGAGCGCCCTGGCCAGCGCCACCCGCTGCGCCTGCCCGCCCGACAGCTGTCGCGGCAGCCGATCGCCGAGTTCGGCGGCGTCGACCTCGGCGAGCCAATGTGCCGCCGCCGCACGGGAACTGCGGGGCGCGAACGCCACGTTGCGGATCACGTTCAGATGCGGAAACAGCAACGGGTCCTGCAGCAGCAGGCCGACTCGCCGATCGTGGGTGGCGACGTGAATTCCCGCGGCGGTGTCGGTCAGCACCCGCTGCCCGACACGCACGTCGCCACGATCCGGCCGCACCAGACCTGCGATCACGTGCAGGGCCGTCGACTTGCCCGCTCCGTTCGGGCCGAGCACGGCCAGCACTTCGCCTGCGGCGACTTCGAATTCGAGGTCGATATCGCGACTGTCGACGACCGCCCGCAGCTGCACACCGGTCATCGCATGTCACCAGGCACTGGCGTTGCGCAGCCTGCGGCTGCCCAATCCGAGGACGACGACAGCCGCCACGGCGACCAGCAGCAGGGACAGCGCGACCGCGGCGTCGGCGTCGCTCTCGCGCTGCAGATAGATCTCCAGCGGCAGCGTCCTGGTGACGCCTTCACGAGACCCGGCGAACGTCAGCGTCGCGCCGAACTCGCCGAGCGAGCGGGCGAACGCCAGCACCGCACCGGAGATCAGGCCCGGCGCCAGGAGCGGCAACGACACCCGCCACCACACCGTCGTCGGCCTCGCGCCGAGCGTCGCGGCCACCACCTCGTAGTCCGCGCCCGCGGTGCGGGCCGCGCCTTCCAGCGCGATGACGAGAAACGGCAGCGACACGAACGTCTGCGCCAGCACCACGGCCGTCGTCGTGAACGCGATCTGGATGCCCGCGGCGTCGAGGTACTCGCCGATCAAGCCGAGCCGACCGAACGCGTACAGCAGCGCGATTCCGCCGACCACAGGCGGCAGCACCAGCGGCAACAGAATCAACGGCCTGGCGATACGGACCAGGCGGGCGTCGCCGCGGGCCAGGACCAGCGCCATCGGCACACCAAACAGCAGGCACAGCGCGGTGCTCGCCGCCGCGGTCTTGAGGCTCAGCACCAGCGCGGTGGTCGACGACTCGCTGCTGATCAGCGTCCAGAAGTGCGGCCAATCGACCTTGACCGCCACCGCGAGCAGCGGCAGCACGACGAAGCACGCCCCGATCGCCGCGGGCAGATAAATCCAGCGGGGCAGCACAAATGACGACCCTATGGCACATGCCCCGAACTGTTGCCGTGTCGAATTTCACGCGCTAGCTACTGTCCAGTAACATGACCGGTGACTCGCTGGGGTTCAGCGTTGAACGAAGGTAGGAGGGCCTTAGTCATGGAGGTGCTCGTCACCGGCGGCGATACCGATCTGGGACGCACGGTCGCGGAGAGGTTTTGCGATGCGGGGCATCGGGTCGTGATCGCAGGGGCGCGCCGCGACGACCTCGAGGTCGCCGCCAAGGAACTCGATGTCGACGCGATCGTTTTCGACAACACCGATCCGGCCAGTCTCGAAGAGGCACGCAGCCGATTCCCGCACCATCTGGACACCATCGTCAACGTGCCCGCGCCGCGCTGGGATGCGGGCGATCCGCGCACCTACACGCTGAGCGACCTGGCCGCGGCTTGGCGCAACGCGCTGGACTCGACCGCCCTTTCGGCGGTGTTGACCGTCCAGATCCTCGGCGATCATCTGCGGTCGGGCGGCTCGATCGTCAACGTCATTCCCGACCAGCCTCGCGAAGGCAGCGCGGAGTCCGCGGTGAAGGCCGCGATCGCAGACTGGACCGCCGGGCAGGCCACGCACTTCGGCACCCGCGGCATCACGGTCAACGCGGTGGCGTCGGGCCGCAACGCGGAGCCCTGCTACGACGGTCTGTCGCGCACTCCCGCGCCGGTGGCCGGCGAGATCGCCCGGTTGGCGTTGTTCCTGACGACGCCCGCCGCCCGGCACATCACCGGACAGACGCTGCACGTCAGCCACGGCGCGCTGACGAACTTCGGCTGAAATATTCCCCGTTCGCCGGGAGCTAAAACGGGGTGACCGCCCCGCTTAGTTGTGGTTACGTGAGCCGCGTGACAATCAAACTCGGACTCCAGATCCCCAACTTCAGTTACGGCACCGGTGTCGAAGCGAT
Source organism: Mycobacterium sp. ACS1612 (assembly GCF_001667505.1). Lineage (GTDB taxonomy): Bacteria > Actinomycetota > Actinomycetes > Mycobacteriales > Mycobacteriaceae > Mycobacterium. The sequence goes on from NZ_LZHZ01000027.1 coordinate 39,224, forward strand.
CTTCCCGACCGTGATCGCGCAGGCCCAGGAAGCCGATGCGGCAGGCTTCGACTCGGTCTTCCTGATGGACCACTTGTATCAGCTGCCCGGCCTCGGCACCCCCGACCAGCCGATGCTAGAGGCGTACACCGCGCTCGGCGGACTCGCGGCCATCACCGAGAACGTCCAACTCGGCACCCTCGTGACCGGCAACACGTACCGCAATCCGACGCTGTTGGCCAAGGAGATCACCACGCTCGACGTGATGAGCCAGGGCCGCGCGATCCTGGGCATCGGCACCGGCTGGTTCGAGCTCGAACACGAGCAACTCGGCTACGAGTTCGGCACCTTCACCGACCGCTTCAACAAGTTGGGCGAGGCGCTGCAGATCATCCTGCCGATGCTGCGCGGCGAGCGGCCGACCTTCGAGGGCACGTACTACCGCGCCAAGGAGGCGATGGCCAACCCGCGGTTCCGTGATCACATCCCGCTGATGATCGGCGGCAGCGGCGAGAAGAAGACGATTCCGTTGGCCGCCAAGTACTTTGACCACCTCAACATCATCGCCGGCTTCGACGAACTGGCCCGCAAGGTGGCCGTGGTGAAGCAGCGCTGCGAGGAGATCGACCGTGATCCCGCGACGTTGGAGACCAGTGTTCTGGTCATCGCCATCATCGACGAGAAGTTCTCGGCTGACCAGGTTCCGGAGGACTTCCGGCAGCAGGCCGTGGTCGGCGGCCCCGAGCAGGTGGCCGACCAGATCAAGGAAAAGGTGCTCGACGCCGGCGTCGACGGTGTCATCCTCAGCCCGGTCACCAGCATCAACGGGTATCAGCCGGGCAACATCACCGCGGTGGCCGAGAAGTTGAAGCCGATGCTCGCGGGATAGCCAGCGTTTAAACGCGTGTCGGCGTGGCAAATCTCACCGCGCTGCGGGGATACCGGGCGACTACCGTAGTGTCTGTATAAGTGCACGTGTAGTCCGTCGAGGAGCCCAAAATGAGCCATCCCGGAGCCACTGCAACTGACCGCCACAAGGTGGTGATCATCGGTTCGGGTTTCGGCGGTTTGAACGCCGCGAAGGCACTCAAGCATGCCGACGTGGACATCAAGATGATCGCGCGGACCACGCATCATCTGTTCCAGCCGTTGCTGTATCAGGTGGCCACCGGGATCATCTCGTCGGGTGAGATTGCCCCGCCGACACGCATCATCCTGCGCAGGCAGAAAAACGTGCAGGTGCTGCTGGGCAACGTGACACGCATCGACCTCGCGAACAAGACCATCAAGTCGGAGTTGCTCGGCCACACCTACGTCACGCCGTACGACAGCCTGATCATCGCGGCGGGCGCCGGCCAGTCCTACTTCGGCAACGATCACTTCGCCGAGTGGGCGCCGGGCATGAAGACCGTCGACGACGCACTCGAGTTGCGCGGCCGCATCCTCGGCGCGTTCGAACAAGCTGAACGCTCGAGTGATCCCGCGCGCCGCGAGAAGCTGTTGACGTTCACGGTCGTCGGCGCCGGGCCCACCGGTGTCGAGATGGCCGGGCAGATCGCCGAACTCGCCGACCACACGCTCAAAGGCGCGTTCCGGCATATCGATTCGACGCAGGCCAAGGTTATCCTGCTGGACGCGGCGCCTGCGGTGCTACCGCCGATGGGCGAGAAGCTCGGCAAGAAGGCGCAGGCCCGGTTGGAGAAGATGGGCGTCGACATCCAGCTCGGCGCGATGGTCACCGACGTCGACCGCAACGGCATCACGGTCAAGGATTCCGACGGCACCATCCGGCGTATCGAGTCGGCGACCAAGGTGTGGTCGGCCGGTGTATCGGCCAGCCCGCTGGGACGCGACCTCGCCGAGCAGTCCGATGTGGAGCTGGACCGTGCCGGTCGGGTGAAGGTGCTGCCGGACCTGACAATTCCCGGCCATCCGAATGTCTTCGTGGTCGGCGACATGGCGGCCGTGGAAGGGGTGCCGGGCATGGCGCAGGGCGCCATCCAGGGCGCCAAGTACGCGGCCAAGGCAATCAAGGCTGAACTGCGGGGCGCCGATCCCGCGCAGCGTGAGCCGTTCCAGTACTTCGACAAGGGTTCGATGGCCACCGTGTCGCGGTTCTCCGCGGTCGCCAAGGTCGGCCCCATCGAGTTCGGCGGCTTCATCGCCTGGCTGGCCTGGCTGGTGTTGCACTTGATCTACCTCGTCGGCTTCAAGACGAAGGTCACCACGCTGCTGTCGTGGACGGTCACGTTCCTGTCCAGGGCGCGCGGCAACCTGACCATCACCGAGCAGCAGGCCTACGCGCGCACCAGGATCGAAGAACTCCAGGAGATCGCGGCCGGGGTTCAGGACGGTGAACGGGCGGCGAGCTAGAGTCGCTCGCCCTGCCAGGTCGACAGGCAGCCGCCGCCGGCCAGCGCGAGTCTCACGCCCTCGGTGGCGGCGTCACTGTCGGGATAGTGCAATTCGCTGACGCACGCCATCGGCGTGCCGAGCGCGTCGTCGGCGACCGATCCGTTGCCCAGTTCGATTCGATGCCGAAGAAGCGGTGACCCGTCGACGTCGGCGTGCAGTGAGCCCGTCCAAAACCCTTCGCGCTCATCGGATCTGCCGATCTGGATGCGTTCGCGCAACCGGACCCGGCTTGCTTCGGCCAGTTCGAGCCGCGTCGACGTGAAGTGGCGCGAGGTGGCGGCGACGACGGTCGGTTGCGGATCGAGGTCGAGATCGCCTGCCACCTCCAGCGTCCAGACCGCGTGCGACTCCCGCGTCACCGAACCGGGGAGCGTCACCGTCGCCGCCGCGGTGCGCACCCGCAGCAGGGCGCCGGCCTCCACCACGACGCGGATGTGGATCGCGTCGCCGCCGAGCGGGGTGGCGGCCGCGGACACCAGGTGCACGGTGTCCGGTTCGGTGCGCCGCGCCGCGACCGCTCCCGCACACTCGATGTGCGGATGCCTGCCGCTGCGGGCGACGATCAGGACGTTGGAACGCACAGCTGTTCCCGCACCCAGGCCAACACCGCCGACGCGGCGGGATCTTCGGTCAACGAGATCAGGGCCGTCGGCCTGTCGCCGCGCACCTTGGCCGCGTCGCGACGCATGACCTCCAGGTCGGCGCCCACCAACGGGGCGAGGTCGGTCTTGTTGACCACCAACAGATCTGAATACGTGACGCCAGGCCCGCCTTTACGGGGCACCTTGTCGCCGCCCGCGACGTCGATGACGAAGATCTGCACATCGACCAGCCCCGAGGAGAACGTCGCCGTCAGGTTGTCGCCGCCGGACTCGACGAGGATCAGGTCGAGGCGGTCGTTGCGGGCGATCAGGTCCTCGACCGCATCCAGGTTCGCGGTGATGTCGTCGCGGATCGCGGTGTGCGGGCACCCGCCGGTCTGCACCGCGGCGATCCTTTCGTCCGGCAAAACCGCATGGCGGCGCAGGAAGTCGGCATCCTCGGTGGTGTAGATGTCGTTGGTCAGCACGGCCAGCGACAACTCGTCGCGGAGTTGGCGGCACAGTGCGGCGACGAGTGCGGTCTTGCCGGAGCCGACAGGACCGCCGACGCCGATGCGCAGCGGCTCCCCCGGTTCCCGCTGCCTGCGCGGTCGTTCAGTGTGGGCGTGGGGCTCGCCAGCCGATTCGAAAGAGTGGTAATGCGGTGGCATGGCCTGCCTTTCAGGAGACGAACAACGGGCGCTCGCGTTCGGTGTGGCGTTGGGCCAGCACGTCGAGCAGCGGATCGGACAGGTCGGCCAGCCCCTTGGCGGCCTCGGCGGCGGTGGCCTCGCACAGCGGTGCCAGCTCGAAGGTCACAGCCGCGACGTCGCCGGGATCGAGCGCCAGCAGACGTTGGGCGGCCGTCGCCGAACCGGTCATCGTGGTGTACACCACCGACACCGCGGTCTGGTCGGGGTTCAGCCCGCTGGCCCTGCCGACCTCACCCGCGGCGACCGCAAGGTGCGGGGTCGACCCGAGGGACCGCCAGTCGTGGTCGGGCCACACCCGCCGAGCCAGCCTCGCGAGCCCGCGGCCCTGGGCGCGCGAGGCCTGTCGGGCGGCGGGAGCCGGTGTGCGGGCGTCGGTTTCGCGGTCCGCCTCGTCGACGGTCAGGGTGCCGTCATGCGCAGCGACGGCCAGCGACGCCGTCACGAGGCCGTGCGTGCGGATTCTGCGGCTCAAGTAGGCCCGCAGCGTCGTCAGGTCGGTCACCAGACCGGAAGTGACCGCCTCCTCCATGCCGCCGGAGTGCACGTGACCGCCGGTGGGCAGCCGCGAGTCGGCGAGCGTGAGAAGGGTCGACAGGTTGGTCATCAGAACAGGAAATACCTTTGGGCCATCGGCAATTCGTTGGCTGGTTGTTCCTGCCACACCTCACCATCGATGCGCACCGTGAAGGTGTCGGGATCGACTTCGATGTCCGGCATCGCGTCGTTGAGAGGCATATCCGCTTTGCCGACCTTGCGGACATCTCGCACCCCAACCAGCCGGCGTTTCACGCTAATCCGGTCGGCGAGGCGATCTTCGAGTGCCTGAGGCGCAACGAAGTGCACCGAGTTGGCTGCCGCAGCAGCGGGTGCCGCGCCGAACATCGGCCGTGGCAGCACTGGCTGAGGCGTCGGGATGGACGCGTTGGCGTCGCCCATCGCGGCCCACGCGATCATGCCGCCCTTGATCACCATGTGTGGGCGGACGCCGAAGAAGGCGGGCTGCCACAGCACCAGATCCGCGAGTTTCCCGGTCTCGACGGATCCGACTTCGCGGTCGATCCCGTGCGCGATCGCCGGACAGATGGTGTATTTCGCGATGTACCTCTGCACCCGGTTGTTATCTGCCGCACCGTCACCCGGTAGCGCGCCGCGGCGCTTCTTCATCATGTGTGCGGTCTGCCAGGTCCGCATCACCACCTCGCCGATGCGCCCCATGGCCTGCGCGTCGCTGCCGATCATCGAGATGGCGCCGATGTCGTGCAGGAGGTCCTCGGCCGCGATGGTCGACGGCCGGATCCGGCTCTCGGCGAACGCCAGGTCCTCGGGAATGCTGGGGTTGAGATGGTGGCAGACCATCAGCATGTCGAGGTGTTCGTCGAGGGTGTTCACCGTGTGCGGCCGGGTCGGATTGGTCGAGCTCGGAAGGACATTCGGCTCCGAGGCGACGGTGATGATGTCCGGTGCGTGACCGCCGCCGGCGCCCTCGGTGTGGTAGGCGTGGATGCCGCGGCCTGCGATGGCCGCCAGGGTGTCCTCGACGAAGCCGAGTTCGTTGAGGGTGTCGGTGTGCAGGTTGACTTGGACGCCGTACTCGTCGGCCACCCGCAGGCACGCGTCGATAGCGGCCGGCGTCGAGCCCCAGTCCTCATGTAGCTTGAAACCCGCAGCGCCGGAACGCAACTGCTCTCGCATCGAGTCGAGCCTGATCGTGTTGCCCTTGGCGAGCAGGGCGATGTTCAACGGCCAGTGGTCGAGCGCCTCGAGCATCCGGGCCAGATGCCAGGCGCCGGGTGTGACCGTGGTGGCCTTGCTACCCTCCGCAGGTCCGGTGCCACCGGCGACGATCGTGGTGATGCCGCCGCCAAGCGCTTCTTCCATGATCTGCGGGCAGATCAGATGCACGTGACAGTCGATGGCGCCCGCGGTGAGGATCAGTCCGTTGCCCGCGATCACTTCGGTGGCCGGGCCGACAACGAGGTCGGTGCTCACCCCCGGCATGATGTCGGGGTTGCCGGCCTTGCCGATGCCCGTGATCCGACCGCCGCGAATCGCGATGTCGGCCTTGATGATTCCCCAGTGGTCGACGATGGTCGCACCGGTGATCACGGTATCGGGCGAGCCTTCGGCCCGAATGGTCTTGCCTTGCCCCATCGACTCGCGGAGCACCTTACCGCCGCCGAACACCGCCTCGTCGCCCGCGCGCCCCGGCCCGCCGCTGAGGTCGTCGGTGATCTCGATGAACAGGTCGGTGTCGGCCAACCGGATCCGGTCGCCCGTCGTCGGGCCGTACAGCTGCGCGTACCGCCGTCGCGACAATGCCGTCACCGCGAGTCCAGCCTTCCGGGCGGGTCGAGCGTCAGCCCGTGCACCTCGCGGTAGCCCCCGAGCGGTACCAGCACAACGCGTTGTGCAATGCCCGGCTCGAAGCGCACCGCGGTACCCGCCGGGATGTCGAGGCGGTGGCCGTGGGCGGCGTCGCGGTCGAAGCGAAGCGCGCTGTTGGCCTGGGGCAGGTGGACATGACTGCCGACCTGAACGGGGCGGTCACCGGTGTTGACGACGTCGAGGGTCAGCCGTGTTGCGCCAGCGTTGATCTCGATGTCACCCTCGCCGTAGATGATCTCTCCCGGCGCCCACGATGCGCGATCCGCCGTCGGCTTCTCGCTTGTCATGGAATCGGATCGTGGACGGTGACGAGCTTGGTGCCGTCAGGGAACGTGGCCTCCACCTGGACGTCGTGGAGCATCTCCGGAACCCCCTCCATGACCTCGTCGCGCGAGAGCACGTCGCGGCCACTGACCATCAACTCGGCAACGGTGCGCCCGTCGCGGGCGCCCTCGAGGAGATGGTCGGTGATCAACGCGACGGCTTCGGGATGGTTCAGTCGCAGGCCGCGGGCCTGGCGGCGGCGCGCGAGTTCTGCGGCATAGGAGATCAGCAGGCGGTCCTGTTCATGCGGGGTCAAACGCATAGCGATGGATATTGCCACGCCTCGAGATGGAGAGCAGCGTAGGAAATATGGCTGTTACTCGGGCGAAATGTTCTGCAAACGAACCTGTCCGCGCGCCACGACGCGGTCGTTGTCGTCGGTGATCGTGATCAGCCACAGCTGCTGGCGGCGACCACGGTGGATCGGCGTCGAAGCCGCGGTGACCGTGCCCGCGGAGATGGCCCGCAGGAAGTCGGTGTTGTTGTTGACACCGACGACGTGCCCGCCGCCGTTTTCCGACAGCCACACCTGTCCGGAGATGCTGGCGAGCCCCTCGACGATCGAGCAGTAGACGCCCCCGTGCACGATGCCCCACGGCTGCAGCAGTTTGTCCTTGATCTGCAGCCGCGCCCGGCCACCGTCGCCGGTGAGCTCGAGGTACTCGACCCCGAGTTCGTTGTCGAACCCCTTGCCGAACTCGGCGGTTGCGTCCGTGGTCACGACGTCGTGTTTACACGGCGATCACGGCGTTGCGACGACGGGCCCGGCGGTATCGTCGAGCATGGCCAGAACTGCGAAAGAACTCGTCGAAGCCGCGAATGCCGTAGTCCCGAAGATCACACCGGCACAGGCCCAGGAGATGATCGCCAAGGGCAACGCGTTGGTCGTCGACGTACGCGACGGCCAAGAGGTGGAGCAGAGCGGCAAGGTGGCCGGCGCGGTGCACGTGCCGCGCGGCATGCTGGAGTTCCGCGCCGACCCCGAATCGCCCTACCACGACGCGAATTTCGCGAAGGACAAGACCGTCATCGTGTACTGCGCGTCGGGTGGCCGCTCGGCGCTGTCGGGTCAGGCGCTCAAGGAACTCGGGTACACCGAGGTCTACAACATGGGTTCGTTCAAGGACTGGGCGGACAGCGGCGGGCCGGTCGACAGGTAGCGCACATGCGGACAGACCCCGCGCCGATGACGCGGGGTCTGTCCTTCGAGTGGACCGGGAGTCTCTGCAGCCCTCAGGACTCCGGCGCGGTCCGGTGGTTCGTCCAACGGACTAGAGAATAGGCAAGGCTTGCCTAATTAAGCAAGGCCTTCCGTGCGGCGATCCTGCCGGTGCCGCGGACCGGCAGCCCGAACCCGACCAATGCGTCGAGTACGGCCTGTGCGCGCCGCATGCTGGTCACCTCACTCGAGCCGGCCAACATCGGCACCTGGGTGGCCGCACTGACCACCGCGCCGCCGACGATGTGCCACATCGACGCCTCGGACATGGCGTCACCACAGATGTCGGACAGCCGCGCGAACAGGGGCGCCAGTGCGCGGTGACTGCGATGCGCGACCCAGGTCGTCAGCGCCGCCTCGCTCGGCAGCGCGATGATGCCGTCATCGTCGCGTGCCGGATCGTCGGGCAGCGCCCGCAGTTGAGGATCGACGACGCCGACCCAGTCGATCGCGCCCTCCGAATCGACGTGCACCCACAGGTTCTCCAAGCCGGTGTCCCAGGCCCGCCCTTCGAGCGCGAGCAGCGGCACCACCCGTCCGACGACGACGTGAGCGAGCGTGGCGGCCAATTGCTGGGCGATGGCGGCACGGCTGTCGGTCTCCGCGGCCGTGATGTCGAACATCGCCTGAAGGCGGTCGCCGGCCACGGCCTCGGCCAACGGCCACCACCGGCGGCGCGACAAATCGCCCATCACCGCGACGCCGTACACGCGCGGACATTCGGGATAGAGCTCGCGCAACCTGCGGCTGGACTGATGCAGGGGCAACGGCCGCCGGATCGCCATGCTCGCGATGAGCGGATCCTCGACCAGAACCGTCATGACACCTCCCGATCTTGAGTTAGGTTAGGCTTACTATAGTCAAGCGGCGGGAGGCGGCCACCCCCTGTGACTCGACTCACAACCGCCGGTGGGAGGGCTGATGACCACTGCAGGAACAGCGCGCAGGGGCGAGACCGTTGTTCTGATGCGTTCGATACGACGCGCCGTAGTAACGCCGTAGTACCCTGGTTCTACTGCCCGTAGGAGATGAACGGAACATGGCTAAGTTGACGCGTCTTGGGGAACTCGAACGCGCTGTGATGGACCACCTGTGGTCTTCCGGGGAGCCCCAAACCGTGCGCCAGGTCCATGAGGCATTGTCGGCTCACCGCGATCTGGCCTACACGACGATCATGACCGTGCTGCAGCGGCTGGCGAAGAAGAATCTCGTCGTCCAGCACCGCGACGACCGTGCACACCGGTACGCCCCGACGCACGGCCGAGACGAACTGGTCGCCGGTCTGATGGTCGACGCGCTCGACCAGGCCGCCGACTCCGGCAGCCGGGAAGCCGCGCTGGTGCATTTCGTCGAGCGAGTCGGCGCCGACGAGGCCGCCGCGCTGCGGCGCGCGCTCGCCGAGTTGGAAAGTAAGCACAGCCAGGTCCCACCCGCTGGCAATTCGGGCACCGGCTGAGAAATACTGACAGCGTGTCCGCGCTGGCCTTCACCATCGTCGCGCTGGTCCTGTCGGGACCGGTCCCGGCAGTGTTGGCGCGGGCGTCGTGGCCGATGCGCGCACCGCGCGCCGCGATCGTGTTGTGGCAGTCGATCGCACTGGCCGCCGTGTTGTCGGCGTTCTCCGCGGGTATCGCGATCGCCAGCAGGCTCTTCGTCCCCGGACCGGACGGCCGCCCCACCGCCACCGTGACCAGTGAGATCGATGCGCTTGGCTGGCCGCTGTGGGGTGCCCTCGTGATCGTCTTCACGCTCACCCTGGTGATCGGTGCGCGACTGACATTCGCCGTGGTGCAGGTGGCGATCGCCACCAGGCGCAGACGCGCGCACCACCGGATGATGGTCGACCTGCTCGACATGTCGCGCGCGTCGAATCCGCCGCACGTCTGTATGAAGGCCAGCGGCCTGCGCATCCTCGATGTCAAGCAGCCGCTGGCCTACTGCCTGCCGGGGGTACGCAGCCGTGTCGTGGTCAGTGAGGGCACGCTGAAGTCGTTGTCGGACAGCGAGATCGACGCGATTCTTACCCACGAGAACGCGCACCTGCGTGCGCGTCACGACCTGGTGCTCGAGATGTTCACCGCGGTGCATGCCGCATTCCCGCGGTTCGTCCGCAGCGGCAACGCCCTGGACGCCGTCCGCATGCTGATCGAGATGCTCGCCGACGACGCCGCTGTGCGCGTCGCGGGTCCCGCTCCCCTGGCCCGTGCCCTTGTCGCGTGCGCGTCGGGGCGCACCCCGTCCGGCGCGCTCGCCGCAGGCGGTCCGACCACACTGCTGCGGGTCCGCCGCCTCGGCGGTGAGCCGAACAGTCGCATCGTCGCCGCCACCGCTTATGTCGCGGCGGCGGCCGTGTTGGTGTTGCCCACCATGGCGCTCGCGGTGCCGTGGCTGACGGAATTGCATCGGCTGTTCACCGCGTAGTGATAAGTAGCCGATAACTCACCCACAACAAAACAACGAAAGGCCGCCCGCATGAGCTCGTCTGAAACCTCCGACACCACCGGCACCGCTCAGATCGGGGTCACCGGCCTGGCCGTCATGGGCTCCAACATCGCGCGTAACTTCGCCAGGCACGGCTACACCGTCGCGCTGCACAACCGGTCGGTGGCCAAGACAGACGCGCTGCTGGCCGCACACGGTTCGGAAGGCAAGTTCGTCCGCAGCGAAACCATCCCGGAATTTCTTGCCGCCCTGGAGAAGCCGCGACGGGTACTGATCATGGTCAAGGCGGGCGATCCCACCGACGCGGTCATCAACGAACTCGCCGACGCGATGGAAGAAGGCGACATCATCATCGACGGCGGCAACGCCCTCTACACCGACACGATTCGCCGCGAGAAGGCGATGCGCGACCGCGGTTTGCACTTTGTGGGCGCAGGCATCTCCGGCGGCGAGGAGGGCGCGTTGAACGGACCGTCGATCATGCCAGGGGGCCCGGCCGAGTCGTACAAATCGCTCGGCCCACTGCTGGAGGAGATCTCCGCGCACGTCGACGGCGTGCCCTGCTGCACCCACATCGGCCCCGACGGTGCGGGGCACTTCGTGAAGATGGTGCACAACGGCATCGAGTACTCCGATATGCAACTCATCGGCGAGGCCTATCAGCTGATGCGCGACGGCCTCGGCAAGACCGCAGCCGAGATGGCCGACGTCTTCGCCGAGTGGAACAAGGGCGACCTCGACAGCTTTCTCATCGAGATCACCGCGGAGGTGCTGCGGCAGACCGATGCCAAGACGGGTAAGCCACTCGTCGACGTCATGGTCGACGAGGCCGAGCAGAAAGGCACCGGCCGGTGGACGGTGAAGTCCGCGCTCGATCTCGGCATACCGGTCACCGGCATCGCCGAGGCGGTGTTCGCCCGTGCACTGTCGGGTTCCGTGCCCCAACGGCGCGCCACCACCGGCCTGGCGGCCGGCGACCTCGGCGAAAAGCCAAGTGACGCAGACAAATTCATCGAGGATGTGCACCAAGCGCTGTACGCCTCGAAGATCATTGCTTACGCGCAGGGCTTCAACCAACTGCAGGCCGGTAGCGCCGAATACGACTGGGGCATCGATCTCGGCGGTATCGCCACCATCTGGCGCGGCGGCTGCATCATCCGCGCGAAGCTGCTCAACCCGATCAAGGAAGCCTTCGACGAGGACCCGAACCTCCCGACGCTGATCGGCGCGCCCTTCTTCCGCAGCGCGCTCGAGTCGGCGATCGACAGTTGGCGCCGCGTGGTCGTCGCGGCCACCCAACTCGGCATCCCGATCCCGGGTTTCTCCTCGGCGCTGTCGTACTACGACGCGCTGCGCACCGAGCGGTTGCCCGCGGCGCTGACGCAGGGGCTGCGCGACTACTTCGGCGCACACACCTACGCGCGCATCGACGATCGCGACAAAAAGTTCCACACGCTGTGGAGCGGTGACCGCAGCGAAGTCGAGGCCTGACTTCCCTCGCGCGAGTGAGACGCAAAAGTGGAAGGAACGCAACCGACTAGACTTGACGTGACATGCGATTTCTCGACGGCCACCGGCCCGCCTACGACCTGACCTACGACGATGTCTTCATCGTCCCCGGACGATCGGACGTGCAGTCCCGGTTCGACGTCGATCTGTCGACCCACGACGGGTCGGGCACCACCATCCCGGTGGTGGTGGCGAACATGACGGCGGTCGCGGGCCGGCGGATGGCCGAGACGGTGGCCCGCCGCGGCGGCCTCGTGGTGCTACCGCAGGATCTGCCGATCTCGGTAGTCAAGGCGACGGTCGACTTCGTCAAGAGCCGCGATCTGGTCGCCGACACGCCGGTGGTGCTGTCGCCCGACGACTCTGTCTCCGATGCGATGGCGTTGCTCCACAAGCGAGCCCACGGCGCCGCGGTGGTGGTATTCGAAGGCAGGCCGATCGGGTTGGTCACCGAGGCGGGCTGCGTCGGCGTCGACCGGTTCACCCGGGTCCGCGACATCGCGATCTCCGACTTCGTCACCGCGCCCGCGGGCACCGATCCGCGCAAGGTGTTCGATCTGCTCGAGCACGCACCGGTCGACGTGGCGGTGCTGACCGAACCGGACGGCACCCTGGCGGGCGTGCTGACTCGCACCGGCGCGATCCGCGCAGGCATCTACACCCCCGCCGTCGACGACAAGGGCCGGCTGCGGATCGCCGCCGCGGTCGGCATCAACGGCGACGTCGGCGGCAAGGCGCGCTCGCTGGTCGAGGCCGGGGTGGACTTGCTGGTGATCGACACCGCGCACGGCCATCAACTCAAGATGCTCGAAGCGATCAAATCGGTGGCCTCGCTCGGCCTCGGCGTGCCGATCGCCGCGGGCAACGTGGTCTCCGCCGAAGGCACGCACGACCTGCTCACCGCGGGCGCGTCGATCGTCAAGGTCGGCGTCGGTCCCGGCGCGATGTGCACCACCAGGATGATGACCGGCGTCGGCAGGCCACAGTTCTCCGCAGTCGTCGAATGTGCCGCGGCGGCAAGACAACTCGGTGGCCACGTATGGGCCGACGGCGGCGTGCGGCATCCCCGCGACGTGGCGTTGGCGTTGGCCGCGGGTGCGGCGAACGTGATGATCGGCTCCTGGTTCGCCGGCACCTACGAATCGCCGGGCGACCTGATGCGCGACCGGGAGGACCAGCCGTACAAGGAGAGCTACGGCATGGCCTCCAAACGCGCCGTGGCCGCCCGCACCGCGGGCGACAGTGCCTTCGATCAGGCCCGCAAGGCGCTGTTCGAGGAAGGCATCTCCACGTCGCGGATGGGCCTTGACCCGTCGCGCGGCGGCGTCGAGGACCTGCTCGACCACATCACCTCCGGGGTGCGCAGCACCTGCACCTACGTCGGCGCGGCGACCATCGCCGAGTTGCACGAGAAGGTCGTCCTCGGGGTGCAGTCCGCCGCCGGGTTCGCCGAAGGTCACCCACTGCCGACCGGATGGTGAGCTCGCGCGGCGGTGGAGGCGGCTAACATAGGTCTTTCTTCACGCCTACTCGAAAGGGATCCTGTGCCGCAGGCACCCGTCGAGGCCGTCGGGCCTGCCGAGCGGCCCGGCGCAGACTCATCCGAGGCCGAGCCGTCCCCTAGTCGGCCGGGCATGCGGCCCGGCGAGCTGTTGGCGAGGACGCGATGAGCGTCGTGTACACCGTGCTTGCGGTGCTGGCCTTTCTGGTGCTGACCGCAGGCACCGCCGTGTTCGTCTCGGCGGAGTTCTCGCTGACCGCGTTGGAGCGCAGCACGGTCGAAGCGAACGCCCGTAGCGGCGGCCGTCGCGATCAACTCGTGCAGCGGGCGCATCGCACCCTGTCGTTCCAGCTCTCGGGTGCCCAGGTGGGCATCTCGATCACCACGCTGATCACCGGCTACCTCGCCGAGCCGTTGGTGGCGCATCTACTCGAACCGGTGTTCGGGGCGACGGCGCTGTCCGAGGGGGTGGCCGACGGCCTGGCGTTGGCGTTGGCGTTGTTGATCGCGACGTCGGTGTCGATGGTGTTCGGCGAACTCGTCGCGCAATATCTCGCGGTCGCCAAGCCGTTGGCGGTGGCGCGAGTCGTGGCGGGTCCGCAGGTGTTGTTCTCGATGGTCGTCGCTCCGCTGATCCACCTGACCAACGGCACCGCCAACTGGATACTGCGCCGGCTGGGCATCGAGCCCGCCGAGGAACTGCGCTCCGCGCGGTCGCCGCAGGAGCTCGGATCGCTGGTGCGCAATTCGGCGCGGCACGGGTCGCTGGACCCGATCACCGCGACGCTGGTGGACCGCTCGCTGCAGTTCGGGTCGCGGACGGCCGAGGAGCTGATGACGCCGCGGACTGAGATCGTCACACTCGAAGTCGACGACACGGTCGCCGATCTGGTGGACGCGGCGATCCGCAGCGGTTACTCGCGATTCCCGATCGTCGACGGCGACCTCGACGAGACCACCGGCATCGTGCACGTCAAGCAGGTCTTCGAAGTGCCGCCGGAGCTGCACAAGACGACGCGGCTGACCGGGCTGGTGCAGCCGGTCGCACGAGTGCCCTCGACCCTGGATGGCGACGACGTGATGGCGCAGTTGCGCGCCAACGGCCTGCAGACCGCATTGGTCGTCGACGAATACGGCGGCACAGCGGGCATGGTGACGGTCGAGGACGTCATCGAGGAGATCGTCGGTGACATCCGCGACGAACACGACGAACCGACCGCCGACGTAGTGCAGGCCGGCCAGGGCTGGCAGGTGTCGGGTCTGCTGCGCATCGACGAGGTTGCCGACGCCACCGGCTTCCGGGCGTCCGAGGGCGAATACGAGACGATCGGCGGGTTGGTGCTGCAACTGCTCGGGCACATCCCCGAAGAGGGCGAGTCGGTCGAACTGACGGCGTTCGATCCGGACGGGCCGATCGACGATCCGATGCACTGGCTGGCGACGGTGGTCCGGATGGACGGCAGGCGCATCGACCAACTGGAGCTCGCTCAACTGGGCCGCCGTAACGACCGGGACGCAGCCGATGGGTGACTTTTTCGGCGTCATCCTGACGATCGTGCTGTTGGCCGCCAACGCGTTCTTCGTCGGCGCGGAGTTCGCGCTGATCTCGGCGCGCCGCGACCGCCTCGAAACGCTGGCCGAGCAGGGCAAGCGCAGCGCGGTCACGGTGATCCGGGCCGGCGAGAACCTGCCGCTGATGCTGGCGGGTGCCCAACTGGGCATCACCATCTGCTCGATCCTGCTCGGCCGGGTCGGTGAACCGGCGGTGGCACACCTGCTGGAGCGGCCGTTCCACCTGCTCGGCATCCCCGACACCGTGTTGCACACCGTGTCCTTCGTCATCGCGATCACGATCGTCGTGGTGCTGCACGTGTTGCTCGGCGAAATGGTGCCGAAGAACATCGCGATCGCGGGACCCGAGTCGGCGGCCATGCTGCTGGTGCCGCCCTACCTGCTGTGGGTCCGAGCGGCGCGACCCGTGATCGCCGTTTACGACTGGTGTGCGCACGTGATCCTGCGCGCGTTCGGCGTGGAAGCGAAAACCGAACTGGAGAACACGGTTTCGAGCGTCGAGCTCTCGGAGATGATCGCCGAATCGTTGTCGGAGGGGCTGCTCGATCCCGAGGAGCACAACCGGTTGTCGCGCGCGCTGCGGATCCGCAACCGCGTCGTTCGCGACGTCGCGATGCCGCTGCGAGACGTGCACGCAGTGCCCGCCGCCGCCGACGGGTCAGGTCCGACGGTCGCCGCGATCCACGATGCGCTGGCGCAGACCGGCTACTCCCGGTTCCCGGTGGTCGATTCGCGGGACCGGTTCATCGGCTACGTCCACATCAAGGATGTGCTCGGCCTGGTCGACAACCCGGAGGCGGTGGTCGGCCTCGACACGGTACGGCCGTTGCCGGAGGTCGCCGAGACCACGTCGCTGCCCGACGCGCTGTCGCTGATGCGGCGCAACAACAGCCACCTGGCCTCGGTCACCGGCGCTGACGGCGCAGTGTCGGCGATGGTCACCCTGGAAGACCTGGTCGAGGACGTGGTCGGCGCCGTCCGCGACCGGACGCATCATGTCTGATGTCGGGCTCGGCCCGACGATGTCTGATGTCGGGCTCGACGAGCCCGACTGGACCCATCGCGAACGGCTGCACCGCAAGCGGGTGGACGAGTTCTGTGCACCCCGACGCACGCGGGCCCGGGTCGGCGAGGCCCATCCCGTTTGGGACTTCCTGTGGACCTACTACAGTCTTCGGCCCCGGCAACTGCGGGTCTGGCATCCCGGTTTCGGGGTGGCGCTCGGCGGTGCGGAGGCCGAGCGCTACCTCGGGCGCGCCGGCTACGGGCGCGGGCGCCACGGAGTGACCGTGACGATCGAACACCTGAGGGCGCGTGCCGACACGGTGAAGTTCATCGCCCGACTGCTGCGCGCGACGGCGTCACGGCAGCCGCGACTGAACTGCTTCGGGATGCACGAATGGGCGATGGTGTACCGGGCTCCGACGGTGCGCCACGAGCAGGTGCCACTGCGGCTCGGTCAGGCAGGCACCGACGCCGTTGTCGAGTCAATGCCCTTGCGGTGCAGTCACTTCGACGCCTACCGCTTCTTCACCGAACCGGCCGCGGGGCGCAACGCCGAACGCCTCACCCGCGACGGCCAGGTGGGCTCGGAACAGCCCGCGTGTATCCACGCGAACATGGATCTGTACAAGTGGGCGTTCAAGCTCGGCCCGCTGGTGAGCTCGGAGCTGGTGATGGATTGTTTGGAACTCGCCGCGCGAGCCCGTTCGCTCGATATGAGGGCCAGCCCCTATGATCTCCGCGACTACGGATTTGACGCGATCACCGTTGAGACGCCAGCCGGTCGCGCCGAGTATGTCCGAGCCCAGCAGAGCATTGCTGAGCAGGCCGCACCGCTGCGGGCCGCCCTGGCCCACCAATGTGACCTGCTGACCGCCGCTGCTGGCGAATAGCTCAGTTACCGCTGGGTAAGCTGGATCGACGGCTTAGGAGGAAAAATGACGGACCGCGTGACGGTGGGAAACCTGCGCGTCGCCCAGGTGCTATACGACTTCATCAACAATGAGGCGCTGCCGGGCACCGACATCGACCCCGACAGCTTCTGGGCGGGTGTCGACAAGGTGGTCACCGACCTCAGTCCGCAGAACCAGGACCTGCTCGCCCGCCGCGACGACCTGCAGGCGCAGATCGACAAGTATCACCGACAGCACGTGATCGAGCCGCTCGATCCCGAGGGCTACAAGCAGTTCCTGATCGACATCGGCTACCTGGAACCCGAGCCGGACGACTTCGCGATCAGCACCGCCGGGGTGGACGACGAGATCACCACGACGGCGGGTCCGCAGCTGGTCGTGCCGGTCCTCAACGCGCGGTTCGCGCTGAACGCCGCAAACGCCCGCTGGGGTTCGCTGTATGACGCGCTCTACGGCACCGACGTCATCCCCGAGGACGACGGCGCGGAGAAGGTGCGGCCAGGTACCGACGGCGGATATAACCAGGTCCGTGGCGACAAAGTCATCGCCTATGCCCGCAAGTTCCTCGACACGGCGGCGCCGCTGGCGTCCGGGTCGTGGAGCGACGCGACAGGGCTGAAGATCGACGAAGGTCAACTGGTCGTCGATAGGGCCGACGGTTCCACCGGTCTGGCGACTCCCGAGCAGTTCGTCGGCTACACCGGTGAACTCGGCTCACCGCAGTGGTCGGTGCTGCTGCGCAACAACGGCCTGCATGTCGAGGTCCTGGTGGACCCCGAATCCCCCATCGGCTCGACCGACGCGGCAGGCATCAAGGACGTCGTGCTGGAGTCCGCGGTCACCACGATCATGGACTTCGAGGACTCGGTGGCCGCCGTGGACGCCGACGACAAGGTGCTCGGGTACCGCAACTGGCTGGGCCTGAACAAGGGCGACCTCGCCGAAGAGGTCACCAAGGACGGCAAGACCTTCACGCGGGTGCTCAACCAGGACCGGGTGTACACCACCCCCGACGGCGAGGGCCAGCTGACGCTGCCCGGCCGCAGCCTGATGTTCGTCCGCAACGTCGGTCACCTGATGACCAACGACGCGATCACCGACGCCGAAGGTCACGAGGTGTTCGAGGGCATCCAGGACGCCCTGTTCACCAGCCTGATCGCGATTCACGGGCTGAAGGCGTCCGAGGCCAACGGGCCGCTGGTCAACAGCCGCACCGGCTCGGTGTACATCGTGAAGCCGAAGATGCACGGACCCGCTGAGGTGGCCTACACCTGCGAGCTGTTCAGCCGGGTCGAGGACGTGCTCGGGCTGCCGCAGAACACGCTCAAGGTCGGCATCATGGACGAGGAGCGCCGCACCACCGTCAACCTGAAGGCCTGCATCAAGGCCGCCGCCGACCGCGTGGTGTTCATCAACACCGGCTTCCTGGACCGCACCGGCGACGAGATCCACACCTCGATGGAGGCCGGTCCGATGATCCGCAAGGGTGCGATGAAGAGCACTCAGTGGATCGCGGCCTACGAGGACCAGAACGTCGACATCGGCCTTGCCGCCGGGTTCTCCGGTAAGGCGCAGATCGGCAAGGGCATGTGGGC
Source organism: Mycobacterium sp. ACS1612 (assembly GCF_001667505.1). GTDB lineage: Bacteria > Actinomycetota > Actinomycetes > Mycobacteriales > Mycobacteriaceae > Mycobacterium. Next base: position 57,375 of record NZ_LZHZ01000027.1, read on the forward strand.
CATGACAGACCTGATGGCCGACATGGTCGAGCAGAAGATCGGTCAGCCGAAGGCGGGCGCCACCACCGCGTGGGTGCCGTCGCCGACGGCGGCCACCCTGCACGCCATGCACTACCACGAGGTGGACGTGTACGCGGTGCACAAGGAGCTGGCAGGCAAGCGGCGCACCACCATCGACCAACTGCTCACCGTTCCGCTGGCAAAGGAGCTGGCGTGGGCGCCAGAGGAGATCCGCGAAGAGGTCGACAACAACTGCCAGTCGATCCTCGGCTACGTGGTGCGCTGGATCGACGCAGGCGTCGGCTGCTCGAAGGTGCCCGATATCCATGACGTCGCACTCATGGAAGACCGTGCGACGCTGCGTATTTCGAGCCAGCTGCTGGCGAACTGGTTGCGCCACGGGGTGATCACCGAGGACGACGTCAAGGCCAGCCTGCGCAGGATGGCCGCGGTGGTCGACGAGCAGAACGCGAAGGACCCTGAATTCCGGCCGATGGCACCGGATCCCGACGGCAGCATCGCGTTCCAGGCGGCGCAGGAGCTGATCCTGTCCGGCGGCACGCAACCCAACGGCTACACCGAGCCGATCCTGCACCGGCGTCGACGCGAGTACAAGGCAGCGAATCAGTGAGCACAAGGGATTAAGTGGGCAGGCACAGCGCTCCCGATCCCGAGGACTCGCCCGACACCGGCGTGCCCGACGAACCGCCGACGCAGCGGTTCAGTCGTCAGGAGCCCGGCGAACCTGACTATGGGTTCGACCGGCCGCATTACCGCGAACCGTCCTATCCGTCGACGCCGTATCCCGATCACGATTACGACTCCCGATACGACTCGGATTACGAGCAGGCGGAGTACGAATCCGATTTCGAATCCGATTTCGATGACCGCGATTACGACGAAGCCGATTACGGCGAAGCCGGCGGGGACTATTCGGAAACGGAGACTTCGCGGCTGACCGCCTCCGATCCGCGGACCGGCCCGGCGCACAGCGGTGAATGGGAAGGCGGCGAGTGGACCGGTAGCCACCGTGCGGTGACCACCAAGAGGCGCGGCGTCAGCGTCGGCGTGATCGTCGCACTGGTCGCGGTGGTGGTGCTCGTCGGCGCGTTCATCCTATGGCGATTCTTCGGCGATGCGTTGTCGCATCGCACGGACGCGCTCGCGGCACGGTGCGTCAACGGTGAACTCGACGTTGCCGTCGTCGCCGATCCGTCGATCGCGGATCAGGTGCACAAACTCGCCGACACTTTCAACCAGACCGCCGCGCCCGTCGCCGACAAATGCGTGAAGGTCGGTGTCCGGCCCGCCGATCCTGACCAGGTCGTCGACGGCTTCATCGGCAAGTGGCCCGCCGAACTCGGCGCGCAGCCCGCGTTGTGGATTCCCGCGAGTTCGGTGTCGGAGGCCAGGCTGGAGGCCGCGGCCGGTCAACAGACCGTCAGCGACAGCCGGTCTCTGGTCACGACGCCCGTCGTGCTCGCGGTCCGCCCGCAACTCAAAGACGCGTTGGGTCAACAGAACTGGAGTGACCTGCCGGGCCTGCAGACCAACCAGACGGCGCTGGACGCGCTCAATCTGCCCGGTTGGGGTCCGCTGCGGCTGGCGCTGCCGCTGCGCGGTGACAGTGATGCCTCCTATCTGGCCGCCGAGGCGGTGGCCACGGCGGCGGCCCCCGCAGGCCAGCCGGCCACCGCGGGCACCGGCGCGGTGAACACTTTGGTGGGCGGTCAGCCCAAGCTCGCGGACAACAAGCTGTCCACTGCGATGGACGCGCTGTTGAACGCCACGGATCCGGCCAGCGCCCCGGTGCACGCCGTGGTGACCACCGAACAGCAGCTCTTCCAGCTGGCCGCATCGACACCTGACGTCAAAGGCAAGGTGACCTCGTGGCTCCCCGCTGGACCTGCCGCCGTCGCGGATTACCCGACGGTGCTGCTCAGCGGCCAATGGCTGTCGCAGGAGCAGGCCAGTGCGGCAAGCGAATTCGCTCGGTTCATGCGCAAGTCTGAGCAGCTGGCCGAGCTTGCCAAGGCAGGGTTCCGCAGCGAGGGCCACACGCCGCCGAAGAGCGACGTGACGAATTTCGCGCCGCTGTCCGCGCCGGTGTCGGTGGGCGACACGTCGACGCGGGCGACGCTGGCCAACGCGCTGACCGCGCCCGCCGCGAGCCCGGCCGTGACGATCATGCTCGACCAGTCCATGCCGACCGAAGAAGGCGGCAAATCGCGGGTGGCCAACGTGGTCGCCGCGCTCAACGCCCGGTTGCAGGCACTGCCGGGCAACGCCGCAGTGGGCCTGTGGACGTTCGACGGCGTCGAGGGTCGATCGGAAGTCAGCACCGGACCGTTGTCCGATCAGGTCAACGGGCAGCCGCGCTCGGCGGCGTTGACGAGCGCGTTGAACTCACAAACCGCCTCCGGTGGTGGGGCGGTGTCGTTCACCACCTTGCGGCTGATCTACGACCAAGCCAAGTCGAATTTCCGCCAGGGCCAGGACAACTCGATTCTGGTGATCACCGAAGGTCCGCACACCGACCAGTCCTTGGACGGGGCGGGGCTGCAGCAGTACATTCGCGGGGCATTCGACCAGGGCCGCCCCGTCGCGGTCAATGTCATCGACTTCGGCAACGACTCCGACCGCGCCACCTGGGAGGCCGTCGCACAGGCGTCCGGTGGCACCTATCAGAACGTGGCCAACTCGTCGTCGCCCGACCTCACCACCGCGATTACGCAGTTCCTTGGCTAGTGTGATGCCGTCGCCAGCAGGCTCAACGCGGCGCGGGTGAAGACCTCCGGCACCTCCACCTGCGGGTAGTGCCCGACGCCCGGAAGTTCGACAACGTCTGCGGAGCGCCGCAATTCGCGGAGTCCCTCGAGCACGTTCGTGGTGGCCACCGGGTCGTCGAGCGCCCACAGGAAGCTCAGCGGCTTCGGCCAGTCCCTGACCGCGCCGTGCCAGCGGTCGGCGTAGCGCTCACGCTCGTCGAGATACGCGATCAGCAGGTGGGCGATGCGGTGTCCGTCGTTGTTGGCGATCAGCGCCCACTGCGCATCGGCTTCGTCTGCGGCCAACGGGTGCGCGGCACCGAACAACCTGCCGAATTCGTGTGTGAATCTGCCCTTGCTGGACAGCCGCGAGGCAATCGGGCCGAGCGGACTGCGTAGCAGCTTTTGAATGGGCCGCAAACTGGCGCGGTGCAAAATCACACTGCCGTTGCTGAGGACCGCGCGCTGCAAGTCAAAGGGCAACTGGCCCTTGATGTCTCGCGCCAACAGCTCCGTCGTCACCGACGTCCCCATGTCGTGGGCGATCACGTCGACGGGTCCGGACGTCTCGGACGCGACGACGTCCGCCACGATGTCGGCCTGCTCGAGCAGGCTGTATCGGTGTGGCCTCGGCTTGTCCGAGAGGCCGAAGCCGAGGAAGTCCAGCGTCAACCACGCCCGCCCGGCCAGATGCGGCACCACGTTTCGGTAATCGTAGGAACTCGACGGGTAGCCGTGAAGCAGCAGGATCGTCGGGCCCGTCCCCTTGCCCGACCGTACGAACACCCTGCCTGCGGGTGTGGTCAACGACGCGCCGCCGTCGCGCCACTCGGCCACGCTTGGGGGTATCACCCCAGCGACCCTAGTCGCCGAACGTGGGTTACCCGCACGCATTTTGCGTCCCGCGCGTACGTCAAGCCCACACTCGGCGAGATGTTCAGGCGAACGCGTCACGAAGTTGGGTAGTGCACTACTCGTGACCGGCGGCCGCTCCCCCACCAACACTGTGCCCAGCGTCCCGACCGGGGCGACAGAAAACAGGGGGCCAACAATGGGGGCAAAATACCAAGTCCAAAGCGGCGACACACTGTGGGCGCTGGCGCAGCGGTACTACGGCGACGGGCGACTGTGCACCGTGATCTCAGTGGTCAATGACATCGCCGATCCCGACAACATCGTCGTGGGACAGGAGCTGGAGATTCCGTACGTCACGTTCCGCTATCAGGTGCAGAGCGGTGACACGAAAGGGAATCTGGCACAGAAGTTCTACAACGACGTCGCGATGAGCGAGGTCTACGAGATTCCCAACGGCGCCGCCCAGCGCGACCTGGTGGTGGGTGAATGGCTGTTGATCCCCGACCTGGGCAATGTCGGACATCACACCGTTGTTGCCAGCGAGACGCTGCCGACGCTGGCGCAACGCTGGTACGGCGAAGACCACCTCTGGCCGATCATCTCGATCGCCAACCAACTGCCCGACGGCGACCCGGCGCCGGGCACCGTGCTGATCCAGCCCCGGCTGAACCGCAAGCACACCGTGGCCGCGGGTGACACGCTGTGGAAGCTGGCCGAGGACAACTATGGCGACGGCGGTGCCGCTCGCACACTGACCCTGGTGAAGATGGTCGCCGCGGCCAACTTCATCGACGATCCCGACGTCATCACGGTCGGGCAGGTCATTCGCTTCCCGTCGTTCGAACTCAGCGGCTAGGCGAACGCTTCGACCGGCGGGCACGAGCAGACCAGGTTGCGGTCGCCGTAGGCACCGTCGATGCGGCGCACCGGGGGCCACACCTTGGGGCGGAAGTCCTTGCCGAGCGGGTAGGCGGCCTGTTCGCGGCTGTACGGGTGATCCCAGTCGGCGACCAGCAGGCACTCGGCGGTGTGCGGCGCGCCGCGCAGTGGGTTGTCCTCGACCGACCATTCGCCGGCGCCGACCTTGTCGATCTCGGCGCGGATCGCGATCATCGCATCGCAGAACGCGTCGACCTCGGCCAGGCTTTCGCTCTCCGTCGGTTCGACCATCAGTGTGCCCGCGACCGGGAAGCTCATGGTCGGGGCGTGGAAACCGTAGTCCGCCAAGCGCTTTGCCACGTCATCGACGGTGACACCGGTGTCCTTGGTGATCCCGCGCAGATCGAGGATGCACTCGTGGGCCACCATGCCGTTCTCGCCGGTGTACAGCACCGGGTAGTACTCGTCGAGTCGGCGGGCGATGTAATTGGCTGACGCGATCGCGGTCAGCGACGCCGCGCGCAGCCCTGCCGCACCCATCATCCGAATGTAGGCCCAGGTGATCGGCAGGATCGACGCCGAACCGTACGGCGCCGAGGACACCGTGTACCTGTCGCCTAGCTCCTCCGCCATCGGGTGGCCAGGCAGATAGGGGGCCAGGTGCTCGCGCACCGCGACCGGCCCGACACCGGGACCGCCGCCGCCGTGCGGGATGCAGAACGTCTTGTGCAGGTTGAGATGGCTGACATCGCCGCCGAACCGGCCCGGCCTGGCCAAGCCGACGAGCGCGTTCAGGTTGGCACCGTCGACGTAGACCTGGCCGCCGACATCGTGCACCGCAGCGCAGATCTCGGCGATGTCGTGCTCGTATACACCGTGCGTCGACGGGTACGTGATCATCAACGCGGACAACCGATCCGCGTGTTCGGCGACCTTCGCGCGCAGGTCGTCGAGGTCGACGTCCCCGTTGGCGCGGCAGGCCACCACCACCACGCGCATACCGGCAAGCGCCGCCGACGCAGCGTTGGTGCCGTGGGCGCTGGACGGGATCAAGCACACCTTGCGGTCGGTCTGGCCGCGTTCGGCGTGATACGCCTGGATCGCCAGCAGTCCGGCGTACTCCCCCTGCGAACCCGCGTTGGGCTGCAACGACACCGCGTCGTATCCGGTGATCGCGGTCAGCCAGGTCTGAAGGTCGGAGATGAGCTTGTGCAACCCCGGGTTGTCGGAGACCGGCGCGAACGGATGCTGGCGGGAGAACTCCGGCCAGGTGATCGGCTCCATCTCGGCGGCCGCGTTGAGCTTCATGGTGCACGAACCGAGCGGAATCATGCTGCGGTCCAACGCAATATCCTTGTCGGCCAGCGACCGCAGGTAGCGCATCATTTCGGTTTCGGTGCGGTAGCGCGTGAATGCCGGGTGGGTGAGGAAATCCGACGTGCGCGTCTCGATGTCGGCACGCACCGGTTGCCCATGAGCCAACCCGAACGCCTCGACCACCGTCGCGACGTGTGCGTCGGTGGTGGCCTCGTCGCACGACACCGAAACGTGGTCGGCGTCGACGCGCCACAGGTTGATGTCGTTGGCTTTCGCGGCGGCGATCACCTCGTCGGCCCGGCCAGGTACCCGGGCCAGCACGGTGTCGAAGAACTTGTCGTGCACGAGCGCCTCACCCAAGGCACCGGCGATGGCCTCGGCGCGGGCATGCACCCGGCGCGCGATCCCGGTGAGCCCGTCGGCGCCGTGATAGCTGGCGTACATCGCGGCGATCACGGCGAGCAGCACTTGCGCGGTGCAGATGTTGCTGGTGGCCTTGTCGCGGCGGATGTGCTGTTCGCGCGTCTGCAGCGCCAGTCGATACGCGGGCGCGCCATCGGCATCCTGGGAAACGCCAACGAGCCGGCCGGGCAACTGCCTGGCGTGCTTGGCGTGCACGGCCAGGTAGCCGGCGTGCGGACCCCCGAATCCCATTGGCACACCGAAACGTTGGGTGCTGCCGAACGCGATATCGGCGCCGATGTCACCGGGCGGCGCGATCAACGTGAGCGCCAGCAGGTCAGCGCCGACGGCGACGAGGGCCCCGCGCTCGTGTGCGGCCGCGATCAGGTCGGTCCAGTCGACCACCTGGCCGCTGGCGCCGGGCAGCTGGGTGAGCACGCCGAAGAAGTCGCCGTCGGGCAGGCCAGCGCGCAGGTCCGCGGTGACGATCTCGATGCCCAGCGGTTCGGCGCGGGTGGCCAGGATCGCGGCGGTCTGGCGGTACACGTCGGCATCGACGACCAGCCGGTTCGACGGGCCTTTGACGGCGCGGTGCATCAGCGTCATCGCCTCCGCCGCGGCGGTGCCCTCGTCGAGCATCGAGGCGTTGGCGACCTCGAGCCCGGTCAGGTCGGCGACCATGGTCTGGAAGTTCAGCAGCGCCTCGAGTCGGCCCTGGCTGATCTCGGGCTGGTACGGGGTGTAGGCGGTGTACCACGCCGGGTTCTCAAGTATGTTGCGGCGCAACACCGGTGGCGTCAGCGTGTCGAAATAACCCTGCCCGATCATCGACACCGCGACGGTATTGGACTCGGCCATGGCGCGCAGTTCGGCCAACGCCTCCTGCTCGCTGGCGGCGGGCAGCAGCTGATCAAGACCCGGTGCGACACCGTCGGCGGACAGCGCATCGAGGATGCCCGAGGGCAACGCCTTGTCGGCGAGTTCATCGAGCGACCCGACCCCGATGGTCTTGAGCATGGTCGCGACGGCGTCGGCATCCGGTCCGATGTGGCGATCGGCGAAATTGGGCTGATTGTGATCGAACACTTACGTGTACTCCCGACGCATCAGGGCTGAAGAACCGGTTCGGTCCTCCCCCTCAGTCGTCAACCCGCAAGGGTGTCTCCAGAGGCATCGGGGCCTTGCGCGGTCCTGGGTGCCTGAGAGTTTGACGGAGAGGTGCTGCTCCTTCGGCGCCCGTAGCTGGCTGCCACGGAACTCTCCCACACAAGGGCGATGCGCTAACTAGTTTACCGTGACCGCCCGCCCAGCGAGCGGCGGCGGCGCGTCAGCCGATCTTGCGGTCGCGGTGCTTACGCCGCGAGGCCAACTCGTCCTCAGGTGCGGCGATCGACTCGCCACCGTCGGCGCGCTCACCGGGGAAGTCGGCGATCGCGCCTGTCAACTCCCGCATGGCACCGGATACCGCGATGCCGAACACACCCTGCCCGCCCTGCAGCAGGTCGACGACTTCTTCGGCCGAGGTGCACTCGTAAACCGTGGTGCCATCGGAGAACAGCGTGATGTTGGCCAGATCGCGAACACCGCGTTGCCTCAGGTGATCGACCGCGACCCGGATGTTGTGCAGCGAAATACCGGTGTCCAGCAGGCGCTTGACGATCTTGAGCACCAGGATGTCCTTGAACGAGTACAGCCGCTGGCTGCCCGACCCGGCCGCACCGCGGATGGACGGGACGACAAGCGAGGTGCGCGCCCAGTAGTCCAACTGGCGGTAGGTGATTCCGGCGATCTGGCACGCGCTGGGCCCGCGGTAACCGACGAGCTCATCGGGCACCGAGTTGTCAGGGAACAGACCGGCCTGTACGGGTTCGCTGGGCGCTTCGGCCGGAGATTCGGCGGGCCCGCTGCTGGTGGACAGGTCAAGCTGCTCTTGACGTGGCGTGTCTCCCACTCTGCCAATCCTCTCGCCGATCGAACCCGCGTCTGTGACCTGCATGGGCGCACGTTTGCCGAAGCTCGAATGTGTCGAGCATACGCTTTCCGTCGAGCCATTACTGCTCGTCGCAACCAAGTATGGCTGCCCGATTCACGGTTGAGAGAAACTCGCGCCGCGTGTCGAGCGCGCGAGACACATCCGTGACAAATCGCTGTTACGTCGCCTTGAAGTCGTCGGGCGACACGCTGTCGAGGAACTCCTTGAACTTCTCGACCTCGTCCTCGCGGACCGCCCCTGCCGCTTCCTCGTCGTTCTCGTCGGGGATCAGCAGGCCGGCCTCGGCCAGCACCGCTTCCTCCACATAAATCGGCACACCCACACGCAGTGCGATCGCCACGCTGTCCGACGGCCGCGCGGACACCTTGATGTCGCGGTCGAAGATCAGGTCCGCGTAGAACGTGCCCTCCTGCAGGTCGACGATGCGGACCTCTTTGAGCGAATGACCAAGCGCCGCAATGACATCTTTGATCAGATCGTGGGTCAGCGGCCGGGCAGGTTCATGGCCCTGCTGTTCCAGCGCGATCGCGGCCGCCTCGGGTTGGCCGATCCAGATCGGCAAGTAGCGGTCACCGTTGGCCTCACGAAGCAGCAGCACCGGCTGATTCTGGGGCTGCTCCACGCGAATGCCGACCACACGAACTTCACCCATCTGTGTCTGCCCTCCGCACCAAAAGAAGCTCGCCAAGAAGCCTTGAAACCGAGTCTAATCCTCAGCGATCCAGAACGTCGCGTACGGCGGACTTGATGAGCGACGTGTGCAATGTGATCGCCAGTGCGGCCACCTCACGGGCCAGGTCGTCAGCCCGGTCGCGGGCGCCCGCCTTGCCCGCCTTGACCACAGGACCCGCGATCTGCGCGATCAGATCCGACTGCCGGTCGGCGGCCGAGCGGAACGCGCGCAGATGCCGCGGTTCGACGCCGTACTCCGCGAGCGCCTTCGCGCACTGGGCGATCACCACCGAATGCTCGTCGAAGAATCCGGCCTGCCCCGGCTTGATCACGCCGGCCTTGACCAGCTCGCTCAACAGGGATTCGCTGATGCCCGACCGGTTCAGCAGGTCTTCGCGCCGCAGCCGCACCTGGGTGGGGGCGACGCCGGAAACGCCGTCGTGCTTGTCGGTATCGACGGATACCAAACGCGGTACCCCGTAAGCGGATCCGCTGTTCGGCAGCTCGCCGTCGGCCTGCGCGTCCAGTTGCGCCTTGATGACCTTCAGCGGCAGATACTGGTCGCGCTGCGCGGTCAGGATGAACCGCAGCCGCGCACAGTCGTAGGCGGTGAAGCGCCGATATCCCGACGGAGTGCGCTCAGGGGTGACCAGTCCCTCGGCCTCCAGGAATCGAATCTTGGAGATGGTCACGTCCGGGAAGTCCGGTCGCAGCAGATCGAGGACCGCTCCGATCGACATCCCAGCCAGAGCAGGTGTGTCGGGGGCGGTCATCGGTTAGCTTCCCGGCCCGCTGTCGTCGTCGCCCTTCGGCCCGGTCAGGAAGACCAGGCGGAACTTGCCGATCTGCACCTCGTCGCCGTTGGCAAGCACCGCCGAATCGACGGGCTCCCTGTTGACGTAGGTGCCGTTGAGGCTGCCGACGTCGACGACCTGGAACTCGCCGCCCTCCAGGCGGAACTCCGCGTGCCTGCGGCTGACCGTGACGTCGTCGAGGAAGATGTCGCTGTCCGGGTGCCGGCCCGCCGACGTGGTCGGCTGGTCGAGCAGGAACCGCGAGCCCGCGTTGGGGCCGCGCTTGACGACCAGCAGGGCTGAGCCCGCAGGCAGCCCTTCGACACCCGAGACCGCGCCTTCGGCGCCGGCCGCGGCCGGAGCGTCCAGCTCGTTGAGGAAGTCGGCGCGGAAGACCGATGTCGTCTCCACGGTGACATCCTCAGACTGGTCAGCCCCAGAGTTGTGGTCCTTTTCCGTCACCCGCTGCTCCTCACTGGCTGCTGTGGCGATATCAGGCCGGGCCCCCAGCCGTCATTGACACGTCTGGTGTTGACCGTACCGCGCAGTAGACATGATTGGGTCCACCACTGCCGGATCCGCCTGTGTTGGACTTTGGTCGCGAAAACCCTAACAACTCGTCATTCGGTCACGGTGGCGCGGTAGCCATCCGCGTCCAGCAATCCTGACAGCGCGTCGTCCAGCAGTGAATCCTCGATCTGGAGGTCTACCAGCCAGCCTTCGCCGTACGGGTCGGAATTGACCAGTTGCGGGTTTGCTTCGAGATCACCGTTGACGGCAACGACTTTCGCGGTGACGGGCGCGTAGAGGTCCGACACCGACTTCGTCGACTCGACCTCGCCGAACGACTCCCCCGCCGTCACCTCGGTGCCGACGTCCGGAAGCTGGACGAAGACCACGTCGCCGAGCGCCGACTGGGCGTAGTCGGTGATCCCGACCCGCACGGTGTCGTCACCGGTGCGCTGCACCCACTCGTGCTCCTCGGTGTAGGACAGATCGGCTGGGATTTCGCTCACGGCGCTCCTCGTAATCGGCGGCAGACAAGTGCCCTCATTTGACTGGCTGAGCGTATTGGCGTGGTTTCGGTTGCCGCAAGGCGGTCACGTCGACGCGGTCGGACTGTTGTACCACCATCTTGCCGCCGACGCGCTCCACGCTGTCCGTGGCGCCGCCGGGGATGTTCATCGCGGCGGCCAGCGTCGGCGGATCCCCAATGGCCAGAACGGAATACGGCGGGTTCAGAGTGGTGCTGTCGACGACGAGGGCCCCGGGGTTGCCGACCACCCAGGTGTCCACCCCGACCCGGACGGCCCCGGGACCGTTCTGGGTGCCGCCGCGGATCTCCATGGCCTCGGCGCCCGCGGCCCGCAGTTCGTTGATGACGTCGAGCATGGTCTCGGCGGGCACGCCGGGTGCGGTGTCCTCGATGGTCAGCGTGACGCCGGGACCGGTGGCCGCGACCGTCCCGATCATGATCGACAGCGCGGCGAGCCGGGCCCGTGCATTCTCGATCGCCGCCTGGTCGCTGCTTCCCGACGCCTGCAGTTGCGCCAGGTTGCGCTGGAGGTCAGCCACTTCGGTGTTCAGCGCCGCCTCCCGCTGCTGCAGCGAATCCAGCAACACCAGCAGGTCCGCGGGTCTCGCGGTTTCCAGCGAATCGCCGCTTTCCGTCTGCCTGGCCTGTGTGACGATCGCCACGCCGAGCAGCAGGCACAGCACCCCCGCGAGCGCCCCGAAGATCAGCTGTGAGCGGCCCCTGCCCAGCACGCCCGTGACCCCGCCGCCGTGCAGCTTGCCGATCTCGGGCGCGGGTTCATCGGCGGGCAGCTCATGGCGGCCGTGCTGGTCGGGTGCGGAGTGCTCGCTCATGAACTCACGCGCCGAACAATCTGCGCCGCAGCGCGGCGGCGTTGCCGAAGATGCGGATGCCGAGCACAACGATTATCGCGGTGGACAGCTGGGTGCCGACGCCGAGTTGGTCGCCGACATAGACGATGAGCGCGGCCACCAACACGTTGAAGACGAACGAGATCACGAACACCTTCGAGTCGAAGATGCGCTCGAGATAGGCCCGCAGTCCGCCAAACACCGCGTCGAGCGCGGCCACCACCGCGATCGGCAGATACGGCTGGATCACCTCGGGGACGCTGGGATGAAACACCAGGCCCAGCACGATCCCGACAACCAGTGCGGCGATTCCGATCATTATCCGTTAGGGCCCAATCTGTTTGGCGAAGTTGATATCTCGAACCGAACCTGCCGGCAGCGTCAGGCCATCGCCTGCGCTGACACTGACGCCGACACCGTAGCTGCCCTCCAACAACCGCATCCGTTGCAGGCCGGGGCTGCGGTCGAACACGTCCTGCATGGCGTGCGGCGGGCCGACCGCGAGAATCACATACGGACTGCTGATCGGCTGATTGTCGACCAGGATGCCGCCGCCCGCCTGCCGGATCGTCACGTTCGGGCCGACGCGCACTCCGCCCACCGACACGGCCTCCGCGCCGCTGACCCACAGCGAGTTGACGACCAACTGCAGGTCGCGGTCGAGGATCACCTGCTGGCTGCCGGGCAGCCGCTCCTTCGACACGTCGGTGAGGTCTTTGGACATCCCCGGGTCGGTGACGGTGACGGTCAGGCCGGGGCCGATCACCGGCGTCGCGGCCGCGGCGAAGTCGGCCTTGTCGAGGTTGCTCAGCAGTTGCTGGCCGCGCGCGTCGCCTTCGAGGCGGGTTCGCCGCTCGGCGTCCACCTGCGCGGCCAGCGCGTTGCGGCGGGCGGTGGCGTCGTCGGTGGCCGCCTCGGCGGCCTTGACGCTTCCGACCAGAACCCGCTGTGTCTCGCGAACACCGGGCGCCGTCGAACGGGCCTGCGCGACCGCGCCTGCGAACACGGCGGCGATCAGCAGCGCACCGCTGAGTTGCCAGACCCACGCCTGCCACCACGTTCGGCGGGCGCCGGAGCCGGCTTTCGCCTGTGCTGCCGCGGCATAGCCCGGATCGAGATGATCAGTCAGCAGCGAGCGCAACAGTGACGGCACCGGGATCAGCGTCGGCTTGTTGGCCTCGTGGGCGTTGCGGCCGGCCTGCGGGTCGTAGCCGCCGAGCGTGCTCACGGGTCCGAGACCCGCGGTAGTCGCCGCATCACCATCCCCACCTGGGCCAGGTACAGCACCCCCGACCACAGATACATCGCCATGCCCCAGATCAAGAAAGCCCATCCGCAGGCGAGCACGACGCGACTCCACAGCGCATCCCACTGGCCGAGCAGGATCAGCGGGAAGCCCGACATCAGCGCGAAGGTGGCGGCCTTGCCGATGTAGGTGACCGGCAGCGCGGTCAGGCCGCGGGTGCGCAGCAGCGGCAATGTCGCAGCGAGTGCGACGTCACGGCCGAGCAGCGTCAGCACGATCCACCACGGCACCGCACCGTAAAAGGCAAGTGCCACAGGCACTGTCACCATGTAGATGCGGTCGACGGCCGGATCGAGCAACTCCCCCAGCCGCGACGACTGGTTGTCGACCAGCCTGGCGATCTTGCCGTCCGCCCAGTCGGAGAACCCGCTGAACATCAGCACGCCCACGGCCCAGCCCCGGTGGTGGGACACGAACAGTAGATAGAGGAAGACCGGCACCAGCAGCAGGCGCAGCACCGACAGCGCGTTGGGCACGGTCAGCACCCGATCGCGCACACCGCCAGCCTGCTGGCTCATGGGCTAAACCTAGCGGAACACTCCCGGCAGGCTCAGCGCCGACATGGACTCATCTGCCAGCGGATTGTCGTGCACCATGTACGTCCACGTCGACGTGGGCCTGGCCAGCTTGGACAGGTCGACGCCGGGCTCGTCCTCGATCGACGGCGCGGTCTCGAACGTCTGCTGGGCGGCCTCGATCGCATCAGCGGCCAGCGAAGCGAACGCGTCGACCGCCATCCGGTGGAACTCGTCGATCGGGGTCTGATTGCCCAGCGCGCGAAGGTGAATGCTCTCCCGGATGTCGGCCAGGTACGCCAGATGGTCGGCCCACCCGCGGTCCAGGTGGTAGAGCATGATCAACCGGCAGATCTTCTCCAGCTTCTCCTCGCCGAGCTTGTCGACGATCTCCTCGTAGCGTTTGGGAGCACGCTCGGCGAGTTCCTCCCGCGCGGTCGGCGTGCGCAGCAGGGTCTCGCGGCGCTCGACGATGATGGCCCGCTGCTGGGCGATCAGCTGGTTGTAGCGCCAGTTGTTGGCGTGGATGTCGAGCATCCGGCCCTCGGCGACGCGTTGCGCATGGTCCAGCAGTGACGCGGCCTTGTTGCTGACGATCCGGCCGTTCTCGTCGTACTGCATCGGCAGCTTATTGGGATCGAGGTGCGCCACCACCACGTCGTCCTCCCAGCTGGCGAAGAACACCGTCGAGCCGGGGTCACCCTGGCGTCCGGCGCGACCACGCAGCTGGTTGTCGAGCCGCTCGGTGTGGTGGCGGCCGGTGCCGATGACGTGCAGACCGCCGAGTTCGGCGACCTGATCATGATCGGCTTCGTCCGAGCCACCCAGCCTGATGTCGGTGCCGCGGCCCGCCATCTGGGTGGACACCGTGACGCTGCCGAGCTTGCCGGCCTCGGCGATCACCGCGGCTTCCTCGGCGTCGTTCTTGGCGTTCAGCACCACCGCGGGCACGCCGGCCTTGACCAGCCGCTCGTGTAGCTCTTCGGATTCGGCGACGTCGTGGGTGCCGACGAGCACGGGCTGCCCGGTTTCGTGCACCTCCTTGATGTGGTCGACGACGGCGTCGAACTTGGCGGCCGCGGTGATGTACACCCGATCGGTCTCGTCCTCGCGAATGTTGGGAGTATTCGGCGCAATTGGCGACACCCCGAGCTTGTAGAACTGCCGCAGCTGTTCACCCGCGGCCAGCGCGGTGCCGGTCATGCCGCACACCGTCGGGTACCGGTTGATCAACGCCTGCACGGTGATGGTGTCGAGCACCTCACCCGTCTCGGTGGTTTCGATGCCCTCCTTGGCCTCGACGGCCGCCTGCAAGCCGTCGGGCCACCGCTGCAACTGCGCGATGCGGCCACGGGACGAGTTGATCAGGTGTACCGCGTCGTCACGGACGATGTAGTGCACGTCGCGCTGCAGCAGCACGTGTGCGTGCAGAGCGACGTTCACCTCGGTCAGCGTGGTGCCCACGTGTTCTTCCGAGTACAGGTCGATCCCGCCCAGTTTGGCCTCGAGCTTCTGCGCGCCGGACTCGGTGAGGTGGACGTTGCGGTTGTCTGCGTCGGTGTCGTAATCCGTGCCCGCGGTCAGTTCGCCGACCATCCGGATGATCTCCACCTTCGGCGTCTCGCGGTGCGTGGTGCCCGCGAGCACCAGCGGCACGAGCGCCTCGTCGACGAGCACCGAGTCGGCCTCGTCGATGAGTGCGACGTCGGGGTTCGGCGACACCAGATCGTCGACGTCGGTGACCAGTTGGTCGCGCAGCACGTCGAAGCCGATCTCGTTGACCGAGGCGTAGGTGACGTTGCACTGGTAGGCCTCGCGCCGCTCCGCGGCCGTCGAGTCGGCGGTGATCCAGCCGACCGTCAGTCCCAGCGCCTCGAGCAGCGGGCCCATCCATTCGGCGTCGCGGCGAGCCAGGTAGTCGTTGATGGTGATGACGTGGACGCTGCGCCCGCCGAGTGCGTAGCCCGCTGCGGCGATGGCACCTGACAGCGTCTTGCCCTCACCAGTTGCCATCTCGACCACGTCGCCGGCCAGCATTCGCAGCGCGCCCTGCAACTGGACGTCGAACGGCTCAAGCGTGGTGGTCCGCTTCGAGGCTTCGCGGGCGATGGCCAGGAACTGCGGGATATCCGAGGACTCCGCCAGGTCGTCGAGGTTGAGCAGGCCTGCGGCCTTGCTCAGCTGCTCGTCGTCGAGTTCGGCGGCCTTCTCGTCGAACTCCGCCGACTTGCCCACCAGCGACATCGACTGCGCCTGGTCGCGGTCGGTGCTGGCGCCGAGCAGCTTCCAGAAGCGGTTGCTGACACGACCTGAGGTGCGGTTTTTGGTCTTCGCCACACAATTACGGTACCTGCGCGCGTCAGTCGGACGTCGCGAAGTCGATCCGGACGCTGTCGGAGACCGGTTCGAAACCGATCTGCTGGTAGATGCCGTTCGACGTCGGGTTGGCCAGATCGGCGAACAGCACGACGTCCGGCGTGCCGCTGCGGTGGGCCAACTGGACGGCGGCGGCGGTGACGGCCGATCCGTAACCACGGCCGCGCGCGTCGCGCGAGGTGAACACCGGGCCGATCCGCGACACCCCTGACGCGGGCACCCGCAGCATCGCCATGCTGACCGGCGTGCCGTCGACCTCCCACACCACGAAGCGGTGGCCCGCGCGGTCCGCGCCGTCGACGAACTGCTCGGCCCGGTCGTTGGCCTGGCCGAAGGCGTCCTCGAAGAACCGGTTCACCCAGTCGATGAGCAGGCCGCGGTCGTCGTCGCCCGCCGCCCGCGCCGAACCGACAACGCTCACCGGCGGTTTGAGCATTCCCAACCGGTACAGCCGCTCCTCGGCGCTGAGCAATGGTTGTCGTCCGGTGATCGCCTGCCACGCATCGGCGAACGCGACAGCCGAGCCGCGATCACCTCGTGCGCTAGCCAGGTCGGGCCGTACTGCCACCAGCGTGGTGGCGACGGCGTTTATCGCATCATGGGGAATTCCGTTGCAGGCCAAAGGATATGGTGGTGTCTGCAACGCGGCACCGACAGCTGTGCCGCCGTCCCATACGGTGAGCAGCAGGGAATCGCTGGGGAACTCACCGGAGGCCAGCAAGGTCAGTTCGATGGTGCGCCCAATGGGGTCGCGCCGATACAGCGGTTCCGCGATAACGCGGAACTCGGCCACCGAGTCATGCAGCTTGACCTCCACGCCTCCAGCATGGTCGCCAACAACCAAGGCGTCCAACGATTTCTGCGTGGGCGACCTCAGGCCAGGTTCGAGCGGCGCGGGTATGCGACGGCAGGGTCGGTCAGCGCGTTGACCACCGCGGGCAGACCCGCGGAGAACGCCCTCTGGAGCGCGGGCCGCACCTCCGCGGCCGTCGACACCATCTCGCCGTATCCGCCGAGCGCGCTCACCACGTGGTCGTAGCGGGTGCCAGGTCGCAGTTCGGCCACCACCGAATAGCCGTACAGCATGGTCATCGGGTGATGCTCCAGCGCCCAGATGCCGTTGTTGCCGATGACCGATACGACGTGAACGCCGTGTCGAACCAACGTATCCCATTCCATTCCCGAGAACCCGAAAGCGCCGTCGCCCTGCAGCAGCACCACCTGTCGTTCGGGCCTGGCCAGCTTGGCCGCCAGCGCATAACCGGGCCCGGACCCCAGGCAGCCGAACGGCCCGCTGTCCAGCCAGGCGCCGGGCACATAGCTGTCGATCACCCGCCCGGCATACGACCCGAAGTCACCCCCGTCGATCACGACGATCGCATCGCGGTCGAGCAGCGGCTTGAGTTCGGCGTACACCCGCATGGGGTGCAGCGGGCTGCGATCGTCGGACAACTCCGCCTGTTCGGCAGCCCGTGCCGCGTCCTCGACCGTGCGCAGCTCACCGATCCAGCCGCCGCGTTCGCCGCCGGAGGCACTCGCCAGCGCCGTCAGCGTCGTGGTCAGATCGCCGTAGAGTTCGGCGGCGACCTCACGGGGATGCGGCCGCACGGGTTCGGCACGGTCAGCGACGATCAGTTCGGTCAGCGGGCCGAACACCTTGCCGAAGCCGAGCCGGAAGTCCATCGGCACCCCGACGACTAACGCAACATCAGCCTCCCCCAACGCTTTTGACCGCGCCCGCGAGAACGCCAACTCATGATCGGCAGGCACCGTGCCGCGGGCCATGCCGTTCATCAGCACCGGTATCCGCAACGCTTCCGCCAGCGCCAGCAAGGCCTTCTCGCCGTGCCCCCACCACACGTTCGTGCCCGCCATGATCACCGGCCGCTGCGCGCCAGCCAGCAGTCTCACCGCGGTGTCCACCGCGTTGCCGTCGGGCCGGACACCGCCGCTCATCCCGCTCAACGCGCCGGGATTACCCGGGTCCATAGCCTCGCTGAACACGTGGTCCATCGGGAAGTCGACGAACGCCACGCCGGACGGCGCAGCGACTGCAGCGCGCAGCGCATCGTCGATCAGCGGCGCGACCTCGTCGGGCGATTGCGCGGTGGCGGCGAACCGCGTCAACGGCGCCACGAACGGCACGTGGTCGATCTCCTGTAGTGAACCCTGACCCCACCGTCCCGCGGGTGCCCGCCCGCCGAGCACCACCAGCGGTGACTGATTCTGAGCAGCGGCGGCCATCGCGCTCATCCCGTTGGTGACGCCGGGACCGGCGGTCAGCGCGGCCACGCCGGGCATCCTGGTGACCTTCGACCAGCCTTCCGCAGCGAACGCGGCGGTCTGCTCGTGGCGGGTGTCGATCAGCCGGATGTTCTCCGCTCGGCAGCCGTCGTAAATCGAGAACAGGTGTCCGCCGGAAAGAGTGAAGACGGTGTCGATGCCGCTCGCGCGCAGCCGCCGGGCGATCAGATGGCCGGCGTTGACCGTAACCGGAGCCTCGATGCTCATGGCGGCAGCATAATCTCGCCTATGAAAACCATTGGGGTGTCGGGCCGATGAACACCTTCCAGCCGTCGATCGACTGGAGCCGTGAATTCGTCAACTCGACGCTGTGGGTGCTGCAGGTGTGGGCGATCACCGCGTGCGCGTTGCTCGTCGTGTTGATTGCGATCGGGCGGAGCACCGAGTGGGGCAGGCAGTTCTGGCGCATCAGCGGCGACTACTTCAAAGGCAGGCAAAGCGCACCGGTGTGGGCGATGCTCGGGTTGTTGCTGGCCTCGGCCATCCTGGTCGTACGGATCAACGTGCTGCTCAGCTACTACGCCAACGACCTGTTCTCCGCGCTGCAACTCACCTTTCAGCCCGGCACCGGCAGAAGTACTGGCATCCATGGCTTTTGGATGACCATCCTGGTCTTCGCGGTGCTCGCCGTCTGCTACGTCGCGCGTACGCTCGGCGACCTCTATCTGACCCAGACGTTCATCATGCGATGGCGAATCTGGTTGAGCCGCCAGTTCATTGACGACTGGCTCGGCGACTACGCCTACTTCCGCGGCCAGTTCACCCGCCAGCCGATCGACAACCCCGACCAACGCATCCAGCAGGACATCGACATCTTCACCGCGGGCGTGGGCGGTGAGCCGAACAATCCGGCCAACACGTCGGACCACCTGCTGCTGTTCGGTGCGGTCGAGGCGGTGGTGTCCGTGTTCTCCTTCGGCGCCATTCTCTGGCGCCTGTCCGGGCCGCTGACGCTCGGTACGGTGACGCTGCCAAGGGCGCTGTTCTGGGTGGTCATCGGCTACGTGCTCGTCGCCACCGTCGTGGCGTTCGTGATCGGCAGGCCGCTGATCCGGTTGAGCTTCATGAACGAACTGCTCAACGCGGGCTTTCGCTACGCGCTCGTCCGGTTGCGCGATGCCAGCGCTGCGATCGGGTCCTACCGCGGGGAGAAGGCCGAGCGTTCGGTGCTCACCGGCCGACTGTCGGCGGTGATGACCAACTACGGCCACTGGCGCAACCGGATGGTGGTCTTCACGGGCTGGAACCTGTCCATGAGCCAGGCCATCGACCCGCTGCCGTTCATCGTCCAGGCGCCGCGGCTGTTCGCGGGCCGGATCTCGCTCGGCGACATCTTCCAGTCCGCAACCGCGTTTCACACCATCCACAACTCGCTGTCGTTTTTTCGCGACGCCTACGACTCGTTCGCGAGCTACCGGGCGGCGGTCATCCGGCTGGACGGTCTGGCCGACGAGAACGCCGTCGCCCGCCGCTTCGCGAAGGTGACAACGGCCACGTCCGCCGACGGATCCCTCGAGGTGACCGGTGTCGCGGTCCGCACCCCTGGCGGCGATCCGCTGATCCGTCCTCTCGATCTGACGCTGCAGCCCGGGGACGCGCTGCTGATCAGCGGTCCCTCCGGCATCGGCAAGACGGTGTTGCTGCAGAGCCTCGCCGGGCTGTGGCCGTTCGTCTCGGGCAGCGTGCGCCTGCCTGCCGACCGCGACAGGGTGCTGTTCGTGCCGCAGCTGCCCTACATCCCGCTCGGCGACCTGCGCGCGGTCGTGTCCTACCCGTTGGAGTCAGGCGCGGTACCCGACCACGAAGTCCAGCAGGCTCTGGTCAAGGTCGCGCTGTCGCATCTGGCCATCCGGCTGAACGAGGTCAGGGATTGGGCCAAGGTGCTGTCGGTCGGCGAACAGCAGCGGATCGCCTTCGCTCGGCTGCTGCTGGCCAAACCGAGAGCGGTGTTCCTCGACGAGTCGACCTCCGCGATGGACGAGGGCCTCGAACTCATGCTCTACGACCTGATCCGAACGGAGTTTCCCGACGCAATTTTGGTCAGCGTGAGCCATCGCAGCACCGTCGAGCGGTTCCACGGCCGTCACCTGGAACTGGTCGACGACGGCGAGTGGCGCCTCGACGCGCTTCCGAGCAGGAGTTAGACCCTCCAGAACGCCCGCAACAGATCTGCGAGGTACCTTGCCGGAATGAACCCAGACATGTTCATCCCCACGCTCGATTGGGGAAACGAACTGTTGACATCGCTGTGGTGGATCGCCAAGGCGTGGGCGATCGCCGCGGTGGCCACGATGGTCATCCTCGTGCTGATCTATCGGATGACCTCGTGGGGTAGGCAGTTCTGGCGCATCACCGGGGCCTACTTCACAGGCCGGGACAGCGTCCTCGTCTGGGTGTGGTTGGGCGGCCTGCTGTTGTCGGTGGTCGCAGGGGTGCGCATCGACGTGCTGCTGTCTTTCCAGGGCAACGACATGATGAGCAGCTTCCAAGCGATAGCCGCGGGCCTTGGCAACGGTGACGAGGCGGTGAAAGCGTCCGGTAAAGACGGCTTCTGGTTGTCCATGCTCGTATTCGCGGTCCTGGCCACCATCCACGTGGCCCGCGTGATGGTGGACCTGTTTTTGATGCAGCGGTTCATGCTGCGCTGGCGCGCCTGGCTGACCGACCGGTTGACCGACGACTGGCTGGACGGCAAGGCCTACTACCGCGCCCGGTTCATCGACGACACCATCGACAACCCGGATCAGCGCATCCAGACCGACATCGACATCTTCACCGCAGGCGTCGGCCCGCTGCCCAACACGCCCAACAACACCTCGGCGGCCACGTTGTTGTTCGGAGCGATCTCGTCGATCACGTCGATGATCTCGTTCACCGCGATCCTGTGGAACCTGTCCGGCTCGTTGACCCTGCCGATCATCGGCACCGAGATCCCGAGGGCCTTGTTCTGGATCGGGCTGGTCTATGTGCTGTTCGCCAGCGTCATCGCGTTCTGGATCGGTCGGCCGATCATCTGGCTGTCCTTCAACAACGAGAAGTTCAACGCCGCGTTCCGCTACGCGCTGGTGCGTCTGCGCGACGCATCCGAGGCGGTGGCGTTCTACCGCGGCGAACTGGCGGAACGCACCGGGCTGCGGCGACTGTTCGCGCCGGTGGTCGGCAACTACAAGCGCTACGTGAACCGGATGATGGGGTTCTACGGCTGGAACCTGTCGATGAGCCAGATCATCGTGGTCGCGCCGTATCTGCTGCAATTCCCCCGATTCCTGGCTGGCGAGATCAAACTCGGTGCGATGTCGCAGTCGGCCTCGGCGTTCGGCAGCATCCAGGATGGGTTGTCGTTCTTCCGTAACGCCTACGACCAGTTCGCCGGGTATCGGGCCGCGATCATCCGTCTGCACGGACTCGTCGTCGCCAACGAAGAAGGCAGGGCGCTGCCCGAGGTCGTCACCGCACCGTGCAAGGACGGCACCGTCGAACTCTCCGACGTCGAGGTGCGCACCCCCGACGGGAAGCAACTGGTCAAACCCATCGACATGCGCCTCGAGGTCGGCGACACGTTGATGATCACCGGGCCGTCGGGCAGCGGAAAGACCACGCTGCTGCGCAGCCTCGCGGAACTGTGGCCGTTCTGCTCGGGCACGCTGACCCGGCCGTGCGGCCCCAACGAGACGATGTTCCTGTCGCAGATGCCCTACGTGCCGCTCGGCAATCTGCGCGCGGTGATCTCGTATCCGAGCGAAGAGGGCGAGATCGACGACCGCACACTGCGGTACACGCTGCAGAAGGTAGCGCTCCCACACCTCGTCAACCGCCTCGACGAGGTGCTCGACTGGGCCAAGGTGCTCTCCCCCGGTGAGCAGCAACGCATCGCGTTCGCCAGGGTTCTGCTGACCAAACCGAAGGCCGTCTTCCTCGACGAGGCCACCTCGGCGTTGGACGAAGGCCTGGAGTACACCTGCTACCAGTTGGTGCGCAATGAGCTGCCGAACACGATCCTGGTCAGCGTCAGCCACCGCTCCACCGTCGGGCAGCACCACACCCACGAACTCGAACTGCTCGGCAACGGTGAATGGCGACTCGGGCGCGTGGAAGGCGGCGAGCCCGTCCCCGTGTAGCCCGTGCCCGGGTAACTTCCCGGCATGGACACGTTCACGCCGTCCCTGAATTGGGGCGACGAGCTGGTCACCTCCCTGTTGTGGGTCGCGAGAGCCTGGGCCACCGCCGCGGTGTGCACGGTCGCGGCGCTGGCACTGCTGGCGCGGTTCACCTCCTGGGGCCGCCAGTTCTGGCGAGTCACCGGCGGCTACTTCACGGGCAGGCAGAGCGTTCCGGTGTGGCTGTACCTGGGCGCGCTGCTGGCGTCGGTGATGATCGACGTACGCCTCGGCGTGCTGTTCAGTTATCAGTCCAACGACCAGTTCTCGGCGCTGCAGGCCGCCTTCGGCGGTGAAGGGTCGGCGAAAGACGCTGCGATCAGAGGGTTTTGGGCCGCGATGGTGCTCTATGTCGGCTTGGCCGTCGGTGACATCGCCCGCAATCTGCTCGACGTGTACCTGATGCAGCGCTTCATCATCCGGTGGCGCGTCTGGCTCACACACCGGCTCACCGGCGACTGGCTGAGCGGCGACGCGTATTACCGCGGCCGATTCGTCGACGATCCGATCGACAACCCGGACCAACGCATCCAGCAGGACATCGACGCCTTCACCACCGGCACCGGTGAGGGCACCAATTCGCCGACCGTCGGATCGTCGCAGACGCTGGTGTTCGGCACGGTTTTCGCGATCGTGAACGTGGTGTCGTTCACGCCGATCCTGTGGGGACTGGCGGGCCCGCTGACGATCTTCGGCGTGACGGTGCCCAAGGCGCTGTTCTGGATGGCGCTGGTGTACGTGTTCTTCACGACGATCGTCGCGTTTTGGATCGGCAGGCCGCTGATCCGGCTGTCGTTCCGCAACGAATTGACCAACGCCGCATTCCGGTACGCGCTCGTGCGACTACGCGACGCGGCCGAGGCCATCGGACTGTACGGCGGCGAGGACGCCGAACGCGGCCAACTGATGACCAGATTCGCCGCGGTCATCGCCAACTATCGGGCCTTCGTCCGTCGCACTCTGGTCTTCCTCGGCTGGAATCGGTCGATGAACCAGATCGTCAGCCCGCTGCCGACGGTGGTGCAGGCGCCGCGATTGTTCGCAGGCGAAATCCAGCTCGGTGACGTCACCCAATCGTCGAGCGCATTCGTCTCGGTACACGATTCACTGGCGTTCTTCCGCGCCGTCTACGACTCGTTCGCCAACTACCGCGCGGTGATCATCCGCCTCGACGGGCTGGTGATCGCCAACGAAAAGGCAAGGGAACTTCCTACTTTGACGACGCTGCCCAGCGGCGACGATTCGCTCGAACTCGACGGCGTTGAGGTACGCAGACCCGACGGCGTGCGACTGGTCGACCCGCTGGCCGTCAGGCTCGACTCCGGCGAGTCGTTGGTGATCACCGGGGGGTCGGGCACTGGGAAGACCACGCTGCTGCGCAGCCTCGCTCAACTGTGGCCGTTCACCTCGGGGACGGTGCGGCGCCCCGAGCAGGCCACCATGTTCCTGTCGCAGCTGCCGTATATACCGCTCGGGGATCTGCGTACGGTGATCTCCTATCCGGCAGAGGTGAACGAATTCGACGACGCCGCAATCCAATCCGCGCTGGACACCGTGACGCTCGGGCATCTTTCCGGTCGGCTCGACGAGGTGGCCGACTGGGCCAAGGTGCTCTCGCCAGGTGAGCAGCAGCGCATCGCATTCGCGCGGGTGCTGCTCAGCAAGCCCAAGGTGGTGTTCCTCGACGAGGCGACCTCGGCGCTGGACGAGGGCCAGGAGTTCGCGTTGTACCGCGCCCTGCGCACCGCGCTGCCCGACTGCATCGTGGTCAGCGTCAGCCACCGGCCCGCGGTCGAACAGCACCACGACCAGCGCCTTGAGTTGCTCGGCGGCGGGCAGTGGCGGTTGGGCCCCGTTTAGCGGCGCGACGCGTGGGCGCCCGCCCGACGGCCGAAGAACGACCCCTCACCCAACTGCGTTCCGCTGGAGTAGCCCTTGCCGTCCTGCGCGATGTTCGACGCGCACGCGCCAACGGCGTACAACCCGGGGACGGCGGAGCCGTCGGCACGCAGCACCTCGCCGTCGATCGAGACGGCCAGCCCGCCCATCGTGAAGCCGGAGTACATCGCCCGGCCCAATGACAGGTCAAACGCCGCCCACGGTCCGTTGTCCTGTGCGGCAAGGTAATCCGGCTGTTTGTGGAAATCGGGGTCCTCGCCGCGCGCCGCATTGTCGTTGTACCGGTTCAGCGTCGCCACCAGGTTGCCCGCGGGGAGGCCGAGCGCCGCCTCCATCTCCTCGACGGTCTCCCAGCCGTCGATGAACCGGATCAGCGGCATCGCGGGCATTTCAGTATGCGCCTCGTCGACGATCAGGTACGCCACCTGATCGGGTTGCTCGAGCACGAAGGCCGACGTGCGGGAGTGGTAGGAGTCCTCGGCGACGAAACGCTGGCCCCGGTTGTTGACGATGACGCCGGTCAGCAGGATCTCCGGCGGATACGCGGCGGCGGTGATGAACATCTGGTCCAGATTCTTGGCGACGCCGCCCGCCGAGACACCCAACCGGATGCCGAGGCCGTCGTCGTTGGGGTTGCCGAGGATGTAGGGCTCCACCTCACCGTGGTGTTTGGTGCGCCGCTTGCGGCCCAGTTCGGGCGTGTGCTCGGCGACCATCTCCGGGTTCATCGCGAAACCGCCTGCGGCAATGATGACCGCCTTGGCCTTGATCGCGCCGGTCTCGGTGAAATGTCTCCAGTTCACACCGACGACCGCGTCACCGTCGACGATCAGGTTGGTTGCCCCTGTCTCGTAACGGATTTCGACACCAAGCTCGGCGGCCCGCTTGACCAGAAGGTCAATGACCATAGCCGCGCCACCGAGTTCACCCGGCACCGGCACCGAGTGGCCGCGCGGTGCCGGCCTGGCCTGTTCGATGAACGGCCACACCTTCTCGTTGCCGGTGTACGACAGCCCCTCGGTGCCGGGCGGCACCACGATCTTGCCGGGGTAGAAGCTGCGTTCGAATTGAAAACCCAAATCCTCCAACCAGTTGAAGTGTTCGACGCTGCCGTCGCAGTACGCGCGGATCTTGTCGTGCTCGGGTTCGCGCGATACCGCGACCAGATACTTGTACATCTCGTCGGCGCTGTCCGGATGCCCTGTCGCTTCCTGCACCGCCGTCCCGCCGCCGAGATAGAAGTGGCCGCCCGCCATGGCACTGGTTCCCCCTGCGGCGGCGGCCTTTTCCAGCACCAGCACTCGTGCGCCCTCCGCGGCGGCGCTGACGGCCGCGCACCCACCGGAGATGCCGAATCCGATCACCACCACGTCGACCTCGTCGGACCACGACGACACGTCGGCGGCCGCGACCGTTCCCGGAATGTCCGTACTCACTGCTGCTCCTGCTTGATGTAGTCGAAGAACGCGCGGATCTCGGGCGAGATTCGGGCGATCTCGAGGTAGGGCACGCCGGCGTCGGCGGCTGATACATACGCGAATTCCACGCCGCCTGGCATCACCCCGCGCTGGACCACCTCGGCGCCGCGTTCGGCCAGCGCCTGCTCGACGTCGTCGACTTCGATGCACACATGATGAAGCCCGGACCCCGCCGCCTCCAGAAACTCGGTGTAGATGCTCTCGCCCTGTACCGGCGCGATCAGTTCCAGTTGGGTGTCACCGGCGTAGGACAGCGAGATATCGGCGACGAAGTCTGCGGGCTGCCCGCGGTACGTGCAGGCGCCGGGCGCGAAGTGGATGCCGGGCATCCGTATCCATTTTTTAGCGCCCAGCAGGGTGGTCAGCGCCGTTTCGGTGGCGTCGAGGTCACGGCTGACCCATGCGATCTGGACAGGTGTCTGGGCGGGCATCGCCTAGAGGATATCGCCGCGGCGACCCCCTGGCTAGAACGTGTTCTAGTTTTGTTCCTCGCCGAGGTAGGCCGCCAGACACCGGTCCGCCATCGCACGCGCCGTCGACGCCTCCACGCCGAATGCGACGCTTGCGGCGTACCACTCTTCCGACGACATCGCCAGGAAGCGGCGTCCGTCGTCGGTCGCCAGCCACTGCTGGCCGACCGACGGATCGACGTCCGCGCTTCTCGCCGCGTGCAAGGCCAATCCGAGCAGCATGGAATCCCAGCCCATGCCGGCCGCGCCAGGCCCGAACTGGCGCCAGATCTCGTCGTCGGCGACGCCAATGATGTGTTCGAGGATCAACCGGGCGCGGTCGGGGCCGTCAGCCGCGACACTGACGTCGATCCAACTGATGTTGCCGCCGAACTCCCAGGTGGCGGTGAAGTTCTTCGGCGGATCGCAGGTCAGGACCGTGCCTCCCGCGTGGCCCTCGAGCTGGTAGCTGCCGCCGACCGTGAGGTCGCCGCTGATCGGCAGGAACCACCTCGGAATGCGCTCGATGTTCGTGACCGCATCCCACAGGTCCTCGGGGTCGGTGTCGTAGGCCTGGCTGACGGTGACGACGTGTGCCTGCCCGGCATCGATGTCGCGACCGCCGAGGGTGCGCGTCACCGCGGTTATCTGATGGTCGACGTCGATCTCGATCATGTTGTCTTCCTTCGTCGTTGGCCTCTGGCGATCTCCGTGCCCAGCGCGTTCAGATGCGGCGTCCAGAATCCGCGGAAGCCGGCGAGCCAGTCGTCGACATCGCGCAATCCCTTGCCGTCCACCGCATACAGTCGCCGCTGCCCGTCCGGACGCACCGACGCAAACCCGTTGTCGCGCAGCACTTTCAGATGTTGCGACACCGCAGGTTGGCTGATCGCGAACTCGTTCTGGACGGTAGCGCCGATCTCGCCGGCGGACATCTCGCCGTTGGCGATCAGTTCCAGTATCCGCCTGCGAACCGGGTCCCCGAGGACGTCGAACGCGTGCACCGCATCAATCTAAAAGCTAGGACTTATATAAGTCAAGGCTGAATCATAGGTCGGTCAGCGCGGCGACCAGCAGTCGTACCTGGGTGTCGAACACCGCTTCGGGGTCGGTCAGCGTGTCGACGCCGTACTGGCCGAACACCTCGAGGCTGATCGCGCCCACCAGGCCGGCCCAGAGCAGGAAGCACTTCCCTACCGCCGAGTCGTCGCCGACGAAGTCGAATTCGTCTCGAAGCCGGTCGAAATCTGATGACAACGGTTGTGCGACAGCGGCATTGGTCTGCGGGATGTCGCCGGCGGCGACCCCCTCGGCCACCGCGTTGAACAGCGCGCCGACCACCCGGGTGCCCGGTCCGACGGTGCGCTCGCGCGGCGCGTGGTAGCCGGGCACCGGACTGCCGTACAGAAGCGCCCAGCGGGCCGGCTGATCGACCGCCCACGCCCGGGCCGCGCGCATCATGGTCATCAGCCGCTCGCGCCACGAGTCGCGGGACGACGCGGCGGCCTCGTCGACCGCGTCGGCCAACTCCGAGTAGGCGTCCACGAGCAGCAGCGTGAGCAGTTCGTCTCGGTTTGCCACATAGCGGTAGACCGCCGACGACACCATGCCCAGGTCGCGGGCAATGGCCCGCAGCGACAATCCGGCCGCGCCCTCGGTCACCAGATGGCGCCTGCCGAGTTCGATGATCTGCGCTTCGATCCTCTCGCGTGACTCCTGCCGCTTACCCACGCGTTCAGTGTGGCATAAAACGAGATCACTGCTCTTGAATTTGCGCCGACCGCGTGCCAACATGAACAGAGAGCACCGCTCTCACATGGAAAAGGATCTCAGATGACCGTCCGCTATGACGAACCGAACCTGGCCGCCCGCACCGGGAACGCGGTGATCCGCTGGCTGGCCGAGGCCGGCATCAGCATCGCAGGCACCCGCGCGCTGCGGGTGCGGGGGCGCAAGACGGGCAAGCGCCGCAGCGTGGTGATCAACCTGTTGACCGTCGACGGCCGCGACTTCGTGGTGTCCCCGCGCGGCAACACCCAGTGGGCACGCAATGCGCGGGCGGCAGGCGCGGTGGAAATGGGTCCGCGGTGGCGTAGTCGCGAGGTGCGCATCGCGGACGTTGCCGACGACGCCAAGCCGCCGCTGCTCAAGCGGTACCTCGACCGGTGGTACTGGGAGGTGAAAGGTCACATCGGCGGGCTGACCCCGCAGTCGTCCGTCGACGAAATCCGCGCTGCCGCACCGGATATCCCGGTGTTCGAGCTGCTGCGTTAAGGCACCGGCGGTGCGCTACCCGCGGCGGCGGAGATGACGTCTTCGCGCGCCTGCTGGCTGGCCTCCAGCCACGACACCGCGGCCGGGTACTGCCCCCAGGTGCTGTTGAACATGCCGACGATCACCGCCCGGCCGTCGGAGGTGAGGTGGTACACCGGCCCGCCGGAGTCGCCCTTCTGGCTCACCACACCGTTGGCCATAGTGAACCAGCCGTTGTTCACCGCTTCGATGGTTCCGCAGCTCTCCCCCGTGACCACACCGAAATGGCAGACCGGCAGTCCCGGCGCGGGCGCCACGCCCGGGTCGGAGACCAAGGCACGTCCACCCGGCAGGATGTTGTTGACTGCGACGTCGGGGGTGAGGCTGATCGCCTCCCAGTCGGCGATCTGATGGTTGGTGTCGACAGTGGCGCCGTTCGGCGTGTTGTCGCGGAACCCGGCTTGGCTACCGATCACGTTGCCGTCGCGGTCGGTCACTTGACCGCTGCCCCTGCAGTGGCCAGCGGTGAACGCCACCCGCATCTGCGGATCGACGTAGCCCAGCGTGCAGACGTTGGTGCCTTGGCGCACCTCCATACCGGGGAACACCAGCACACCGGGCGTCGCGTGCGCCGGTGCCACTCCCAGGCTGACCGTGAAGATCGCGGCCGCCGCGGTCAGCAATCGCGAACCAGGTAGGCGCACTGCCGCCTCCGATCTTCATGTGTCAAGCGTGTCAAGCGTAGCGGTGAGCTGCGATAACAGCATCGCAATTGGTCATCGGAGTACGACGCTGCGACGTTACACAATTGATATCCGGAACACGGTGACGGCCCGGACCTTTCGGTACGGGCCACCGTGGCGACCTGGCTAAGGGATGGTCAACACCTGACCCGGGTGGATCAGGTCCGGGTTCGATACGCCACTGGCATCGGCGATCTGCTGGTACTTGCTGCCGTCGCCGTAGAAGCGCTCCGAGATCGCCCACAGGGTGTCGCCGGAGACCACCGTGTATGTCCGCGGTTGTGGTGGCGGTGGCGGTGGCGGTGCGGGCGCTGGTTGGCGAGCCGGTTCGGGTGCCGGCTCCGCTACAGCGGCAGGGGCGACCTTCGGCTCGGGCGCCTCAGCGGCAGGCGGCGGCGGTGGAGGGGGTGCAGCCGCAGGCTCTTCGTCGGTCTGGGTGTTCGACGCCCAGGCCGGGCCGTCGAATCCGTACAGCACCAGGTTGCGGTCGTCCTGCAAGAGGAGGCGAACGTCCTTGGCGCCCTTGGTATCCGTGTGCCAGATCGGCTTGTCCGAGGTGTACAGCACGCAGTTGCCGTCCTTTTGCACTTCCAGGCGCTGGGCGTCCTGCCCGTTGGTGCCCGTCGCCCACACCGCCTGGCCGCGCGCGGCCAGCACCAGGTTCCCGTCGTTCTGCAGCGTCAAGGTGTATGCACGTTGCGCGACGTCAACGATTGTCCGCGTTCGAGTTTCTCGCCGTTCATCAGCCTGTCAGTCATTACTCGACTCCTCCTCGCTCGTTCCTCGCTCGTTGTCGTCTTCGGTCATGCGGCTGAGCTTACGGATCACCGCTGTCGCCGCGGGGAATACGAATCAGGAATCGAACCCGAGACCCAACGCATCCAGCGTGCGCAGCAGGACGTTGCGCCGGCCCGCCGAGTGGTCGGCCCGATCCAGCGACCACCGAGTCGCCTGGATGCCGATGCTGGCCAGAGGTTCCGGCGGGAACGGCACCGGCCGCTTGCGCACCATCTCCAATTCGGTGCGCTTCGTCGGAACGCCGTCGAGGAGATCGAGGCACACATCGGCGGCGAACCGTGCCGCGCCGACGCCGAGGCCGGTGAACCCGTTCACGTAGACCACCCGGCCGTCGCGGGCCAGTCCCCAGTGCGCACAGAACCGGGTGTTGGTGTCGATCGCGCCAGCCCATCGGTGGGTGAACCGAACGTCCTCTAGCGCGGGAAAGGTGATGAAGAAGTGCGCGGCAAGTCGTCGATACGTGGCGGTCCGATCCTCGTAGCGAGGGTCGACCCTGCGGCCGTAATGGTAGACCGCGTCGTAACCGCCCCACACGATGCGGTTGTCCATGGTCAGCCGGTAGTAGTGAAATTGGTTGGCGGAGTCGCCGATTCCCTGTCTGCGCCGCCAGCCGATGCGGTCCAATTGCGCATCGCTGAGCGGTTCGGTGGCCAACACGTAGTCGTAGACGGGCACCGTGCGCAGCCGGTTGCGGCGCAGCAGGCTGGGAAAGACATTGGTGGCCAGCACCGCGTTGCGGCAGGTGATGGTGGCGTCGCCGGCCTGAATATGCAGCGCGACGCCCGCCGAATCCAGATGCGTCGCGTTGGTGTGCTCGTAGATGACCACCCCTGCGTCTGCGCATGCGCGGGCGAGTTCGAACGCGAGTTTGGCCGGGTGCACGATCGCACAGCTGTCCGGTTCGTACAGCCCGGCCAGGTACGTCGGGGAATGCACCTCGTCGCGGACTTCACGCAGATCGAGGAATTGCCCCCCGCCTGCGGCGGCCGCGTCGGAAAGCCATTTGACCTGGTGCGGTTCGGTTGCCACCGTCAGCATGCCGGTGCGTTGCCACTCGGCGTCCAGTCCGAGCGACTCGATATCGGCCTGCATGCCGTCGAGGTTCTCTCGGCCCATCGCCTCCATGGTGTCAATCTCGTTGGGCCAGCGCGTCTTTCCGTTCTCCAGGCCGTGGGTCAGACTGGCGTCGACGAAGCCGCCGTTGCGACCGGACGCCGCCCACCCGATCCGGTTTGCCTCGACCAGCACGATCCGACGGTCCGGATACCGCTGCGCGGCATGCAATGCGGTCCACAGTCCGGCGTAGCCGCCGCCGACCACGAGCAGGTCGCAGATCACCGATCCCGTCGCCCGCGGGTACTCCGGCCGCGGGATGTCAAGCCACATCGAGCCGAACGAGGTTGCCGCAAGGGCACGTTCGATCAGCCCCGCATCGACCGGGGCATCAAACACCGTCTCCACATGCCGGAGACTACGGGCTCCGTGCGGATCGTGGTGAAGATCCGCCGGTGAACCGGGCCAGCACCGGCCCGACCATGGCCAGAATGAACACGTACGGCGTCGCGACCGCTTCGACCGCCTCATACGTGGTGCCCACCAGGCCGATGATGACCAACGAGAATTCGCCGCGCGCGATCAGCGCTGTGCCCGCGCGCAACTGGCCCGGCCTGCCGACACCGTCCCGGCGGGCGGCGAACTGACCCGTCAGCACCTTGGTGCCCGCCGTGATGATCGCCAGCACGATGGCGGCGGGCAGCATCGGTAGCAGTTTCGCTGGATCGACGGAAATGCCGATCGACAGGAAGAAGATCGCCGCGAACAGGTCACGCAGCGGGCTGAGCACGGTACGCGCCCGATGCGCCGATTCGCCGGTCAGTGTCAGGCCCACGAGAAACGCTCCGACTGCCGCGGAGGCGTGCACGAATTCGGCCAGCGCCGCGACGATCAACGTCAGACCGAGGATGCGCAGCAGCAACTGCTCGTTGTCCGGATGCGCCACGATCCGGCCCACGTGATGGCCCCAGCGGTACGACGCCACGAAGGCCACGCTGAGCGCCGCGACGGCGATCGCCATGCCCAACAGGGCCTCCAGCCACGTGCCGCCCGCGGCCAACACCGCCAGCAGCGGCAGATAGGCGGCCATCGCGAAGTCCTCGAGCACCAGCACCGACAACACGGCCGGGGTCTCCCTATTGCCCAGCCGGCGCAGGTCGGACAGCAGCCGCGCGATCACTCCCGACGACGAGATGTAGGTGATACCCGCCAACGCCAGAATCCCTACCCCGCCCAGGCCCAGCAACCAGCCCGCGATCGCGCCCGGCGCCGCGTTGAGCACGACGTCCACCCAAGCCGAAGACATATGACGGCGCAGACTGCTTGCGAACTCCCCGATCGTGAACTCCAGACCGAGGGTGAGTAGCAGCAGGACGACCCCGATGGATGCCCCGGTGTTGACGAACCCGGTGGCGGCCGGGATGGGCGCGATGCCGCCCTCCCCGAGCGCGAGACCGGCCACCAGATACAGCGGGATGGGTGATAAAGCGTATCGGCGAGCAACGGAGCCCAGGATGGTGAGCGCGGTGAGGATGACGCCGAGCTCGAGCAGCAGCGTCGCCGATACCTCCATCGCTCAGCCCGAGACGACGATCGCTTCGACTCCGCGGATGCCGTCTTCGGTGCCGATCACCACCAAAACGTCGTTGGCCCGCAGGATTTCGGCGGGGCCTGGCGAAGCGAGGATCTCCTCGTCGCGCACGATCGCGACGATCGATGCGCCGGTGCGGGTGCGTGCCCTGGTGTCGCCGAGGGGCCGGTCCACGAATGGGCTGCCGGGCCGGATTGTCACCTGTCCGGCGTTGAGGCCGGGCACTTCCCGGGTCAGGTCGGCGAAACGTTCGGCGATGCGCGGGGCGCCGAGGATCTGCGCCAGCGCCTCGGCCTCTTCGTCGGTGAGCCGGAAGACTTCCTGCGCTTGGTCCGGATCGTCCTTCGGGTAGACGACGACCTCGAAATCCCCGGTGCGCCTGGCTACCACGCCGAGGCGGTCGCCGTCCCGATTCTCGAACTCGTATCGCAGGCCGACGCCGGGCAGCAGAACCTCTCTGACATCCATGAGTTCATGATTCCCCGTTGCGTGCGCCTTTAGGTGCGAACTTTGGCCGATTCGTCGGCGCGGACAGGCTGCCATCCCGGCGGCCCGAAGATGTAGCCGAGTCGATCGCGCCACCGTGCGGCGCCGCGCACATCACGGGCGATGGCCACGTACTCGAAAGTCTGCAGTCTCCAGATGTTGAAGGTGTTCACCTGTTTGGTCAGGCCGTAACGCGGCCTGCTGGTCTCGGCCTGGAAGCTGCCGAACAGCCGGTCGAACAGGATCAGGATGCCGCCGTAGTTGCGGTCAAGGTACTGCTGATCCATGCCGTGGTGCACCCTGTGGTGGGACGGCGTGTTGAAGATGAATTCGATTGGCCGCCATAGTTTGCCGATGCGTTCGGTGTGAATCCAGAACTGGTAGACCAAGTTGATCGAGAAGGACAGGAACACCAGCCACGGCGGAACGCCGAAGAGCGGCAACAACGCTCGTAGGAACACGTCGCCGCTGATGTTCCACTTCTGCCGCAACGCGGTGGCGAAGTTGAAGTACTGGCTCGAATGGTGCGCCTGGTGGGTGGCCCAGAAGATGCGAACGCGGTGCGCCATCCGGTGATACCAGTAGTAGAGGAAGTCGACCCCCACGATCGCGATCACCCAGGTGTACCACTGCGTCGCGGGGAGGTGCCACGGTGCGACGTACGCGTATAAGGCCGCGTATCCCAGCAGCGCAATCGCATTGAGCACTCCGCTGGTCGCGACCGACACCAGCCCCATCCAGATGCTGGCGAACGCGTCGGGTCGGTAATACGCGCCCGACGGTGCACGCTCTCCCTCGGTGTGCGCGAGCTTGCCCGCCGCGGTCCACTCGATGATCAGCATCAGCAGGAAAAACGGCACCGCATACATCACGGGGTCGTGCATCAGCGGCGGCAGCACATCCGAGAATGCGTTTGCCAAGTCCACGACGACACCTCCGCGACGAGTTTAGCTGGCGCGCCGCTAGCGGAAGCTGAGCACCTCACTGCCCCACGCCGACCGGAGGTGCAGGTCGATGTCGTTGACGATGGAGTCCTGCCGGTCGATCAGCAGGCAGGCGCGGTCGGCCTCGACGTACGGCAGCCATTCCGGTTCGCCGTCGAGCCCGATGGGCTTGGCGTGCGTCGCGAAGTTGCACCAGCGGGCCCGGATGCGGGCCGACACCGCCTTGCCCGTCTTCATGCCGCCGAGCCGGAAGGTCGGATCCTTGGGGCCCGCGATCAGGTTGCCCCACACGAAGGGCAGTTCGGTGGCGTGCGCACCCGACAGTCGCAGCAACCGCAACATCGGTGTAGCCCAATCGAATCGGTACAAATACACCGGCGCCACAGCGCTGTGCCCCTCGGCCAGCCAGACCGTCGGCATCCGGAAACCGATGTCGCGCGCCACGCCCATGCCGCGGGCCTTGCCCTTCAGGCCCGGATACGCCGCCTCGATCTGCTCGTCGGTGGGCAGCACCAGATTCGGCTGCTCCGAGGCGATCTGCGTGAACATCGCGTTGATGGCCTCCGGGGTGATCGGCATCAGCGGGGACTTCATCCAGCGGAACAGCGCCGCCTCGTGTTTGTTGGTGCCGATGATCAGCGGGACCGGATGCGACCGGCCCTGACGGGCCAACTTCACGGGATGGTCGGGCACCAGATCGCCGTCGACGATCGGCGCGAAGGCCAACGTGCCGGGACTCTGCACCGGCACATCGTTGAACAGCGTGCGAGACGCGGCCACCAGTGCTTCGTTCGGCGCGTCAGTGAGCCGGTCGATCTCGTTGGGCCGCAAGCCGAGTGCCGCGACGAACTGCTCGGCGACCCGGCGGGCTCGGCTCGGGTCGTACAGCGACGTCGCCGGTGAACTCTGCGCGATCGCGCCTGCGAAAAGTCCTGCGGCGGCCGGGCTGGTCAGCAGCGTGGTGATGATTCCCGCGCCCGCCGATTCACCGAACACCGTGACGCGGTCGGGGTCGCCGCCAAACGCGGCGATGTTGTCGCGCACCCAGTGCAGCGCCGCCAGCACGTCACGCAGGCCGATGTTGCTTTCGAATTCGCGGCGCGGAGTGCTGAACGACGACAGGTCCAGAAACCCGAACGCGCCGAGGCGGTAGTTCACCGTGACGACGACGACGTCGCCGCCCGCGGCGAGAACGCGGCCGTCGTACAGCGGCTGATTGGCAGAACCCAGGACATAGGCGCCGCCGTGGATCCACACCAGCACCGGCTTGCGGTCGCCGCCTGTAGTCTTCGACGACGCCCAGATGTTCAGCGTGAGACAGTCGTCGCCCTGCGGGGCGCCGAGATCGATCGGGATCCTCGGATCGACCGGCTGCGGACAGACGGGACCGAGGATGCCGCCATCGGCCGCCTCTGTCCACGGCTTCGGCGGCTGCGGCGCACGCCACCGCAGATCGCCGACCGGCGGGGCGGCGTAGCGAACCCCTTTCCACGATGTGACGACGCCGTCGTCTACGCCACGGACAGGGCCGTGTGCGGTATCGACAACGCTGCTCATACTCCGAGGCTACCCATCGATAGCACAGCTAACCGGGAGATTCCCGTCACGTGTCGAGGCGCACAGACGCTGAGCTAGGTTGGCCTGGTGCAAAAGTGGGTGCTGCTGATCGCGGCGATTGCGGTCGAGGTCGCGGCCACCCTGGCTCTGCGGGCGTCTCAAGATCATTCGGCGTGGTTGGTGCTGGTCGGTGCCGGATACATCGGCTCCTTCATCCTGCTGACGGCGGTGTTGAGGGCGGGCATGCCGGTCGGGGTCGCGTACGGCATCTGGGGCGCGTGCGGCACCGCCGCCACGGCGGTGCTCGCGGCGACCATCTTCGGCGATCCGTTCACCTGGCCGATCGCGGCGGGCATCGTACTGATCATCGGCGGCGTGCTGTTGGTCGAGTTCGGTTCGCGTCCTGCGGACCAGTCGTGATGTGGTGGACGCTCGGCGCCGCGATCCTGGTCGAGGTGTTCGCCACGCTGTCGCTGCGCGCTTCCGACGGCTTCCGCAAGAGGGCGTGGATCGTGCCCGTGACGGTCGGTTACCTCGCCTCGTTCTATCTGCTGTGGTTGACGTTGTCGCTGGGCATGCCCGTGGGGATCGCCTACGGCGTGTGGACCGCATGCGGGGTGGCTCTGGTCGCGGTGATCGCCCGCTACCTGTTCGGGGAACCGCTCACCTGGGTGATGGTGGCAGGCATTGCGCTGATCGTGGCGGGGGTGCTCACGATCGAGATGGCAGGCGCCGTGCATTGAGCGCGCCTGCCAGCGCCACCACGGTGATACCCGCGATCGGCACGGAAAGCAGGCCGACGCGCAGGCTGGTGGCGTCGGCGACCACGCCGACGAGCAACGGGGCACCGAAGAAGCCGATCCGCATCAGCCACGTCACCACCGTCAACCCGCTGCCGGGACGCATGCCCGGCAGTTGGTCGGCGCCGTGCATGGCCGCCGGTATCAGCGTCGCGACGCCGAAGCCCGCGGCGGCGAAGCCCGCGATGGTTCCTGGCACGGTGGGAAACGCGAGCGCGGCGCCCATCCCGACGGCGGCGATCAACCCGCCCGCCCGCACCACGAGACGCTCGCCGTAGCGGTCCACCAAGCGGTCGCCGATCAGCCTGCCGAGGAACATGAAGCCGACCAGCGCGACGTAACCGAATACCGCAAGCGCTCCCGGTGCGCCCAAACTGTCGCGCAAATACAGTGTGGCCCAACTACTTCCGGCGTCCTCGACCGTCGCGCCCGCGATGGCGATCAGCACCAGGGCGAGCAGCGTCGCGTACACCGCCAAGCCGGCGTTCCCGCCTGCCGAGTGTGCGGCCGGGTGGTCGTCGTGGTCCGCGCCACGCAACAGGTACGGATACGCGACCAGGACCACCACGCTGAACACCACTGCCGCGATCAACAGATGCGTCGCCCTCGGCATGTGGATCGCGATCGCGCCCGCGCCCATCAGGCCACCGAGGATGGCGCCGACCGCCCACACGGCGTGAAAAGAGTTGATGATCGAGCGGCCGTAATTGCGCTGCACCCGAAGTGCGTGCGCGTTCTGCGCTACGTCGGTGATCGAGTCCGACGCGCCCGCGACGAACAACGCGGCCGCGAACAGCAGCGGTGCGTTGGCCAGGCCGGCAACGACGACGAACGTCGCGAGAATCACCGTGGCGATCACCGCGACCCGCGAGGAGTGGAACCGGCGAATCAGTGCACCGGCCGCCAACCCCGCCACCAGCGCGCCGGCCGAGAACGCGGCGATCGAGGCGCCGTAGACGGCGTTGGACAGGTGCAGGTCGGATTTGATCTCGGGATAGCGCGGCAGCAGATTGGCGAAGATCGCTCCGTTGGTCAGGAACAGGGCCGCGACCGCGACCCGGGCTCTCTGGTCCAGCGTCACTGAGTCGACATTACTTGCACGCGTGGGTCAGCAGCGCGTCGCTGGTCTGGAACAGATCGCACGCCTTGTCGCGGTCATACGACTCCTCCGACGACTTGATCGGCCGTCGTCCCTCGAAGTACCTGCCGCTGACGCCGTCGAAGCGGGCGTCGTTGACGAGGGCCGCCAGACGGCGCCCCGAGGCTCGCGTGCTGTTCACGTTCGGCAACACCCGCAGTGCGGGGAACAGATAGCGCCACGCGAACCGCCCCAGCGGCGAGTAGTCACGGGCCAGCCCGGAGCCCGGCATCAGGCCGGGGTCGAACGCGTTCACCGTCACACCACCGCCGAGCCTGCGGTCGAGTTCGTAGGTGAACAACACGTTGCACAGCTTCGACGTGGTGTAGCGGCGACGGCCGTCGGCGGGCTCCGATTCGTCGGGGTGTGCGAGGCCGGCGGCGGAGGTGTATCGGGGATCGGGCATGCCGGTGAATTTGGCCGGGTCGTGAGTTCCGCTGCTGACCACCAGGATTCGGGCCGGCAGCGTCAGTTCCGCGAGAAGCCCCTGCACCAACGCGAAATGCCCGAGATGGTTGACGCCGAACGTCATCTCGACGCCGTCTTGCGTGTACTCCGTGCCCGACACCACCTGGACACCGGCGTTGCACACGATCGCATGCAGCGGCGGCAG
Organism: Mycobacterium sp. ACS1612; assembly: GCF_001667505.1. GTDB lineage: Bacteria > Actinomycetota > Actinomycetes > Mycobacteriales > Mycobacteriaceae > Mycobacterium. The sequence goes on from NZ_LZHZ01000027.1 coordinate 95,402, forward strand.
ACCCGCCGCGTGGAACGCCTCAGTGAACGCACGCACCGATGCCAACGACGCGAGGTCCATGGGCATCACCGTGCACCGAGCCGGGTCCCCCAGTTCGTCGACGGCCGCGTTGCCACGGCCGATGTCGCGGACCGGTAGCACGACGTGCCACGACGGGTCACTGCGCAGCAACGCGCGCGCGCATTCCAGGCCGAGTCCCGAGCTGGCTCCGGTGATGATCGCTGCCTTCGTATTCATTTCTCCTCCAACAGAATCGGAACGAGTGCCGACACGGCCTGGACCAGCCGGCGGTACATCCGTGCGACATCGGTGCCGTCGGGTTCGAGGTGCTCGGCGAAATAGATGCCGTCTGAGAGCGCGACCGCCACCGTCGTCAGTTCGGCGACCACCCGATCGGCCTTGGACCGCGGTACGCCCGCAGGGAGCAGTTGGGTGATCGCGTCGCGGAACTGGCCGATCGCGGTGTCGCGGACCTGACGGATCACCGCCGCGACGGCGGGATCGTTGTCGCGCTCGAGGGACAGCATGTAGAAGAGCCGCAGGAAATCGGGGTGCTCGGCTTGCAGCGTGGACACCACCGCTAACTGCGCTTGCACATCCTCGGTCGTCGGGATCGCCGCGAAGAATCGGTCGGCGCCGCGTTGCATCACCGCGGCGAGCACGCCTTGTTTCGAGCCGAAATGCCAGTAGATCGAACTCGGCGGCAAACCACACGCCTTGCGGATGTCGTTGATCGACGTCGCGGCATACCCGCGGGTGGCCATCAACCGCTCGGTGGCATCGAGGATCAGCTCGCGGGACTGCTGACCCTGGAGCTGCTTTTTCGTCTGACGCGCTTCTGTAGGGATCATTACAGACAGAGGATAGCAGAGAATTTCGTGCCGGTCTGGTGGGAGGCTCTACCGATGACGACCAGAGCCGAGCTTGTCGGTCTGTTTCCGCCGGGAACCGCCGTGGCCGACGACGGCACCCTCACCGTCGGAGGTTGTCGACTCGACGAGGTCGTCGAGCAGTTCGGCACGCCGGCCATCGTCGTTTCGGAGGACGCCCTGCGGCAGCGGGCCCGCGACTACCTGGCAGCGTTCCGTGGCCGGTGGTCGCGCTCGGATGTGGCTTTCGCGTCAAAGTCGTTCCCCTGCACCGCCGTTCAGCGGGTGATGGTCGAAGAGGGGCTACATCTCGACGTGGCCGGCGGCGGCGAGATCTTGACCGCCCTCAAGGCGGGCGCAGATCCGGGCAGGCTGGTGCTGCACGGCAACGCCAAGAGCGACGAGGAACTGACGCTGGCGGTCCAACACGGCGTCGGCCTGGTCGTGGTCGACAACTTCGACGACATCGACAGGCTCGAACGCATCGTGGCAGTCGGCCGTCCACAGCCGTGCCTGGTCCGGGTCATCCCGGGTGTCGAGGCCGCCACCCACGCCTCGCAGGCGACAGGACACGCCGGATCGAAGTTCGGCTTGCTGCCCGCCGACGCGCGCGACGCGATCATGCGGATCGAACGCAGCGCCAAGTTGCGCCTCGACGGCGTGCACACCCACGTCGGCTCGCAACTGCTCGACGTCGACCAACTTGCTCAGGCGGTCGCGCCGATCGCGGCGCTCGGCACGTTCGATGTCTACGACCTCGGCGGCGGACTCGGGGTCCGGTACACCTACGACGAGCACCCACCCACCCTCGACGACTACGCCGACGCGATGATCGGCCAGGCCAAGGCCCTGCTTCCGACGGGCGCGCGCATCATCGTCGAGCCCGGCCGCAGCATGGTCGCCACCAGCGCGTGCACGGTCTACCGGATCACCACGATCAAGCGCGGCGTCGTCACCCACGTGGCGGTGGACGGCGGCATGGGCGACAACCTCGAAGTCTCGCTCACCGGACAGCGCTTCGAGGCGACGATCGTCGACAGGGTCGGCGGAGGCGAGGTGGTCAGCGTGGTCGGGCGGCACTGCGAATCCGGCGATCAGCTCGTCGACGGCGTGCCGCTGCGCGAGCCTGCCGTCGGTGACCTGCTTGCCGTACCGGTCACCGGCGCGTACTGCTACACGATGTCGAATCAGTACAACGGCGCTCGCCGCGTCCCGGTTATCTTCGCGCACAACGGGTATGCCCGGCTCGTGGTGCGACGGGATACCTGGGACGATTTGTTGATGCGCGATGTCGACTGACACCGGGCAGGATGTAGGCATGTTCCAGCCGCCCGCCTCGCTGGTTGAACTGGCGCACCGCTACGGCGTGTCCACCGAATACCAGGACTGGACCGGTAAGCAGTCGGTGGTTGCCGACTCGACACTGATCGCGGTGCTCGACGCCCTCGGCGTTCCCGCCGCGACCGAAGCCGAGCGCGCCGCCGCATTGACTGCTCACGACCGCGACTACTGGGCGCAGTCCCTACCGCCGACGATCATCGGCCGCTCAGGGGTGGCGTCGCCGTTCTGGGTGCACGTCACCCACGGTGACCCGGCCCGGCTGTGGCTGCGACTCGAGGACGGCAGTGTGCGGACCCGGCTGCGTCAACTCGAAAACAACAGGGCCCCTTACGATCTGGACGGCAGACTGGTCGGTGAGGCCACCTTCGAGCTGCCCGCCGACCTGCCGCTCGGCTACCACCAGCTGCACCTGCAGGTCGGCGCGTCCGACGTCAGCACCCTGGTCATCGTCTCCCCCGCCTCACTCGAACTACCCGCCAGGCTGGGTCCGCGGCGGGCGTGGGGGCTGGCCACCCAGCTGTACAGCGTGCGCTCGCAAAGGTCTTGGGGCATCGGCGATTTGACCGATCTGACCGACCTAGCGGTGTGGTCGGCGTCGCGGCACGGCGCAGGCTTCGTTCTGGTCAACCCGCTGCATGCCGCGGCGCCCACCCCGCCGATGGAGCCGTCGCCGTACCTGCCGACGTCGCGCCGGTTCGTCAACCCGCTGTATCTACGGGTGGAGGCCATCGATGAATTCGCCTATGTGCGGCAGCGCGGCAGCGCCCGCAGGGCGCGCGCCGAGGCGCAGGCACGGGCCAAGAAATCCAAACTCATCGACCGGGACGCCGCGTGGAAGGCCAAGCGCTCCGCACTCGCAAGCGTGTACCGAGTCGAACGGTCGGCGGGACGCGAACTGGCGTACGCCGCGTATCGCCGACGTGAAGGCGGCAGCCTCGACGACTTCGCGACCTGGTGTGCGCTGGCCGAGAAGTACGGCAACGACTGGCATCAGTGGCCGGAGGAACTCCAGCATCCGGCCGCACCGGCGGTGGCCGACTTCGTCGCCGACCATGCCGAGGCCGTCGACTTCCACCGATGGCTGCAATGGCAACTCGACGACCAACTGACCGCCGCGCAGGCCACCGCCGTCCAGGCCGGGATGGAACTCGGCATCATGCACGATCTCGCCGTCGGGGTGGACCCCAACGGCGCCGACGCGTGGGCCCTGCAGGATGTGCTGGCGCTCGGCGTCACGGCCGGCGCGCCGCCGGATGAGTTCAACCAACTCGGCCAGGACTGGTCTCAGCCGCCGTGGCGGCCCGACCAGCTGGTGAGACAGTCCTACGAGCCGTTCCGCGCCCTGGTCAACGCGGTGCTTCGGCACGCGGGTGGCGTACGCATCGACCACATCATCGGGCTGTTCCGGTTGTGGTGGATCCCGAAAGGCGCTCCGCCGACCGACGGCACCTATGTGCGCTACGACCACGAGGCGATGATCGGCATCGTCGCGCTAGAGGCGCACCGCGCCGGCGCGGTGGTGGTCGGCGAGGATCTCGGCACGGTCGAGCCGTGGGTGCGCGACTACCTGCGTGAACGCGGGCTGTTCGGGACCTCGATCCTGTGGTTCGAAGCCGACCGCGACGGGGACGGCGGACCACTGCCGGCGGAGAGGTGGCGCGAATACTGCCTGTCGGCGGTGACGACGCACGATCTGCCGCCGACCGCCGGCTACCTGGCCGGGGAGCACGTGCGACTACGCGAAGAGCTCGGCCTGCTGACCCGTCCGGCCAGCGAGGAGTTGGCCGCCGACCAGGCTCAACAGGCCGCGTGGCTGGCTGAGCTGCGCCGCGTCGGGTTGCTCGGCGAGACCAGCGGCACCGACGAGGTGGTGCTGGCGCTGTACCGGTATCTGGGCCGGACACCGTCCAAGCTGCTGGCGTTGTCGCTCGCGGACGCCGTCGGTGACCTGCGCACTCAGAATCAACCCGGCACCACCGACGAATATCCGAACTGGCGGGTCCCGCTGACCGGGCCCGACGGCCGCAAACTCCTCCTCGAGGACGTGTTCGCCGACGCCAGGGCGGCCACGCTCGGGGACGCGATGAAGCAGATCGTACACCCGCCGGTGTAACGCTCGGCCGCTTGCCAGCGGTTTCACTTTTGTCACCGCTGCGATATGTTCGCACGGCACCGACATAGGGAGAGATCACGTGAAGAAGATCGTTGCGCTCAGCGGTGGCCTTGTCGCCGCCGGCTCGGTGGCATTGATCGGCGCCGGTGTCGCGCTCTCGCAACCGGGACCGGACATGAGTTCGTTCAACGTGGTGGGCGAGCCGTACAACAAGGCATTGCAGATCCTGAAGAGTCAGGGTGTGAAGGCGTACTTTGGCGGGTCGTTCGGCAGTGTGCTGCCGCAGGCGCAGTGTCTGGTCGACCAGCAGAAGATCACGGGCGGCGGCCGGATGCTGCTGATGCTGGACTGCAGCCAGAAGGCCGCCGATGAACTCGCGTCGATGGGGCCCTCGGGTGGCCCGACCGTCGGCGCCAACGGTGTCACCACCGTCACCCCGACCCCCGTGGTGCCGATTCAGGGTGCGCCGGGCGCCGGGACACCGCCGCCAGGCTAGGTCTCCACCAGCTGCTTGAGGTTCTTCAACGTCACCGACATGTTGCGGCCGACCTGCCGCGCGGCGACACGGTCGGCGATCAGGCCGAGCAGGTTGCCCGCCGACTCGTAGGACAGCCGGAAGATCACTTTGGTGCGCCCGTCGCCGTGGTCGCGGATGCGAAACCGGCCGCGCAGCGACACGCCTGACACGGCGATCCACGCCAGGTCGTGGGACGGGTCGAACTCGGACACCTCGACCACTCCACCGATCGGCACCGAGCCGATCTTCCAGTGCACGGTGTAGCGGGCGCCCTTCTTCGCGGGCCCCTCGGTCACCTGTTCCCAGCGCTCGAGGCTGGCCATGAACCGCGGATAGCAGTCGGGGTCGCTGACCACCTTCCACACGGTGTCGGGGTCGACGTCGATGACGCAGCGCCTCTGGACCCTCATCAGTGCACTCTCTTCTTCGCGCAAGCAGCCATCAGCCGATCACCGGGAATCGACGCGCCGCCGCCAGCCTGTCCACACCGGCCTGCAGACTCTCCAACACCTGCTTGTCCACCATCTCGTCGTCACCATCGACATCGATGGGCTCCTGCACCTCGATCGCGATCTTCGTCGGCAGCGGAAGCCGCGGCACCATATCGCTGACGGTCAGCCCCCACGGCGGCGCCAGTAGGATGGGCACGCTCTTGAGCCGCGCCAATTTGTCGACCATCAGTAGCTTGGCGAGCCACTGCCCGCGGTCGACGAACAGGGCCGCTTCCTGACCGCCGACCGAGGCGACCGGCACGATCGGCACCCCGGCCTCCCTCGCGAGTTTCACGTAGCCCTTACGACCGCCGAAGTCGACCCGGTGGCGCTCCCACGACGGCCGGAACACCTCGTAGTCACCGCCCGGATAGACCAACAGTGCGGCGCCGGATTCCAGTGCCACTCGGGCGTTTTCGTGGTTGGCGGCCACGGTGCCGAACTTGCGCAGTGAGCCAAGTCCCGGCATCGACACCACCAGATTGTGTGCGAGTTGGTAGAAGGGTCGCTCAACCCCGAAGTACGAGCAGAACGCCAGCGTGAACACGAAGGTGTCGGGCGGCAGGTTGCCTCCGCTGTGATTGCCGACCAGCAAAATCGGTCCCTCGCGCGGAATGCGGTCCAGGCCGCGGACGTCCGCGCGGAAATACAGCGACGCCAGCAGCCAGAGGCCGGGCAACTGCTCCCGGATGTAGTCCGGGTCGCGCTGGTCCAGGTCCGCCTTCGGCACCCGGGACGAGACCTGTCCCTTGGCCCATTCGAGAACATCACTCAGCCCCGCCATGTCGCAGACCTATACCCATTAGGGCGGATCGCCACGCTACCTGCTACCCGCGTTCCCACATACTTCGCTAAACTCCCCGGCATGCTGCGACCGCATCGTTTCGCCGAGGAAATCGATCCGGGCCCGGTTCAGATTCAGGCGCGCAAGGTGGCTTTCGACCTCAGCGGGATCCCGCTCGAGTGGATTCCCGGCCACCCCGTCGCGTCCACCATGATCAACCTGTTCAACGTCGTGCTTCCGCCTGCCGAACACTGGTTCGTCAAGTCGTTCAACGAGGCGCTGCCATTTGTGAAGGATCCCCGCCTCGCCGACGACATGCGTGGCTTCATCGGACAGGAGGCCATGCACGCGGCGGCCCACGACGAGGTCATCAAACAGTTCCTCGTCGGCAACGGAGCGGACCCGGCGCCGATACTCGCGCTCGTCGACCACATGTTCGAAAACACTTTGGCGCCAACGACTTCCGCCGACGCCACCCAGCGGCTCAACAACCTGTGTGAACGGCTGTGGCTGATCGCGGCGATCGAACACTACACGGCGGTGCTCGGCGACTTCGCGCTCAACTCCACCTGGGACGAGCACGGCGCGCATCCCACGATGGTCGACCTGTTCCGGTGGCACGGCAGCGAAGAGGTCGAGCACCGAAACGTGGCGCACGACGTCGCGGTGTACTTCCACGACAGCTATCCCGATCGGATCAGGGCCATGGGCGTCGCGGCGACGGCGATGTTCGCGTTCTTCCAGCGCGGCACGTGGTATCTGCTCAAAACCGATCCGGATCTCGACATCGGATGGTGGCAGATGCAGCGAATGCGCATGCGCGACTCGAAACTCGGGTTGCTGCCCCACTTCCGGACGCTGTTCGGCGTCAACACGCTGACCTATTTTCGGCCCGGATACTCACCCGGACAGATGGGCTCCACCGCCCAGGCCGTCGCGTATCTGGCCACCTCCCCCCCCGCCCGCGCCGCGCACCTTTGATGGGCCTTCGCGAGCGCTACCGGCAACTGCCGCCGAACCCGCTGAACCGCAAGCGCCGTTCCCTGATGATCGGCGCCGCCGACGCGGTGATCACCGGGATGGAGGCGCTCGCCCGCGCCACCCGGCGAATGACGCTTCCCGGTGAGACCGACCGCACCATCGCGTTGACGGTCGCCGAGCGCCAGGTCGTCGCCCGCGATCAGGACGTCGTCGCGCTGACCCTCGTCGGTGCGGACCTGCCCCGGTGGCATCCCGGCTCGCACCTCGACATTCACCTGCCAAGTGGGCTGGTGCGGCAGTATTCACTGTGCGGCGACCCCGGGCGCCGCGGCGCCTACCGCATCGCCGTGCGTCGGATAGCCGACGGCGGTGGCGGCTCGATCGAAATGCATGAACTGACCGTCGGCGCGACGGTCACGACGCACGGCCCGCGCAACGCGTTTCCGCTCACCGTGCCCGGCTTCGGGTCGCCTGCGCGCAGAATCCGTTATCGGCATCACACCGATCCTGCCGATGCTCGGCCTGGCGCAGCGTCTCGGCGTCGACTGGTCCATGGTCTACGCCGGTCGCAGCCGCGACAGTCTGCCCTTCGCCGACGAGATCCAACGGTTCGGCGGGCGGGTGACGATCCGCACCGATGACGTCGACGGGCTGCCCACCGCCGACGATCTGCTGGGCGACTGCCCGCACGGCACCGCCGTCTACGCATGCGGGCCAGCGCCGATGCTCACCGCGATCCGCTCCGCCCTGGTCGGCCGTGACGACGTGGAGTTGCACTTCGAACGGTTCGCCGCGCCGCCGGTCGTCGACGGCAGGGAGTTCACCGTCTCGCTTGCCTCGACGGGTGAGACGGTGCACGTCGGCGCCGGCGAGACGCTGCTGTCGGCGCTGAACCGGGCGAAGGTGCACGCGCCGTACTCCTGCAGGCAGGGCTTCTGCGGCACCTGCCGGACAACGGTGCTGGACGGCGTCGTCGATCACCGCGACACCCTGCTCACCGATTCGGAGCGGTCCGCAGGCATGATGCTGATCTGCATATCGCGGGCCGCCGAGGGGTCGCATTTGACCCTGAATTTGTAGTCGCCTCTGTACTATTCGCCCATGCCGCTGGCCGAGGGTGCGACGTTCGCCGGCTACTCCATCGTGCGGTTGCTCGGCTCGGGCGGCATGGGCGAGGTCTACCTCGCCCAACATCCGCGACTGCCGCGCCGCGATGCGCTCAATCGTCGGTGTGCACGATCGTGGCGAAGCCGACGGCCAACTGTGGATCTCGCTGGAGCGCCACCCCGCCGGGATGTCCAAAGCCGGGGTTGCCAGGATCGTGACTGCCGTCGCCGAAGCGCGCGACTACGCGCACGAGCGCGGCCTGCTGCACCGCGACGGCAAACCCGTCAACATCTTGCTGTCCCACCCGAAGTCGAGCGATCAGCGGATTCTGTTGGCCGACTTCGGGATCGCCCGCTGGGTGAACGACATCAGCGGTGCAACCCAGCGGAACCTCGGTATGGTCGCCGCAGCCCGGGAACGTCGAAAGCTCAACGGTGACAACTAAGCCTAACGATACGCCGTTACCCACCGAAGACGAGTCACCGATCCGCATGTGCATGCAGCAGACCGGCAAGACGCGGTTCAGTTGCTGGGAGGACATCCGGCGCGGCAATGGTCGTCGAGTCCCATGAACCTCGACGCATCGGACCGGCTGGCGCTGACCGACCTGGTGCACCTGTACGCGTCCGCCGTCGACGACCGGCGATTCGATGACGTCGTCGAGTTGTTCACCGCCACAGCGGAATTACGCTTACCCGATCCGCCCCGGTCGTTGGACCCGGTGCGACGCCAGCATGGCCATGACGGCGTACGCGCCGCGATGCGGGCGCTGGCCTCGGTCACCCGCACGGAACACGCGATCGTCGGCGAGGTGTATGCACCCGGCGACGACTCGAATTACGCGCTGGGTCGGATCACCTGCATCGCGCACCACTGGACCGCCGACGCCGACCAGATCAGCGACGTGGTGTGGCATCTGCGCTACGACGACGAGTACATGCGCACCCGCGCCGGGTGGCGCATCCATGGACGCGCGCTGAGCATCAACGCGATCGAAACTCGCCCTGTTCGCCGTCTTCGAGGGCGGCCGTGAGCCGGTCGAGCAGCGGCCGCTGACCCTTCAACAGTCTGGTGGCCGCTTCCGGGACGGAAAACCAGCCCACACGGTCGATTTCGGGGAATTGCCGAATCTTGCCGGACCCCTTCGGCCACTCGAGGTCGAAGGTGTTGCTGAACGTGCCTTCCAGGTCGAGGTCGCCACGGACGGCGAATGCGGTGATCATCTTCCCGCTGGGCTGCTTGATCGGTGCGAACTCGATGCGGGGGCCGTCGGGCGGCTTCTTACCGAGTTCCTCTTCGAACTCGCGTTGGGCAACCGTCCACGGGTCCTCGCCCTCGACATACTCCCCCTTCGGAATCGACCAGGCGCCTTCGTCTTTGCGTGCCCAGAACGGGCCACCCGGATGGCCGATCAGCACCTCGACACCCGCGTCGGTGATGCGGTACAGCAGTATTCCCGCACTCAGTTTCGGCATCAGGCCGCGGTGGGTTCGCTGAGTTTGACCAACGTCTTGCCGATGTTGGCGCCGGTGAACAACCCGTTCAGCGCGTCGACGCACGACTCGATGCCGTCGAAGATGGTCTGCCGGTGCACGAGCCGACCCTCGGCCTCCCATTGGCGCAGCGACGCGAACGCCTCGTCGAAGCGGCCCCACTGGTCGAGCGCGTTGAAGCCCTGCATCGTCGCCGTCTTCGACAACAGGTTGACGTAGTTGGCAGGACCCGGGTGCTCCCCGCTGAGGTAGCTGGAGATGACGCCGCAGAGCACCACACGTGCCTTCGGCGCCAGCCTGCCCAGTACCGCGTCCAGAATCGGGCCGCCGACGTTGTCGAAGTAGACGTTCACGCCCTTAGGGCAGTGCTCTTTGAGGGCGGCGCGAAGGTCGTCGGCTTTGTAGTCGATGCAGGCGTCGAAGCCGAAATCCTCGACCACCGCATTGCACTTGTGCGGCCCGCCTGCGATGCCGACCACCCGCGCGCCAGCGATCTTGGCGATCTGTCCCGCCACCGACCCGGTGGCGCCGGCCGCGGCGGAGACCACGACGGTCTCGCCTGCCTGCGGCTTGCCGATGTCGGTCATCCCGAAGTAGGCGGTCGCGCCCGTCGGTCCGTAGACACTCATGATCGCGAGTTGATCCGTCTCACCGGGGATCGGTGTGGTGAAGATGTCATCGCGGACGAGCACGTACTCCTGGAATCCGGTCAAGGTGGTGACGACGTCGCCGACGGCGTAGGCGTCACACCGGGTCGCCACCACCTCACCGATGCCTGCAGCCCTGATGACGTCGCCCAGCTGCAGCGCGGGCAGGTAGCCCGGTTGACCGTCGAGCCAGGTGCGTGCCGCGGCGTCGATCCCGACATAGGTGGTGCGCACCAACGCTTCGCCGTCGCCGGGTTCGGGCGCGGGCCGGGTGACCAGTTCTGTGTCGTCGGGTGCCACCAGCCCATTCGGGCGGCGGCGCAACAGGATCTGGCGGTTCGTCAGCTCAGCCACATGGGCGAACCTACCGAAGGTCAGGCCCGCTTCTGCAGCGCTTCTTGGCCAAACTGTCCGACGGCCAGTGAACCATCGGGCAGTATCAGCTCACCCGACTCGACCCGGTTGCGCAGATAGGCGAACGTCTGCGCGGTCTGCGCGAACAGGTGCTCGCCCGCGCGCAGCGCGGGTCGCTGCTTGCCTTCCCGCGAGGCGAACTGCGGCAGGGGCTTCACCTCGGTGTGGTAGTCGACATTGAAGAACAGCGGGAACGAATAGCGTTCCTCCTTCACCTTGCGGACCCGGTGGCTGGTGGCCACATAGGCGCCGTTGGTCCACAGTTCCAGCATGTCGCCGATGTTGACGACGAATGTGTCCGGCAGCGGTGGCACGTCGATCCAGTCGCCCGCCCCGTTGAGCACCTCGAGGCCGGGTGCGGTCGGCCGCAGCAGCGTGAAGCACTCGTAGTCGGTGTGGGCGCCGATGCCCTCGGCGTCGACGGCGTCGGGGTTGTAGGGGTAATGGATGAGCCGCAGCTGGCTCGGCGTCTTGGTGGCGTGCTTCGAGAACGTGTCCGGGTCTTCGCCAAGCCCCACCGCGAACGCCGACAGCAGCCGGTGACCGACGTCGAGCACCGCTTGGTAGTACGCGGTCACCGCGTCGGCGAAGCCGGGGAGATCCGGCCAGGTGTTCGGGCCCAGCATCGGATTGCCCGCAAGGTAGTCGGGGTCGTCCGCGGGCAGATCCAGTGCCGTGTCGTAGGCCTCCTTCATCTCCGGAACGCCGGTGCCAAGTCCCTCTTCCCCACGGGGCACGTAGCCGCGGTGGCATCTGGAAAGGCCGATGTAGTAGCGCATCTTCTGCTCGAGCGGAAGCGCGAAGAACTGCTTGGTCGCAGTCAGCATGCGCTGGAACACCGCGTCGTCGACGCCGGCACCGCTGATGTAGAGGAACCCCACTTCGGCCGCGGCCTTACCCAGTTCGGCTGCCACCTGTTCGCGCTCGGCTCGGTCCTGCGAGCGCAGGCCGCTGATGTCGACCACCGGCACCGATGTGAATGACGTTGCGCCACTCATAGCTTCACATCTCCTTCGCTGTCCTCGATGTGCCGCCGGACACCGTTGGCCACCAGCTCACCATCTGATATGCGCGGATTCATGGCCGCCCACTGCGAGTCGCCGACCGCGCCGAGCACCACACCGCGACGGTCCGCCCATCCGAACATGTCACCGGCGCACACCAAGATGGCGTCGGTCGCGAACACCGCCCAATTCGGCGTGGTTTCGCCGTCTTGCCGGACCCAGTGTTCGACGTAGGGTTCGTGCACTCCCTCTTCGATCAATATGTCGTTGTCCCAACGCATCCGGCCCGCATCGGGATACGGGCCTGGTGGTTCGACGTCGATCAGCCGCTGCCACTCGAAAACGTCGTCGCGCTGACTGAGCCTGCCGGCGAAACCCCTGGTGTCCACGTACCCGGTGCTGCCCTGCAGCCACGCGACACCCGCGCTGGTGTCACGCGCCCCGTCGCGGTCGATCAGCAGGGTGCGCCGCCACAGTCCGCTGCAATTCGCCATCAGGACGGTCACGCTGAGTCCTCCCACATCGTCTTCAACAATTCGACGCCGCGGCCGGTGGGTCTGCCGAACGCGCGTACCCGCGCAAGGCCGCCGTCCGGATACGCCTGCACGCGCAGCGCCGTGATGTCGGTGGCGTCGGTGACGAAGATCTGGCGGGCGTCGGCCGCGATGCGGGTGCGAGCCAGCACCTCGACGTCGAAAGGCACCAGCGTCCACCCGGTTTCGCCGCACGGCTGGGCGGTGCTGCCCAGCACCGACACTTCAGGTGAGGCGTTGAACACGAACCGGCTGGTGTCGATCTCGATGCGCTGCAGATCGGCGGGCACCGCGAACGAGATCATCACGGCGTCGTGGGTGTCGGGGCCGACATCGCGGCGCCGCCTGGTCTCCCAGCCGTCACCCATCGTCCGCGGGCGGTCCGGTGCGATCAGCGATGCCGCGTCGGAATAGAAGCTGTCAGAGGACCATTCGACGCGCCCGCCCTGTTCGAGGCCAGACACTTCGACGGTGACGTCCGACCACAGCGCCGGATCGGGGATCACGGTGCCGAAGGCCCGCAACCGCGCGACTCCGCCGTCGGAATCCAGGTGCAACCGCAGGTGTGTGTAGCGCCGTCGGTCGTCGACGGCGAACAGGTTGCGCGAATCCGGTTTGAGCGCGGCCCGCTCGACGACGGTGGTCCACCGCACGTCCCCGGCGGTGGGATCGCTGACCGTGTCCAGGATGCACGCCTCGATGCGGCATCCGGTCGGGTGATTGCCTGAGAAGAACCGGGTGTCGACGTCGATTGCGCGCAGTCGTCCCCCGACGCCGAGACGCACGATCACCCAGTCGCCGTCGCTGTGCCTGCGCGTCTCCCACCCGTCGACCACTTCACCGCGCAGATCGAAAGTGCCTGGTACGAAAGCGGGTTCGGTCGGCTCGATCAGCCGTTCCTTGAACCCGAACGATTCGTCGCTGGCGGCGACGACGCTGCCGCCGAGGGCACGCGAGGCCAAATCCACGTTCATCCTGGCAATCCCAGGGCCGTCGACAACGGCCAGTGGCTACGCGGGTTGTCCGGCCCGGCCGCGTGCGCGCCGACCTTACTGGTGCTCAGTCCGAGTCCGGCCAGCGCCTGTGCCAATGCCACCGCCGCAGCCACCCCGTCGACCGCGGGCACGCCGAGCTTGGCGGTGATCGCCGCCGTGACACCCGCCATCCCGGCGCACCCGAGACACACCACGTCCGCGCCGTCTTCGCTGATCGCCTTGGCCGCCTCGTCGACGATCGCCGCAACGGCGGCAGCGGGGTCCGCATCCACCTCTGCGATGCCCAGCCCGCATGCCCGCACCGACGCGCAGTGCGCATCCAGTCCGGCGAGCTTCAACCTGTCCTCGATCGGCGGGATCGATCGGGCCAGCGTCGTCACCACCGAGAAGCGCCTGCCGATCAGATGGGCGACGTGCGCGGCCGCCTCGGCGATGTCGAGCACCGGCACGGACAGCATTTCCTGCAAGGCGTCCTTGCCGTGCTCGCCGAACCCGGCGAGAATCACCGCCTGATAATCGAATTCGCCCGCGGCCAGCATGGTGGCCACCAGGTCCATCACTGCGACCGCGGACAGATAACTCTCGGCCGCCGAGTCGATCGCCGCGGCGCCGAAGCGCGGATGGCGGGTGACGATCTCGGTGTCGACGGCGGCGACGGCGGCCGCGGCCGCGGCGATCTCGGCTGTCATCGTGTCCGACGTGTTGGGGTTGAGCAGCAGGATCTTCACGCCGGCTGGCCCACCCTTTCGTAGATGAGCTGGCCCGCGAGCCAGGTCTGCAGCGCGGCGCCGCGGAGCACGGCGCCGTCGTAGGGCGTCACGGCGTGCCGGTGCCGCAGTGATCCGGCGTCCACGGTCTGTTCGGCATCGGGGTCAAACACGCAGAGATCAGCCCGCTGCCCGACGGCGATCCGTCCCCTGTCCTCGAAACCGGCGAGGGTCGCGGGTGTTTGGGACATCCACCGGCTCAGGTCAGCGAGGCCGAATCCGCGTCTCGCGGCCTGCGTCCATACGGCGCGCGGGCCGACCTCCAGCGAGCTGATGCCACCGAACGCCGCGCCGAAGTCACCGTCGGCCTTCATCGACGGCGCGCACGGCGAGTGGTCGGACACGATCATGTCCAGCACCCCATCGGCAACGCCCTGCCACAGCAGTTCGCGGTTGTCCGAGTCGCGGATCGGTGGACAGGCCGCGAACTGCGTTGCGCCGTCGGGGATGTCCTCGGCGGCGAACGTCAGGTAGTGCGGGCAGGTTTCGGCGGTGACGGGCAACCCGGACCTCTTGGCGTCGGCCAACACCGGCAGCGAACGTGCGCTCGACACGTGCACCACATGCATCAGGGCGCCGGTGCGCCTGGCGGTGTCGACAACCAGTTCGACCGCCTCCTGTTCGCATGTGTCCGGCCGCGACGACAGGAACGACGCATAACGGCGGCCACCCGGTGCCGGGCTGTGCGCGACGAGGTGTCCGCTTTCGGCATGCACCAGCAGCACCGAGTCCAAGGCCGCGACGTGTGCGGCGGCGCTACGGAACTCGTCGGTGTTCAGAGGCGGAAAGTCTGGGTTACCCGAATCGGCGAGAAAGCACTTGAAGCCGCGCACACCGGCGTCGAGAAGACCGGCGAGATCGTCCGCGTTGCCAGGCACCACACCGCCCCAGAACGCGACGTCGACCTCGCAGTTGCCCTGTGCGGCTTGACGTTTGCGATCCAGCGCCGTGACCGTGGTGGTCACCGGATCACTGTCGAGGGGCATGTCGACGACTGTGGTGATGCCTGCGGCCGCGGCGGCCGACGTCGCCGTGTCGAAACCTTCCCAGTCCGTGCCGGGATCGTTGATGTGCACATGGGTGTCGACGAAGCCCGCCATCAGCACCGTCGACTCGGCCAACCGGATCTGCTTGGCCGCCGGGAATTCGGCGTCGATCGCCTCGATTGCCGCGATCACGCCGTCGGAAACCGCGACCGCCGCCGCGCGGATCTGCCCGTCGACCACCGCCCTCTGCGCGCGGAAGACCTGGTCCACTAGGCGAATCTGTCGTGGAAGTGGCGGGTCAGCTCGGGCCACACGTGCGGGTCGTGACCGGGAATCAGCTGATAACCCTTTTCCTGGGCCAACTTCTTGAGCCTGCGGATCGGTTCGATGGTCTCCTCCGGTTCCACTCCGATGTAACCGCCGATCGCCAGTTCGTGTTCGATGTTCTCGGTCAGATCGGCGGCGTCGAAGGCGAACACGAAGCCGTCGCCGCCCACCGATTCGTCGAGTTCGACCACGAAGCTCTGATGCCCCGGCGTGTGCCCGTAGGTGGGCACCGCGGTGATGCCCGGTGCGATCTCGGCTTCGCCGTCAGCCAGTTGCCATTCGATCCGCGGGTCGTCGAAGTCGATCCTTGCAATGGCGTTGTGCTCGGGCTCCGGATGGTTCGAGAGCCCGTATTCCAGTTCGCGCCGCTGGGCGTGCACTGGAACCTTGCCTGCGAACAATTTCAGTCCGCCCGCATGGTCGTGGTGAAGGTGGCTCACCGCGACCGTGTGGATGTCGTCGAAGTCGATACCGATGTCGTGCAGTGACTGTTCGATCGGCTCACCGGGACCCGGCAGCACCGGGATGTACTCGACCGACGGATAGAACCGCCGGTACAGCGCCGGATCCCGGATCAGCGCGGTGTTGAAACCGGTGTCGAGCAGTACCCAGCCGCCGTCGGTCTGCAGCAGCACACCAGGCACCGGTTCGCGCAACCTCTCCCCGGCAGGAGTGCCGTATACCGAGACGGCTTTGGGCAACTCCTCCCAGCCGAGTGTCAGCAGGACGATCCGATGTACTTTTCCCATCGGATCACCCTACGGACAGCGCAGCGATCCGCAGCGAGTTCGGGTTCGACAGCGCATGCGCCTGCTCGACGCCCTTCAACCACGGCTGGGCGACGACGAAGTCGTCGGTGTCGGCGATGTTCAGCCAGCATCCGGTTTCCTCGGCCGCCGCGCCCGCATCGGAGAAGGGCTGCGGTGCACCGGTCGGCAACCCTTGGGCCAGAGCGGCACTCACCCGCGGCGACGAGCAACCCAGGTAGTTGATCCCACCGTCCTTGTCCCAGGAGATGTGGCCCCACGTGTAGGGCGTCGGTGAATCGGGCCACACCGGGTTGACCATGATCTCCGGCGCTGCCTGCATGTCGGTGCCGATCCAGCCGTAGATCTCCGAGGTCGGGTAGCCCTGCACCTTGACGGTCAGACCCGCCGCCGCGAGTTGCGTCTGGATCAAGTTACTAATCAGCTGCATGTCGGGGTTGCTGGTGTCGTAGCCGACGGTGATCGCCTTCTGGTCCGGCGGCAGTCCGGCTGCGATCTTGGTCAACGCCGAGGGGTCGTGATGCAGGTTCTGCTTGGCGAAGTCGGCGGCGAGCACGTACGGCGGGTACATCTGGGCGCCGATCTTGCCGCGACCGAAGTACGTCTGCTTGACCAACTGGTCGACGTCGATGGTGTCCAGCGTTGCGGTTCTGGTGGCCTGGTCCTTCATGATGCCCTTGTTCGGGTTGACGTAGAGGAAGCTGGCCATCATCGTCGGCAGCGAGTAGTGCGAGAACTTCGGATTGTTGATGTACTGCTCGACCGCCGAGGACGGCAGGTCATGCAGTATCGCGGCCAATTGCCCGTTGTTGAATTGCAATTGCTGCGCGGAGCTGTCGGTGATCACCGGCATCTCCACCTTCTCGAAGTACGGCTTGGGTCCCCAGTAGTCAGGGAAAGACGCCATCGAATAGTGCGAACCCACCTGCGCGTCGGTCAGCGTGTACGGCCCGGTGCCGAGGTCATGGGTGGTCAGGTAGTTCTGCGCGAAGTCGCTGCCGCCGAACTTCTGCAAACCGGTCGGGCTCAACATCCGGGGGCCGTACGCCGAGGCGAGGTAGTCGAGGAACTCGAAATTGGGTGACTTCAACGTGATCGTGACGCCGTAATCGCCTTGTGTGGTAACCGATTCGATGTTCTTGACCATATATGCGGGTCCGCCGTTGACGGCCAGCCTACGGTCGAACGACGCCTTCACCGCGTCCGCTTTGAACGGTGTCCCGTCGTGGAATTTCACGCCCTCGCGCAGCTTGAGGGTGAACACCTTGTTGTCGGGCGACGTTTTCCACTCGGTGGCCAGCAGCGGTTCCAATTCCCGCTTGTCGGTGCCCCCCTTGTACTGCAGCAGACCCTCGTACAGGTTGGTCGTCAGCAGCAGGCCCTGACCCGCGTAGTAGACGTCGGGGTCCGGCGGCTGGCCGGGGTCCTGGAGGAAGGACAGGTGCAGCACCTTGTCGGTGGGTGCGGCGTTGGGTGTGGTCGAGCCGGAATCCGAACCACCACAGGCGGACAGGGCCAACACCGCGGCGGCACCGGCCGCGGCGAAAGCCAGTAGTCGCTTCTTCATTGGGTTGCTCCTTCGAGGACAGGTTGTGCGAGTTGGTGGGCGGCAAAGGCCGCGAGGATTTCTTCGGTGGTGCGGCAGGCACCGGTCTGCAGGTACTCCATGGCGGCCAGCGCCGCGTCGTGCAGGTATTGAGACGACCCGCCGACACAGTCGGTCACCACTCGCACGTAGTAGTCGCGCTGGTGGGCGTCGGCGAACGTGTAGTGCACGCAGACATCGGTCAACCCGCCGATCAGGATCAGCGTCGAGGCCCGCAGGCCGCGCAGCACGATCTCGAAATCCGTTCCGATGAAACCGGAATAGCGCCGCTTGACGATGTGGAATTCGTCAGGTTGCGGTTGCAGTTCGAGGTCGGTGCCGGGTTGGCCTTCGACGCAGTGCACACCTTCGGTGCCGTCGAGTTCGCGACCGAAGTCGACCCCGCTGGGGCGGTGCACCTCCTGGAAGAACACGACGGGGATGCCGGCGGTGCGCGCCGCGGCGACCAGTTTCTCGGCACGCGCTACCCGCTCGGCATGTCCGGGCATGTGCGGTATGCCCACTTCCGACACGGGCATGGCGCCGCTTCGCTGGATGTCGACGACTACCAGCACGGGGTTGCCGACGATCAGTGGCTGTGTTGGCACCTAACCTCCTCCTACCGCGATTCGTGGGTCGGCCGCCGCCTGCAAGAGGTCGACCGCCGTGTTGATGGCGACGTAGAGCACGCCCAACGTCAAGGTGACGCCCGCGATCGCGGGGAAGTCGGCGACGGGGATGCTTTGCGCGATGTATTGCCCGATGCCGGGCCAGCCGAAGACCTGCTCGACCACCAGCACACCCGAGAACATCAGCCCCACCTGGAGCCCCGTCATCGCCAGTGCGCCGCCGACGCAGTTGCGCAGCACATGGCCGAACATGATGCGGCCCTCCGAAAGGCCCTTGGCGCGAGCGGTTCTCGCGTAGTCACTGTCGATGTCGGTGAGCAGACTGGACCGCAGGACACGACCGATCGCCACCGCCGGGCCGAGGGCGATCACCACGGCGGGTAGGATGAGGTGGTGCAGCGCGTCGCTCACCACGTCGAACCGCCCTGCGAGTAGCCCGTCGACCGTGAGCAACCCGGTCGGTCCCGTCGGCGGATTCGGCACGCTGATGCGTCCGTTGGCGGGCACCCATCCGAGCTTCTGGTAGAAGACGATCAACCCGAGGATGCCGAGCAGGAACATCGGTGCGGATGCTCCGGTGAACAACACGGCCCGCAATACGGAGGCGCCGGGCCACTTCAACGTCGTGCCGAAGGCCAGCAGCGCTGCCAAAAACAGCGCGAGGCCGAGACCGCAGAGCGCCAATTCCAGTGTGGCGGGGAAGAAGTCGCCCAGATCGCTGCTTACCGCGTGCCGGGTGCGGTAGGACTGCCCGAGGTTGCCTTGCACCGCGCTGGTCAGGTAGTGCCAGAACTGGTTGATCATCGGCTGGTCGAGGCCGAGCGCATGTCGGCGGGCAGCCACGGCATCGGCCGAGGCGTTCGCCCCCAGCTGGGCCTTCACCGGATCCAGCGGTGAGATGTGCTGCAGCACAAACATGACCGCGATCAACGCGACCAGAATGGCCGCCATCGCGAGCACCCGGTACAGGATGAATTTCTGCATGCCCACGCCTAACTCGTCTTCATCAGGTTGCGCAGGCCGTCGCCTGCGAGATTGGCTGCGAGCGCGAGTACCAGCACCGCCACACCGGGCATCACCGGAATCCACCACTGCTGCAGGAAGTACGTCAGGTTGCGCGCCGTGTCGGCCCCCAATTCGGGGGCGGGCGCCGCCTGACCCAGCCCAAGGAACGAAAGCGCCGCGAGCGTGAGGATCAGGTTGCCGATGTCGAGGCTTGCCGCCACCAACGCGTTGGGCACCGCGCCGGGCAGCAGATGTCGGGTGGCCAGTCGGATCGGCCCGACTCCGGCCAGCCGGGCGGCCTCGATGTGTGGGCGGGCGGCCAGCCGAGCGACCTCGCCTCGCACCAGCCGGGTGTAGAACGGCCACCACACGATCGACACCGCGATCAGGGTGTGGACGAAGCCGGGACCGAGTGCGGCCACCACCGCGATCGCCAACACGGGGGCGGGCAGCGACAGGAACGCGTCGGTGATCCGCATCAACAGGCTGTCGAGCCATCCGCCCGTGGCGCCCGCGATGAGCCCGACGAGCCCGCCGATCAGCAACCCGACCGCAACCACGACCAAGGCCGCGAACCAGCTGGCCCGCACGCCGTAGAGCACCCGGCTGAAGATGTCGCGGCCGATCGCGTCCGTGCCGAGGAGGAAACCGCCCTTGCCCGGGGCCTGCAACGGCATGCCCGCAGGAATCAGCGGATCGTGCGGTGAGATCAGCGGCACCGCGACCGCGACGATCGTCACGATGAAGACCAGGCTGACGGCAGCCCAGTTCATCACCATCGGAGAGGGTTTCGGCAGCGACGGGAGGCGCAGTCGGCCCCGGGTCAGCGCGCCTGCCGGTAATGCGATCGCCATCTCAGCTCGCCTTCCGTTCGATACACGCCACCTGATGCGGGTGGCCCGGCTCGCCCTCGAGCCTGACGTCGAGCTGGGTGTCGGCGCAGGTGTCGATGGCGATCGGGCAGCGCGGATGGAATGCGCAACCGGTCGGCGGCGACAACGGACTGGCGGGTTCGCCTGGCAGCACGCGTGATTCACGTCCGAGATCGGGGATCGAGTCGACCAGTGCCCTGGTGTAGGGGTGCACCGGGTTGTTGATGACGTCGTCGGCAGGCCCGATCTCGACGATGCGGCCCAGATACATCACCGCGATCCGGTCGGCGACCACGCGAGCCACCGAGAGGTCGTGCGTCACGAACACCACAGACATGTCCAGGGTGCTGCGAAGGTCGCCGATGAGATTGAGCACCGAAGCGGCCAGCGAGACATCGAGCGCGCTGGTCGGTTCGTCGCACAGCAGCACAGACGGCGGCACCACCGTCGCCCTGGCCAGCGAGACCCGCTGCCGTTGTCCGCCGGACAGTTGGCCCGCCCGCGACTTCGCAACGTCCAGCGGCAGGCCGACACGCTGCAGCACCTCAGCGACCGCGTCCTGTCTTTGGCTGCGCGACAGGCCTTTTCCGCGCAGCCGTTCGGAGATCAGTTCGCCGACCGACAGCCACGGCGTCAGCGATGCGCCGGCGTCCTGGAACACCATCTGCGGTCGTTGGTCACCTGCCAGCACCACGGAACCCGAGGTCGCCTTCTCCAGCCCCGCGATGACGCGCAGCAGGGTGGACTTGCCCGATCCGCTCTCCCCCACCAACGCGACGGATTCGCCGTGTCCGACGGTCAACGAAATCCCGCGCAGGGCTTGCAGTTTCCCAAACGCCTTGGCCACGTCGTGCAGCACCACCACGGGTGGCTCTTCGGATTGGGTTCCGGCCGTCTCCTCGGCCACGTCGGCGGTACTCGTCGCCAATCGCGAACCCAGTTCGGTGGACACGGTTTCGAACGGCAGGATGCACGCGCTGACGTGGTCAGGTGCGATGGTGACGGGATCCGGTGGGGTCGTCTCGCAGGCCGGGGTGGACAGCACACAGCGCGGCGCGAACGCGCATCCTGGCAGCGGAGCGACCGGGCTCGGCACCGATCCGGCGAGTGCGGCGAGTTTGCGGTGCCTAGCGGTGTCCAGAGTCAGCCGTGACCTCAGCAACGCGTGCGTGTAAGGGTGCGCGGGGTTGCCGAGAACGTCGGCGGCAGGCCCGATCTCGGCGATGCGACCGGCGTAGAGCACGGCGATGCGGTCCGAGATCTGCGCCGCGACGCCCAGGTCGTGCGTGATGAACACGATGCTGCAGCCGATCTCGTCGCGCAGTCGCAGCAGCAACCGCAACACCTGTGCCTGCACCGTGACGTCGAGCGCGGTGGTCGGCTCGTCGGCAATTATCAACTCGGGGTCACCGGCGATCGCGATCGCGATCATCACGCGCTGCCGCAACCCGCCGGACAATTCGTGCGGATAAGCCCGGAAGCGCCGCTTGGGGTCGGGGATGCCGACGGCTGTCAGCAGCTTGAGTGCCTGCTCGTCGCTGCCGGCGGCCTCGGCGACCTGCTTGCCGATCCGCTTCGTCGGGTTCAACGACGTCATCGGGTCCTGGAACACCGCGCCCAGGTCGAGGCGGCGTACCTTGCGCAGGGTCTTCGCATCACCGGTCACCATGTCGGTGCCCGTCACAGCCACCGAGCCCTGCACCCGCGCCTGGGGTAACAAGCCCAGCATGGTGAAGCCGAGCACGCTCTTACCCGACCCCGATTCGCCTACCAAACCGAGGATCTCGCCCGGGGCGATCTCCAGCGAAACCCCGCGCAGCGCATGTACATCACGGCCGTTTCGGCGAAACGTGACGTGCAAGTCGGTGACCGTCGCCACCTGCGCAAAGGATGTCGACGACTGTGCGTCGACCTCGGACACCGCGCTACTCATCCACCGCTCCTAGCACCCCCGGCCTGTCACTTGACAGTTTTCAGGGCGGCCTGAGGCGGTGGGTGTCGCTGGCGTAACCAAACAGCGGTGCTGCGTAACCGATTCGTGTCGCGCGTTTCTGTCATGTGACAGAAACACATATCCGCTGTTCAGTAGGTCACGATGGGACCATGTCGATGACTCGCGCCGGCAGGCCGCGGCTGACCACCCAGCGTCGGCCCGGATCGACCGCGCGGGATGAGATCCTCGACGCCGCAGGCGAACTGTTCACGACGCTGGGATATGTGGGCACGTCGACGCGCACCATCGCCGAGGCGGTGGGGATCCGGCAGGCGTCGCTGTACCACTATTTCAAGACCAAGGACGACATCCTGTGCGCGCTGCTGAGCCAGACCGTGACGCCGACCCTGCTGCTCGCCGACCGGTTGTCAGCCGCCCAGCCCAGCCTGCGCCCGGAAGAGCATCTGCACGCGCTCGCCGTTTTCGACGGTCGCCAATTGTTGGACGGGCGATGGAACCTGGGCGCGCTGTACCTGCAACCGGAACTGCGCGGCGCCCGGTTGCAGCCCTTCTGGTCGGATCGGGAACGGCTGCGACTGCACTATCTGGCGGTCAGCAGATCCATCGTCGCGGTCACGGGAGTGGACGAGGCCGCCGCCGACCTGCCGTTCCGGTTGGTCGAATCGTTGGTCAACATGTGGACCACGCCGCCTGGCCGGGAGCGGGCCACCCTGCCGGAGCACGTGGCGGACGCGTGCATCAGGGTGCTGGGCATGCCGGACAGTACGGCGCAGGCATTGCGTGCGCGCAGCCAGTTGGAATTGGCGCGACACGCGGGCCCCGATTAGTACTTGCGGTCTCCTTCGCTGTCGTCGAAGAAAGCCCAATGGCCGTCGTCGGCCTTGACTTCCATGCGCCAGCCGAGTTCCGGCTCGGCCTTCTGGTCGACGAACCAGGCATGGGCGTCGTCGGCGCTTTCGATGTCTTTGGTGTCGACGACCTCACCCTTGGGGTTCAACACGCGATAGGTAGCCATGCCGGTAGCTTTCCCGGCCGCAGGGGATTTGAATCAGTCGGCTTTCGGCATCGGAATGCCTTCGCTGGCGGAGAACTGTGCGTCCTCCGCAGACGACAGGCCCATCGACACGACCGACCGGTCGAAGAACACGTCGGTCAGATATGCCAGCGACACGGCCCACCGATTGACGAACCGTGGGATCGCGTACAGGTGGTAGAGCCGGGTGACGGCCTTCGCCGGGAACCCGGACAGCTGGATGTTGAGTGGGTTCGCGACCGCCCTTCGCGGTCCGAGATCGACGACCAAACCCATGTTGCGGTGCTTGTAGGTCTTCATCGTTCCGTGGCCGAGGCTGGCAGCGACGTTGTGCGCCAACACCTTTCCCTGTCGGGTTGCGTGCTGCGCGGTGGGCGGGGTGATCTTGCCCGGCTGGGTGATGTCGGGCACCGCGGCCGCGTCGCCGGCGGCGAACACCCCGGGATGACCCGGCACCTGCAGATCGGTGTCCACCTTGAGCCTGCCCTTCTCGGTCGGCAGGCCCAGCTTGTCGATCAACGGCGCGCCGGTCACGCCGGTGACCCATGCCACCGTGTGCGTGCGGACCAACGAATCATCGCTGAGCACAACGTGTTCGGGGTGCACCTCTTTCAACGTCACACCGAGGCGGACGTCGATGCCGCGCGATTGCAGCACTCGCTGCGCGGCGGCGCCGAGCTTCTCCCCCACCTCCGGCATCACTTGCTCGGCCAGGTCCAGCAGGATGAATTTGACCGCGGCGGGGTCGAAATTGATTTGTTTGGCGGCCGAGTCGGCCAGCGCCCGCAACTGGACCGCCAGTTCGGTACCCGAGTAGGACGCCCCGACCACCACGATCGTGCGCCGCGCCGCCGCCCGACCTGGATCGTCGTCGACGTCGGCCAGTTCCAGTTGCTCGAGCACGTGGTCGCGCAGATACAGCGCCTCGGCGGTCGATTTCAGGCCGCGTGCGTGCTCGGCGAGGCCCGGCACGTCGAACAGTCTGGTCACCGATCCGGGTGTGAGGACAAGGCGATCCCACGGCAGCGTGCGGGCACGCTCTTCAGGGTCGGTGAACGTCACGGTGCGCTGCTCGAAGTCCACGCCGTCGACCCGGCCGCGAACCTGTTGAACGCCCCGAAGAGCGTTGGCCAACGGAATCGCGACGAACCGCGCATCCACCAGGCCGCCCGCGACATCCGGAAGCAGCGGGGTGTACAGCATGTAATCGACCGGCGAGATGATCGAGATCTCCACCGACGTGTCGTTTTTGCGAAGCTTCTTGGCCAGATGGCGGGCGCACTCAAAGCCAGTGAACCCGCTGCCGACGATCACCACAGACGTCATCGCCCCCACAGTACGTGCTACGGGCGTTGCAGCAGCGAGCCGAACTTCATCGCCAGCCACGGCTTGCGCCCACCCGGCCGAAGCTGGCCGCGTAGCACTGGTGACAGCTGTGGGACTCGGCCGAAGCCGAGCAGCAGGAACGCGACCGGATCCGCGGTGATCACGCAGTCGGCCCGTGCCCCGGCTCCAGTCACCACCCCCCTGCCGTCGTCGACCGCCAGTCGGTAACAGGGGCCGCCGCGCATCCGCAACTCGAAGCTCGTGTGCACACCTGCCGCCCGCCGGGGCCGCAGATACTGGGGCATCACGGTCAGCGCGCCGGGGAACACCAGCAACGCGTCGGCGTTGTCGATCGGCCACTCGATCTCGGCGGCGCGCGCGATGTCGAGACCGTGAATCAGTTGCTCGCCCAGCAGCAGCGCGGCCATGGTCGGCGGGCTGATCACCAAACCGTTGGGGGTCACGATCTCGGCGTGCGGATCGGCCGTCGCCGCGGCGTTCAGGTACGCCTCGGCGGTGGCCTCGAGCATGTCGGCCAGCCGGCCCAGGTTGCGCTCGGGGATCTCTTCGAGGTGGCGCGCGTTGACCTTGGCGCTGAGCGCCGACGGCGAATCGGTCGACGGAACGGCATGCGTCATGTAGCCACCCGCATGCCGGGTCAGTGCCTGGGTGTAGTCGCGTAGGTCGCCGACGACGTGGGCCGCGGTCTCGGCGGCGGTCCAGGCCAGGCCCGGCACCGCGGCGTCAGGTTTGTCGATGCGACGCCAGAGTTCAGCGCTTCGTGAAACGGCGGCGCGCAGGGCGCTGCGGGTGGGGCCGTAGGCGCGGCGGGTGTCTTCGGCCGGCCCGGTCACGTGTACGGGGGCTGATGTCATAGGGTAACTATTTCACATAATGACACTATGTCAATAGGGTGTTGTCGGTACGAGCAAGAGGAGACGGACATGTCGGACCAGCCCGCCTCGCTGCGCGCCGAACAGGTCGCGCAGACGCGGGCCGCCCTGATCGCGGCCGGTCGCAGGCTCTTCGGTGAGAACGGGTTTCGCGCCACCTCTGTCGAGGACCTGGCCCGCGAGGCGCGCGTCACCACTGGGGCTCTGTATCACCACTTTCCTACCAAGACAGCGCTTTTCGAAGCGGTCTTTGTCCACGCGCATACCGACCTGATGACTGCCTCCACCAAAGCGGCGCAAGGTGCCTCAGACGGCATCGACGAGTTGGCCCGCGGCTTCGAGGCGTTTCTCGACGGTGTGCTGCAGCCGGATATCCAGCGCATCCTGATCGTCGACGGGCCCGCGGTGCTGGGCCTGGCCCGCTACACCGAACTCGACGAGCGGTACGCCCACAAGGTGATCGTGCACTCGCTGACAGCGGCCGCCGAGGCGGGCACGATCACCGTCGACGACCCCGAGACCGCCACCCGGCTGCTGCTCGGAGCGCTCACCCGGGGCGCGATGTTGATCGCCAATTCTTCCGATCCGCTGCAGACGCGGCACGCGGTGGCCAAGAGCATGCGGGCGCTGCTGTCGAGCTTCACTCCGCCGCGCAGATGAGGGAGGCTGGGCGCATGACGCGTCCGCTGCGCCGGTTCGACCCGTTCCGGCCGCTCGACATGCTGACGTCGCTGTGGTCGACGGCGGCGGTCACTCCGGTCAGCACGGGCGCGGCTGCGGCCTACCGGACACTGTTCATGACCGTGCGGCGACTGGTAGTGGGCAGGCGGTTGACCGCCCGGCTGAATGACGGTGACCTCACGCTGACGATCACCGAATTCGATTCCCGGCTGGACGTACGCGGACTCTCGGTCGGGCAGCTCAATGACGTCCGCCTCGCGGCGCGCGACATCCATTGGAACGACAGCCGATTCGAGCGGGCCGCGGCGGTACTACACAACGTGCACATGAAGCCGACCGCGCCGCCAGTTCTGGTCGCCGCGCCGGTGGAGCTGACACTGGAGATTCCCGCGCCGGTGCTCGACGAGCTGTTTCGGTGGGCGGCGCCGCGACTGGCAGGCGAAGTCGGCACCGACGGTATCGCGCGGCTGCGGCTGGCCAACAGGCCGCTGCTGGGCAACATCGAAGTCGACGCGCAACTCGACGGCTCGACACTGTGGCTCAAGCCGCGCGGTCTGGTCATCCGTCGTTCGCGATGGCAGTTGCCCGAGCGGACTCCGGCGTATCCGGTGCGGCTACCAGAGCTGCCTCACGGGCTGATGCTGACAGGCATCAGGTTTGCGCCCGGCGTCGTGTGCCTGACGGGCACGCTGACCGAATGGCGGATGGACATTCCGCGAAAACGGTTGGAGGACATCCTCAATCAACTCAGTGTGGTCGGCGTGCCGCTCAACCTGACCAGAATCGGGCGGTTCTTCTAGACGCACCTGACAGCGTGCAACCTCGGTGGCTATCTCAGAAGTGAGCGGTTGAGCGGGGTCCGGTGATGGTTGTCACGAAAGGGCCCATCGCCGGAATCAAATCTCCGACCTGCCGAGTTCAAAGGTCTAGACATATGAGGGAAGGACCGAAATGACGAAGTTCGGGATCGCCGCTGCGATCGCCGGTGGGGCCGCCGCATCGATCATTGGGCTGGCAGTTCCGGCAGCCGCGGCACCGTCCGGCCCGGGCAGCGCTGCGCAGACCATCAACGAACTGCAGGCCGACGGCTACACGGTGATCGTGAACCGGATCGGCACCACCCCGCTCGATCGGGCCACCGTCGTGGCGGTTCGACCGGGCCAAACCTTCTCCCGCACGGACACCGGTGTGGCGGGCGCAGGCAACGACCTCTTCACGACGGTCACCGACAAGACGGTGTACGTCGACGTCAAGTAGGACGTGGCGTCAGGAGGGTCACCCGATTCGGCGCCCTTCCTTCACCTTTCGGCAATGCTGTAGCCGTGATCGAACTCGCGCGCTACCAGGAGGGCCCGGCCAGCGTGACGGTGTCGCGGGACGGCGACGACCTGGTGTTCTGGTCCTCCTACGACGACTACGGCAGGACGATCACCGACGAGTCGCGCATCCCGGTCGCCGACTTCGTGGCCAAGGGCCAAGGGCCGTGGCCCTGGTACGACCTGGGTGACAAGCGGGCAGGCACGCTGATGGTGCTCGACGCACTCGGCGTCGAGCCGCCCGGGTGGACGACGCCGTTGCCGACCGAGGTGCTCGACCTGTTCCGGCGGGCGCGCAGCGGAAGTACGGAAGTGATCGAATTGCTCGCCTGGGGCGCCGAGCCGGATCCGCTCGATCCCTGTGGTGCAACGCCGCTTTGGTACGGGGTGCGTTCCTCCAGCGCGGGCATCGTGGTCGCGCTGATCGACGCGGGCGCCGACGCGGGCCGTCGTATCGCGCTGTCAGCGCGCGGCGAGAGGTTCACCACGATCCTGCACGAGATCGTCCGGCTCGGCCGAACAGTCGCGCTTTCGCATGCGCTCGCCCATGGCATCAGCCCCGGGCTCACCGACTCCGACGGCGCCACGCCGCTGCACGTCGTCGACGGCAACAACGACCACGTCAACCCCGAACTCGTCCGCGCGCTGGTGCGGGCCGGGGCCGCAGTCGACGCGGCGACACCGAGTGGCACACGACCGATCGAGCAAGCGGCGCGCCGAATTCTGCCCGCCACCGTGGCGGCGTTGGTCGAGTTGGGTGCGGACCCCGGCGCCGGCCTCGACGCGCTGCTGCCGTGGTGGGCCGGCATCGGCGCGCGCTACTCGGGCCACCGGGCGGCCGACGTCGCCGCCGTCATCGAGATCCTGCGCTCCGGCGGCGCCGAGGTGACCGACCGGCACCGCGAATTGGCCGCTGAAGCCGGAGCGTCACAGGTAGAGGCGGCGCTGGACGGCTAGAGTGCCCGGTGTGCCGGGGTATTCGCGCTATGTCGCCATCGGCGACAGCCAGACCGAAGGGCTATGGGACGGCGACGACTCGACGGGGTTGCGAGGGTTCGCCGACCGGCTGGCAGAACTCCTCGACGCCCACTACCCCGGTTTGGTGTACGCCAATCTCGCCGTGCGCGGGAGGCGGATCCGCGACCTACTGGACGAGCAGCTTCCGCAGGCGCTTGCCATGAGCCCCGACCTCATCACGGTCTGCATCGGGATGAACGACGTCACCCGCCCTGGCCCGCATTTCGACGATGCGATGACCGAACTCACCGACCTCCACGCACTACTGGCGGCGTCCGGCGCGACCGTCGTCACCACCACCTTCCCGGAGCTGTCGAAGATCCTGCCGGTCGGCAGGATGCTGGCAGCCCGGGTGTTGCGGATCAACGCCGAGATCCGGGCAGCCGCCGACCGGTACGGCTTCCGGCTCGTCGACCTCTACAACGCCCCGTCTATGACGGACGCCGACACCTGGAGCGCCGACCGGGTACACGGCTCCCCCAAGGGTCACGAATTGTTCGCCGCCGCAGCCGCCGAAGCCCTGAATCTGCCTGGCAGTAACCATGATTGGGCAGAGCGCATTGGGGTCGGGCCGAGTCGGCAGACGCTGCGTTCCCAAATGCTCTCGCAGGCGCTGTGGACGCAAAACATGCTGATGCCGTGGCTGTGGCGGCACCTTCGCGGCAAATCGTCGGGAGACGGCCGCGGGCCGAGACGGCCACGGCTGCAAACCGTCGGGGTCTAGAAGCCCAGGAGGCTGAGCGGGATCGGCGGCTGCCCGTTGGCGATCGACGACACCGCGGCCGGGCAGAACAACGAGATCGCGATACCGGTGAACATGGAGGCCGGGCCGAGGGACATCCCGCCAGCGTCGGCGACCTTGGCGGCCACGTCGGCGGCCGTCTGACCCGGCTGGGCGAGCATCGGACACACCTGCTGCCCGAGTGCCGCCGCGTTCGAAGGATCGACCGACCCTAGGCCGGCGTCCGTCAGCGCGGACAGGAATGCATCGTCAGTCGTGTCGGCCTGTGCGGGCGCGGCCCACACCAGTCCGGACACCAACACACCGGCGGACATGGCGAGGGCGGTTCGTCTGCGCAACACCAGGGCAGCGTACGTCAAACACCCGTCCAGGCCGCATCGATGCTGGTGGCGACGTCGATGACCTTCGCTTTCTGCGACGCCGGGCTGTCGATCTCACTCGCGACGTGCGCGGCGATGAAACGCCTGACCTCGGCGTCGATATTGCCGAGGATGCGCACCAATTCGGCGCGCAGCGACTTCGACGTCACGTGAATGGAGATGTTGGACGAACGGGGTTTGTCGAAGTCGAGAATCAACAGCAGCGGCTCGGCGGCCCGTGCCGTGGCGCGCAGCGCGATCTCACCGAACACCATGAACTTCGGCCGGTCGATGCGCAGGTCGACGACCATGTCGATCTCGAGCGGAATCCGGATGTCGAAGGTGATCAGCTCACCCACCGTGCGCGTCACGCGGGGGTCCATGATCCTGACCTTGGCAGTGACCTTGGCGAACTTGCCCGGCCCCTGGGCGATCGGACCGATCTCGAAAGCGTCTCCGGCGATCTCGGCGATCGCCCCGCCGACCCGTTCTTCGCTTACCGCGGTCTCGAAGAACTTGCGGCCGAACTGTTCGTAGGTGATGTAGTCAGCGGCGTCCATGGTGCTGTAACCGTCTCACGTCCGCCGTCACAACCGCGACAACGCGACCGAATCGAGACACCGGCAGCTAGCCGCGCCGTTCGCTGCGGGCCTCGGCACCGGTCTCGCCTGCGTCGATCGCGTCGTCGGAGCCCGTCCGGCCCACGTAGGTGCCGTCGTCGTCGTCGCCCTTGCCGGCGCGGGAGGCGGCGACGCCGTCGTCCGTCGCGACATCCTCTTCGCTGGCGTCATCGTCCTTGTGCCGGGTCATGCCGACCGGTCTACCCAGGCAGGCAACCGGTGAAACGGCTCAACCCGCCTCGCTGAACACGCGGATCCGCGTGATGGCAAGGGGTTCGGCGGCCACCTCGGCGAAGACGACGCTGCGTTGACCCGCCCGCTCGGTGGCCGCGACGACCACGGGCCCCGACCCGATGAGTTTGCGCCAGCGTGCCCCCGACAGGTGCCGGCTGAGGTCGCCCGCGCTGAGGGGCACGTCGTCGCCGCTGGCGATCCGGACCTGGCCGGCAAGGCGTCTGCGCATCCCGACTTCGTCGCCTGCGCAGGCCGCATCCAGGAACCGCGCCACCACCCCCTTGGCCCCGCTGCCGACACCGCGCAGACCGCCGAGGAAACCCAGCGTGCCGACCAGGCCCTGATTGCGTAGCAGCAGTCTCGACAGCTGAAGACCCGCGGGCACGGCACGGACACCCCCGCGCAGGAACTGCATCACCATCGCGCGCAGCTCCCAAAACGCTGAAAGCGCAACGATTTTCAGCTCTGCCCCGTCCTCGGTCAAGTCGTAGCGGATGTACACCGGCACCCTCAGGGTGAGCGTCGACGCCATCGTCACCTCCAGTTCCCCGTCGCGCACCACGGTGCGGCCGACCACGATGTCGACGTCCGGGTGGAACCGAATCACGCGTGGGCCGATGAATGTGTCGTAGAAGCGCCCGATCGCGGCGACCCCACGATGCGGTGCGGAGCCGACCGGGTCCTCGACTCGGCCGTTCGACGTGAAAAGACCGACCCAGGCCTTGCGGTCGTGCGCGCCCGCGGCCGCCGGGGAACGCTCGGCGGCAGCCAACACGTCGGCGCGCGTGAATGCCATATGGGTTGCCTACCACCCGCCGCCACGGTCGGTCGACTAGTTCGCCGAGCGCGGGCACACTGGGTATTGCCGCAACGCTGCGGTGCATGGCTGGCAGGAGGAACCGCAATGAGCAGCAACGGGCCTTTCGGGATTGATCCCGAGGAGTTCGACCGGGTGGTCCGTGAGGCGGGCGAAGGCCTCCGCGACGCGCTCGACGGAGTCAGCAGGTTTTTCACCACTTCCGGGGAGCGCGCCGGCTGGGCCAACCTCTTCGATGAGTTCACTCGGCAATCGCGGGGCAGAACCGAACCGGAGACCACCGGCGAAACCGGTGACGGTGTGTGGGCGATCTACACCGTCGACGACGACGGAGGCGCGCACATCGAACAGGTCTATCCGACCGAACTGGACGCGCTTCGGGCGAACAAGAACAACACCGATCCGAAACGCAAGGTGCGCTTCCTGCCGTACGGCATCGCGGTCAGCGTGTTGGACGCCACCCCCGAGACTCCTGAGGCCCCCGAGACCCCGGAATCCACCGACTCCGGCGAGTAGCTAAACAAAGCACTTTCGCATGCCCGCCAGCATGGCGGCGTGCGCCTTGACCGCCTCGCTGACCGTCATCGCCGCCAACAGGCGCGGCGCCAAGATGCGGATGTGTTCGGTGATCCGCGTGCCGTTGTCGATCGGCTCGAAGGTCACCGTCGTCCGCAGTCGCACCCGGGGGAACCGGCGGGCCTCTGCGGTGACGGGGCCGCTGTCGGGCACATGCAGACTGCCCCGTACCTGATCCGTAAATGCAACGGGCCCAACGGAATACGGTCCTTCACCTGGTAGCTGACCTGGTAGCCGTCGGCGGTTTGTTCGCGACCCATTGCACACACCTCGACCACCAGCGGATGCACTTGCTTGATGTTGTGCAGGTCGACGTAGAACTCCCGGCTCACGACTGCGCGGCAGGCGATGCGCCGAGCACCCGCTGGATATCGGGCTTCATCTGTTGCAGTTGCTGACCCGCATAGCCCCAGGCGTGGATGCCGTCGGTGAAGTTGAACACCGCATTGTTGCCGCCCCCGGCGATGTAGGCGTCGGCGAACGCATGGTTGGAGTCGACCGCCATCCCCTCCAGGAAGCCCAGCCCGCCGATCGGCGCGTCCGGGCTGGCCAGCGCCGGATCCGTGGGCGTGCCACTGCCGCAGTAGATCCACAGCCGTGTGCCGTTGGCGGCAAGCCTGCCTGCCTGCACCGTGGGATCGTTGCGAGCCCATGCCGGGTCGCCGGGCGGACCCCACATCGCTTCCCGGCTGAAGCCGCCGTTCCACATCATCGCGATGCCGACCTGGCCGGGGTCGGCCGACAGGTTCAGGAATCCCGAGATGGATCCGGCGTAGGCGAACTGCTGCGGATGGAAGGCGGCCAGGATCAACGCCGACGACCCGCCCATGGAGAACCCGACGACGGCGTTACCGGTCTGCGGTGTGCCCCTGTTCGCGGCCAGCCACGCAGGCAGTTCCTGGGTGAGAAAGGTTTCCCACTTGTACGTCTGTGTTCCGCCGTTTCCGGCGGCGGGTGCGTACCAATCGCTGTAGAAGCTCGACTTGCCGCCGACGGGCAGCACCAGCGACAGCCCCGAGCCGTTGTACCAGTCGAACAGTTGGGTGTTGATGTCCCAGCCGTTGAGGTCGTCGCCGGCCTCCATGCTGTCGAGGACGTACACAGCGTGGGCGGACGGACCGCCGCTGGAGAACTCGACCTTGACGTTGCGGCCCATCGCCTGCGACGGCACCTCGAGGTATTCGATGGGCAGCCCGGGACTGGAATACGCATTGGCCGCTGGTGTCTGGCCCGCCAACCCGGGGATCAGCGTGGCCGCGAACGCCGTGACCGCCAACCGTCTGACCCAGCCACCGGACTTTCCGCCGAGAATCGCCATGGCCGCCCCTCCATCTCAGGCCCCGACCCGGATTCAGCGGACAATACGCGCCACACGGCGTTCGCCAGCCGATATTCGACGACAGTTGGCTTTTGTTATAAAAACAACAAGAATGGTGGGCCATGGAGCGCGACCAGCTCATCGATCTCACCCGCCGCGCGGTCAAGCTCGCACGGGACAAGACGACGGACCTGGTGCCGGCCGAGCACAAGGTGGCCGCGGACACGTACACATCGGTCGAGCGTCACGCGCAGGACACCGCGATGGTGATGGCCAGCCCGCAGCTCGTCGGCTATGCCTCCGAACTACCCCGTCCCGGCACCTACTGCACCAAAACAGTGATGGGCCGGTCGATTCTGCTGACGCGCGGCGCCGACAACGCGGTGCGTGCGTTCGACAACGTCTGCCTGCACCGCCAGTCCCGCATCGCCGAGGGCTGCGGTGCCGCGCGCCGGCTGGCGTGCCCCTACCACTCCTGGACCTACGATCTCGATGGCAACCTGGTCGGCGTGCCCGGCAAGGAAGGATTCCCCGAAACATCGTCGAACCTCGAGAGATTGGCCGAACTACCCGCCACGGAATGCGCGGGATTCCTGTGGATCTCGTTGGACCGCGAGGCATCGCTCGACATCTCGGCATTCCTGGGACCGCTCGCCGAGGAACTCGAAGCATGGGGCGTCGGGCGTTGGTCACCGCTGGGTGAGAAGGTGCTGGACAGCCCGATCAACTGGAAACTCGCGATCGACACCTTCGCGGAGAACTACCACTTCGCGACCGTGCACAAGACCACCTTTGCGACCATCGCGCGCAGCAACTGCACGGTGTTCGACTCGTTCGGCCCGCACCATCGACTCGTCTTCCCCCTCAACGGAATCGAAGACCTGATGGACATGCCCGAGGAGCAATGGGATCCGCTGCAGGCCATGGTGGTGATCTACGCCCTGTTCCCGAACATCGTGCTGTCGTGCACGATCGCCAACGGCGAATTGTTCCGCGTCTACCCGGGCGATGTGCCAGGGCGGTCGATCACGGTGCACCAGAATTCCACGCCGCTCGACCTGTCCGACGAGGCGACGGCCGCAGGCGCGGCCGCGATCTTCGACTATGCCCACGCGACGGTGCGCGACGAGGACTACGCGCTCGTGGCGGGCCTGCAGGCGAACCTCGAAACCGGTGCGCGTGAGCATCTGGTGTTCGGCCGCAACGAACCCGGCCTACACCACCGCCATCAGATGTGGGAGGAGGCGCTGCTCCGCCGAACGTGAGCCTAAGTGCGAGATTTCGCGATTTCTTCGAGCACGAGTTCACGTTCGGCGGGGTTTGCCACCGCAATCACGTCGGCCAGTTCCCAGTCCCGGTACAGCGCGAGCGATCGCTCGTAGAAGGCGAACCCGCAAACCGGGTGTCCGCGGTGTGTGCCGCGGTAGCGAAACGGTCCCTCCATGTACTCCAGGGGCAGGCCGTGCGCCGGAGCGGGCACTAGCGGTTCGCCGACCACATCCAGGTCCAGTTGCTGCGACGTCAGGCGGTGCCGATCAGGCATGTAGCGCACCGTCGACGGCGGCGGCACCAGGGTCTTGACGTCGTCGGGCCAGCGTACATAACTGTCTACGGTGACCTCGATGTCGTCTGCGTATTCCGGGGCGCTGTCCGGGGAACTGGTCGTGGCGCCCGAAAATGGTTGTAACGCATTGTGATCGGTGCGATCGAACTGGCGCCAGATGGACAAGTCGACGCCGTTGTCGAGGTTGATCGTGCGCCACTCGTGGGCCCGCGACCTGATGTCGCCCGTGGGTCCGCCGTCGTTTGCGACGAACGGAAACCACTGCCGGTCGACGTGGCCCGTGTGTCCGGACACCTTCTCGTCGACCGCACCCCAGCGCAGTGTGCCGGTCATCGCCATCCGGGTCTGGAAATAGGAGTAGGTCGCAGGCTGGCCGAAGCACTCGATTTTGCCGTTGTACGCGGCGGCGCCAAGCGGAACGGGCGCGCGCGCGGGAGTGACGTGTAGATCCAGGCACATGGCATCGGTCCCCACCAGGCTGACGTCGTAGGTATACGGGATCAACCGGCCCTGCTGGTCGCGACAGGTCCGCCACGTCGCGCGTCCCGCACTGCTGTCGTAGGTCATGTCGAGATGGCCGGTCTCGGTGGACAGTTTGGGGTGCGCCCCCGGTGCCATGTTGGCAGGCGGCATGTCGTAGTCGGTGTACGTCGCGTACTCGCCGGTGTCGAGGTCGAACAAGGCAAAGGTGTGGAAGTCCGCCACGATCCCCCCGCCGGGCCGGTTCTTGTTGAAGATCGTCAGGAACGCGAAGCTTCGCCCGGAGGCGGCGGTCAGGTCACCTGCGATGAACCAGGTGTCGGATTCGAAGTCGGGGTGGTTGCCTTCGGCGCTCGGAAATGACAACTGCGGGTCGTCCGGCACCAGGTCGAACGGATACACACGCCACTCGGTGTTGTCCACGGCACCTGCCTTTTTTGCTATGTTTACAGCAATAGCAACTTTAGCGGTTCGGAGTATGACCGTGAAATCCCTTGTCTACGACAAGCTCTATATCGGCGGCCGTTGGCAGCAACCTGCCACCGATCGGCGCATCTCGGTGATCTCACCGCACACCGAGGAACCGATCGGCGAGACGCCCGAGGCGTCCGCCTCCGATGTCGACAGGGCGGTGCTGGCGGCAAGGGCCGCGTTCGACGAGGGACCGTGGCCGCGGCTGACGCCGTTCGAGCGGATGGAGAAGATCGAGAAACTCGCCGCGGTGTACAGCGGCCACACCGACGAGATGGCCGACCTGATCACCGCCGAGATGGGCTCGCCGCGGAGCTTCAGCAAGCTGGGCCAGGCCACCGGCGCAGTGGCGCAGATGCATCTCAACCTCGCGACGGGACGCGACTTTCCGTGGGTCGAGCGGCGGCAGGGCCTGTTCGGTGAAGTGCACGTGCGTCGGGCCCCCGTCGGGGTGGTGGGCGCGATCGTGCCGTGGAACGTCCCGCAGTTCCTGATCATGCCCAAGCTCATCCCGGCGCTGATCGCAGGTTGCACCGTCGTGGTCAAGCCGGCTCCCGAAACTCCTTTGGACGCACTGTGGTTGGCGGAGATGCTCGGCGAGATCGACTTACCGGAAGGCGTGGTGTCCATCATTCCTGGCGGACGCGAAACCGGTGAAGCGTTGGTCCGCCATCCCGGGGTGGACAAGATCTCGTTCACCGGGTCGTCGGCGACGGGCAGGCGGATCGCCGCGTTGTGCGGCGAACAGCTCAAGCGGGTCAGCCTCGAACTCGGCGGCAAGTCGGCGGCGATCATTCTCGACGACGCCGACATCGACCGCACGGTCAAGCGTTTGAAGATGGCGAGCCTGATGAACAACGGGCAGGCGTGCGTGGCGCAAACCCGAATTCTGGTCAGCGAGCGGCGCCACGACGAAGTGGTGGACGCGCTGGCCGACATGATGGCCGGCCTGCAGGTGGGTGATCCCGGCGACGACGCCACCGATATCGGACCGCTGGTCGCCGCGCGTCAGCAGGACCGCGTGCAAGCCTACATCCGGCACGGCGTCGACGAAGGCGCGCGAATGGTGTTGGGCGGTCCGGAGAAACCGCGCGATCGGGGTTGGTACGTCCAGCCGACACTGTTCGCGGACGCGAACAACGAGATGCGGATCGCGCGTGAAGAGATCTTCGGGCCGGTGCTGACCGTGCTGAAGTATGCCGACGAGAAGGACGCCATCCGCATCGCCAACGACAGCGACTACGGGCTGGCCGGATCGGTGTGGACGGACGACGTCGCACACGGTCTGGAGATTGCGGCCGAGATCCGGGCGGGCACCTACGGCATCAACATGTACACGCTCGATACCAGTTGCCCGTTCGGCGGATTCAAGCAGTCCGGCATCGGGCGTGAGTTCGGCCCCGAAGGATTGTCGGAGTACGTCGAGTTGCAGTCCACGGTCAGCGCGGGCAAGCTGCCGGAACTCAGCTAGCGTCAGTACTCGCCGAGCCTAGCCCGGTAGTTCCAGGGTGACCTCTGCGGGACAACACAATTCGTCGCGCTGATTGAAAATGGCGATCTCCAGGTCGACCAGATGCTGGGGCGCGCCGCCTGCGCTGTCGATGCGTTTGCCGACCACCCGGCCCCGCCCCACCATCGAATCGCCCGCGTACACCGACCCGAGCAGCGACACCTTGCGCCGCACCACCCTGCTCGTCGGCCCACCGAAATCGGTGGCGATCCGGTCGATGAACCCCGCCAGATGCATGGTGTTGACGAAAATCGTTGGATGCCCATGGTCTTTCGCGTACTGCGGGTTGTAATGCCATGGCACGTAGTCCCATGTGGTCCCGGCATTCATCACCACCCGTTCGTAGCTGATCGGGTCGACGACGTCGGGCAGCTGCCGCGGGGCCACGTCGTCCCACTTCATCGGTCGCCCGCTGGGATATACCGGAACAAGGTGTTGGTGCAGATCGCTACAACCGCGCCGTCCGCGCGGGAGTACGTCTCCTTGGTCTCGACGAAATGCCCTGCGCCGAGGCGGGTGACCTTCTCCGGCGACACCATGGTGACCTCCTCCACCACGCTGAGCATGTCGCCCTCCAACACCGGTGTCAGGAATTCGGCGTCGTTGGATGCGTTGATGATCGCGGTGCCCGGCAATGGAACGCGCACGGCGATCGACGCCGTCGGCGGCTCGCCGTCGGGCCTCCACGGCGGCGGCATCAACAGTCCCACCAACAGCGCAGGCGGTGCGACCAGGCCGCCCCATATTGCTGTCGCGAATTCGGCATCCCAGTAGGACGGGTTGGGGTCACGCACCATCGAAGCGAAGTGCTGGATGCGAGCACCGCTGACGGCCGTGCCAGCGAACCGCGGCGCCGTTTTCGTGCCCACCATCTGCAGCGCGTCCTCGTAGCTGCCGAACGCGAGTTCATAACTCAGATCCGTCGTCACACCGGCAACGCGCTCTCGCGCGTGGCGAGATCCCACACGAGTTTGCGCGACGTGAAGTACCAGCCGCCGCGCTCGTAGGCGAGGGCGTCGGTGAAAGTTCCGGTCGCTTGCAGGTCGGCCCCGACGAACACCAATGCGACGCACTGCTGTGTTGCGTCCACACCGTCGACGGTTATCTCGTGGTCGACGGTCACCAGTCGCTTGCCGTCGCCGCCGTCGAACGCCGCACGCAGATCGGTGAAGCTCTCGCCGCCCCGCAGCACGGTCGCTCCCGAGTGCCGGAACGTCTTGATCCAGCCCTCCAGATCCCCCGCCGAGTACGCCCTGTTGTATCGCGCGTCCAAGTTGATAATCGCGGCCCGCCCCGCCAGACCGTCCAGCACAAACTGCTGTTGGTAGGTCAACGTCATCTGGTTCTCCCCCTTCCTATCGGGTCAGCACGTAGCCGTGCGCTTCGCGGTCCCATGCGGCCTCACCCAGTCCTCTGTTGCGGAGCATGTCCTTGCGAACGCGCCCGATGATGTTCTTCGGAATCTCGTCGACCACTTCGAGGTACCGCGGCACGCAGAAGTAGGGCATGCGAGCCGAGCAGAAGTCGAGCAACTCGGCATGGTCGACCACTGCGCCCGGCCGCAGGGTCAGCACGACGAGGATGTCATCCTCGCCGAGATCGCTGGGCACACCGACGGCGGCCGCCTCCGACACGGCAGGGTGGCGCATCACGGTCTGTTCCACCTCGACCGAGGAGACGTTTTCACCGCGGCGCCGGAGCGAATCCTTCACCCGGTCCACGAAGGTCAGGTTGCCGTCGCTGTCCAGGACGCCGAGATCGCCGGTCCGGAACCACTCAGAATGAGGGTTGACCTGCAAGGAGGGCCCGCCGGACGCCGACGCCACATACCCCTCGCTCATCGCATGCGGTGACCGCGCCCGGCAGGCAATTTCTCCCACCATACCCTCAGGTACGGGTTCGCCGAGCAAATCGACAATGCGGACCTCGAAATCGGGGTTGACGTGCCCACTCGCACCCGGTCTGCCGTCCTCCGAAACCGTTTTGTACGCGATCGGGAAGGCCTCCGTCAGCCCGTACATCGTCACGACGCGGCACCGGTAGCGCTCTTCGATGGCGTGGTACATGTCGGCGGCGATCGGGGCCGCCGAGATGAACCGCAGGCCGGTGTCCGCGTCGCTCGGATCGGGCGGCAGGTTCCACAGCATCGAGACCATGGCCCCCGCGCCTGCGAACCCGACGGCGCCGCACGCCCGGATCTCGTCCCATACGGTGCCGGGATGGAACGCCGCGGCCAGCACGCTCGTTCCGCCGACCAGCAGCGGTGCCAGCACGGTGGGCGCGGCGCTCAGATGGAAAAGCGGCATCGCGGTCCACAGCACGTCTCCCGCGCCGAACTCCCACGTCGCCGCGACGGTGCAAGCCGCGGTGAAGAGGTAGTGCCAGGTGGTCACGACGGCCTTCGATGGTCCTGTCGTGCCCGATGTGAAGAACAGCGCGAAATCGAGCGGGTCCGCGGTGGCGACCGGCGGTTCGGAGGGCGCGGAAGCGAGCGCGTTGCCCAGCGAAACGCCCTGCACCAGAACGGACCTCAGGGTGTCGACGTGTCCGGCCACTTCGGCGAGGCGACGGTGACGATCGACGTCGGTGACCACCACCGCGGCCCGCGACAACCGCAACGCGCGCAGTAGGAAATCGCCCTTGCTCGCCGCGTTGACCGCTGCGGGTACCGCGCCGAGGCGCGCCGCACCAAGCCAGAAATACACCCATTCCGGGCAGGTACCGGTGAACAGCGCGACCGTCTCGCCCCGCTTGACGCCAAGGCCCGCAAGCACATTCGCCGCCGCGCAGGACCGATCCCGCATCTGGGCGAAGGTGACGGGTGTCCCCGCGATCGACGTCAGCACGCGGTCGCCGAACTGCTGCGCGCGCGCGTCGAGCACCGCCGGGACGGTGTAGCCCGCGTCGGGCATCACACCCTCGCTGCCGCCGGGTCGGGTTCGCCCTCTGCGGTGTAACCGAAATCGTCGGCCGACGGTTGTTCGCCCGGGTAGA
The DNA here is from genome assembly GCF_001667505.1 of Mycobacterium sp. ACS1612. GTDB lineage: Bacteria > Actinomycetota > Actinomycetes > Mycobacteriales > Mycobacteriaceae > Mycobacterium. The sequence goes on from NZ_LZHZ01000027.1 coordinate 135,534, forward strand.
ACCGATGCGCCCACCGCCGTAACGCGGCGTAGTCCCGCGCCTCCTCCGGGGCGAGGTTGGGCTTCTCCAGGTACTTCATGTTCTCCCAGGTGAAGAAGTCCTGCTTGATGACCTCCTGTTGCAGCGCAAGGAATTTCGCGGCGCGACCGGTCGGCTTGTCACCGGCGTCGCCGGGTTCGCGGATGGAGGCTTGGGTGTAGAAGTAGTCGGTGTAGTCCTCGTCGACCGGCGTCTGACCGGTCACCTGAACGGTGGCCACCAGATCCGACGGGAACCGGACGACACCGAGCCCGAGCGAATAGTTGTCGTAGATGATCTTGGCCTCGACGGGGCCGTTGGGTGTCAGCCATGTCTTGGCCCGGCCTCCACCGAAGTCGGCGTTGACCGTCGCATGCAGGTGATATCCGCTCACCTCGAAAGAGGCGGTGTTCGCGGGATTGGCGGCTTTGTGCACATATTGCACGTGGTATGGGTCGGCTGCGTTCTCGATGATCATCTGCGCGTGCACCTTGACCCGGTTGACCATCCGGGTGTGCGGGTGCAGCGGGTAGTACTCGTCGGTCTCCAACTCGGCCAGCACCGGCGGCTGCCAGTACGGCGCGCGGCCGTGCCGCTCATGCCACACCACGATGAACCCGTACCACTCCGCAACCGGATACGCCTTGATGCGTACGTTCTGTTTGCACCCGATTTTGCTGTACGGGATCAGCGCATTGGTGCCGTCGCCGTTCCAGTGCCAGCCGTGCCATGGGCAGACGATCCGCTCACCGTCCACGGTGCCGCCGACGCCCATGTTCGCGCCGAGGTGCTGGCAATACGCATCCAACACGTTGATCTGGCCGGACTCGGCGCGGAAGATGACCAGTTCCTCGCCGAAATAATGCGCGCGCTTGACCTGACCCGGCGCCAGGTCCGAGGCGAACCCGACGATGAACCATCCCGTCGGGAACCGGTACTTCGAGAGGCTGATACCGCTCGGTCCGAATTCGCGCTCCGACGGATCGGTGGTGTCCGCAACCGTGTCCGCCACTGCTGTCTCCGTCCGCGCGCCATCTGGGCAGGTCAAAACCTGTCCGTTGCCTATTTTTACTATTTTAGGCATTCTAGGTCAAGGTCAGCGAAACGAGGAGCGGCATGGCCACCACGATTCCGGTCGACTTGTCAGATTCTTCGTTGTGGCAGAACGGCTTTCCCGACGATTTGTTCGCCGAGTTGAGGCGCGAACGGCCGATCTTCCATCACGAACTGACCGACGGCGTCGCGAAATCCGTCAAACGCGACTTCTGGATGACGACGAAGCACCGGCATGCGCAGCGGATCCACCGCGACACCGACTCGTTCACCGCGGCGGATGGTCCGTTGATACAGCCCATCGGGGTGATGACGGATTTTCCGACCATCATCCACATGGATCCGCCCGAACTGACCAAGCGGCGCAGGGTGATGTCGCATGCGTTCACCCCAAAGGCGATCGGCAGGCTCGAAGACGGCATCCGCACACGCGCAGCGTCGTTGATCGACCGTGTGCTGGAGGCGGGCGGTGGGGATTGGATCGCCGACGTCGCCGACGTGCTGCCCATGACGGTCATCGGAGACATCATCGGCATTCCCGACGCCGACCGTCCGGAGATCTTCGACACCTTGGACCGCATTCTGAAGACGGCTAATTCGCCGGGCCTCCAGGCGAGCGAAGCCGAACAGCTCGAACTGTTCGGGAAGATCTTCACTTACGCGCTCGAACTCACCGCGGAGAAGCGGCGCCATCCGGTCGACGACATCTGGAGCACATTGGCCACCGCCGTCGTCACCGATGACAACGGTGAGCAGCTGTCCATCCCCGCTAATGAACTTGAAATCTTCTTCTACGTATTGACTTTCGCGGGCAGTGACACCACGAAGAACGCGTTGGCGTCGGCACTGCAGGCGTTCGTCGCCAACCCCGCCGAGATCACCCGCTACCGTGCCGACGCGGCGCTACGGTCGAGTGCGGTGGAGGAAGTGTTACGGTGGGCGACTCCGGTGGCGTTCTGGACGCGCAGCACCAAGGTCGACGTGGAGATCGGCGGGGTCACCATTCCGAAAGGTGCTCGAGTGGTGTCGATGCTGCGATCAGCCAATCGCGATGAGGATGTGTTCGGCGATCCGTTCGCCTTCGACATCGGCCGCACCGAGAACCAGCACGTGACGTTCGGTGGTGGCGGCCCGCACCATTGCCTCGGTGCGATGCTCGCGCGCGCGGAGATCCGCGCCGTGCTCGACGAATTGCTCTGTCGCGCAGCCGACATCACACTCGGTACGCCGACCGTCAGCCACCCGAACTTGACCAACAACATGTCGATCTACGACGCGTTGCCGATCTCGGTGCGGCCGCGCTAGCTATCACAGGCCTTTCGGCCGGGTGCCGATCACGCCCTGATCCGCCAACCGTTCCAGATCGGCCTCGGTCAGGCCGCAGAGTTCGGTCAGCACCTCGCTGTTGTGTTGCCCCAGCGTGGGTGGCGGACGGTGCAGCCACCTCGCGGCGCCATCGAGCGGAGTGAACGGCGGGGTCGGGTACAGCGTCTCCCCCGTGCTCGGATGAGCCAAGCATTCGAAGAAGCCGCGGTCCTTCAGTTGCGGATTCTCGACGACCAGCGACGGCGAAACCACCGCGGCCGCCGGGATGCCCGCCGCGGCAAGCGTTTCGACGGCGGCGTCGCGCTCCTGGGCGGACACCCACGATCCGACGTCGACACCGTCAGTCAACCGCGACAGCGCCCCCCGCTGCTCGTCGGTGCGCGCGCAGATCGCGATCCAGTTGTCGTCACCCGCGCATGCGTACAGATCCTGCAGGGCAGTCGGGTGGCCACGGTTGCCGCGGCGCGCCAAAACCTTACCGAACACCTCGAATTCGATCGTCTGCACCGCGGTCACGTTGAGGACCGTTTCGATCATCGGCACTTCGACGAGTTGACCGCGGCCGGTGCGGTCGGCGAACTCCAGCGCCGCCAGCAGGGCGAAGGCGGCATGTGCACCGGCGAGCGGATCGCAGGCGCCGCGCGGCGGGACCGGCAGACCCTCGGGTAATCCCGTCACCCACGCCAGACCAGCGATCTGTTCCATCGTCGGGGCGAAGCCGACGCGATCGCGCCAGGGGCCCGTCAGCCCGAACGCAGGCATCCGGACCACCACCAAATCAGCTTTGAGACCTAGCAACTCGTCTGCGCCCAGCCCGAAGTGGTCCATCACCCGCGGCGAGAAATTCTCGACGACCGCGTCGGCCTGACTGACCAACCGCTTGAACAGTCGGATGCCGTCGTCGGACTCGAGATCCAGCGTCACCGACCGCTTGTTGGTGTTCATCGCGTGAAAGACCCACCCGTACTCCCACCAGTCGTCGACGTCGGTGCGCATGCCACCGGAGTATCGGATACCGTCTGGCCGCTGGATCGACTCGATCTTGATGACGTCGGCGCCGAACGCGGCCAACGAATGCGTCGCCGCCGGCCCGGCCCAGAACGCGGTCAGATCGACGATACGCACCCCAGCCAACGGCAGCCCGGCCAACACCCGCGCGCTCAATCCCTTTGGTTGCCAGCGGGTTTCACCGTCAGCCTCGCCGACCGCTGGTGCCTTCCGCACCACCGCTGGCGCCACGTCCGACATCAGCCAGGGCGGACGCGGTTGACGGAAGCCCGCCGGGTTGTCGACGTACACACCGCGCTCACGCAGATGGTCCATCTGCGGAATTGTCGACCCGTTGCCCAGCGGTGCGATCGGCAACCGGAACAACTGACCGAGTTCGACGATCTCGTCGACGGTGTGTTCGCGCATCCAGGGCCCGATGCGTTCGCGGATCCAGTCGCGGTAGTCCCAGCGGCCGATCTGGAAACGCAGATCGGGGATCTCCGTCAGTTCGGGGCAGTCCACCATCGCGGCGAAATCCAGCCATTGCTGGCCGGTCACCATGCTGATGCCGACGTAACCGTCGGACGCCTCTTCGATCGACGGCACCTCGATCGAGCGGCGAATCGGGGGCACCTGCAACAACTGTGAGTGCAACCACTCGCTGGACTGCATAAGCGTGATCGCTTCGAGCATGGACATGTCCAGATGACCGCCCGGGCCGCCGCCGCGCACCCGCCGCCGCATCGCGAGCGCACCGTAGGCCGCCCACGCCCCGCCCATGTATTCGCCCAACTCGCCGCCGATCGAGATCGGCGGCCCCGCCGGATCACCGCGGAAGCCCGTCAACCCCGACGCGGCCTGCAGCGTGAACTCGGTGGCCGCGCGCTGCGACCACGGTCCGGTCAGGCCGAAATCCGAGATGGTCACGACGACGCAGCCAGGTGACTGGTCGAGCAGTCGGCGCGGATCGGCCCGTCGGGTGGTGACCACGACATCCGCACAAGCGAGCAGGTCATCGGATGCCGCTGTCACGCTGCGCTTCCCGGCATTGAGATAACTGAACAGTGGCGCATCGGTGCCCGCATGCGGTACCGCGCCGGTTGCGGTGAAGCGGCGCAACGGATCTCCCGACACCGGCTCGACCTTGACCACGTCGGCGCCCGCGTCGACGAGTAACTTGCCGCAATACGCGCCTGCGATCCGGTCACTGATCTCGACGACGCGCAGATCGTCCAGCGGGGTAGCCGAAGCGCCGCTCAACCGCACATCCTCCTTGGTTTCTTTGTCATCTTAGTAACTTTTGGTGGATAGCGGTCGCTCCTAGCAGGCATATCGCTGTTAGCATTAGCACGACTATGACAACACTGGGAATCGGACCCGAGGCCCGTCGCAGGCTGTCGGCGCGCAGGACGGCTGAAATCGTCGCCGACGAGCTTCGGCGGCAGATCATCGACGGCGAACTCTCCGACGGCGACCTGCTGCCGCGTCAAGAGGTGCTCGTCGAACAGTTCAACGTCAGCCTGGTGTCGTTGCGCGAGGCGTTGCGGATCCTCGAGACCGAAGGCCTGGTGTCCGTGCGGCGCGGCAACCGCGGTGGCGCGGTAGTGCACGCTCCGGCCAAGGCGAGCGCCGCCTACATGCTCGGCCTGCTGCTGCAAAGCGACTATGTGCCGTTGGCGGATCTCGGTACCGCGTTGCAGGAACTCGATCCGATGTGTGCGGCGCTGGCCGCCAAGCGCCCCGATCGCGGTGAGACGTTGGTGCCCAAGCTCAAGGAGCTCAACGATGCGATGGCCGCGCACATCGAGGACGGGGCGCGCTTCACCGAGATCGGCGGCCAATTCCACGACGAGATCGTGCGTGGCTGCGGCAACCACACGATGATCGCCGTGGTCGGCAGCCTGGAAACGCTGTGGAGCAGCCATCTGCAGTGGTGGGCCGACGAGACCGCGGCCAAAGGCGAGTACCCGGCGCTGAGCAAGCGCCGCATCGCATTGAGCGTGCACACCAAGATCGCCGACGCGATCGAGGCAGGCGACGCCGAGCGGGCCCGCAAGCTGTCGGCGCGCCACCTGGCCGACACCCAGGCGTACTTCATGGCCGAGGATCCCGAGCGGCGCATCGTGGCGCTTTCGCCGCAAGCACTTGCTCGACGTCAACGCTGAAAGGTGTTGTGTGCGTAAGGCCTTGATCACCGGTGGCAGCGGCGGCATCGGCAAGGCCTGTGGCCGCAAATTGGCCGAACTCGGCTACGACGTGATCCTGACCGCACGTCGTGAAGAACCTTTGCGCGCCGCGGCCGCCGAGATCGGCGCGCGCTACGTCGTCGCCGACGCCACCGACCCGGAGAAGTTCGAACCCGCGGTGCAGGCGGCGGGCCAGATCGACCTCGTCGTCCACGCCGCGGGCATCCTCGGCGGAACATACGCTCGCAAACAGACTTTCGATCAATGGCGGGCGATCATCGCGGCCAACCTCGACTCCTGTTTCGTCGTCACCTCGGCCGCGCTGCCCCGGATGACGCCCGGCTCCCGATTCGTGTTCATCTCCTCGTCGGCGGCGCATGAGCCGATGCCCGCGCGTACCGCCTACTCGGCGTCGAAGGCAGGCATGAACGCGTTCGCGCTGGCGTTGGCCCAGGAGGTCGACCGCGACGGGATCAACGTGCACCTCGTGACCCCGGGCCCGGTGGAAACCGACATGCTGCAGGACGTGCCGTTCGAGATGTACGCGATCCGCGCCGCCGACGTCGCCGAGGCCGTCGCGTGGCTGGACACCGTCGACCCGTCGGTGGACATCCCCGAGATCCGGCTGCACGCGATCACCCGCGGACCGTCGGCGCGAGAACCGGTGGTGCCGTGGGAAGTCGAGCGCCGTGGCGCTACACCCCTTCGCCGGCACTGAGGTAGACCTGGCACTCCATCTGATGGAAGATCCGCAGCCGATCGCCGTCGCGGACCAGCAACCACGTGATCCAACTGGCGCCGGTGCGCTCGGCGTCCGACTCCCTACCGGTCAAGTTCCAGCGGCTCAGTAGCAGCGCCCGCACCACGGAGTCGTCGACGACGTCGCATTCATGCAGCGCCGACGACACTGACGCGGTCTTGAGCCTGCCCGCGATCCTTGCCCAATGCCGCTCCAATTCGTCGACGCCGATCAGTGGAGCGGCGTATTCGTCACCGACATAAATCGGCTGCGGATCACCGCGGACCCAGAGTTCGGCCATGCCAGCGAAATCCAGGCCCGACCAGAGCGCGTCGTACTGCCGGACCAGGTCCACGACCTCAGGCAGGTGGTGGCTGTTCACCCGGCAACGCCTTGACCGTGGACGGCAGGCCGTACAGTGCAGTGGCGTTGCCGCACACGATCCGCTCACGCTGATCGGCGGGGAACCGCCTGATGGCCCACTCCGGCGAGTCGTAACTCCAGTGCGGATAGTCGGTCGAGAACATCAGGCAGTCACCGAGATCCATCATCTCCAAATATTCGCGATACGTCGCGACGGTGACGTCCTCGAGCGGTTGCGTGGTGAATCGCACGTGTTCGCGGACGTACTCCGACGGCTTGCGGCGCACATGCGGCAGATCGCCTCTGCGCTGTTCCCAGATCCGGTCCATCCGCCACATCACCGGCATCGCCCATGTGAAGCCGCCTTCGACGAACACGACCCGCAAGTCGGGGTGCCGGTCGAACGCGCCGTCGAACACCAGGCTCATCAGATGCGATACATACAGCAGCGGCCATGAGGCGAAGAAGTCGTGCCAGTGCGCGGGGTTGCCCACCGGGTAGATCGGGATCAACTCGAACGGCGTCTGCCCCATCAGGTGCGTGGCGACCGGAAGCCGATGCCGCGCTGCCGCTTCATAGAGCGGATCGAAATGCGGGCTGCCGAATGGGATCCCGCGGGTCTGGGGTGTCATCAACACCTCGGCCATGTAGGGATGGCCGGCCCAGCGCTCAATCTCCCGTGCGGCCGCGGCAGGGTCCTGCGCGGTGACGCTGATCGCTCCCCGCCACCTGCCGTGCCAGTTGCCGTCGCCGAGCCACACGTCGGCAAGCCAGTCGTTGTAGGTGGCCTTCAGCACGTGTTCAGCGTGCGGCAACTGCGCGTCGCACATCGGTTCCAGCATCGCGATGCTCACGCCCGCGTCCACCAGAAGTTGCTTCGCCGCGAAGTCGGGATCGCTGCCGGCGGCACCGCCACCGGGAGGCGCGGCGTCGACGCGAAGCGAATTTGTCTTGTACGCATCGGGGGTGTCGTAGAAGTACGACAGTGTGGAGACCGAGTTGCCGGTCGGCCACAGCTTGTCCTTCCACGCTGCAGGGGCATAGGACTTCAACACTTCTGCCGACACCGGCAGCGGGTGAACGTCGGTGTCGACAAGGGTCACCGCCATGTCCTGGGCGGCGTGCTGGTGCGCGCGTTCGATGGTCGTCACGCGGGACTCCCTTCGGTGACGCCGTAGCATTCACTGGCGTTGCGCCACAACACCTTCTCGCATTGTTCCTCGTTGAGACCCGCGACCACCTCGCCGGGCGCGGTGGTCGACCAGTGGGGGTAGCCCGATCCGTACATGAGCAGGTCGGCCTTGTCGGTGAAGTCCAGCCATCGCTCGGCCAGCCCCGCGTCGGTCGGCCCGTCCAGTGCCGACGAGCAGAACCGGACATGGTCGCGCAGATACTCGCTGGGATACCGTTCCACCCAAGGGGTTTGGTCGCGCATCGACATCCAGAACGTGTCCAGCCGCCACATCAGTGGGGTGAGGATGTCGTAGCCGCCGTCGGCGAAGACGAACCGCAAACCGGGAATTCGCCCGAACATGCCCTCGATGATCAGGGTGGCGAGATGCACGAACGAGTTCAGCGGCATGAACGCCGCGTAGCCGGGGTAGGTGTGCGCGTGACCGGCGAACGTGGGTGCGTAGTCAACTCCATTGCCGCCGTTGATGTGTACGGCCACCGGCAGGCCGTGCGCGGCGGCGGCTTCCCAGATCGGCTCGAACATCGGCTTGCCGTAGGGCTCTCGCGACTGCAGCGGGACGCCGACTTGCACCATCTTCGGATGCCCGGCCAACCGCTCGATCTCGGCGACCGCTCCCCTGACGTCTTCCGGGTTGACCCTGATGGTGCCGCGGAAGCGGTCAGTGGTGTCGGGTTCCAGCCAGCGGTCCAGCAGCCAGTCGTTCACGGCCGCACAGATCCGGCTGTTGAGCAGATAGTCGGCGATGTTGCCGCGCGTCAGCGGATTGAGGATCGCCGAGTCGATACCGCCCTCGTCGAACAGGTGCCTGGCCACGGTCTCGGGATCGGAACCCGGATATCCGTCGCCGTACAGGTCCTGACGGTAGTCACCGCCCGGCGCCTGGTACCACTGCTGTTCGACGTCGGGGATGGCACGTAATTTGTGTGCGGGCGCAAGGTACTTCCGGATCTCCGCGTTGTAGCGGAAATGCGGTTGCACGTTCGCGTCGATGATCATGCGCCGCCCCTGTAGGCGCGGTCGGCGCATTCTGTACCGATTATTGGCTCGCAAGCTTCACTCATGCCGTCAAATACACCTGCCCGTCGCTCACATCCACCTCGTAGGTGCGTACCCGCTTCTTCGGGTCGGCGAGGTTCATCCCCGTGGTGATGTCGAACTCCCAGTTGTGCCACGGGCACCGCGCAATCCGGCCTTCGCGGACACGGCGCAGCTGTCCCGGCAGATCCGGTGCGTACTCGTTGGTGCCGACGACGTAGCCCGCGCACAGCGGCGCGCCTTCGTGCGAGCAGTAGTTCGCGATCGCGTACAGCGAGCCGTCGATGTTGTAGACGCCTACGCCGAACTTGCCGGCCTGGACCAGCTTCATGCTTCCGGGAGGCAGGTCTTCGATCGCGCACACCGGTCGGCGCTGCATCATGTCCCTTCGGTTTCCTTGACCTAGAATACCTAAAATAGTAAAGATAGGGCGACACAGCCGCTAGATGCTGCTGCCGGGAGGCACAGTGACCACCAGCACCGATTCGCAGAGCGCCCGAGATCTCGCTAGCGATCCGTATCCGTTCTTCAACCACATGCGCACGACGACGCCCGTGTGGCGCGGCACGCTCATGGAGAGCCACCTGCTGCCCGACGAACTCAAGAACCCCGAGAACTGGACGTTGTTCGACTTCGAATCCGTGTTCACCGCGTTCCGCGAGGACACCGTGTTCGCCTCGGAGATGTACAACAAGACCATCGGCCTCGTCTTCGGCCCGACGATCCTCGGCATGGCGGGCAAGCAGCACCACGACCATCGCAGCCTGGTGAGCAAGGCGTTCAGACAGAGCGCGCTTGCCATGTGGGAACCCGAGGTGATCGACCCGATCTGCGATCAACTCGTCGACGAGTTCAAAAACGACGGCGAAGTCGACCTCGTCAAGGCGCTGACGTTCGAGTTCCCGACCAGGGTCACGGCCGCGCTTCTCGGCCTGCCGCAGGAGGATCTGGAGATGTTCCGGCGGTTGTCGCTGGACCTGATCTCGATCAGCGAGAACCTCGAAATGGGTCTGGCCGCATCCGTCGAACTCGGTACCTATTTCCAGGAGCAGGTGGATCAGCGGCGCAGCAAGATGACCGACGACATCATCGGCGTCCTCGTCGCCGCGGAGATCGACGGCGAAAAGCTCACCGATGAGGCGATCATCTCGTTCCTGCGGTTGCTGCTGCCCGCGGGGTTAGAGACCACCTACCGGTCATCGGGAAACCTGTTGCAACTGCTGCTGACTCACCCTGATCAGCTCGAGGCGGTGCAACGGGATCGCGAGCTCATCGCGGCCGCGATCGAGGAGGGCATCCGGCACGAGACTCCGCTGGTTCTGGTGACACGCAACACCACCCGTGATGTCCAGATGCACGGCGTCACCATCCCCGAGGGTGCGCAGGTCAACCTGTGCATCGGCGGGGCCAACCGCGATGAGAAGCGGTGGGACAACCCCGACGTGTTCGACATCCACCGGCCACGGCGCGCACACATTTCGTTCGCGGGCGGCATCCACAGCTGTCTCGGCATGCACCTGGCCCGGGTCGAGACGAAGGCCATGCTCACCAGCCTGTTCGACCGCGTCACCGATTTGGAGCTGATCGAAGACGGCGACACCAACATCACCGGGATGCCGTTCCGGTCGCCGAAACACCTGCCGGTGACGTTCCGACCGGCGTCGGCCTGAGCATGCGGAGTCGCGCGGCGATCCTGCACGACGTTGGCGGGCCGTGGTCGGTCGAGGATTTCGAATTGGATCCGCCGCGCGCAGGCGAAGTGCTCATCGAGATGGCCGCCGCCGGGCTGTGCCACTCCGACGAACACATCCTCAACGGCGACATGTCGGCGAGCAACGAGGTGATGCAGTCGTTCGGCCTGCCGTCGATGTTCCCGATGATCGGCGGACACGAAGGCTCGGCCGTGGTGCTGGAAGTCGGTGACGGCGTAACGCAGTTCGCGCCCGGCGACCACGTCGTGACGTCGTTCGTCGCGGTCTGCGGACAATGCCGGTGGTGCAACTCGGGTATGGAGTACATCTGTGACATGGGCGCGCAGGTGATGGTTCCCGGGATGCCGACGGACGGCACCTTCCGGCATCACACCGTCGACGGGCGTCAACTCGGGCATCTGTCCAAGGTCGGAGCATTCTCCAAACACACTGTCGTATCGACAGATTCGATCGTCAAGATCGACGAGCGCTTACCCCTGTTGCCGATGGCGTTGCTGTCCTGCGGCGTGCCGACCGGGTTCGGGTCGGCGGAGAATCGCGCCAAGGTGACCGCCGGTGACACCGTCGTCGTCATCGGTTGCGGCGGCATCGGCACCGGCGCGATCCAGGGCGCGCGCATCAACGGCGCCGCGCACATCGTCGCGGTCGACCCCGTTGCGTTGAAACAGAAGTCCGCTCTGCAGTTCGGTGCCACGCATATCGCCGCCACGGCCGATGAAGCGTTGCCGGTGGTCAGCGAGTTGACGCACGGGCTGATGGCCGACAGCGTCGTCCTCTCCCCGTCGCTGATCTCCAAGCATGACGTGCAGGCGGCGCTGAACCTCACCCGCAAGGGCGGCACCTGCGTGCTGACCGGAATGACAAAGCAGACCGACCATTCGATCGCGATCAACCTGCAGGAGTTCATCCTGTGGAACAAGAACCTCGTCGGCACCGTCTACGGGTCGTGCAACCCACGAGTCGACGTCGCCCGGTTCGCCAAGCTCTACGAAACGGGTCAGCTGCAACTCGACGAGATGATCACCAGACGCTACCCGCTCGACGACATCAACGACGGCTACCGGGACCTGCTGAACGGCGAGATCATCCGCGGTGTCATCGATTTCAGCCTTTAGGTCCCTCAGTTGAGGCCGTAGAACCGCTCGGCGTTCTCGCCGCCGATCTTCGCGCGGGTGTCCTCATTGATGTCGGGCCGGGTGCGCAGATGCTTTGTGCTTTCCGGCCATTCGCCGTCCCAGTGCGGGTAATCGCTGGCGAACATGATGAAGTCGTCGCCGAGCACGTCGACGACCCCGGGCAGGATGGGCTCCTCGGGCTCGCAGGTGGTCCAGATGTTGCCCGCCTGGAGGTATTCCCCGGGATCGCGCTTCCAGCCGTCGGCGATCCAGTCGCCGCGCTTCTCGAAATGCTCGTGCAAGCGGTCGATGAAGAATGGCACCCAGCCGACGCCCGCCTCGAGGAACGCGACCCGCAACCGCGGGTGCCGGTCGAAAACTCCGCCGGAGATGATCGCGGTCATCGCGGTCATCTGGTCGAACGGAAAGCTGATGCAGTGCACTTGGATGTAGTTCGTGAAGCGGTCGACACCGATCTTGGGAAGGTGCATACCGGGTGCGCCGTGAATGCCCAACGGCATATCCAGTTCCTCGGCGGCGGAGTAGAACGAGTCGAGGTCGGGATGGTCGAGGTTGCGTATCTTGAGCGCAGGCGGGATATGGGTGGCGACCAGGCCGAGGTCCTTGGCCTCCCGCATCACGTCGACGGCGACGTCGCCGTGCTCGATCGGAGTCACCGCCACCCCGCGCAACCGTCCTTCGGACGCCGCGCAGTAGTCCGCGATCCACTGGTTGTAGAGCCGCGCGAAACCTGCTGCGAATTCCGGGTCTTCGAGACTCGCCGCGCACAGCCCCAAGCTCGGATACAGCACCATCGTGTCGATGTGGTCGCGGTGGGCGTCACGGAGCACGCCCTGCGCCGACGTGTAGTCGATGCCCTCGGCGCTGCTCAAACCGTGCTCACGCGGACACCCGGCGCCTGGCCCGTCGGGCTCCGGATAGTTGCGACCCTCGATGACCAACGCCCTGCCGTCCGCACGCGGCACCACGTGTTCGGGCCAGCGTCGCATCGCCTCGACCGCCAGCGACTGCCCCTCTGCTACGTGCCCGTCGGCATCGACGATCCTCATCCTTCACCTTCCGTGCTGTTTGCTAAAACTAACGGGTGCCGCGCGACACCATCCAGCAATTGCTCCGAGAACATGCCGCCTCTGACGCGATCGCGGTGAAGTACGGCGACCGGCAATGGACCTGGCGGGAACACTTGGCTGAAGCGTCGGCACGCGCCGCCGCGCTGCTTTCCCTGATGGACCGGCAACGACCGGTCCATGTCGGCGTGCTGCTCGGCAACACCCCGGAGTTCCTGCACCAGATGGCGGCCGCGGGCCTCGGCGGTTACGTGCTCTGCGGGCTGAACACCACCCGACGCGGTGCCGCTCTGGCCGCCGACGTGCGCCGCGCGGACTGCCAGATCGTCGTCACCGATGAAGAGCACCGCGGACTGCTCGACGGGGTGGACCTCGGGGACGTGACGGTACTCGACTCCTCCACTGACTCGTGGGGCCGCCTTGTGCAGTCCGCCGGCGAACTCACGCCGCACCGCGAGGTCGCGGCGCTCGACCCGTTCATGCTGATCTTCACCTCGGGGACCAGTGGTGACCCCAAGGCGGTGAAGGTGTCGCACTTCATGGTGTTGATGTCGGGCGCAAACCTGGTGCAGAAGTTCGACGTCACCGCCGCCGACACCTGCTACCTGTCGATGCCGTTGTTCCATTCCAACGCGTTGGTCGCGGGCTGGGGCGTGGCGATCGCCACCGGCGCGGCGATGGCACCGGCGAAGTTCTCGGCGTCGGGGTTTCTGGACGACATTCGGCGCTACGGCGCGACCTACATGAACTACGTGGGTAAGCCGTTGGCTTACATTCTGGCCACCCCGGAACGACCCGACGACGCGGACAACCCGCTTCGCGTCGCTTTCGGCAACGAGGCGAGCGACCGCGACATCGAGGAATTCCAGCGCCGGTTCGACACCCTGGTGTGGGACGGTTTCGGCTCCAGCGAGAACGCCGTGATCATCACCAGGGAGGAAGGCACCCCGAAAGGCTCTCTGGGCAAGGGTTTTCCCGGTGTGGCGATCTACAACCCCGACACCGGTACCGAATGTCCGGTCGCGCGTTTCGACGCGGACGGCGCGTTGATCAACGCCGACGAAGCCGTCGGCGAGTTGGTCAACACGTCCGGTGCGGGTTTCTTCACCGGCTACTACAACAGCGAAGAGGCCACGGCGGAACGCATGCGCGGCGGCATGTACTGGTCGGGCGATCTGGCCTACCGAGACGCCGAGGGCTGGATCTATCTCGCGGGCCGCACCGCCGACTGGATGCGGGTGGACGGGGAGAACCTGGCGGCGGCACCGATCGAACGCATCCTGATCCGGCTGCCCGACCTCAGCCGCGTTGCGGTGTACGCGGTGCCTGACGAGAACGTGGGCGATCAGGTGATGGCCGCGGTGGTGCTGCACGACGAATCCACCCTGACGCCACAGGCTTTCGAACACTTCCTGTCCGAGCAACCGGACCTGTCGCCGAAGGCCTGGCCGCGGTATGTCCGCATCGCCTCCGACTTGCCGACCACCGCCACGCACAAGGTCCTCAAACGCGAGTTGGCCGCCCAAGGCACCACCGCGGGCGATGGTGAACTGTGGGTGCGAGAACCGCGCGGCACGCGCTACACGATCCTCGACGCCCGACCCTGCCAGTAGCGCTCACGGATCCGCCTCTTGTAGAGCTTGCCGTTCGGGTCGCGGGGCAACCGGGAATCGAAATCGACTGTACGCGGGCACTTGTACGATGCGAGATGCGCCCTGCAGTAGGCGATCAGTTCGGCTGCCAACTCAGGCCCGGCGTCCACCCCGTCGGCAGGTTGCACTACCGCCTTGACCTCTTCGCCGAACTCGTCGTTGGGAACGCCGATCACCGCCGCATCGACGAGCTTGGGATGCATCACCAGCAGGTCCTCCATCTCCTGCGGGTAGATGTTCACCCCGCCCGAGACAATCATGAACGTCGACCGGTCGGTGAGATATAGGTAACCGTCGTCGCCGAGGTAACCCATGTCGCCGAGCGATCGCCAACCGTGTTCATTGCTCACCGACGCCGTCTTCTGCGGATCCTTGAAGTATTCGAACGCCGGGCCGCCTTCGAAATACAACTCCCCCGTCTCGCCGATCGCACACTCGGTGCCGTCATCTCTCAGCACATGTACAGCGGTGAACGGTTTGCCGACCGAGCCGGGATGGGCGAGCCATTCCTGAGGTCCGATTGCTGTGCCTGCGAATCCCTCAGTGCCGCCGTAGTACTCGTGGATGATCGGCCCGAACCACTTCATCATCCGGTGCTTGACGTCCACTGGGCAGGGCGCCGCCGCGTGGATCACGCACTGCAGACTCGACACGTCGTAGCGGTCACGGACGTCGGCCGGCAGTTTGAGCATCCGCGCGAACATGGTGGGCACGAACTGGGCGTGGGTGACGCGATGCGTCTGGATCAGTCGCAGTACCGTTTCGGCGTCGAACCTGGGCATCACGATCGCGGCAGCGCCGACCCGGTGGACGGCCATCGTGTAGTTGACGCCCGCCGCATGGTACAGCGGCGCAGGCGACAGGTACACGCTCGACGGCGTCAAACCGTAGCGCTGAATCAGGCTGTACTCCAATACCTTCTGCGCCCACGATCCATTGCCACCCTCGGGCAGCGGTCGGCGCACCGCCTTCGGCCTGCCGGTTGTGCCCGACGAGTACAGCATCTCCGAACCGTCCGAGATCGGCGGCGGGTCACCGGCGTCCGCCAGCGCGTCTTCGTACCCGCGCACATGACGTCCGACGCGCACGCGGACGCCGGTGCCCGCTGAGTCAAACACCGCCTTGGCTTCGGAGTCCGCGATCACATAGGCCACCTCATCCGCGGTGAAGTGCGTGTTGATCGCGCTGTAGTACAGACCGGAAAGCTGGCAGGCCCAGGTGATTTCGAGGAATTCGGCCCGGTTCGGCAGCACCAGCGCGACCCCATCGCCGCGCCGCAGGCCCGCGTCGTGCAGCACCGCAGCCACCCGCCGACTTCGTTCGTACAGCTCACCGTACGAACGGATCGGGCCGTCTACGACGATCACCGCAGTCGACTCCGGCGCGCTCAGCGCGTGGTCGCCGAGGTCCACCTACGGCGCCCCGTTACCGTCGGCCGACGCGGCCGCCTGCCGCTTCGCCATCTCCGACGGCAGGATCTTGTCCTTGAACACCTGCTGGATGAGTTCCTGTACGTCCCTGCTCACCGAGGCGAGCGCGACCAGGTCGTTGGAGCTCTGCCAGTGCACCCGCATGCCCATCATCTCCCACGCCCGCTTGATATTGGCCTTGGTCGCGAGCAGCGTGGTCAGCGGAGCCTGGGCGATGTGGCGGGCGATGGCCTCCACCCGCGCGTCCAGCTCTTCCCGCTGGACCACCTCGTTGATGAGGCCGTACTCGAGTGCCTTGTGCGCGTCGACGGTCTCGGCGGTGTAGAGGTAATATGATGCCCGCCGCCAATTCATGAAAACCCAAGGCTCGATGGAGCATTCACCGGACGGCATGCCGAAGCCCTGCAGCGGCGGATAGGAGAAGTACGCGTCGTCGGAAGCGATGACGATGTCGGTGGTCAGCCCGTAATGGGTTCCGCCGCCGACGCAGTACCCGTGCACCTGCGCGATGGTCGGCTTGGAGAACTCCCACAGATTCAGGATCGGTTTGACGAACAAGTCGGTCTGCGGCTTCCACGGCATGCCGGTGGCCTTGAAACCTTCGACGAACTCCGGATAGTCGACCGCGTTGTTGCCGATGGCATGCCCCGAGCAGAACCCGGGGCCGTTGGCCTTCATCACCAGAACCTTGATGTCGTAGTCGCGGTCGGCGTCCCGCAGTGCGTCGTCGATCTCCTCGACCTGCTTCTGGTCCTGAGCGTTCGCCTTCTCGGGCCAGTTCAGCGTGATCGTCGCGATGGGACCGTTCTTTGCGTAGATGATCCGTTCGCGGGTCTCGTTGAGATCCATACTCTCTCCTATGACGTGATGACGCCGATCTGTGCGCCGATGTCGTACGCCGTTCCTGCTTGTCCGGTCCACTGCACGGTGCCCGATGCACCGGCCTCGATCTCCTGTTCCACCTTCTCCGTCGCGATCACGTAGATCAGTGCGCCCTCCTCGACGCGCGCACCGTCGGCGACCAGGAATTCGATGAGCTCGGCGTCCGAAACCGCGACCGAGACGCGTGGAATGCGAATGACGAAGTCAGTCATGCGCATCCGCTGCGGAAGCTTGCAGGGTGGCCTGCACGGCCGCCACGATGCGGGCCGGCGACGGGTACAGCTGGGCCTCGAGCCAGTACACGTCGGCTCCCTTCATCAACGCCGTCAGCGCGTAGAGGCGTCGTTGTACGTCCGCGGGGTACGTCACGGGCCGAGCGACCCGATCTCGCGGTAGACGTGCGGAACCGGCTTGGGATCCATGGAGATGTTGTCCATGCCTGTCAGATGAACTTCGCCCATCCGCTTCGCGGCCGCATCGAGGTCGTCGCAGTCAAGTTCGTAGATCGCGATGAACGGGCCGTCGCCGCTGGTGGGTGCGAAGCGGCGTGCTGACACGATGCCGTCTACGGACAGGATCTGCGCGAGATGGGTTTCGTTGTACCACTTGTGGTATTCCGCTTCGCGGTCCGGCGAAGCCGGCATCGTTTCCACGTAGATGATCCCCCTGGGCATGCTCACACCCCCGACCATGGCTTGATCTTCAGGTAGCCGCCGGCGTCGACCCGCAGCTGCTGGCCGGTGACGTATCGGGCGGCGTCGCTGGCGAGGAACAGCACTGCCTCGCTGATGTCTTCCGGCTCGACGTAGGGGATCGGAAAACCCTGGAGCATCGGGAAGACGACTTCGGCTTCCTCTCGGGTCGGGTTCTCCAGATCGGGCCGGAACGCCTTGTACATCGGCGGACTGTGCAGCATGTCGGTATTGCAGTTGGTCGGGTGAATCGCGTTGACCCGGATCTGCTCAGGGGCCAGCGTCCGCGCGAGGTCGTTGACATAGTGCGCGACAACCTGTTTCGCGAACGCATACCCTGCGCCGCCAGGACCGCCGTCCATTCCGGCGGTGTTGACCGCCGTCGCCATGAACGCGGCCACTGAACCCGTCGCGATGATCGACGCGCCCGGGCGCAGGTGCTTGATACTGGCGTGGATCAGGTTCATCACCCCGAGCAGGTCGACGTCGACGGCGTCGACGAACGCCTGCGGCGGGAGCCCGGCGGTCATCGGGCAGATTCCTGCGTTGGCGACCACGATGTCCAGCGCGCCGAACTCGGCGACGCCGCGGTCGATGGCGGCGGACAGCGCCGCGCGGTCGCGGACGTCGGCGATCTCCGTGTGGGCGCGTTGCCCTTCCTTCTCCACCAACCTGGCTGTTTCGTCGAGATCCTCTGGCCTGGCGAGCGGGTAGTCGTTGGTCTCGATGTCCTCGCAGATGTCCACGGCGATGATGTCGGCGCCCTCAGCGGCCAGCAACCGCGCGTGTGACCGGCCCTGGCCGCGGGCCGCACCGCTGATCAGCGCCACCTTGCCGGTCACCCTGCCCATGGCTCGTCCTCCCTCGCGATGATTCGCGGCATGCGGACGACTCGGCAGCACAGCCGGTTTGGGCGCCGCGACATTGCAGCCAACTGTATCTGGTGCGGTGGCTATACTACCTAAAATTATAAAGAAACCAATTCAGATCGATCCCGACAGGACGCCGTGGACTTCTCATATCCGCCGGAGGTCGAGCAGTTCCGCAAGGAGCTTCGTGCCTGGTTGGCTGCCCACCTGACCGACGAGGTGGTGGCCGCCGGTCGCGGGCGCACACGTGACGCGCAAACCTTCGACATCTTGCGGGCGTGGGACGCCACCTTGGCCGACGCGGGGTGGGCCGCGGTGTCGTGGCCACCGGAGTACGGCGGCCGCGGCGCCGGCGTGCTCGAGCAACTGGCCTACGCAGAGGAAACCACCCGTGCGCGAGCGCCGGTGCCGCTCAATGTGATCGGGATGAACAACATTGCGCCTGCGATCATGCAGTACGGCACCGAGGTGCAAAAACGTGAGCTGCTCCCCCGCATGGTGCGCGCCGACGACATCTGGTGTCAGGGCATGTCGGAACCCGAGGCGGGCTCGGATCTCGCCTCGTTGCGCACCCGCGCGGTGTTGGACGGCGACGAGTATGTGGTCAACGGACAGAAGGTGTGGACGTCGCTGGGCCACCGGGCGCACTGGTGCCAGCTGTACGTGCGCACCGACCCGGACGCGCCCAAGCACAAAGGCATCTCCTGTCTGATCGTCGACATGACGCTGCGCGGTATCGAGGCGCGCCCGCTGGTCACCATCAACGGCGCCACCGACTTCGCCGAGGTGTTCTTCAACGACGTGCGGGTGCCCGCCGACGCGCTGCTCGGTCCGCTCAACGGGGGCTGGCGAGTCGCCACCACCACGTTGAGCCACGAGCGGGCCGGGGCAGCGCGACTGTACGCACAGTTGGAGATGCAGTTGCGTGATCTGGTGTCCGACCTGACGGCCGCCGAACTGCTCGACGACGCCGCGACGTTGCAACGGCTTGGCATTCTGGCAGTGCGGATCAAGTACCTCGAGGTGCTCTGTCAGCGGTCCATCTCGGCGACACTGCACGGCGGCGAGGCGCTCGGTTCAGCCAGCCTGGCCAAGAGCGTGTGGGCCGAGATCGGCCAGGACCTCGCCGCGTTGGCCTTCGACGTACTCGGTGACCACCGACGGTGGCGGGAGTACCGGCTGACGTCGCGCTCGTTGACCATCGCAGGCGGTACCACGCAGATCAACAAGGGTGTCACCGCGACACGGGTGCTGGGGTTGCCGCGGCCATGAATCTCGAACTGACCGACGAACAGGCCGCGCTGCGAGACACCCTCCACCGGTTCCTGGCCGAAAAAGCCGGTCTGGCAACACATGTGCGGCCGGCGCTCGACGATCCGACCGGCATCACCACCGAGACCTGGCGAGCGCTCGCGGACCTCGGTGCGACCGGTGTGCTGGTGCCGCAGGAATGCGGCGGTTCGGGCATGACGATGGTCGAAGCCGGCGTGGTGGCCGAGGAACTGGGCGCCGCACTGCACCCGGGGCCGTGGTTGTCGACGGCGGTGGCCGCTCCCCGGGCGCTCACGCGAACGGGTGCCGCGGCCGACTCGCTGCTGACCGGCATCGCCGACGGATCGGTCATCGGCACCGTGGGCCCGTTGCAGGGCCCGCGCCCGGTCGTCGAGGGCGCGATCCTCGTCGGGGATATCCCGGCGCTGCCCGACGCGGCCGCCGCCACCGTTATTCTCGTGCTGGCCGAGGACGATTCGGGCACCGGCCTGTTCACCGTCGACGCCACGGCGCCGGGGTTGTCGATGACCGAGCGGTCACACATCGACCCCACCCGCAAGCTGTTCGACGTCCGATTCGACGGCGTGGCCGTGCAACGGGTGGCATCCGCACCGGCCGACGCCATCCGGGGACTCGTCGACGACGTGCTGATCGCCAACGCGGCCGACGCGTTGGGCGCGGCCTCCGCGGTGATGAACCTCGCCGTCGACTACGCCAAGGTGCGGCGGCAGTTCGACCAGCCGATCGGGAGCTTCCAGGCAGTCCAGCACCTGTGCGTCGACATGTACGAGACCGTCGAACTCGCGCGAAGCGGTGTGCTGCACGCGTTGTGGGCGGCCGACGCCGCGCACCCCGAGGAGCGTCATCTGGCGGCGGTGCGCGCCAAGGCGTTCGCTTCGAACCTGGCGGCGGTCGCCGACACCGCGATTCAAGTGTTCGGTGGCATCGGCTACACCTGGGAGCACGACGCGCACTTCTATCTGAAGCGACTGCTGGGTTGGAGCACATTCCTCGGCGGCCCGGACAAGTATCTGCAAGAAGTGGGGAGAGCATTGCGATGACGCGAGTGCTGAGCGGAGTCCGTGTGGTCGAACTGGCGTCGTGGACGTATGTGCCGTCTGCCGGTGCAGCCCTTGCGGATTGGGGCGCAGACATCATCAAGGTCGAGGACGTGAAGGGCGGTGACCCCGGCCGCGCGCTGGTGATCGGGGGCTTCACCCGGCAGAACGCGCGCGCCGACGTCGACTTCATCCTCGAAATCGGTAACCGCGGCAAGCGCAGCATCGCCATCGACATCAAATCGGAAACCGGCCGCGAATATCTGGGCCGCCTGCTGGCCACCGCGGACGTGTTCCTGACCAACTGGTTGCCCGGCGCGCTGGAACGCGCCCGGTTGACGGTCGCCGATGTGCGCGCGTTCAACCCGAACATCATCGTCGCCCGTGGCACCGGCACCGGCGTGCGGGGACCGGATGCCAACAAGGGCGGATTCGATGCCGCCACATACCTTTCCCGCGGCGGGGTGGCGTATACGTTGACGCCGTTCGGCACCGAGACGCCCGCGGTGCAGGGCCCCGGTTTCGGCGATCTGCAGGGCGGCATCACGTTGGCCGGCGGCGTCTGCGCGGCGCTGTTTCACCGCGAGCGCACCGGTGAGCCCTCCGTCGTCGACTCGTCGCTGCTGGCCCAGGCGATGTGGGCCATCGCGCCGTCGATCTCGGTGGCCGACCTGTTCGACATCGACGGCATCCCCGGCGCGCCTCCCGGGGTGGCGATCAACCCGCTGGTCAATCGGTACAAGACGCGGGACAACCGGTGGATCCAGATGGTCTTCCTGCAACCCGACCGGTTCTGGGCCGGATTCTGCGAGCGGATCGGCCTGCCGGAACTGGCGACCGACGACCGATTCGTGCCCTCGAGCAACCTGATCGGCAACGCCGCCGAAGCGTGTGCGCTCGTCGCAGACCGGATCGCCAGCGAGGATTTGGAGTACTGGCGTAAGGCGCTAGCCGACGAACCGGGGGTGTGGGCGGCGCTCGCGACGCCGAAGGAGACGTTGCACGATCCCCAGGTCAAGCCGAACGGTCTCACCGTCGCCAACGTCGACGACAACGGCGTCGAGTATCAAATCGTCGCTGCCCCAGTGCAATTCAACGAAACCGCGCCCGGTCCGGCGCGCGCTCCAGAACACGGTCAGCACACCGAGGAGATCCTGCTCGAACTCGATCTGGACTGGGACGACATCTCGGCAGCCAAGGACAGCGGCGCGATCCTGTAGGAGGGCCTGTGACTATCGAGCGGCGCACCCTGGAATCGGTGATCTACGAGCGCGAGCCACCGATCGCGCGGATCATCCTGAACCGTCCCGACAAGGCCAACACCAAAGACGCGCAACTGGTGCAGGAGGTCGACGCCTGCCTACGGGAGGCCGACCGCGATCGCGACATCAAGGTCGTGATACTCAAGGCCAACGGTAAAGGCTTCTGCGGCGGGCATGTCGCGCGCTGGGGTCCTGACGAGAACCCCTATCCGGATTTCGGCGACACCTTCGAAGATCTGTACAAGGGCACCGCCGACCTGTTCCTCTGGCCGACGCTGTATCTGTGGGAGTTCCCGAAGCCGACCATTTCGCAGATCCACGGCTACTGCATGGGCGGCGGCATCTACCTGGGTCTGCTGACGGACTTCTGCGTCGCATCGGAGGATGCGTACTTCCAGATGCCGCTGGCGCCGAGCCTCGGCGAACCCGGCGGACATACGATGATCGAGCCGTGGCTGATGATGAACTGGCATCGCACCATGGACTGGTTGCTTTTGGCGCCAACGCTTTCCGCGCAGGAAGCGCTCGACTGGGGACTGCTCAACAAGGTGGTGCCGCGCGACGCGCTCGAGGACACCGTCGAAGAGATGGCGCGCAAGATCGGCCAGATCCCACTGACCACGCTGATGGCGGTGAAGAACAACGTGAAGCGGGCGTGGGAGTTGATGGGTATGCGGGTGCACCTGCAAGTGAGCCACATCCTGACCAACATGGTCGGCGCGGCGTCCGATGTGCAGGCCCGCCGCGCCGAACTCATGCAATCCGGCTTGAACCCCAAGGACTTCCTCGAGCGCGAGCAGACCTGAACCTGCCTATTTTCCCGGGGCGGTTCTCAAGGCGGTTTTGCGTCTGCTCGCGCGGAAAAGTCAGCCCCCTGCCGCGTGACGGGCGGCCACATAGCCGAACACCATCGTGTTGGCGATGCTGCCGCCTGCACCGAGATAGTGCCGGCCCATCACGGTGGCGGTGATGTTCCCCGTCGCATACAGCCCGTCGATCACCCGGTCGTCGCGGTCGAGCACCTGCGCGTGCTCATTGGTGATCACTCCCCCGCATGTGCCGACGTCGGCCGGGAAGACCCTGGCGGCGTAGAACGGCGGACGATCGATCGCCCCCAGCGCGGCGTTCGGTTTGTGCCCCGGATCGCCAAGGCAGATGTTGTATGCGGACTGGCCTCGCCCGAAGTCGGGATCCAGACCCTTGGCCGCGAACTCGTTGAAGCGCGCCACTGTCCGCTCCAAAGTTTCAGCGGGGACGTCGATCTGGTGTGCGAGGTCCGCCAGCGTGTACCCCCGCACGACAGCACCGGACTCGATCACCTCTTCGGGCAACCGACGCCTCTGCAGCGGATTGGCGCCTGAAACATACCGTCGCACAAACCCTTCGTCGCATATCTGCCAACACGGGACGGCCTTGGCGGCGTACATCGCCTTGCCGACCTCCACGTAGGAGTTCGACTCGTTGCAGAACCTCCTGCCGGTGCCGTCGACGTAGATGGCGCCCGGTCGCTGCCTGCCCTGCCCGAGCGCGCGGGCGCGGGGGTCTGCGACGAAAACCGAAGGCAGCCACCACGCCTCGTCCAGCAGGTCGGTCTTGGCACCCAACCGCATCGCCGTCTGCAGCACTTCCCCTGTGTCGCCCGCGTTGGACAGCGACCACTTCGCTTCGTTGGGCTGGTCACCGCTGTACTGGCGGCGCATGTCGGCGTTACGGCTGAACCCGCCCGCCGCGAGCAGGACACCCTGCCGCGCTTCGATGTGCACAGGCGTGCCGTCGCGAGTGACCCTGGCGCCGACGACGCGACCGCCCTCGACGATCAGATCGTCCATCGCGGTGCTCGTCCACACCGGCGGTTCGCCGCTCTCGCTGATGAGCGCCTCGAGGATCTGACCGATGATCGACGCTCCGTTGGTGAGCATCGTGCGGCGACGCAGCCTTGCGGCCCAGGTCCGCAGGAATACCCTCATCGCGATGCCGAACGCGCGCGGAGACCGGTTGAAGTACTGCACCGAGCGCAATTCGCTGGTCTTCACCACGAATCCGCGGTTCCAGTTCTTGTCCATCGTCTGGACCTTGTCGCTCCAGGTGCCCAACGCTGCCGCGTCGTAGGGAATGCCCTCGACCGAGCGGCCGACTGCGTTGCCGCCCTTGTGATTCGGATAGTAGTCGGTGTAACCGGGGCACCGCACGAGGCGTACGCCCCTGCCGAGCAGAAACTCGATCATCTGGTGGCCCGCGGTCAGGAACATCTCGCGGCGCGCGATCGACGACGCTTCCCCGATGTCCCCGACGACGGCGTCGAAGTAGGCCATCCCGTCGTCATGCGAATCGGGTATTCCGTCGGCGACCATCAACGGGTTGTTCGGCAGCCACACCATGCCGCCCGACATCCCGGTGGCTCCGCCGATGAGGTCCTGCTTCTCGACGACGAGCGGTTCGAGCCCCGAGTCGACAGCAACCAACGCAGCGACCATCCCGCCGCCACCGCTGCCCGCAATGAGAAGGTCGACGGACTTGTCCCACATCACCATGCGCGCGCCCGCTCCGACAGCCCGAGGTCGGCGATGGGCACGTCGATGGTCGTGTTCGTCTTCTGGATCGCGCGGACAAGTTGGTCGTGGGGCACCCCGGCGAGGAAGGCGTCGATCACCCGCTCGAAGTTCGAGATCAGTCCTTCCACCTGAGTCGACAGGCGCATGAAGTCAAATCCCCGGGCGTGCAGGCCTTTTTGTTGGCGCGGCAGATTCGAGAAGTCTTGAGCCGGGATGGTCGGCCAGCTGGGGTCGTCGGGCGGCAACGGTTGCGGCGGTGTCGGCTTACCCGGCGAGCGATCGTTCGGATAACGGGTGAGCGACCAGATCTCGAAGAGCGTCTGTTCAGGTCCCAGCGGCCGGATGCGATACGACGAGGCGCTGCTGTATTGCGGCAGGATGAAGTAGTGCGGGAAGCAGAACCCGATCGGGTCGATCACCCCGCGACGATCCAGGTCATTGAGATCCGGAAAGTCACATCCGCGGGCCCGGTGCCACGCCGTGACCGCGTCGTTGACCGCGCCGCGCCAGGTCGCCATCGCCGCGGCGGGGTCGTCGGGCAGCGACATGTTCTGCAGCCCTTCGGCGATCCGCACGTCGTTCTCATGGGTCATGCCGCCCATGCCGGAACCCAGCGTGCGCATGAAATGCAAACTGGTCTCGATGAGCGGGTGCACCGGCGAGTCGTCGGGGCGATGCGACGACGGCAGCAACTGCGGGTGGGTCTGCGGGACGTGATACCCCTCCATGAAGGCTTCTGTCGCCAGCTTCCAATTGACCGGTAGCAGGCACGATTTCCACCATTCGGTGCGCAGCGCGCCGACGTTCCACTCGTCATGGCGGGACGCGAACGGCTCGATGCACTCCCGCAACGGCGGCGCGTCGTCGTCGAGGTTGATCCACGCACAGCCACCCCACAGCTCGCACCGCACCGAAACCAACGCGAGATCGGTTGCCTGCAGGTTGCTTTCGCCAAAGATCTCGGGCCGCAGGACGAAGGTATTGGCCCCGTCGAGGCTCCAGCACCACCCGTGGAACGGGCAGACGAAGTTGCGGCGCGACCCGCAGCCTTCGACGATCTTCATCCCGCGATGACGACACGAGTTGTGAAACGCGCGGACATTGTCATCGCCGACTCGCACCACGATGACGGACTGGTCGAGGATTTCGTACTCGACGAAGTCGCCGCTCGACGGTATCTCTTCGAGTCGGCATGCCATCTGCCACACGCGCGGCCAGAACAACTCCGCTTCGAGCGCATAGAACTCGCAGTCGTAGTAGCGCTGTTTGGGGATCCGATCCACCGTCTGCACCGCCCACGGAATCCGAAACGGTGTCCAGTCCACTTCGGTCAACGACATCACCCTTTGGTGCGAGCTCGTATCTTAGTAAAAATAGCAAGTTCTCCATCGGTGCGGCGTCGATACTTAAGCCATGGACAACTGGATCGACGAACTCGCGCGCGCAGTCGGCGAGGAGCCCCTCACGTCCGACGAGATGACGAAACTGCTAGGTGCGGCGGGCGATGTCGCGCACCGGGTGGAGCGCAAGATGACGCCGCTTTCGACGTTTGTGCTCGGCTGTGCCGTCGGGCGCAGGCTCGCCGACGGCGCGGATCGCGCGGACGCCCTCGGCGACACCCTGGGCCGGCTCGACGCGCTTCTCCCGCCGCCACAGGGCTAGACGTAGCAGTTGTTGGGCGGTCGCCCAACCGTTAGTCTGCCTCCATGTCGAGCAAGCCCGCTGACGAGCAGCCACGCGTCGGCCGTGAGGCGACACGGGAGGCCCTGATCGAGGCGACCGCCCAAATCATGCTCGACGAGGGTTATGCGGCGGCGACGTCGCGGCGGGTCGCGGCCAAGGCGGGGGTCAAGCCCGCGCTGGTGCACTACTACTTCCCCAGCATGGATGACCTGTTCGTCGCCGTGCTGCGCGACAAGGCCGAGCACAATCTGCAGCGTCAACGCGAGGCGATCGCCGATGCGCAGCCCCTGCACGCTTTGTGGCTGCTCAACAGCGCGACCGACGCCCAACTCTTCACCGAGTTTCTTGCGATGGCCAACCATCGTAAGGCCATCCGCAGCGAGATCTCGGCCTACGCCATGCGTTTCCGCGACGTGGAGGAGGGCGTGGTGACGCTGGCGTTGAAGGCCCGCGGCGTGGACCTCGAGCAGTTCCCGCCGGTGGTCATGTCGATGATCATGGGTGGCTTGGCCCGGATGGTGATGCACGAGCAGGGATTGGGCATCACGCACGGTCACGAGGAGGCCACCGCCTTCATCGAACGCTGCCTGGAGCGCTTCGAGATGCCGGTTTGGGACAAGTCGAGTGACCCAGCGCCGGCAGGTGGCCAGGAGGTGACCAGCAGCACAGTTACTTGAGGTAATTGCTTCGCGATGAGAAGTTATACCGGCTAAGTTATAGCCGCAGCGCTGTGAACAGGCATTAGAAGAGGGCATGAATGAGTAGCAAGGGTCGGGAGCGAATCGTCTGATGTTGCGTTTCGCCAAGCGCAGTTGGGTCGTGCTGGTCATCCTGCTGGTGGTGGTCATCGCGGTATTCGTCGTGGACCGCTTCCGCGGCTTCTTTGGACACACCGTGCTCACCAAGCCGGGCGCAGGCCTGGTCAACGACCCCGAACCGTTCAACCCGAAGGTCGTCAAGTACGAGATCTTCGGCAACGGCAGCACCGCCACGATCAACTACCTCGATCTTGACGCCCAACCGCAGAAGGCACTCAATGCCCCGCTGCCGTGGGAGCTGACCCTGACCACCACCGCGCCCGCGGCCAGCCCCAACATCATCGCCCAGAGTGACGGCAGCAGCATCACCTGCCGCATCACCGTCGACGGCGTGGTCAAAGACGAGAGGACCACTGACGGCGTGAACGCCCAGACGTTCTGCTTGGTGAAATCCGCATGAGCGAGGTCGCCGCATGAGCAATACACATGTCGGGGCGCACCCGATGATCCCGCGCTTCATCCGACTGTTCTCCGTGCCAATCCTTTTGGGCTGGATCGCGCTGACTGTCCTCGTGAACGTCATCGCCCCGCAGTTGGAAAAGGTCGGCGAGGCGCACGCGGTGTCGTTGGCGCCCAATGACGCACCCTCGCTGGAGGCGATGCAGCGGGTTGGCAAGACGTTCCAGGAGTTCGACTCCAACAGCTCGGCGATGATCGTCCTGGAGGGTGATCAGCCACTGGGCGATTCGGCGCACAAGTATTACGACACCCTGATCGACAAGCTCGAGACCGACAAGACGCACGTCGAACACATCCAGGATTTCTGGGGCGATCCGCTGACCGCGTCCGGCGCGCAGAGCGCCGACGGTAAGGCCGCCTACGTCCAGGTGTACCTCGCGGGTAACCAGGGCGAGAGCCTGTCCAACGAATCCGTCGAAGCCGTCCGCAAGATCGTCGATGACACGCCGCCACCGCCGGGGATCAAGGCCTACGTCACCGGGCCGGGACCGCTGATGACCGATCAGCACCATGCAGGCGACAAGAGCATCCAGCTGATCACCATGATCACGATCGCGGTGATCTTCGTGATGCTGTTGTTCGTCTACCGGTCCATCGTCACTGTCCTGCTGGTCCTGGTGATGATGTTCATCGAGTTGGCCGCGGCCAGGGGAATCGTTGCCGCCCTTGGTTATTACGACCTGATCGGGTTGTCGACATTCGCGGTCAACCTGCTCACCACGCTGGCGATCGCCGCGGGAACCGACTACGCGATCTTCCTCGTCGGTCGGTATCACGAGGCGCGGGAGAACGGCGAGGACCGCGAAACCGCGTTCTACACCATGTATCACGGCACCGCGCACGTGATTCTGGGCTCGGGCCTGACCATCGCCGGCGCGACGTTCTGCCTTACCTTCACGCGACTCCCGTATTTCCAGACGCTGGGCATCCCGTTGGCCATCGGCATGCTCGTCGCAGTCGCGGCGGCGCTGACCATGGCGCCCGCCCTGCTGACGGTCTGCAGCCGGTTCGGCTTGTTCGACCCGAAGCGCGCGATGAAGACCCGTGGCTGGCGACGGGTCGGTACCGCCGTGGTGCGCTGGCCGGGACCGATTCTCGCCGCGTCGGTGGCGCTGGCCCTGATCGGGTTGCTGGCCTTGCCGTCGTACAAGCCCAGCTACAACGACCGCAACTATCTGCCCAAGGACATTCCGGCGAACCTCGGCTACGCGGCAGCGGATAGGCATTTCCCGCAAGCCCGGATGAATCCGGAGATGCTGCTGGTTGAAACCGACCATGACGTGCGCAACTCGGCGGACATGTTGGTGATCGACCGGATCGCCAAGAGCATCTTCCACGTCCCCGGCGTCGGACGGGTGCAGTCCATCACCCGGCCGGAGGGCACCCCGATCGAGCACACCTCGATCCCGTTCCTGATCAGCATGCAGGGCACCAGCCAGCAGATGAATCAGGACTACATGCAAAAAGTCATGGACAACATGCTGAAGCAGGCCAATGACATGCAGACGTCCATCGCCACGATGGAACGCATGCAGAACATCACTGTGCAGATGGCGGCCACCACGCACAGCATGGTCACCAAGATGAAGGGCATGACGGTCGACATCGAGGAATTGCGCGACCACATCGCCGATTTCGACGACTTCTTCCGGCCGCTGCGCAACTACTTCTACTGGGAGCCGCACTGCTACGACATCCCGGTCTGCTGGTCGATCAGATCGATCTTCGACACCCTCGACGGTATCGACACGATGACCGACGACATCAAGAACCTGCTTCCCGACATGGAGAAGCTGGACACGTTGATGCCTCAGATGGTGGCTCTGATGCCGTCGATGATCGAGACGATGAAGAGCATGCAGCACATCACGCTGACCATGTATCAGAGCCAGAAGAGCCAGCAGGACCAGATGAAGGCGATGCAGGAGAACCAGGGCGCTATGGGCCAGGCGTTCGATGCATCCAAGAACGACGACTCGTTCTATCTGCCGCCGGAAGTCTTCGACAACCCCGACTTCAAGCGCGGCATGAAGATGTTCGTCTCCCCCGACGGAAAGGCCGTGCGCTTCATCATCTCTCACGAGAGTGACCCCGCGACTCCAGAGGGCATCGCGCTGATCCCGCAGATCAAGAACGCGGCATTCGAGGCGATCAAGGGCACGCCGATGGAGGGCTCGAAGATCTACCTGGCCGGTACCGCGTCCACTTACAAGGACATGCAGGAGGGTTCGAACTGGGACCTGCTGATCGCCGGGATCTCCTCGCTCTGCCTGATCTTCATCATCATGCTGTTGTTGACCAGGGCGGTGATCGCCTCGGCGGTCATCGTCGGCACGGTGCTGTTGTCCTTGGGTACGTCCTTCGGATTGTCCGTGCTGATCTGGGAACACATCCTGGGCATACCGCTGCACTGGATGATCCTGGCGATGTCGGTGATCATCCTGCTGGCGGTGGGCTCCGACTACAACCTTTTGCTGGTGTCCCGGTTCAAAGAAGAGATACCCGCGGGCATCAAGACGGGTATCATCCGGTCGATGGCGGGTACCGGCGCCGTGGTCACCTCGGCAGGCCTGGTGTTCGCGTTCACCATGATGTCGATGGTGGTCAGCGACCTGATAGTCGTGGGTCAGGTGGGTACGACGATCGGTCTTGGCCTGCTGTTCGACACTCTCGTGATCCGGTCGTTCATGACGCCCTCGATCGCGGCCCTGATGGGCCGCTGGTTCTGGTGGCCACAGAATGTCCGGACGCGGCCCGTACCATCGCCATGGCCGAAGCCGGTGCGGCATTCGGCTGACTCCCCGGTCCGCGTCGGCGCCAGCGGTGCCGACGACGAAAACCCAACGGGTCCAATCAGATAGGTGTATTGATGAAGGGAATGAGACTCGCTACGTTGGCCGCCGCGGCGGTAGCGCCCGCCCTGGTGTTCGCTGCTCCGGCGCACGCCGACCCCGACACGGATTTCGCGAACGAACTCCACACGTACGGCATCTACGGCCAGAAGGATTACAACGCGTGGATCGGCAAGATCACGTGTAAGCGGCTCTACAACGGGTTGGATGCGGACGCCGACAAGTCGGCGAAGTTCGTTTTCCTGCAGCTACCCAAGGGCAGCACCACCGAACAGGCATGGCAGTTCCTCGGTGCATCGCTTCGCACCTACTGCCCGGATAAGCTGCCGGTGCTCGACGCAGCCGCCCACCAGTAAGGAGTCAGACATGTTCATCAAAGCGAGTGTCGCGGCGGTTGCGGTCAGCGTGGCGGCGGTAGCCCTGCCCGCGGTCGCCTCCGCCGACGCCAGCGACGACTACCCGATTCCCAATCGCATCCTGAAGACCACGTGCACAGTCGACCAGTACATGGCGGCCGTGCGGGACGTCGAACCGGTCTACTACGAGCGCTACATGACCGACTACAAGAACCGGCCCGCCGACGTTCAGGACGCCGCGCGTGACCGCATCTACTGGTTCTTCTCGTTGGATTACGCCGGTCGGCGGCAGTATTCGGAGAACACCGCGACCAACGTCTACTACGAGCAGGTGGCCACGCGTTGGGGCAACTGGGCCAAGCTGTTCTTCAACAACAAGGGTGTCGCCGCGCACGGCACCGACATCTGCATGAACTACCCGCCGACCGACCCCACGGTCTGGACTTGGTGACGTCGGCGCCCCGACGAACACTCAACGAAGCGGTCACGCGGTTCTGGAGTCTGGCGGCGCCGCTGTACGACTCGCCTGCCCTGCAGCAGTGGGTGTACCGCCCGGCGCAGGACGAGGTGATCGCGGTGCTCGGCAGTCGCGGCGCCCGCCGGATCGCCGACGTTGCCTGCGGCACAGGCATTCTCGCCAACCGAATCGCGGACGAGTTGGATCCTGACGAGATCTACGGCGTCGACATGTCCGATGGCATGCTCGCCCAGGCACGGGCCCGCACATCGAAGGTGCTGTGGCGCAAGGGACCTGCGGAGCACCTGCCGTTCGAGGACGGCACGCTGGACGCGGTCGTCACGACGTCGGCGTTTCACTTCTTCGATCAGCCGGCCGCGTTGCGCGAATTTCATCGCGTCCTTGCGCCAGGCGGTCTGACGGCGGTGGCGACATTGAGTCCCCGCCAGCGGCTGCCGCTGCACCGGCTATCCGCGAATCGACTGAACCCGGCGCACAATCCGACGCCGGCGGAGATGCGAAAGTTGTTCGCAAACACAGGCTTCCGCGTCGAAGATCAGCACCGCGTGCACCGTCCGGTCTGGACTCAGCTGCTGTCGGATCTGATCACCATCGGCGTCAAGCCCTAGGGCAAGCCGCTGAACAGCGTGCTCAAGGCCTGCTGGATGGGATCCGGTGTGGGCGATTGCGGTACTCCGGCGTCGGCCGGAGCAGCAGGCCCGACAGGACCCGGAGGCGGCCCGAAGGGGCCGGGCGCGGTGGCAGGCGGAACCACCCCAGCCGGCGGAGCGACAGGCGGCGGAGCGACGAGAACCCCAGGAGCAGCCACCGGCGGCTCCGGGACGGGCGCAGCGGGTGGCGGCGCAACGGGTGCCGCGAGTGGCGCCACCTCAGCGGGCGTCGAAACCGGCGCGGTGACCGGAACCGGAGTGCTCGGCACTGCGGACGGGGTCGGAAGCGCAACCGGTTGCGGTGTCGGGTGCGGCACCGGAACGGCGGTCGATTCCGGTGTGGTGATCGCCGCCTGCGCGGCAGGAACCGGCGATGTTTCCGGCACGGGTGGCGGCACGACGGCCAGCGGTTGAAGCTCCGGAGTGGACAGCGTCGTCGCCTGCGCGGGCACGGGGTGGACACTCGCCGACGTCACCGAAGCGCCTGAGCCCGAGGTGTCCGCGGCCTGTGCGGTGTCGGTTTCGACGTTCAGCGCCGAACCCGCGGCAAGCGAGAGTGCCGCGCCGAAAACCGCTACGGCGGCGGCCCCGATGGTCAATTTC
The DNA here is from genome assembly GCF_001667505.1 of Mycobacterium sp. ACS1612. Taxonomy (GTDB): domain Bacteria; phylum Actinomycetota; class Actinomycetes; order Mycobacteriales; family Mycobacteriaceae; genus Mycobacterium. Next base: position 167,922 of record NZ_LZHZ01000027.1, read on the forward strand.
TTGGCGTGCGCGCGTGCCCACGGCCGGTCCTGCTGCGGGGACTCGACGCGTGGTGTCGTGATGACCGTGGTCACCTCGGCGTCGACGACGGGCTCCGACGGCGGTACGACATTTTTCTTCGGACGCGTAATGCGCCAGGGCTTTTCGGTCGGTGCCTCGGTGGCCTGCACGGAACCGCTGGCGGCCGGCTCCACCGTGGCCAGTGCTGCGCCACGCGCTAGTGCCAGCTGGGTGTCGACCGAATCAGACACTGGGATGGGCAGCGCGTCAGCGACGGCCTGCGTGAGCTCATCCAAATCGGCATGCGCCCCAATGAGGTAGAGGCTTTCAGGCAACCAGCCGTCCTTACGAAACACCGTCCGTAACCACTCGACGAGATCCTCGGCGGACTCGAGGTGGTCCGTGACTGCGGTACGCACAGTGCCCGCACCGGTGGCGATGACCATCATCGTCGCCGCGTTGGGTTCGAGGATGCACAGCCCGGACTTGGCGTGCTCGCTTTGCCGTCCGGTTTCGATACCCCAGAATTGCGCGGCCCGGCTGACGGCAACCGCGTGCACGTTGTCGAAGCCCAAGTCCCCCAAGGAGTTCAGCAGAGCAGCCGAGCCCGCCTCGACCTCCTGCGTCCAAGTCACATGAACCCAGCCCACCTTGTGCCCGCTGGCCGCCGCGATGGCTTGCGCGCCGCGCGCCGCCGCCGTGTGCGGTGCCGAGGCGGGGTCGGCGCCGTTTACAGCCGACGGCACGTCGAATACGTCGTGGTCGAGAACTGCGGGATCGGAGCCTTGTCCGTCGAGCAGCACCCAGCCGACGCTGGTGGACGTCACGGACAGTCCCAGCACTGATTGCACCTTGGCTCCACTCTCGTCGCGAAACCGATGTCGCCGTCACGGGTCAAGCGCTCACCCGAGGCGAGCATAGTTTGCTCACCCTCGCCCGTCATCTCGTCGTCTCCAGACGGCGGGCGCAACGACTTGCAGCGTTTATCGAGCCGCAGCCAGACGGCGTTACCCGATCCCCCCGCTGGGGAATATTGACGTTCCACATGGACACTCGCCTACCGGTCCTTCGCCATGCGCGTGCAGCGAGTTCACCGCTTGTACGCACTGCGTACGAGCTCTGTTCATGATTTGCTGGGCACCCACTCGAACGGCACGGCCTTCGTCCGTCGGCACTATGACCTCAGGATCCCTCCGCGACGACGTAATCCTCGTACGGGGTCAGGTACTCCCACGCCCCCTGACCGGCCGTGCATGCGCTCAGTGATCGACGTGTTTCCGTTCGGCAGGCGCTGTGCGTTGCTGACGAATGAGCTGACGAACGTCCAACGCGGACGCCCGGAGTCCTCAGCGGTGGACTGTCACACGATCCGGGCGGTGGACCGGTCGCTCAGCGCGACCGTGTTAGCTCTACGCGAGCTGATCAGAAGGTTGTCGGAAGGGTTCCGCGCGACGGGTCCCGCAGATAGTCGAAACCTTCTGCGGTGAAACCGAATTCGTCGCGATGATCACCCACGGCGTGCGGGCCGGGCGCGGGCACTTCGCGCGGGAGCGCCACCAGGATGAGCCGGTTGCCGTTCTCCAGCAGTTCCCAGTCGTGATTCTGTCGGGCCGCGCCGCCAGGCGCTTCGACGCCCCACTTCCAGACCGTCTCGCCGTTCCACGTCAGCTGACCGACCGTGCGGTTGTCGTAGATGCCGCCAGCCGAATCCGCCGTTGAGCACAGGATCGATGATTTGGGCAGGCACTCCGGGCTGCGGCCACTCGTTGTGCACCACGCCGTTCAGCTCGATCAGTCGGGTGACACCGTCGGCGGCGCTGGAGAGGACATAGCAGCCGAACGGCAGGCTGGGGTCGTGATACGTCACGCCACTGACCTGAACGAAAGCCATTGCGGGTAGGTCTATCAGTGTTCACCGGCGCCGTCCGAGAGTTGAACTCGCAATGATCGCCAGGAATCACTTGCCGGCGGACGCATGCCGGGCGCGCGTGAGCTGGCAAACTTGCTGATAGATAGGCGGCCAGTTGCATTTGATCTTGAGGCCGGTTTGCAGCGTTATCGCCGCATATATGCGAACGGAACGGAACGAATTTCGATTCCCTCTCCGGAATGCCGTGACGCTGCTGTGATTCGAACGCCTTTATTTACGCTAGCGAAGAAACTGGCTCGTCAGTTGCGTTCGCCCGGCTATCCCGAGCAGGCCGACCGTCCGCTGCCACCCCAGCATCCACGGAGGAAGCAGCGGGACGCGCCGTCGACAGCAAACCCATTTCGTGCGCTGTGCGGGCTGGCCGACAAAGCTGCTTTTCGGGCCGCCAAGGGAAATTGTTTGCTACCTATTCTCATCTGGGCCGATTGCCTGCACAATCGTGTGAATTGGGGAGGAAAACTGTGCGAGAATGTCGCACGTTACCTACCGACGAGATCGCTTGCTGGTGGGAGGAGATCAAGATTTCGACGCAATTGCGCCTAGCAGCGGGTGTCTGCGTGCTCACGACCGGCCTCCTCGTCGGAAGCGCCGGCGGTGCGATCGCCTCGGCCGACGACTCCGCCGGCACCGCCGCACAAAGCCAGGGCGTAGAGACGGCAAGTCCCAGCCTCGCGCCCGTCAACACCTCCACCACCACACCGGCAACCGCCTCCTCGACTCCGAAGTCGCCGATCAGTCGCGCCATCCAGGACGTGCTGAAGAAGCTTCACGCGATGAGCACGCCAGTTCAGAAGCCAGTCATCGTGAAGGCGACGCCGACCCCCGTCGTCCCGGTGCCCGTCGCCCCGACGTCGCAGTCCGAAGAGGTGACCCCAGCCTCTGCCGAGGCAGGCGCACCTGAGGAGAAGGTGTTCGCCGCCGCGGAGTCCACTCCAGCCCCGCTGGTGACCCACAACGCAACGCCGAGTCCGGCAGCCAATCACCCGACCGATGTGATGGGGCCTGCGCTGAAAGCCCTACAGCCGGTACCCACCGCGATAGCCAAGGTCGCCGGCGTAGCGATGACGGTGCCTGGAGTGCTCGCGGCGCTGCCCACGTCCGAAACTCCGGTCACCGACGTGATCACGTCGGTGCAGAACATGCTGATCTCCGTCAACGACGCGGTCGCACCGCTGGCACAGGTTCCCGGCGACCTCTACTCGCTGCTCGTGTTCCCAGGGATCAACGCGCCGATCATGCAACCGGTGAACGTCGGCTCCGGTTTGGGCTTGACGACCGTGACCGGGACGAGCCCAGTGGGCGCGCCGGAACCGACGCCGCCTGATGCGTCGCCGATCCTGCCGGTTACCCCAATGGACGTAATGCCGTTGAGCGGTGACGTCATCGCGCCTGCGGCGCTCGACGGAATTGCCACCGCCGGGCTGGACGCCGACTTGGCGCTCGCCGGCACCGCGCCGATGGCCACGGAGGTCACCGCTCCTGCGGGCGCCCTGTCCTTCCTCGAGCACACCATCAGGGCGGTCCTGGCGCCGGCGTCGCTGACCGCGCTCGCGGCGTTCGCGCTTCCCGGTATCGGTGGGCTGCTGATCATCTGCGCGGCGGGCATCCGGGTCGGATACCGGCAGGCGAAGGCCGCACTGACGGTACGCAGCACCGCGATCGCTCGGTTCGCCCGCCAAGGGCCGTTGGGTGTGGTGCGTTCCGGGTCCCTGGTATCGCTGCACACGCGGCGGTCTCGCCGACCGCGTACGCGTAATTCCGAGGTGGCGCGCGCGGTGCCGTTGTTCGAACGGGCCGCCTGACGCTACCGTCCAGGCTGGAATATGGCACGGCGAAAGGGCTTTCCAACACCAGCTTCGCCGACTCGGCGGAAATTTGGAGCGGCTCGTCGCTGTCCGCCGAACGTGTGACCCGGCGAGATTGACGTATCCGGGGTTGTGACATTTGCGGCCCGCTGCGCGACATATCAGCATGGACACCTCGAGTTCTCGCCGCGGCATCTGCCTTCTCGGCGTCCTGGCCGCCACCGCGCTCGCGCTACCCGTTTCCGCCTCGAATGCGGCGCCATGCCCTGACGTCGAGATCGTGTTCGCCCGCGGCACGACGGAACCAGCGGGCCCCGGCGGCATCGGCGGGGCGTTCATCGATTCGCTTCGTACGCAATTGAACGGCCGGTCTGTCGCGGTGTACGCGGTCGACTACCCCGCCAGCCGTGACTTCGACACGAGCACGCCCGCAGGCGCCCGCGATGCGAGCGCCCACATCCAGTCGATGGCCGCGGCCTGTCCGTCCACCCGGTTGGTGCTCGGCGGCTACTCCCAGGGTGCGGGAGTCATTGACCTGGCGACCGGCGCGCTGCCCCCGCAGGTCGCCGATCACGTCGTGGCAGCAGCGCTTTTCGGGGCTCCGCGAAGCGCGTTCGCCGACCGGTTGGCGCCGGGTCCACTGCCGGGAGTCGGCCCCCTGTTCGCCGAGAAGACGATCGACTTGTGCGTGCCGAACGACCCGATCTGTTCCGACGGCTGGGACTGGGGCGCGCACGCCGCCTACATCCAGACCGGAATGGTCAACCAGGCCGCAACTTTCGCGGCCAGTCGCATCTAGCTAGGCGAAACTCACACGCGCCCAGCCCATCTGTAGCAGCTTCGCTAGCTGTCAATGAGCAAGTCCTAAGGAAGGTTCTTACGACCTAGGCTTTGCGGCGGTGCTAACCGTACAATCACCTGCAATCCAATTCGGCCAGGCTGGCGGTTACTGGGTTGACGTAATACCCGGCGACTGTCTGACGAAATAGATGACATCGTTGAAGTCGGGAGGTCGGCCATGGCGAAGCCACGGTTAGTCGCTGCCGTTGCTGCACTGCAGGAACGGGGCAAATTCGGCGGGGCCGCACGGCCGTTCGCTCGACGCGCATCAGGCGGTGAGGTGTGTCAGCATAGGGCGGTGAAGTCACGCCTTCTCGCAGTGTCAATCGGCGTTGCGGCGGCGGCCACGTCGGCCATTCAGGTCGCACAGGCGCCGTCCGCGGAGGCGATCCCCTGCCCTGACGTCGAAGTCGTCTTCGCCCGCGGCACCACCGAGGCGCCGGGAGTCGGACCGACCGGTGACGCCTTCGTCGACGCCTTGCGCGCCCGAACCCTCGGAAAATCGCTCGGGGTGTACGGCGTCGACTACCCCGCGACCATCGACTTCCCAACCGCCGTCGACGGAATCAACGACGCGCGTGCACACATCCTCGCCACCGCCGCGAATTGCCCGAAGACCAAGATGGTGCTCGGTGGCTTCTCGCAAGGCGCCGCTGTGATGGGCTTCGTCACCGCCAGCGTTGTACCCGACGGGGTTTCACCCGCGGATGTGCCGGCACCGATGCCGCCCGAGGTGGCCAACCACGTCGCTGCGGTCGTCCTGTTCGGCAAGCCGTCGACCCGCTTCATGCGTGCGATCAACGACCCAGCGGTGACCATCGGACCGCAGTACGTCGGTAAGTCCATCGACTTGTGCGTCGACAACGACCTGGTCTGCGATAGCAGCGGCAGGAGTTTCTCAGCGCACAACACGTATATCGACGGCGGAATGGTCGATCAGGGCGCCACATTCGCCGCGAATCAACTGCAGGCAAGTTGGGCCGCGGATGCGGCCGCGCAGCCATCTGTCACCGGCCCCGAGCCGGGACCGCAGGTAGCGCCGCCGCCCTCACCATTGACGGCAGCCTCGGCGCCGATCACTCCGCCGGTGTCTGCTGCCGAAAACACCGGCGCCACACCGCATCTGCCGACCGGTCCGGTGCCGCCGGGTCCCGCCGCTCCGCCCGCTCCGGTCGAGCCTGTCATCTGACAATCGGTCAGCCGACCGGATTGCTCTGTGTCGCACCGTCAATCGGCTGTGAACAAGCTGCGAGCCAATTGGGAATGGGCAGCGACTCGTACGGCCTGTACTCCTGGCTAGGATCCTTCCCCCATTGCGAAGAAAGCCATCGGCACCACGGTTCGTCGCGCCGGCACCAGAAAACCGGAAAAGGCTGCCGAGCCGTTCGCTGAACCGCATAATCAGCCGGTGACCCAACTGAAGAGTGGTTTTCGTGCGTTCGCTGTGGCGCTGATCTCGATTCTGTCGTTCCTGTCAATGCCTGTCGCCGTGGCTGATCCGCCCGGTAGCGCGCCACAAGGCGCACATATCACCGAAATTCAGCACGTCACTGACCGGTGGGACAAGGTCTCGGTCTACTCCCCCGCGATGAACAAGGTCGTTGTCAACGACGTCTTCAAAGCCCCCAAGTCCGGAGCGCCGACCTTCTATCTGCTGCCCGGCATCGACGGCGGCGACGATCTCGACCCGGGCGGCACCATTCCGGCTGGCGGTAAGAGCTGGTTCGGCATGACCGACATTCAGGGCTTCTTCGCCAACAAGAACGTCAACGTCGTCTCACCACTCGGCGGCGCGTTCAGCTGGTACACCGACTGGGTCAACGACGGGAGCAAGCAGTACCAGACGTATATGACCAAGGAACTGCCGCCGTTGATCAACAAGCAGTACAACGCCAACGGGAGGAACGCCGTCGGCGGCTTGTCGAGCACCGGGGGCACCGCCGTCGACTACGCGGTTCAGGCGCCCGGCGTTTACCGCGCCGTCGGTTCGTACAGCGGTCTGCTCAACCCGTCCGATCAACCTCAGCAGGTGGCAATCACGTTGGGCGGCGGCGGCGCAAGTGCCGACGCGATGTGGGGTCCCGCGGGCGGTCCGCTGTGGGTGGCCCACGATCCGTCCAAGAACATCACCAAGCTCAAGGGCGTCGCGGTGTACGTCGCCGCCTCGGGCAGCGGCGCGGAGGGCGCGGTCGACCAACTGCCCCCAGGCTTCGGGCCGAACTTCGCGGGCGGGTTGATCGAGCGCATCGTCGCCGACAGCACCAAGGTGTTCGCCGATTCCGCTGCGGCGGCTGGTGTTCCGATCAACTACGTGGTGCGACCGGAGGGCTCCCACACCTGGGGGCTGTTCGAGTCGGAGATGCAGGAGTCGTGGAACACCACTATCGGACCGGCGCTCGGAGCGTAGCGACCAGTCGCGCGGCCGCCGCGGCGGCGGCGAAGCACCCCAGCTCCGTCCACCCCGCGGCGTCGCCGAGGCCGTCCTTGGCCAACAGCAGAAGCGCAACGCCCGCAACGCAAACCAAGACACCGGCGGCGGTCGAACGTGCACCAGTCGCACTGGCGAGGGCATCCCACCACGGCAGTCGGCGATGCTCGAGCGGCGCCAGCAGTTTGAATGTGGCTGCCATGACGCCTGCGAAGACCACCGCGCGCAGCGCGAGCCGAGCCCAAAACCACGGCGCGTCAACGTCGTACGCGTCGAGCCCAAACGCATTCAGCGTGAAGGTCGCCACCGCGATCGCCGGGATGTGCCAGAGGTAGAGGGTCATCGCTCCGCCGTTGCCCACGACCACGAGGTGCCAGACGCGAGGCCGGGCAGCCACTCGGCGGATGGCGTCGGCAGAGGCGACGAAAGCGAAGGACATCCAGGTGCAGTGCAACGCCAGTAGCAGGGTCGGCGGTGACACGTTCGACATCTGTTCGGTTCCGGTGACGACCAGGGAGATGTCGTAGGGGCCGACCATGGCGAGCAAGATCTGCGCGGACAGTGCGGCGGCGGCGACGACCAGTGCGGCCCGGACCGGGATCAGTCGACGCGCATAGGCCACGCCGATCGCCACAGGAATCAGCCAGATGATGACGAAGTTCACGGCGCCCGCGGCGGCGGTGCCTGCCGCGACCCGGATCGCGTCGACCGCGCCGGCGGCGCCCAACAGCGACCCGACCACCATCGCGACGCCGCGGGCCGTCTGCAACCGGGTGAAGGCCGGAACAAAGCCGAGCACCACGAGATACACACCGAGGAACCACAGCAGCGCAACGCATTCCCGACCGAGTCCCTCGGCGGATTCCGCCCCGAGAAGCACCCGCGCCACGACGAGCCCGGCCGACCACGCCGCGAGATACCAGAAGACTGGGCGGCACAACCGCTGCGCCCTGGCGAAAAGCCATGTGCCCCAAGGCGTGCCGGCTCGCCAACCATACGCGCCCGCGGCACCGCCCGCGAGGAAGAACAGCGGCATCACCTGGACGACCCAGGTGATCGGGGCGAGCGCAGGAATCGCGCCGAGGAGATTGCCGATGCGCAGCCCGTCGGTGTCGATGGTTGCCAGCAGCAGCGCGCAATGGCCGAACATGACGACGACGAGCGCGGCCAGCCTGGCCACGTCGACGGCGCGATCACGGGTGGCCGGTGTGTTGTCGGCGACCGGGCGCCCGCCGGAGGTCGGCTTGGTGAGCGTCATGGTTCCAGCATGCCCCTGCCAGGGCGCTTAGGGGATGAGTAGTAATACGCGCTAATGTCTCGTGCGCGGCGCGGTGCCGCTGTTTGCTCGGAGGGATTTCGACATGCGCATGTTCAATGTGGCCGCCCTCATTGCGGCTGTCGCCGTTTTCGGCTCGCCTGGTGTGGCCACGGCTGCGCCGAAGGACTACTGCGCCGAACTCAAAGGTGGGAACACGGGCAGGACGTGCGAGATCCAGCTCAACGACCCTGCGTACACCGTCAATATCAGCATTCCGCTGGATTATCCCGACCAGAAGTCGATCGCCGACTACATCGCTCAGGCCCGGGACGGATTCCTCAACGTCGCGAAGTCCGGTGCGCCCCGCGACACGCCGTACGAGCTGGACATCACCCCGACCGAGTACAACTCGGCGATACCCCCGCGCGGCACCGAGGCGGTGGTGTTCAAGGTCTATCAGAATGTCGGCGGCGGGCATCCGCAGACCATGTACAAGGCCTTCAACTGGGACCAGAGCTACCGCAAGGCGATCGTCTGGACGGCCGCACCTGACGACAAGAACAACACCCCGCTGTGGCGGGTCGCTGATCCGCTGACGACGGTCGCACCAATCGTTCAGACCGAACTGCAGAAGCAACTGGCGCCTCCGCCACCAGCCACGCCGCCCACACCGCCGGGACAGACCCCGACGACAACACCCACCAGCACGACGACGACCCCGCCACCACCACCGCCCCTGCCGATCGCACCGGCCGCGCTCTACAACCCGAACAACTACCAGAATTTCGCGGTGGTCAACGACGGCATCATCTTCTTCTTCGACCAGGGTGTGCTGCTGCCGGACTCGGCCGGCGCGCTGGCGGTTCTGGTGCCGCGGTCGCAGATCGACCCGATGATCGCGTAACTCTCCACCTTCGGTAAAGGTAGCCACCTTTCGCCGGTTGCGGCAGTAAGGTGCTGGCCGTGAGCGGAAATCTGTTAGCCAACGGTCGCGGCCGCTGGCTGGCACTTGGCGCGTCGGTCGTGCTGGCCGGCGGCATGTTCTACGCCCAAAGCGGCGAACCGCGGCCCCAGAAGGCGGCAACAGCACCGACGGTGCAAGAGACTGCGCCACCGAGCCCGCCGAAAGTGGCGGCACCGACGGAGGCGGAGTTGTTGGCGGCGAGCGCACCTGTCGCCGGGCAGGGTTTCCAGTTCGCATTGCCCGCCGGGATCACGCCGGAGAGCGGGTTGCAGATCCACACCATCTGGGTGGCGCGCGCCATCGCCGTGATGTTCCCCGAGATCAAGACCATCGGAGGGTTTCGGCAGGACCCGTTGAAGTGGCATCCCAACGGCCTGGCGATCGACGTGATGATCCCCGACTACCACTCCGACGAGGGCATCGCGTTGGGCAACCAGATCGCCGGCTATGCGTTGGCGATGGCAAAGAAATGGGGTGTGCTGCATGTGATTTGGCGGCAGGGCTTCTACCCGGCTCAAGCTGCGCCTAGTTGGACCGCCGACTACGGCAACGAAACGGCCAACCACTTCGACCACGTGCACATCGCCACCGACGGCGGCGGTTATCCGACGGGTAAAGAAACGTACTTCCTCGATTCGATGCGCTCGTGAGGCTGAGTAGACGCGGCGTTGTACTGGTCGTCGCGACGATATCGGCGGTGGCCGTTGGTTGTTCGCCGGCTTCCCCGCTGAGCGCGTCGACGCCGACGGCAGCCCCTGCGACGCCTACCCGGACGACCATGCTGGACGAGACAACGGCGGTCGCGGCCGTGGCGCCTGAGGGCGCACAACCGAGGCTGGCCGCGGACCCGGCGCAGATCGCCGACGACCTTGTCGCCGACGACCAGACGCTGCATGACGCTGCGGCGTCGGAGGCTGCGCTGACGGCTGCTGCGCGCCGCCAACAGGCCGCATACCGCGCGATCGGACACCACCCGGAATGGGATGCAGTTGCGCGGCCGCGAATTCCAGCGGCGATGCTCGAGGTCTACGACCGCAATGTGAACGCGCGCCGGCAGTTGGGCGCGTTGTCACACGCCGATGACACGCTGCCGGCCTGGCGCATCGAGGCTCCCGCACCTGCCGAGGAGTTGCTGGCCTACTACCGCGAGACCGAGTCGGCGTCCGGCGTCGGGTGGGCCCATCTGGCCGCGATCAACTTGATCGAGACGCGCTTCGGCCGCATCAACGGGGTGAGCACGGCAGGCGCGCAAGGTCCCATGCAATTCCTACCGTCGACGTTCGCGGCCTACGGCGCGGGCGGCGACATCAATTCCGCGCGCGACAGCATCATGGCGGCGGGTCGGATGTTGGCGGCCAATGGATTTGCCACCGACCGGGACCACGCCATCTACCGATACAACAATTCCGACGCGTATGTGCAGGCCGTCAATGACTATGCGGCTGTGCTGGCGATTGATCCGGCGGCGTTCACGGGTTACTACCGGTGGGAGGTCTATTATCCGACGACCGCGGGTGACGTGTTGCTCCCGATCGGCTACGCAGCGACAGAACCGATACCTGCCATCGAGTATCTGGCGACCCATCCGCAGTGACTGATCAGCTGTTGCGCGGCAACGGCTTTCACGGTTGAGGTTCGAACTCCACGTCGATGCGGGGCGCCTGCTCGATACCGGGCTGATCGGTTACGGCCTCGGACGCCACCGGACCGAACGCCGGGCTCAATTCGCCTCCGGGACCGAGGATCGAATGGTCGCAAGGGTCGACGCCCCGACGCACTGGTCGGGATCGTCGACTTGCTGGAAGGACTTGTGGATCACGACGTGAACGGCGGTGCCGACGTTGCCCGCAGCGGGCGGCTCCGCGGTGGCCTGCTGCGCCGACACCAGGGCCAGAATCCCCATGAAAACGGCACACCCGACGAGCATGCGTCGATTCGGTCGTTCGCCCACCTTGTTTCCTCTATATCCATGACACGCGGCGCGCTGACGCTACCCAGCAGCCGTCAAAGCCGTGCCCGCAATCCAGAAATCGCTGACAGGGCGTCGCCAGCCGATGCTTGCCGTATCAAGGACGCCGGCCGTGAAGGAGGCGCACAATTGCGGCGTACCACTGGGCATGAGCTCGAAGGAGTCGACCATGCGCCGCTTACTCGCAGGGTTAGGCATAGCGGCTGCGATGTGCGCCGCGGCACCGGCGTATGCCGAGCCCACACCTGACCCGCACATGCCCAACATGCAGGCGGGCTATTGCCCTGGCGGCGGTATGGGCTCGCAGATCTCGCTGGCCTATTGCGACGGCGTGCCCTATCCCGACGGCACGTTCTGGCATGCGATTCAGTACGGCGCGCCCATGATCGGCCATCCATACGGGTTGCTGTCACCCGGGCTGCAATGCGTCGTCGGGGGCGGACCGATTCCGCAGCCAGCGCCCCCGGGCGGCTGCGGAGGCGCGGTACCTCCGGCGCCGCCGCCTCCGTAATCGTCCGAGTCGGGCGTCGCGCGAAGCCTCCCCGCGCTAGTCTTTGCCGATGATTGCGGGCGACAAGGCGCCTGATTTCACGCTGTACGACCACACCGGTCGGGCGCGGACCCTGTCCGCACTGCTTTCCGACGGGCCGGTCGTGCTGTTCTTCTTCCCGCTGGCGTCCTCGCCGATCTGCACCGCCCAGGCCTGTCATTTTCGGGATCTGAGTAGCGAATTCGCCGCTGTCGGCGCTCATCGGGTCGGCATCAGCACCGACACCGTCGACAGACAGGCGCACTTCGCCCAGCAGCGCTCCTTCGACTACCCGCTGCTCTCAGACGAAGACGGCGTGGTGTCCGAACTGTTCGGTGTGCGCCGAGGCCGGTTCGCCAAGCTGCGAGAATCGGTGTTGGCGCGTGAGGCGGCCCGGCACAGCCGCCACACACGACGCCGTGGCCTGCTGGCCCGGCTGCTACCGGTCCGACGAACCACCTTCGTGATCGACACCGACCGCACCGTGCTCAAGGTGGTATCGAACGAGGTGCGCGCGTCGATGCACGCCGATCAGACGTTGTCGTTCCTACGCAATTACCAGCCACAGATGTCGCCGCGCACTCGGGAGCAGGACTGGTTCGCAGAGCCGGTCGCCGCGGGCCGAATCGACTCCGGCATCGAACTGCCACTCGAGGCGCCGATCGAAGCGCTCAACCCGACACCGCATCCTCCGCGCTGGCCGAAACATGATGTGCGCGGCCAGATCCTGACGTGGAGCGCGCACAGCACCACGGTGCCCGAGATCGCCGCCCGGTTATCCCTACCACTCGGTGCGACGCGATTCTTGGTCGACGAGCTGGTGTCGGAGGGTTATCTGCGGGTGCGCGCTCCCGTGGGCGGCGCCATGACAACCGACGAACGACGCGAACTGATCAGTAGGACCCTGGCCGGCCTACGCGCGCTCTGACGTCGGCACTCCCGTCGATTCCCCACCGCGTCAGATTCGTAGTGGATTGCCAGAATCTATCCAGCTGTAACCCAGTCCAGCGAGGAACTCTCAGGACACGCGCACTTGCTACGGAGGCACACCACAGAGACCAGGAGGGACAGCCATGCAGCAGTCGGTGAAGATTCGAGGAACCCTAGTTGTCGGCGCCGCGCTCATAGCCACGGGCGCCTTCGCGATCGCTCTGGGCGAAGAGAAGGCCGCAGGGCCCGACACCGTGCCCGTCGTGTCCAGCGGCCAAATGACACTCGGTGACACCGCAACCACAACCACCCCGCCTACCGTGGCCCCCGTCGCGATCGCTACTCCCGCCGAAAAGGCGACCGTGCCCTGCGGCTTCACCAAGAGCTGCTGATCGCTACCGCGACTGTCCAGCGGCCCGAGATCAAGCGAGTCAAGGCCATCGAGGCCGGCCTGCCGAAACCATAACGGGCTGAACAAGACCGCGGGAACAGCGGCGTCCCCTGGCAACAGGCCGAACTTTGCCAAGTGGGCAAATTGGCGCGGCTAGGGTGAATCGGTGGCCGACGTGACGGTGATGGGCGCGGGCGCCTGGGGCTGCGCGATTTGCGGCGTGCTCGCGGACGCAGGGAACTCTGTGACACTCTGGGCAAGAGAGTCCGAGGTCGCCGACGAAATCAACGCCTCCCACCGCAACACCCGGTTCGCGCCCGGCATGGAGTTGTCGGCTGCCATTCGGGCCACCTCGGACCCCGTCGAGGCGTTAACCGGTGCGACCACCGTGTTACTGGTCCTGCCGTCGCAGAAACTGCGCGAGAACCTGGCCAACTGGACGCCGTTCATCGACGATCGCGCCACACTGGTCAACCTTTCCAAGGGCATCGAGATCGGCACCTTGTTGCGTATGAGCCAGGTGATCGTTCAAGTCACCGGAATTGATTCGTCCAGGGTTGCCGTGCTGTCCGGCCCGAACCTCGCCAGCGAGGTCGCCCAAAAGCAGCCCTCGGCCACCGTCATTGCGTGCAGCGACTCGGGGCGGGCGGTGAGCTTGCAGCGTGCACTTACCGTGGGTTACTTCCGGCCCTACACGAATTCCGATGTCATCGGAGTGGAGATCGGCGGGGCTTGCAAGAACGTGATCGCCATCGCCTGCGGGATGGCCGCAGGCGTCGGGCTCGCGGACAACACGGCTGCGGCGATCATCACCCGCGGCCTCGCCGAAATCATGCGGCTCGGCGTCGCGGTGGGAGCTCAGCCCGCTACCCTCGCCGGCCTCGCCGGTCTCGGCGATCTCGTGGCCACCTGCATGTCGTCGCAATCCCGCAGCCGATCGTTCGGCGAGCGGCTTGGCCAGGGCGACTCGATGCAATCGGCGATGCAGGCTGCCGAGGGCCGCGTGGCCGAGGGCGTCGAGTCATGTCAGTCCGTTCTCGCGCTCGCGCAGAGTTATGACGTGGATATGCCGATGACCGAAAAGGTGAGCAGGGTATGCCACCATGGATTGCCGGTGCACGACGCGATTGCGTTGCTGCTTGGCCGCGGCACCGGGTCCGAATGACAGCCGGACACCGACAGGAGGCCCCACTGCCGAATGGGCCGTGGACGAATTGCGTTGCCTCAGTCGGCTTCCCGACCTCGACGACGTGGTCGAGGACAAGGTCGTCGGCATCGTCGATGATCCGGGTCGGGTAGCCGAACTCCACGCTGATCGGCACACCAATGAACTCGCCGGATGCGATAATCGGCCACATCGTGCATCACGCCGCAGCCATCGCCGCCAAGAGCGCCAACGATCGGAACCAAAACAGTCTCCGCTCAGACGTTATGGGTCCTGGTGGGTCAACGATCCGCACCGACGGTGTTCGTCCCCGGACTCGGCGTCGCCGATTCATCGCCGTGACAATGGCCGCAATGCTGGCCCTCACGACGGCGTGTGGGACATCTTCTCCCGAACTCGCCGACCCCTTCAAAGTGGCGGGCATGCCGGTAACGGATGGGCCGTCGGGGTTGAGGACGGGCGCGCCCAAGCCGTCACGGACGGTGACCTACACCGACGGCGGACAGATCGATGTGCTTGCCGTACAGGCCGTCAGCGATACCGAGGATTATTGGAAGGGCGCCTTTCACGATGTGTTCGGAAGGGGGTTCACCCCGGCCCGCCGACTCGTGTCGTGGGACGCGAACAGTCGCGCCCACACACCGTCGTTCTGCGGACAGACCACTTCGGGACTGGTCAATGCCGCATTTTGTCCGATGGACAAGTCGATCGGTTGGGATCGTGGCGTGCTGCTGCCATCGCTGCGAAAGTCGTACGGCGACATGGCTGTCGCCATGGTGTTGGCCCACGAGTATGGCCACTCCGTGCAGCACCAGGCCCAGCTGAACCGGCCGGACACACCGACGTTGGTGGCCGAGCAACAGGCCGACTGCTTCGCTGGGTCCTATATGCGTTGGGTGGCCACAGGGGACTCACGCCGGTTCACGCTGTCCACCGGCAATGGGCTCAACGCCCTCCTCGCCAGCGTGATCTCTTTCCGGGATCCAGTGATCAGAAGCAACGGGGCAGTTTCGCGCGGCGGTGAACACGGGTCAGCGTTCGAGCGAGTGTCGGCGTTCCAATTCGGATTCACCGACGGGCCGGGGACGTGTAAGACGATCGACCTCGACGAGGTACGGCAGCGACGCGGCGATCTGCCCGTGCAGCTACAGCGCAACGAGACCGGCAACTGGCCGGTTTCGCAGGAGTCCGTGAAGGCCGTTGTCGCAGCGATGAACATCCTGTTTGAGCCAGAAAGACAACCGAAGCTCACCCTCGATGCGGCCGAGGCGGCCAGGTGCCCCGATGCCCGGCCGACACCGCCCGTCTCCTTCTGTCCGGCAACCGACACCATTGCGGTGGACCTCGCCGCCCTGAAGAAACTCGGTGCCGCCGGTGCAGGTCCGATAGGCCTGACCGGTGACAACACCGCATACTCCGTGTTGATATCGCGCTACATGCTGGCGCTGCAGGATGGGCTCGGTCTGCCGTTGGACAGTGCGGAGACGGGTTTGCGAACGGCATGTCTCACCGGGGCCGCCACGAGAAAGCTTGCACAACAGGTACGCACGCCCGACGGCAACACTGTCGCGTTGACCGCAGGAGACCTCGACGAAGCCGTGGCAGGACTGCTCACGAATGGCTTGGCGGCCAGCGACGTCAACGGAACGTCGGCGCCCGCCGGATTCGCCCGCATCGACGCGTTCCGTACCGGGGTGCTGAGCGACAAGGACAAGTGCTTGAACCGCTTCCACTGATTCTTGCCCAGACGCCAATCAGCATAGGTGACACGATGAGACGATGTCCGCAGCAACACTGAGCTTGGTGATAGTCGGGGCTGCCGTAGCGTTGTTCGTCTGGAACCGAATTCCGGTGGAGGCGGTCGCGGTTGGTACCGCGCTGATGCTGTACTTCACCGGTCTCGTCGATGCGGGAACGCTGTTCAAGGGATTCGGCGACGCGGTGATCGTGTTCATCGCCTCACTTTTCGTGGTGAGCGAGGGCTTGGAGGCATCGGGTGTCACCGCCTGGGTGAGTGCGACACTAGCCCGAATCGCCGGACGGGCTTACGTCCGGGTGTTGGTCACGGTATTGGCAATCGGCGCAGTGATCAGCGCGGTGATCACGGTCAACGGCGCCGCTGCAGCGCTGGTTCCGGTGACGGTGGCGGTGGCCCGACGCGCACGAATCCTGCCGTCGCGGGTCCTGATTCCACTGGCATTCGGGTGCAGCGCGGGCGCGCTACTCACTCTCGGCGGCAGTCCGGTGAATGTCATCGTCGACGAGGCCTCGCGCGAGAATGGCGGTACCGGATTCGGCTATTTCGAGTTCGCGCTCGTCGGGCTGCCACTGGTCGTGGTGACCATCGCGGTGGCTGCGCTGTTCGGGCGCCGACTTCTACCGGAGCGGGTGTCGACGAAACTTCCGACCGACTTCAGTGACTACCTGCCTCGCATCGTTCAACATTGGGGTCTGGACCGCCGATTGTTTCGATTGACCGTTGGCGAGCAGTCAACCGCGATCAGTGTGCCGGTGCGCGACCTGATTGCCGGACATGACGGCGATTCGGGTGCACAAAGATCGTCAGGGCGCGAATTGGCTTTGGTGGCAACGCAAACACGCGGGGACCGGGTCACCGACGATCAGCATCGGCTAGAGCCAGGCGACAGGATCATTGTCGAGGGCGACGCGACCGTCATCGCCGAATTCGCCGATCGCACGGGTTGCTGGGTCGACGGTGTGACCACCGGGTCGCACGACGACCTCGTGAGCCGTGATGCCGGATTGGCTGAGTTGATGATCCCGCCGAGGTCGGATTGGTTGAGCAAGAAGGTGTTTCCCGGACTCTCGTGGGACGGTCTCACCGTTCTGTCGGTGCACCGAATGAACGCCGACGTCGGCGCACGTGTCGTCGAGTTTTCGCAGGGCGACACCATCCTCGTCCACGGCCCATGGTCTGCGATCGACCGATTGGCCGCCTCCGGCATGCTCATCGTCGACTCGGCTGAAGACGTGCGGCGCCAGACGGTTGCGCTGGACCATTCGGCGCTGCGCGCGCTGGCTGTGCTTGCGGTACTGATCGGATTGCTTGCGGCGGGGATCGTGCCGCCGGCGGTGGCAGGCTTGTCGGCCGCCCTGGCGATGGTCCTGCTGCGCGTGGTGCGGACAGAACAAGCGTATCGCGCGATCCCGTGGCAGACGATCATCCTCATCGGCGCGCTGATCCCGTTGTCCACCGCGATCCAAACCAGCGGTGCAGCCGACGAGATTGCCGGTCCGATCGTTGATCTCGTACGGGACCGCGGCCCGTATCTGCTACTCATCGTGCTGTTCGTGCTCACCGCACTACTCGGACAATTCATCTCGAATGTCGCCACGGTGCTGGTGGTTATCCCGATCGCCATGGCGGCCGCAACGGAAAGTGATATCTCGGTGCAGGCGGTGCTGATGCTGGTGGCGGTGGCGGGGGCGGCATCGTTGCTCACTCCGATTGCCACACCCGCCAATATGATCGTCTTGAATCCCGGTGGCTACCGCTTCGGAGACTACTGGCGGCTGGGTGCCGTCACGATGGTGGCATGGTTTGCTGTCGCGATGGTGGTGATCCCGATTTGCTGGCCGTTGCGCTAGTAACACGGGCGGCCCAGGAAAAAAGAATCGAGCACTGACGGAACTGGTTGCCGCCGGCCATGTTTCACACGGTTGCTCGAAGCTCGATCGGGTATCGCGGACGCTTGGCGCACAGTCTGCCCGCTGACGCTACCGCCGACAACGACAACTTTCTTTGACATTTTCCCTGCAACCCATGCCGCGAGACGCCGCATCGTCGACTATGAAGCAATGCCTGTGTCATCGACGGAATTATCGAACAAGGTCAGCATCGTCGGTATGGGCAGCGTCGGCACCGCCATCGCCTATGCCTGCCTGATCCGGGGATCCGCGGGATCCCTCGCCCTCTACGACATCAACGCCAAGAAGCTGCGCGCCGAGTTGCTCGATCTCAACCACGGCAGCCAATTTGTGCCGCACTGCCCGGTCAGCGGTTCCGACGACGTCGGCATCACGGCCGGCTCGGCGGTCGTCATCGTCACGGCGGGCGCGAAACAGGACGAGGGTCAAAGCCGTTTGGATCTGGCGACAAGCAATGTGGCGATGGCGCAATCGTTGACGTCGCAGCTGCTCGAACAGTCGCCCGACGCGATCATCGTCTTCGTCACCAACCCGGTAGACGTCGTGACATACGCCGCCGCGGGTTCGGTGGACGCTGACCACGGAAGGATCTTGGGATCCGGGACTGTGTTGGATTCCAGCAGGTTTCGCTATCTCATCGCTGAGCGCGCCGATCTGGCCGTCGCCAACGTGCACGGCTTCATCGTCGGCGAGCACGGCGACTCGCAGATCTCGCTGTGGTCGAGTGTGTCGATCGGCGGGGTGCCTGCCGAGCAGTTCCGCATCGGTGGCGCTCAGGTTTTCGACGAAACCACCCGCAACGAAATTTCGGCGAATGTCGTCAGCGCCGCATACGAGATCATCGCAGGCAAGGGCGCGACCAACCTGGCCATCGGGTTGTCGACTGCACGGATCGTTGAAGCGATTCTGCGGGACCAGCACCGGGTTATGCCGGTGTCAACGGTGCAGCGCGGTGCTTACGAGATCAGCGATGTGTGCCTCTCCCTGCCGACTGTGGTCACGGCCGCGGGCGCCGGTCAGGTACTCGAGGTGCCGCTGTCTGCTTCTGAACTGCTGGGGCTGCAGGCGTCCGCGGCGACCCTGAAGCAGGCACAGGAATCGCTGGGCCTCTAGCTCCATGCCCGACCTCGACGCGCTGGTCGACGCCACACCGGCGACGCGTGATCGCGTCGTCGACTTCCTGCGGGCGGCGAGCATCTGTGTCGTTGTCGTCTGGCATTGGTCGTTGTCGATCACCCACTGGGACGGCGACTACTCGCTCGTCATGCCCAACCCGATCGGCTACGTGCCCGGCAAGTGGGCGTTGACGTGGGTGCTGCAGGTGATGCCCGTGTTCTTCTTCGTCGGCGGTTACGCCAACCTCGCGGGCTGGGAGGCGGTCAGGCGCGACGGGGCGGGCGCCGCCAGGTTCCTCGGGGCGCGGATGCGGCGGCTGCTGACACCGCTTCTGCCGTTCCTCGCGATCTGGTTGGCCTTCGACCTCATCCTGCAGGCCACCGGTCGGCGCAGCGTGCTCGAGTGGGGCATCGTGGTGTTCGTACCGCTGTGGTTCATCGGCGTTTACGCCGGGGTGGTTGCCGCGGTTCCGGTCACCGCCCGTCTTCATCGGGCCTGGGGCTGGGGGGTTTTGGCGGTCCTGGCCGCCGCCATCCTCAGCGCTGACGCGCTGCGGCTCGGGCTGGGGTGGGGCGAGCCGGTGCTAGGGCTGGCCGGTTCGGCGTGCGTGTGGTTGTTCTGCCACCAACTCGGCTACTTCTGGCGGGACGGCACGCTTCCCGCGGGCGGCCGGACGATGGCCGCAATCGTCGCGGCGGCCGGGTTCATGGGACTGGTCCTGCTGACCACCTTCGGTCCCTACTCGCGCTCGATGGTCGCCGTGCAGGGCGAGGACACCAGCAACATGTTCCCGACCACCGCGCCCATCGCGGCGCTCGCCACCTTCCAACTCGGCCTGGTGATGCTCGCCCGGCCGCGGCTCAACGCCTGGCTGCAGAGGCGCGGTCCGTGGCGGGCGGTGGTGGCCGCAAACGGCGTGACGTTGCCCGTGTTCACTTGGCACATGACGGCGCTCGTGGCGTTCCTATGGCTTTACGAGCAGGCCGGTTTCACCTTGTCCAGCGAGCCAACCGCGGCCTGGTGGCTCACCCGCCCTGTGTGGATAATCGGTCCCGGCGTGCTACTCGCCGGCATCCTGGCGGCGCTGGCCGGCAGTCGCCTCATCGTTCGCCGAGGGCTGCACCGGTTACGTGGGGAGTGAGGGCAACCAGAACCGCACCGCCGGCGAAAAGCAGCGTGCCAAGTAGCGGGAAACGCCCGTCGGGGGCGAAACCGTTGACCGTGAACAGCAAGGTGCCTGCCGCTGCGACCAATGCCGCAAGGACTTCGGCGACGGAACGAGAATGCGCCAGCGCGCCAGCCCACGCATCTCCGGCTGCCCAGAGGCGAATTTCCGACGGACTTCAGCTACGCATGACGAGCGCGAGGTCCCGTTGGTCCATCCATTGCTGGGCAATGGGCCGCTGGACTTCGTGTTCGAGGAGGGTTGGGTAAGACGTGAGATCGGTGAATTGGGGTTGGCCGGATCGCAATCCGATCATCGCGCCGGCTCGGCCGCCGGAATCGAATTGCTCCGAGAAGAACTCGATGCAGTGGGCGGTCAAGCTTGTGGCATGTATCCGATCGAATGGTGACGGGTCACCGCCCTCCTGTATGTGACCGAGGATTGCCTGCCGGGCGTCGAACAACTCGCCGCCCTCTTTCTCAAACAGCGACGTGAGAAATTCTGTGGTGTAGACGCGGTCGGCACCTTCGCTGCGAACGATCAGGCCCAGCCTTTTCCCGACACGAAAACCCTCTGTCAGGGCCTGGACGTCTTCGCCGAGGTCGTCGAGCGTGATGCCTTCCTCTGGCAGATAAATTCGATCGGCCGCGGTGGCAAGCCCGCTGAGCAGTGCAAGGTAACCACAGTCATGGCCCATCACTTCGACGACGAAAACGCGGCGTGTGGAGACTGCGGATTGCCTGATCTTGTCGACATCGGCGACGATGCTGTTGAGTGCGGTGTCACTGCCGATGCTCAATTCGGTTGCGGGTACGTCGTTGTTGATCGTCATCGGCATGCAGACGATCGGGATGTCGAGGGCCGAGTATTGCTGCCTATACCGATGCACCTCGTGGGCGGCCCGGTAGCCCGCCCATCCCCCGGCCATCAGCAGCCCGTCGATCCGGTGGGCGGTGATCTGTTCGGCAATCTGGGCGATCGCGGCGGCGTCGGGCGCGTAGCGGTTGGTGCCGAGCTCGGCGCCCCCGTGAGATGCCCAGCTGCTCACATCCATCCACCCCAGCTCCCGGATGTCGCCGTCGCGAAGGCCGCGGAATCCGTTGTTGATCCCGACCACGGTGTAGCCCCGGTCCAGGCCGAGCCGCACGGCGGCGCGCACGGCGGCGTTCATTCCCGGCGCCGGTCCGCCGCCGTGCACGATCGCGACCCGATATTGTCGCCGCCCAGCAGGGTTGGGCCGCGGCGCGGCCTGTTGCATGGTCTGCAGAATTCGGTACGACTCACGGAAGGTGCCGCCCCGCAAGCGCATTGCTTCGTCGTAGTCCTGCGCTTCGATACGTTCGGCAACAGCCTGCGTCTGCGCCACACATTCCATCAGTGGTGAGGCGATCACGCGGTTCGCCCGCAATCCGATCAGTTGCGAAGGCGCGTCAGGGTCGTCGGTGAGTAGCCGTTCGACGGCGACCCGGCCAAGCATCGTGGCGAGGTTTCGGTCGAAAGCGCTTGGCGCGCCGCCACGTTGCACATGACCTAGGACGGTGATCCTGGTGTCCTCGCCGAGTTGCTCTTCCAGCAGTCGTCTGACGTGTTCGGCGGTGATCGGCTTGCCGTGGCGGGGGTGGGCGCCGACCGATTTCCCGGTCCGCTTTGATGTCCCTACACAGCTGCTGCTGCCAGTCCTCGGCCGGTGGCTGTTCCGGGATCAGCACCCAGCTAGCCGCGGTGGCCAGCGAGGACATCAGAGCCAGATAGCCGCACCGTCGCCCCATCACTTCCACGACGAACGTGCGCTGATGGCTGGCCGCGGTGCTGTCGAGGGCGTCTAGCGCTTCGACGATTCGGTGCAGTGCTGTATCGGCGCCGATGGTCATGTCGGTGCCCGACATATCGTTGTCGATCGACCCGACCAGACCAACGAGACGCAGAACCGGGTGCTTGTGCGCGACGTCCGACGAAATGTTCCCGATGTCCACCAGTTCGGCGAGCAACCCGGCCCATTCCTGACGAAACAGGTTGGCACCAGTCAGACTGCCGTCACCACCGATCACCACGAGCGCATCCATGCCCCGCTCGACCATGTTGTGGGCGGCCGCTCGGCGGCCCTCGCGGGTTCTGAACTCCTTCGACCGGGCGGTCCCAATAGCGGTACCACCCTGATGCAGAATCCCGTCGACATCACGTGGTTCCAGCCGCTGGATCAGATCACCGCCAGAGACGAGACCATGGAATCCGTCCCGGACCGCATACACTTCTACGCCGTGACGGGCCGCGGTGCGCGCGACTGCACGCACGGCCGCATTCATGCCCGGGGCGTCGCCTCCGCTGGTCAGAACACCAACATTCGATGTTGCGAAGCGGGCTTCAGACATATCGGTGGCCTCCGTGCCGTTCGCGAATGAACAACCCTCGATACCGCAGGACTATTGGCGTCCGAATAACTTTCGCATGGCTGCCGACATCAGCGCCGAGGGTTTTTCGTCAGATCGAGAACGGACTTTGACCGGGGCCTGCGACGTATGCTCAGGATTTATCCGGATGCGCACTCGAACCCCTGCGCATCAGAGAGGATGACACCGATGGAAGCAATTGTCGTCACGGATATGTGCAGTCGGCATACGGCGCACACTCATGACGCAATTGTGCGGACTCATCACGAACGTTCGAGGCGGCGGACACGATCGTGGACATTGTGAAGCGACTCAACGCGTTCTGAGCTTGCGAAGATGCTTGACGTTGATCCCCGCTTCCGGCCAATCCGGCGCCACTCCGGGTATCTCCCACTCGAGGATCTGGGCCTCATCGGCGACGGCGCGACGGCGGCGCTGGTGGGGTTGGACGGCAGTATCCCGTGGATGTGTGTGCCGGACTTCGACTCCGACCCGCTGTTCTGCGGGCTTCTGGATCACCAAAGGGGCGGCGACTTCACGCTGACCCTGGAGGGTCTGCAGGAAGCGCGGCAGCACTACGAACCCGATACAGGTGTTCTCGTCACAGAACTGCGCGGCGGCACAGGCGTCGTGCGGCTCACCGATGCGCTGGCGTTGCGTTCCGGTGCGGATCTCAACGATGACGCGGCCTCGGCGCGAGCGGAACTCGTTCGCTCGGCGGTGGTGCTGGCCGGCAGTGTCAAGGTTCGGATGAGCCTGCAGCCGCGGGGTGGCGCACGGACGCGGGCCGCGTTCAACGGTCTGGTGGTCGAGGCGGCCCGACATCCGGGACTTCGGCTGCACCTTCGATCCAACCGTCCGGTCACTGGTCTGCAGGCGACGTATGACCTCGAGCAAGGCGACCGCCTCCAGTTGGTGCTCTCGTGGGGCCGATTCCATCGCCATCACCCACTTGACGCCGACGCCAGACTTCGCGAGACGGCGGCCGCGTGGCGCCGGTGGATGAGGCAATTCGACTACGACGGTCCAGAGCCCGCGATGGTGCGCCGGGCCGCGATCACCCTGAAACTGTGCGACCACTGGGCCAACGGTTCTCTGGTGGCAGCGCCGACGTCATCGTTGCCAGCGCCGGTCGGTGGTGTGCGGAACTGGGATTACCGCTACACGTGGATCCGCGACGCGGCCTTCGCCGTGTTCGCTATGCGCCGGGTCGGCTTCATCCAGGAAGCCGACGCCTTCCTGGGCTGGGTCCTCGATGCCTTCGAACGCAGCCGTCAGCCGCGGATCATGTACACGCTCGAGGGTGGCCTGGTACCTGATGAGACGCATGACTCCGAACTCGACGGATTCCGCGGCTCCGCCCCGGTGCGGTGGGGCAACGGCGCCGCCGATCAACGTCAACACGACATCTACGGCGAGGTGTTGGACTGCGCGGATCAGTGGGTCAAGGCCGGCGGGCAACTCGAGCCCGCGTTGTGGTCCGCCCTGGGTGCCCTGGCTGATGCTGCTGACCAGGCGTGGAAACAACCCGACCAGGGAATCTGGGAGATTCGTAGTGAGGGCCGCATCTTCACGTACTCGGCCGCCATGTGCCAGGTCGCGCTGTCGCGGGCCGCCGCCATCGGCGAGCGACTCGGTGAACCCGCGCCCGCTGCGCGGTGGCGCTCGGCGGCCGACAAGCTGAGGAACACGATCCTGACCCGGGCTTGGAACGAAGATGCCAAGACCTTGTGTGAGCATCTCGACGGCGGCGACAGCGTGGATGCCAGCCTGTTGGCGCTTCCGCTACGTGAGGTGGTCGCCGCAGACCATCCGCGGATGATCGCGACGACCTCCGCGATCGCCGAGCGACTGTCCGCCGGCGACGGACTGCTGTATCGCTACCGGCACGACGAATCGCCCGACGGATTGGCGGGCGATGAAGGTGCCTTCTTGCTATGCAGTTTCTGGCTGGTCGACAACCTGATCGGCCAGGGTCGCCTGGACGAAGCGGAAGAGTTGTATGTCTCGCTGTGTGGTCGGGCCAGTCCGCTCGGGCTACTGTCCGAGCAGATCAACCCGACGACCGGCGAACTCATCGGCAATTTCCCGCAGGCCTTCAGCCACATCGGCGTCGTCTCCAGCGGTGTCATGCTTTCGCGGGCCAAATCCGCACGAACGTGAGCGCAATCAGATCGAATTGCGCTGTCCCGCAGTGGAATTCATCGCTGCGATCATCGCGCTCCTGCGGGTCGCAGCATGGGTGACGCTAGTCGTCTGCGGTGAAGGTGACGTCGTACCACTTCATGGGTGGCCACGCTTCGGTGTCCCACTCCTCGGGTACGGTTGGGGACCACGATGTCACGACGATGTTCTTGGACTGTGGATAAGAAGCGCACAGATAGTCTTCAACTTGCCTGGCGACGTTCCCCATTGGGTCAGCCAACGCTTTGCGCGTGTGTGTAGCCACATCGTCATGATGCTCCGGGTCAGGTATGAACCCGCCCGATTTTTCGTGTCGTGAGCGTGGCGGTGCTGTCGCTCTCGAGTGCCTTCGGGGCATTGTGTTCGCGGGGGTTCGCCCGCGTACATGTTTTGAACCTGTTCTAATAGCCGAATCGATAGGTTCTGGCGCCTCCCGCGCCTTCCGCTGCCACGGTTACCGAAGGTGCCCGCGTTGGCGCCGGTCGGGCAAGTTCCCCGCGGAGCGGTCGTCGACCTTCCCGGGCGGGGAAGTACCCATGTGTTCGACTCGGGACCTTGTGACGGGCCGACCTACGTGCTCTTACACTCGCTCGCCTGCACTGGACTGATGACGTGGTATCCCGCACTGGGGATGGTCCGCGAGTTCGGCCGGGTGGTGGTCTTTGATCAGCGATGCCACGGCCAAGGCATCTCGCCGCCACGGATGCTGTTGGAAGACTGCGCCGACGATGTCGCCGCATTGGCCGACGTCCTGGACATTCCGAGCTTCGTACCGGTCGGCTACTCCATGGGGTCGTTGATCGCCCAATTGGTGTGGAAGCGCCATCGCGAGCGGATCGACGGACTCGTGCTGAGTGCTGCCGTGGCGGCAGTCAGCCGCGCCCCATACGAGCGCCTCGCCACTGGGGTGTTCGCAGCACTCATCGAGACCCTTAGCCCCCCGCCGCGCCGCTGCGAGCCCGCCCGGCCGGTGATGAACGGATACTTGCCCGACCATCAATGGGTCCTCAATCAGCTTTGCGCCACTTCGCCGGGAGGCATTGCTCGCGCTATCGCTGAAGTTGTTCGGTTCGATTCGACGACGTGGGTCGGAGACATCGACGTACCGACAGCGGTGGTGGTGACCATGCAGGACCGGGCCCTCGGAGTCCAGCGGCAGAAGTGGCTGGCCGATCGGATACCGGAAGCCGAGATGGTGGCGGTGAACGCCGGCCACGCCGGATGCACCTTACAACCGGCCGCGTTCGTCCCGGCTCTGCGACGGGCCATCGAATCGGTACACCTACGGCTGCCGCCGTCGCACCGGCTGAAACGAGCGGCCGAGTAATCAAGGCGCCCCGACTGTCACTGGGAGGAGTGGCCAGTGAAACGACTCAGTGGGTGGGATCTGCTCCTGCTGTCCAGTGAGACGCACAACGTCCACCAGCACACCCTGAAGGTGGCGGTCGTCGACACCGCACGATTCGAGGGCGAGCCGACGTTCGAGGCGTTCCGTGAGGTGTTCCACAGCCGCCTGCCGGTCCTGGATCCCCTGCGCTTCCAGCTCGTCGAAATGCCCTGGCGGCTGCATCGTCCGGTGTGGCGGGAGCATGTCGACGTTGACCTCGGTTACCATCTGCGGCCGGTCCGCGTGCCGCCGCCGGGTGGCCGTCGAGAACTCGACGCGCTGATCGGCCATATCGCCGGCACGCCGCTGGATCGCCGATATCCGTTGTGGCAGCTGTATTTTGCCCAAGGTATGGCGGGCGACAAGATCGCGGTGATCGGGAAAGTTCATCACGTCCTGGCCGACGGTGTGGCTTCGGCTAACCTCATGGCGCGTGCAATGGAGTGGCCGGGCTCCCGACCACCCGAGTGCCAGCCCCTCACATGGGATCCCGCGCCGACGACTACGGAACTGGTCAAATTCGCGATGCGCGACTACGCGATTCGGATCGGCAAGTTTCCGTCTGCAATCGGACATGCAGTGGTCGGCGTGTACCGGCTGCAGAGGCGCGCGCTGCGACGCCATCAAAATCCTGACCTAGCTACCCGGTTCAATCCGCCGCTCACATTCCTCAACCACAAACTATCGCCGGGAAGGACTTTCGCCAGTGCCGCGCTTCCCCTTGCCGACGTCAAGGCCATTGCCAAGAAGATCGACGCGACCATCAACGATGCCGTGCTGGCGATCGTCACCGGCGCCCTGCGTCGACTGGTGTTGAGCTATGGCGAGTCCCCCGACCGTGCGCTCATCGGCTCGGTGCCCGTCGCCACAGACGTTTCGCCGGACCGGATAAGCGGCAACGCGCTGGCCACGATGTTGGTGTCGCTGCCCGTGCAGACGCACGATCCGATGGAGCGACTCCGATTGATCCGGACTTCGGCGCATATCGCGAAAGAAGATCATCAGCTGCTCGGTCCGACTCTGGTAGGTCAATGGTTGGAATTTATCCCGGCAGTAGTCACGCGCACGGTGTTCCGGTGGATGTCCCGACGGGAGGCGCCCAACCAACTGTTCAACGTGATCGTCTCGAATGTTCCTGGGCCCCGGGAACGGGGCAGAATCGCCGGTGCAGTCGTGACCGAAATTTATTCCGTGGGGCCTCTTGCCGCCGGCGCTGCGTTGAATGTGACGGTATGGAGCTATGTCGACCAGTTGAACGTTTCGGTGCTCGCCGATGACAGCACATTCCGCGACACCCACGAGGTAACCGACGCCCTTCTGGCCGCGTTCACCGAGTTGCGCGACGCAGCGGGCTTTACCCAAACAACAGAAATTCCCGACGTTATGCCGCAAGCCCGCTGACTTCGTCACGCCTTTCAGGGCCGCGTGGTGATGGTCAATGTCTCTCCGGCTCGTCTTGAGCTGCTCAGCCGCCAACCACTGCAACGGATGGCGCGGGACACGCCCGCCAGCCACATCGGATGGGTCGCCGGCGGCGGACAGGTGCGACAGCGGACGGCGGCCTTCACGGCGTCTATCTTGGTCCCCGATGTCCCGGCTAATTTTGCCTCGCGGTGCGAATCGTTGCAGTTCAGCACCCAATTTTTCGCGTCGGGCTGACAGGATAAGAACCTGCGACCACTTGACCCCAGCAATATGCCGAGTCCGCGATCTCAGCGCCTAACCACCGGCCAAACACCCAGCACTGGGCGACCGGTATTTGGTGTTACCGCCAGTCTCATCGGGCTCCATTGTGACGCTCCCCGAGGATCGGCGGTCGCGCGCGTCGCCACGCCCGCCTCGCAACCCAGGCATTCGGACTGCGAGCGGGCCGACCTCGGCTGTCGACAGTTGAGCATGCCTGTGGCAAAAGGGACAAAAGATACTGAGGTGAGAGGCGAGGCTGTTGTTAAGTCAAGTGACAGCTGATGTCCAGCCGCTGGAAACGACTGGGACAAGCAACATTTCAAGACTGCAGAGGTCGGATTCGAGGAAGCATCCGGCTCCCCCCTCGAAAGGAATTGAAAATGAACGCATCTCATGTTCGCCACCGCCGCGTGGCACGGATGGCTGTAGTTGCAGCCGCGGCTGCGATGAGTGCACTGGCTGTCATGCCGGGTGTCGCGAACGGGGACACCCCGAGTAGTCGGCCGACCCCTGATAAGCCCTGCGGCGTCGCTCAGAAAGCCGCCAACACCAAGTACGAGCATGTGGTGTGGATCGTGATGGAGAACAAGAGCTTTGCGCAGGTGAATGGTTCTGCCGATGCTCCTTACATCAACAAGCTCGCCGGGTTATGCGGAGAGGCAACAAACTACAACGCGATCACCAATCCCAGCCTGCCCAACTACATCGCCATGACATCTGGTTCCCCCCAGGGAGTCACCGACGATGCGGACCCGCCGGCACACCCGCTCAACGTCGATAGCATCTTCTCCCAACTCGGCGGCGATTGGCGGGCACTCAACGAGTCGATG
The DNA here is from genome assembly GCF_001667505.1 of Mycobacterium sp. ACS1612. Taxonomy (GTDB): domain Bacteria; phylum Actinomycetota; class Actinomycetes; order Mycobacteriales; family Mycobacteriaceae; genus Mycobacterium. The sequence continues at coordinate 196,555 of NZ_LZHZ01000027.1, forward strand.
AAGACCAACTGCGGGCAGCACACCGACGGCAAGTACGCGCCTAAGCACAACCCGGCGGCGTACTACGTCGAGAAGAACTTCTCGACGTTGTGCCAGCAGAAGGACATCCCGTTTGACAACACAGCCTCCACACCGGACCTCAGCGGAAAGTTCACCTTCATCACCCCGGACCTGTGCGACGACATGCACGACAACTGCGCCGGCACCGGCGTGCCTGGTGAGCTGCAGACCGGAGACAAGTACGTGTCTACCCTGATCCCGCAGCTGATCAACAGCACCGAATACCAGTCGGGTAACACCGCCATTGTCCTGACCTGGGACGAGGGAGGCGCCGGAAGCAACCAGGTCCTCACCGAGGTGATCGCCCCGACGGTGGTCCCGGGCACGAAAGCAAGCGACGCCTTCACGCATTACTCGCTGCTTCGCACGACCGAAGACATGCTCGGCCTTCCGCCGCTCGGCGAAGCGACAAAGGCGGCCAGCATGCGCAACGCGTTCAGCATCTGATCCCGACATATCGCGCAGCGGTGGGGTGGTGAAACCCGTCCCACCGCGCGCGAACACCGGTCATCGGCTCGTCCGGCTGCTCGGGTGGCGTCAGTGCGCTCGCGGCCTCCGCTTCGTCAATTCGTCCCCGGGCGAAGCGCGTCAGCTCGCCGCGCAGTTGATCGCCGGAGGCTCGAGAAGATCGCCCGGCATGTTGGCGCCGACGTACGTATTCAGTCCGTAGTGGGAGCCGGATAAGGACAAGCGCACGTCGTTTCCAGGGGATCGGCCCCCACCCGCGCTCCCTTGGTCGCGGGTCGAATCCCGTTTAGCGGCGATCCATACGAGGAATGCGTTCAAGAGCGTCGACGCTGAGGTTGGTCACGTCTTGGGTCGGCGTGAGGTGTTCGCCGGGGTGACCCTGGAAGTTCAGCAGCGAGCCTGGCCCGCCGAACGCCGTCCCGCCCCGTCAGGCGCGTGGGGGTTAGGCGCCTGACGGGGCCCCCTAGGCGCCCGACCCGTGAGCGCCTGACCGGAAAGGGGCCCGGGAGGCATATTTTCTCATGCGTCAATAGTTGGTACTAACCACTTCTCGCGCGTCTCTAACCTGTGTTGCATCAGAAAACATCCACGATCGGGTAGTCGGTGCCCTTGCGTCCCAGGCATGAGCAATGCAGCGCCCCGGGCCCCTCGACCGCCGCTAATAAGTTCCGCGAAGTCGCCAGGACCACCGAGAACCCGACGATCAAGCTCCTGGCCGAAGGACTAACCGCGCTCACGGAAGGCCCTTCGAGAGTCGGATAACAAGCTGGACGAGGTGAAACAGCAGGTGCAATCGAGCACTGTCGATTGCACGCCCCCGCCGCCGATTAACTCTGCCGAGGGTGGCGGACACGGTTGGGTGTCTAGGCCGCGGTGCAGTTTGGAATGAGCACCCCAGAGGTATCCACCGCACAGCCCCACTCCGGGCCATAAGCCACCACGAACCGAAGGAGGCCGAGCATGGGCGCCGAGGACAAAGCCAGCAACAAAATCGAGGACCTAGGCGGCAAAGCTAAAGAGGGCCTCGGCAAGTTGACAGGCGACAAGGACACCCAGAACGAGGGGAAGGTCGACCAGTCAAAATCGAGCCTGAAGGACGCTGGCGAAAAGGTCAAAGACGCCTTGAAAGGCGATTAAGCAGCCGCGTTCCGCGGCAACCAGCCCGACAGGGGAGAAATGGCTGACCTCAAAGAGCTAGCCGACCAAGCCGCCGAAGAATTGCTCACAGCGATACGAGAACAGGCGCGAAAGGCGAGCGACTTAGAGTTGCTTCACCTTGCGGAGGCGTATTCGATGGTCGTTTCAACTGAAGTCAGCACAAGGCTGGCGGACGAGAACGCATCCGCCCAGGCGGAGATCGAGGCGGCGTATGACTACGCGTCCGGAAGCGGAGCGTCTATATCGTCGATTTCATCCGTCCCACCGGAATAGGTACCCCCAAGGCGACCTGACGGGTCCGTACAAATATGCAAACTGTGCCGTTCCACGCGCCATGACAGAACCGCCGATATGTTAGCGGTTCTTCGTCTGGTTCTGTCGACGCTGCGGGCGGTTTGGGCTGGCGACTGCCCGGGTCCGCCGGGGGGCGCCCGTCTGTTCTATGTGGGCTTGGCCGTGTGGTTCTGCACCGACAAAACCAGATCCTGTAGTTCAGAATCATCCTCCAGGTCAACAACTTTCAGGCCCAGCTGTATGCGGGGGTTGTCCGCCAGGTGACGTCGCGAGGGTGAAGGAGATCCAGATGAAAGTCCCGATACAGGCGGCAGCGTTACTGATGGCGATACTGGGCCTGATGGTCGGTGCATCAGCGCTGGCCTCAGCTATTCCTGACTCCCAAGGCGACGCGACCTATCTGGGGTTGCTCGACGAGAACGGGGTGTCTCACCCCAATCCTCAGGCGATGGTCGGTTTCGCTCATGACCTCATAGACGAACTGAGCGCCTCTCCGCAGGGCGACGCCAGTGTCGCCTCCATAGTCAGCACCGGCGAGGAGCGGTTTTCCCAGCACGACATGGGCGTGATCATCGGCGCCGCAGTCGTCGCCTACCGACCCTCCCTGATCCCTGTGGTTCAGCACTGGGCGGACAGCGCCGCTGGCTTCCCCTGTGGGGCGGCAGCTCAAGGTGTGCTGCGATGAGCAGTGCCCGCTGGCCGGACTGCCGCGGAAACGACAAAACCCGCTCCGATACTGTTCAGACCGGGTTTTCCACTGTCGGGCTGACAGGATTTGAACCTGCGACCACTTGACCCCCAGTCAAGTGCGCTACCAAACTGCGCCACAGCCCGTGGCGCCGCCAGGATCGCCGGCGGCAGGTCGAAAGCCTACCGCAGCGAGACGTCACAATCCCAACCGCCACGAGTGGGTACCTCCACGTCGTGAGCAGTAGCGATACCACCCCGTTGTGGCTGTTCGCCGATCAACTCGGCCCCGCGGTCCACGGCGGCGAACACGTCAACCGCGAGATTCTCCTGATCGAGGCGACCTCGGCCCTGCGGCGGCGCCGCTACCACCGCCAGAAACTGCACCTCGTGCTGTCCGCGCTGCGGCACGCCGCCCGCGACCTCGGCGATCGCGCCACTCTTATCCAGACCGATACCTACACCGATGCGATCGAACGCTTCGGGCGACCGGTCCTGGTGCATCAGCCCACCTCACATGCCGCCGACAAGTTCGTTCACCGCCTTGCAGACCGCGGACTCGTCGCCGACGTTCTGCCCACCCCGACCTTCGCTCTGCCACGCGCCGAGTTCGCGGATTGGGCAGGCACCCGCACCCGCTTCCGGATGGAAGACTTCTACCGCGACCAACGCCGCCGCTTCGGCGTGCTGATGGATGCCTCGGAACCTGTTGGTGGCCAATGGAATTACGATGCGGCCAATCGCGAGCCGCCGCCAAGGAAGCAACCCACACTTGGTGTTCCGGGACCCTATCGACCCCGTGAGGACGACATCGACGAACAGGTCCGCCATGACCTCGACCGCATGGACCTCGACACCGTCGGCGTCGACGGGCCACGGCTGTTCGCCGTTACCCCCGCTGAGGCGCGCCGCGCGCTCACCCGATTCATCGACCATCGCCTGCCATACTTCGGCCAATACGAGGACGCCATCATGGGGCAGGACTGGGCGATGTCACATTCACTGCTGTCCGTACCGCTGAACCTGGGTGTGCTGCATCCCCTCGACGCCGTGCACGCCGCCGAGAACGCCTACCGCCAGCACAAGGCCCCGCTCGCCGCAGTCGAAGGGTTCATCCGCCAGATCCTCGGCTGGCGCGAGTACATGTGGCATCTGTACTGGCATTTCGGCCCGGACTACCTCCGCTACAACGAACTGCAGGCACGAACCAAGCTGCCGCAGTGGTGGGCCGAACTCGACGCCGACGCCGTCACCGCCGAATGTCTCCGGCATGCCTTGATGGGCGTTCGTGACCGCGGCTGGACCCACCACATCCAGCGCCTGATGGTGCTGGGCAACCACGCGCTGCAGCGCGGCTACCGCCCCAACGACCTCGCCGAGTGGTTCGCCACCGCCTACGTCGACGGCTTCCGGTGGGTCATGCCCACCAACGTCATCGGGATGAGCCAACACGCGGACGGCGGCAAACTCGCCACCAAGCCGTACGCCGCCGGCGGCGCGTACATCAACAAGATGAGCGACCACTGCGGCGATTGCGCCTTCGACCCGAAGAAGCGCCTCGGCGACGACGCCTGCCCATTCACCGCTGGCTACTGGGCCTTCGTGCACCGCCACAAGGACCGTCTTGCCCGCAACAACCGCACCCAGCGCGCCGTGTCATCGATGGAACGACTGCCCGACCTCGAAGCGGTCCTGGAACAAGAGGCGTCGCGGCGCAAGTACTAAATGCTGACCAGGCGATAGAGGCCGATCGCACCGACCATCACGATCGCGGTGCGCAGCGCCGCAGGCGACAGCCGTCGCCCGTAATGCGCACCGAGGAAACCGCCGAGCAGTGAGCCCGCCGCGATCAATCCCGCTGCCAGCCAACTGATTCGACCGAAGGCGACGACGATGTATGCCACCGCGGCCACGATGTTCACCAACAGTGACAGCAGATTCTTTGCGGCGTTCATCCGCTGCATGTCCTCGGGCAGCAGCGCACTCATCGCCGCGATCAGCATGATGCCCTGCGCCGCCGTGAAGTATCCACCGTAGATCCCAATCGCGAACGTGCCGAACACCAGTGCCGCCATCCGCCCTCGGCTTACGTGTTCTGGAGACTGTCCCGATAGCTCGGACCGCCGCCGTGCCCACTCCTGGATCTTCGGCCCGATGACCACTAGTCCGAGGGCGAGCACCAACAAGACCGGCACGACACGTTCGAACACCTTCTCCGGAAGATGCAGCAGCAGCCACGAGCCCAACAGCGCGCCGACCAACGACGCCGGGATCTGCCAGCGCAGCCGGTGCCATTGCCCGCGAAGTTCGCGGCGATAGCCCCAGGTGCCCGATACGCCACCGGCCACCAGGCCGACGGCATTCGACATCGTCGCGGTCACCGGCGGATAGCCGAGCGCTACCAGGGTCGGAAAGGTGATCAACGTGCCCGAACCGACGATCGCGTTGATCGCTCCCGCCCCGACGCCCGCCAGGGCGATCAGGATCATGTGCGAGATGGGCATTTGCCCAACCCTATCGAGACTTTGCGCCTCTCTTTTCCCGCACCCGCACGTTGATCCGGATCGGGCTGCCCTCGAACCCGAATGTCTCGCGTAATCGCCGCTCAAGGAAGCGCCGATAGCCGGCCTCGAGAAAACCTGTGGTGAACAACACAAACGTGGGCGGCCGCGCAGTGGCTTGTGTGGCGAACAAGATCCGCGGTTGCTTGCCGCCGCGCACCGGTGGCGGGGTGGCCGCCACCACCTCCTTGAAGAAGGTGTTCAGCCGCCCGGTCGGCACCCGGGTGTCCCACGACGCCAGCGACGTCTCCAGCGCAGGCACGAGCTTCTGCACCGCGCGGCCGGTCTTGGCCGAGATGTTGACCCGCGGCGCCCACTGCAACTGTGCAAGTTGCAGGTCGATCTCGCGATTCAGCAGATACCGCCGATCCTCGTCGACCAGGTCCCACTTGTTGAACGCCAGCACCAGCGCCCGGCCCGCCTCGATCACCATCGACAGCACCCGCTGGTCCTGCTCGGTCAGCGGCTGCGACGCGTCGATCAACACGATCGCGACCTCGGCGGCGTCGATGGCGCCGTGCGTGCGCACCGACGCGTAGAACTCGTGCCCGCTGGCCTGACCGACCTTACGCCGCAAGCCCGCTGTGTCGACGAAACGCCAGAGTTTGCCGTCCATTTCGATCAGCGAGTCGACCGGGTCGACCGTCGTGCCCGCCACGTCGTGTACCACCGACCGTTGGTCCCCGGCCAGCCGGTTCAACAGTGAACTCTTGCCGACATTCGGCTTGCCGATCAACGCGACTCGGCGCGGCCCTCCCCCGCCCGACGCCATTTCCGAGACGGCGGGCAGCGATTCGGTCACCTTGTCCAGCAGATCGGCAACCCCGCGGCCGTGCATCGCGCTGACCGGATGCGGCTCGCCCAGCCCGAGCGACCACAACTCCGCCGCGTCGGCCTCACCGCGTTCGGTGTCAACCTTGTTGGCCGCCAAGAAAACTGGCTTGCCCGAACGTTGCAGCAGCCGCGCCGCCGCCTCGTCGGCCGTCGTCGCCCCGACCGTCGAGTCGACGACGAAGACGATCGCGTCTGCCGTGCGCATGGCCACCGAGGCCTGTTCGGCCACCAACTGCTGCAGGCCCTTGGCGTCCGGTTCCCATCCGCCGGTGTCCTGTACGACGAACCGTCTGCCGCTCCACAGCGCGTCGTAGGACACGCGGTCACGGGTCACCCCAGGCACGTCTTGCACGACGGCCTCGCGACGGCCCAAGATGCGGTTCACCAACGTCGACTTGCCGACGTTCGGGCGACCGACGACCGCGACCACCGGTGGCGGCGCCGCGGCCTCCTCGATCGCTTCTGCGACCTCCTCTGCGCCCAACTCCCAATCGGTTTCGTCGCTCCAGGTGCCGTCGCTCATCGCGGCGCCCCGACCCGCTGCTTCACCAGGTCCAGCAGATAGGCCACCACTTCAGATTCGGTCATCTCGCTGGTGTCGACGACGAGCGCGTCGGCGGCGGCTCGTAGCGGCGATACTGGTCGCGTCGAGTCCAGATGATCGCGGCGTTTGACGTCTGCCAGCACGGCCTCGTAGTCGTCGGGAAGGCCGGCGGCGATGTTCTGGTCGTTGCGCCGCCGTGCGCGTTCCTCCGCCGACGCGGTGAGGAAGATCTTGATGTCGGCGTCGGGGAGCACCACCGTGCCGATATCGCGCCCCTCGACGACGACGCTGCCCTGACCGGCCGCCAGTTTTCGCTGCAACTCGACCAGTCGGACCCGCACCGAGGGCACCGCGGACACCGCAGACACCGCCTTGGTGACCTCGTCTCCTCGGATCTCGGCTGAAACGTCTTCTCCCGCAAGGTAGGAGCGGTCCTCGTCTGGGTTGTAGCCGACGCCGAGGTCGACGGTGGCCGCGGCCGCGCCGATCGCGTCGTCGTCCTTCAGGTCCACTCCGGCCCGCAGCACCGCGAGCGTCACAATCCGGTACATTGCACCGGTGTCCAGGTAGCGGGCATCCAATGAACGGGCCAAACCCCGTGATACCGAAGACTTTCCGGTTCCCGCAGGCCCGTCGACCGCGATCACCAGCGTGGAGCTCACAGGCCCACCGCCTTGTACAACTCCCCTACCTCCTTGCGGCTCAGCACCCGGATGCTGCCCGGCCGCTGATCGCCCAAAGCCACCGAGCCGATGTCGGTGCGCACCAGTTCCAGCACCGGATGGCCGACCGCCGCCAGCATCCTTCGCACGATCCGCTTGCGGCCTTCATGCAACGTCACCCGCACCAGCGTTTTGCCGGGCACCTTGTCCACCAACGCGAAATCGTCGACCCGAGCCATGCCGTCCTCGAGTTCGATGCCTTCGCGCAACTTGTTGCCCAGACCCCGACGCACGGCCCCGTCGACCGTCGCCACGTACGTCTTGGGCACTTCGAACGACGGATGCATCAACCGGTGCGCCAACTCGCCGTCGTTCGTCAGCAGCATCAGTCCCTCGGTGTCGGCGTCGAGTCGGCCGACGTGGAACAGCTTCTTGTTGCCGCGTACCCGATGCTCGACCAGATCACCGATGCACGGCCTGCCCCGGTCGTCGCTCATCGTCGAATGCATGCCGCGCGGTTTGTTGATCGCCAGGTGTACCAACGTGTCGTCGAGCGTGACGCGGGCCCCGTCGACGCGGATCACCGAGACATCCGGATCGACCCTGGTGCCGAGTTCGGTGACGATTCTGTCGTCGACCTCGACCCTGCCGTCCAGGATCATCTTCTCGGCGACGCGGCGCGATGCAATTCCCGCCTGCGACAACACCTTCTGCAGGCGCACTCCTTCGGAGTCGGCCATCTCACTCCTGATCCACGTCGAACGGCGCGGCTTCGCCACCTGCGGGCACCCCACCGTTGAGTTTCATGAAACGTGGCTCTTCGCTGAGAGATTCGCTGAGATCGTCAATCACGTCCACGTCGGGTAGCAGCGGCGCGATGTCCGGCAGGTCGGTCAACGACGTCAAACCCAACCGCTCCAGGAACAGCTCGGTGGTCGCGAAGGTCGTCGCGCCCGTATCAGGGTCGACCCCCGCCTCGGTGATCAGTCCGCGCGCCAGTAGCGTGCGCATCACCGCGTCGACGTTGACACCCCGCACCGCGCTCACCCGCGCACGGGTAACCGGTTGGCGGTAGGCCACCACCGCCAGCGTTTCCAACGCCGCGCGGGTCAGCTTGGACCTGGCACCGTCGAGCAGCAGCCGCTCGACATACGGGGCGAACCGCGCCCTGGTGTACATCCGCCAGCCGCCGCCGGCTTCACGCAGGTCGATGCCGCTGTCCCTGGCCGTCAGTTCCTCGGCCATCAACTGAAGCTTTGCGGCGACCCGATACGCCGGCTGATCGGTCGCGGCGGCCAACTGATCGACCGTCACCGGGGTGTCGACCACCAACAGCAGCGCCTCCAGCGCCGCGCCCAGCTCGGAATCCTCCAGCTCGGGTGCGGTCGCGACGTCGATACCCAAGTCCAAATGGGTGGGGACGTCCACGGCAGCTTCGGTCGGCAAATCGTCAGTCATATTGGTCCACTTCCGCAGCCAGGTGTTCGTTGGTGGGCCGTTCGCCGGTCCACGAAATCTGGAGCACACCAAGCGGTTCTGGTTGCTCGAATGCTACCGCCCGCGCCCGGTAGAGCTCGAGCAGCGCCAGGAACCGACCCACGATCTCGATCGGCGCAGCACAGTCGGCCACCAGCTCGGAAAACGACGCCCACTGCCCGATGCCGCGGCCCTCCAGCAGGTGCATCAAGTTGCTCACCTGCGCCGGCACCGACACCACGACCTCGTGCAGGTGTTCGGTGCCCACTGTGGGCACCGGTCGCGGGGTGAACGCCGCCGCGGCGATCTGCGCGAAGCTCTCGGCGTCGACGCCCAGCATCACCTCGGGCAGCAGGTCCTCGTAGCGCTTCTCCAACGCCACCGCGCGCGGATAGCTGCGCAGCGCGGCAGCTTCCAGTTCGGCGAACATCTCCGCGACGTGTTTGAACGCGCGGTACTGCAGCAGCCGGGCGAACAGCAGATCGCGGACCTCCAGCAGTGCCAGGTCGTCCTCGTCGTGCACCTCACCGGCGGGTAGCAGTCGCGCCGCCTTGAGGTCCAGCAGGGTGGCCGCGACCACCAGGAACGCCGTCGTCTCCTCCAACTCCAGCTGCGGACCGATCGCCTTGGTGTAGGCGATGAAGTCGTCGGTGACCTGATGCAGCGCCACCTCGGTGACGTCGAGGCGGTGCGCGAAGATCAGCTGCAACAGCAGATCGAACGGCCCCTCGAAATTGCTCAGCCGGACCTGGAAACCGCTCTGCTGGTTCTGCTCCTCCGGTGCTGATTGAACGTCGTTCACGCGCCGAACCGGTCGATGACCTCGCGCGCCAACGACCGATATGCCTCGGCCCCACCGGATTTCGGCGCCCAGGTGGTGATCGGCTCGCCTGCGACACTGGTTTCGGGGAACCGGACCGTGCGGGTGATGACGGTGTCGAACACCAGATCGCCGAACCGCTCCAGCACCCGGGCCATCACTTCGCGGGAGTTGACGGTGCGGGGGTCGTAACGGGTGATCAGAATGCCGCTGATGGACAGCTTCGGGTTGAGCCGATCGTGCACCTTGTCGACCGTGTCGGTCAGCAGAGCGAGGCCGCGCAGCGAGAAGTACTCGCATTCGGTCGGGATGATGACGCCGTCGCTGCAGGCCAGCCCGTTGACGGTGAGCAGGCCCAGCGACGGCTGGCAGTCGATCAGCACATAGTCGTAGCGGTCGAGCACCGGATACAGCGCGCGAGCCAGCGACTGTTCGCGGCCGACCTCGTTGACCAACTGGATCTCGGCGGCCGACAAGTCGATGTTGCTAGGCACCAGGTCCATGCCCGGTACCCGGGTGTGGATCACGACGTTGTCGATCGACACCCGCGGTTCGACGAGCAGGTTGTGCACCGTTTGCTCGAGCTCGTAGTGCGGCACGCCCAGCCCCGCGGAGAGCGCTCCCTGCGGATCGAGGTCCACCAGCAGCACCCGCCGCCCGTATTCGGCCAGGCTGGCGCCCAGATTGATGGTCGACGTGGTCTTCCCGACGCCGCCCTTCTGGTTGCACATCGCGATGACCTTCGCCGGCCCGTGCACGTTCTTCGGCTTGGGCTCCGGAATGCTTCGTGGCAGCCGGCCGGTCAGGCCCAGTTCGGAGCCTCCTCCTTCGTCGGTCATAGCCGACCGCCGCTGGTCAGGCACGCAGAAGGCATTCCGAACATCCGGGCAAGTTTAACGGCAGGCGACTGCCTGGACTGGCAGACCCGCGGGCAACGTCGGGCGCAATCAACAGGTCCGCCCGAATAGGCTGGCGACGTGAGCCTCAAGCAGCGCGTACCGTTCCTGCGCTGGTCGTTCTGGCGGCTGGCGGTGGGAGCCCGCAACATCACCAAGACCGGCCAGATCGGTGACGGACGCGAAGTCGCCGCGGCCGACTACGTGGTCGCCAACGCACGCCAGGGCGACATCGACGACGTTATCGCCAAGGTCGACCAGTTCGCGTATGAGAAGTCGTTCCTGATCAACGTCGGCGACGAGAAGGGCGTGTTGCTCGACGCCGCGGTCCGCCGCGCCAACCCCGCCCTGGCGCTGGAGTTGGGTACCTACTGCGGCTACGGTTCGCTGCGGATCGCCCGCGCCGCGCCGACAGCCAAGGTGTTCTCCGTCGAGCTGTCGGCCGCGAACGCCGCGGTAGCGCAACGGATCTGGGCCCACGCAGGCGTGGCCGACCGGGTCACCTGCGTGGTGGGCACGATCGGCGACGGCGGGGTCACCCTCGACAAGCTGGCCACCGAACACGCGTTCGCTCCCGGAAAGCTGGACCTGTTGTTCATCGACCACGACAAGGCCGCCTATCTGCCCGACCTGCAGAGCATCCTCGACCGGGGCTGGCTGCACCGCGGATCGATCGTGGTCGCCGACAACATCCTGATTCCCGGTTCGCCGAAATACCGCGAGTTCATGAATCAGCAGCAGGGCAAGCTGTTCGACACCGTCGAACACAGGACGCACGGCGAGTACCAGTCGCTGGTTCCCGACGTCGTGCTGGAGTCGCAGTACCTAGTCGATTGACCGTCAGCGGGCCCGCGGGTGGGCCCCCGCCCAGACCTCGCGCAGCGCGTTCACGGTGACCATGGTGTAGATCTGCGTCGTGGTCACCGAGGCGTGCCCGAGCAATTCCTGCACCACCCGGACGTCGGCGCCGCCGTCGAGCAGATGCGTCGCGAAGGAGTGCCGCAGCACGTGCGGTGACACCGTGGCCTTGATTCCCGCGCGTTCGGCGGCGTCCTGCAGCACCTGCCACGCGCTCTGCCGCGACAACCGCCCGCCGCGGGCGTTGAGGAAAATGGCGAACGTCCCGCGACCACGGCGCGCCAGGTCCGGGCGCCCTCGGACCAGGTAGGCATCAAGGGCGCTGACGGCCGGCCTGCCGACCGGTACCAGTCGCTGCTTGCCGCCCTTGCCGCGCAGCAACGTCGAGCGGGCCTGGGTGTCGATGTCGTCGATGTCGAGGCCGACCGCCTCCGAGATGCGTGCGCCCGTGGAGTACAACAGTTCCAGCAGTGCCCGGTTGCGCAGCGTCAGCGGACCGTCGGCCTCGCTGTCGCCTCCGGCGGCCTCGAGCAGGGCCAGCACTTCATCGATGGTCAGGCTCTTGGGCAGCCGCCGGCTGGGAGTCGGTGGCTTCACCTCGCGTGCCACGTCGACTGCGGTCAGTCCCTCCGAGGCCGCGAAGCGGTGCAGACCCCGTACGGCAACCACCGCACGCGCCGCCGAAACCGCTGACAGCGGAGCTGTTTTCGTGTCGGGGTCGCCGCGACGCAGCGACACCAGGAAGTCACTGACGTCGGCCTCGGTGACCTTGGCCAGATCGTCTATGCCCCGTTCGGTCAGGTGCTCCGAGTACCGGCGCAGATCGCGGCGATACGAACTCAGGGTGTTGGCCGCGACGCCGCGTTCGATGGTGAGGTGGTCGAGGTAGCCCTGCAACTGGTCGTCCAGAGCGCAGCGGAACGCCGTCATTTGTCGGCCTGTCGCGCGGCGAACGCCTTCGACCTGTCGGGCCACGGCGCGTCGACGGGTCGCAGCGTGGCCGGATCCTCGACGTCGTGGGCGGCCAGAATGCCCGCTATGGCAATGGAATTGACGATTTCACCGTTGAGCACCATCCGCCTGGCCTGCTCGAGGGGAAACCACTTCACCTGAAGGTCGGCCTCCTCGTCGTGGGCCTCGGGACGGCCGACGTCGGTGATGCCGGTCGCGAGGTACACCCGCACGCACTCATCGCTGAAGCCCGGCGCCGAGACGAGGTCTACCAGCACCCGCCAGTCGGTCGCCTCGAGTCCTGCCTCCTCCCTGAGTTCACGCGCCGCGGTGATGTGCGGCGGTTCACCACCGAGGTCGAGCAGTCCGGCGGGCAGTTCCCAGAGTCGGCGGCCGACGGGATGCCGGTATTGGTAGACCAACACCACGTTGTCGGCGGCGTCGAGCGCCAGCACCGCCACCGCACCGTAGTGCTCTATGACCTCGCGCTTGGCGATGTTGCCGTGCGGCATCCGCACCTCGTCGGTGCGCAGCGCGAAAATCTTTCCCACATAGATGGTTTTGCTGTTGACCGTCTCGAACTCGTGATCAGCCACGGGCTGCGTGCTCTTGGAGCAGTTGCGAACCGTTCTCGTGGTGTTCGATGCCGTTCGCGCGCTGCTCGGGGATGTCCATGCCCGGCAATCGTTCCTCGGCTTTGTAGTTGAGCGACGCGCCGATGAACGCGACGAACAGCGGGTGCGGGCGGGTGGGCCTGCTCTTGAGTTCCGGATGCGCCTGGGTGCCGACGATGAAGGGGTGCACGTCAGCGGCGTACTCGACGAACTCCACCAGATGACCGTCGGGCGAGGTGCCGGAGAACTTCAGCCCGCTTTCGGCGATGCGGTCGCGGTATTCGTTGTTCACTTCGTAGCGATGGCGGTGCCGCTCGGACACTTCGGTGGCTTGATAGGCCTGCGCCACAATCGATCCTGCCTCTAGTACGGCCGGATAGGCGCCCAGTCGCATGGTGCCGCCGAGATCGGCTTCGCCCGCGACCGCGTCACGCTGATCGGCCATCGTGGAGATGACCGGATCCGGTGTCTTCGGGTCGAACTCGGCGGAGTTGGCAGCGGTCAGGCCGACGGAGCGGGCAGCCTCGATCACAATGCACTGCAGGCCAAGGCACAGCCCGAGCACCGGCAGTCCGCGCCTTCGAGCGTGCGAGATGGCGCCGATCTTGCCCTCGATGCCGCGGATACCGAAGCCGCCGGGGATCAGCACACCGTGCACATCGTTGAGCGCGGCGGCGGCACCGGCGTCGGTTTCGCAGTCGTCGGAGGCGACCCAGCGCATCTCCACCTTTGCGCGATGCGCGAAGCCGCCCGCGCGCAGCGCCTCGGCCACCGACAGGTAGGCGTCGGACAGGTCAATGTACTTGCCCACCAGAGCGATTCGCACCGTCTCGTGCGGTTCGTGCACCCGCTGCAGCAGGTCGTTCCACTGCGTCCAGTCGACGTCGCGGAACGGCAGGTTCAGCCGGCGCACCACGTAGGCGTCGAGTTCCTCGCGGTGCAGCACCTTGGGGATGTCGTAGATCGACGGTGCGTCAGGAGTGGAGATCACGCCGTCGATGTCGACATCGCACATCAGCGCGATCTTGTTCTTCAGCGGTTCGGGCACGTCGCGGTCGCAGCGCAGGATCAGCGCATCGGGGGTGATACCGATGCTGCGGAGCGCGGCGACGGAGTGCTGCGTCGGTTTGGTCTTCAGCTCGCCGGACGGCGCCATGTAGGGCACCAGCGAGCAGTGTAGGAAGAAGCAGTTCTCCCGGCCGACCTCGTGGCGGACCTGTCGCGCCGCTTCAAGGAAGGGCAGCGATTCGATGTCGCCGACGGTGCCGCCGATCTCGGTGATCACCACGTCGGGCCGGTGGCCGTCGGCGTCCGGTGCGGCCATCGCCAGGATGCGGCTCTTGATCTCGTCGGTGATGTGCGGGATGACCTGGACGGTGTCGCCCAGGTATTCACCGCGGCGCTCCTTGGCGATCACGGACGAATACACCTGGCCGGTGGTGACATTGGCCGAGCCGGACAGGTTGCGGTCCAAGAAACGCTCGTAATGCCCGACGTCGAGGTCGGTTTCAGCGCCGTCCTCGGTGACGAACACCTCGCCGTGCTGGAACGGGTTCATGGTGCCGGGATCGACGTTGAGATAGGGGTCGAGCTTCTGCATGGTGACCTGCAAGCCCCGCGCGGTCAGCAACTGGCCGAGGCTGGACGCCGTCAGACCTTTACCGAGTGAGGAGACCACGCCGCCCGTTACGAAGAGGTGCTTGGTGGCGGTTTGCGGGTGCTTGCGTAACGCTGGCAAGAGCAACCTCCGTGACGACGGGCAGGGGATCGCTGAACTAGCTGGGGCCTGCCGACCCACGGAACCCCACCCTAACACCGCCGCCGACAAGCCGGTGCTGACACGCCATCCGCGTTCATTGCGGCCCGGTTACTGATGCCGCGCGCTGGCCGGTGCTCACGGCGCTGCTCGGCCCAGCGTCCGACCTGGCCACGGCCACGACCCCGGGCAGGCCCGCGCTTACGCGGTCTTCGTCAGCACCAACGCTGCTTCGTCGTAAGGGAACAGGCGATAGAACAGTCGGAATGCCGGTGTGACGAGGTTCGCACCCTCAGCCTTACTCACGAGCCGCGGGCTGGCCAAAGGGACAGCCTGGCCCCGCTTGTGCAGTACCGTCGGGCCGCCCGCTAATACGTTCCTGAGCCAGTCCGACTTCACCCCGTAGCCGATGAGAATGACGAAGCCGTCTCGGGTCTTGAAAACCAACAGAGGTGTTCGATATGGATTGCCGGACTTACGTCCGACATGTTCAAGCGTCCCTAGGCCGGGAAGCCACGGTGTGATTGAACGAGCCGCTGGATTAGTGACACGGCGGTTGAATTTTGCGACAGTACGCGGCATTCGCATGAAATCCCCTTTTTCACAACGTGACTAGCCGCCAAGGCGAATGTGCACGCCTTGATGTGCTAGCTGATCGAAGGTGTAGACGAAGTCGCCACGATGGCTGACCGAGACGACATAGCGGTCCTGGGCTTCGGTGACCGGAAAGCGGAACGAGAAGGTGCAGGTCTGATCGTCGCCATGGCCCTGGCCCAATTCGGTCGTGCTCAGGATGTCGCCGTGGCCGTTGCGCACGATGACTTGAGTGTCGCCATTGATGTCGGCGTAGCCGTTGACTCCGTGACAGGACGACCCGTCTGAGGCGATCGAGCTGACCAGCGCATCCGGGCCAGCCGCGGTCAGCACGAATGTCCCTGTAGCGGTGACAGTTTCGAAGATGTGGAAACCGCTGGTGAACCGCGGACAGAAGGCGTCCACGGCGATCTTGTCGGCGGGCGACCCTTGTTGCGGTCCGCCTTCGTCGAGCGCGCGGCAAACCTGCTTGCCGTGGGCGACCGCGTTGGCATCCGAGTTGAATTGCCCCGCCAAGCCAGCATCGTGCAGCACTGACAGATAGAGCTCCTCGGGAGGCGGCGACTGAGGCCGATGCGATACACGCATCGCCCACCACACCAGCGCCAGCATGACGATGATCGCCACGACTGCTCCGGTGCCTAACCAGGTTGATCGGATGCTGAGCTTGTTGGGTGCCGGAAGGTCGACGTAGTCCGGGAGCATGGCGCCGCCGGTAGGGTCGCTGGCTTGTGCTCGCCCGTTGCGGACCCGGCTGGTCGGCCGCCCCGCAACGTAATACCGACCTTCATGGCGTCCGGTCGGGTCGGGCCGCCAACCCGACAGCGTCACGTCTTTCCGTGCGGGTCCGCACCTGTCGCACACGCCGCCCTCGCCCACAGGTGCCTGGCAATACGGGCAAGTCACGTTGACGGAACCTCGAGCGGTAACCAGGCGACACCTGAGTCGAGACGAAGCATCACCCCATTCTGGCTCGCAGGACGCCGCAGGCGGTGCGATCGTCGCTCGCCCGCAACGGATCAGTCCAGTGAGGCCGCGACGCTGGGTTGAGTGGCATTCTTTGCTTCCTGGTAAGCCGACTCAAGAGCCGCCGGAACCGCTTCTAGGTCGCGGTACACGCCCATCAGTTGTTCCAGGACCTTGATTCGTTGCTCATTTGCGTCGTTCACCGCCCGCCAGGCCTGCTCACGGTAATAGTCGGCTTCTTGTTTCGCGTCGGCGAGAAGTTGTTCGCGCTCCTGCTGGGCGTCCTGCGACGCCTCCTCGATCTCGGTTCGGGTTGCGGCACGCATCCGGGCCAGTTCGGCGTCGAGCTCCTTCTTGGTTGCCTCATACTCGGCCGTCAAGGCGGTCCGCTTCGCGACCAGATCCGCCAACACATCCTCGTGCGTGCGTCGCTCGGCATCGACCTCGTCCTTGGCCGCCGTGATCAGCGCATCCGCCTCGGCGCGCGCTTCTGACTGCATCTCGGCGATCTCGTCGACCGCCCGCCGCAGCATCTTTGCCATGCGCTGTTGCACTGCCTGAGGTGCCGGTGAGGTATCCGTCAGGGTCGCGACTTCCTTCCGCAACGCGGTGGCCTCGTCGTCGCGTTCCTTCAGCCGCGCTCTCAAGCTTTCGACGTCATTCATCAGCAAGCGCTGTTTGGTGGTCGACGCCTCGATGTAGGCGTCCACCGCGGCCGCATCATAGCCCCTGAATGTGCGAGAAAAAGTCTTTGCGGGTTCGATTATCACTGCAGAATTCCCCTCCTGAAAACGCCTGGTATACCCCGCGAGGCCGACCCGCAACCGAGTATTGCACGGCCATGTGATGACCCGATGACGTCACCTCGTGGCCTCAGGCGATGGCGCGAGAACCTGTGTCGATTTGCGGCCAGACAGTACGAATAGTGCTGTCTGAGAAGCGATTTCGAGTCGTCGACGCTGGCAGCCCTTCGACGGCCATACGCCCAGTGGGCGGGCGGCGTCTTCAGTGACCGGGCAAGCAGTTCATTGCGGCAGCGTTACCGATGTGGCGCCCTGCCCGACGCCGTACTGCCCGGGCCGCCCGCCGTTGATCAGGTCACCCAACGCGAGCATGGTTGTGATCCTGCCGGATTCGGCGTTGACGTCGTCGACGGTGGACACCGCGCTCTTCAGCCCGGAATCCGACCGCGCCACGGCGACCGCGGCGGTGCCGGACGCAGAGCCGTCCCGTCCCGCGATCACCGTGCCTGAGCCGTGCGGAGCGAGCCCGGCCGCGAAGCGCGCGACCGTGGGCCCCTGGTTGCCCGCGCCGTCGCTCAGTCCCCCGCCCGTGACGATCAGCGCGGTGTTCGCGGGTCCGACGCGCTGGGCGCCGTAGGTGACGAAGCCCGTGTCGCGCAGCGCCGTCAGCACGGTGTCGCGCTGAGTGTCGTCGACCACTGGAGCCTTCGGGTCCCTGTTGATCAACAGGGCGATTCCCAACAGGTCGCCGGCCTGCGATCCCTGGTCCACCGATTTGGTGCTCAGCTGCGTGCCGGCGGGCACGATCGGCGAGTTCACCACCGACAGCAGCTTCTCGGCGGAGTTCGCGTCGACGAATTCCTGCGTCAGCGCGATGGTTCCGCTGACCGTGCCGCCTGCCTGTCCGACCATTCTGGTCAGCGCGTCGACATCGTCGTCGGTGGCGTCGGGGGTGCGGAACACCACCACCGACTTGGCCTGCAGCACGTCATGGAGAATTCGCGGCGACATCTGCGCGTCGAACTCGCCTGCGGCGCTGAGCTTTTCATTCAGCGCATTCTTGTCGTCGGTGAGCGTGTTGATCTGATTCTGCAGCTGATGTTTGTCGTCACGCAGGCCTGACAGCAACGTGTTCGACAGCAGCCCCGACCCGAGCGCCACCCCGACGGCCAGCGCGAGGAACACTGCTGCGAGCGAAATCGCATGCGTGCGAAGCGAAATCATAGGACTTCCTAAGCGACCAAGCCCTGAACCCAGAGCGAGAACCGGTTCCAGTAGTTGGCGATCCAGTCCAGCACCGCGGCGTCGGCTCGCGACACCCACAGCGCCGCGATCACTGCGATCAGCATCGCGAGCACCAACAACGCAATCGCCCCGCCCGACACCCGGCTGCGGTACAGCGTGGCAACGGCTTTGGCGTCCACCAGCTTTTCGCCGACCTTCAGCCGGGTCAGGAACGTAGACGGGTTGCTCTGCTGGCGCGACCGGTCGAAGAACTCTTCGATGCTGGCCGAATGACCCGCGGTGACGATCAGCGATGCGCCGTGGTGATCGCACAGCAGCAGCGCCAGGTCGGCGGCCGAGCCTGCCGCCGGGAACGTCATCGCACCGACACCCAGGTCCTGGATGCGTTCCAGTCCCGCGGCATGGCCGTCGGCGTCGGCGGGCAGCACGACCTGAGCGCCGCAGCGCAGCGTCTCCGCACCGATCTTGTCGGGGTCACCGACGATGAGTTGCGGTCGGTAGCCGGCCTTGCGCAGCACGTCGGCACCGACACCGACGCCGACGAGGACCGGTTGATACTCCTTGATGAACGGTTTGAGCGCCTTGAGGTCGGCGGCCGCGTTGAGATCCTCGGCGACGATCACCACATGCCTGCGGTTGACGTCGACGTCGATGTCGGGAATGCCGATGCCGTCGATCAGCAGCGGGCTCTCGCTGCGGATGAATTCGATCGTATTGCCCGCGAACGCCTCGAGGTGCGCGACCAGTCCGCTCTTGGCCTCGTGCATCAACTCGTGGATCTCGTGGTCGGTGCGCTCGGTGCCGAGAATCAGTTGCCGATCTCCGGAGTACACCCCGCCCTCGTGCAGTCGCACCCGGGCACCGTCCTTGACCTTCTTGAACACCTCCGGGCCGGTCTCGTCGATCAGCGTGACGCCGTTGGCGACCAGCACCTCGGGTCCGAGGTTCGGGTAGCGGCCCGAGATCGACGGCGACGCGTTGATGACCGCGGCGACGTTGGCCTCGACGAGCGCATCGGCGGTGATCCGGTCGAGATCCAAGGCGTCGATGACGACGATGTCACCGGGGGTGACTCGTCGCAGCAGCCGATCGATGTCGCGGTCAACTCGGGCGGTGCCGGTGATGCCCGGCCGGGAGTTGGCAGAACGGGATAGCAGCGCTGACATCTTCATGGCGCCGATTCTGTCGAGGAACTGCGGAAATCGGTCGGAGGCGCGCCGTAACATCAGCCCCAGACGCACCTTTTGTCACAATTGCAACAGTGTCGTGTCAGCCCTGATATGCCTCGAACAACTCGATCAGATTGCCCGACGGATCGACCGCAAGCGCCTGCCTGCCGCCCCTGCCGGTGATGGTGTCACCCCGGAATTCGACGCCGGCGTTCTTGAGTTCGGCCACCGCGCTGTCCAGATCATCGACTTGGGTTTGGAAGCGGTTCCATCCACCCGGCGTGGGTGTCGAACCGTCGGACAGAGTCTGGCCCGCCCCACCGCCGCCGCCGGGGGTGTTCAGCAACAGGCGCAGGTCGTCGTTGCGCAGCATCGCAAACCCCGGGCCCGGTTTCATGACCACCTCGAAGTGAAAGTGACGGGTGTAGAAGTCCGCCGCGGCATCGACATCGTCGACAATGTAGCGAACGCTGAATGTGCTCATCATTGCACCTCCTAGAAGTTATGATACAGAAGTGTCCCAGAATGTGCAGCGGGCAGATCCGCGCATCGAGGAGTCCCGTCGGGCCATCCTGCGCGGCGCCCTCAAAGAGTTCGCGACGGAGGGCTACAGCGGGTTTCGGATGGAGTCGGTGGCGGCTATCGCGGGCGTCGGGCGCAGCACGCTGTATCGACACTGGCCGAACAAGGCGGCGTTGATCGCCGACGCCCTGGAGACCCTCAACGTGCAGCCGGACCCGGCCCGAGACCGTCCCGACGGCGACGCCCGCTCCGGCGTCGAACTGATCCTGCAGCACCTGGCCGAAGCGCTGGGCGACTCTCCGCTGTCGGCCTGCGTACCTGCCCTGGTGCACGCCGCCGAGACAGCACCGACCGTTCGTGACTTCCTGCACGGCTATTCGGCACGACGCCGGCAGCGGTTGACCGACGCGATCGCGGCGGGGGTCGAGGCCGGTGCCTTCCCGCCGCGCGTCGACCCCGAGGCGGCCTCGGTTGCGCTGGCCGGCGCGATGTTCTACCGGCGGTTGATGACTGCCGACCCGCCGGACGCGGACTTCATCACCCGTCTGGTGGACACCGTGCTCGGCGCCTAGTCCTTTCGGTCGTTCTGCGCGGCGTCGAGCAGCTCGCGGGCGTGCGCGCGGCCGCTGTCGGACTCCCCCAGCCCGGCCAGCATGCGCGCCAGCTCCGCGACCCGGTCGTCATCGTCGAGGCGGCGCACCCCGCTGGATTTGTTGCGCCCGCCGCCGCTGTCGACGACCAGATGAACGTCGGCGTAGGCGGCGACCTGAGGCAGGTGCGTGACGACGATGACCTGATGCGTGCGGGCCAGTCGGGCCAGCCTGCGTCCGATCTGCACCGCCGCGCGGCCGCCGACACCGGCGTCGACCTCATCGAAGACCATCGTCGTGCCTTCGACCGACGCCGCCAGCACCACTTCCAGTGCCAGCATGACCCGCGACAGTTCGCCGCCGGATGCACTCTTGTTCAGCGGTAGCACGTCGGTGCCGCGGTGCGCGGCGAAGCCGAATTCGACGGCGTCGACACCGTCGTGGCCCGCGTGCACGGTGATTCCCGTCGGCATAGTCAGCGGCGCGGAGTCGTCGGTGCGGGCGGGAAGGGCGGCGACCGACACGGTGAACTCGGCATCGGCCATCGCCAGGCCGGCCAGTTCGGCGGTCACCGCTTTCGCGAGGTTTTTGGCGGCTTTGGTCCGCGCCTTGGTGAGTTCTGTTGCGGCACTGACCACTTTGGCTTCGAGCTCGCCGACACGACGCTCGAGTTCTGCCAGCGCCTCCTCGGAGACGTCAAGGAGCCCAAGGCGTTCCCGCGAGTCGGCCGCCCACTTCAACACCCCGTTGATGTCGGCGGCGTATTTGCGGGTCAAAGTGCGCAGCTCGCTTTGTCGGGCCAGTTTGGTTTCGAGAGTGCTTGCGTCGCTGGGAAGTCCGGCAAGATAGTCGCCGAGTTCGGTCGACACGTCGGTCAGCACGGCCAACGCGCCGGTGAGTTGTTCGGCCAGCGCGCGCAACGTCGCGTCGTCGGTGGCCTCGAGCGCCGACTTCGCATGCGCGACGCTGTTGGCGGCCGAGGGGTCCGAGGGATCGTCGTCGGAGCCGGAGAGTGCGGCGCGCGCCCTCTGTGCAGCCTCGCGCAGCGCATCCAGTTCGGACAACCGTCTGATGTCGTCGACGAGCGCCTGATCTTCGCCGGGTTCGGGTGCGACGCTGTCGATTTCGTTGAGCCCGAACTTGAGCCGATCCGCTTCCTGAGCCAACTCGCGTGCGCGTTGCTTGCGGTCGGCCAGGTCGCGACGGGCGGCCAGCCAGTCCTCGCGCACCCGTCGGTAGCGCTTCAATTGCGACTCGACGTCGACGGACCGGTCAAGCGCCGCGCGCTGTTCTTCTGGACGCATCAACCGCAGTTGGTCGTTCTGGCCGTGCAGCGCGAGGAGTTCGTTGGTGAACGTGCTGAGCGATTTCGCGGGCACGCTGCGCCCACCAAGATAGGCGCGTGACGGACCGTCGCGGCTGACGGACCGGGCGGCGATGACGCTGCCGTCGTCGTCGCGATCGGCCCCGGACGACTCCAGAATGTCGTCCACCTTGTTGGCCACCCCGTCGCCCAATTCTGTTGTGGTGAACCGACCTTCGACCACCGCCCGACTGGCTCCCGACCGCACCCTGGACGCGTCGGCGCGCGCGCCACCAAGCAGGTGCAGTCCGGTGACCACCATGGTCTTGCCGGTACCGGTCTCACCGGTCAGCACGGTGAATCCGCGATCGAACTCGGCCGTCGCGGCGCTGATGGCACCGAGCGATTCGATACGGATTTCGGATAACACTACTGTCCGCGCCACCCTTTGACCGGCAACCGGAACTTGCGCACCAGGCGGTCGGTGAACGGCGCGCTATCCAACCGCACCCACTTCAGTGGCGTCCCGCAACGGGTCACCTCCAGCCGTCCACCGGCGGGCACCACCATTTCGCGGCGGCCGTCGCAGAACACCAGCGCGTCATGCCCACTGGCCTCGACCTCGATCGCGATCGCCGCGTCGGGACTGGTCACCATCGGCCGAGCGAACAACGCATGAGCGTTGTTGGGCACCACCAGGATCGCCTCCAGGTCCGGCCAGACAATGGGTCCGCCGGCGGAGAACGCCCATGCGGTTGATCCCGTCGGTGTTGCGACCAACACCCCGTCACAACCAAACGACGACACCGGCCGCCCGTCAACTTCGAGCACCGCGCCCAGCACGCCGAGCCGTGGCCCCTTCTCGAGGCTGGCCTCATTCAGCGCCCAGCCGCGATCGGTGATCCTGCCATCGACGCGCACCACGACGTCGAGGGTCATCCGTTCCTCGACCCGGTAGTCCCGTTTGATCACGTGCTCGAGCACCGTGTCGATGTGATCGGCCTCGGCCTCCGCGAGGAACCCAATGCGGCCCAGATTTACGCCCAGTACCGGTATTTCGACGTTGCGGGCGAGCTCTGCGGCGCGCAGGAACGTCCCGTCACCGCCGAGGACGAGCACCAGTTCGCAGCCTTCCGCGGCGCGCTCGTCGGCGTCAACCACCTCGATTTCCACGCCGAGGGCGCGCATGTCGTCGGGCGCGAGATGTAACGGACCGCGGTCAACGGCTTCCGCGGACAACAGTCGCAGCCCAATACCGTTGTCGCCCAATACCTTTTCGACACGACGTGCCACCTCGGTGGCTTCCTCACGGCCGGTGTGCACCACCAGCAGAACGTTGCGGTCGCAGGTCATTGCGGGCCCTCCGCGACGGCCCGGTGGATAGCCTGTGCGAGCTGTTCGTCGCGCAGGGGACCGTCGGCAGTGGCCCGCAGGTGCAGGAAGTATTCGACATTGCCGGAGGGGCCGGGCAGCGGACTGGCGGTGACGTCGACGGTATGCCAGTTGAGTGCGGCCGCCTTGTCCGCCACAGCGCGCACCGCCTCGGCACGCAGTTCAGGGTCGGAGACCACCCCGCCTGCACCGACCCGATCCTTACCGACCTCGAACTGCGGCTTCACCATAGGAACGATATCCGCCTCGGCTGACGCGCAGGCGGCCAGCGCCGGGAGCACTGTGGACAGCGAAATGAAGGACAGGTCGGCAACCACCAGATCTACCGGTCCCCCGATCGCCTCGGGGGTGAGATCGCGGACGTTGGTGCGTTCCAGCACCTGCACGCGCGCATCGTTGCGGAGAGACCAGGCCAACTGGCCGTAGCCGACGTCGGCGGCGACGACTTCACGGGCGCCGCGGTCGAGCAGCACTTCGGTGAACCCGCCCGTGGACGCGCCTGCGTCGAGGCAGCGCCGGTCGTCGACGGATAACGCAAACGCGTCCAGCGCACCGATCAGCTTGTGTGCGCCGCGGGACACCCAGCTACGTTCGTCGTCGCCCTCGACCCGAAGCGTCGCGGTGATGGCGATCGCCGTGGCCGGTTTGGCCGCCGGCATGCCGTCGATGGAGACTCGCCCGGCGCCGATCAATTCGGCCGCCTGTTGCCGGGAGCGCGCCAGACCGCGCCGCACCAGCTCGGCGTCAACACGAGCGCGCCGGGTCACGAGCGGTTAGCCCTTCTCGACGGATTCCAACGCATGCACGAGCAGGTCGTGAGCCTCTTCGAGCCGCGCTGCGACGGCGTCGATGTCCGCATCGGCAAGCTGGTCGAACCCGGAACCCTCCTGGGCTGGATCGGGCACGTCTGCCAGTAGTTCCGCGATCTGAGCGCGAATCTGGTCGGGGTCGGTACTCATGTCGGTCTTCACGCTAGCCGATTCGGCGGGCTGAGCAGGGACCAGCGGTCCATGGCCTGTCGCGCCATGTCGTCGCCGGCCGTCAGCACGACGCGGCTGCCGTCGAGCTGGGCGTTCCACACCGCGCTGGCGGTCGCGCGGACCACAGACAGCGGGTCGTCGGGGTCGCGTCCGGTGGACTGCACCGTCACCGCCGTCGGGCCGACGTCGACGTACCACGCCGGATGCGGTCCGATGCGGAGGGTGTCCGCGCGGGCGTACAGCGAGCGGAGATCCTCGGCGATGTAGTTGGGCCGCTGCCCGACGCTCGCGCGGACGGTGTCGGCGGCCGTGCTGACGCCGCACAGCACGTGCAGGCTCGGCAGGCCGGCCGCATTGGCACCCGCGATGTCGGTGTCGAGACGATCACCGACGACCAATGGGGTGCGAAACTCGCCGCGCGCCAACGCATCCATCAGCAGGGTGGGTTCCGGCTTGCCGGCCACCTGCGGTTTGGTGTCGGTGGCGGCACACAGGGCAGCGACCATCGCCCCGTTTCCCGGGAGCAGTCCGCGTTCGGACGGCAGTGTCTTGTCGACGTTGGCGGCGACCCACAGTGCGCCGCCGCGGATGGCCAGCGCCGCCTCGGCGAGATCGGGCCATGCGGTTTGCGGCGAATGCCCTTGGACGACCGCGACGGGGCCGTCCGCCCACTTGCGCACCGGCTTCAACCCGACGTTACGGACCTCGGCCGCAAGCGAATCGGTGCCGACGATCAACACCACTGCGCCAGGCTGCAATTGCTCCTGCAGCAACCGCGCCGCGCTTTGCGCGCTGGTGACGACGTCGTCGGGTTTGGCGGTGAATCCCATCGCGTTGAGGTGCTGGGCGACTTCGGCGGGTCCGCGTGAGGCGTTGTTCGTGACGAACAGGATGCGCGACCGGACTACCGCCAACGTCTCGACGGCGCCCGGGGTGGCTTCGTGGCCGCGGAAGACGGTGCCGTCGAGGTCGAGCAGTAAGCAATCATGTTCTTGCGCAAGGGTACTCACCGTCAGGAGAGCTCCGTGATGCGCTCTTCGGCGTCGGTGACGCCTTCGATGTCCGCGGCCGCGGCATGGATGAACCACTGCAGCGCGTCGTCGTTACGGCCGAGTGCGAGCAACGTTTCGGCGTAGACGTAGAACAGTCGCGCAGCGGTCTGCCCGGTGCGGGTCGGATCGAGCTTGGGGGTCGACAGCATCGCCAGGGCCTGCTCGTGCTGGCCGAGGTCGGAGCGCGCACCAGCGACGACGATGCGCAATTCGTCGGCGTCATCGCCGGTGAGTTGGGCCGCTTCCGGGCTGCGCGCGAGTTCGATGGCTCGCTCGGGGCGCCCGACACCGCGTTCGCAGTCCGCGATCAGCGGCAGCAGCGGTGACTTGCTGCCCATTCGGCGTGCCGCACGCAGTTCGGCCAGGGCCTGAGCCCAGTCACCGCAGTGGTAGGCGGCGATGCCGACCGCTTCCCGAACCGCGGCGATGCGCCCGGATCGGGCGCGCGCGGCACGGGCATGCGCCAGCGCGGCTTGCGGGTCGTCCTCCAGAAGTTCGCCGGCGGCCACCAGGTGGCGGGCCACGACGTCGGCCGTCGACCGATCCAAAGTCGTTAGCTCGCCCCGTATTTCGGGCGAGAGTTGCTTGGCCTCGATTTCGGCGGGGATCGGCGGGCCCTGGGGTTGCGGCGCCTCGCCGCTGGGTTGGGGTTGGGCGCGGCGAGCGCGGTTGGGCCCCGAGCTGCGCGGCGCCGAACGTCGCGGACGACCCCGGTCTCCGCCGCCCTGGCTGTCCTGGACCACGTATGCCTTTCTACACGTGTTTGCCAATCCCGACAATTCAGCAATTGATTTGTCGAATTGTGGCGAATATAGAATCACCCCCCACGCAATTGTGGGGGGTGATTCTAAATTGTGTTCGGCGGTGTCCTACTTTTCCACCCGGGTTGGGTAGTATCATCGGCGCTGGCAGGCTTAGCTTCCGG
>NZ_LZHZ01000028.1 GCF_001667505.1 Mycobacterium sp. ACS1612
AACAACCCCCGGAGGGCCGCCCGCACCCCCACCCCGCCCCCCTGGCCGGCCCGGGGCCGGCCCGCGCCCCCCCCCCCCCCGCGGGGGCCCCCCCCCCCCCCCCCCCCGCTTCCTACAATTCCGCTATGACGATCGTCACCGACCTCGAGCGGGCTCGTCAGCTGATCTTCGCCGCCGAGGAGGAGGCGGCGAAGCAGTTGCTGCTGTCTCTCGGTGAGCAGATCGAAGCCGTCGGCCGCGATGACCTCCTGCTCGAGGTCTACGCCCAACTAGGCGAAATCTATCTGGTCCGCACCGCGTACAACGGCGTCGAGGAAGCCCTGCGCCGCATCACCGACTGCCTCGCGATCTACCAGTCGATCCAGGCAGGCGCCAACCCGGAAGCGGCTGCTCAGGCGACGATGTCCGACGCCGAGATCGACCACATGATCTGCCGGTACACGCGGCGCGCGCAATTCCTGCGCACCGGCTTGGCCGCCGCCGCGCACGGCGACCACGAGGCCGCCGAGGCCGCGCTGCTGGTGCTGACCGACGACACGTCGACGGAGTTCGCCGACTTGGCCGCCGAACACCGGTTCCTCGTCACCTACGCACGCATCCTGTGCGCCGTCGCGCTGTGCGACGACGACCTGCACGTCCGCTCAGTTCCGTTGTGGGAACTCGCGATCGACGCGGTCGAGCGGTCCATCGACGGCACCGAACTCGACGACTTCCTGCTTGTCCAGGTGGGTACCGGATACGGCCGGTTCTGTGTCGAAACCGGGCGGCTGGCCGAAGCCGAGCCATGGCTGCAGCGCGCAGGCGCCCGGGCGCAGAAGCGGGGATGGAAACTGGCAACCGCCAGAACACAATTCGAGCGCTGCACGGCGGCGTGGGCGGCGGGGGATCGGGCCCGCGCGCAGGACCTGGTGCACGCGGCGTACCCCGCACTGGCCGAAGGCTATCGTGCACACGACGTCTCGCGGTCCTGGCTGTACTTCGGCCTCATCGCGCTGTCCATCGAGAGACTGGACGACGCCGACGAACGCTTCAGCCACGCAGAGCGGCACTGGCGCGAAGTCGAAAAGCCGCTGCACATCCACCGAATCCTGCTGCAACGCAGCTGGGTTGACATCTTCCGCGGCAACTTCGACGCGGCACGCGAACGCGTCGAAGAAGCGCGCGCGCTGCTGGACTCGTGGCCGCGGCACAGCTGGTTGCAGTATGCCAGGCTCGACGACCATCTTGGCAACATCCTGCGCGCCGAGGCGTTGGCCGACCCAGGCGGCGCGGCGGCGAAATTCGAACAGGCCGCAGACCTGAAGGTGCCCGCGGCGCTCGCCGTCGACTCGGTGCGGTTGTCGATGGCTGACGCCGACGCCCGCATGCGGTGGGCCACCCACGTCTCGGCAAAGATTTTGGCGGGCGCCTTCGCGCTGGCCTGGGAGTGGGGTAACACCGAACTCGTCAGCGAGCTCGTCGAATACCACAGTGCACGAGGAAGTTTCAGCACCGAACCGGAGACCTCCCAAATCGCGGGCTGGGCCGAGACCGCGACCGCCGCCGTTCCTGTCGAGACGGTCGACGACTACGCGCTCGTCGCGGCGGGGCCTGCGGTGGAAGGCGGCGCGGCGCTGACCCGACTCGGGCCGCTGCCGCCTCTACAGATGGATCCGGCAAGCGGACCGATCATGAGCCGGTATCGCACGCTGGCGTTCGAGCGGTACGGGTGTGCCGTCACCGCCGACGAAGCGGCGTGGTCGACGTGGCCGTAACTCTCGTTCTCCGCTTCGCCGACGTCGGCGTCGCGACCTACGCCAGCCTCCGCGTGGTCGGCGAGCCGGCGCGAACGGTCACCTGGGTGGTGCAGGAGCCCGAACTCGTTGCCGCACTGGACCAGTTGAAGACCGCGCTGCCCGACCCGGTGGCCACCGAAAGCCGCCGTGACGCTGTGCAGCGAGCAGTCGCCACCGGCCCCTTCGCGGCGCCCGAGTCGGAAATGGCCATCGCCCGCACGTTGGGCGCCAGCCTGCTGGGGCCTGCGGCGTGGCAGCTGCTCGTCGACTGTGTGGCGTCGCCGCGGGCCGCCTTGTTCGTCTCACCCAGCGCACGTTTGGCGCGGGTGCCATGGGGGCTGCTCGCCCTACCCGGCGATGACGGCTTCCGGCTGAATGAATTGGTCGACGTGTTGATGGCGGCGCCGTCGAACATCGTCAACTCGACACGCACGCCGGCGGTCTGGGCCGATCGCCGCGACAACCCGCCTCTGCTGCTTCTCGACCCACGGGTTCCCGGCCAGCGCCCCGATTCGGCGCTCGGTTCGGTGCTCGGCAGGCCTTCGTCGGAAACCCCTCTGGCACAACATTTCACAGAGATCATGCGGCAACGGGCGGTGCTACCTGACGTCACTTACGCGGTTGAGCTGTTCCGGCGGACAGACGCCGACCGCGCTTGGCTTGGCGGCCAACTCGACCGGAAACCGAGTCGGCTGCTGTACGTCGGTCACGCCACCGCCGCCGACGGCGACGTCGGGCACGCGGCCCGCGCCGCGCTGCACCTCGCCGACGAACGTCCGCTCACAGCTGCGGATCTGATGTCGGCGAAGTTGCCGATGCCGCCCCGAATCGCGATGATCGCCTGCGCGTCCGGCGGCGACTACCAATTCGACGAGGCGACCGGCCTGGTGGCGGCGATGATCCTCGGTGGCGCTCAACTGGTCACGGCCACGCTGTGGTCGTTACCGACGGCGGCCGGTTATCGACAGTTCACCGCAGCCGATCACGACCCGATGGCCGACGTCATCATCGCCGTCGACCGCGCCCACGAAGACGCCGAGGCAGGTCGGGCGGTCAATCGCTGGCAGCGGGAGCAGATGCGTCGCTGGCGCGACGGCGATATCGGTGCCAGCCCGCTGTATTGGGCCGCGTTGGCGACATTCGCGGTCGACGGTGCGCGATGAACCCGTCAGCCGGGCGACACGCAGACGGCCACCGACGACTCGTCGCCGGACCGGTAGTAGGTGTCGATGATGCTGCCGGGGCAGACCTTGGCCAGCGACGAGGCCGGTATCAGTGCGGTCTCGTGCGCGGGAAACTGGCCTCCTCCGGGCTTTCTCACGATCACGTCGAGCACGACCTCCCGGTGGTCCTCGCGGAACTCGCCGGTGGGCCGCATACCGGTGACCACGGCCTGCGATTTGGTGCCCTTGCGGATCAGCTCGAGTTGATCCCCCGTGAGCAGGCCTTTTTGGATCAACATGTCATCGAAGGCGGCGCGCACGGTCAGCATGTCGGTGACGGTGGCGAGTCGTTCGTCGGCCTCGTCGGACCGCGGTCGGACGGGAGCGGCGGTGCGGTGGTCAGGGATGACGGTGGCGGCGCTGCCGGCGACCAGAAAGCCGAAGTAGGCGATGTTGAGAAGCTGGTCGGCGGCGATTCCGAGCAACAACGCTGTGGACATGCCATTAGCGTCAGCTCTTGCGCTGGCTACCGAACCCAACTTTATGCTGGTGCGATGAGCGCGGGCTACGACGTGGCGACGACGACCGCTGTCAGCCAACCACGCCGCGCCGTCATCGACCGCGCATGGCGCGCCATCGGCCCCGGAGTCGAGGTGCTCAGCGGTGACGACGGTGGACCGCTGCGCCGCACGGTCAAACGCATCCTCGACCCGCTGGTGCTGCGTCTGCGCGCCAACACCGCCTACTCGGCGCCGTTCGTCGACGCCGGCACCGCGGTCGCGATTCACGAGCTGATCGTCGGGCATGGACCCCAATTACGCGTTGCGGCAGCATGGTTCGAGGTGCTCAAGCGTGAGCGCCGCCGCCTGCGCATCACCACCGGCAACGCCCAGGAGCTGTATTTCCCCGTCTGCTTCGAGCTGGCGGTGACGAAAGGCGCTCCGGCGCAACAGGACGACGGCTCCGCCGAAGCGGTGTTGCGGGGCATCCATGGCGACCGCGACCGCACCGCGATCGAGGTGCTCAACCAATACGCAGCCGATCCGCATGTGGTCGCCAAGCTGACTGACCAACTCGCCCGCAGCTGGACCGACGTCGTACCGGGTACGGAGATCACCGATCCGTTCCTCGCCGGCTTGACCACGGTGCTGGGGCCGGCGCAGGGCCACAACGCCGCGGTCGCCCGGCAGCGGGTCTGGTCAGCGCTGATCGCCGACGCGACGCCGTACAACCTCGGTGCCCGAGCGCATCACACCACCGACGAGCTGCCATGGTCGATCGTCGCGCTCGGACTGAGTTCCATTGCGCCGCAACCACCGCCCGCTGTCATGGCCGGAACGGACAGCGACCGCCCGCTGAACCGCTCCGTCGTCGACCGGGTGCGCGCCACCCTGCGGCGAGCCATGGACCGCGATGAGCTGCCCGACATCCCGCTGTTGTGCGCTGAGGAGGTCGACAGGGCCAGTGCGCCGTGGGGCCTGCTGGCCGAGGACAAGCAGGCCACCCTGGTGGCCGGGATCGAGATCGGCGCGTGTCTGGCGCCGCTGAGTGAAACGGCCGTGCCGAAATACGAACTGGCCGCCCAGATTCAGGCCCGGTTGCGTAAGGAAGCCTATGTCCTGCACGCCCGTCGTTACCTGACCGAAGGCGGGCCCACGCACCCGCGGCAGCAACAGGTGATCGACGACCTCGCCTCGTTCGCGCGCCCTTATCTGAGCCGGTTGTGGGCCCGGCTGCACGGTCGCGATGTCTGGCAGGAACCCTGCGACGACGTCGACGATGTCCGGGCGCTTCTGGAGGGTGTGGCACGGTCGGTGAGCCTCGACCACCGACAGCGGATCAAGGCGATGCTGGAATTGCAGGTGGCCGGATGAGACTCGTCGCCGACGCCGGGTTGTGGAGCACGGGCCACCAGGCAGCGCAGCCGCAACTCGTCGCCGTCCTGGAGGTCAGTGGTGCCGTGCTGTCGTGGATCGTTGACGACCCCACGCATGCCGCGCAGATCACCTTCACCGATGTGGACCGTGCGGATTGGCTGTGGCGGGTGCTCGGCGAATCGGGGCACGTCGCCGTCGCCGCGGCGGTGAACGGACGGCCGCCCGGCGCGGACGTCGAGATCGCCGGCGTCGACCTGCAACCAGAATCGTTGGAACCGCTGCGCAGACTCGCGCTCGGGCATTGGCTGCGGCGGTGGTGGCCGGTCAGCGAGCGCGACGGTATCGCGGCGCTCGACGGCGCACTGCTGGACGCCGAGATCGCGATGCTCACGGCGGCCGCCGAGGACTACTTCACCGACGACACCTTCGATTCCGACGTGGCTGCGCTGTTGCGCCCGCACACCGCGGCGCTCAGCGCGCATCTGCATGCCGGCGACCCGCGGGTGATCGAACTCGTGACCGGCTGTGCGGATCTCGCCGACGACGTCGGCGTCGTGCTCGCCGAATCTGCCTGCGTCACCCAGCGTCGCGACGACTACGCGTTGGCCGCAGGTGTGGACGGACGTGGCCGCGGCGCGGGTGCAGTCGCCGCAGGGACCGACTCCGTGAAGTGGAGCGCAGTCCCGCCCGGTGTGTTCGATGCCGCAGAGGACACTGTGGAGTGGCGCGTTGAAGCGGCGGACGGGACCGCGAAAGCCATTGTGCGCGTAAGGTTATCAGGTTCAGGACTGTCGGCGGGCATCCCTGTGCGGCTGCGTTCTGACAAGTTCACGGGTTCGGGCGTGCTCGACGCCGACGGGGCTGCCACGTTCCCGCTTCTCGACGCGGAGCAACACCCTGTCGCGGAATCGGCTGCCTGGGACCACGATTGGCGGTCGACCGCGGTGGCGGTAGGCGCGGACATCGACGAGTCACCACAGACGCGCGAGCGGATCAGGGAGTTTGCCCGATCGAGGCTGCGTGCGCCCGCCGGTGACGCGTTCCTGGCCGAAGTGTTGGCCGCCGAATCGGACTACTGAGCGTCGTCCTCGTCGCGGTGCATCGATTTGCGGATCTCGGCGAGGCGCTCGGCGGCCGCCCGCTGACGCGCGTCGTACTGCTCCTCCACAGTGCGGCCCTGCGGTGTCTCGGCGGCCAGTTCTGACGCGCCGATCGCGGTGCCGTACCGCGTTT
This sequence comes from Mycobacterium sp. ACS1612, assembly GCF_001667505.1. Classification (GTDB taxonomy): domain Bacteria; phylum Actinomycetota; class Actinomycetes; order Mycobacteriales; family Mycobacteriaceae; genus Mycobacterium. Next base: position 6,049 of record NZ_LZHZ01000028.1, read on the forward strand.
CGATCTTCTCGCGCACCGATTCGAACGTCGGCACGCCGCCGGGTGTGTAGCCGGTATCTGCTGGTTCGGCGGGTGGCGGTGCGCTCGGCTCGTTCGCGTCGGGTTCCTCGGGCATGGCCTCACGGTACTCGGCTTTGTCGGAACCGCCGTGTCGCTCGTAGTGCGGTGGGACACTGCAGTTATGGTCCGGCAACCGGACACGCATTACGCGAAGGGCCCGAACGGGAACATCGCCTACCAGGTGGTCGGTGACGGTCCAACCGATCTCGTGATCGTGCCGGGCTGGTTCTCCCATATCGACAAGCAATGGGAGAACCCGCTCTGGCGCGCGTACATCAGTGAATTCGCAACATTCGCGCGTCTGGTTCTGTACGACAAGTGCGGTACTGGCCTATCCGATCCGATCGACGGCGTGCCTACCGTCGAAAACCGGGCAGACGACCTACGAGCGGTGATCGATGCGGCCGGATGCGACCGCCCGGCGCTATTCGGATTCTCCGAAGGCGGACCGATCAGTGTGTTGTTCGCCGCGACGTATCCGGAGCGGGTCCGCGCGTTGATTCTCTACGGGACGGGCGCAGGAGGACCACCCGATCGCTTCGGCTCCGCGATGGTGCAACGCGTATACGAGACCTTCGATCGGATCAGAGCGACGATTGATCATTGGGGTGAAGGGCAGACGCTGGATTGGGCCGCACCGAGCTTGAGTGGCGACCCGGACGCAAGACGGGAGATGGGTGCCTTTGAAAGGGCCGCCATGAGCCCCAAGATGGCCTTGATCACCTGGCTCGCCGTCCTCCGACAGCTGGATATGCCGGACATCGTTGGAGATATCCAAGTCCCGACACTGGTCCTGCACCGCAGAGCCGACGCGATACCCGTCGAGTTCGGTCGCGCCCTCGCCGCCCGGCTGCCACGCGCCCGGCTGATCGAACTCGATGGCGTCGACCACATTCCGTGGGCAGGAGACTACAAGTCGGTGGTCGGCGAGGTCGAAGAGTTCTTGACCGGCCAGCGGCATGAGCATCCGCAAGACCGAGTGCTAGCGACCGTGATGTTCACCGACATCGTCGACTCGACCCGGCACGCCGCCGAACTCGGTGACGAACGCTGGCGTGACCTCTTAGAGCGCCACAACGAGATTGCACATGCGGAGATCGATTCGTTCCAAGGGCGGTTCGTCAAAGATACCGGCGACGGCCTGCTAGCCACCTTCGACGGTCCGACGCGAGCAGTCTTGTGTGCAACGGCTCTTGCCGAACGCATGCCGCGGATCGGAGTCGAGATTCGTAGTGGTCTACACACGGGAGAGTGTGTGCGTCGCGGCAACGACATCGGTGGGATCGCGGTCCACATCGCCGCGCGAATCGCTGCGAAGGCAAGTTCGGGCGAGGTACTCGTCTCCAACACGGTGAAGGAGCTTGTCTACGGGTCAGGAATCACCTTTTCGGGTCGGGGATTCTACGACCTCAAGGGCGTCCCCGGAGAGTGGCAGTTATTCGCGCCTGCGGGCTATCACGATCCGGTCGCAGACGCCTTGACGGCAGCCCTGCAGTTCTAAGGCCTACTTCGCGGCCGCCTGCAGTTTCGGTCCGGAGTGGGGTGCTGCGGGCGGCGACCCTGCCTGCGACATCACCGTCGACGGTGGCAGCGGCACCAGCGGTACCCCCGGAGTGTCGAGTTGGCTCGCGAGCCATGGCAGTCCCGCCGCGAAAGCGCGCGCCGCGAACGGCCAATCGTGCCTGCCGGGCCGCATCTCGACGGCGCAGTGGATTCCGTACGCGCTGCCGGTCGCGCACAGCGAGTTTGCGGCCGCCGTCTGATCGTTGGGGTGTGCCACGGCGTTCACGATGTGCGGTTGCGCCGACGGCGTGCCGTTGATGTCGAACCAGCCCGTCACCCCGACATAGGGCCCGTGCCGGGTGATCACCGTGGTCGGGTCGAACGCGGCATAGGCCGCGGCATCGCCGCCGAACAGGCGCTGGATCGTCTGGGACTTGTTACCCGAATTGGGCGTCAGATCGCCCGCGATGTCCTCGAACGCGCTGAACATGTCGGGGTGCATGACCGTCAGGTCGACCGCACAGGTGCCGCCCATCGACCATCCCACGATGCCCCAGTTGGCCCGGCTGGCCGACACTCGGTAGTTCGAAATCATGAACGGCACAACGTCTTTGGTGAGGTGATCGGCAGCTCTGCCGCGGGTGCCGTTGACGCATTCGGTGTCGTTGTTGAATGCACCGCCGGAATCGACGAACACGAACACCGGTGCGTTGCCGCCGTGTGCGGCAGCGAACGCGTCGATCGTGTTGATGGCGTTGCCTGCTCGCATCCAGTCGGCGGGCGTGTTGAACTCGCCGCCTACCATCATCACCGTCGGCAACGGTGGCGGGGGATCGGTGGCGTACCAGGCAGGCGGTAGATAGACCAGCTCACCGCGGTGTTTGAACCCCGACGCGGTGTCGGGGATGCTGACCGGCACCACCGTGCCCTTCGCCGGGATCGCGTGCCGTTGCTGCATGGCGACCACCGTGGTGGTGTCAGTCTGATCGGGCAGCGGGCCCGCGCTGAGCTGATTCCACGCGTTCTGCACGGTGGGGAAGTATCCGACCCAGAGGTTGAGCGCCAGCGCCGCGCACAGCAGGCACGCCGGCAACGCCACCGCGGACACCCCGCGCCGCCACCAGCGGGCGCTGCGCCAACCCGCGATCAGCACAGCAGCCGCCACACCGGTCAAACCGATCCAGATCCACAGCGAGACGGGCGCCGGGTTGTTGTCGTCGCTGAGCCCCTGCGAGGCGATGTACCAGTACACCGCCACCGACAGTGCCGCGCCGACGAGCGCCGTCCACGGCAGCCATACCAAACGCCAGCGCCGTGTACGCCAGCCGATCGCGGCCAGCAGCAAAAAGCCGGTGATGACTTGCACGGTGATCGGCAGCCATCCATGCATCAGCGAGAGATGGTGGCGAAACTCGTCGGGTAACGTCACGGCAACAATCGTGGCCGTGTTTCCTTGGCGCTGGCTGTGAGCCAGCTGCTAACGCGGTTTGGCTAATGGGAACGGCAAGGTCTCACGGATGCTGCGGCCGGTGATCAGCATGACGACCCGGTCCACGCCCATCCCGAGCCCGCCCGTCGGAGGCATCGCGTACTCCATTGCCTGCAGGAAGTCCTCGTCGAGTTCCATCGCCTCCGGATCGCCGCCCGCGGCCAGCAGCGACTGCTCCTGCAGCCGCCTGCGCTGTTCGACCGGGTCGGTCAGCTCGCTGTAGGCGGTGCCCAACTCCACGCCCCACGCCACCAGATCCCAGCGTTCGGCCACCCCGGGAATGCTGCGGTGCGGGCGGGTCAGCGGCGACACCGATGTCGGAAAGTCCTTGTAGAAGGTGGGCTCCTCGGTGCGGTCCTCGACGAGCCGCTCGTAGAGTTCGAGTACCACTGCGCCCGCGTCCCAGTGCGTCAGATACGGAATGCCCGCCGCGTCGCAAAGCTTGCGCAGCACAGGAAGTTCCGTGTCGGGCCGGATCTCTTCGCCGAGCGCCTCCGATACCGCACCGTGCACCGTCTTGACCGCCCACTGGCCGGAGATGTCGACGGGTTCGAGGGCGCCGTCGTCGCGCGGGCGCAGGAACACGTGTGCCCCGTTGGCGGCCTGGGCGGCGTTCTGAATCAGTTCGCGGCAGCCGTCGATCCACACGTTGTAGTCGGCGTGCGCCTGATAGGCCTCCAGCAGGGTGAACTCGGGATTGTGGCTGAAGTCCACGCCCTCGTTGCGGAACGCGCGGCCGAGTTCGAAGACCCGCTCGACGCCGCCGACGCACAACCGCTTGAGGTACAGCTCGGGCGCGATGCGCAGATAAAGGTCGAGGTCGTAGGCGTTGATGTGGGTGAGAAACGGTCGTGCGTTGGCGCCGCCGTGGATCTGCTGCAGGATCGGGGTCTCGACCTCCAAAAAACCCTTGCTGACCAGGGTTTCACGGATGGCGTGCAGCACACCGCTGCGTGCGCGGATCAGGTCGCGGGCCTCGGTGTTGATCGCCAAATCGACGTAGCGGACCCGCACCCGCGCTTCCTGATCGGTCAGCCCCTTCCACTTGTCCGGCAGCGGGCGCAGGCACTTGCCGATCAGCCGCCAACTGAGAACCAGCAGCGACCGGGTGCCCTTCTTGCTGTAGCCCATGGTTCCGGACACCTGGATGAGGTCACCCAGGTCGATGGCCTGGGTGAAGTCCGCGGTGTCGCCCTGCTCCAGGGTCAAATTGTCGAGCAGCAGTTGGACTTCGCCTGACCAGTCGCGCAGTTGGGCGAACAGCACGCCGCCGTAGTCGCGGATCCGCAGCACCCGCCCGGCCACGGTGACGGTGCCCGCTCCCTCGGATTCGACCGCCTGCGCGATGGTGTGGCTGGGTGCCTCCCCGACGGGGTACGCGTCGACGCCATTGTCCTGCAACGATTTCAGCTTTGCCATCCGCACCCGCACCTGCTCCGGCAGACGCTGGCTGTCATCCGCCTCGGGCAGATCGGCCTGCAGTGAACCCAGGTCGGGCGCGCTGCCGTCGTGGTGCAACAGCCCGCTGGCGACCAGATCGTCGGGAGCCGAGATGTGATGGCCGGTGTGCGGTTGCTCGTTGCGCCGCGAAAACGGAAGCACCAGAAAGCCTTCGGCGATCACCGAGGCGACGCCGACGCGGGGGACCAGACGTGCGTCTTCGTAGCAGGCGTAGCGGGGCACCCACTGCGGTTGGTACTTCATGTTCGATCGGTACAGCGTCTCGAGTTGCCACCAGCGTGAGAAGAACACCAACAGGCCGCGCCAGAGCCGCGCGATCGGACCCGCGCCCAGCTGCGCACCCTGTTCGAAGGCCGTGCGGAACATCGCGAAGTTCAGCGAAATCCGGCTCACCCCAATGTCTTCGGCCTGCATGCAGAGCTCGCTGACCATCAGCTCGATGGTGCCGTTGGGGGATTGCGGCGAGCGGCGCATTAGGTCGAGTGACACGCCGTTGGTGCCCCACGGCACCAGGGACAGCATCGCCACCACGTCATCGTTCTGCACGGCCTCGACCAGCAGGCAGTCGCCGTCGGCGGGGTCGCCGAGCCTGCCCAGCGCCATCGAGAAGCCTCGCTCGGTTTCGGTGTCGCGCCAGGCGTCTGCGCGTTCGATCACCTTGGCCATTTGCTCGCTTGACAGGTCGCGGTGCCGCCGGATCCGGACCGACGCACCCGCCCGTCGCGCCCGTGTCACGGCCTGGCGCACGGCGCGCATATCCGGGCCGGAGAGCCGGAAGTTGTCCGGGTAGAGGATCGCCTCGTCGCCGAGTTGCAGCGCGTTGAGGCCGGCGAGGCGGAACGCCTCCGCGCCGGTCGAACTGGCACCCATCACGCCGGGCGCCCAACCATAGGTCTGGCACAGGGCCAGCCACGCGTGGATGGCTTGTTGCCATGCCTTCGGGTCACCTACCGGATCGCCGCTGGCCAGGCAGACACCGACTTCGACGCGGTAGGTGATGGCTGCCCGGCCGTTGGGCGCGAACACGACCGCCTTGTCGCGGCGGGTGGCGAAATAGCCGAGCGAGTCGTTCTTGCCGAACAATTCGAGCAGGCCCCGGATTGCCGATTCGTCCTCGCCGGTGAGCGCGTTGTCGGCGCGCTGCGACTGGAACAGCACGATCGCCGTCACCATCAAGGCGAGCGCGCCGAACAGGCCGAGCAACGCGTTGACGAACACGTGTGGATAGCCGGTGAACGACTCGGAACCGGCGCCTGCGAACGCGCTGACGCGGTTCAGCGCGTACCAGAATCGGTCCTCGCGGGCCAGCGAGCCGGGGAACACCTCCAGCAGCCCCCAGCCGATCAGCGTGCCGACCGCCATGCTGACCACCAGCGTGGCTGCCGCCTTCAGCAGCGCGCCGCGGCGGACCTTCGCCCAGAACTCTCTGCGGGCCAGCACCAGAAACAGAATCGACGCGGTGTGGAGCACCAGCCCGATGACCTCGCCGATGTCGTCCAGCACCGACTTCGGACTGGTGACCAGGCCGCCGACGTTCCAGACGATGGACGCCAGCATGTAACCGACAAGGATCCACCAGGCGATCCGCTTGCGCGCGGCCAGCGCCGCCGCCAGCAGCGCGAGCACGAAGGCCCACGCGACGCTGGTGTCCGGGAAGTTGAAGACGTAGTCGTTGACGAACTCGCGCGGCTCTTTGATGATCCACCGGATGCCGGGCGAGACGCTCGCGATCAACGACAGTGTGGCGATGGTGCCGACCGTCCAGCCGGCGGCTGCGGGGACCCACGAGTAACGAGAGGCCTGACGCGTCAACGTGGCGGTCATAGGCCGCGAGGATATTCGCTCAAGCTCAGAAATTGTTGTGACTGCGCCAGCTACCAAACGGGTCCGGTGTATTTCTCGCCCGGTCCCTGGCCCGGCTCGTCCGGTGCGGCGCTGGCTTCGCGGAAGGCCACCTGCAGTGTTTTCAGTCCGTCGCGCACCGGCCCGGCGTGCGGGCCGAGGTATTCGACGGAGGCGGTGACCAGTCCGGCCAGCGCAGTGATCAACCGGCGCGCCTCGTCGAGGTCGCGGTGCGGGCTGTCTTCGGGATCCTCTGCCGAGAGTCCGAGTTTCTCCGCGGCGGCGCTCATCAGCATGACGGCCGATCGGGTGATCACCTCGACGGCGGGAATCTCGGCTAGCTCGCGAATGTTGGGAGACTCGGTCATGCCTGCTAGAGTGGCATGCGCGACCGTCCCGGCGTACGCCAGGGACATGGAAGTACCGTCCCGGCGAAGGCCGGGACCGACAAGTGGAGTCCCGCTCCCACCGCCGACCATACTGGTCCAGCGGTCCGGTCACAGGCATCCGTGCCTGTCCTGGTCGGCTTTGGGCCCTGCTTTGAGCAGGGCTTTTCTGTTCATCCGAGCAGAGTGGCTGAAGGCGTGGGCTCCTAGAGGACAACATAGGAGGCCCCATCAGCACTGAGACCCGCGTCAACGAGCGCATTCGAGTCCCTGAAGTCCGTCTCATCGGACCAGGCGGCGAGCAGGTAGGCATTGTGCGCATCGAAGACGCCCTCCGCGTCGCCGCGGACGCCGATCTCGACCTTGTCGAAGTAGCTCCTGATGCCAAACCACCGGTTTGCAAGATCATGGACTACGGCAAGTTCAAGTACGAGACGGCTCAGAAGGCGCGCGAGTCTCGCAAGAATCAGCAGCAGACCGTCGTCAAGGAACAGAAGCTGCGTCCCAAGATCGACCCGCACGACTACGAGACCAAGAAGGGTCACGTCGTCCGCTTCCTGCAAGCCGGGTCGAAGGTCAAGGTGACGATCATGTTCCGCGGGCGCGAGCAGTCGCGGCCCGAACTCGGCTACCGACTCCTGCAACGGCTGGGCGCCGACGTCGCCGACTACGGCTTCGTCGAGACGTCGGCCAAACAGGACGGCCGCAACATGACGATGGTGCTGGCCCCGCACCGCGGCGCGAAGACTCGCGCCAAGGCGGCGCACGACGCAGATGCCGCGCCGGCGCGACGGGCAGAACAGGCCCCGGCGCCCACTGCGGCACCAACTGAAGACAGTCAGACGTAACGCAGAACTGAAAGAGGACACATGCCAAAGGCGAAGACCCACAGCGGCGCTTCCAAGCGGTTCCGGCTGACCGGGACCGGCAAGGTCGTGCGCCAGAAGGCCAACCGTCGGCACCTGCTCGAGCACAAGCCGACCAAGCGCACCCGTCGCCTTGCCGGCCGTACCGAGGTGGCGGCCAACGACACCAAGCGCATCAAGAAGCTGCTGAACGGCTAACTGGCCCGGCTCCGTACGACCTGAACGAAGGAACACTCACATGGCACGCGTCAAGCGCGCAGTCAACGCTCAGAAGAAGCGTCGCGCAGTACTCAAGGCATCCAAGGGCTACCGCGGTCAGCGGTCGCGGCTGTATCGCAAAGCCAAAGAGCAGCAGCTGCATTCGTTGACCTACGCCTACCGCGACCGGCGTGCCCGCAAGGGCGAGTTCCGTAAGCTGTGGATCTCCCGGATCAACGCGGCCGCTCGCGCCAACGACATCACCTACAACCGGCTCATCCAAGGCCTGAAGGCCGCCGGTGTCGAGGTGGACCGCAAGAACCTCGCCGAGATCGCGGTCAGCGATCCCGCCGCGTTCACCGCGCTGGTCGAGGTCGCCAAGGGTGCGCTGCCCGAGGACGTGAACGCTCCTGCCGGAGCCGGAAGGCCGGCGACATCAGACGCCGGCGAGGCCGCCTGACGCTCACCGAGCGCTCCGCGCGGGTGGCTGCCGCGGTCAAGCTGCACCGCCACATCGGACGACGCCGCGCCGCACGCTTTCTCGCCGAGGGACCCAATCTCGTCGAGTCGGCGTTGCGGCGCGGACTCGTTTCCGAGGTGTTCGCCACCGAAACCGCGATGAGCCGATTCGGTTCCATGCTCACCGATGCCCCGGTGCATCTGGTCACCGAGCCTGCCGCGAAAGCGTTGTCGGACACCGTGACTCCGGTCGGCCTGGTCGCCGTGTGCTCGATGCCGGAGACGACGTTGGCCGATGTGCTCACGGAGTCACCGCGCCTGGTCGCCGTTGCGGTGGAGATCTCGGAACCCGGCAATGCGGGCACGCTGATCCGGATTGCCGACGCGATGGGCGCCGACGCGGTGGTGCTCGCCGGAAACAGCGTCGATCCCTACAACGGGAAGTGCCTGCGGTCCTCGGCGGGCAGCATTTTCTCGATTCCCGTCGTCCCCGAATCCGATGCGGCAGGCACGGTTGCCGCGCTCACCGACGCCGGACTGCAGGTGCTGGCCACGACCGTCGACGGCGAGATCGGCCTCGACGACGCCGACCTGTCCGGCCCGACGGCGTGGCTGTTCGGTCCCGAAGCCCGCGGCCTGCCGGTCGAATTGGCGCAGACGGCCACCCATCGGGTGCACATCCCGATGCCGGGCAGCGCCGAGAGTCTGAACGTGGCGTCGGCCGCGTCGATCTGCCTGTACCAAAGCGCGAAGGCGCACCGGCGTTAGTCGCCGAGTGAGTTCTTGTCGTACCCGCGTGCCATTGTCTGCCCATGACCGACTCGTTACAGGTGCGGGGTACCGACCTTCGCTACCTCATCACCGCCTACCTGTTCGACCATGGCCCGGCGACCGTGAACGATCTGGTCGACGCACTGGCCTATCACGGCTTCCGCACCACCGGGCGCGCGTCGAAGGCGGTCTCCGAGGCACTGCGCCGGGAGATCGCCCAGGGTCGGGTGACGCGCCTCAAGCGCGGCCGATACCTTCCCGGGTGCATGCCGCGGTCCACCGAGGAGCGGATGTACAAGCGGGTTCAGGAATTACACGCCAAGGTCGCCGAGATGACGCTGCCTGCCCGCCCGCCGCGTAGTGCCTAGCCGCTCAACAAGCCCTTGGCGACGTGGGTGATCTGCACCTCGTTGCTGCCCGCGTAGATCATCAGCGACTTGGCGTCACGCGCCAACTGCTCGACCCGGTACTCGGTCATGTAGCCGTTGCCGCCGAACAACTGCACCGCGTCCATCGCGACGTCCGTGGCGGCCTGCGAGCAGTACCACTTGATGGCCGACGCTTCCGGCAGAGAGATCGCCTTACCGCTCTGTGCCGACTCGATGACGCGAAACAGAATGTTGCGCACGTTCATTCGCGCCACTTCCATGTTCGCCAACTTGAGCTGGATGAGCTGGAACTGACCGATCTCCTGGCCCCAAAGTTTGCGATTCTTGGCGTAATCGACGCACAGTCGCAGGCATTCCTCGATGACTCCCAACGCCATCGCCGCCACGCCGATCCGTTCTGCCGAGAAGTTGGACCGCGCGCTGGCCCGACCGTCGCCCGCCGCGTCCTCGGACTCGCCGAGCAACCGGTCGCGCCCCAACCGGACGTTGTTGAAGAACAGCTCACCGGTGCGCGAACTGTGAATTCCCATCTTGCGGAACGGTTTTGACTGGACGAAACCCTCCATGCCGCGATCCAGCACGAAGGTCAGCACTTTGCGGTCGCGCTTGTCGACACCCGGCTCGTCCAGCTTTGCATAGACCACCACGACATCGGCGTCGGGCCCGTTGGTGATGAACGTCTTCTGCCCGTTGAGGATGTAGTCCCCATTTCCTGAGCCGTCGCGCACCACATAGGACTTCATGCCGCCGAAAGCGTCACTGCCTGAATCAGGTTCGGTGATTGCCCACGCGCCGATCTTGTCGTAGGTGACGAGGTCCGGCAGCCAGCGTTCCTGTTGGGCCAGGGTGCCGCGTCCCATGATGGTCGGCACCGTCAACCCCAACGACACGCCCATGCCGGTGACGATGCCCATCGACACCCGGCACAGCTCGCTGACCACCACGAAGCCCATGCCGCCCGCGGCGTCGCCGAACATGCCGCCGCCGGACGACGGCTTGCCAGGCGACTCGCCACCGTCGCGCAGCTTCGCCAACCGCTTGTTCAGCGAGTCGCGCGCCATGTCGGCGATGCCGAACGTCGCGAACAGCTTGCGGATGATGGGGTAGGGCTCCATGTCGCCGCTTTCCAGCTCGTCGACATGCGGGCGTATCTCTCTGTCCACGAACTCACGCACGGCGTCGCGCACGGCGAGATCGACGTCAGACCATTCCAGCATGCGTTCAGGCTGCCTTATGGCGTCCGCGCGCCGGACGCAGCCCGGCCAATGAGAACGTGGTGTGCACCAACGACCCAGCTCGGTCCAGCAGTGACTTGCGCGGCGGCAGGTAATGCATGGGCAGGCCGTGCCGGTCGCGCGGCGGCGCGACGAACGCCGGCGCCTCGACCAGGGGAGCGTCCTCGGGCAGCTTGCCCTGCGCGCGGCGGTATGCCGCCAATGCGCGCGGATGCAGCCGGATCTCGTCGGGCACCGCAACGAAGGCCAGCTCGACGAGCTTGCCGAACAGTCGCAGCAGCACCTCATCGCCCGGCGTCCAGCGCATACCGGCCTTTTCCCGCACCGTGTCGTCGAACAGACCGGCCGCGATCCACCGCTGCGCTCCGACCATCGGCTTGAACAGTTGGTCCCACACCGCGCTGGGCATCAGCACGAACCACGGTTTCGGGATCCGGATCGAGAAGATGTCCAGAGTGGCCTTGTTGACCTCGAGCTCTTCGCGGCACTTGCGGGCCCAGTACTCCTGAAAGTCCTCCCAACTGTCGGGCACCGGCCGCATGCTCATGCCGTACATCCGATACCACTGGACGTGCTCGTCGAACAGTTGTCGCTTCTCCGCCTCGGTCAGCCCGCCGCAGAAGTACTCGGCGGTCTTGATGATCAGCATGAAGAAGGTGGCGTGCGCCCAGTAGAAGGTCTCCGGGTTCAGCGCGTGATAGCGGCGACCTTCGGCGTCGATGCCCTTGATCGTCTTGTGGTAGCTCTTGATCTGCTCGCCGGTCAGCGGGGCGCGATCGCCGTCGTAGACCACCCCCATGATCGGGTACACCGACCGCGCCACCCGCTGTAGCGGCTCCCGCAACAGGATCGAGTGGTCCTCGACGCCGGCGCCGAGTTCCGGATACATGTTCTGAATCGCCCCGATCCAGACGCCGAGCATGCCGGTGCGAAGGTCACCGAAATACTTCCAGGTCAACGAATCGGGGCCGAGAGGATTGCCCGTGTTTGCGGTCGACGGTGAGCGCACCTCTCAAAGATAGTGATGACAACATATGTTGTCTACGATTTGCGGCGGTGTGGCGATACGGTGTCATGCAGCCTCCATCGCTGTGCCACATCGTTGTGACCTGGCGTTTTACCGCTCCAATTTGCCTCCACTAGGCTGGCGCCCGTGGATGATGTCGAGTCGATCGACGAGCGGCCCGGCCCACAATCATCCGGCCCACGCGGTTGGCTGTCGGGCGCCAATCACAACCCCGCCGTCATCGCTTTTCTGCGACGGGCGCGGCGCGCCCTGCCCGGCGACCCCGACTTCGGGGACCCGCTGTCGGTCGACGGGGACGGAGGCCCGCGCGCGGCGGCACGCGCCGCCGATCGGCTGCTCGAGCGGGAAGCGGCGTCGCGGGAGGTGAGCCTCGGCGCATTGCAGGTGTGGCAGGCGCTCACCGAGCGGGTGTCGGGTAAGCCCGCGAACCGCGAGGTGACGCTGGTCTTCACCGACCTCGTCGGCTTCTCGGCGTGGTCGCTGAGCGCGGGCGACGAGGCAACGTTGAAGCTGCTGCGCCGGGTGGCCCAGGTCGTCGAGCCGCCGCTGTTGGAGGCGGGCGGCCACATCGTGAAGCGGATGGGCGACGGCATCATGGCCGTGTTCGCTGACCCTCTCACCGCGGTGCGCGCGGTCATCGTGGCTCGTGAAGCGGTGAAAGCCGTTGAGGTGGACGGTTATACGCCGCGAATGCGGGTCGGTGTGCACACCGGACGGCCGCAACGGATCGGGTCGGACTGGCTCGGTGTGGACGTCAACATCGCGGCACGGGTGATGGAACGCGCCACCAGGGGTGAATTCGTGGTCTCCGCCGCCACGCTCGACCGGATCGCCGATGAGGATTTCCAGACGCTGGGTGTGACGGCGAAACGGCTTCGCCGACAGGTCTTCACGGCCAGGCAAGACGGGGTGCCCGCCGACCTGGCCATGTATCGACTGAGAACTCGCAGGCAGTTGCCAGGCGGCCCGAACGGCGAAGACGACCCGGCCGGCGCATAGTGGTCTGACATGTTGCTCAGGGTGCTGGGCTGGTTGGCGCGGGTGCGCGTCACCGTCGCATACGCGGTGATCGTCACCTCCGTCACCATCGCCCTGTCCGTCCTCGGTCCTGCCGCGCAGGACCGAGTGGTCAGTCATGTCAGCACGAACCTGCACAACCTCAGGCACGGCCACTTCGGCACGCTGATCGGCAGCGCCTTCGTGGTCGACGCCGGACCGATCTATGTGTGGTTGCCGGGGCTGGTCTGCCTGCTCGCCGTCGCCGAGCTGACGTTCCGCAGCGGGCTGCTGGCGGCGACGTTCGCCACCGGCCACATCGGCGCCACCCTGTTGGTCGCCGCCGGCCTGGCGATGGCGGTGAAGCTGGGTTGGCTGCCGCTGTCCGTCAGTCGGGCAACCGATGTCGGCATGAGCTATGGGGCCGCTGCCGTTCTCGGCTCGCTGACAGCTGCGATACCGAGTCGCTGGCGGCCCGCGTGGATCGGGTGGTTCGTGGCGGCGGGCGTGGCGATGGTGCTCGTCGGACGCGACTTCACCGACGTCGGACACGTGGTGGCGCTGGGCTTGGGGATGTTGGTGGCGATCCGACTTCGCGGACCCGGGCACTGGACCGTGGTTCGGGTGGTGCTGCTCGGCGGTGCGACCGCGTTCGGTTACCTGGTGCTGGCCAGCACCGACATGTTGGTTGCGACGGCTGCCGGCCTGGCGGGCGCGGTGATCGGAGAGGCGCTGAGCAGGCACCGGGTGGAGCAGGCGCTTGCCAGTAATGCGGTTAAGGCCACCTCCGGCCATCGCGTACGATCGCCGGGTGGCTGATCAGCCCATAGACCTGTCTGAAGAATCGCTGACCAAAGCCGTCAGCGCGGCCCAGCATGCCTTTGGCCTGGCCGCGGATCTCGACGCACTGGCCCGCGCCAAGACCGAGCACCTCGGTGACCGATCGCCGATCGCGTTGGCCCGCCAGGCGCTGGGTTCGCTGCCCAAGGCCGACCGCGCCGACGCGGGCAAGCGGGTCAACGTCGCGCGCACCGAAGCGCAGCGCGCGTACGACGAGCGCCTGGCCGTGCTGCGCGCCGAGCGTGACGCCGCCGTCCTGGTTGCCGAGCGCATCGACGTCACGTTGCCGTCGACCCGGCAGCCGATCGGTGCCAGGCACCCGATCACGATCCTGGCCGAACACGTCGCCGACACGTTCATCGCGATGGGCTGGGAGTTGGCGGAGGGCCCCGAGGTGGAGACCGAGCAGTTCAATTTCGACGCGCTCAACTTCCCGCCCGATCACCCGGCGCGCAGCGAACAGGACACCTTCTACGTGGCACCTGACGGGTCCCGTCAGGTGCTGCGCACGCACACCTCGCCGGTGCAGATCCGGGCGCTGCTCGAGCGCGAGCTTCCGGTGTACATCATCTCGATCGGCAGGACGTTCCGCACCGACGAACTCGACGCCACCCACACCCCGGTCTTCCATCAGGTGGAGGGGCTCGCGGTGGACAAGGGCCTGACGATGGCGCATCTGCGGGGCACGCTCGACGCGTTCGCGCGCTCCGAGTTCGGGCCGCAGGGCCGCACCCGGTTTCGCCCGCACTTCTTCCCGTTCACCGAGCCGTCCGCCGAGGTGGACATCTGGTTCCCGAACAAGAAGGGCGGCCCCGGCTGGGTGGAATGGGGCGGCTGCGGAATGGTCAATCCGAACGTGTTGCGCGCCTGCGGGATTGACCCCGAGGTGTATTCCGGCTTCGCGTTCGGCATGGGGCTGGAGCGGACCCTGCAGTTCCGCAACGGCATCCCGGACATGCGCGACATGGTCGAGGGCGACGTCCGCTTCTCGCTGCCGTTCGGGGTGGGAGCCTGATGCGGCTTCCCTACAGCTGGCTTCGCGACGTCGTCCAGGCCGGCGCTCCCGGCTGGGATGTGCCAGCAGACGAGTTGGAGCAGACGCTGATTCGGATCGGCCACGAGGTCGAGGAGGTCATCCCTGTCGGGCCGGTCACCGGACCGCTGACTGTCGGCCGCGTGGTCGAGATCGAGGAACTCACCGAGTTCAAGAAGCCGATCCGGGCCGTCAAGGTCGACGTCGGTGAACCTGAACATCGCGACATTGTCTGTGGTGCAACGAATTTCGCCGATGGCGACCTCGTCGCGGTCGCGCTGCCCGGTACCGTGCTGCCCGGCGACTTCAGGATTGCGGCGCGCAAGACGTACGGCCGCACCTCGGACGGGATGATCTGCTCGACGGCCGAACTCAACCTGGGCACCGACCATTCCGGCATCCTCGTGCTGCCGCGGGGCACCGCCGAACCGGGCACGCCCGCCGCCGACGTGCTCGGTCTCGACGACGTGGTCTTTCACCTCGCGATCACGCCCGACCGCGGCTACTGCCTTTCGGTGCGCGGCATGGCCCGCGAAATCGCCTGCGCCTACGACCTCGACTACGTCGACCCCGCCGACGTCCCGCCGCTGCCCGCCGAGGGTGAGGCGCTGCCGGTGACCATCCAGCCCGGCACCGGGGTGCTCCGGTTCGGGTTGCGACCCGTCACGGGCATCGACCCGAAAGCGGTGTCGCCGTGGTGGATGCAACGGCGGTTGCTGCTCAGCGGCGTTCGCGCCATCTCGCCTGCCGTCGACGTCACCAACTACGTGATGCTCGAACTCGGGCACCCGATGCACGCACACGACCGCAGCCTGATCACCGGTGGCTTGAAGGTCCGTTTCGCGGAACCGGGGGAGACGGTCGTCACCCTCGACGATGTCGAACGCAAACTCGACCCGCGCGACGTGCTGATCGTCGACGACGTCGCGACCGCGGCGATCGGCGGCATCATGGGCGCAGGCACCACCGAGGTGCGCGACACCACCACCGACCTGATGCTGGAGGCGGCGGTGTGGGATCCGGCCGCGGTGTCGCGGACCCAACGCCGACTGCATCTGACCAGCGAATCGGGCCGCCGCTACGAACGCACCGTCGACCCGGCCGTCTCGGTCGCCGCACTCGACCGGGCCGCCGCCCTGCTCGCCGACATCGCAGGCGGCACAATCGAACCCAAGCTGACCGACTGGCGCGGCGATCCGCCACGAGAGGATTGGACGCACCCTCCGGTGAGCATGGCCGCCGACCTGCCGGACCGGACCGCAGGCGTCGACTATCCCGAGGGCACCACACAGCGCAGGCTGAGCCAGATCGGTGCCGACGTGACGACCGACGGCGATCGGGTGACGGTCATCCCGCCGAGTTGGCGACCCGACCTGCGTGAGCCTGCCGACCTCGTCGAGGAAGTGCTGCGCCTGGAGGGCCTCGAGATCATCCCGTCGGTGCTCCCGCAGGCGCCGGCGGGCGGGGGTCTCACCCCGATCCAGCAACGCCGCCGCGCGATCGGAAAGTCGTTGGCGCTCAGCGGTTATGTCGAAGTCCTGCCGACGCCGTTCCTACCTGCCGGCGTGTTCGACCTGTGGGGACTGCCCGACGACGACCCGCGCCGGGCGACCACCAAGGTGCTCAACCCGTTGGAAGCGGACCGGCCGGAGCTCGCGACCACCCTGTTGCCCGGGCTGTTGGAAGCGTTGGCGCGCAACGTGTCCCGCGGCGCTGTCGACGTCGCCCTGTACGCCATCCAGCAAGTGGCGGAGCGCACCGCGCAGACGCGTGTCGTCGAACGGATCCCGAACAACCGCAGGCCCACCGACGAGGAGATCGCCACCCTCGACGCGTCGCTGCCGCACCAGCCGCAACACGTCGCCGCGGTGCTCACCGGACTGCGCGAACCGGCGGGCCCATGGGGGCCAGGCCGTCCGGTCGAGGCCCGCGACGCGTTCGAGGCGGTGCGCGTGATCGGCCGCGCGGCGGGAGTCGACTTCAGGCTGCAGGCCGCCCAGCAGTTGCCGTGGCATCCGGGCCGCTGCGCCGAGGTACTCGTCGATGAGACGGTGGTAGGCCATGCCGGCCAGTTGCACCCGGCCGTGGTGGAGCGCACCGGCCTCCCGAAGGGCACGTGCGCGGTCGAACTCAACCTCGACGCGATCCCGTTGGTCGAGCGACTGCCCGCGCCGTCGGTCTCGCCGTTTCCCGCGGTGTTCCAGGACGTCAGCCTTATCGTCGCCGACGACATTGCCGCGCAGTCGGTGGTAGATGCGGTGCGCGACGGTGCGGGCGAGTTGCTCGAGGATGTCCGACTGTTCGACGTCTACACCGGACCGCAGATCGGCGAGGGCCGCAAATCGCTGGCGCTGGCGCTGCGGTTCCGCGCCACCGACCGGACACTCACCGAAGACGAGGCCAGTGCGGCGCGCGACGCCGCGGTGAGGACGGCGGCCGCGCGGGTCGGCGCCGTGCAACGCGCCTAGCTCGCGGACGCCACAGGCAGTCGGGCCGGGCTGCGGCCGAGCACCTGCCGCCACGGGAGCGCCGCAGGATCCTCGGACAGCTGCAGAGGCGGGTCGGCGGCCAGCACGGCGCGCACACATTCCTCGACGGCGACCTTGGCCAACGCGGTGCCCAAGCAGTAATGCGTTCCGGCGCCGAAATTCAACAACTTGGCACTGTCCGGCCGGGTGAAGCGGTCGGCGTCGAAACGGTCGGGATCGGGCCACGCGGCGTCGTCGCGACATGCCGAGGCGATGCACAGAAACAGCATCGATCCGGCGGGAATCGTGGTGCCGTGCAATTCGATTGGCGACACGGTGGTGCGCGGGATCATCGCGATGCTGGGCTCCAGGCGCATGGTTTCGCTGACGGCGCTGGTGAACCGGGCCGGATCGTCCAGTACGCCCGCGAGTGTATCGCGGTGTTGCAGGGCGACCACGATGCTGCACGGAATCTGGCTGCCTGCCGTATCGTGGCCGGCGACAAGAAGATTCGCAATCATCGTAACGGTTTCGGCGTGCGTCAGGCGTTCTCCGTCGGACTCGGCGGCCAGCAGTGAGGTGATCAGGTCGTCTTTCGGGTCGCTGGCCCGCCGCCTCGTCAAGTCGTCGACGTAACTTCGCATCTCAACGATTGCTGTGGTGGCCGCGGCGATCTGTTCGGCGGACATGATCGAGAACACCGGGCTCAACGCCTCTGCCCACTCAGTGAACACCCCGTCGTCGCCGTCGGGTACCCCCAGCAGTCGGCAGATCATCCGGGTACCGATCGAGGAGAGCACGCGGAGATCACCCGATTCGCTCGCCGAAGCTACAGCGGCGGTGGCCATTTCCGCGGCAGCCGCGCGCAGCGCCCCGACGGACCGCGGCGTGAAGGCGCGTGACACCAGTGATCGGACGCGACGGTGATAGTCGCCCTCGGTGGTGAACATCAACTGGCCGTACCAGTCGCGCAGTGGCCCGTCGCTGATCCCCATCATGTCGAAGAACGTCAGCCCGACTCCGATCAGGCGTGGATCGTGGGCGAGTTCCTCGACGTCGCGCTGTCGCAGCGCGACGGTGGCGCCTGTGGTCGCGTCGGTGGCGAGCGGCCCCAGCCGGGCCGCTTCCCGCAGCACGTCGTGCAAGCTGGTATCGCAGGTGAAGAGCGCATCGACGGATGGGCGTTCGGTTGTCGTCACAGTTCCCCCGGAAGTAGCTGTTTGCTGAGAAGTATGGGCGTTTTCTGCGCGAACCGCTTCGACTCGCCGTCAATCGGCGGACAATCCAGCCATGACGTGGCATCTACGGGGAACATACGTCGAAACTTGTTCGTGCGAATTCTTTTGCCCATGCAACTTCAATCTGGCCAACGGTGCAGACTACGACCGCTGCCGAGCGACGCTCGTCTTCAACATCGCCAGTGGTGACGTCGAGGGCACCGACGTCGGTGGGCTCGCGGTGGTGGTCATTGCCGACACGCCGAAGGTCATGACAGAGGGCAATTGGCGCCTCGGCACGGTGATCGATTCGAGGGCAACCGACGAACAGGCCGATAAGTTGAGGGCCGTCTTCAGCGGCGACCTCGGCGGTCCGATGGCCGCACTCGGACCGCTGGTCAGCGAAAACCTCGGCGTCCAGCGTGCCGCCATCGAGGTGCGCGAAGAAGGCCTGCAGCACAGCGTGCGGATAGGCGACACAACGGGTTTCGAGGTCGAGGATGTCGTACCGTTCGGCGTCGAGACCGGGGAGCCGGCCCGGGTCACCGGCATCTTCCATCCAGCGGCCTCGGAATTCGTTGTCGCGAAGGCGAAATCGGCAGACATCAGCCTGTTCGGTATCGAGTACCAAGGAAAATCCGCGATCACCACCTCTGAGTTCTCCTGGGCGTCCTGACCGCGTGACTGTCCAACAGGACGGCCTGCGACCGCTTTTCAGCGCGGCCCGCAGTCGGCTCGGCCTGGTCGCGCTGCTGTTCGTCCTTGCCGCCTTGGCGTGGTAATGCACCGTCGACCAGATGCGCGGTATGGACGAAGGCCCTGGCGCCGAACTCGGCTCGCTGGCTTGGTTCATCGGCATCTGGCTGGTGATGATGGCCGCGATGATGTTTCCGTCGGTCGCGCCGACGGTGGCGCTGTACTCGACGATGACGAGAGGTCGCGGCCCGCTCGCCCCGCTGGTCTTCGCCTGCGGCTATCTGGTCACCTGGACAGTGCCCGGGCTGGTCGCCTTCGTCGTATCCGGACTCGGGCCTCGCCTCGCCGGGGAGACTTTGGCGTGGGACCGTGCGGACCGGTGGGTCGCCGCCGGCGTCCTCGTCGTCGCCGCGGTGTACGAATTCACGCCATTGAAGAACGTCTGCCTTCGGCACTGCCGCAGCCCGCTGGGCTTCCTGCTCGGCTCCTGGCGCGACGGCCTGGCCGGGGCACTGCAGATGGGGATGAAGCACGGCGCATGGTGCGTCGGGTGCTGCTGGGCGCTGATGGCCTCGCTCTTCGCGCTCGGCGTCATGAGCGTCTTCTGGATGGCTGTGATCGCAGGATTGATCGCGGTGGAGAAGACCCTGCCGTGGGGGCGGCTGGTGACGTACGGCACCGCGGCCATCCTGTTCGCACTGTCCATCCTGCTTATCGTGGCGCCCGAGGGGATGTTCTGGCCGTCCAGTCCGGACCAGGCCCCGATGCCCACGATGACCGGCCTGTAATCGGTTTGCAGCAGTCTGCATAAACATGCAAGACTGCCTGCATGACGTCTGTCGCGGTCGCCGGAGCCAGCGGATACGCCGGTGGCGAGATCCTCCGACTGCTCCTCGGGCACCCCGGGTATGCGGCCGGACGGTTGACCATCGGCTCACTCACCGCCGCCGCCAGCGCGGGCAGCACGATCGCCGAACATCATCCGCACCTGCTGCCGCTGGCGGGCCGGGTGCTCGACGCCACCGACGCGGACGTGCTCGCCGGACACGACGTGGTCTTCCTCGCGCTGCCGCACGGGCACTCGGCCGCGCTGGCCGAGCAGTTGGGCCCCGACACCGTCGTTATCGACTGCGGCGCCGACTTCCGGCTCACCGACTCGGCGGCGTGGGAGAAGTTCTACGGGTCCGCGTACGCGGGTAGCTGGCCCTACGGATTACCGGAGCTACCCGGGGCCCGCGAGAGATTGCGTGCGGCGAAGCGGATCGCCGTCCCGGGCTGCTATCCGACAGCCGCTCTGCTCGCGTTGTGGCCTGCGATCGCCGAGGACCTCGTCGAGCCCGCTGTCACGGTCGTCGCGGTCAGCGGCACCTCCGGCGCGGGTCGTGCCGCCAAAGTGGACCTGCTCGGCTCGGAGGTGATCGGGTCAGCCCGCGCCTACAACATCGGCGGCACGCACCGGCACACCCCGGAAATCGCGCAGGGCCTCGAGGCGCTGACCGACAAGAACGTCACCGTCTCGTTCACGCCGGTGCTCATTCCCACCTCGCGGGGAATACTGGCCACCTGCACCGCCCGCACCGCTGCGCCGCTGTCGCAACTGCGCGCCGCTTACGAGAAGGCCTACGACGCTGAGCCTTTCGTCCACCTGCTGCCCGAAGGCCAGTTGCCGAAGACCGGTGCGGTGATCGGCAGCAACGCCGCCCAGTTGGCCGTCGCGCTCGACGAGGAGGCCGCGACGTTCGTCGCGGTCGCCGCGATCGACAACCTCGTCAAGGGGACAGGAGGCGCGGCTGTGCAGTCCATGAACCTCGCATTGGGATGGCCGGAGACGGAAGGGCTTTCGATCGTGGGAGTGGCGCCGTGACTGAACTTTCCACCGACACCCGGCTGGTCCGCACGCAGGGCGTCACCGCACCGGCCGGGTTCCGGGCCACCGGGATCGCCGCGGGTATCAAGGCGTCCGGCGCACTGGACCTGGCGCTGGTGTTCAACGAGGGACCCGACTACGCCGCGGCCGGCGTGTTCACCCGCAACAAGGTCAAGGCCGCGCCGGTGTTGTGGTCGCAGCAGGTGCTGACGACCGGTCGGCTGCGCGCGGTGATCCTCAACTCCGGCGGCGCCAACGCGTGCACCGGCCCGCTGGGCTTCCAGGACACTCACGCCACCGCGGAAGCCGTCGCCGCCGCGTTGTCGGACTGGGGCACCGAGACCGGCGCCATCGAGGTGGCGGTCTGCTCGACCGGGCTGATCGGCGACCGGTTGCCGATGGACAAGGTGCTGGCCGGTGTCACCGAGGTGGTGCACGAACTGGCGGGCGGGCTGACCGGCGGCGAGGAGGCCGCCCGCGCCATCATGACCACTGACACGGTGCCGAAACAGATTGCGCTGCACCACAGCGGCAACTGGACGGTCGGCGGGATGGCCAAAGGCGCGGGCATGTTGGCTCCCTCGCTGGCCACCATGCTGACGGTGATCACCACCGACGCCGTCGCCGACGCGGCGGCGCTGGACCACGCGCTGCGCAGGGCGGCCGCGCTGACCTTCGACAGACTCGACGTCGACGGCAGTTGCTCGACCAACGACACCGTGTTGCTGCTTTCGTCGGGTGCCAGTGCCATCACGCCCACCCAGGCCGAGCTCGACGACGCCGTGTTGCGGGTGTGCGACGACCTGTGCGCACAATTGCAGGCCGACGCCGAGGGCGTCACGAAGCGCGTCGTCGTCACGGTGACCGGGGCGGCGTCGGAGGACGAGGCACTGACTGCCGCCCGGGTGGTGGCGCGCGACAGCCTGGTCAAGACCGCGCTGTTCGGCTCCGACCCGAACTGGGGCCGGGTGCTGGCCGCGGTCGGCATGGCGCCGGTGACCCTTGACGCCGAGCGGATCAGCGTGTCGTTCAACGGGTCTCCGGTGTGCATCGACGGCACCGGTGCCCCCGGCGCGCGCGACGTCGACCTGTCCGGTGCGGATATCGACGTCACCATCGACCTCGGTGTCGGCCCGGCACGCGCGAGCATCCGCACCACCGACCTGTCGCACGGCTACGTCGAAGAGAACTCGGCATACAGCTCATGACTTCGTCTCACGTCGCCGGCAAAGCGGCTCCGCCAGCGACGCCCGTCAAGGCGCAGGTGCTGGCCGCCGCACTGCCGTGGCTGAAGCAACTGCACGGCAAGATCGTCGTCGTCAAATACGGCGGTAACGCGATGACCGATGAGGTGCTGAAGACCGCCTTCGCCGCGGACATGGTGTTCCTACGCAACTGCGGCATCCACCCCGTCGTGGTGCACGGCGGCGGCCCGCAGATCAGTGCGATGCTGAAAAAGCTTGGCATCGAAGGCGATTTCAAGGGCGGCTTCAGGGTGACCACACCAGAGGTACTCGACGTCGCCCGGATGGTGCTGTTCGGTCAGGTCGGCCGCGAACTGGTGAACCTGATCAACGCACACGGGCCGTATGCGGTGGGGGTCACCGGCGAGGACGCCCACTTGTTCACCGCGGTGCGGCGCAGCGTCACCGTCGACGGGGTGGCCACCGACATCGGCCTGGTCGGCGATGTGGAACACGTCGACGCCGCCGCGCTGATGGATCTCATTGCCGCGGGCCGTATCCCGGTGGTGTCGACGATCGCTCCCGATGTCGACGGTGTCGTGCACAACATCAACGCCGACACCGCGGCGGCCGCGCTGGCCGAAGCGCTCGGTGCCGAGAAACTGGTCGTGCTCACTGATGTCGAGGGCCTTTACACCAGCTGGCCCGACCGGGACTCGCTGGTCAGTGAGATCGACACCGCCGCGTTGACGCAACTGCTGCCGGCGCTGGAGGCCGGCATGGTGCCCAAGATCGAGGCATGCCTGCGCGCCGTATCGGGCGGCGTGCCGAGCGCACATGTGATCGACGGACGTGTCGAACACTGCGTGCTGGTCGAGTTGTTCACGGACGAAGGGACGGGCACGAAGGTGGTGAGCGCGTGACGCTGCTTGAGCGCTGGCAGGGCGTGATGATGAACAACTACGGCACACCGCCGTTGGCGCTGGCCAGCGGTGACGGCGCCGTGGTGACCGATGTCGACGGCAAGACGTATGTCGACCTGCTCGGCGGCATCGCGGTCAACATCCTCGGCCACCGCCATCCGGCCGTCATCGACGCCGTCACCGCGCAACTGAACACGCTCGGCCACACGTCGAATCTCTACGCCACCGAACCCGGTATCGCGCTGGCCGAGTCCCTGGTGGGACTGCTCGGCACCGAAGCACGCGTGTTCTTCTGCAACTCCGGCACCGAGGCCAACGAGGTCGCATTCAAGATCACCCGGCTGACCGGAAAGACGAAACTGGTTGCGGCGCATGGCGCCTTCCACGGCCGCACGATGGGCTCGCTGGCGCTGACGGGCCAGCCGTCCAAGCAGGAGCCGTTCGCGCCGCTGCCCGGCGACGTCGTCCACGTTCCCTACGGCGACACCGAAGCGCTGGCCGCAGCCGTCGACGACACCACCGCGGCCGTGTTCCTCGAGCCGATCATGGGGGAGGGTGGTGTGGTCGTCCCACCCGCCGGCTATCTGGTCGCGGCACGGGAGATCACGGCCGAACACGGTGCGCTGCTGGTGCTCGACGAGGTGCAGACCGGAATGGGCCGCACCGGAGCGTTTTTCGCGCATCAGCACGACGGCATCACACCCGACATCGTCACACTCGCCAAGGGGTTGGGCGGCGGACTGCCGATCGGAGCATGCCTGGCGATCGGTGCGACCGCCGATCTGCTCACTCCCGGCCTGCACGGCAGCACATTCGGCGGCAATCCGGTCTGCACGGCCGCCGCCAACGCGGTGCTCAAGGTGCTCGCCGATGACGATCTGATCGGCCGCGCCGATGTGCTGGGCAAGACGTTGTCCCACGGCATCGAAGAGTTGGGGCACCCCCTCGTCGGACATGTCCGCGGCAAAGGGCTGCTGCAGGGGATCGTGCTGACCGCCGAAGTCGCGAAACCCGTTGAGGCAGCAGCCCGTGAGGCCGGGTTCCTGGTCAACGCCGCCGCCACCGACGTGATCCGGCTGGCGCCTCCGCTGGTGGTCACCGACGAGCAGATCGACGGGTTCCTCAAGGCGCTGCCCGGCGTCCTGGACCACGGGGCGGCGTCATGACGCGCCACTTCCTGCGCGACGACGATCTGACCTCCGACGAGCAGGCCGAGGTGTTGGCGCTCGCCGCTGAGCTGAAGAAAGACCCGTTCAGTCGCAGGCCCCTGGAAGGCCCCCGCGGTGTCGCGGTCATCTTCGACAAGAACTCCACCCGCACCCGGTTCTCGTTCGAGGTCGGCATCGCCCAACTCGGCGGACACGCCGTCGTCGTCGACGGCCGCAGCACTCAGCTCGGCCGCGAAGAGACCCTCGAAGACACCGGCACGGTGTTGTCCCGCTACGTCGACGCGATCGTGTGGCGCACGTTCGCACAGGAACGCCTGAGCGCCATGGCATCCGGATCGACAGTGCCGGTCGTGAACGCATTGTCCGACGAGTTCCACCCGTGCCAGGTGCTCGCCGATCTGCAGACGCTGGCCGAGCGCAAGGGCCGATTGGCGGGCCTGCGGATGGCATACTTCGGCGACGGCGCCAACAACATGGCGCATTCGTTGATGCTCGGCGGTGTCACCGCGGGCATTCACGTGACCATCGCCGCGCCGAAAGGCTTCGAACCGCATCCCGAGTTCGTCGCGGCCGCCGAGGAACGGGCGCAGGTGACTGGGGCGACGGTCACATTGACGGCCCACCCGAAGGAGGCCGCCGACGGCGTCGATGTGCTGGTCACCGACACGTGGACCTCGATGGGGCAGGAAAACGACGGACTCGACCGGGTGCGGCCGTTTCGGCCGTTCCAACTCAACTCCGAACTGGTGGGCCTCGCAGACCCGGATGCTGTTGTGCTGCATTGTCTTCCGGCGCATCGCGGCCACGAGATCACCGACGAGGTGATCGACGGGCCGCACAGCGCGGTGTGGGACGAGGCCGAGAACCGGTTGCATGCGCAGAAGGCGCTGATGGTGTGGCTGCTGGAGCGGTCGTGAGCACCCCGACCCGGGTCGGCAGGCAGGCCCGCATCGTGTCGATCCTGTCGTCGCAATCGGTGCACAGCCAAACCGAGTTGGCCGCGATGCTGGCCGACGAAGGCATCGACGTCACGCAGGCCACACTGTCGCGGGACTTGGAGGAACTCGGCGCGGTCAAGCTGCGCGGCGCCGACGGCGGCGTCGGTGTGTACGTCGTGCCCGAGGACGGCAGCCCGGTCCGCGGCGTTTCCGGTGGCACAGAGCGGGTCACGCGCCTGCTCGGTGAACTGCTGGTGTCCACCGACGCCAGCGGCAACCTCGCTGTGCTGCGCACACCGCCAGGGGCGGCACACTATCTGGCCAGCGCGATGGACCGCGCTGCACTTCCCTATGTGGTCGGCACGATCGCCGGCGACGACACCATTTTCGTAGTGGCCCGCGAGCCGATGACCGGCGCTGAACTCGCCGCGAAGCTGGAAAGCATTCAACAAAAGGAGATTGGGTAATGTCCGAACGCGTCATCCTGGCGTATTCCGGTGGTTTGGACACCTCCGTGGCGATCAGCTGGATCGGCAAGGAAACCGGACGTGAAGTCGTCGCGGTCGCCATCGACCTCGGCCAGGGCGGCGAGGACATGGAGGTCGTCCGCAAGAGGGCGCTCGACTGCGGTGCAGTCGAGGCCGTGGTCGTCGACGCGAAAGACGAGTTCGCCGAGGAGTACTGCCTGCCCGCGATCAAGTCGAACGCGCTCTACATGGACCGCTACCCACTGGTGTCGGCGCTGTCGCGGCCGTTGATCGTCAAGCATCTGGTCGCCGCGGCCCGTGAGTTCGGTGGCGGCATCGTCGCGCACGGCTGCACCGGAAAGGGTAACGATCAGGTCCGCTTCGAGGTCGGATTCGCCTCGCTGGCACCCGATCTCGAGGTGCTGGCCCCGGTCCGCGACTACGCGTGGACGCGGGAGAAGGCGATCGCGTTCGCCGAGGAGAACGCGATCCCGATCAACGTCACCAAACGCTCACCGTTCTCGATCGACCAGAACGTGTGGGGCCGCGCCGTCGAAACCGGGTTCCTCGAGCATCTGTGGAATGCGCCGACCAAAGATGTCTACGACTACACCGAGGATCCGACCGTCAACTGGAGCACACCCGACGAGGTGATCGTCGGGTTCGACAAGGGCGTGCCGGTGTCGATCGACGGTCGGCCGGTGACCGTGCTGCAAGCCATCGAGGAACTCAACCAACGCGCAGGCTCGCAAGGCGTCGGCCGCCTCGACGTCGTCGAGGACCGGCTGGTCGGCATCAAGAGCCGCGAAATCTACGAGGCGCCAGGCGCGATGGTGCTCATCACCGCCCACACCGAACTCGAGCACGTCACACTGGAACGCGAACTCGGCCGGTTCAAACGCGGCACCGACCAGAAGTGGGGCGAGCTGGTGTACGACGGCCTGTGGTACTCGCCGCTGAAGGCCGCGCTGGAGGCGTTCGTCGCCAAGACACAGGAGCACGTGTCCGGTGAGATACGGATGGTGTTGCACGGCGGGCACATCGCCGTCAACGGGCGTCGCAGCCAGGAGTCCCTGTACGACTTCAACCTCGCCACCTACGACGAGGGCGACACGTTCGACCAGTCGTCGGCGAAGGGCTTCGTACACGTGCACGGCCTGTCGTCGAAGATCTCTGCCCGCCGGGATCTCGCGGGTCAGTGATGCCGAGCAGCTTGTCCGAAGAGCATCGACTGTGAGCACCAACGAGGGATCGCTGTGGGGCGGCCGGTTCGCCGACGGGCCGTCGGACGCCCTTGCTGCCCTGAGTAAATCGACGCATTTCGACTGGGTGCTGGCGCCGTACGACGTCGCCGCGTCGAAGGCGCACACGCTGGTGCTGTTCCGGGCGGGTCTGCTGACCCAGGAGCAGCGCGACGGTCTGCTGACCGGTCTGGACAGCCTGGCCGCCGACGTCGCCGACGGCAGCTTCGGGCCGCTGGTCACCGACGAAGACGTGCACGGCGCGCTGGAACGCGGCCTGATCGACCGCGTCGGTGAGGAACTCGGCGGCAGGCTGCGGGCGGGCCGGTCGCGAAACGACCAGGTGGCCACGCTGTTTCGGATGTGGCTGCGCGACGCCATCCGACGTGTCGCCGACGGCACACTCGAAGTCGTCAAAGCGTTGGCGACCCAGGCGGCGGCGCATCCGACGGCGATCATGCCCGGCAAGACGCATCTGCAGTCCGCTCAGCCGGTGCTGCTGGCGCACCACCTGCTCGCCCACGCGCATCCGCTGCTGCGCGATGTGGATCGGCTCGCCGACTTCGACAAGCGGGCCGCGGTGTCGCCGTACGGGTCCGGAGCACTGGCCGGGTCGTCGCTGGGGCTGGATCCGGACGCGATCGCCGAGGACCTCGGGTTCGACGCCGCGGCCGACAACTCGATCGACGCGACAGCATCGCGCGACTTCGCCGCTGAAGCGGCCTTCGTGCTGTCGCTGATCGGCGTCGACCTGTCCCGGCTCGCGGAAGACATCATCCTGTGGAGCACAACCGAATTCGGCTACGTGACGCTGCACGACTCGTGGTCGACGGGCAGCTCGATCATGCCGCAGAAGAAGAACCCCGACATCGCTGAACTGGCCAGGGGCAAATCCGGCAGGCTGATCGGCAACCTGACCGGGCTGCTGGCCACGCTCAAGGCGCAGCCATTGGCCTACAACCGCGACCTGCAGGAGGACAAGGAGCCGGTCTTCGACTCGGTGGCCCAACTCGAACTGCTGCTGCCCGCGATGGCGGGCCTCGTTGCCACCCTGCGCTTCGACGTGGACCGGATGTCCGAGTTGGCGCCGCTGGGCTTCACCCTGGCCACTGATGTCGCGGAATGGCTTGTGCGCAGGGGAGTTCCGTTTCGGGTCGCGCACGAGGCCGCCGGTGCGGCGGTGCGCGCAGCGGAGGCCCGCGGCGTCGGGCTGGAGGATCTCGAAGACGCGGAGCTCGCCGAGATCCATCCCGAACTGACCGGAGAGGTGCGCGAGGTGCTCACCGTCGACGGCTCGGTCAACTCGCGCGACGCCCGCGGCGGCACCGCCCCGATCCAGGTCGCCAAGCAACTCGGCGTCGTGCACGACACCGTCGATCGGCTACGGCTGCGGCTCAGGCGCTGACGACCGTCGCAACAGCACCGATTATTCCTCGGCCGCGGCCAACCAGGCCTCTTCCAAGGATTCTTTGCGCTCCAACAAGTCCTGAAGCTGACCGTTGAGCTCACCGAGGCGCACGTGATCGGCAGCCACCTCGGCCATCGACTCGTGCAGCGCCGCGATCTGGCCGTCCAGCTTTTCCAGCTGCCCCTCGATGCGGGCCATCTCCTTACCGGCCCGACGCTCGCGCGCCGACGCCGACTCGCCCCGCGACGGCGCCGAAACCTTGCTCTCGCCAGGCGCATTGGCGCGGTCCGCCAGATACTGCTCGATGCCGCCGGGCAGCAGATCGCACCGGCCGCCACCGGTCAGCGCATACGTCACATCGCTGACCCGCTCCAGGAAATACCGGTCGTGGGTGACGACGATCAGCGTGCCCGGCCAGCCATCCAGATAGTCCTCGATCACCGTCAGCGTGTCGATGTCCAAGTCGTTGGTGGGCTCGTCGAGCAGCAACACATTCGGTTCGTCGAGCAACAGTCGCAGGAATTGCAACCGGCGGCGCTCGCCGCCGGAGAGTTCGTCGATCCGCGTCGTCAGCTTGTCGCCGGTGAAACCGAAATCCTTGAGGAGGGTGTCCGCGCTGATCTCCCGGCCGCCCGCCAATTCGGTGACCCGACGGCGGTTTTCGACGGCGTCCAGCACCCTGGAGGGCCCGTCCAGTTCGGCCAGCGCCTGGCTGAGGTAGCCGATCCGCAGCGTCAGGCCGCGTTTGATCGTGCCCGCGGACGGCTGCAATTCGCCGTTCAACAATCGCAGCACCGACGTCTTCCCCGTACCGTTGACGCCGACCAACCCGATCCGGGCGCCCGGCCCGATCGACCAGTCGACACGATCCAGGATCACCCGGTCGGCGACCTGCAACACCACGCGGTGCAGGTCGAATACGTCCTTGCCCAGCCGGGTAGTGGCAAAGCGTTGCAGCACAAGCGAATCGCGCGGCGGCGGTTCATTGGCGATCAGGTCGTTGGCGGCCTGGATCCGGAACTTCGGTTTCGACGTGCGTGCCGGCGGGCCCCGGCGCAGCCATGCCAACTCCTTGCGCATCAGGTTGCGTCGACGCGCCTCCGTACCCGCCGCCACCCGCATCCGCTCGGCCCGTGCCAGGACGTAAGCCGCGTATCCGCCGTCGTAGGCGTCGACCGTGCCGTCGTGCACCTCCCATGTCCGCGTGCACACCGCGTCGAGAAACCAGCGGTCGTGACTGACCACCACCAGCGCCTTGGCGCGCCGCCCCGTCAGATACCCGGCCAGCCACCCGATCACCTCGACGTCGAGGTGGTTGGTCGGCTCGTCGAGCACCAGCACGTCGTGGCCGGCCAACAGCACCTCGGCCAGCGCCACCCGGCGTCGCTCGCCGCCGGACAACACCGCGACCGGGGAGTCGAGGTCGATGCCCGACAACAGATGCGACACCACCTCACGCGTCTCCGGTTCGGCCGCCCACACATGGTCGGCGCGACCACCGACGATCACGTCGCGCACCGTGGCGCCGATCAGCTCGTCGCCCTGGCGCAAGTAGCCCACCGACAAACCGGAGGTGTGGGTGACCCGGCCCGAATCGGGCGGCCGGGTGCCGGTCAACACTCGAAGCAGTGTGGTCTTGCCGTCGCCGTTTCGGCCGACGACGCCGACCGCGTCGCCCTCCTCGACGCCCAGGCTGACCCCGTCCAGCAGTGTCCGAGTGCCGTAACCGACGGTCGCTTTCTCGACGTTGATCAGATTCGCCATCAGGCGCCGATGATATGTGTGCGGCGTGAAATGATGACCGGTGCAGTCGGGGGACTGAACACGCATCAAGGGGAGTAGTGGTGGACCTGTCGGCTATTACCAGGCCTGTGGGGCGGCTGGTGGCCACCGCACAGAACGGGTTGGAAGTGCTGCGCTACGGCGGCCTCGAGACCGGGGCGGTGCCCTCTCCATTTCAGATCATCGAGAGCGTTCCGATGTACCGGCTGCGGCGCTACTTTCCGCCGGACGCGCGGCCGGGCGCCAAACGGCCGGGGCCTCCGGTCCTGATGGTGCATCCGATGATGATGTCTGCGGACATGTGGGACGTCACCCGTGATGACGGCGCGGTCGGCATCCTGCACAAAGCGGGAATCGATCCGTGGGTCATCGACTTCGGCTCGCCCGACAAGGTCGAGGGGGGCATGGAGCGCAACCTCGCCGACCACGTCGTCGCGCTGAGCGAAGCCATCGACACCGTCAAAGAGGTCACCGGTCGCGATGTGCATCTGGCCGGCTACTCACAAGGCGGCATGTTCGCCTATCAAACGGCGGCCTATCGCCGGTCGAAGGACCTGGCGAGCATCGTGGCCTTCGGGTCGCCTGTCGACACGCTTGCCGCGCTGCCGATGAACATGCCGGCCAGCATGGCGCCCGCGGCCGCCGAGTTCATGGCCGACCACGTGTTCAGCCGCATCGACATTCCCGGCTGGCTCGCCCGCACCGGCTTCCAGATGCTCGACCCCATCAAGACCGCGCAGTCGCGGCTGGACTTCCTCCGCCAACTGCACGACCGCGAGGCGCTGCTGAGCCGGGAACAACAACGCAGATTCCTTGCCTCCGAAGGCTGGATCGCATGGTCTGGGCCCGCCATCGCCGAGCTGCTCAAGCAGTTCATCGCCCACAACCGGATGATGAGCGGCGGCTTCTCGATCCACGGCGACCTGGTCACGCTGTCGGATATCGACTGCCCGGTGCTGGCCGTCGTCGGCGAGGTCGACGACATCGGTCAACCGGCATCGGTGCGTGGCATCAAACGCGCCGCCCCCAAGGCCGACGTCTACGAATACCTCATCCGCGCAGGCCATTTCGGCTTGGTCGTCGGTTCGAAGGCGGCCAACCAGACATGGCCGACCGTCGCGCAGTGGGTCAAATGGATCGACGGCACCGGCGATCAGCCCGAGGACGTCAACCCGATGGCGCTGCAGCCCGCAGAGCACACCGAAAGCGGCGTCTCGTTCACCTCACGGGTGGCACACACCACCGCCGCGGCCACCGAGTTGGCCTTCAGCCTGGCACGGACCGCCGCGGAGGCCGTGGTGGCCGCGAACAAGTCGGCGCGGACGCTGGCGGTCGAGACGTATCGGACCCTGCCGAGGCTGGCGCGCCTCGGCCAGATCAACGATCACACCCGAATCTCGCTCGGGCGCATCATGTCCGAGCAGGCTCGTGATGCCCCGCAGGGCGAGTGCCTGTTGTTCGACGGGCGTGTGCACACCTACGAGGCGGTGGACCGCCGGATCAACAACGTCGTACGGGGCCTCATCGAGGTCGGCGTCCGGCAGGGTTCGCATGTCGGCGTGCTGATGGAGACCCGGCCTAGTGCACTCGTCGCGATAGCCGCGCTGTCGCGCCTCGGCGCCGTCGCGGTTCTGATGCCGCCCGATGTCGACCTCGTCCAGGCCGCACGGCTGGGCGCGGTTTCGGAGATCATCGCCGACCCGAGCAACCTGGAGGGCGCCCGCGGACTCGGCATGCGGGTCCTGGTGCTCGGCGGCGGCGAATCGCGCGACCTGCACCTACCCGAGCACGCCGACGTCATCGACATGGAGAAGATCGACCCCGACGTCGTCGATCTGCCCGGGTGGTACCGGCCGAACCCCGGACTGGCCCGCGACCTGGCGTTCATCGGGTTCAGCAACATCAACGGCGACTTGGTGGCCCGCCAGATCACCAACTACCGGTGGTCGCTGTCCGCGTTCGGCACCGCATCGGCGGCCAACCTCGGCCGCGGCGACACCGTCTACTGCCTCACGCCCCTGCACCACCAGTCCGGGCTGCTGGTCAGCCTCGGCGGCGCGGTCGTCGGCGGATCGCGCATCGCGTTGTCGCGGGAGTTGCGGCCGGCGCGGTTCCTGCAGGAGATCCGTCAGTACGGCGTCACGGTCGTGTCCTACACGTGGGCGATGCTGCGCGCGGTCATCGACGATCCGTCGTTCTCGTTGACGGGCAGCCACCCGGTCCGGCTGTTCATCGGGTCCGGTATGCCGACCGGTCTGTGGAAGCGGGTCGAGGAGGTGTTCACGCCCGCTCACGTCCTCGAGTTCTTCGCGACGACCGACGGCCAGGCCGTGTTGGCCAACGTGTCCGGCGCGAAGATCGGCAGCAAGGGCAGGCCGTTGCCCGGTGGCGGTTACGTCGAACTCGCCGCGTATGACCCGGAGGATGACCTGATCCTCGAGGACGAGCGCGGCTTCGTACGCAGGGCCGAGGCCAACGAGGTCGGTGTGCTGCTGGCCCACCCGCGCGGCCCGGTGGACCCGACGGCGTCGGTCAAGCGCGGCGTCTTCGCCCCCGCGGACACCTGGGTGTCCACCGAATACCTGTTCCGTCGCGACGAGGACGGCGACTTCTGGCTCGTCGACAACCGCGGCGCCGTGATCCACACCGAGCGCGGCAGCGTGTTCGCCTCGCCGGTCAACGATGCCATGGGCAGGCTCGGCGCGGTCGACCTTGCCGTCACCTACGGGGTCGACGTGAACGGCGGGCAGCTGGCTGTCACCGCGCTGGCGCTGTGCCCGGGCGGCAGCATTCCGTCGGCCGATCTGAACGAGGCGCTGGCCGATCTGCCCGTCGGCAGCCCGCCCGACATCGTGCACGTGGTGCCGGAGATGAGGCTGTCTGCGACCTACCGTCCGCTGGTCAGCCCGCTCCAAGAGCAGGGGGTACCCAAACCGTCACGTAACGCCTGGTATTTGGATCCCGATACGAATCGATACAAGCGGTTGACTGTGGCAGTACGCACCGAGATCGTCGGCGCCCAACAGTGAGGCGGTATCACTGTTAGGCTCCCGCTGGCGGCAGGAGGAGATGACATTGCAGAACGGTAATCTGCGGCGCGCGGTCACCGGCGTCTTGGGCGGCAGCGCCGTGGCCATCGGACTCCTCGGGGGCCTTGGAGTGGCGCCGGCGTACGCCGAGCCCGGTCAGAGCTGCACAGGGGCCGAGTGCGCAAAGAACGATCCAGCTGCGGCAAGCGCGCCGGCCGACGGCGCTGCCCAGCCGATGACGGCCGATCAGGTACTCGCCATCATCGACCAGGACTACGACACCGGCGCAGGCGGCGGTCAGCTATCCCAGCTGATCCACAGCGTGCTGACACTCCGCGCCCAGGGCTTCAAGCCCTCCAACGCAAACAAAGATGCCATCGTCAAGGCGCTCGACTACCGGCCGAACCAGACGCCGTTGATCGAGGCGCTCAAGGACACGCTCGCCTACCAGCACAAAATGCAGGCGCTCCAGCAGAACGCGAACAACTCGTCGCAGCCGGGATACAACTTCGGTATCGGCCAAGCGCCTCCGGGTATGGGACCCGCCATTCCTCCGGGCGTGCCGGTCGAGCCGGGTGGAACTCCGGGCGCCTTCATCGGCGTCGGGTAGCCAGCCGTCGTGCTCGACGAAAAACTGCTGGGCATTCTCGTCTGCCCGCAGGACCTCGGTCCGCTGTTGTTGGTCGACGACGAATACCTGTACAACACGCGGCTGCGCCGCGCCTACCGGATCGAGGACGGCATCCCGGTGCTCCTCATCGACGAGGCGATCGCCGTAACCGACGACGCCGAACACCAGCGGATGCTGGATCGCGCGTCAGGCCAGGCCGGGTAGCTCACCGGTCAGGTAGCGCTGCAGGTTGGGCGCGATGGTCTCGGCGATCTGCTCGACGGGCAACGATTTGAACGGCTCCAACTCCAGGATGTACCGGGCCATCACGACGCCGACCAACTGGGACGCGACGTACTGGACGCGAAGTCGACCGCTGCCGGGCGGATCATCCACCCGGTTGCCGACCTCGACGGCGATCACTTCCTGCAGGAACGACCGGATCAGCGACGCTTCACCGCCCGCGAGAATGGACCGCAGCGTCGCGATGAATCCCTTACCCAGCTCGGAATCCCACAGCTGCAGAAGGATTTGCGGCAGGACGTGACCCAATTGGTCGACCGGGACCTCCCGCAGCGGACCGATGACCTGCATGGGGTCGATCGGAATGTGGATGGCCGCGGCGAACAGTTGGGTCTTTGTGCCGAAGTAGTGGTGCACCAACGCGGGGTCGACGCCGGCGTCCTTGGCTATCGCGCGAATCGATGTCTTGTCAATGCCGTTGCGGGCGAACAGGTTACGGGCACTCGACAAGATGCGGTCACGCGAGTCGGACGGCCCGGGTGGGCGCCCCGGCCGTTTGCGTTCGAGTTCTGCCGTCACCCTATGGAGTCCTCCGTCGAAGTGTTGCCGCCGCCAGCGCCAGCGCTATTACCGCGAAACCGACGACGACGGCGATGTCGCGCACGGCGATCGCCGTCGGCTCCGAGTAAGCGCCCACCTGTTGCAGCGCCTCCAGAGCGTAGCTGGCAGGCAGCACATTGCTGATCCATTGCAGCCAGTCGGGCAGCACGTCGCGGGGGACGATGATGCCGCACAGCAACAGCTGCGGGGCGATCACCACCGGCATGAACTGCACCGCCTGAAACTCGGTGCGCGCGAAGGCGCTACACAGCAGCCCGAGTCCCACGCCGAGCACCGCATTGATGATCGCGATGACGAACACCAGGACCGGGCTGCCCTTGGTGTCGAGGCCGAGGAACAGGTACGACACCAGACAAGCCAAGGTGGCCTGCGCCGCCGCGGCGATCGAGAACGCAGTGCCATAGGCGGCGAGCAGATCGAGCCTGCGCAGGGGAGTCGTCAGTATTCGCTCGAGGGTGCCCGATGCGCGTTCCCGTTGCATGGTGATGGACGTGATGAGGAACATGACGATCAGCGGGAAAACGCCGAGCATGATCAGGCACGCGTTGTTGAACGGGCTCGGCGCGCCGGGCCGGTGCGGGGCGTTCTGAAACATGAAGTACAGCAACGTGATGATCAAGCTCGGCACGACGAGGATCATCGCGACACTGCGATGGTCGGCGGCAAGCTGGCGCAGAATCCGAGCGGTGGTGGCGAGGTAGCCCTGTGGGCTCAGCTTGCTGCGGCTGCGGTGCTGCGCCGGATGACGGACAGAAACGCTTGCTCCAGTGACTGACATCCCGTGTCCTCCCGTAGCTTCGCCGGTGTGCTGTGGGTCAGCAGGTGGCCTTCGCGCATCAGCAACAGGTCGCCGCAGTGGTCCGCCTCATCCATCACATGACTGGACACGATCAAAGTCGTTCCGCGCCTGGCGAGTTGGTGGAACTGCTCCCACAACTCGACCCGCAGAACGGGGTCGAGGCCGACGGTGGGTTCGTCGAGCACCAACAGTTCGGGACGGGCGACCAGCGCGCAGGCCAGTGACGCCCGCGTGCGCTGGCCGCCGGAAAGGTTGCCGCACAACGCGGTTCGATGATCGTCGAGGCCGACGGCGGCGATCGACTCGTCGGCGGCGTTGGCGTCGGTGCCGTAGAGTGCGGCGAAATACCGCACGTTGTCGACGATGCGTAGGTCGTCGTAGATGGTCGGATCCTGGGTGACGTAGCCGACGCGGTGGCGCAGGTCGGCCGACCCCGCGGGTCGGCCCAATACGGTCACCGTCCCGGAGTCGACGATCTGCGTGCCGACGATGCAGCGCATCAACGTCGTCTTGCCGCACCCGGACGGGCCGAGCAGACCGGTGATGGTGCCGCGGGCGATCTGCACCGAGATGTTGTCGAGAGCGACCCGTTTGCCGCGTATGACGCGCAGGTTCTGGACGTCGATCGCGATGTCGGTCGAAGTGCGACGAAATTCATCGCTAGATGAACTCATCATGTGATGAATAGTGCTCCCCGATGATTCGCGTGTCAAGGCCCGCAGGCACAATCGCTCGGGTGAGCGCCGCGCTGCTGTCCGTCGATCCCGTCACCGCGGCGCGGCGACTGCTCGGAGCGGCGCTGAGCGGCCGTGGAGTGTCGGCAATGATCGTCGAAGTGGAGGCCTACGGCGGGCCGAGCGATGGCCCATGGCCGGACGCCGCCGCGCATTCGTATCGGGGACCGACCGGGCGTAACAAGGTGATGTTCGGACCGGCCGGGCGGCTCTACACCTACCGCAGCCACGGAATCCATGTGTGTGCGAACGTGGTGTGTGCCAGCGATGGGGTGGCTGCGGCGGTGCTGTTGCGCGCGGCGGCCGTAGCGGCCGGCGTCGACGAAGCGCAGGCCCGACGCGGTGCTGCGACGCGGCCGACTGCATTGGCGCGTGGCCCAGGCAATCTCTGCTCCGCACTCGGAATCACCATGGAGGACAACGGAATCGACTTGTTCGATCCCGACAGCCCGGTCAGGTTGACGTTGGCCGAGAAGAGCGATGGTGTGGCGGGCCCGCGCGTCGGGGTCAGCAAGGCGGCCGACCGACCGTGGCGGTTCTGGATAGCCGGCCGTCCCGAGGTATCGCTGTATCGCCGCAGTCCGCGGGCACCCGCGCCAGGTGCAAGCGACTAGTTGTCGCGGTGCAGGGTCAGCGCCGGCGGTTTGAGCCTGGCGCACCGCGGCCCGCCGTGGTCGTCGGTGAGGTCGACGCGTGCGATCACCCGGGTGGCGGCCGCGTCCGTGATCAGCGGTTCGAGATCGGCGAGCACGAGTTTGGCCCGGCGGAACATCACGAATGACCCGTCAGCATCGACGGTGCCCCAGGTCAGATACACGAACCGGTCGCCGCGCCTGCCCTGCACCGCTGCGCCTCGGAAATCCAGCCCACCGTCGACGGTGACCACCTCGATCGGTAGTGACCACGACGCCGAGCCGACGTCGCCGCGCACGAGGTCGTGCGGCCGTTTGCCGACCTGGATGCCGACGTGGACATTGTCGTAGTACTCGTCGCCGGTCTGCCACACAGGGCCGGGCAGGTGATAGCCCTCGATCTGCAACAACATCAGCGTTGACGGTAAGGGAAGATCGAGGCGTGACTTCTGCGGACGCGGCGATTCTCGACGAGTTGGAATGGCGTGGGCTGATCGCACAGTCCACCGACAGGGATGCGCTCGCGACCGAGCTGGCCTCCGGACCGGTGACTGTCTATTCGGGCTTCGACCCAACCGCACCGAGCCTGCATGCCGGGCACCTGATTCCGCTGCTCACCTTGCGCCGATTCCAAAGGGCGGGGCATCGGCCGATCGTGCTCGCGGGCGGCGCGACCGGCATGATCGGGGATCCGCGCGACACCGGGGAGCGGACGCTGAACAGCGCCGACACCGTCGCGGACTGGGCCGACCGGATCCGCGGTCAGCTCGAGCGGTTCGTCGACTTCGACGATTCCCCGACCGGCGCGATCGTGCAGAACAACCTGACGTGGACCAGCGAGCTGTCGGCCATCGAGTTCCTGCGCGACCTCGGTAAGCACTTCTCGGTCAATGTGATGCTCGACCGCGAGACGGTACGGCGCCGACTCGAGGGTGACGGCATCTCCTACACCGAATTCAGCTACATGCTGCTGCAGGCCAACGACTATGTGGAGCTACACCGACGGTATGGCTGCGCGTTGCAGGTCGGCGGCTCAGATCAGTGGGGGAACATCATCGCCGGGGTGCGGCTGGTCCGGCAGATCGTGGGTGCGACGGTGCACGCGTTGACGACGCCACTGGTGACCGACTCCGAAGGCAAGAAGTTCGGCAAATCGACCGGTGGCGGCAGCCTGTGGCTAGACCCGGAGATGACCAGCCCCTACGCGTGGTACCAGTACTTCATCAACACGGCCGACGCCGATGTCATCCGGTACCTACGGTGGTTCACCTTCCTGTCTCGCGACGAACTCGCGGAACTCGAGCAGGCCACGGCAGAGAAGCCGCACGAACGCGCGGCCCAGCGCCGGCTTGCCCGCGAGCTGACCACGCTGGTGCACGGCGAGGCGGCGACGGCGGGTGTCGAACACGCCAGTCAGGCGCTGTTCGGCCGGGGTGAGCTATCCCAACTGGACGAGCCGACTCTCGCCGCCGCGCTGCGCGAAGCCTCGGTCGCCGAGCTCAAGCCCGGTGGTCCCGACACGATTACGGAGTTACTGGTGGCCACGGGGCTCTCACCGAGCAAGGGCGCCGCGCGGCGGACGATCGGCGAGGGCGGCGCATATGTCAACAACTCGCGCATCGACAGTGAGGAGTGGGTGCCGCAGCCGAGCGACTTCCTACACGGCCGGTGGTTGGTGCTGCGGCGAGGAAAGCGCAATATCGCGGGCGTCGAGCGGGTCGGCTGAAACGCGGGAACAAACGATTCGCAATGTGCGTTGCACCACTTGTTGGAGTCGACGCACCCTGGTGCGCGCGATGGGTCGGAGTCCGAAAGACACGCCCTATCAGGTCATTTGACTCCGAGTTATCCCTCACGTAACTTATCGGAGTCGCTGCGACACGGGCCTGGCCCGGAAGAGCGCGGCGGCTCCCAGAGGGAAGCCCCACTTCGGTGGGTTCCTGATCGTCCGCACTACAAGTACGCGGCCTTTGGCCGCGGGCTCGTTGCGCGGCCGAGCGGGTGTGTTGTTTGAGAACTCAATAGTGTGTTTGGTGGTTTTTGTTTGTTGTTTTTTGCCGCCCCTTTTTTTCCC
>NZ_LZHZ01000029.1 GCF_001667505.1 Mycobacterium sp. ACS1612
GGCGTGGGCGGCGGGGCCTGCGGATAAGGACGCGGCTGCGGTGCCGGCTCGGCGGGTGGGGGCGGCGGGGGGGGGGGGGGCGCCGGGGCCTGCTCGGCCGGGGAGGGCGGTGATACGGGGGCACCCGGTTCGGCGGGCGCGATCGGAGGGATGCCACCCGGCAATCCGGGTGCACCTGGGGCAGGCGCCCCTGGGGGCGGCGCGCCCGGTGGCGCCTCCGTCGGAGGCTGCGGAGCCTTACCCTGCGCCGGGATCACGTGGATGACGGGACGGATGTACAGCCGTGCGGTCTGGCCCAGGTTGCGGGCTTCGCTGCTGTCGTTGCCCGGCACCGTGATCACCAGGTTGGAGCCGTCGATGATGACCTCGGACCCGGACACGCCGAGACCGTTGACGCGCGCGCTGATGATCTGCTGCGCCTGGTTGAGCGCGTCGCGGGTGGGAGGCGAGCCGTCCGGGGTGCGTGCGGTCAGCGTGACGCGGGTGCCGCCCTGCAGATCGATTCCGAGCTTGGGTTTGGCCTGTTTGTCGCCGGTGAGGAAGACCAATAGGTAGGCACCGATGAGCAACACCAAGAAAAGCCCTAGGTAGCGGGCAGGGTGCACCGGCGCCGAAGACGATGCCACGTTGTCAGGGTCTCCTTCGAGATCAGTTCGTCAGCACCGCAAAGGGTACGTGCTTGCGCTGAGTCTTCAGCCGTCAGTCTTCGTGTTCGGGCTCTCGGTGATCTCGGTGGCGCTCGATTCGCGGGCCTCGTAGTCGAGATCGGTGCTGTCAGTGGCGTCGCTGTCGTCGATGTCGTCGGCGATGCGGTCGCGCACCGCCAGCTTCATCCAGGTGGTGACGACGCCCGGCGCGATTTCCAGGTCGACGTTGTCGTCGGTGATTCCGGTGATCGTGCCCTGCAGGCCGGAGGTGGTGTGCACGCGATCGCCGATCTTCAGCGAATTGTGCAGGTCGATGGTGGCCTGCATCGCCTTCTTCTGGCGCCGCGACGCGAAGAACATGAACGCGCCCAAGATGATGAATAGGGGCAGGAAGAGGGTCAGTTCGCCCATGGCGGCAATTGTCTTTCGTGTCGGTTTTGCATCACGGCGCCCGGACCGCAGGTCAGGGGCCTCGTCTTTGACCAGTGTGCCATTGCCGGCGGCGCAGACCGAACCCCCCACCGCTCGCCACGCCCAGCCAACGCCAAGGCAACGGAATCCGTTGCGTTTGGCACGCCAGACCGATGGTTCCGGTTTCAGATGACCCAGTTTTCGACGGATCGGTGCGTCATGCGACTAGGCTCAGACGGCGACGCGGCATTCGTCGAATCCAACCGTATTCAGGAGCTTCCATTGAGCAGTCTCGAGCAAAGCCGCTACCTCGCCACCTCGATTCCCGGACCCCGATCACAGCAGCTGATCGAACGAAAGGGCGCCGCGGTGTCGCGCGGCATCGGCAACACGATGCCGGTCTACGCGGCCAGAGCGTTCGGCGGCATCGTCGAGGACGTCGACGGCAACCGGTTGATCGACCTGGGCTCCGGCATCGCCGTCACCACGATCGGCAACTCGTCGCCGCGGGTGGTCCAGGCCGTGGCCGAGCAGGTCGCCAACTTCACGCACACCTGCTTCATGATCACTCCGTACGAGGGTTACGTCGCGGTGGCCGAACACCTCAACCGACTGACCCCCGGCGGCGGCGAGAAGCGGTCGGCGTTGTTCAACTCCGGGTCGGAAGCCGTCGAGAACGCGATCAAGATCGCCAGGACCTACACGCGCAAGCAGGCGGTGGTCTCCTTCGACCACGCCTACCACGGCCGCACCAACCTGACGATGGCGCTGACCGCCAAGTCCATGCCGTACAAGCACGGCTTCGGCCCGTTCGCGCCAGAGATCTACCGGGCGCCGCTCTCCTACCCGTTCCGCGACGCGGAGTACGGCAAGGAGCTCGCCACCGACGGCGAGTTGGCGGCCAAGCGGGCGATCTCGGTCATCGAAAAGCAGGTCGGTGCAGACAATCTGGCCGCAGTGATCATCGAACCGATCCAGGGTGAGGGCGGATTCATCGTCCCCGCAGACGGTTTCCTGCCCGCGCTGCTGGACTGGTGCCGCAAGAACGACGTGGTGTTCATCGCCGACGAGGTGCAGACCGGGTTCGCCCGCACCGGCGCCATGTTCGCCTGCGAACACGAAGGCATCGAACCCGACCTGATCTGCACCGCCAAGGGCATCGCCGACGGCATGCCGCTGTCGGCGGTCACCGGTCGCGCAGAAATCATGGACGCACCCCACGTCAGCGGTCTGGGCGGCACCTACGGCGGCAACCCAGTCGCGTGTGCGGCGGCGCTGGCCACCATCGAGACCATCGAGTCCGACGGCCTGGTCGAGCGCGCACGCGAGATCGAGGCCCTGATGAAAGACCGGTTGGGTCGCCTGCAGGCCGAGAACGACCGCATCGGCGACGTGCGCGGCCGCGGCGCGATGATCGCCATGGAGTTGGTCAAGCCAGGCACGCTGGATCCCGACCCGGAGCTGACCATGAAGCTGTGCGTCGGCTGCCACACCGCCGGCGTAATCGTGTTGTCCTGCGGCACATTCGGCAACGTGCTGCGTTTCCTACCGCCGCTGACCATCAGCGACGAATTGCTCAACGAAGGCCTCGACGTCCTCGCCCTCGTCTTGGCCGACCTCTGAAAGACAGGAGTTGCAATGACCAAGGTTCAGAATTTCATCGGCGGCGAACTCGTCGACTCCGTGAGCGGCGCGACGATGCCACTGGTCGACCCGACCACCGGTGAGGAATACGCCACCGCGCCGATTTCCAACGAGGCCGACATCGACAACGCCTACGCCGCGGCGTCGAAGGCGTTCGCCGACTGGAAGCGCACCACACCGTCTCACCGGCAGAAGGCGCTGCTGGACTTCGCCGACGACGTCGAGAAGAACGCGCAGGCTCTCGTCGAGGCCGAGGGCCGCAACACCGGCAAGCCCAACCACGTCACCATGGCCGAAGAGATCCCGCCGATGGTCGACCAGATCCGGTTCTTCGCGGGTGCGGCGCGGATGTTGGAGGGCAAGTCGGCAGGCGAGTACATGGAGAACCACACGTCGTGGATCCGCCGTGAACCGGTCGGCGTGGTCGGCCAGGTGGCGCCGTGGAACTACCCGATGATGATGGCGATCTGGAAGTTCGTCCCCGCTGTGGCGGCGGGCAACACCGTCGTCATCAAGCCCAGCGACACCACGCCGGTCAGCACGGTGATGCTCGCCGAGATCGCGGCGCGGCACTTCCCGCCGGGCGTGCTGAATGTCGTTTGCGGCGACCGGAATACGGGAGCGGCGGTGGTCGCCCATCCGACACCGGAGATGGTGTCGATCACCGGTTCGGTGGCCGCAGGCCGCGCGGTTGCGGTCAGCGCGGGCGGCAATCTGAAGCGCACGCATTTGGAACTCGGCGGCAAGGCGCCGGTCATCGTGTTCGACGACAGCGATATCGCCACTGCCGCTGAGGGGATCGCGACCGCAGGCTACTTCAACGCGGGCCAGGACTGCACGGCGGCCACCCGCGTGCTGGCGCGGGCGTCGGTGGCGTCCGACCTCACCGATGCGCTTGCCGAGCAGGCAAGCAACGCGACGACGACATACGGCAAGCCGGCAGACGACGAAGACGCCTGGGTGCCCCCGGTGAACAACGCCAATCAGCTTCAGCGGGTGCTGAGCTTCCTGGGCGAGGTGCCGTCGCACGCCAAGGTCGCCGTCGGTGGACAACGCCAGGGCGA
This sequence comes from Mycobacterium sp. ACS1612, assembly GCF_001667505.1. Lineage (GTDB taxonomy): Bacteria > Actinomycetota > Actinomycetes > Mycobacteriales > Mycobacteriaceae > Mycobacterium. Next base: position 3,767 of record NZ_LZHZ01000029.1, read on the forward strand.
CGAGGGTTTCTACGTCGAGCCGACGGTGATCGGCGGGCTGCGTCAGGACGACCGGCTGATCCAGAACGAGATCTTCGGCCCGGTTATCACGGTGCAGTCGTTCTCCGACGAGGAGGAGGCGATCCAGTGGGCCAACGGCACGGAGTACGGGTTGGCGTCGTCGGTGTGGACACGCGATGTGTCACGCGCACTTCGGGTTTCGGCCGCGCTGGACTTCGGCTGCGTCTGGATCAACACACATATTCCGTTGGTGGCCGAGATGCCGCACGGCGGCTTCAAGTCGTCCGGGCACGGTAAGGACCTGTCGGCCTACGGGTTCGAGGACTACACCCGCATCAAGCACGTCATGGCCTACACGGGGTGACCTCGTTCGCGCGGACAGACGCAAAGTGTCCCTTTTCTTCGGCGTGAAGCGGTCGCCTATGCGCTGCGCGGGCGAGGTGAGCGCAAACGGCCGTCGAGTGGATGGGATTCACTCACGCCCACCGAACTCGACGTCGTGCGTCTGGTCGGTGAAGGGCTAGCGAACAAGGACATCGCCGCAAGGCTTTTCGTGTCCCCTCGCACAGTGCAGTCATATCTGCGCCACGTCTACAACAAGGTCGGACTGACTTCGCGGGTGCAGCAGGCCCAGGAAGCTGTGCGAAGAAACAGAATTCCCGGTCGCTTATCAGGGGAAGTTACGACCGGGAATCCTGTTTCAGGCGACTAGTGATGGACCGGTCGCCGGCGCCCACCGGAAAACATGTCACGCCATCCGCGGCGCGGCCGTTCGGCCGTGGCCGTCCGTGGCCGTTCGGCCGTGGCGGTGCCTGTCGGCTGGATCTGCGTCACCTCGTCAGACGGCGCAGGCTGGACCGCAGCGGCGTCGCTGTAATTGGCAACCGGTCGTTCGTCATACGCGGCAACGTCGCGCTGCGCATACGCGATATCCCGCGCGCTGCGAACCGACAACCGCCCCAATGCAAGCGCACCCAAGAAGATGATCAGCGCCCCGAGGCCGTAGAAAAAGGTCAGCTCGAGCCAGACCCGCTTGGTTTCGGTATTCGCCACCGGAGCGCCGACTTCGCCGATGCCCAGTGGCCCGGCCAGCGCGCGGCCAACGACAAACCACGCGCCGGCGAGCACGGTCAGCCAACCACCCAACATCGCCGTTGCGCGATTGCCCGAGACCAGCAACAGCAGACCGCCGAGAGCCGTCACAACACCGGGTAGGACTTCCAGCCACCCGCGTTGCGTCGTCCAGAACCACTCCTGATCCGGTGCGAATGCGAAGTTGAAATAGGGCCCGACGAACGGAATGAGCGCACCCCAGGCACCCAACAAGATCAACAGGAAACCGCTCATCGCACCGCGGCTGCGCGGCATGGTCATCCGTCCGCCACGGGGCCGAACACGCGTGTCAGTCATGGCTCTCCTCCTAAGTTCTTCTCGCGCGAGTACCCCCGGCCAAGCCTGCATAACCGTCAATAACCCGCCAATGCGGAGCCCTCCCGCCATCCGGTGACAGCTATCACAGCTTTCACAGCGAACTGACAGCCGACGGCGGAATAATGTTAGCTCCGCTAACGTATCTTCCTCTAGGCGCGGCGTTGCGCCAACACTTCCTGCGATTTGCTGAGGATTACTGATGTCGACTATTACCCAGGAGGAGCGGCTCGAGAGCCGCATCGCCGATTTGTATGCCACTGACCAGCAGTTCGCCGATGCCCGACCGAGCGAGTCCGTCGCCCACGCGATCGAAGCAGCCGATCTGCCGCTGCCGCAGATAGTTCGGGCCGTGCTCGACGGCTACGCGGACCGCCCCGCGCTGGGCCAGCGCGCCGTCGAGTTCGTCACCGACCCCGCGACGGGTCGCACCTCGGTGTCGCTGCTCCCCCGCTTCGACACCATCACCTATCGCGAGTTGTCCGACCGCGTTGATGCTGTCGCTGCCGCGCTGACGCACAGCCCGGTTCAACCGGGTGACCGCGTCGCGATCCTCGGGTTCACGAGCATCGACTACACCACCATCGACATGGCGTTGCTGCATCTCGGCGCCGTCTCAGTGCCGCTTCAGACCAGTGCGCCGGTGACCCAACTGCGGCCCATCGCGGCCGAGACCGAACCGGTGGCGATCGCGTCGAGTGTCGATTTCCTCGAAGACGCCGTCGAAGTCATGCTGACCGGTCATCTGCCGGAGCGACTGGTGGTGTTCGACTACCACGCCGAATCCGACGACCACCGGGAGGCGCTCGAAGTAGCGACCGCTCGGCTCGCCGAAACACCGGTTGTCGTCGAGACTTTGGCCGACCTGATAACCCGCGGCCAAGGGCTGTCGTCACCACCGGCTTTCGACTCCGGCGAGCAGGACAGTTTGGCGTTGCTCATCTACACCTCCGGCAGCACCGGCACTCCCAAGGGGGCGATGTACCTCACCAGCGCGGTCAAGACCGCGTGGCGCCGGTCCAGCACGGCGGCATGGGGCAACAAGGGCGCAACACCGTCGATCACCCTGAACTTCATGCCGATGAGCCACATGATGGGCCGCGGCATCCTGTATGCCACCCTCGGCGCGGGCGGCACCGGGTATTTCGTTGCCAGAAGCGATCTTTCGACGTTCTTCGAGGATCTGGCGTTGGTCCGCCCGACCCAGCTGAGCTTCGTTCCGCGGATTTGGGACATGATCTACCAGCACTACCAGAGCGAGGTCGACAAGCGCGCGGCCGACGGTGCGGACCGCTGGGCGGTCGAAGCGGACGTTCTCGCCGACCTCCGCCAAAATCTTCTCGGCGGACGGTTCGTTTCGGCAATGACCGGGTCGGCGCCGATCTCAGACGAGATGAAGACCTTCGTCGAAACACTGCTGGACCTTCACCTGTCCGATGGTTATGGCTCCACCGAGGCGGGCGCCGTGATGACCGACGGTCGGGTGCAGCGGCCGCCGGTGATCGACTACAAGCTGGTCGATGTGCCGGATCTTGGCTACTTCAGT
>NZ_LZHZ01000030.1 GCF_001667505.1 Mycobacterium sp. ACS1612
GGCGGGGGCAATGCCGGTGTCGGCGGTGAAGTGATCAACCCCGTCGGCGCTTCAGACAACTTAGGAGCTGCAGGAGGCGGAGCGGGCTTCGTTCAGACGACGATACAGCCCGGCGTCATCGTGGAAGTGCCGATGTCGAATATGGCCCTGTCGCCTGATGGCCGCGCGATGCTGGACCTCGACAACATCCATATCAAAGCCGACGCTTGTGGAGGCGACGTCACTTTGCGGTCCTATGCCTATCTACGTGTCGCGACAGCACTGACGCATACCGGGTTAGCCGTTTACGGCGATCCCATGAAGATTTGAGAACAGGGGGACAGAGTCCGTGGGTTTACGAATCCGATTCCGCCGCAACGCCATTGCATCAGCCATCTGTGTGTGCGCCGCCGCCCTACTCACTTCGGCCACCGCGGAGGCAGAGCCGCCGCCACCGCCGCCAATCCCCGGCTACCCGGTACCGCAGCTGTTCGTACCGGGCAATCCCGGGAAACCGCTCTTCATGCAGGATTTTTCGCAGGAGTTCGCTCCGTACACCCCGCCGGCGCAGACCGACGCCCGAGGAGTCTTCGTTGCCACCAACGCGAACTCGGGGCAGGTCGTCGTCGGTATGCCGGGATCACGGCTCGGAGTGGTGTCGCCGCGAATCGGGCCGTATGCCGGACCCCCGGGCTTTCAAACGCAGGGTTTCGGGCCGGGGGTGATAATCGGCAGCATGGGCGAACCGGCCACCGAGGTAGACCCGTACGGACACCGCCCGCCCGCCTCGTCCGCCGGTGAGCTGTCGCCATTCGGCATCACCGCTAATACGGGAACCGCACTCGAGAGCGCCGGGGTAGAGGTCGCCACGATGGGCGGGACCGCTGGACTCGAGGATCCGAACGGCCAACCGCCGGCTACCCCAGGGCCCGTCGGCCTTCCCGTGTTTCCGCCGCCGCAGCCCAACCCATAGCGGGGCGGCGATGCCCTCGGCGTCCCGATGACCGACTAGATACCGAAAGTCGCGCGCAGCCGGCGCGGCTTACCTAACGTTTGCGGAGATGGACAATCCACAAGTTCGCTCGGTCAACCCCGCCATTCGCGACGCGATCACCCGGCGACTGCACCGACGGTCGGTCGTCGATGGAAAGATCACTCTGCCCGCCGTTCCCGGCATGATCGACCAGTACGTATCGCTGTGCGAGACACTGTTCGCGACGCTGGGCCGCCCGTTCACCGCCGAGCAGATGGCTCACGTCCGGGAAGTCCTCGAGGGCCAACTGGCGGAGGCATACGCGAAATCGCCGCGATCCAACATCGTGATCACCTACGACGCACCCGTCGGGACCGTGCTCAACTATCACGTCAGGGCCGAATGGTGGACGGTCGAGGGTGCCTACGAGAACTGGATCAGCACGCGCAAACCACCACTGTTCGGGACCGAACCGGATGCGCGGGTGTGGGCGCTGGCCGGCCAGGCACCCGATCCGTCGACGCACCGGGTCCTCGACATCGGTGGGGGCACCGGCCGCAACACGCTGGCCCTCGCCCGACGCGGCCATCCGGTCGATGTGGTGGAGATGACCCCGAAGTTCGCCGAGATCATCCGGGCCGAGGCCGCGAAGGAATCGCTCGACGTGCGGGTGATCGAACGCGACATCTTCTCTACCGAGGACGACCTGCGCCGCGACTACCACCTGATACTGCTCTCCGAGGTGGTATCCGACTTCCGGTCGGCACAGCAGTTGCGCGCGGTGTTCGAATTGGCCACCCAGTGCCTGGTCGCGGGCGGGCATCTGGTGTTCAACATCTTCCTCGCCAAGCCCGGATATACGCCTGACGACGGTGCCCGCGAACTCGGACAGCAGTGCTACACAACGATTTTCACCGTGCAAGAGTTGTCCTCGGCGGCGTCCGGTCTAGCGCTGCGCCTGGTGTCCGACGACTCCGTCTACGAGTACGAGATGGCGAATCTTCCGGAGGGTGGCTGGCCGCCGACCAGTTGGTACGCGGATTGGGTCAGCGGACGCGACGTATTCGACGTGCCGCGTGAGCAGAGCCCGATCGAGATGCGCTGGCTGGTCTATCGAAAGCCGGACTGGTAGACGCACGTGGCGAAACTCGAGTTGTCCCGCGACCTTTCCCTGCCGCCAGAGGATGCCTGGGCGCATGCCTCCAATCTGGCCGAGCTCGGTGACTGGTTGGTCATGCACCAGGGGTGGCGCGGCGAGCTACCGGCCGAACTCGTCAACGGCGTGACGCTGGTCGGCGTCGCGGGGGCGAAAGGTTTGCGCAACCGCGTCACATGGACGGTGCGGGACGTCGATCCGCCGCGGCTACTCGAGATGACCGGCGAGGGCGTCGGCGGCACGAAGTACGGGTTGCGGATGACGGTCGCGCCGACGGCCTCGGGGTCGTCGTTCACGTTCGAACTCGATCTCGGTGGCAGGCCGCTGTTCGGGCCGATCGGCGCGGCGGCGGCGCGAGCTGTGAAGGGCGATATCGAGCGGTCGATCCAGCGCTTCGAGGAACTGTACGGCTGACGATGTTCGCGGGGTTTGCGTCTCGACTTCTTCACGGCGCCGAGTTCGACGACGATGACTGAAACGGCCGGTGGAACGGCGATCGGGCGCCCCCGCACCGCACGGCTGGTATTGGGTGTCGCCTGCTGTATCGCAGGGATACCGCCTGCCGCGTGGGGCTGCTAGCTGACCGGGTCCGCGTGTTCGGGGTCCGCCTCGATCAGCGCCAACTCGTGCGTGACGTCCAGAGACCGGGTGAGCAGCACGTAGACGACACCGGAGACCAGCAGTCCGACGGCGAACGCGATGTCGACATCGCCCATCGCCGCCGCGACCGGGCCGGTGAAGAACGGCAGCACCACGAACGGGATCTCTGCGAGGATGCCAACCAGAAACGCGGTGATACCCCGCCACGACCATGCCCCGTAGATCCCGTCGGGGGTGAACAGGTCTGCGATCGCGTAGTGACCGCGCCGCACGAAGAAGTAGTCGGTGAGGTTCACCGCGGTCCACGGCACCAGCAGGTAGAGCATGATCAGCAGCGTGGTGTTGAGCGCCGTCGTCGCGTTGGTCAGCAGCAAGCTCATCACGAACCATGCGACAGCCAGCACGACGATCGTCACCACGCGCAGACGTCGGGTGGGCCGAACTGGCCGCAGCGAGTCCAAAGCCGTTACCACCGTGAGCATTCCGCTGTAGGCATTCAGGCCCATGGTGGCCACCAGCACCAGCGTGGACACGATCGCGAGCACGCCTCCGAGATGCCACGCCGCCGCATTACCGGTCTCGTTGATGCCCGCCAACGCGTCACTGGCGCCGAGATACGTCGCCATCCACGCCCCGATCGGGATCAACCAGGCGGGCGAACCGGCAGCCCCGATGAACACCGAGGCGATGATCGAGGCCGGTTTGGTGTCGCGGGGCAGGTAGCGGCTGTAGTCGGAGACGTACGGCGCATAGGTGATGTTGTACGAGGCCGCGACACCGAACTGCGCCAGGAAGCCGACCCAGGAAAACGCCGTCGCGGTCGGCGGCCCACCTTCGACGCCACCGAACAACACGCGGACGGTCAGAATGACCCACAGCGGCAACGAAATCCAGAACAGGATTCGGAACGACTTGTGCAGCAGATCGTGTCCGAAGATGGCGAGCAGTGCCGCGATCACCGTGATGGCCGCAGCCACTACGACCGGGTTCCAGCCGAAGATCGACTGCAGACCCGATTTGATGATCACGACGTCGACTACGTTGAAGCCGACGAACGTGAACAACGTGCCGATCAGCGGAAGCAGCACACCGCGAAACCCGAACTGCGCGCGGGACTGGATCATCTGCGGAAGCCCGAGCACCGGTCCCTGGGTGGCGTGAAAGGCCATGAAGAGGGTGCCGAACGCGACGCCTGCGATGCCCGCGACAATGCTCCACCACAGTGACAGTCCGAGGCTCGGGCCGACGAACCCGAGCGCCAGCGTGAAGGGCTGGAAGTTCCCGACGAACCAGAACGGGCCCTGGTGGCTGACCTTGCCGTGACGTTCGTCGTCGGGAACGTAGTCGATGGACCGCGTTTCGATCCTGCTGGCGGCGGGAGATTCCACGCGTCATACCTTGCGCCGCACCGCGCTGCTGCGCCATGGCGGAGATGTCCAACCGGTGACGATGTCGTGGACAATCTGTCCAATGCTCGCGACGGGCCGTCTTGACGTAACCTCCCACCATGGTCAGGATCGCGTGCTGCCAGATCGACCCGAAGATCGGCGAGTTGGCCGCCAACACGGAGTTGATCGAGGAGCAGATTCGTGAGGCGGTGTCCGCAGACGCCGACATCGTGGTGCTTCCCGAGCTTGCCACGTCCGGATACATGTTCGCCGATGCGGAAGAGGCGCGGGCGGTCGCGGTGACACCCACCCACCCGATGTTCGCCAACTGGTCTGCGGTCGCAGGCGACTCGATCGTCATCGCGGGCGTCTGCGAACTCGGCGACGACGACCGGCTGTACAACACTGCGGTCATGGTCGACGCAGGCGGGGTGGTCGCCACGTATCGCAAAACGCACCTGTGGGACCGCGAGAAGCTCATCTTCACTCCGGGTGGCGTGCTGCCGCCGGTCACCAAGACCCGGCACGGCGCGATCGCGGTCATGGTCTGCTATGACATCGAGTTCGGCGAGTTGACCCGACGGGTGGCACTCGACGGTGCGGAACTGATCGCCGCCCCGGTGAACTGGCCGCTGTTCCCGCGGCCAGAGGGGGAGCGTCCCGGCGAGGTGATCACCGCCATGTCGACGGCCAGAACCAACAAGATCGCCGTCGCGTGTTGTGACCGCACGGGCGTCGAGCGCGGCCAGCCGTGGACCGAGGGCACCGCGATCATCGACCCGGACGGGTGGGTCGTCGCCTCGGCGGGCCCTGGCGCGGCGATGGCCGTCGCCGATGTCGACCTGACCGCCACACACGACAAGACGTTGACCGAACACGTTCACCTGTTCGACGACCGTCGCGTCGACCTGTACTAGCCGCGCAGCAACCCGGCCGCGAACCGCAGGTCCGACACCAGCCCCTCGAACGCCTTCTCCCTGTCCTCAGGCGGACCGCGCAGCACAGAGGACGGATGCACCGTCACGGCCACCCGCGGATCGAGATCCTCGGTCTCGGGGAGGTGCAACGCTTCGCCTCGGTGCTGAGTCAATCGAAAGTCGTTGCCCATCAACGATTTCGCTGCCGTCGCGCCGAGCAGCACCACCACGTCCGGTTCGACCGACATCATCTCCGCGAACAGCCAGGGCCGGCACGCCACCACCTCGGTGCGGCTCGGGGTCTTGTGAATCCGGCGCTTACCGCGCTCGGCCTGGGCGAACTTGAAGTGTTTGACCGCGTTGGTGACGTACAACCGGTCCCTGTCGACGCCCGCCGCGGCGAGCGCCTTGTCCAGCAGCCTGCCCGCTGGCCCCACGAACGGGGCGCCCGCCTTGTCCTCCTGATCGCCCGGTTGCTCACCGACGAGCATCATCTCCGCATCCCGCGCACCCGCGCCGAACACCGTCTGGGTGGCGTTGAGGAAGAGGTCGCAGCCCTTGCAACCATGCGAAGCCTCGGCCAGGATGGCGAGGTCGCGGCTGTCGGGGACGAAGTCGGCGGCGGTCACACCGGACGGTTACCCCTCAACGGGTCGACTTCACCACCTGAGCGAAGTTGAACTGCCACCGTTCGACGATGTGGAAACCCATCCGCTCCGGCACCTGATACGCCGGTGCCCGCTTCAGTCGGGGGCCGGGATCCAGGCCGGGACCGCTCTCTCGGTCGGGCACGGCGCCGTCGCGTTCGGACACCGTCCACAGCACCGTGCAGCGCCTCACTTGATCGGCGACAGCCCAGATGCCGAGGTGCGCGTCCCACAATCGGTTGCGTTCGGGCGCCCGCGTGCCGCGTCCCGGGTCGACGAGCTTCTGGTAGGCGGCGGGTCGCGCAGCGGTCAACGGCCTGATCGGACCCGGCTTCCATGATGTGGTGTTGTCGAGGATGAGGCAGTCGCCTGGGGAGGCGTGCGCGGTCACGACATCAGCGACTTGACTGAAGTCCATGCCTTCCTTTGCGTACGGCCCGCGTTGCGCCAACAGATAATTCGGGGTGGCCGCCAGCGCGAACGTCGCCAACACCGCCGCGGCGCGCTCGCGGGTGCGAAACAGGCTCACTACGCAGACCGACAACAGCAGCGCCATCGCCGGCGTGGTGCAGCAGAGATACCGCGGGTAGTAGACGGGTTGGGCCACCACCGAATACAGCACCACCACCATGGTCGGCAGCACGATCCACGCGATCGCGATGCCCGCGAGGTGTCGGTCACCCGGTGCCCACCGACGCCGCACGACGAGCCCGCCCGCCAGCACCATGCCAGCCAGCACCGCGAAACCGACGCTGTGGTCGAAGTACTGCTCCTGCACGATTTCGGCCAAGGTTCCGGCCCCGATCGGGGAGATCCATCCGACCTGCGCGATCTGGGTGCGGCAGAACAACAGGAACGGCGCGACGGCCAGCACCCCCACCGTCGCCGCGGCCGCCCACCGCACGACCGTCGCCCTGTTCCCCGCGACGATCGGCACCACCATCGCGTGCACCAGAACCATCAGCACCATGAACACGTTGAGAACGGTCGAGACCGCGACGGCCATTGCGTACAGCGGCCACAGCGTCGCGGTGTTCCTCCGTGCGATGAAGACCACGAACACCGTCAGCCACACCGCCGCCGCGGCGGTCAGCGCGTACGACCGGGCTTCGATGCCCGCCCATGTGATGCGGGGCAGGATGGCGAACGTCACACCGGCGCACACCGCGACCGCGCGAGTCGAAAACTGTTTTCCCACAACGACAACGCCCGCCGCCGCGAGGCCGACCGCAAGGGAACTCGACAGTCGTGTCCAGAACTCGGTCGCCGGGAACAGGGTGAACCAGCCGTGCATCAGGAAGTAGTACAGCCCGTGCACCGCGTCGATGTTTTGCAGCAGGCCCCACAGTTCGGGCACCGGTCGGGTGGAGGCCGAGATCGTGGCGGCCTCGTCGAACCACAGCGACGGTCTGGCTGCGCCCGCCGCGCATACCGCAACAGCGAACACGGCGACGAGCACCGGGTCACACCGTCCGACCCCGGCCTCGACTCGCGGCTGTTTGCGCGCAAGGCGCGATGATGTGATTGAGATCTCCACGCCCCCCGTACCCCTCTCGGTGACGGCAAAACCGTAACCCGTGATTACGCTGCGCGCTCGCGAAAGACCGCTATCACCTCAGATTTTGACGGTGTCGTAGGACCAGTCGCCGACTTCCGTTGTGGCCGTGGTGCGTTCAGATGTTTGATCTGCATCACGTCGGCAATGCCGTTGCGACACGGTCGTTCGAGTCAGCAACCGCGTCGCATCCATCACTTATGGTGCGCTTGCGACCTAACCCACGGTTACCATCAGGTGTCGTGAATCGCGCCCCTGGTCAACGGGCAAAGGGTTACTGTCTCGGGTGGCGTTGTAACTGACACTGGGAGGATTTGGATGAGCGGCTACACCACCATCGTCGTCGGCACGGACGGATCAGATTCGTCGTTGCGCGCGGTGGACAAGGCCGGCCAGATCGCCGCCGGGTCGGATGCGACGGTGATCGTCGCGACCGCCTACTTCCCCCAGAGTGAGGATCAGCGCGCGGCCGACGTACTCAAGGACGAGGGCTACAAGATGGCCGGCAACGCGCCGATCTACGCCATCCTGCGTGAGGCCAGGGACCGCGCGGCGGCGGCAGGCGCGAAGAACGTCGAAGAGAAGGCGGTCGTCGGGGCCCCCGTGGACGCGCTGGTCGACCTGGCGGCGGAAGTCAACGCCGATTTGCTCGTGGTGGGCAACGTCGGCCTGAGCACCATTGCCGGGCGGTTGCTCGGTTCGGTGCCTGCCAACGTGGCACGCCGGTCGAAGACTGACGTGCTCATCGTCCACACCACCCCCTGATAGGGGCTGTTACGTACTCGACGCCTTCGCGATCTCGGCGATCGCTGAATCCAGCGTCGAGTTGAACTCCTGATCGCTCTGCTGCGCGGTGAGCCCTTCGGTCAGCGCGCGCGAGAAGCTGGCGATCACACCGTTGTTGCGCGCGAGCTTCTCGCATGCCTCGTCGCGGCTGTAACCCCCGGACAGAGCCACCACCCGAACCACCTTGGGATGCGCGACCAGTTCGGCATACAGGTTGTCGGTGTCGGGCAGGGTCAGCTTGAGCATGACGGCCTGATCGTCGCCGAGCTTGTTGACGCCGTCCAGGAGACCGCCCTTCAGCTGATCCTCGGCCTCGGCCTTGCGCGGGCTGTGGATGTCGACCTCGGGCTCGATGATCGGCACCAGGCCCTTGGCCAACACCTGCTGGGCCACCTCGAACTGCTGCTCGACGACCGCATCGAGGCCTGTGCCGGGCAACTTGATGACCGAGCGCTCCTTGGTGCCGAACACGCCGTTCTCGACGGCGCGATCCAGCAGCGCGTCGAGGCCAGGCATCGGCTTCATCACCTGGGCGCCGTCCTTCTCCTCGGCCAGGCCCTTGTCGATCTTCAGAAACGGCACAATGTTCTTCACGTTCCACAGGTAATCCGCGGACGGCCTGCCGTCGATGGTGCGGTCCATCGTCATCTCGAACAGGATCGCGCCCATGATGCGGTCTCCGTCGAAAACGGGGCTGGTGATGATGCGGGTCCGCATCTCGTGCACCAGGTCGAACATTTGCTCGTCGCCGGAGTAGGCGTCCTCACCGATGCCGTAGAGCTTCAACGCCTTGGGCGTGCTGCCGCCGCTCTGGTCCAGTGCGGCGATGAATCCGGCGCCGTTCTTGGCCTTCTCAAACTGTGCGGTGTTCATGTCTGCCCTTTCGTCCTCGTCGGCTCACAGGCAATCTAGCGTTGCCCGCACAGTCGACCGTCAGCTGGCTCACTCAAATTCTCCTCATTCCGGGTCTGCGGTGGGACACTCCAAGTGGCGGGAGGGCCAATTATGACGTCGACATTGCACCGGGTCGGAATCGCACGTCGCGAGAACGGCGTCCCGCCTCCTGAGGTCCCACTCGCCGATATCGACCTGGCATCGCTCGAGTTCTGGGCCCGCGACGACGACCTCCGCGATGGCGCGTTCGCCACGTTACGACGCGAGTCGCCGATTGCGTTCTTCGAGGTGACGGAGGTCGCGGGGTTCCCGTCGGGCGCCGGCCATTGGGCTCTGACCCGGTTCGACGACATTCACCACGCCAGTCGTCACCCGGAGATCTTCAGTTCGATACCGACGAGCACGTCACTCAACGACGTGCCGCCCGAGACCGCGGAGTTCGCCGGGTCGATGATCAACCTGGACGACCCCCGGCACCTGCGGCTGCGCAAGATCGTCAACCGGGCCTTCACGCCGAAGGTGGTGGCCCGCATCGAGCAGAGCGTGCGGGACCGGGCGCGGGCAATCGTCACCGACATGGTGGCCAACCATCCGAACCGCGAAGCCGACTTCGTCGCCGAGGCGTCCAGCCCGCTACCGCTGCAGGTGATCTGCGACATGATGGGCATCCCGGAGGAAGACGAGGAGAAGGTCTTCCACTGGACCACAGTGATATTGGGCGTTGGCGACGACGAGGTGTCCGGCGAATTCGCCGAGGTGGTGACGACGGTGGTCGAAATGGCCGACTACTCCATGCGACTCGCCGAGCAACGACGAGCGGATCCGCACGACGACCTCACCACGAGCTTGGTGCAGGCCGAGGTCGACGGGGAGCGGCTGACGTCCAGTGAGATCGCGTCCTTCTTCATCCTGTTGTCGGCGGCGGGAAACGAAACCACCCGCAACGCGATCAGCCACGGCATGGTGGCGCTGACCCGCTATCCCGAGGAACGCGAAAAGTGGTGGGCCGACTTCGACGCCGTCGCGCCCACCGCCGTCGAGGAGAGCGTGCGGTGGGCGACGCCGGTTATCTTCATGCGGCGCAACCTAACTCAGGACATTGAGATGCACGGCATAGAGATGAAGGCGGGGGACAAGGTCTCGCTCTGGTACAACTCGGGCAACCGCGACGAAGCCAAGTTCGACAACCCGTGGCTCTTCGACGTGACCCGGGATCCCAACCCGCACGTCGGCTATGGCGGCGGCGGCGCACACTTCTGCCTCGGCGCGAACCTCGCCCGTCGGGAGATCCGGGTGCTGTTCGAAGAACTGCACCGTCAGATTCCCGACATCGTCGCGGTGGAGGAGCCGGCGATCCTGCACTCGGCGTTCATCCACGGCATCAAGCGGCTCCCCGTCGCGTGGTGAGCCTGGACGGCTACCAGCCGCGCTGCTTCCACTCGTCGAGATGCGGGCGTTCCGCGCCGAGGGTGGTGTCGTCGCCGTGGCCTGGGTAGACGACAGTCGAATCGCCGTAGACGTCGAACACCCGGCTGGTGACGCCGCCGATCAGCGTCTCGAAGTCGTCTTTCTTCCCCGTCTTGCCGACACCGCCGGGGAAGAGGCAGTCGCCGGTGAACAGATGGGTGGCCTCGTCGGCACCATCCAGGGCCAGCGCCACCGAACCAGGGGTGTGACCCTGCAGGTGGATGACGTCGAAGGACAGCTTGCCGATTTCGACGGTGTCGCCGTGGGCCAGCGTGCGCTGCGGCTTGACCGGCAACGGTCCGGAGTCGAGCTGGTGTGCGGCGGTCGGCACCCCGGTGGCCGTGGCGACCTGCTCGAGCGCAAGCCAATGATCCTGATGCTGGTGGCTGGTGACGATCAGGGACAGCTTGGGCGCGTACCGCTCGATCAGCTCGAGCAGGATCTCGGCGTCGTTGGCGGCGTCGATGAGTAGCGTCTCGCCGGTCTGGGAACACGTGACCAGGTAAGCGTTGTTGTCCATCGGGCCCACGGAGACCTTCACGATCGACGCGCCGGGCAGCGTGCGCCGCGCCGCGGTTCGGGGTTCGACGTGGCCGGTGTAGTTGTCATCGACGGTTGTCATGCTGCTCACGCTACAAGCGGCGGACAGCGCCCGCGAACTTGTCGGTGGTGGGACATAGCATGGGCATGACTTCTGTCTGCGGGAAGGACGGCGATGAGCGCTTGCGCGAAGAGCGGGGAGGGCAGTTGGCAGACCGCCTGATCATCAAGGGTGCGCGTGAGCACAATCTGCGGAGCATTGATCTTGAATTACCACGCGACGCACTGATCGTTTTCACCGGATTGTCCGGTTCCGGTAAGTCGTCGTTGGCGTTCGACACGATCTTCGCCGAAGGGCAGCGCCGGTACGTCGAGTCGCTGTCCGCGTACGCGCGGCAGTTCCTCGGCCAGATGGACAAACCCGACGTCGACTTCATCGAGGGTCTCTCGCCCGCGGTGTCCATCGACCAGAAGTCCACCAACCGCAACCCGCGCTCGACCGTCGGCACCATCACCGAGGTGTACGACTACCTCCGGCTGCTCTATGCGCGGGCCGGCACGCCGCACTGCCCGGTGTGCGGTGAGCGGATCGCCCGCCAGACCCCGCAGCAGATCGTCGATCAAGTGCTCGCCATGGACGAGGGGCTGCGGTTTCAGGTGCTGGCACCGGTGGTGCGCACCCGCAAGGGCGAGTTCGTCGACCTGTTCGACAAGCTCAATTCGCAGGGGTACAGCCGTGTGCGGGTCGACGGGGTGGTGCATTCGCTGACCGACCCGCCGAAGCTGAAGAAGCAGGAGAAACACGATATCGAGGTGGTCGTCGACCGCCTGACCGTCAAGGCCAGTGCCAAGCAGCGGTTGACCGACTCGGTGGAGACGGCGCTGAACCTGGCCGACGGCATCGTGGTGCTCGAGTTCGTCGACCGCGAGGACGACCACCCGCATCGCGAACAGCGCTTCTCCGAGAAACTGGCCTGTCCGAACGGCCACCCGTTGGCCGTCGACGACCTGGAGCCACGGTCGTTCTCGTTCAATTCGCCGTACGGCGCGTGCCCCGAGTGCACTGGACTCGGTATCAAGAAGGAGGTCGACCCGGACCTCGTCGTGCCGGACCCGGACCTGACGCTCGCCGAGGGTGCCATCGCGCCGTGGTCGATGGGGCAGACCGCCGAGTACTTCACCCGGATGCTGGCGGGCCTCGGCGACCAACTCGGTTTCGACGTCGATACCCCGTGGAAGAAGCTGCCCGCCAAGGCTCGCAGGGCGATTCTCGAGGGCTGCGACGAGCAGGTGCACGTGCGGTATCGCAACCGGTACGGCCGAACCCGTTCCTACTACGCCGATTTCGAAGGCGTGATGGCGTTTCTGCAACGCAAGATGGAGCAGACTGACTCCGAGCAGATGAAGGAACGCTACGAGGGCTTCATGCGCGACGTTCCGTGCCCGGAGTGCGCGGGCACCAGGCTGAAGCCGGAGATTCTGGCGGTGACGCTGGCGGCGGACAGTGAGCACAAGTCCATCGCCGAGGTCGCGGAACTGTCGATCGCCGATTGTTCGCGGTTCCTCAATGCGCTGACACTGGGGCCACGCGAGCAGGCGATCGCTGGGCAGGTGCTCAAAGAGATCCAGTCGCGGCTGGGCTTCCTGTTGGATGTCGGGCTTGACTATCTGTCGTTGTCGCGGGCGGCGGCCACGCTCTCCGGCGGTGAGGCGCAACGCATTCGGCTGGCCACCCAGATCGGCTCGGGACTGGTCGGCGTGCTGTACGTGCTCGACGAGCCGTCCATCGGCCTGCACCAGCGCGACAACCGCCGGCTGATCGAAACGTTGATCCGGCTGAGGGATTTGGGCAACACGCTGATCGTCGTCGAACACGACCTGGACACCATCGCGCACGCCGACTGGGTGGTGGACATCGGCCCGTTCGCCGGTGAGCACGGCGGGCGCATCGTGCACAGCGGTCCGTACGACGAGCTGTTGCGCAACCCGGATTCGCTTACCGGAGCGTATCTTTCGGGCAAGGAGCAGATCGCGGTGCCCGCCATCCGGCGGCCGACCGACCGCAAGCGTCAACTCACGGTGGGGGGCGCGCGCGAGCACAACCTGCGTGATATCGACGTGGCGTTCCCGCTCGGTGTGCTGACCTCGGTGACGGGCGTCTCGGGGTCCGGCAAGTCGACGTTGGTCAACGACATCCTGGCCTCGGTGTTGGCGAACAAGCTCAACGGCGCGCGGCAGGTGCCGGGCAGGCACACCCGCGTTACCGGGTTGGACAAGCTCGACAAGCTGGTTCGGGTGGACCAGTCGCCCATCGGCCGCACCCCACGGTCGAATCCGGCCACCTACACCGGGGTGTTCGACAAGATCCGCACACTGTTCGCTGCGACCACCGAGGCGAAGGTGCGGGGTTATCAACCGGGCCGCTTCTCGTTCAACGTCAAAGGTGGCCGCTGTGAAGCGTGTTCGGGTGACGGCACCATCAAGATCGAGATGAACTTCCTGCCGGATGTGTACGTGCCGTGCGAGGTGTGCCAGGGCGCCCGGTACAACAGGGAAACGCTCGAGGTGCACTACAAGGGCAAGACCATCGCCGAGGTGCTCGACATGTCGATCGAGGACGCGGCGGAGTTCTTCGCGCCGATCAGTTCGATCCACCGGTACCTGCAGACGCTGGTCGACGTCGGCCTTGGATATGTGCGGCTCGGGCAGCCGGCGCCGACGCTGTCCGGCGGTGAGGCGCAGCGCGTGAAGCTGGCGTCCGAGCTGCAGAAGCGGTCGACCGGACGCACGGTGTACATCCTCGACGAGCCGACCACGGGCCTGCATTTCGAGGACATCCGCAAGTTGCTCGGTGTGATCAACGGCCTTGTCGACAAAGGCAATTCGGTGATCGTCATCGAGCACAACCTCGACGTGATCAAGACGTCGGACTGGATCATCGACATGGGTCCCGAAGGCGGTGCAGGCGGCGGCACGGTGGTCGCGGCGGGTACGCCGGAGGAAGTGGCCGTCAACCCCGACAGCTACACCGGGCATTTTCTCGCCGAGGTACTCGACGTGCCGCGGCCCAAGCCCACGAAACGCGGCCGCAAGGTCAGCGCCTAGTTACCGCTAGCAGGTAGCGCAAATGGAGCGCTAGCTGTGCAGACGCTGAACGTCGCCGACGCGATGCTTGATGGCTATGACGTTCTTCATTGCGACATCGGTGGCCGCGGTGGTCACCGGCGTTGTCGTCGAGTGGGCCCAGCGCCGCTGTGAGCTGTGGGCCCAGCTCCGCGACAAAGACAAGTGAGCTCTTTCGGGGCGAGGAGTCGTTGACTTTACGCTCACGGATGTCGGCTCTCGCGCATTTCCGCGCCGTAGACGCAGAGCCAATGCACAGGCAACTAGCCGCGAGACAGCGGCGACGGGAAGCGCGGGCTCACCCGCACCCCGTCCAGCCACGCCGTCAACTCCTCGGCCCGCTTGGTCAGCGCCCGCTTCGCATCGCGGCTGACACTCTCCAGTAGTCGCAGTTCCACCCGGCCGGCGTCGTCCTGACCCCACCCGCCGACGATCCGCCCGTTCCACCACGCCGTCGGACCGCCGTTGCCGTTGGTGTCGAACACCTGGCCGCGGTGCCCGCCGAGATACCACTCCCTGCCGTACCAGCCCATCGTCGTGACGTCGAGACCCGGCAGCAGCGCACACCACGGTTCGACGTCGGGTTCGGTGTCGAGATCGTCGGGCAGCGCATAGCCGGCTGTGCCGTCGAGGTCGACCTCGACGGCGTCGATGTCCCGCAGCGCGTGCCGCGCCCACGTCAGCGTGTTGCCGAACCACCACTTGATGTCGGTCTCGATGGCGGGCCCGAACGCGCGCAGCCACCTTCGCACCAATTCGGCGCGCGCCGACTCCGGCGCCTCGGCTGCCGCGCCCGACGGCAACCACGCGGCCGTCGGCGTCCACTGCGGCCGGGACACCGTCCATGCGCCGTCATTGGGCCCCCGCACGATGTCGCCCCGTACCGAGAGCACCGTCAAAACCCTTGGCGCCAAAGGTGTTTCGCCGCCCCACCGCTTGCCAGGCGCATAGTCGTAGCGACCTGCCAGCTCGGGCAGCGCCTCGCGCAGTTCCTTCGCGGTGGCCGCACCGTGGTCGCCGAGGTGCCGCAGCACCGCCGCGCAGGCGGTGTTCAGCCACGCGGCGCCGTCCTTGGCGATCCCCGCCTTCTGCGCGTCGGCGACCAGGCGCCTGCGCTCGTTGTCGGCGACCCGGTCGCTGGCCGCGGACTGGATCAGCGGCAGGTCTGCGGCTCGCACCGTCCACAGGGTGCGCCGCATCGCGAGGTGCTTGAGCAGCGTGCGGTGTTCGTAGAGTTCGGTGTCCAGGTCGCCGACGGTGAATCCGTTGAGCCGCGCCCACAGCGACAGGTACGGCGTGGCCGGGTCCGTGGCGTGCAGGCCGACCAAGTCTGCCACCGCATGGTCGATGGAGTCCGCGGGCTGGGCGAGGAATTGCCGCCGCCCAAGGCGTGCCCGCCGCTCCTCAACAGTGAATGACCGCATCGCCGAAGAACCGTACCTGCGTAGGCCGACAAAGTTTGGGATCGGTAGCCGTTGCCGCGAATTTGACTGACCCCACAACGGACGCCATCGGGGCGACGTATGGAGAAGGGAAGATTCGATGAATCGAATTGTCGTGGGTGTGGTCGGGCTGGCCGCCGCCACCGCCGTGATGGTCGGTTGTTCCGACAACGAGAGCGGCCCGGCGGCAGTCACGGCCGCGGGCGGCGGCCAGGTCAGCACCGGTGGCAGCACCGAGGTCAAGGTCGACGGCAAGGACCTCTCCGGTCTGGATCTCAAGTCGGTCACCTGCGTCAAGCAGGGCGGCAAGATCAACGTCGCCAGCGGTGCGATCAACGGGCAGGCGGGTCTCGCGGTCGTGATGACCGACGCGAACCCCCCGACCGTCGACTCGCTGGGCATGTCGGTCGACGGAAACGCGTTGGCCGTCACCAGCACCATGGGCGCGCAGGTCGGCAAGGCCGACGTCAAGGTCGACGGCAGCACCTACACCATCACCGGTGAGGCCACGGGCGCAGACGTCAAGAACCCGATGGCAGGGATGATCACCAAGCCGTTCACCGTGAAGGTGACGTGCAGCTGATCGGTCCCACCCCCGAAGCGGGGGGGGGGGGGGGGGGCGCCCCCCCCCCGCCCCCCCCCCCCCCGGGGCGCGGGGCCCCCCCCCCCCCCCCGGCGCGGGGGGGGAGAGGACGGCCCCGCGCCGCCTCGCCGGCCG
>NZ_LZHZ01000031.1 GCF_001667505.1 Mycobacterium sp. ACS1612
GCCCCCGCCCGAGGACACTGGCAGCGCGCCGACATACGACGAGCCGTACTGGACGCGTCCTGCACCGGAGCCGACCGCCAAGCCGCCCACGCCTGTCACCCGCTCTCCGATCAGCGTGGAGCCGGTGCCCAGGAAACCGACGGAGCGCAACTCTCTCGGTGAAAGCGACAAGCCCGGCTGCGCGGGCTGGTGCTGAGGTGCCGGCTACTCGTAGTTGAGGCCCTGCACGAGCGTTGGCCGAGTCGAAAAGTCAATCTGCACTGCGGGATTGGCAACCGCGGTGACCATCCCCGTCCCGAACGGGCCTTGCGAATCGAAGAGCGTCGCGGTACCTACCGAAATGCCGTCTGACGTCCAGTGTGAGTCCGCCTGTATTGCGATCCAGGCGTCCACGGGCAACCGCGCGAACGCGGCGGTCAGGTCCCCATTGATGTACCCGATGCCCCGAGTGCCGAGGTTGGTGACCAGACTTGTCGACTCGGCGAGCATGACGGCTCGGACGAAGGCCGAGTTCTCCTCGCCCGCAACCACTTTGATTCCGTCGTTGAAGAAGCACTTACGAGAATCGTTCTGGTGCGCGGCGGGCGACCGGGTCCAGCCCACCTCTTCACTACCGACGAACGGCTGGATCGAATCGTCGGGTGCGGGCGGCTGTGGACGCGCGACCGACGCGCTCCACTCCCGACCGGGCGGTGGCGCTGAACGCCGGTACTGCACCAGCGTCGCGCGCGCCACCGGTCTACCGTCCTGCACCACATCACATTCCGTGGTGCGCACCCGCCTGCCGTCACGCACGGTGCGGACATCGACGGTCGTCGGGGTGTTGCGTGCGGCCCGGAACAGGTCGGCAGTGAACCGAGCGGGCATGAAGTCCGGTGACCCAGCATGCTTTTCGAGTTCGCGTGCGGCCAGTCCGACAACGGCGGGACCGTTGAGATGATCATCGCCCCAGTGGCTCTGCGCGAACGACGTCGGCAGGTAACCGCCGTCGCCAGTCAGGGCGAAATGGGCCGGTTGCGTTGACATCCGATGATCGTCGCACAGCCGCCGACCGGTCAGGTGTTGCGCCCTCCGTTGACACCGAGGATCTGACCGGTGATGTAACCGTGCCTCATCGCAGATCAGGAAGGCACATACCGCGGCGATGTCTTGAGGTTTACCCATCCGACGGACGGGGGTGGCGTTGATCGTCGCTTGCACGTCGCCGACGACGCCGCGGGACTCAGCGCTGCGCAGCATCGGGGTGTCGATGAAGCCCGGCGGCGCCGTCGGTGCGCAACCGATCGGCCACCGCCCGCCCGATGCCTGAGCCGCCCCCGGTGACGACAGCCGTCTTCATGGTCTTTCCTTCCCGGAGCGTCGAGGCGTCCGCATCCCCAGCGTGCGACGCGCGGCGTCCACCAGATGTTCGCGCAACGCGTCGTCGTCGAAATGTCCCCACGCGGGTCCCACTGCGCCCGCCATGCCTGCGAACACCATGGCCGCCTTCACCTCACCGCCCGGTCCGGAGTTGACATCGGCCAGCAGCGCGACCTGGCGGCTGATCAGTTCACCCCATTCGGCACGCTCGCTCAGCGCGGTTGCTACGCTGCGATCCGCGGCAAGCACTGCGACAAGCCCTCGGTTGCGTACGGCCAGCGTCGCGTAGCCGGTGAGCATGTGTTCGGCGCGCGCATGCGCGGTGCGTTTGGCCTCGGCGGCTTCGACGACGACGCGCAGTTCGTCCAGTATGGGTTCGAGGACGGCGGCCAGCAGTTGTTCGCGCGTTCGGAAGTGGTGGTAGATGGCGGCTTTCGTGAACCCGAGTTCGTCGGCGATCATCTGTAGGGACGTGCCGGCGTAACTGTGCCGGGTGAACAGGTCGACCGCGGCGTCGATGAGTCGGGTACGAGTGTCGGCGGCCTCGGACGCCTTACCAAGGACCACGCTCACCGCCTATGTATTCCGCCACCCGACTTTACGATCGTAAAGTACTGTACTGGCCATTCGTAAAGCTAATCGGCGGTCAACAGCACTCCGTCCGGCGCCGTTTCCACCCTGGTGCCGAACCGTCGGCTGATGTCCTGGAGGTTTCCGCGAAGCCATTCGGCATCGGAATCGGGTGTGCGCTCGAGCCGCATCCGTCTCATCCGCATCGGCACCATCCGCAGTGCGCGTTCGTCGACCGACGCGAAGTACAACAGCCGCAGTTCGTGCCGGAATGATTCATATCCGGGGATGCCTTCGTAGTCGTCGATGGTGTCACCGCAGCCGTACATGATCAGCTTCCCCCGGTACCACTCGATCGGCCGGGGATGGTGCGACGAATGGCCATGCACCAGATCGATCCCTGCGTCAATCAGCCTATGCGCGAACTGGATTTGCGCATCACCCACGTCGTAGCCCCAGTTCGAACCCCAGTGCACCGACACCACCGCGGTATCGCCCGGCCGTTTGGTGGCGTGTACCCGCTCGGCAATCACGCCGGCGGCGTCGTCGGTCACGTCCGGTAGGTACGCAACACCGGGCCGCTGATCCGTCGCGGCCCACGCCGGCGGAATTCCGCTGGACCGCATGCCGCAGCACACGATCACCGTCCGGGCTGCGACGGCGGGCCGCCAGGCCTGCCCGGCGTCCAAACCCGCTCCGGCGCTGCGTATTCCGGCAGCTGCGGTGGTCCGCAGCGTGTCGAGCAGTCCGCGATGACCGAAGTCGAGCACGTGATTGTTCGCCAGCGTGCAGACGTCCGCGCGGATCGCTGTCAAACATTCAATGTTGTCCGGATGCATTCGGTAGTGCACGGCCTTGCCCGGCGCGAAGTCGGCGCACGTGGTGATGCTGGTCTCCAGATTGAGTAGTCGGACGTCGGGGGCGAACGCATCCACGATGTCGAGCGCATCGCCCCAGGGCCACGTGTAGTCGACCGGCGCCGGGATCGGCCCGTTCACGCGCTCGGCCAGCGAGATGTACCTGCGTGCGTCGCGGACGACCCTCTCGCGCAGTTCCGGATCGCCGGGATACGGCAACAATTGGTCGATCGCGCGCCCGGTCATCACGTCACCGGTGAGAAAGATGACGGTCACCTCGACTCAGCGGGTGCCGGCCTCTGCGAGGTCGGCCACCGTGTTGATGTTCGTCTCGTCGACGAACGATGGTCCGGTCAAGGTGGGCTGGCCGCCGCCGATCACATTCCTGTTGGTGAGGTAGAGCCACAGCGAGTCGACCGCGAGATAACCCTGCAGGAACGGCTGCTGGTCGATGGCCCACTCGATCATGCCGTTCTTGATCGCGTCGACGACACCGGCGTTGGTGTCGAATGTCGCCACCTTGGCGTAGCTGTTTTCCTCGGCCACCGCCTCCAACGCGGCTAAAGCCATTGGGGCTCCGAGGGTCAGGATGCGGTCGATGCTGAAGTCCTGTTGTAGGCGTGCCGCTACCGCGGTCTTGACGACCGCGTTGTCCACACCGTCGACTTCGAGCGTCTGGGACTTACCGGCGAAGGCGTTCGACAATCCTTCACATCTGGCTTCGAGGTTGACGTGCCCCGGCTCATGAATCACGCACAGCGCGTTTTGGGCCTGTTCGTTGGTGAGGCGTTCCCCTGCCGCCTGGCCCGCGATCAGCTCGTCCTGCCCGAAGTAGGCCATCACCCCGAGCTGTTGCCAGTCTCTGATCCCGGAATTGATTGCTACTACTGGTATTCCGGCTGCGACCGCCTCCTGTACCGCGGGCGCCATCACCGCGGGGTTGGCCAGGGTGACAGCGATGCCGGACACTTTTGCGTTGACGGCGGACCGCACGAGGTCTGCCTGCGCCGCCGAATCGGGGTTCTGCGAATACTGCAGATCGATGTTGTCCTTACCGGCGGCCGCTTCGCCACCGCGCCGGACGAGGTCCCAGAACGTGTCACCGGGCGCCTGGTGGGTGATGAGAGCGACCGTCGCGCGCGGCGCGTTGTGGACGGGACCCGTCTCTGTCGTCGTGGCCGTGCGCTCACCGCCCGAACACGACGTAAGCGAGACCAATAGGGCCGAGAGGATGTACGCAATGAGCCGTTTGGCCATCGCTTCGCCCCTCCCGTGCGAACCGGCGCGACTTCACCCATGACGGTGGTCTCAACACCCATAGTTGCAGGTGCTTACCGCCGAGATGGCAGCTTTAGCCCGAACCGGGACCCTTTTCCTCGGATGCGCTCTCGCCGGCGTCAGCGGTGTCTCGGCGTCGTTCACGAAGTACGAAGGCGGCCAGGGCGAGTACCAGCACCACGCCGCCGAGTACGCCGATCTCGACGACGGCGCGCGCGTACTCCGGCCCCTTCGACAGCAGAGTTGCCGCCTCCACCGACAGCACGACGATCTCTTTGATGCCGGCCAGGATCCCGACGACGAGGAACGGTTCGGCGACGATCTCGTGCGAGCGCAGGCACGACCGCACCGCGTAGAGCAATTCGACGAAGATGAAGATCAGCAGCAACCCGTCGAGAATTTCCACCATCACCACTTGGACGGGGGTGTTCGTCAGTCGGAACATCGTGACGAACTGGGAGACGAGCAAGGCCACGGCCCCGGCGACCAGTACCACCGCGATCGCCCAATAGACCGCGTCCTCAAGCATTCCCAACACACGGTCAGCGACGCGCTGACGCTCCTCCTCGTCCGTGTCGGCTTCTGTTTGGCGCGCGGTCACGGTCTCACCGGCCGCGGTTGAGTTGCCAGATGCGCGAAGACAGCAGCGTCGCGAACGCGCACCACGCCGGGTAGGCGGCGAGGACTCCCGCGGCGGGACCGCGCGCGGCGACCGCCCGCCGCGTGAGATCGGCACTGCTGGCCGTCAACGCCGCGGCCGCCACGGCCGACGTGCCAAGCAGTCGACGGTCGAAGAACAACCACGACCAACTGGCATTCAGCACGAGATTGACCCCCAACAGCGCGGCGAAGGTGCGGGCCTGTCCCGGGTCGCGGTTGCGCAGGCGCTCCAACGTCGACGCCGACACGGCGGCGATGTCCGCGTACAGGATCGGCCACACGATCGGAAAGGCCTGCCGTGGCGGCTGAAAGCTCGGCTTCTCGAGCTTGGCGTACCAACCCGACTGCGCGGGCCTGCTCGCCAGACCGCCGACCGCGCCGGTGAGAAGGACTGCTCCAAGGGTGCTGACCAGGGTCTTCGGCTGCATGACGTTATTTACCCCGAAGTCGATGTCACGAATCGCCGGCGTGCTTGCGTCTCGTGTTCATCAGTCGACACGGAAGGCACGAATGATGAACGAGATCCTGATACTGGGCGCCGGATACACCGGCATGGCGGCCGCCGCGGGCCTCGCGGGCCGACTCAAACACCACGACGACGTCCACGTGTCAATCGTCAACCCGCAGACGAGGTTCACGGAGCGACTGCGCCTGCACCAGATTGCTTCGGGCCAGGAACTGGCCGACCTTCGGATCCCCGACCAGTTGGAGGGCACCGGCGTCGACTTCGTCAAGGGCTGGGTGACCGGTATCGACGCCGACGCGCAAACCGTGCGCGTCGACGACGCCTACACGCTGCGCTACGACACACTGCTCTTTGCGCTCGGCAGTGTCGCCGACACCGAAACAATCCCGGGTGTCGACGAATTCGCGTACACACTGAATAGCGCACACGATGCATCGCTTCTCGCCGCCCGGTTGAGCCGCCTCGGGAACGGCACCGTCGTGGTGGCAGGCGGCGGGCTGACGGGAGTCGAGTCCGCGGCCGAAATCGCCGAGCAGCATCCCGAACTCGATGTCGTGCTGTTGAGCCGCCAGGTGCCCGGGGCGATGATGGGCGCTAAGGCGCGGGCCCGGTTGCACGCCGGCCTCGACCGGTTGGGTGTGCGGGTGCGCGCCGGCGCCGAGATCGTCAAGGTGATGGCAGACGGTGTCGCGCTGGACGACGGCGAGGTAGTGCCCGCCGAGGCGGTGTTGTGGACCACGGGCGTGCGGGTATCCCCCATCGCCGCGGCTGCGGGCTTCGAGGTCGACGACCGTGGCCGCATCGTGACCGACGAATCGCTGCGGTCGGTGTCACATCCGACCGTCTATGCCATCGGCGACGCCGCCGCGATCCGTCAGAGCTACGGGGTGATGCACGGCACCTGCCAGAGCGGCATCCCGAGCGCGCTGCACGCCGCAGCGTCGATCGCTCGCGAATTGAAAGGCAAGCAGCCCAAGAGGTTCCGCTTCGGCTATGTGCACCAGCCGGTGAGCTTGGGCCGCCACGACGGCGTCATCCAGTTCACCCACGCCGACGACAGCCCCGGCCGCTTCTACTTGGCCGGCCGCTACGCGGTGGCGTACAAAGAGACGGTGAGCTCCAGCCCGTGGACCACATATCGACTTCTCAAGGTGCTGCCCGCACTGGGAGCGGCGACCTGGCGGCGCGGCGGCCGGTCGACGAGATGACGTCGGACCAGCAGACGTTCGCCGATCACAGAACTCTGTTGTTCTCGATCGCCTACCGGATCCTCGGTTCCGCCGCGGATGCCGAAGACGTCGTCCAGGACGCCTGGTTCAAATGGTCGGCGCAGGATCGCTCGCGGGTGTCGGACCCGAAGGCCTATCTGGCGCGCATCATCTCGAACCTGTCGATGGAGCGGCTTCGCTCCACCCGGCGTCAACGCGAAACCTATGTGGGGCCTTGGCTTCCGGAGCCGATCCTGACCCAGCCCGATGCGTCCGACGACGTCGCTACCGCCGAATCGGTGTCGATGGCGATGCTCGTCGTGCTGGAGACCCTCAGCCCACTGGAGCGCGCGGTGTTCGTTCTCAAGGAGGTGTTCGACTTCAGCTACGCCGAAATCGGTGACGCCGTCGACCGATCGGAATCCGCCGTACGGCAGGCGGCCCACCGGGCGCGTGAGCACATCCAGGCGCGACGCCCGCGGTTCGAGACCGACCGCGTCAAGAAACGCCAAGCCACCGAACGCTTCTTCGCCGCGATCACCGGCGGTGACATCAACTCATTGATGGAACTGCTCGCCCCTGAGGTCACCCTGTGGACCGACGGCGGTGGCAAGGTCCGCCAGGCCATGCGCCCGATCCGCGGCATCGACAACGTCGCGCGCTGGATCGCCGGTGCCAGTCAGCGGCCGTATGAGGGTGTCGAAATCGCCGATATGGCAGCCGAAGTCGTCGAGATCAACGGTGGTCCGGGCATCCTGTTGACCGGTGGTGGTCGGGTGATCGCCACCCTCACCGTCGACCTGGACGCCGACGGTCGCATCGAAACCGTGCACAACGTAGCCAACCCCGACAAGCTGCGCGCAGTGACAGCCGGGGTGAAACACATTTAAGTACGGTTCACCGGCCGCGACAGCCACCGGTAGCCGCCGTAGAGCAGCGCGGCTACCGCCAGGTTGACGAAGTAGGCGATGTCCGCGCCGTGCCAGGCCTTGGCGATGGGTCCCTCGAACAGCGAGGTGTTCATGAACGGCACCGCAGCGACATATGCCAGCAGGAAGACGACGACCGCGACCGCTGCATCCCGGCGGCCGGTGGTTTCCTCCGCCGGGTTGATGCTCGCCCTGCCGTCGATGCGCAACAGCCAGTCGATGACCACAATCGCGACGAACGCAGGGATCCAGTAGCTGACCAACAGCAGCACGGCCTGAAACCTCGGTGCAGTGTCGACATCGTTGAGCCACAGGATGAGCGGATACGCCAACACCGCCACCATCAGCGCCGACACCGGCCGTCGCACCTTGACGCCGATGGTCTGCAGCGCGAGCGATCCACTGTAGTCGTTCATCACCCCGGAACCGATCGAGGCCAGCGCGATGATCAGCAACGCCAACCCGCCCAGCAGGCCACCGCCCATCACCGTCCGCACACCCTCGGCGGTCTGGTCGGACACCACATTGCCCGCGGCGACGCCGATGCCCTGAATGAAGGTGTAGCCGAACATGATTCCGGCGAACGTGAAACCGAAGACCCGCGTTTTCGGTGAGCTGGCGGGCAGGTAGCGGCTGAAGTCGGCGGCGTAGGAGGCCCATGACACCGCGAGGCTGAACGCGATGGTCACCTCGAGCACGAACGCGCCTGCCAGGTTGGCGCCTTCCGCGCCTGCGGGCGTGATGATGTCTTCTCCGCTGACCAGTTTCACCGCGAACACCACGAAGGTCACGAACAGCACCACGGTCAGCACGGCCTGCAGACGGTGGATGACCTCGTAGCCGAAGAAGCCGACCGCCGCCTGCACCGCGAGCACGATCAGCACGGCGAACCAGAACGGGATGCCGACCAACAACGCCAGCGCCTGTCCGCCGAACAACCCGACGAGTGCGTCCCACGCGATGGTGCCCAGCCATTGCAGCACCGCGGGCAGTACCACCGCGCCCCCGAAGGCCATCCGCGAGTTCGGCAATTGCCCGGTGCCGGTGCGCGGACCCCACGTCGACAGATAGGCGACCACCAAGGAGCCGAGCGCCGTGCCGATCACCATCGCGAGCAGACCCAGCCAGAAGCCGAGGCCCAGCACGATCGCCAGCGCGCCGGTGAACACGCCGGTCATGTTGACCTGGGGCGCGAACCACACGGTGAACAACCGGACCGGCGACCCGTATCGCTGGTCTTCCGGGATCGGCGCGATGCCGTGCGTCTCGACGGAGAGATCGCCTGCGGCCGCGGGTCGGTGGCCTGCGAAAGTCGGTTCGGTCAGCGCGCTCATTGCTCCATTCGATCATGAGTGTTGAGAGGATCGGCCGGTGACCATGACCCACACCAGTGACGGTCGGCCCCGCGCACGCGGGCTCGGCATCCGGCTGCCCGGTGAGCCGGGACCGCTCAACGCGATCACCGACGTCGACGGCGTGACCGTCGGCGTGACGACGTTGATCGACGGCGCGTCGGTGCGCACCGGCGTCACCGCGATCCTGCCGCGCGGCCGCGACGGTGTCGGGCAGCCGTGCGCGGCGGGCTGGTATTCGCTCAATGGCAACGGCGAGATGACCGGCACCACGTGGATCGACGAAGCCGGATCGTTCAATCTGCCTGTCGTACTGTCGAATACGCACGCGGTCGGCGCCTGCCACACCGGCGTCGTTGGCTGGGTCAACCGGGTCAATCCGCGACTGGCGCGGCAGTGGCTGCTTCCGGTGTGCGCCGAGACGTGGGACGGCTACCTCAACGACATCAACGGCGGCCACGTCCGACCTGAACATGTCGAGGCCGCGCTGGACGCGGCCACGACCGGACCGGTGGCAGAAGGTTCGGTCGGCGGCGGCACCGGGATGAACTGTTACGAATTCAAGGGCGGCAACGGCACCGCGTCGCGCCGGGTCGGTTACGGGTCGAGGACGTTCACCGTCGCGGCGTTCGTGCAGGCGAACTTCGGCTCGCGGGCCGAACTGACCGTGGCCGGAGCCCATGTCGGTCCGCACCTGCTCGACGACAACCCGCTCGGCGGCGATTGGTTCGAGGTCGATCTCGGCCTCAAACCGCCGCCGGGCGCGGGGTCCGTCATCGCGATCGTGGCCACTGACGCCCCGCTGCTACCCGGGCAGTGCAAGGCGCTGGCCCGGCGCGTTCCGCTCGGCCTGGCGCGCACCGGAACGGCGGGCAGTCACTTTTCCGGTGACATCTTCCTGGCCTTCTCCACCGCCGACGTGCCGGGTTTGGCCAGCGCGTTTCCCGTCGGCCCTGTTGACGCACCCGGTCAGGACGAGTTCGGCACGCTGACGTTCGTGCCGTGGGGACGCATGGACGACCTCTACACCGCCGCCGTGCAGGCCGTGGAAGAGGCGGTGCTCAACGCGCTGGTGGTCAACAGCGACATGGTCGGCCGCGACGGCCACCGCTCCCCCGCCCTCCCGCACGACCGCCTGCTGGCCCTGTTGAGGTAGCCCGCCTCCGGCGCGAACGTTCCTTACCGCTCGAAATGTCGGCGATTTTTCGAGCGGTAAGGAACGTTCGCGGGGCAGGGCGCCGGGCCGCCGCGCCGCGGGACATAATGCGAGAGAACCCAAGATGAGCTAACGATCGGAGCCGGGCCGTGGTCGAGACCGATGCGACACGGTCCGGCGCAGGCGTGAAGCCGGGACTGCTCATCGCCGGTCTGTCGATCGTGGTGCTGACGGTCGCGGTGCTGCAGACCGCCGTCGTCCCGGTGCTCGGTGTCATCGCCGACCAATTGAACGTCTCGCCGGTCGCAGCGAGTTGGGTTGTCACCGCGAACCTGTTGGCCGCCGCGGCCGCCACCCCACTGATCGGCCGACTTGCCGACCTGCACAGCAAGAAGCGGGTGCTGCTGACGGTGCTCGTCATCGTCCTCGCCGGTTCGATCCTCGCCGCCACCACGACATCGCTGGCGTTGCTGGTGGTCGCCCGCGTGCTGCAGGCCGCCTCGTACGGCCTGTATTCAATCAGCATTGCGATCCTTCGTGAGGAAATCCCCGACGACCGGATGGGCTCGGCGATGTCGGTGCTCTCGGGCACGTTGGGCTTCGGCGGCGGCACCGGGCTGGTGGTGGTCGGCCTGCTGATGAGCGGGCAGGCGGGCTATCACCGCGTCTTCTGGTTGACGACGGCGTTCACGGTGGTCGTGATCGCGATCGCGCTGCTCGTCGTGCCCGACCGCTCACGCGCTGCCAGCGGGACCATCGACTGGGTCGGGGCGTTCGGGTTGGCCGCCGGCCTCTCGGCGGTGCTGTTGGCCATCACGCAGGGCCACTCGTGGGGTTGGTCGGCGCTGCCGACCGTGGGCTGCGCGGCGTGCGGCGTGCTGATCCTGTGCGGCTGGTGGTTCTGGGAGCGTCGCGCCAGGCAACCGCTGGTGTCCACCACGATGATGACCCGACGGCCCATCATGCTCACCAATCTCGCCACCGTGTTCGTCGGCATGGGGCTGTACTTCGCCTTCCTCGGCCTCACCCAGTTCGTTCAAATCCCTTCCGACGCAGCGGGATACGGCTTCGGCGCGACCGTCCTTCAGGCAAGTGTCAGCTATCTGCTGCCGGGTGCGTTGACCGGCTTTCTGGTGGCTCTGGCCAGCGGTCGGTTCATCGACCGGTTCGGCGCCAGCCCGGTTCTGATGGTCGCCGCCGTCGCAGGCATCGCGGGCTTTCTGTTCATCGCATTGGCCCATGACGCGCCGTGGCAGATCATCGCCGCCAGCATCCTGGCCAACGCCTACATCAGCCTCGGGTACGGTGCGCTGCCCGCACTGGTGGTAGCCGAGGTCGACGCAGCCGAGACCGGCGTCGCGACGAGCATGAACGCCATTGCGCGGACCATCGGCAGCGCGCTGGCCGCCGCCCTGGTCGCGGTGTTACTCGGCCGCACCCGCAACGGGGTACCGATGGAGAGCAGTTTCGTCGCGATCTTCGCGGGCGGCGCGATCACCGCCGCGCTGGCGATGGTGCTGATCGCGTTCTCGCATCCGCGGCGGACGACGATCGAATCCGTCGAGGCGCGCTACGAATCCCGCGCCATGAACCACGAGTGGGGTTAACCCAGCGCCGCGAGATTCTCCACGGACTTGCGCACGTCGTTTCGGATCAGCTTCGCCACGAAATTGCCCACCGGCGTGTTCAGCACGCCGCCGGACAAGTCGGCGACCACCCGGAAGGTGGTGCCGGGATCGTCGTCGACCACGTGGACGCACAGGCCGATGCGAATTCCGGGACGGCCGCGTCCGACCATCTCGATCAGCTCGGGCTCGTCGTAGCGGGTCACCCGCCAGTGGATGATGTTGCGGACACCCTTGACCCGGATGCACGACGACACGCAGGTACCGACCTCGAGCTGGGACGGCACCTCGCTGCGCCAGCCGTTGAAGATCGTCAGCCACTCGTCGAAGCGACGCAGGTCCGACGCCAGCGCCCACGCCTTCTCCGGACTCAGACTCGACGACACCGCTACATCAACCTTTGCCATGTCAAGGCAACTACCCGGCGGTGCGCATCACGTAAACGACGTCGGCAATTTCCACCGACCGTGCGCTGCACGGCTGGGAAACTGGAAGCCCATCCCGTCGCCCTGCCGTCAGCGGCAGGCGGTAGGCGATGACGCCCGATTCAGCGG
This sequence comes from Mycobacterium sp. ACS1612, assembly GCF_001667505.1. GTDB lineage: Bacteria > Actinomycetota > Actinomycetes > Mycobacteriales > Mycobacteriaceae > Mycobacterium. The sequence goes on from NZ_LZHZ01000031.1 coordinate 12,015, forward strand.
TTTTTCTCGGTCTCAGGGGCAACTGACGAAGGATTCCATTGTAAAAATGTAAATTCGTTGCGGAATCGCTTGCGCAGGACCGCTCGATCCGCGAAGGTTTACCCACAGCTTCACCGCTGTGTCTAGAGGAGGCTCGCCCTGACCGGCACACACACCACCCCCGTCGAGCAAGCGGCGGGATCTGACGGGGCCCGCGCCAAGGGCGGCCCGGTCATTGAGATCGATCATGTCACCAAACGGTTCGGCGACTACGTCGCCGTTGCCGAAGCCGACTTCTCCATCGCGTCGGGCGAGTTCTTCTCGATGCTCGGCCCGTCGGGGTGCGGGAAGACGACGACATTGCGGATGATCGCTGGATTCGAGACGCCGACGGAGGGCGCGATCCGGCTGGAAGGCGCCGACGTGTCGCGCGTCCCTCCGCACAAACGCAATGTCAACACCGTGTTCCAGCATTACGCGCTGTTCCCGCATATGACGGTGTGGGACAACGTCGCGTACGGGCCGCGGAGCAAGAAGAAGGACAAAAACGAGGTCCGCAAGCGGGTCGACGAGTTGCTCGAGATCGTGCGGCTCACCGACTTCGCCCAGCGCAAGCCTGCTCAGCTGTCCGGCGGACAGCAGCAGCGGGTGGCACTGGCCCGCGCGCTGGTGAACTACCCCAGCGCGCTGCTGCTCGACGAACCACTCGGTGCACTCGACCTCAAGCTGCGTCACGCGATGCAGTTCGAGCTCAAGCGCATTCAGCGGGAGGTCGGGATCACGTTCATCTACGTGACCCACGACCAGGAGGAAGCGCTCACGATGAGCGACCGGATCGCGGTGATGAACGCCGGCAACGTCGACCAGATCGGCACCCCGACCGAGATCTACGACCGCCCGTCGACGGTGTTCGTGGCGAGCTTCATCGGACAGGCCAACCTGTGGGTAGGCAAGCAGACCGGCCGGGTCAACCGCGACTTCGTCGAGGTCGAAGTGCTGGGCACGAAGTTGAAGGCGCGCCCTGGCGATACCGCGATCGAATCCGGCGGCCATGCCACGCTGATGGTGCGACCCGAACGGGTCCGGGTGTCCATTGACGCACCGACCGGAGACGTCGCGGCCGTCCGCGCGACGGTCACCGACCTGACGTTCCAGGGCCCGGTGGTGCGGTTGTCGCTGGCCGCGCCTGACGAGTCGACAATCGTCGCGCACATCGGCCCTGAGCAAGATCTGCCGATGCTGCGGCCCGGTGACGAGGTCCATGTCTGCTGGGCACCCGAGGCTTCGCTGGTGTTGCCCGCAGCGGACATCCCGACCACCGAGGATCTCGAAGAGATGCTCGACGACTCCTAATCGTTGGCCGTTGTTTCGTTCTCTTCCCTTCGTCGAAAGGCCCAGTCGCCATGCCCTCCAAGGACTTTGACCCGCAAATTCTGAATCGTCTTGCCGCCAACCGGACTTCGCGCCGGCGCTTCATCGGCGGCGGCGCCGCGGCCGCCGCGGCGTTGGCCGTGGGCGGCTCTTTCCTTGCCGCGTGTAGCTCGGACGACAAGTCCGCCTCCGGTGGCGGCACGACGACGCAGGAGGGACCGGCCACCGGAACGGTGCGCATCTCGAACTGGCCGCTGTACATGGCCGACGGCTTCGTGGCGGCGTTCCAGAAGGCGTCCGGTCTGACCGTCGACTACAAGGAAGACTTCAACGACAACGAGCAGTGGTTCGCGAAGGTCAAGGAACCGTTGTCGCGCAAGCAGGACATCGGCGCCGATCTGGTGGTGCCCACGCAGTTCATGGCTGCCCGCATCAACCGCCTCGGCTGGCTCAACGAGATCAGCGACGCGGGCGTGCCGAACCGGAAGAATCTGCGCAAGGACCTGCTGGACTCGCAAGTCGATCCTGGCCGCAAGAAGACCGCGCCCTACATGACCGGCATGGTCGGGTTGGCCTACAACAGGGCCGCCACCAAGCGAGACATCAGGACGATCGACGACCTTTGGGATCCCGCCTTCAAGGGCCGGGTCAGCCTGCTCTCCGACACCCAGGACGGGCTCGGGATGATCATGCAATCGCAGGGGAACTCGATCGAGAAGCCCACCAAGGAGGCCGTGCAGAAAGCGGTCGATCTCGTCAGGGAGCAGAAGGACAGGGGCCAGATCCGGCGGTTCACCGGCAACGACTACGCAGACGATCTGGCGGCGGGCAATATCGCCATCGCCCAAGCGTATTCGGGTGACGTGGTGCAGTTGCAAGCGGACAACCCGGATCTGCAGTTCGTGATCCCGGAGTCCGGCGGCGACTGGTTCATCGACACGATGGTGATCCCATACACCACCCAGAACCAGAAGGGTGCCGAGGCGTGGATCAACTACGTCTACGACCGGCCCAACTATGCCAAGTTGGTGGCCTTCACCCAGTACGTTCCGGTGCTCTCCGACATGACCGACGAGCTCAACAAGATCGATCCGAAGCTCGGCGCCAACCCGTTGATCAACCCGCCGCAGGCCAGCCTCGACAAGCTGAAGTCCTGGGCCGATCTGACCGACGAGCAGACTCAGGAGTTCAACACCATGTACGCCGCAGTCACCGGCGGTTGATCCGATGGCGGGTGTAGCCAGCAGCAGTCGGCAGCGGAGCAGGATCGCTCCGTATCTGATGATCCTGCCGGCGCTTGTGTACCTCGGAATCTTCTTCGTGGTGCCGCTTTTCACGCTGGCCCGCACGTCGTTGTCGAGTTCCGGCGGGTCGGTGTTCCTGCCGACACTGACGTTCGACTGGGACTTCGGCAACTACGCGGAAGCGTTCAGCACCTACCGCGATCAGATCATCCGGTCGTTTTCCTACGCGTTGGTCGCCACCGTGGTGTGCCTGCTGCTGGCCTTTCCGCTGGCGTATGTCATCGCGTTCAAGGCGGGCCGGTACAAGAACCTGATTCTGGGACTGGTGATCCTGCCGTTCTTCGTCACGTTCCTGATCCGCACCATCGCGTGGAAAACGATTCTGGAAGACGACGGTTGGGTGGTCAAAGCACTCGGCGCGATCGGACTGCTGCCCGACGAAGGCCGACTGCTTTCGACGGCGTGGGCGGTGATCGGAGGGTTGATCTACAACTGGATCATCTTCATGATCCTGCCGCTGTACGTGTCGCTGGAGAAGATCGACCCGCGACTGCTCGAGGCATCACGCGATCTGTACTCCGGCGCGCCGCGCAGCTTCCGCAAGGTGATCCTCCCGCTCGCGATGCCGGGTGTGCTGGCGGGCAGCATGCTGGTGTTCATTCCCGCCGTCGGCGACTTCATCAACGCCGACTATCTGGGCAGCACCCAGACCACGATGATCGGCAACGTGATTCAGAAACAATTTCTCGTGGTCAAGGACTACCCGGCGGCCGCGGCGTTGTCGATGGTGCTGATGGCGATAATCCTGGTCGGCGTGCTGCTGTACACCAGAGCGCTTGGGACGGAGGACCTGGTATGACGACTCAGGCCATGACCGACCTGGCCAGCACCGAGACGACGACCGTCAAGGGCAGCCCGAAGTGGGGCGACCTGATCCTGCGGATCATGGCGGGTCTGGTGCTGCTGTACCTGTTCCTGCCGATCTTCGTGATCATCCTGTTCTCGTTCAACAAGCCGCTCGGCAAGTTCAACTACACCTGGCAGGGCTTCACGTTCGAGAACTGGATGCATCCGTTCAAGTACCCGGCGCTGACCGATGCGTTGCAGCTGTCGCTGAACGTGGCGCTGGTGTCGACGTTGATCGCACTGGTTTTCGGCACCCTGGTGGCGATAGCGCTGGTGCGGCAACGGTTCCGCGGCCAGACCGCGGTGGACACGTTCCTGGTGCTGCCGCTCACCGCGCCCGAGGTGGTCATCGGTGCTGCCCTGCTGACCCTGTTCCTGGATTTCGGTTGGGCGGCCGGCTACACGACGATCGTCATCTCGCACATCGCCTTCGAGATCAGCTTCATCGCGATGACCGTCCGCGCGAGGGTGCGTGGTTTCGACTGGACGCTGGAAGACGCGTCGATGGACCTGGGCGCCTCCCCGACCCGCACGTTCTTCAAAGTGACTCTGCCACTGATCGTTCCGGGCATCGTCGCGGCGGCGATGCTGTCCTTCGCGCTGTCCCTGGACGACTTCATCATCACCTATTTCGTCAGCGGGTCGACGGTCACCTATCCGCTGTACGTGAACGCTGCCGTCAAGGCCGCTGTGCCCCCGCAGATCAACGTGCTGGCGACCGCGATCCTCGTGGTCAGCCTGTTGCTGCTTGCGGCGGGAACTCTGTACCGGCGCAAGCGGTTCGAGGCCTAACCCAGCTGGACGGTGACCTTCACGTGCCCCTTCTCGTCACGGCTGGCGACGGCGTGGCCGCTGCGGTCTCGGCCGTCGAGCTTGAGCAACGTTATCGGGCCGCCCTCGCCGAGGAAGTTGCGCCACCACGTCTTGCCGTTCGGTGCGGTCACGTTGATGACGATGCTGTCGCCTGAGCGCCGGTAGCCCACCGGCGTCTGAATCGTCTTGCCTGAGCGGCGCCCGACGTAGCGGGTGTTGATCAGGCCGCGTCGCACGACCGGACCGACGATGGGCGCGTCGATCAGCGCGACGAACATCTTGTTGACCACGCCGGCGATGGGCGTATCGAAGATTCCCGATGCCATGACTCGAGGGTAGGTCAGCCGACCTCGGCGGGCACCGGCGACGAGCGTGCGCCGGTGCGTGCTGCACCGATGCCAGCGGCTACCACGAAGCAGATGCCGACGGTGCCCGCCGGGCCGGGGATCTGGTGCAGCACCAGGAAACCGACGATCATCGCGAACGCCGGCTCCAGCGCCATCAGGGTGCCGAACGCCGCGGTGGTCAACCGCCGCAGCGCCAGCAGCTCGAGCGCGAACGGCACCACCGGCAGCAGCACCGCCAAACCGATGCCGATGAGCAGGATGTCGGGGGTCACCCGCGGCAGCACCGCGGGACCGACCGCGATGGTGGCCACGAGGCCGGCGACCGGCATCGAGACCGCGAGCGCGTTGATGCCGGACACCTCGTCACCGGCCCGCTGGGTGAGCACGATGTAGCAGGCCCAGCACGCGCCCGCGCCCAACGCGAACAGCACCCCGATCGGGTCGACGGACCCGGTCCACGGGCCGGTCAGCAGCACCACACCGACGGCCGCCAGTCCCGGCCACACCACCCGGTGGCTGCCCTTGCCGTGCGCCACCGCGACGCCGAGTGGCCCGAGGAACTCCAGGGCGCTGGCCGTGCCGAGTGGGATGCGGTCCAGCGCAGCCATGAACAGCAAGGTGACGGTTGCGGTCACGATGCCGAGCAGCACGCACACCCGGAACGTGGCCCAGGTGAACGCCGCGAACCGGGGCCGCACGATGACCAGCATGAGCACACCGGCCCACGCCAGTCGCAGCCACGCGGCACCCTCGACGCCGATGCGATCGATCAGCGTCACGGCCAGCGCGAGGCCGACCTGAACGCACATCATCGACCCCATCGCCATCAGGGCGCCGGTGCGGGCCTGGTTCGTCATCACCCCTGAATTGAACGGGATAACGACCGTTCACGTCCACGTGATTTTCCTGCACATACCGTTCACAATTCGTGAACAGTTATTTGATGGTGTAGCCCCCGTCGATGACAAGGTCGGCACCATTGACCATCGCCGCGGCGTCGGAGGCCAAATACACTGCGGCCGCGGCGATTTCGTCCGGATAGGCGAACCGCCCGGTGGGGATGAGCTTCTTGAGCGCATCGCCATGCGGCCCGTCCCACGCCTTGCGGCCCAGTTCGGTAAGCACCACCGTGGGCGAGATCGTGTTGACGCGCACCCCACGCGGTCCCCACTCCGCGGCCAGCACCTTGGAGATGCCGACGACGCCGAACTTCGAGGCACAGTAGGCCACGTGCTGGTCGAGTGCGACGCTGGCGGCCTGCGAGGCCATGTTGACGATGGCCCCGCCGCCTGCCTCCAGCATCGACCGGCCCACCGCCTGACACATCAGGAAGGTGCCCTTGAGGTTCACGTCGAGCGTGGTGTCCCACGCCTTCTCCGACAAGTCCTCCGCCGGGGCGAGATGGACCACCCCTGCGCTGTTCACCAAGATGTCCAGTCTGCCCAACGCGCTGTGCACCGCCTCCACGGTGCGGCGCACCGAATCGGGATCGGCGACATCGCAACGGAAGCCACGGCTTTCGGTCGGAAGAGCCTCGGCACGGGAGATTGCACCGGCCTCGTCGAGGTCGACGACCGCGACGCGGGCGCCCTTCGCGGCGTAGGCCTCGGCGATGGCCGCCCCGATGCCGGCGGCGGCACCGGTCACCAGGGCGGTCTTACCGTCCATGCGGAAGTCGAAATCGACTGTGACGTCCTCGGTTTCGCCGGTCACGGCTGTTTCTGACCCGGGATGCCCTCGTAGGCGATGTCACCGGTTTGGAGGTTGCGGTTGGTCAGCTCGGTCAGGTCCTTGAGGAACTGCGCGCGGTCGGTCACCACGTGCTGGATCGCGACGTCGACGTTGTCCTTGGTGATCGCAGGCATGGTGTAGACGGGATCGGCCTTGACCTCTTCGTGCTTGGCGAGCTTGCTGGCCACCGCGAGACCGGCGGCCAGTTCGACGGTGCCGTTCTGCAGTGAGGTGCCGATGAACTCACCGCTCTTGACCGCGTTCAGGCCGTCCTCGATGCCGTCGATGCCCACGATCGGAACACCCGAGCGGCCCGCCTCCTTCAACGCCTGCAGCGCGCCGAGGCCCATGTCGTCGTTCTGCGCGACGACGCCGGTGATCTGCGGTCCGAACCCGGAGATCCAGTTCTTCATCTTGTTGACGGCCTCGTCGCGTTTCCAGTTGGCGGTGTCCTTGGCGAGCACCTTGATGTCGGGGTACTTCGCCAGCACCTGCTCGATGCCCTTGCTTCGGTCGAGTTCACCCGACTGCCCCAGGGGGCCCTGCAGGATGACGATGTTGCCGCGGCCGCCCAGCTTGTCGGCCATCATCTGCATCTCCTGCGCACCGGCCGCAACGTCATTGGGTTGGACGTTGCCTGAGATGTCCTTACTGTTCAGCGATGCGTTGACGGCCACCAGCGGAATGCCCTTGGCCTTCGCCGCGGCGACTTGCGGGGCGAGCGAATCCGCTTGTACGGGAACGACGATGAGGGCGTCGACGCCCTGGTTGATCATCGAGTCGACCTGGCTGGCCTGGGTGGACACGTCGAGATTGGCTGAGTTCCAGACCAATTCGATGTTGTTCTCCTTGGCGTAGGCGTCCATCCCCTCCTTGCCCGCGGTGATGAACGAACTCATGTCGTACACGGTCACTCCGACCCGCAGGGTGCCCTTCTTGGCATCGGTGTCGCCTGCGCCGCAGGCCGTCATGCCGACGGTGAGCGCGCCTGCCGCGGCGATGGCGCCGATCTTGGTTGCCAGTTTCATATGACGGTTCTCTTTCTATGTGTGGTGATTCAGGTTCCGACCCTGCGGCGCGAGGACCACACGTCGACGGCGACGGCCGCGACGATCAGCACGCCCTTGATCACGTCCTGCCAATAGGCCGGGACGACAAGGATGTCCAGGCCGTTGTTGAGGGTTTGAATCATGAACAGGCCGAGCGCGGTACCCCAGATGGTGCCCCGCCCGCCCATCAGGCTGGCCCCGCCGATGACCACCGCGGCGATGGCGTCGAGTTCGTAGCCCTGACCGAGGTTCGGCGGTCCTGATATCACCCGCGAGGCCAGCATCACGCCGGAGATGCCCGCCAGCAGACCGGAGAAGGCGTAGACACTGAACAGCACGTTCTTGGTGTTGATACCGGCGATCTCGGCGGCATTGCGGTTGCCGCCGACCGCGTAGACCCGCATGCCGTAGGTGGTGCGCTTCATCACCACCGCCAGCGCGACGATGCCGATGATCATCAACAGCACCGGGATCTGCAATCCGAGGATCTTGGTGTTGGCGATCGACCCGAATTCGGCGGGCAACCCGTTGATGGGCGCGCCGCCGCCGATGACGTAGGCCATTCCGGACCCGGCGGTCAGAGTGCCCAATGTCGCGATGAACGGGGGAACATTGATGCGCGACACCAGGATTCCGTTCAGACAGCCGACCGCGAGCCCGACGACCATCGCGACCACGACGGTCAACCACACCTGCCCCGGGTTCGCCTTGGCGGTGGCTGCCGCGGCCATCGCCGACACCGCGATCACGCTGCCGACCGAGAGGTCGATGCCTCCGGTGAGGATCACCAGTGTCTGCCCGAGCGCGATGAGCGCGAACGGTGCGGCGGCGACCAGAATGGTGACCAGGTTGTCGACAGTGCTGAATCGCACACTGCGGTAACTGAAGTAGGCGATGACAAGCAGCATCACCAGCACCATCGCGTAGCGCAGCGCCAAGCCTGCGAACCATGCGCGCGAGAACAGCCGCACCGGCTCACCGGTGGCCGGCGAGGCCACACTGCGAGCCCGCACAGATGCGGTCTCTTCGCTGTCGAGTTGGGTGGTCACGAGGCAGCCTCCTGAGTTGTGTCGGCCTGCAGGCTGGGTGATGGTGCATCCAGGGCGGTGGCCAGACGGAAGACGGATTCCTGGACTGCTGGATGGTCCAGTGCGTCACGGTCGAGTTCGCCGACCAGCTCGCCGGCGCGCATGACGAATGCCCGATGCGACAGGCCGACGATCTCTGGCATATCCGATGACGCCATCACCACCGCCATGCCGTTGGCGGCGAATTCGGTGATGATGCGGTAGATCTCGCTGCGGGCGCCCACGTCGACGCCGCGGGTGGGTTCGTCGAGGAGCAGCACGTTGACCTCGCCGGTCAGCCACCGGGCCAGCACCACCTTCTGCTGGTTGCCTCCTGACAGCGTGCCGACCTCCTGACCGAGTCCGCGGCTGCGCAGGCGCACCGACGTCATCACGTCCGAAACAGCTGCGGTGCGGGCCTTTCCGCGGAGCCAGCCGGCCAGCGAGAACGAGGACAGTCGCGGCAGCGAACCGTTGTCGAGCACGCTCATCGACAACACGGCACCGTTGAGTTTGCGGTCCTCGGGCACCATCGCCATGCCGGCGGTGATGGCGGCGGCGGGTTGGTTGCGTTTGACCGGCTTGCCGCCGACGAGCACCGAGCCGGCCGTGCTGCGCCGTGAGCCGAAGATGGCCTCGAGCAGTTCGGTCCTGCCTGCGCCGACCAACCCTGCCAGGCCGACGATTTCGCCGGCGCGCACGTTGAACGAGACCGGTCCTGCGGCGCCCACGACTTCCAGATCGCGGACCTCGAGCACGGCGTCGGTGCCGGGTTGCGGTCGTTGGGGGAACAGGGTGTCGAGTTCGCGGCCGATCATCGCGGTGACGATCTCGTCGTCGGACACGTCGGCGATGGGGGTGTCCAGGATCAGCCCGCCGTCGCGCAACACCACGACGCGGTCGGCGATGGCGCGGATCTCAGCCATCTTGTGCGTGGTGTAGACCATCGCGACGCCCTGGTCGCGCAACCGGCGCACGATGCGGTAGAGCCCTTCGACCTCGCGTTCGGAGATCGCCGACGTCGGCTCGTCGAGCATCATCACCCGTGCGCCGGTGCGGGCAGCCTTGACGATCTCGACGATCTGTCGCAACCCGACGGGCAGGCTGCCCATTCGCGCTGTCGGCGAGATGCTGACGTCGAACAACCCCAGCGTCTGCCTCGCCTCGGCGATCATCGCGCGGCGGTTCAGCAGCGGTCCGCGCCGCAGTTCCCGCCCGACGAACATGTTCTCGTAGACCGTCATGTCCTCGATGGAGGCGAGTTCCTGCGGGACGATGGCCACGCCGTGGCGGACGGCGTCGCGGGGGCTTCCTGCCGTCAGGGTGGTGCCGGACACCGATACGGTGCCGTCGTCGGGGCTGTACTGACCGCTGATGATCTTCATCAGCGTCGACTTGCCTGCGCCGTTCTCACCAGCCAGCGCGGTCACTGTTCCTGGCTCGAGGCGTAGGCTCACACCTTTGAGGACCGGTACGCCGCCGAATCCCTTTGTGATCGACGAACATTCGAGAAGCGTCTCGGTCATCGTCATCCTGCGCTGGCCTGCGTGGCCGGCTCGTACTCGCCGATGGCCTCCACCTTTCCCGCCGACGCGCTCTGCGGATCGAACTCGTAAGCCAGCCATTCGCGGGCCAGTCGCCTCGCAAGTTCGAGGCCGATGACGCGTTGTCCGAAACACAGCACCTGCGCGTTGTTCGACAGCACCGAACGCTCGACAGAGAAGCTGTCGTGCGCAGTGACGGCCCGAATGCCGGGCACCTTGTTGGCGCTGATCGCCACGCCAAGACCGGTCCCGCACACCAACAGTGCGCGGTCCGCGTTGCCTTCGGCCACGACGCGGGCCGCTGCGACCGCAACATGCGGGTATGCGGTGTTGTCGTCGGCGCCGACACCGACGTCGATGACCTCGGCGACGCGGTGGTCGGCGAGCAGGTCGCCCTTGAGGGCTTCCTTGTATTCGTATCCGGCGTCGTCGGCGCCGACCACGATCCGCAGACCTGCGGAGTGTTCTGTCATGTCAGGGTTTCTCCTTTGGAGGTCAAGGTGAAGCAGTCGGCGACGGTGACGACGCACATGGCGAGTGAGGTGGCCCCCGCGTCCGGTGTTCCGACGCTGCGGTCGGCGAGCGGCCTTGCCCTGCCGATCTTCGGTCGCATGTCGGCGGTGCCGCGCGCGGCGTCGGTCGCGACGTCCGCGGCAACCGCCCACGCCTGCTGCCACGGTGTGCCGTCGCCGACGCGTCGCTCGAGATCCTCGACGAACGGCAATAGCGCGTCGAGCATCGTCTTGTCTCCCGGTGCGGCGCCGCCGAGTTGGATCAGCGCGTCGTAGCCGGCCCGCACGCCGGCCGCGATGGTGCGCCCGTCCGGTCTTCCGATGTCGCCCAACCGCGTTCCGAACGCCTTGAGCAATGCGCCCCACAGCACGCCGGACGTGCCACCCGCCCTGGCCGCCCACTGTTCGCCTGCGACCGTCAGAACCGAACCTTGTCCTGCGCCTGCGTCGACCGCGCTCAGGGCCGCGTCACGTGCCGCGGTGGCCCCTCTGACCATGCCGCGGCCGTGGTCGCCGTCGCCTGCCACCGCGTCCAGGCGGCCGAGTTCCTCTTCCGCCGCGGTCAGCGCCTCCGCCATCGCCTCCAACGCCCGCGCCACCAATCGGCCGCCCGCGCGGCCGTCGCCGTCCGACAGTGACGCCAAATCCGGTGTCGGCGTGGTCGTTTCAGCGGTGCCGCTGTCGGTACGCCGCTCCCCTGCGGCGGCGGACACGTCGGCGGGCCCCTTCTTGTAGGCGGGCGTGTCAGCGGGCGCCTTCCAGTAGCGTTCGAGTTCGTCGTCGAGCCACATCACGGTCAGCGAGCACCCCGCCATATCGAGGCTGGTCACCAGTTCCCCCACCTCGGGCTCGACCAGTTGATAGCCGCGCTCGCGAAGGAGTCGCGCCACCTCACCCCACACCACGAACAATTCTTCGTATTTGGTGCGGCCGAGTCCGTTGAGTATCACCGCAATCCGACGAGACGTCGCATCCTCGTTGTCGCCGAGCACACCGTCGACCAATGTGGCGGCCAGCCCGGCCGCCGTCGGCATGTCCCGTTCCTCGACTCCGGGTTCGCCGTGGATGCCGAGCCCCAGCCCCATCTTGCCGTGCGGGACGGTGAACAGCGGGTGATCCGCGCCGGGCAGGGTGCAGCCGTCGAACGCCACCCCCAGCGTGCGGGTCGCTGCGTTCGCCTTCTCGGCAACCCGGACCACGCCGGCAAGGTCGAGTCCTTCTTCGGCCGCCGCACACGCGGACTTGAAAACGGTGACATCCCCGGCGATGCCGCGGCGCTTGCTCTCCTCCCCCTTCGGGGCGCTGGCGACGTCGTCGGTCACCGCGAAGTAGTGCGCCTCGATCCCTTCGTCGCGCAACTGTGTGGCAGCAAGGCTGAAGTTCAACACGTCACCGGCGTAGTTCCCGGTCGTCAGCAACACGCCCGCATCGCCATGTGCCGCGCGCGCCACCGAGACGGCCTCCTCGGTCGACGGTGAGCTGAACACGTTGCCGACCACAGCGCCGTCGGCGAATCCGGGTCCAACCGTTCCGCAGAACGCCGGATAGTGCCCGGACCCGCCGCCGATCACCACTGCGACCTTGCCCGGCCTGGTCTTGTGTGCGCGCACCACGCCGCCAGGCACGCCAGTGACGTACTTGGCGTAGGCGTCCAGGAATCCGACGAGCATGTCGTCGCTGAAGCGGGCCGGGTCGTTGAAAAGCTTGGTCATCGCAGGCGCTCTCCGGTCTCGGCGTCGAACAGGTAGACGCGTTCCGGTGGCGCCGTGACCACCACGCGCTGTTCGGGCTCATACGATTCGGACGCAGGGGTCTGCACGATGATTCCTTCCTCCATGCCTGCGACAGTGCTGGTCGCCAGTCCGAACTCCAGCAGATGCTCGAAGTACGCGACGGTGGCGGTGATCCCCTTCTCCGCGGCCGAGGTCAGCGCGCAGTCCTGCGGGCGGATACCCACCGTGACGCGCGCCCCGTCGGCCACATGCTTGGCATTTGTCTCCAAACCGCCTGCGCCTGAGCCGATCTCGACTCGCACCCGGCCGTTGTCGACCTTTGCCACCCCGCGCAGCACGTTGATCTGTGGTTCACCGACGAACTGTGCGACAAACAAGTTCGCCGGATCGTCGAACACCTCGTCGGGAGTGCCGAACTGTTGCACGACGCCCGCATCCATCACCGCGAGGCGGTCCGCGAGCGACAGCGCCTCGACTTGGTCGTGGGTGACGACGATGGTGGTGTAACCGAATTCCCGCTGCAGTACCTTGAGTTCGCGACGCACCCGTTGCCGCGCCGACGCGTCGAGGTGCGACAGGGGCTCGTCGAGCAAAAGCACCGGTGGGTTACGCACCAGCGCGCGAGCCAGAGCGACGCGCTGCTTCTGACCGCTCGACAGCCCGGCAGGGCGCAGTTCGAGCATGTCGTCCATCTCGAGCCTGCGGCTGATCGCGGCGACCATCTGCTCGGCGCCCTTCACCTTCCTGGCCTTGAGTCCGTACAGCAGGTTCTCCCGTACCGACAGCGGCGGGTACAGCGCGTAGCTCTCGAAACCCACGCCGATACCGCGTTTGGCCGCCGGAAGGCCGGACACCTCCCGCTCGCCGATGCGGATGGAACCGCTTGTCACGGTTTCCAATCCGGCGATCATCCGCAGCGTGGTGGTCTTTCCGCAGCCCGACGGCCCGAGCAGAGCCACCAACTCGCCGGGTTCGATCGCGAGGTTGATGCCCTTGACCGCGGTCACGCTTTCCCGTCCACGCGACGCATACGTCTTCACCAGGTCGGTCAGCGTGAGGCTTTGTGCGGTGCCGGTGCTGGGCTTCTCGACGGTGGCGGTCACTGTGCTACCTCCAGCGTGTCGTTCGCGTTCAGTCGTGGACTGTCTCCCTCGCCTGCGGCGAATACGTGCACGTCCGAATCGGCGACACTCAACCCGACGTGCGCCCCTTCGCCGACACCTTCGCGGCCGGAGGCCAACACGATCACCTGCGTGCCCGCGACGTCGACGGTGAGTTCGATGTTGCGACCCAACCGCTCGGCCAGCACCACGCGTCCGCGGATTGCGGCCGAGTCCGGATCGGCGACGTGAACATCGCAGGGCCGCAGGCCCACCCGCACCCGATCGCCCCTGTCGCAGCGGACGCCGCCGGGCACCGGCACGTCGAACGAACCGTCGCCCAACCGGATTCGATCGTCGTCGACGACTCCGTCGAGCAGGTTGATCTCCGGCTGGCCCAGCGCGCGCGCGACAAAGGTATCCGCCGGCCGACGCCAGATCTCCTCGGGGCTGCCGATCTGGATCAGCTTGCCCGCACGCATGACCGCGATGCGGTCGCCGAGCGCGAGCGCCTCCTGATAGTCGTGCGTGACGTAGAGAGTGGTGGTGTTCGACATCGCGCCGAGTTGTTTGAGTTCGGCCCGCATCGACGCCCGCAGCTTGGCGTCCAGGTGGCTGAGCGGCTCGTCGAGCAGGTAGATGTCGGCGGGCCGCACCAGCACCCGTCCCAACGCCACCCGCTGCCGCTGACCGTTGGACAGCTCGCGCGGAAAACGCTTGAGCAGGTGGTTGATTCCCAACGTCGTGGTCACCTGGTCGATCCGCTCGGTGCGTTGCCGCTCGGTGTACTTGCCGGTGCGACCGGATTTCAGCGGCGAGGCGAGGTTCTCGCTGACGGTCTTCTGCGGATACAGCGCATAACTCTCGAACGCCATCGCGACGTTGCGGTGATAAGGCTCGACGCGCGTCACGTCGGTGCCACCGATCGCGACCGTGCCGCCGTCGACGTCGATCAGACCCGCGACCGATTTCAGCGTCGTGGTCTTACCTGCACCGCTGGGGCCGAGGATGACGAAGAATTCGCCGTTGTCAATGTCGACCGATATGCCGTCGACGGCCTTCGTCTTGCCGTACGACTTGTGCAGATCGGTGATGCTCACCGTTGCCATCAGGCTTTCACCGCCCCGAACGACAGGCCCCGTACCAGGTAGCGCTGAATGGTCAGCGCCAGGATCAGGGGCGGGAGTGCGGCGATGATCGCCGCCGCGGCGGTCAGGTTGTAGTAGGCCTGCCCACCGCCGCCGAGGAACTTCGTGATGGCGACCGTGACGGTGGCGGCGTTGGTGTCGGCCAGGATCAACGGGAACACGTAGTTGTTCCACGCAAAGATGAAGGCCAGCAGCGCCGCGGCGGCGATGCCTGGACGCACGATAGGCAGCGCAACCATCAGGAACGCCCGTGTCCGGGTATAGCCGTCGAGCAGCGCGGCCTGCTCGAGATCCTCTGGCAGATCCTGGAAGTACGATCGCAGGATCCACACCACCAGCGGCATCGTCACCAACTGCAGCACCCAGATCATGCCGACCTTGGTGTCGAACAGTCCGATCTGGTTGTAGATCACGAACAGCGGCACGATCACCATCAGCTCCGGCGCGAACCGGAAGGACAGCATCTGGAACATCAGGTCCTCGCTACCGCGGTAGCGCCACCGGCCCGCGGCGTAGGCCGCCGGAATGCCGATCACCAGCGAAACAATCACCGCGCCACCGCAATTGATGAGACTGGTGATCAGCGACGACTTGAAGTCGACGCTGGTCAGCTGAGTGCCTTTGTCGCTGACCACGGTCGCGAAGTTGGACCAGGTGGGGCTGAACTGAAAGTACGTGGTGGTCTGTTGCTGGTCATTCTTCAACGCCAGCAACAACATCCAGGCGATCGGGAAGAGCGAGAACAGGAACCAGAAGACCAACCCGACGTCCGCGGCGGCGGCGCCGATGGAGAAGCGCTTCTGGCCGGGCAGTAGTTCTTGTTTGGCCATGGTCTACGACTCCGCTCCGGCAGCACGTCGCTGCGCCTTGCCGAGCACGCTCACCAGGTAGCGCGCGGTGATGAACACGATGATCCACAGCAGCAGCATGTAGGTGCTGCCGCGGGAGTAGTCGAGGTTGATGATCGAGTCCTCGAAAGCGCCGATCTGCAGGGTGCGGGTGGCCACCCCGGGTCCACCTGCGGTCAGCACGTAGATGTGGTCGAACACCTTCAGGTTGTCCATGAACCGGAAGATCACCGCGACCAGGATGTAGGGCCACAGCATCGGCAGCATCAGCTTGCGGAACATGTACAGCCAGCTGGCGCCGTCGACCTCGGAGGCTTCGAACGGCTCCTTGGGCAGCGACCGGATACCGGCCAGCACCAGGATGGCCACGAACGGAGTGAAGATCCAGGTGTCGACCAGGATGACCGACATCAAGGCGGTCTTGCCGGACAGCCAGTCGAAGGTACTGCCAAGGCCGAGAACGTGATTCAGGATGCCGAACTGCGGGTTGAACATCAGCTTCCAGATCACGCCCGCGATCACCGGCGCAATCATCAGCGGAACGATCAGCACCTTCTCGAAAACCCGTCCGATGGTGCTGGACCGGTTGAGCAGCAGCGCCAGCCCGACACCGAGCACCGTTTCGATCGCGGTCGCCGCGACCGCGAAGATGCCGGTGACCTTCACGCTCTGCCAGAAGACCTGGTCGCCCAGAACCGATTTGAAGTTGTCGAACCAGACGAAATGCGGGTTGGGATTGACCGCGGCGTAGTTGAGGAACGCGTAGTACGCGCCCAGCACGAACGGGTAGAGGATGCCGATGACGATCACCAGAGCCGGGATCGACAGCAGGTAGGGCCGCAACCTGCGGCGCCACTGCGGAACCTCGGGCAGCACTCGGCGCGCGGTGGTGTCGGATGTCTCGGGAGCGGACTGGGAGATCTTGGATGTCTGGGTTGTCATGGTGCGCCGGACTCCTACAGATTGACCTTGGAGGTGTTGGTCTTGGCGAGGCTGCGCAGCCGCGACGCGGTATCTGCCCCGCCGTAGATGTCTTGCAGCGCGACCGCCCAGTTCTGAGTGGTGTCGAAGAACTTCTTCTGCGGGGTGAACTGGATCTTCGACGATCCGATCACGGTCTCGAACGCCTCGAGGTAGCCGAACTGGTCGGCGGCCACGCGCTTGAACGTCGTGTCGAACACGGACTTACGGACCGGGTCGGCGTACGTGCCGCCTTCGACGGCCTTGTTCAACGAGTCTTTGCCTGTCGCCCATTGGATGAATAGCCAGGCGGGCAATTTGTTGCGGGAGTTGGCGCTCATCGCCCAACTCCACGTCCAGAGGTTGGTCTTGTAGTTGCCGTCGGGACCGGCCGGACCCGCGTACCAGCCGAGGTTGCCCGCCTGCGCGCTGGCGCCTGCCTTGTTCTTCGGGTAGGTGGCACTGTCTGCGTCGTAGACCATCATCGCCGTGCCGTCGCCGAGATCCCCTGTGGCGTTGGGGTACTCGTACGACGTCCAAGAGGTCGGGCCCGCCTTGTGTTGCATCTCGATCCACTTCTTGGTGAAGTCGATCGCCTTGTCGCTGTCCATCTGCGCGACCAGGTCCGAACCGTTGAACGTGTAGTCCACCGCGCCTTCGCGCACGTACTGCGTCATGAACCCGGGGTGGATGGTCGCCCAGGATTTCGACCCGCGGGTCGCGATGCCGTAACGGTTCTGTGAGCGGTCGGTCAGGTCGACGGCCAATTGGATGAAGTCGTCGAACCGGTCCGGCAGTTTCTTGATGCCACGCTGGTCGAAATACTTTTTGTTGTAGGCGACTACGTTGTTCTCGAATCCCCACGGGATCGCCCACTGTCCACCGGTGCCCAGCGGGTTGCCGGTGGTGAAATCCCAGCGCGTCGAGGTGCGCAGCCCTTCGAAGATGTCCTCGAAGTCATAGTCGGGTCCGGTGGCCGACGAGTTCTTCAGCCAGGGGTCGAGGTTCTCTATCCAGCCGGCCGGTCCGTACTGCCAGATGAAGTACGCACCGAGCATGAACGCGTCGTGCTTACCGGTCCCGCCCGCCAGTTCGGTGTTCAACTTGGTGAAGTAGTCGGCCTCCGGCACCAGGTCGACGTTGACGTTGATCCCGGTGAGTTCGGTGAACTCCTTCAGCAGCGGCTGGTAGGACTTCTGGTAGGGGTGCGGGGTCTGCAGGATGTTGATAGTCGACCCGGCGGCCTTCTTCCAGTCGAATCCGCCGGTTACTTCCCCAGCCCCGTTGGGCGCGTTCGCCTTTCCCCCAACGCCGCATGCCGACAGCACCGGCAGGCTCACCGCCGCCATGCCGGCAAGGCCCATGGCGGCGAGCATGTCGCGGCGCGACAGTTCTCGACTCATCTCTCGTCCTCCGTTTCGGCGCGATCGATCACGCCGGAATCAGCGAGACCTTCACCGACTCCTTGCCGCTGGCGACCAGGTCGAGCCCCTTCTGGAATTCGGTGAGCGGAAACTGATGTGTGCAGATCTTGTCCATCGGCAGCACCCCGGACTCGATCATCTTGATCGCGGCGGGCCAGCAGTACGGGCCGAGGTGCGCGCCGAGCACGTCGAGTTCCTTGTCGTCGCTGATGATGCTCCAGTCGACCGAGGCCTCGCTGCCGAAGACGCCGTACTCGACGTAGCGGCCGAGCTTGCGTAACACGTTGAGTCCCTGGGAAACCGCGGAGGGATGGCCGGTTCCCTCCAGATACACGTCGGCGCCGTAACCGTCGGTAAGGTCCTTGATCACGCTGACGGGATCCTGCTCGGCGATGTTGATCGTGAGGTCGGCGCCGCAGGCCTCGGCCAGCTTGAGCTTCTCCGGGGCCATGTCCAGAGCGATGACCCGCATCGAGTTCTTGGCCTTGGCCCCGGCGACCATTCCGAGGCCGATCGGTCCGCATCCCGCCACCACGACGGTGTCTTCGAAGGTGATCTGCGCGCGCTCGACGGCGTGCAGTGAGCACGACAACGGTTCTGCGAATGCTGCGTGGTGTGCAGGAATATCACCAGAAACCTTGTGCACCAACGCTTCCGCCGGATACACCATATAGCTCGCCATCGCTCCGGGGGTGCGCCGCTTGAAGCCATAGAGGTCGTGCGGTTGGCACATGTGGTACTGGCCGCGCTTGCAAAACCGGCATTCCCAGCACGGCACGATCTGCTCGGAGACCACCCGGTCGCCGACGGTGATCCCCCACCGCGCGGCGGCGGCGTCGTCGAGTGCGACCACCCGGCCGGCGAACTCGTGACCGGGAATCACCATGGTCTCGGCCCAGGCGGGACGATTCTCGTCACCCCAGAACTTCGCCGCGCCGTGGTAGCACTTCAGGTCGCTGGCGCAGATGCCGACCGCCTCGACCTTGATCAGCGCTTCGCCGGGGCCGACGGTGGGAACCGCCACCTCCTCGAGGCGATAGTCGTGCGGCCCGTGGCAGACCACGGCCTGCATCTTCTCGGGGACTTGGTCGGACATCTGCAACTCCTTCGATGTCGGTGAACCGGCCGATCACAGCGCGGTATCGCTGTGGTTGCAGTCACACTAAAACAGCTCGTGCACAAATGTCCAGAACAAATGTTCATAGAAATTTCGCGCCGAACACATGTGCAGTGTCATACTCGTCACGTGCCAGGGCCCGCGCACTCCACCCAACCGGACGGCGTCGACGCCGCCGTCTCTGAAGTCGACGCCGGACATTTCCAACCGTCGTTGCTGTATGCGGCCGCCAAGCTCTACTACACCGAAGAGGCCACCCAGGCCGAGGTCGCCGCACAACTCGGCACCAGCCGAGCCACCGTCAGTCGGCTACTCGCCGAGGCGAAACGACGCGGCATCGTGCGCATCGAAGTAGTGCCGCCCGAAGAGGTCGCGACCAGCGACCTTGCCGATCGGCTTGTCCGTGCGCTGTCGCTGACCACGGTGTATCTCAGCCATCCGCTGCCCGCGCCCGGCGCAGGCCGCACGATCGTCGACGTGATGGGCGCCGCGCTGGCACCCGCCGTCGGCCGGGCGCTGGCGGCCGCCGGGCTATTGCCGGGCGACGTGCTGCTGGTGTCGTCGGGCCGCACCGTCTACGAAGTGGCGCAGTACGAACTGGCATCGCTGCCCGGCGTGCTGGTGGCGCCGACGGTCGGCGGCAACGACCAGCCCGAGGAGTGGTACCAGACCAATGAGATCACCCGCCGGGTCGCCAACCGGGTGGGCGGCAGGCCGAACTATCTGTTTGCGCCCGCCTTGCCGGGACCGGACCTGTACCCGTCGTTGTTGAAGGATCCGAGCATCCAGCGGGTGCTGCATCTGTGGCCGCGCGCCCGCTGCGCGCTGATGGGCGTCGGTGCGCCGCCGCTGATGCGTTCGGACATTCCCCGTTTCGTACCAACGGATTCCACATCGCTGCGCTCGGCCGTCGGCGACGTCTGCTCGCGGTTCTTCGACCGTGCCGGTGACGAAGTCGACTTCGAGGGCCGCGAACGCCTGATCGCCGTCGAGCTCGAGGCTTTGCGCCACGTCCCAGTCACCATCGCGGTGGCGGTCGGTCAGGAGAAGGTCGACTCCATCGTCGCGGGTGCGCGCGGCGGCTATTTCAACCAGTTGGTGACTGATCCGGTGACCGCGACGGCCATCCTGGCCAGCGTGGAGGCCGACGACAGGCCTGCGAAAGGTAAAGCGTGACAACGATGACCGAACGGCGCTACGCGGGCGTCCTACGCCTCGATGGCAAGCGCACCCTGATAACCGGCGCAACCAAGGGCATCGGCGCCGACATCGCGAAGGCGTTCGCGTCGGCAGGCGCCCACTTGGTGCTCAGCGGCCGCGACGAAGACGAGTTGGCCGCCGCGAAGACCGCGTTGACCGCCGAATTCGGAGCCGAAGTGCGCACTGCCGTAGTGGATCTGGCCGATCCCGAGGGCGCCGCACAACTGGCTGAGGTTGCCCGCGACGCGTTCGGCGGCCTCGACGTGCTGGTGAACAACGCCGGTATCTCCCATCCGCAATCGGTGTTGCAGACGGATCCGGCGCAGTTCGATGCGACGATCGCGGTGAACCTGCGGGCCCCTGCGCTGTTGGCGTCGGCGGTCGGCGCCGCCATGGTCGAACAGGGCACCGGCGGATCCATCATCACTGTGGCGTCGGCGGCGGCGTTGGCCCCGCTGCCCGACCACTACGCGTACTGCGCCTCCAAGGCCGGGCTCGTCATGGCGACCAAGGTCCTGGCGCGCGAACTGGGCCCGTACGGCATCCGCGCCAACTCTGTGTGCCCGACAGTGGTGCTCACCGAGATGGGCCAACGCGTGTGGGGCGAGGAGACCAAGGCCGCGCCGATGCTCGCTCGAATCCCGTTGGGACGCTTCGCCGTACCGCAGGAGGTATCCGACGCCGTGGTCTGGCTGGCCTCCGACGCGGCCAGCATGATCAACGGTGTCGACATCCCCGTCGACGGCGGCTACACGATGGGCTGACGCTATGCGGAATCGGTTTCGGCAAGCCTGTGCACCTGGTCACGGGTGGCCGGGTACAGCTCCCGCCACGTCGCGTACAGGCCTTCGTAGAGTTCCCGGTTGCGCGCGTCCGGTTTGATCTCGCGCGCGATTTTCGCCCAATCGGTGTCCGGCTCCACCAGGCCGACGCCGATGCCTGCCAGCAGCGCGTCGCCGTAGCTGGCACCGATGGCCTGCTCGGGTACGAGTTGCGGGCGTCCGGTGATGTCGCTGACCGCCTGCGCCCACACCGGGCTGCGCAGCCCGCCACCGACGGCCACCGTCCGCGACGCGCTGTGGGCGTCGTCGAAACGCTCCAGGATCTGCCGGATGCCGAATGAAATCCCTTCGTAGGCAGCGCGGAACAGATGTCCGCGGCCGTGGCGCAAGGTCAGGCCGGCAACGACGCCGCGAGCCCGCGGGTCGAAGACCGGCGTCCGCTCGCCCGCCAGATACGGCAGCACCAGCAGCCCTTCGCTGCCCGGTGGCACGTGCTGCGCCTCGGCGGTCAGGTCTTCGAACGATGGTCCGCCCGTGACCTTTTGCAACCACGCGATCAGACTGCCCGCTGTGGACGTGCCTGCCGCGAGCGCCAAGCTGTTGTGCTCGATGCCCGTGGTTGTCCACAGCGTCGGGTCGCTGTGGTACTCGTCGATGATCTGCACCAGGAACATCGTCGAGCCGTACATCAGCATCTGATCCCCTGGCTGCCGCACGCCGACCGAGAACGCCTCGGAGTAGGCGTCGACGGTGCCAGCCGACACCGGCGTGCCGACGGGAACTCCCGTGGCCTCGGCGGCCGCTGCGGTGACGAAGCCGACCACGTCGCTCGGCCACACCAGCCGTGGCAGCGGCAACCGTCCGCAGATGCGTTGCGCCCATTCGTGATTCCAGTCGAACTCACGCGTGGCATACAGCGGGTCGCACTGGCTGGCGGTGTGGTGATCCATCACGTATTCACCGGTCAGCTTGGCGGCGATGTAAGAGTTCGAGCCGTACCATCCGGCGGCTCTGTCGAACACGTCGGGTTCGTGGCGCCGGACCCACTCCAGCTTCGGGCCGACGGCCTGACTCGACAGCAGGGTGCCTGCCCGGTCCAGGATGTTCTGCTCGCCGAGTTCGGCGGTCAATGACTCGATTTCCGCCGTGGCCCTGGTGTCGATGCCGTAGAGGATGGCCGGCCGCAGTGGCCGCAGGTCGTCGTCGCAGAGAACAAGGCACGGCCCGACGCCGCTGACACACATTCCAGCGAGCGACGCACCGGCGGGCAACTTGGCCATCAGCGAAGCGCTGATGGCACACACCTCGCGCCACCACAACCCCTCGGCGTCCACCTCCGCCCACCCGGGCCGCGGCAGATCCATCGTGTGGGGAATCGCCTCCGACGCCATGATCGAACCGGTGGTGTCGACCAAGACACCCTTCGTGCTCCCGGTTCCAATATCGATTCCGAGCAGCAAGTCCACGCGACAACCCTACGTGGTCCTCAGCCACGTCACAGTGCACCGTCGGGAAACGAATCTGTGCTGAGGACAGCGAATGTCTATCGCATTGCCATCGGGTCAGCAGTCCCGCGCTGTCAGCTGTGAAGCGCCATATCACGGTTTGCCTCCATCAGTTTCAGCCACACCTCACTGATCGTCGGGAAGCACGGCACCGCGTGCCACAGTCGGGCCAGCGGGACCCGGGCGGCGACCGCGATGGTCGCGGAGTGCAGACCGCGAATCCGATCATTCGGTTTCGCACTGTTCACGGATGCTGAACAATCACCGGTGATGGACACCCGTCGCCTGCAACTGCTGCTGTCGCTGTCCCGGCTCGGTTCCATGCGAGCCGTTGCCGAGACACACCACCTCACCACGTCCAGCGTGTCGCAGCAGATTGCCGCCCTGGCTAAGGAAACCGGGGCGCAACTCATCGAACCCGCGGGACGGCGGGTGCGACTCACCCCCGCCGGACAGCGCCTCGCCGAGCATGCGGTGACGATTCTGGCTGCTGTCGACAGCGCCCGCCTCGACCTCGACCCGGACGCCGATCCCGCCGGGACGGTCCGCGTGGGTGGATTCGCGACCGGGATCCGGCTTTCGTTGCTGCCGATCGTCGCCGAGCTCGCCGAGGAGTTCCCGAAAGTGCGGTTCGTGATCAGCGAGTACGAGCCCATCGAGGCGTTTGCGCTGTTGACCGACGACGACTTGGACCTAGCGCTGACCTATGACTACAACCTCGCACCGGCGTCGCCGAGTCCGGTGCTGGAAACCGTTGCGCTGTGGTCCGTCCCGTGGGGTCTCGGTGTTCCCGCAGACACTGCCGACGGACCCGCGGATATCGCCGAGTACGCGAATCGGACGTGGATCGTGAACTCCCGCAACACCGCCGACGAAGATGCCGTGCGCACGCTGGCGTCGCTCGCCGGATTCGTCCCGCGTATCGCGCACGAAATCGACAGTCTGGAATTGGTCGAGGATCTGATCGTCGCCGGTTTCGGCGTCGGGCTGCTACCTGTCGGCAGGCCGACGTCTGCCGGCGTCAAGGTGCTACCGCTGTCCGAGCCTCAGGTGGTCCTGACCGCCTATGCGGTCACCCGTCGCGGTCGCGCGACGTGGCCACCGCTGCGCACCGTGCTCGACCGGATGCGGCAGCGGCCCGGCACCGAACTGCCGCAACCGAAATGGCCGCGCCCAATCCCCGAAACAACCAGGGGCTAACCGCTTGCCTCCCTGACGGCCTCGACGTCCCCACGCCGGACATCGACGGTGAATCGCTTAGGTCCCCAGCCCGTGGCAAGTGAGAAGTGAACCTTCTTGGGTTTGCCGAGGACGGTGGTGGACTCGACAGTCCCGACGGACCCGACCGGGACCTCGGGGACATTCATGCCCTCGATCCGGCGGCGGGCGATGATCGAATCTCCTTTGCGATAGCGCAATTCAGTTACCCCCAAAGGCTCCGAGTGCTCGACAGCTCGCACAACTATGTTGGCAACTTCGACTGTTCCAACGCAACCGAATTGTGGCGGATGGGTGTCTGAACGGCCAGCATGCCGGCGAGGCCGAGGGCCAGCACCACACAGATTCCGCCCATGCCGGCGCGGTCCGTGTCGAAGACGTCGATGAACGTCGAAAACAACCATGGCGCAAGAAAAGACACCGCCCGACCGGTCGTGGTGAACAGGCCAAATGCCACGCCTTCCTTGCCGTCAGCCGAGATCCGCAGCATCAACGTGCGCGCCGACGCCTGGACCGGGCCGATGAACAGGCACAACAACAGACCGCACACCCAGAACGCGGCGGGCCCCGAGAGCGCCATCAATGTGAGCGCAACGGTGAGCATCGCAAACAACGATCCGACGATCACCGGCTTCGACCCGAGTCGGTCGTCGAGCAGGCCGCCGCCCACCGCGCCGATAGCGGCGATCACACTGGCGCCGACACCGAACAACAGCACGTTGGCCGCCGAGATCCCGTACACCTTGACGCCGAGCACCGCGCCGAAGGTCGCGACGCCGGTGATCCCGTCGCGGAACACCGCGCTGAAAAGCAGGTAGTAGACGACGTTGCGGTCGCGCCGCCACTCACTGACGATCTCCGTCCACAGTGTCCGGTATGCGCCGAGGAATCCGACCGACTCCCGTCGCTCTCCCACCGGTAGCGCGGGCACGGCGATGAACACCGGAAGCGCGAACACGGCGAACCAGACGGCCGCCAGCAGGACCGCCGCTCGCACATTCTGCCCGTCGGCGCCAGGCAAACCCAGGAGTCCGTGCACGTCGCCGCCGCCGGAGATGAAGCCGAAGTACACGATCAGCAGCAGCAGGACGCTGCCGAAAAACCCCATCCCCAAACCGAATCCGGAGACCCGCCCGGCGCTCTCGGTGCTCGACACCTGCCGCAGCATCGCGTTGTACGGGACGGTCGCCAGGTCGTTGCACGCCGCGGTGCAGGCCAGCAGGACCAGACCGGGTAGCAGGTAGTGGTAGTCGTCGCGGATCAGACTCATCGCCGCCGTCAGCAGCACCGCCGCGCCCGTCAACATGGCCAGAACCCGGCGCCGCCGCCACGGTGCGTCGACCCACACCCCCGTGACAGGCGCCAGCACGGCCACCACCACGCCGGCGACAGCCAACGCCCGCCCGAGCCAACTGGCAGCACTGGTGTGTCCCGGCAGATCCTGGCCGACGCTGCTGGTCAGATAGACGGAGAAGACGAACGTCACCACGATCGCGTTCACGCCGGTCGCGCCGAAGTCCCACAGCGCCCAGGACGCTTGCGACCACCGGCGACTCATGATCGCCCACCATATACAGGCAGTTGGCTGGGTCTCAGGCGGCCTTGTAGCGACGGACCGTGCGCTTGCGGGTGTCGGTGGACCACAGCGTGGCGCAGTTCGGGCACTGCAGGTGCACCACCGTCGCCTGACTGCTCAGCAGGTATTGCCAGTGCGACGCGCAGTTCGCCGCACTCTGGCACTCGACACAATCTGCGCCCTGATCGCAGTTCGGACACGGCAGCCACGCGCGGCGGCACGGGTCGGCGGTCGGATCAATCGGCAACACGGTTGGCCGTCCGATCTGGCAGCACGCCGGCAGCGACGAGTTCGTCGTAGATCCGCTGCTGCTCATCGTCGAGATCGGAGTACAGCATGTCGTAGGCCTTCTCCTCCTCGGCCAGTACGGCGACCGGATCCCAGTCGTCGCCGATCGCTTCGAGTACCGCGGCACGCCGTCGACCCTCGTCAAGGGTGAGATCGTAGGAGAACTCAAAGTCGGGCATTGCGGCCAGAGTTCCCGACGATCGTTAGCCCAAGCAATGACCTAGGTCACGTTCCCGACTTGACCTACATCACAGCGCTTCGTTGCCCCAGCGTCAGGGGTTGCGCGGCGAGGTATTGGTCGATCACATCCGGTGTCGGGTCGGCAACGTAGGACGCCGTCGACTGCGCCGACCACCGAGGCGGCGAATCCTGTTCCGAGACAATCCATGCCGCCTGTCTGGCGGCCCCGATCGCGACGTACTCGGCGGGCGTGGGCACGTGTACCGGTGTGCCCAGCACCGCAGGCGCGATACGGCGCACCGCTTCTGAGCGCGCTCCCCCGCCGATCAAGATGATGCGCTGGACGTCGACACCCTGGGCGGTGATCTTGTCGATGCAGTACGCCATGGAGGCCAGCAGACCCTCGACGGCGGCACGAGCCACGTTGGCGGGCAACAGATTACGGGTCGTCACGCCGTGCAGCGCGCCTGCCGCGTTGGGTAGGTTCGGCGACCGTTCGCCTTCCAGGTACGGCACCAGGGTCAGCCCTTCGGCACCCGCGGGGGCCGACAGCGCCAGCTTGTCCAGTTGATCGAAGTCGACGCCGAGCATCTTCGTCACCGCCGCCAGCACCGGCGCCCCGTTGAGGGTGCACACCAGCGGTAGCTGACGTCCAGTGGCGTCGGCGAATCCGGCGACGATGCCCTCGGCGTCGTGGGGTGCGGCCTCGCCCACCGCGCTGACCACCCCGGACGTGCCAAGGGAAACGATGCAGTCGCCGGTCGCGGCGCCGAGGCCCAGCGCCGCCGCGGCGTTGTCCCCTGCGCCAGGTCCCAGGACGGCTCCAGTCCGCGTCTGGCCGGCAGCGTCCCTGGGGCCAAGCACGGTGGGTAGCGTTGGCCGTCGCCCGCGCGTCGCCAACTCGAGTAGATCGGGTTGATAGCTGTCGGTCTCCGAGGAGAAGTACCCGGTGCCGCTCGCATCGCTGCGGTCGGTGCGCAGCGTGGTGATGTCCGTCGACCCGCTCAACCGCCACGTCAGCCAGTCGTGCGGCAGACACACCGCAGCCGTCATGTCCGCGTGCGCGGATTCGTGGTCGGCCAGCCACCGCAGCTTCGTCGCGGTGATGGCGGCCACCGGGACCACTCCGATTCGCTTCGCCCACTCGCCGGGTCCGCCGAGTTCGTCGACGAGCGCCGCCGCCGCGTCACTGGATCGAACGTCGTTCCACAACAACGCATCTCGGACCACAGTGCCGTCACCATCCAAGCACACCATGCCGTGCTGCTGGGCGCCTACCGAGATTGCCGCGACGTCGTCGAGGCCGCCGACGGCGGTGATGCTGGCCTCCAACGCAGCCCACCACAGCTGCGGATCGATTTCGGTGCCGTCGGGATGCGGCGACGACGCGGACCGCACGATCTCACCGGTATCCGCATCGCAGACAACCACCTTGCAGGACTGGGTGGACGAGTCGATTCCCGCAACGAATGCCACGCCTGCGAAGCTACTACGGTGCGACGGCTTCTTGTCACCATCCTGGCGGTCGTGGCCGCGGTGTCATTGACGCCCGTCGCGCATGCAGATGACGACGCCGCGGCCAGGATCGCCGCAGCGGATTCCTACCTGAGCACCCGGCCTGGCACCGTCGGCTACGTGCTGCGCGACCGCACGACGGGGGCGGTGTATCGCAACGCGCACGCCACCGATTCGGTGTGGACGGCGTCGACCATCAAGCTCGCGATGGTGGTCGACCTGCTCACCCGGCAGCGCGCGGGCGCGATCACCCTGACAGACAGCGACAACCGTCTGATCGGCGCGATGCTGCACTCGTCGGACGACGACGCTGCCGACACGTTGTGGGCGCGCTACAGCGGAGCGGATCACCAGGCCTTCAACAACGACTTCCCGTCCTACGGCATGACGGACCTGCGGCCGCAACGCGGCTACAGCAAGACGTATCCCTACTGGGGTTTCCAGAAGGCCACCCCGGACGATCTCGATCGGCTGATCAACTACACCCTGACCCAATTGGACCCGGCCGACACCGCGAGCATCGTCACCCAACTTCAACACGTCGACGCCGATCAGCAGTGGGGCGTATGGGGCGCCGGACCGGCGATGGCACCGGGCAACAAGGACGGCTGGTCGCTGGAGGACACCGGGTGGGTGATCAACACGGTGGGATTCGCGGGCCCTGGCCAGCGGTACACGCTTGCGGTGATGAACGACCTCGGCGGAGCGGGCGGCTACGCGGACGGCGTCGCCACCACCACGCATCTTGCGCAACTGTTGCTCTCGGGCCGATGAGTTGACCGCCCCTGCGCGGTCAGTACTCATATGCGAAAGCTCGTGATCACACAGAACATCACGCTCGACGGATCCATCGAGATGCTCGACGACTGGTTCGATCCGCTGCTGCAGGACGACGATCTCCTCGAGGAGTCGCATCGCCAGGATTCGCAGGCCGATGCGCTGCTGGTGGGCCGTCGCACCTTCGAGGACTTCCGGGGCTACTGGCCCCAGCAGACCGACGATCGCACGGGGGTGACCGCCTACCTCAACGACGTGGCGAAGTATGTAGTGTCCTCGACCTTGACCGACCCGGGCTGGCAGAACTCGACCGTGCTGACCGGCGACGCCGTCGAGCAGGCGAAGGCGCTGAAGTCGGAGGCGGGCAAGGACATCGTGCTGACCGGCAGCATTCAGTTGGCGCACGCGTTGATCGCCGGTGGCGTCGTCGACGAGTACCGGTTGTTCGTCTATCCCACCGTGCAGGGCCGTGGCCGCCGACTGTTTCCCGAAGGAACAACAATCGGCAGACTGCGACCGGTGCAACCGCCGAAGTCGTTCCGGTCGGGAATCACCTTGCTGCGCTACGCCGCGTGATTGCCGCCGTTCGGAGTAACCGCGGCACCCCGGACTGTCACACTTATCTGGTGTCGGACATCGAGCATCCCGAGGCCCAGAAATGGGATCGGGATCGCGACGAGACGGAAGCGCAACGACTGGACCGAAATTGGTCGAGTCTGCTGCAAGAACTGCGAGTCGCGCAGACCGGTGTCCAGTTGCTCACCGGCTTCCTTCTGACGCTGCCGTTCCAGCAACGATTCACCCAACTCGGCGACGTCATGCGTGGCGTCTACCTGGTCACCGTCGCGTGTTCGATAGGCGCCACCGTGTTGCTGGTCGCACCGGTGAGCATGCATCGACTGTTGTTCCGCAGGCACCGCCTCGACACGTTGGTCTCGGCCGCGCACACCTACGCGATGGTGGGTCTGGTTTTGCTGGGGGTGGCGCTCGCCGGCGTAGCGGTCGTCATCTTCGACGCGGTGGTGGGCGCGACCGAAGCTTGGGTGGCCGGAGGGGTGACCTTGGTGGCGCTGGCAGCGTTCTGGTACGCCATGCCGATGATCGGTCGACGCGACCGGAACAACCGCTACTGACGTTTGCGTCACGAGGGGTCGGGGAACTCAGGGCCCATGTTCATCCGACGAATCGCGCGCCCCATGCTGTCGGCAGTTTTCATCAGTCGCGGCATCGATGCTCTCCGCAGTCCCAAACCCGCGGCAGATGCGGCCCGTCCCACCCTAGAGGGCCTGAGCAAGCTGCCGGATCCGGTAGGCCCCAACGTCCCGTCCAACGCCGAAACGGTGGCCCGCGTCAACGCCGCGGTGGAGATCGGCGGCGGCTTGTTGCTCGCCAGCGGCAAACTACCGCGCCTGGCGTCCGCCGCGTTGGCCTTCACAGTGGTGCCGGGAAGCCTTGGCGGCCACGCGTTTTGGAGTGAATCTGACCCGCAGCGCAAAGCCGACGAACGTCGGGCGTTCCTGACCGACGTCAGCTTGATCGGCGGGCTGATCATCGCCGCGCTGGACACCGAGGGCAAACCGTCCCTTGGCTGGCGCGGACGTCGCGCGGCGCACAAGGTCACCGAGGCGGTGGGCGCGGCACTGCCGGTCGGCGCCGCAACCGGCGGGGCGCTGACAGATAGCGCCTTCGCCGAGAAGGTCGGACATGGCCTGCAGGTCGGGGCGGAACGCGGCCGCGAGTTGGCGCACGTCGCCCGCGAACGCGGCGCCGAGTGGGCCGAGATCGCCCGCGAACGCGCACCGGTCGTCGTCGAAGCGGCGCGTGAACGGGGTGCGGAATGGGCCGAAATCGCCCGCGAACGCGCACCGGTGTTGGCCGAGGCCGCCCGCGAGCGGGGAGCGGAATGGGCGGACATCGCCCGCGAGCGCGCGCCGGAGCTCGCCGAAACCGCCCGCGAACGCGCGGGCGAGTTAGCCGGCACCGCCCGGGCTCAGGCCGAGCAGCAGCGCCGCCGCTGGCGCTGACCTGCCGAATCACGTTGCGCGCCAATTTGCCTTGATATGCGCACGTGAGCGGTACATTTGCCGCATGACAAGCGGTGAGTATCAACCTCAACCCGGACAGTACGGGGAACCCGGCGGTTATTCGCGACCCGTTGGCCAGGAACCCGGTGGCCTGGTTCCGCGTTTCGTGGCGCGCTTCGTTGACGGCATCATCGTCAACGTCGTCGCGATCGTGATCGCCATCGCGATCGGCTCGTTGAACAATTACTGGGTGACCGGCCTGTTCTCCGGTCTGCTGATGTTCCTCTACTTCTTGGTGTTCGAATCGAGCCAGGGCTGGACGCCAGGCAAGAAGCTGCTCGGCTTGAGCGTGCACGGGCCCGGCGGCGCCCCCAAACCGGATCTGCAGCAGGCCGCGATCCGAAACGTCTGGACGCTGCTGAACATCGTGCCGTTCATCGGCGGTCTGCTGACCCTGATCGCGGTCATCGTGATCGCGGTGACCATCAACGGCAGTCCGACCAAACAGGGCAAGCACGACGAACTCGCCGGGGGCACCCAGGTGGTCAAAGGCTAGCTGCCGCCGTCAGATAAATATCCCGAGCAGCAACACCAGCACGAGGCCTGCCACCGACAGCACGGTCTCCATGATCGACCACGACTTGATGGTCTGGCCCACGGTCATTCCGAACAACTCCTTGACCAACCAGAAGCCGGCGTCGTTCACGTGTGAGAAGAACAGCGAGCCTGCACCCACGGCAAGCACCACCAAGGAGACCTGGCCGGTGCTCATGCCTTCGACGAGTCCGAGCATCAACGACGACGCGGTGATGGTGGCCACGGTTGCGGAACCCGTTGCGAGGCGGATCAATACGGCCAGCACCCAGGCCAGCAGGATGGCGGAGATGTTCGCGCCCTTGGCCCAGTCGGCGAGCAGTGTGCCGATGCCGCTGTCCACGAGCACCTGCTTGAAGCCGCCACCTGCCGCGACAATCAGGATGATGCCCGCCACCGGCGGCAGCGACGTCTCGATGCATTTGACGATCTGGTCGCGGGTCATCGCCGCGCCGCGGCCCAGAGTGAAGATGCCGACGATCACCGCGATCAGCAGCGCCATCAGTGGGCGGCCGAGGATGTCGAAGATCTGCCGCAGCAGGTTGGTCTCGTCGTCGATGAAGATGTCGGCCAACGCCTTACCCATCATCAGTCCGACCGGCAGCAGCACAGAGAACAACGTGATGCCGAAACTCGGCCGTTGCCGCTCGACCCGGGTGGCCGTCTTCGTCGTCGCGGCCTCCCCCTCGGCGACGTCTGCCGCGGTGACCACCGAGCCTGCGCCGCCTGCGCCGCGTGCGAAATCGTCGGCGTCGAACCGGTCGGGGACCTCGAGGACCACCCAGCGACCGGCCAGCCTGCCGAACAACGGGCCCGCGACGATCACCGTCGGGATCGCGACCAGGACACCCAACGCCAACGTGATGCCCAGATCCGCCTTCAACAGGTCGATGGCGGTCAGCGGTCCCGGGTGCGGCGGAACCAACCCGTGCATGGCGGAAAGGCCTGCCAGCGCGGGGATTCCGACCGTGATCAACGACAGTTGCGAGCGCCGCGCCACCAGATAGATCACGGGCATCAACAGCACCAGGCCGATCTCGAAGAACATCGGCAGCCCAATGATGGCGCCTACCAACGCCATTGCCCACGGCAGCGCCCGCGGCGATGCGTGTCCGACGATGGTGTCGACGATTTCGTCGGCGCCGCCGGAGTCGGCGAGCAGTTTGGCGAACATCGCGCCGAGGGCGATCAGGATGCCCACCCCGGCCGCGGTGGTTCCGAAGCCGTCCCCGAACGAGTCGAGCACGTCGCCGACGTTCTCCCCGGCGACGATGCCGACAGTCAGCGCACCGAAGATCAGCGCGAGGAACGGGTGCATCTTGGTGATCGTGATCAGCACGACGATGAGCGCGATGCCCGCGACCGCGGCCAGCACCAGCTGCCAACCGGCCGCGACCGGCTCCGGTAGCTCTGTGTCAGCCGCCAAGACAGTGAGTGCCGGATTCATCAGTTCTCCTGTTCCGTTGTGCGCGCGACGGATAACGCGACGTAGTTGTCGATGATGGAGTCGATGTTCTGGTCGACGTCGATGACGACGCCGCGTTCGTCGGGGGCCAGCGGTTCGAGCGTCGCGAATTGGGACGCCATCAGCGATGCGGGCATGAAGTGCCCGGGCCTGCTGGCCTGGCGCCTACCGATGACCTCGGGTGTGCCGGACAGATGCAGGAAGTCGACGTCCGGGCAATGACGGCGCAACTGGTCGCGGTACTTGCGTTTGAGAGCCGAACAGCTCATCACCCCGCCGTCGCGGCAATGCCCGGCGAGCCAATTTCCGATCGCTTCGAGCCAGGGGTAGCGGTCGTCGTCGTCGAGCGGTTCACCGGCCGTCATCTTCGCGATGTTGGCGGCCGGATGAAAGTCGTCGGCATCCGCGAAGGGAACCCGCAGGCGCTGCCCCAACGCCGCACCGACGGTCGACTTCCCGGAGCCAGAAACGCCCATGACGACGATTGGTGACGCCATTCTCTCCACCTACCCAGTTGTGCTTGACGTCACACAGCATGCACTAATAGTCATACGATTGCAACTCTGCAGCGCAATCATATGTTTTTAATAACGCCAGCAAAGCTATGACAAGATGTAAGTGTGGCTCCTGAGGCAAACGCCGGTGCACTTCACGGCAATTTGCTCACCGCGCTGGGGGCGTCCATCGTGTCCGGGACGTACCCGGCGGGGCAGGTCCTGACCCTGGAAGGGGTCAGCACCGAGCACGGGGTGTCACGCAGCGTCGCCCGCGAGGCGATTCGCGTGCTCGAGTCGATGGGCATGGTGGAGTCGCGCCGTCGGGTCGGCATCACGATCCAGCCGGCACCGAAGTGGAACGTCTTCGATCCTCGGCTCATTCGCTGGCGACTGGAGGCCGGGGACCGCGCCGCGCAGTTGGTGTCGCTGTCCGAACTGCGTCGCGGCTTCGAGCCCGCGGCTGCGGCGTTGGCCGCCAGACGCGCCGACCCGCACCAGTGCCGGATCATGGCGGCTGCGGTATCGGACATGGTGGTACACGGCCGCTCCGGCGACCTGGAGGCATATCTCTTGGCGGACAAGATCTTTCACAAGACCCTGCTGGAAGCCAGCGGCAATGAGATGTTCCGTGCACTCAACGGTGTGGTGGCCGAGGTGCTCGCAGGGCGCACTCACCACGGCATGATGCCGGACTCGCCCAACCCTGCCGCGATCGAACTGCACGACCAGGTGGCGCGCGCGATCCGGTTGCGTGACGACGAAGGCGCCGAGCGGGCCATGCGCGCCATCATCGACGAGGCGGTATCGGCTGTGGCGGAGGAGTTTTCGGACCCGGCCTAAGACTCCGCGAACGCCGCCGTTTCGGCGCCGGTGACCATCGCGCAGTCGACAGTGTTGCCCGGCGTGCCCTCCAGGTTGTCTGCGCACCGCGCTTGATCAGCACCGGCACCGGGCGATTGCAGGGACCATACAAGTCGCGCACTGACGGTGATGGTTAACTGCAGAAGTGACCAGACATCCTTCCCTTGCCCGCCGGTTCTTCGAACGCTACGAACCGGTGCACGGCGTCACGTATTTCGCGCCGGAGGCCCGAACGGCCCTCGACCAGCTGGGATTTCGCGGATTTTGGATGAGCTACTTCGCCGCACGGTCCGCGCCGTTCGGGGTGGTGCCCGCTCAGGTCGTCACGGCCGCGTTCTACAACTTCGCCCCCGAACGCGTCGCCAAGGCGCTGCCCGCGGCATGGGACGTCGCGTCACCGGAAGACGCGCTGCGCATCCGCGAAGATTCGGCGGTCGAGGCGCTGCGCCGCTACGGCGTGACCGATGACGAAGCCGCCGCTGCAGCGGAACTGGCCGAGAAGGCGGCGCGGAGCGCCCCGCTTGACGGCAGGCCGCTGTTCGCCGCGAACCTCGCTCTGCATTGGCCCGACGACCCCGTTGCCCGGCTGTGGCACGCGACGACTCTGCTGCGCGAACACCGCGGGGACGGACACGTCGCGGTCCTCGCGACGCTGGGGGTTTCGGGACGGGAGTGCAATGTGCTGCATGCCGCCGCGGGCCGAGTACCCGCGGAGATGATCATGCGCAGCCGCGACTATGACGACGCGACGTGGGAGCGGTACCGGTCGCAGTTGGCCGAGCGAGGCCTGCTCGACGCCAACGGTGCGCTCACCGACGCCGGTCGGGAGTTGAAGCAGCGCATCGAGGACACCACCGACACGCTGGCGCTCGCGGCACTCGACGCGTTGTCCGACGACGAAGTCGAGCGGCTGTTTCTGGCGCTCACGCCGATCACCCGCAGAGTGGTCGCGGCGGGCGATGTGCCCGCGGCGACGCCGATGGGCCTCACCCGCGACGACCTGGACGACGACAGCGCCCACCTACTGGGCTGACTTCGCTCGGCGAGCGACCATTGCTGTACGCCGACACGCCGTGTTCTGCGTACATTTTGCGGTCACTCGCGGCACGCTGTGGGGCGTGGTCGTGCTGAAATCCATCGCCCTGTTCGTGCTCGCGGCACTGCTGGAGATCGGCGGCGCGTGGCTGGTGTGGCAAGGCGTACGTGAACATCGCGGTTGGGTCTGGGCCGGTGCGGGGGTGATCGCGCTCGGCGCCTACGGATTCGTCGCCGCGTTTCAGCCCGACGCGCATTTCGGCCGGGTGCTGGCCGCCTACGGTGGGGTGTTCATCGCCGGCTCACTGGTCTGGGGCATGGTCGCCGACGGCTTCCGGCCCGACCGCTGGGACATCGCGGGTGCCACCGTGAGCCTTATCGGTGTTGGCCTGCTGATGTACGCTCCGCGCTGATGCGTGTCATCGTCACCGGCGGCAACAGCGGCGTCGGACGAGCCACTGCCGCGGCCCTTGCCGCCGACGGCCACAGCGTCGTCCTTGCCTGCCGCCGCCTCGTCAAGGCCAACCAGGCCGCCGCCGCGATGTCGGGTGACGTGTCGGTCGCCGAACTCGACCTCGCCGACCTGGCCAGCGTGCGGGCGTTCGCCGAATCGGTGAAAACCGTTGATGTGCTTGTCAACAACGCCGGCGTGATGAACTTGCCGCTGACGCGGACCGCAGACGGCTTCGAGGCGCACATGGGGACCAACCATCTCGGCCACTTCGCGTTGACATGTCTGCTCGCCGACAAGATCACCGACCGGGTCATCTCGGTGGCCAGCGCGATGTACCACTTCGCGCGTCTGCATTTCGATGACTTGAATTGGCAGCGCAGGAGGTACGCGCGCACCGCGGCGTATGCGGAGTCGAAGATCGCCAATCTGCTGTTCGTGCACGAACTCGCGGCCCGCGGTGTCCGTGCCTACGCGTCGGATCCCGGGATGACGGACAGCGGCATCACCAGGCGCGCCGCGGAGGAACTCCCGGTGGGCGAGCGAAATATCGTATGGCGCATGCTGCATACCCCGGCTCAGGGTGCGCGCGCCACGCTCGAAGCGGTGCGCAGCGACTTGCCGAGCGGGACGTATTTCGCGCCGCGGTTCAACCAGTGGGGCAAGCCACGTGTCACCCGGTTACGGAAGAAGGCCCGCGATCCGGTGGCGGCCCGCCGGTTGTGGCAGCTGTCCGCGGAGTTGACGGGCTGCGACTGGCCATGCTGACCTACGCGAGGGACCGCTTTTGCACAGGGTTTCGCGGCGTGTCGATGTACAGACGCGGTCACTCGCGGAGAAGGGGTCAGGGCTGGTTGCGGTTCCACTCGACCCAGCCGACTCCGGTGCGGCCGTCGTCGGTGGTGACCGTCGCCCATGCCCGCGGGAAGTGGCTGATGCGGCCGTCGGGCGCGGTGAGCAGCACCGGGGCGTGCCCGCGGATGTCGATCGTCGCGGTGACGTCGCCATAGGTGATGGTGGTTGCTGTCGGTAACCCGTTGTCTGCGAACGCTTCCCGCGTCGCGTTGGCCGGCACCTCCACCAGTGGACGATCGGTCGACTGCACATATCCGACACTGAACGGTGGGGCGCCGGGGATACGGATGTCGACGCCGTGTAGGTGTGTGCCGTCGTCGAGATGCAGCGCGCTCCACACCCAGTCCATCGCCCACCAGTCCCGAACGCCCCACGAGTGGTCGCGCTGGCCCGCGACACCGCGCACCTGAACGTCGCGGTCGCCGATGGTGACGGTGCCGGACACCGTGCACGGGATCTCGTAGCGCGGGGTGACGCGGTACAGGTAGGGCACTCCGGCCGTCGACCACACCAGGTCCATCGTCACTTCGGTCGGTGTGCCCGCCTCACCGCGCAGCAGCGCCGCCGGATCCTCGTAGCGCTGCCCCTGTCCCCGCACCGTCACCCGGTACGTCTGCAGCGGTTCGGTTGCAGCGAAGGTGAGTTCGAGTCGGTCGGTGCGCACCGCGGCGGCGTCGTCGGGCAGCTCGGCCTCGAAGTCGTTGAGCGCCACGGTGGCCAAATCGGGCCCGCACAGCAGCGCGTTGATCCACGCGGTGCGCTGATTGGGGTACAGCCCCAACCGAATCCAGCCGCCAAGGCCCTGGTCCGGGTCGGCGAAGTCGAAGTACCAGCTCTCATTCCACAGCGACTCGTCGGTCGCCTCATGTGGACCCTCGTCGTCAGCGGCAGGGGTGAGCGGTTCTAGGGCAACGGGTTCCGGTAGGGCGGCCAGCGCATCGGTGTCGAGCACATGCTGGCAGTGCCGTTGCAGCATCACCATGAACATCTCGTCACCGCGGTCGGTCCGCTCGACCAGCATCGACGAGACGATCGCCATCATCACCCCGAAGAAGCTCTGCCGGCGCACACCGTCGCGCACCTCGTCGAGCGTCAGCGCGGGATTCTCGCCGAGTGCGTCATGGTAGACCCGCAGCAGCGCCTCGTATTGTTCGCGACGGACTTCGTCGGGCAGTGCGCAGCCGAGGAAGTACGCCACGTCGGTCAACGCGGGGCCCCAGGTGACCGTCTGCCAGTCCACCACCGTCAGCGGCCGGTCGGCGGCTGTCTCACCGAACAGCATGTTGTCCAGCCGATAGTCGCCGTGCACCAGTCCGTGTGGGCGCTGCGCGGCGGATTCGCTTGCCACATAGGCGTCGAAGCTCGCGACCAGGCGCTCGCACACCTCCTGGTGTTCGGGCGCGATGCGGTCGCGGTACCGGTCGACGAATCCGGCGTACAGTTGGCCGATCAACGCCTGGCTCATGGGTGACTCGCGGTTGAGCCATTCGGCGTTCGCCATCGCGGTGTCCCCGAGCAGCGGCGCGTGCACCCGGCCCAGCTCCGACAGCGCGAGCATCGCCTGTTCGGCTGTCGCTCCGCGGATTTCGTCGCCCACCACCGCAGGTCCGGCGTCGCCGAGCAGCAAGTGGAAAGCGCCGGTCTCGGTGTTGATCCCGGCGTGGTGGCAGGGGGCGATGGGCCCGTCGATACCAGGTGCGATGTCGGTGTAGAACCGCACTTCCCGTTCGTAGAGGCCCAGTGCCAGACCGGTCTGCCTGCTCACCGGATCGGTCGCCGCGACCTTGAGCACCACCGAGACGGGGCCGTCCTCGCCGTCGGCGTAGCTCAGTTCGACGCGGTAGCACTCGCTCATCTGGCCGGTGCCGATCCGGTCGAAGGCGAAGTCGCGCACCGGCGCACCGAGCGCCGCGGCCAGCCACTCAGCCGTCAGATCGGTAGGCCGCTCGATGATGTCAGTGGTGTGCACTGGTCGCCTGGGTGTGTGCGCCCTCGACGTCGAGCGACGGGTTGCGGTCGAAGAAGCCGAACGGCTTGAGCCAGAACGACACCACGTCGACGGGCATCACCGGCCAGTCTTCCGGCCGGGTGATGTGGTGAATGCCGAATACATACCACAGCACGATATCGGTGTTGTCGATCGACCTGTTGGCCCGTGTCCACCGGCCGAGCCCGGTGTCGTGTGCCGATTGGTTGACGAACTCACCTGCGGGCCAACGTTCGTCGGACCGGTTGGGTGTCACCCACAGGGTGTGGCCGATGACCCCGGCGCGTTCGATCAACGGCGATTCCGGATCGAACATCGGCGGGATCGCGCCCGTTGGGACGAGTTTGTACGACGGATGCGTGCCAAGGCCGTTCACCACGTTGGTGTTGACCACCTTCCAGCTGCGTTGTGTTGCGAAGTTGACGTCCTGTTTGGCCTGGCTCTCGGTGCGCAACGGCACGTTACGTACCACCAGCGACAGACCGTGCGGATTATCTGGGCCGACCGGTTCCGGATGCGACTCGGTCATGTACACGGTGTTGTCGCTGCCGTCGACGTCCATGTCCAGCCGCGCGACCAGAAAGTGTTGGTGGAACGGCGCATACGTGCGTTCGTCGACGAGCGTGCCGTTCGGGTGTGGTTGTCCTGGTGCCAGCGGCGTGGTGACCATGATACCGGTCGCCCGAACCTCGCATTCGATGGTGCCGTCCTGGTACAGCCGCCAGTACACCAGGTATTCGTAGTTGGCCACCGTCACGTGAAACGAGATGGTCAGTCGCCGCGACCGGCGCACCTCGGCGCCGACGTCGTGGTCGACGTGCTTCCATAGCACCGCGTCGTCTTCTTCATGTATGCAGATCGCGTTGGCGATGGTGTACGGCTCACCCAAGCTGTCGTGCAGAACGGCGTCCAGATAGCGGATTTCGCCGAGGCAGTCGCAGCCCAGTTCCAGCGAGGTGGTCATGAAGCCCAGGCCCCACTCACCGATGTCGAATGCGGTGCGCCGGTAGTGGTCCACCGAGGGATCGCGATACGGGACGATCATCTCGGCGAACGACAAGCGATGTGCCACTGACCGATTCCGGTCTCCGTCGCGGTAGCGCACGGTGTGCAGGATTAAGCCCTCGCGATAGTTGAAGCCGAGGCGCAACGACCAGTTCTGCCAGTGCAGCAGGTTGCCGTCCAGCGTGAACGACGGTCCCTCGGGTTGCGTGACGTGCAGCGGCTTGAGTGGTTCGCGTCGCGATGCGGCGCGGATGGCCTCAGGAATGCGGCTGGGCACGTATTCGCCCATCACGTCAGGTGTCTCGACGCCACCGGAGTCTTCAACGCGAAGCAACTCCATGGCGTTGAGGTCGATCACACAATGCAGACCGCTGACCAGATTCGCGTACGGGTTCGCGCCTGGCCCGGCCTTGAGCCAGCTGTCCGACCAGCCGAGCCGCCGGTTGCGGTACTCCTCGGGCAGCACCGCGTCGCCGTAGGTCCAGGTGTCGAAGAACACCAGATCCATGTTCGTGATGCCGCGCTTGGCGAGTGCCGCGATCACGTCGGGATGGCTGCGCAGTAACCGGTCGCATTCGACGAATTCGTCGACGGTGAAGTTGGCCTGCACACCGGGGATGTGCTCGAACGACTCGGCCCGGTCATCGGTCAACGACACCACGCTCTTGTAGGTGGCGTTGGTGGACCGCTGCAGGCACACTGCGGTCGCTCGCCGCGGCGGCCGGGCTCCCCCGTCGTCGAACGCACGCAGTTCCGCCTTGCTGGGCTCGGCGAGTTCGATCGACGCGAACCGCCAGCCCAGGTCGACCCCGTGTTCACGGTCCAGGATCGATGCGACCGTCCTGAACTCATCGCCCGTCAGCGGGTCCAGTGGGTGAGCCACCGAATCACGCAATCACATCCGCGGCTGGCCGCGCAGCCGATTCGGGCGAGCATCTCTCATCCGGTCGCCAGCGAGAAGTCGGCCCACGCCTGTCTGCGATCGGCGTGCGGGTCGTATTCGACGCGGGGCCGCCGGTCCAACACCATCACCGCGCGGTCTTCGGTGCTGTAGGCAGGCCAATCGTGCCCCGGCACACCGGTGCGGGTGAACGCCCGCCACCGCGCCTGCACGTCGTCGCTAACCCGCAGCGCCGATCCGCGATCCGCCGCAGCAGTGAGCAACCGACCGAATGTTGTGCGGTAGACGTCGAACACCGCTAACAACTCGGTGGCGTGCGTGGCCCCGAGCCCCGACCAGCGCAGCGTTCGCGGGGCGTAGTCGTAGCGGTACAGGTACGTTGGCGCGTGCTGACTGTGCGCCTCCGCGATCTGCCACGCCGCGGACCCGAATGCGAAATCGCTGCCGAACTGGATGCATGCCGCGGGGTCCGGGTAGCCGGGGTATGCGGCGGTAATGCGTTCGCGCTCATCGGGTTTAACCGCCGCGAGCAGTCGCTCGATGGTCGGCTCGGTCATCGGCAACAGCTTGAGGAACCGGCCGAACAGTCGGGCCTCCTCGGCGTTGGTGCCCACGATGAGCGGCACCCGATGCGCCGCGCCGACCCGCATCGCCTCGACCGGATCGAGCGGTAGGTACTCGGTGTTGCGCGTCGGGCCCGCCGCGAACGCGCCGAGCATCTCGCGCTGGCCCTGGCGCACCAACCGGTCGAACGCGGTGACCAGCTCTGCGGGCCTGGCCGCCATCACGGCCTGGGCACCGTCGCCACTGCCTGCGCCGAGTAGCGCGGCGAACTTCGCTGCGTATTCGGTCGCGATCTCGGGAGACCGGACCATTCCCGCGGCCGGACTCTCCGAAATCGCCTGCGCGAAAAGGCCTTCGGCCTCGGGAACAGCCAACAGTGTGGCGACCGCGTGTGCCCCCGCGCTCTCGCCGAAGATGGTCACCTTGTCCGGGTCACCGCCGAACACGGCGATGTTGTCGCGCACCCAGCGCAGCGCCATCACCAAGTCGCGGAGGAACAGGTTGTCGTCGATCCTGATGTCCTTGGTGGACAGCGACGACAGGTCGAGGCAGCCCAGCGCATTGAGTCGGTAGTTGACCGAGACGTACACACAACCCTTGCGGGCCAGCGCTGCGCCGTCGTAGATCGGCGTCGCCGAACTGCCCATGAAGTAGCCGCCGCCGTGGATGAACACCATCACCGGCAGCGGCTGTTCTGCCTGCCCTTTGGGAGTAACGACGTTGAGCGTCAGGCAGTCCTCCCCCATCGGCTGGTATTTGCCGGGACCGAGCATCGTGTACATCCGTTGCTGCGGTGCGCAGTAGCCGAAGCCGTGGCAGTAGCGCACGCCGCGCCACGGCTCGACGGGCTGTGGTGCACGTAGACGCAGCGGGCCCACCGGTGGCCTGGCGTACGGGATCGACCGCCACCGGTTCACGCCGTCACGGGTGAAGCCCTCGACCGTGCCCGACTCGACGGTTGCGCGGACAACGTGTTGGTGCATGGTTCCGACGGTATCGAACGAGCCTGGCCGCCGCGCCTGGCCTCCGATCGCGTGTCGGCCCGCTAGCCTTGGCCGTTATGCGGATTGCTGCCCTCATCGCGGCGTCTGTGCTGGTGGCGGGATGTTCGCACTCGGTCGGCGGAGAGGCCGAGCGGGCGACCCCTTCGCTGACGGGCCCACCGAGCACGACGCGCGCTGCACCCACGACGACGCCGCCCACCCCCGCCAAAGCACCCGCCCCTGGCGCGCCGATGAGTGATGTCATCGCCTGGGTGGAAGCCGGCACGCCCGCCGACCCGGCGCAATTCCACTCCGCCTCGCGCGGCGGGGATACGACGGATCTCGGCGCGGACGTCGCCTTCGTCACCCCGTCTGGCAAGACCAATTGCATGACCGACTCTGCGCACAGTGCGGGCGCATTGGCGTGCCTGGTGGATCTGAAGGACCCGCCGCCGCGGCCTGACGACGCCTATGGCGAGTGGAAGGGCGGTTGGGTCGACTTCGACGGGATGAGCGTGCAGATCGGATCGGTACACGGCGACCCGGGCCGGTTCGACGCGGGCACCGGCGCCGAACTGCCGTACGGTCAGTCGCTGGCGTTCGGCGACTACCGCTGCCGAAGCGATCAGGCGGGGCTGATGTGCGTCAACTACGCGCACCAATCGGCGGCGCGGTTCAGCGACGCCGGTGTGCAGGTGTTCGGGTGCTTACAGCCGGCCACCGCCCCGCCGGACATCGGCGAAATGTTCAGCTGCTGAGCGCGTGCGCCGGATAGGCGTGCACGATCACCGAGCTGAGCTTCGGATTGCTGTGCGCCAGTTCGTGTTCGGCTCCGTGGGCGATGGTGTGCGCCTCGGCCAGGCTCAGAGACGGATCGATGTCGAGTTCGACGTCGGCCTCGAGTTGGTGACCCACCCACCGCATCCTGACCCGGCGCACCGCGCGGACACCGGGCCTGGCCGCCAACACGGTCACGGCGTTGTCGACCAGTTCGGGATCGACGCGATCCAGTAGCCTGCCGAACACGTCGCGCGCCGCGAAGACCAGAACGACGACGATGGTCGCGGCGATCACCAGTCCGACGATCGGGTCGGCCGCCGGGAACCCGAGCGCCGCCCCGGCGGCGCCCACGACGACAGCCAGCGACGTCAAACCGTCTGTGCGCGCGTGCAATCCGTCGGCCCGCAGCGCCGCAGAACCGATTCGATTGCCGACACGGATCCGGTACAGCGCCACCACCTCGTTACCGAGGAATCCGACGAGGCCCGCCACCACAACCCAGCCCAGGTGGGTCAGCGGGACGGGGTCGATGAGCCTGCGGATGGCCTCGACCGCGGCGATCACGGCGGAAATCGCGATCATCGCGACGACGAACAGGCCTGCGAGATCCTCGACCCTGCCGAAGCCGTAGGTGTACCGGCGGGTGGCGGCACGCCTGCTGATCGCGAACGCGATCCACAGCGGCACCGCGGTCAGCGCGTCGGAGAAGTTGTGCACGGTGTCGGCCAACAATGCGACCGAACCGGATTGCACCACGATGACCAACTGGGCGGCGGCGGTCAGGCCCAACACCAACAGACTGACCTTGACCGCACGGATGCCCGCGTCGCTGTCACGCAACGCGTCGTCGACGGCGTGGCTGTGGTCGTGGCTGTGACCAAGTCCCATCAGCCGGTCGCCTCCTCGTGCAGCACCCGCAACTCTTTGTCGTCGAGGTGGTGTGCTGGCACGCCGCCCGCCGCGTGCTCCGCGTTGTGCACGGCGTCGGTGAGGAGTTGACGGACATGGTCGTTCTCCAGTCGGTAGAACACTTGGGTGCCCTCGCGGCGGGTCCGCACCAGCCGTGCCATCCGCAGTTTCGCCAGATGCTGCGACACCGACGGCCCTGGCTTGCCGACCCGTGCTGCGAGTTCGTTGACCGAGAGTTCGCGATCGGCCAGCGCCCACAGCAGCTGAATGCGGGTGGCGTCGGCCAGCATCCGGAACACCTCGACCACCAGGTCGGCCTGTTCGTCAGCCAACCGGCGCGCACAGACCTGCTTATCTGCATTCATACGCAGATAATAGCGGTCCGTCACACCGGTCGGGCGCTCTCCCGTGCGCGGGCGGGATAGATCTGCGTCATGCCGATCGCGCCGACTATCACCACGACCGGGATCACCGCCTTGGTCCAACCGGCGGTTTCGGGTGCGTCGACGGCGACGTAGCCGAGGACGGCGATCAGCGCGAAGACCAGCGCCCACATCAGCGTGAGTACCCGGTTCATGCGGCGAAACGCCGCCTTCTCCCAGTCGTCGCGTGGTCCGCCCTCGGGCGCGTACTGCGCGGTGAACGGTACGAACGCCAGCGACGCCACCGACATCACCGCGAGCACGCCACTCGACAGCGTGGTGGCGTAGGTATCCATCCAGTCGCGGTCCTCGGCGCCGACGACCATGCCTGCGATCGTCACCGCGACGAAGAACAGGATGGTCACCACTTCCAGCAGCCGCGGTCCGCCGCGGCCTGCCGACACCCCGAGCGTCAGCGCCGCGATCACCGCGCATATCGCGCCGAACATCCAGGTGCTCGGTCCGTCGGCGACAACCCAATAGATGATCCACGGCGCGAACCCGACGAACGGGCTGCGTTCAAACCACTCGTCCACGGGTCTAGTTCTATCCGCGAGCAGACGTA
Organism: Mycobacterium sp. ACS1612; assembly: GCF_001667505.1. Classification (GTDB taxonomy): domain Bacteria; phylum Actinomycetota; class Actinomycetes; order Mycobacteriales; family Mycobacteriaceae; genus Mycobacterium. The sequence continues at coordinate 55,847 of NZ_LZHZ01000031.1, forward strand.
AAACTGCCGCAAATTCGCGAAAAATGGGCAGTTTTGCGGCTGCTCGCGGGTGCTAGGCGACGCCCTTCTGCTTCAACAGCGGCAGCACGCCCTCGGCGAACCAGTAGGCCTCCTCGAGGTGCGGATAGCCGGACAGGATGAACTCGTCGAAGCCGAGCGAGTGGTACTCGTAGATGAGGTTCGCGACTTCTTCGTGGCTGCCGACCAACGCGGTGCCCGCCCCACCGCGAACCAGCCCGACACCCGCCCACAAGTTCGGGTAGATCTCCAACTGGTCCACCCGGCCGCCATGCAGCGCGGTCATCCGACGCTGCCCTTCGGACTGCGACTTGGCATGCAGCTCAGTGGCTTTGGCGATCTGGTCGGGGGTGAGCTCGGCCAGCAACTCGTCGGCGACGGCCCACGCCGCCGCGGAGGTGTCGCGGCTGATGGTGTGCAGGCGGATACCGAACCGCATGCTGCGGCCGCGCTCCTCGGCGAGCTTGCGCACGGCCGCGATCTTGGCTGCGGCGGCCTGCGGCGGCTCACCCCAGGTCAGATAGACGTCGACGTACTGCGCGGCGATCGGCAGGGCGGCCGGAGACGAGCCGCCGAAGTAGATCTGTGGCAGCGGATCCGGCGGTGCGGACACCCGCGCATCGGCCACCGAGTAGTACTTGCCCTCGAAGTCGACGGAGTCCTGGCGCCAAATCGAATTGACGATGTGCAGGAACTCGCCTGTGCGGACGTAGCGCTCGTCATGGCTGAGCCAATCGCCGAACCGGCGCTGCTCGAGGTCGTCGCCGCCGCTGACGATGTTGAGCAGCACGCGGCCCTCGGAGAATCGCTGCAGCGTCGCCGTCTGTTGCGCGGCCAGCGTCGGCGGCACCAACCCGGGCCGGAACGCGACCAGAAACTTCAGTCGCTCGGTCTCGGCCAGTAGCGCCGATGCGGTCAACCAGGCGTCCTCGCACCACGTTCCGGTCGGGGTGAGCACGCCTTCGTAGCCGAGGCGGTCGGCGGCGCGGGCCACCTCGGCCAGATAACGCCGGCTTGGGGCGCGGTAGTTCGCGGGCACGGTGTGATGCGACGACGCATGCGACGCGCCGACGATCGAGCGACTGTCGCCGTTGGTGGGCAGGAACCAGAAAAATTTTGCAGCCATAGCCTTCTCAATTCGTGCTTGCGAACAGGGGGCGCAGCGCGTCGTTGTAGCGACGGTCCACCCAATTGGCGAATTTCGGTGCCGGAGAGGCGATTTGGCCGGAGGCCGCGAACAGGTCGGCCAGCTTCTGTTCAGAAGCCACGATCTCGTCGTCCAGCTCTGTCGGCAGCCGCAGGCTGCGACCCTGCGCCACGGCGGCCACCTTCGGATCGAGGCCGACGTCGGCGGCGTAGCTATCCGCCCACTGCTGCGGATGATCCTGCGCCCAGCGCACCGCCTTCTCGAAGCGCACCAACAGGTCTTGTAGAGCGGTGTTGCGCTTCGGATCCGCCAGCGCCTGATCCGACGCGACGCCGAACCAGTAACCGTTGGTCACGTCCTTTGCCTGCGCGATGCTGCGCACCCGCACCTGCGCCTCGGCCTGCGCGGTGTACGGGTCCCAGATCGCCCACGCGTCGGCCTGGTGTTGGGTGAACGCGGAGAAGGCGTCGGCGGGCTGCAGGAACACCAATTTCACGTCGGACGGCGACAGCCCGGCCTTGTCGAGTTGGCCGAGGATGTTGCCGTGCGCGGAACTGCCCTTGCCGACGGCAATCGTCTTGCCCCGCAGGTCGGCCACCGTCTTGATCGGTGAATCGGCATGCACCAGGATCTGGTCGCCCACACCGCCGCCGTCATAGGCCGACACCACTTTCACCTTCGCGTTGGACGCCGCCCCGAAGATCGGCGGGGTGTTCCCGGTGATCGCGAAGTCGATCTTGCCCGCCGTCGCCGCCTCGACTTGCGGCGGTCCCGAGGTGAACGTCGAGAACACCACCTGGTAGGGCAGGTTGTCCAAGGCATTCGCCGCCCGCAGCAGCGCCTCGGTGTTGCCTTTCTGGTCGCCGACTTGCAATGTCAGACCGGACAATTCAGACAGTGCCACGGTGGCGGGAGCCGCGGTGGCGACCGAGTTGTCCGTGCGGGACACACATCCCGCGAGCAGAGCTGTCACGGCGATAACCACCGCGGCCAAACGTCGGTTCGACAAGGTTTGCCTTTCTCAGGTCTGGACGCCGAGTTTGTCGAGCAGTTCGTTCCGATAACCCTCGGTGTGAACGCCCGGCGACTCGCGCGGTTCGTCGATGGTCAAGGTGTGGATCACCCGGCCCGCCTCGAGCACAAGCACTCGGTCGGCGAGGGCGAGCGCTTCGTCCACGTCATGCGTGACGAGCAGCACGCCGAAACCGTGCTCGCGCCACAAGTCCAGCAGCAGCGCGCGCATGCTCAGCCGGGTCAGCGCGTCCAACGCGCCGAAGGGTTCGTCGAGGAGCAACAGCTCCGGTTCGGCGACGAGTGCGCGGGCCAGCGAAACGCGTTGAGCCTGACCACCGGACAGCGTCAGCGGCCAGACGCCGGCACGGTCTGCCAGGCCGACATCGGCCAACGCGCTGTCTGCGCGGGCCTGCGCTTCTGCCCGCGGCAGCCTGCTGCGGGTCAAGCCGTACACGACGTTGGTCCGTACGTCGCGCCACGGAAACAACCGCGGCTCCTGAAAAGCCAGCGCCGGAGCCCCGGAGACCATGCGCTCACCGGTGTGGTCCCTCGACAGGCCGGCGAAAACCCGCAGTACCGTTGACTTTCCAGAACCGCTTCGGCCGATGAGCGCAACGATCTCACCGTGCCCGACGCGCACGTTGACGTCGACGAGCACGTGATGCTCCCCATACCACTTGTCGACGTGGCGCAGTTCCCCCGCTGTCGCGGTCCGGCGGCCAGAGACAATCGTCATGACCGGTACCTCAATGCTCGACGTTCCAAGGCTCGGACTATGGCGTCGGTGCCGATTCCGAGGAGTGCGTAGACGATCAGGCCGAAGATGATGACGTCGATCCGCAGGAAGTCGCGGGCGTTGTTGATCAAGAAGCCAATGCCCTTGTCCGCGTTGATCTGTTCGGCGACGATCAGTGTCAGCCAGGCGATCGCCAGCGACTGCCGCACACCGACGAGGACCTGCGGCGCGGCGCTGGGCAGGATGATCGTCCGAAACCGCTGCCAGAACGAGAATCCCAGCACCTGTGCGGTTTCGAACAGCTTTGGGTCGACCTGGCGGATCGCCGAGAACGTGTTGAGGTAGAGCGGGAAGCTCACCCCGAGCGCGACCAGCAGCACCTTGGGCAGTTCACCGATCCCGAACCAGAGGATGAACAACGGAATCAAGCCGAGGTGCGGCAGCGCCCGGATCATCTGCATCGGCGGATCGACGGTGGCCTCGAACCACCGTGACAGCCCGACGGCGGTTCCCAGTGCGACACCGAGGATCCCGCCAAGGAGCAGGCCCTCGGCGACGCGGAGTCCGGACACCCGCAGCGCATCGGCCAGTTGCCCGTTGTGGATCAGTTCGATCCCCGCTTCGACGATCAGTGACGGGGCGGGCAGCACATCCTGCGGGATCACGCCGACGGCGCTGCCCAACTGCCAGACGCCGAGCAGGACGAGCGGCGACAACAGCCGGACCAATCCCCACTTACGGTGGGCCCACCGGTCGGTTCGCGCAGCGGCTGTCGACGCCAGAGGCACGGCCGACTCGGCGGAGATGGTCACGGTTAGTCGACGCTACGTGTCGCGATGAGGCCGTTGAATACTTTGATTCTGGATGATGAAAATGCCGAGGGCCCAGCCGGGTCAGGCGGCTGGGCCGTTGGGCGAGAAGGCTGTTGGGCGGTCAGCCCAACCGGAAGGTGCCGTTGACGAGCGTCGGTGTCACGTCGCGGCCGTTGATGGTCGATTTCGCGCTCTTGTTCTGCAGAAACTGGATCTGTGACGCTTGCTGAAGCTGTCGCTTGTTGCGCACACTGCTGCGGAACTGCTGTTCGTTGAGTTGCTGCAGTTCGGCCTGCTCGAAGTCGCGGCCGGTGATGCTGCCGGTGTTGAACTGGACACCGATCGCCGAGCCGTCCTCACGCACCACCCACGATGCGCGCACACCTTCGGAGTCGGCGGTGTACATACCGGCAACGCCCGACACCGGCGCGGCGCTGAACTTGTATGCGACACCGTTCATGGTCAGATCGCCCATCACGTCGGCGCCGTTGAACTGCGCGCTCAAGGTGTCGCGGAAGCGGGATTTGAGGTCGAGTTTGCCGTCGGCCTGGTTGCCGAAGAACCACGCTTCGTCGTCGGTGCCGTTGCAGGCGTACGCGGCGATGGACGGGCCGTCGACGGAGATCCCTATGGTCATGGTCTTGCCGTCGGCCGCCTTCATGTCGGCGACGTAACGCGCCGACTGCGGGAACGGTTTCGCGGTCGCTTCAGGCGGTGTGGTGACCGCCTCGGAGGTGTTGGTGGCTTCGGTGCTGGTGCCGCCGGAGCATGCGGTCAGGGCGCCAAGGGCGAGAAGCGCGCTGACACCCAGGATCAGGGTGCGGAGGTGCTTGTTCATGGTGATCAGCATGTCCGGTTCACAGCGACTTCACATGAAGAACGTGTGGAGATTGCGTGGAGATGTCAGCACGTGAGGAAGCGGTCGACCTCAGCGAGAAACAGCGGCCACGCAGGCTCGTCTGCGGTGAGCAGATGGTTGTTGCTCAACATCGCGACAAGTCGGGAGTCGGGTATCAGCGCGGCGAGTTCCTCGGCGAATCGGATCGGCACCCGGTGGTCGTCGCGGGAATGCATGATCAGCGTCGGACAAGTCAGTTGTGCCGCCTCGTCCCGAACGTCGATGCGGCCGAACTCCTCGAGGAAGCGCACCGCGTTCTCCGGTGAGGTGGTGCGGCGTTGCAGCTGATCGAACGCGGCCCAGTCGGCGCGGGTGCCGTCCGGCTGGAACTGCGCGGCGAACACCTGACGGAATGCCGGATCGTCTCGCCCCCAGCCGACCCTGGCAAGCTCCAGATCGAGGGCGGCTGCACGCTTTTCCTCTTCGCTCGCCGCGCGCACCGCCCGTCCGCGCGCGTAGGCGCCGCAGAGCACCAGATGGCTGACGCGGTCGGGGTGCCTGGCCGCGTAGGCTATCGCCACCGCACCGCCCTGTGACACGCCGAGTAACGGAAAGCGGTCCAACCCAAGGGATTCCACGACGGACTCGAGGTCGGCCACCCAGTCGTCGAAGGTGAAATCTGCGGCGTCCCAGTCCGATAGCCCGCAGCCGCGTTCGTCGTAGCGGATGAAGCGGTACCTCGACGACAGTTGGCACACCCAGTGTTTCCAGACGGGGCTTTCGATGTCGTAACCGAGGTGGGTCATCCAGTTGGCGGCCCTGACGAGCGGAGGCCCCTCCCCCGCGACCGCGTAGGCCAGTCGAACACCGTCGGCGGCGCGGCAGAACGCGATCTGCTGGCGCGGAGTGGGTGACTCCGGCGCGGGATCAGGCTGGGCCGCAGGGTCGTCTGCAATGGTGCCGACGAACTGGTAGCCGCGACCGCGGACCGTCCTGACGTAGCGCTGCGATTCGCCGTCGTCGCCGAGCGCCCGCCGCGCAGCCTTGATGCGACTGGTCAGCGCGGCCTCGCTGACGAAACGCCCGCCCCAAACCGAGTCGAACAGCTCTTCTTTGGTGACGAACCGGTGCGAATTGCGCACCAGGTGGGTGAGCACGTCGAATACCTGCGGCTCGACGCGGATCACGGCGTCGGCGTTGCGCAGTTCGTAGCGCAGTGTGTCGAGCACAAACGCGTCGAAGCGCCACACTCCGGTTTCTGGAAGTGAAATGGACACCCGCGTTCCCCATCTCGCGATTCGTCGTCTGCAAATCGTAGAACGGGTGTCCTGCCGGCGATGTTCACCGCAAAAAACAAATTGGTGGCTAGCGCCAGCCGTCGGCCGCCTTCGCCGCTCGCATCAGCGCGTCGCACAACTGGCGCAGCTCCGCCCCTTCCGCTCCTTCCTCGACCGCGATCGCGACGTCCTCGGCGGCGCATCTGACCTGGTAGACCCGGTCGGACAGCTCGGAGGCCTCGTCTGCGGTCAACACCACGGAATCCGGCGCCAATGAGGTGCCCTTGACCATCGCGCGCTGTTCGTATGCGCGTTGCCGGCACGACTGCCGGCAGTACTGTCTGCGCCTGCCGAGCCCCGCGTCGGCGACTTCTCGACCACACCAGCGACAAGGCTGGGGTTTCACGCTTCGTCTTCCGTGCCCCACGGACCAGACTGTAAACCGGACGCGGCGCGGATCCCGGTATCATTGACCGTCGAGTCGGGAACTGCGCGCGGCGTTGCTGCGTTGTTTCTCCGGACAAAATATTGACTTGAGGAGTGATGACGATGGCTGATCGTGTCTTGAGGGGCAGTCGCCTCGGAGCCGTGAGCTACGAGACTGACCGCAACCACGACCTGGCGCCGCGTCAGGTCGCCCGTTACCGCACCGAAAATGGCGAGGAGTTCGACGTTCCCTTCGCCGACGACGCCGAGATTCCCCACACCTGGCTGTGCCGCAACGGTATGGAAGGCACCCTGATCGAGGGTGATGCGCCCGAGCCCAAGAAGGTGAAGCCGCCGCGCACTCACTGGGACATGCTGTTGGAGCGCCGCTCGGTCGAGGAACTCGAGGAGTTGCTCAAGGAGCGCCTGGACCTGATCAAGGCACGCCGCCGGGGCAATTGAGGCGGCTAAGCCGCCGGGCCAATTGAGGCGGCTCAGCCGCCGGGCAAACTAGCGGGTTACGCCGACGCCGCGGGCGCGATCCAACCGCCCGCGGAAACCCCATTCCGCGACCTTGAACATGGCCTCGCGAATGTTGGATCCGCTCATCTTGGACTGACCGAACTCACGTTCGGTGAACGTGATGGGCACCTCGACGACGATGAAGCCGTTGTTGATGGTGCGCCAGGTCAGGTCGATCTGGAAGCAGTAGCCCTTGGAGTCCACCGCGGCCAGGTCGATCTTTTCCAGCACCTCCCGCCGGTAGGCGCGATAGCCGGCGGTGATGTCGTGGATGTCGACGCCGAGCAGGATCCGGGAGTAACCGTTGGCCGTGCGCGACAAGACCAGCCTGCGGCGCGGCCAGTTGCGCACCTCCCCGCCGGGGACGTAGCGCGAGCCGATCACCAGATCCGCACCCGCGTCGACGGCATCCAATAGCCGGTGCAACTGCTCCGGGGGGTGGCTGCCGTCGGCGTCCATCTCGACCAGCACCGAATACTCCCGATTGAGGCCCCACGCGAAACCGGCCAGATACGCCGCGCCGAGGCCGCCCTTGGCGGTGCGGTGCATGACGTGGATCCGGTCGGTGTCGGCCAGCGACAGCTCGTCGGCCAGGTCACCGGTGCCGTCGGGGCTGTTGTCGTCGACAATCAAAATGTGCACGTCAGGACGTGCCTTGTGCACCCGCTCGACGATCAGGGGCAGGTTCTCCCGCTCGTTGAAAGTGGGGATGATGACCAGAGTGCGCTCACTCGGGCGCTGAGCGTCAATGTCCCCCAGTCGTTCCCCTACCCTTCGGCTGGGAGGTTCCCCCACCGCTCCGCCCCTTGGGACGCCCATCTCGCTCCTTAATCCTTGCCGCGCCGTCCGAGCCGACGCACGAAACTCCCATTGTGCAGCATCGCGATGAGCACAGCGGCAACGCCGATCGCGGCCAGCAGGTACGAAACGATCGGTCCCCATCGTGTGGCGGGCGTGAGCTGCGTCTTTAGCCGCACCTGCTTGTCGAGGTATGCCGGCTCGAAGAATCCGGTGCGAGCCAGCTCACGGCCGTCGGGAGCGATGACGGCGCTGATCCCCGTGGTGCCCGCGACGACGACGTATCGGTCGTGTTCGACGGCCCGCAGCCTGCCGAACGCGAGTTGCTGCTCGCTCATTGCCTCAGTGAACGTGGCGTTGTTGGACGGCACCGCGAGCAGCTGGGCGCCGCTCTTTACCGCCTCGCGTGTAGCGCGGTCGAAGATGACCTCCCAGCACGTCGTCACCCCGATGGGCACGCCCGCCGCGTTGACCACCCCGTTGCCGGTGCCGGGCACGAAATAGCCGGCCCGGTCGGCGTAGGACGACAGATGCTTGAAGAAGCCACGCCACGGCAGATATTCGCCGAACGGCTGGATGATCTTCTTGTCGTGCCGGTCGGCGGGGCCGCTGCCGGGATTCCAGACGATCACCGAGTTGGTGGCCACCGGGTTGTCGGGGCTGTAGCCGGGGGCGGCGACGACGCCACCGACCAGGATGGGCGCCCGGATCGCCGCGGCGGCGGTGTCGATCTGCTCGCGCGCGTCGGTATTGGTCAGCGGGTCGATGTCGGAGGAGTTCTCCGGCCAGATGACGACCATCGGCTGGGGTGCACGGCCCGCGTGCACGTCGTCGGCCAACTGCATCGTCTGACGGACGTGGTTGTCGAGGACCGCGCGGCGCTGCGCGTTGAACTCCAGCCCGAGTCGCGGCACGTTGCCCTGGACCGCGGCGACCGTGACCGCCGGATCGTCGCCCGCGCCGAGGCCGGACTGCTTGACGTGTGGCCACACCAGCGCGGTGCACAGCAACACGGCACTGATGCACACCCCCGGCAGCACCACCGCGGACGGCGCCCCCGCCTCGTCGCTCTTGCGGCGCCACCACTTGATGATCTCGAACGTGATGGCCGCCAGGCTGAATCCGGTCAGCACCACCGCGAACGACAGCAGTGGCGCACCGCCGAGTTGCGCAAGTGCCAGCAACGGACCGTTCGTCTGACTGAAACCGACCACGCCCCAAGGAAATCCACCGAACGGGACGGTGGACTTCAACCACTCCATGGCCGCCCACAACCCCGCGAACCAGAACACCCAACCCGACAACCGCCGAACGTAGACGGCGGCCAGCCCGAACAGCGCGGTGAACAACGCCTCGACCGCCGACAGCGCAATCCATGGAGCCGGGCCCACCAGGCCGCTGATCCACGGGATGAGGGGCAGATAGAACGTCAGCCCGAAGAGGAAGCCGTACCCGAATCCCCCTGCCCGGGTTGTCGTCTCGCGGGTGAGCACCCAGGCCAGCAGGCCGGCCGCCGCGAACGCCGCGAACCACCAACTGAACGGCGGAAAGCTCACACACAGCGCCAGCCCGGCGACGATCGTGACGCCCAACTGGGCCAGCCGGTCCACCACCGCCTGGCCGAATCGCGTTGCCCGCGTTTGAAATTCAGCCTTCCAGTCGCGGCCCTTAGCGGGTGCGAGTTCGGCGTAGTCTTCGCCTTCCACCGGCTCTTCGGTGTCGTCGACGATCGGCGGAAAGGTCTCCGTATCGTCGGCTGCGCGGGCCCATTCGCGCCTGCGCCCGGACGATTTAGCCATGTATGACGGCACCCCGGTGCACCGTCTGCCTGCAATGCGGCAACGGGTCGTCGAGTCGCGGCAGCGGCGGCACCCGCGACCGCTGATCGGTCGACCAACGCTGCACCGCATCGGCAGGCGCGCTGACTTCCAGGGCGTCCGTCTCCCAGACGGCATAGGACGCCGGGGCACCAGGAACGAGGGTTCCTGTGATGCCGTCGCGGGCGCCGCCTGCGCGCCACGCACCGCGGGTAGCCGCTGCGAACGCCGCCCGCGCCGACACCGCGCCGCCTGGAGTGCGGTGTCGGGTCGCGGCACGTACCGTCGCCCACGGATTCAACCCCGTCACAGGGCTGTCCGAGCCGAAGGCGATTGGCACGCCTTGGGATGCTAGCAGCGCAAACGGGTTCAATTTGACGCCTCGGCCAAGCCCTAGGCGGCGCGCATACATGCCGTCCTCGCCGCCCCACAGCGCGTCGAAATTCGGCTGCATGCTCGCGAACACGCCCCAGGACCCGAGCTTGGCCGCCTGCTCCGGCGTGACCATCTCGAGGTGTTCCAGCCGGTGGCCGCAGCGGGCGACCGAGGGCGCACCGAATTCGTCGACGACACGCTCGAGTCCCGCGACGACGGCGCTGACCGCGGCGTCGCCGATGACGTGGAAGCCCGCGGTGATGCCCGCCTCGGTGCAGGCCCGCAGATGGGCGGTGATGGCGTCGACGTCGAGATACGTGTTGCCGCAACAGTCTGGCGCATCGTCGTAGGGCTCGTGCAACCACGCGGTGCGGGATCCGATCGCGCCGTCGACGAACAGGTCGCCGGCAAGACCTCGGGCACCCGTTCTCTCGATGAGCGCACGCGCCGCGGCCGCCGTCGTCACATGCTCGCCCCAATAGCCGATGACCTCGACTCCGTGCTGCGTGTCGCGGACCTCGACCCAGTCGTCGATGCCGCCGATCTGCGGACCCGCGCACTCGTGCACCGCCGCGATGCCGAACGCGGCCGCCGCGTCGAGGGCCGCGATGCGGGCCTCGCGGCGCTGTGGTGCGGTCAATCGGTCACGGGCGGCGGCGCGAACCAGATGGTGCGCTTCGCTGGTCAAGGGCAGGCGCGGGTCGAAACCCGCCGCGTCGGTCAGAGCGGGCGCCAGACGCCGCAGCGCGGTCGACGCGGCCGCCGAGTGCACGTCCACGCGGGCCAGGTAGGCAGGCCGGTCGCCGACCACGCGGTCAAGGTCGTCGGTGCTGGGCGCGGTGTTCTCAGGCCAGCCGGACTCATCCCAGCCGTGGCCCCAGACGGGACCGTCGGGATGGCTGCGCACGTAATCGGTGACCAGATCCAGGCAGTGCCGCAGCGAGGTGGCGCGCCGCAGGTCCAGTCCGGCCAGCGTCAGTCCGGTCGCGGTGAGGTGGACGTGGCTGTCGACGAAGGCAGGCGCGACGAAACCGCCGTCGAGGTCGACGACCTCCGCGCCCGGAAACTGTTGGCGCCCAACGTCGTCGCTACCGAGCCACGTGACGACGCCATCGGCGACCGCCATCGCGGTGGCGTCGGGCATGGCGGGGCTGTGCACCCGCCCGTTGAGCAGGAGAGTCGCCACTAGTCAGGCTTGCGCTCCACCGCGGGCGGCGGCACTTCGATGACCTCGCCGTCGATGTAGTCGCCGCGGCCTGACGCGTCGTAGCCCCAGCCGGTGGCCGCGATCGGACCGGCGGCAGCCACCAAGGGCACCCGGCGCGCGGCCATCGCGGTGATCAGCGGACGCGCGGCGGCCCGGGACGGCGGCAGCAGAAACAGCGCGCCGACCACAGAGCTGGCCAGTCCCGGGATCACGACGAGCACGGTACCGAGTGCGACGATCAGGCTGTCCGTCGCGGCCCCCTGGACCGCTGCGGGCTTGAGACCCGACTGGAGTCGTCGGATGTGTCGCTTGACCTGCGATCCGGCCAGGGTGACACCGACCACCCAGGTCCCGAGCAGTGCCACGATGGTCCAGCCGAAGCCGATGGTCGACGTCAGCGCCACGATGACGGCAAGCTCGACGACCAGGTAGACCAGAAACAGCCGTATCGCCATGCAATGTGAACGTCGCCGGGCACGCCTGGGTTCCGTGCGTGCGAGTCAGGCCGGCTGGATCTCGATCGCGCTGTGCACCTTGTCGACTCCGCCGCGGATGATCGCCTGCGGGATCCACCACCACGCGTGCCACCAATACTTCCTGGTGACCATCTCGAAGACCCGCCGGTTCTCCGACTTGGGCAGGTTGCGGGCCACCGCTTCCACCGGTTCGCACTTCGGCTTGCCCAGGGCGGTGGACTTCTGGATGGTCACCCGCGGGGTGTTGTTGATGCGCTTGGTCTTCCACGACCCGTCGTCGGTGGAGATCAGCAGCCGGTCGCCGTCGCGCACACCCCAGACCGGGGTCGGTTTGGGCCTGCCGTCCTTGGTGAAGGTAGTGAGCAGCAGGTACTTGGCGTCGGCGACGTCATGGAACATGTCAGGCATGGGTGTTGGCCCGCTTTCAAACAGGGTTTGCTAAACGGCTCGCAGCTCGACGGTCACGTTCTTCGTCATTCCCCCACGCAGCTTCGAGAAAACGTTGAACGTTTTGCCGAGCAGGCCGTAGCGCTTGCCGATCGCGTCGTAGGTGGCGCCGTTTGCCGACTTGTCCAGGATCGTGGCGGTCGCCTCGACCGCCTCACTCTTCGGGTTGCCGCGCCGGTCGCAGACGGCGATGGTGACGCGCGGGGTGTTGCGAATCCGCTTGACCTTCCAGGACTGCTCCTGCGTGATGACGAGCAGGCGGTCGCCGGCGGGCGCGGCCCAGATGGCGGTGGGCTTGGGCCTGCCGTCCTTGGTGAACGTGGTCAGCAGGATGTACTCGGATTTCGCGACGTCGGCAAAGGTGGTCTGCACCGACCCAACCTAGCCTTCGAGTTCGCCTTCCGTCTCGAGCAGCACCTGTCGCAAACCGTCGAGGGTGGCCTGCTCGGGCCGGGCCCACATGCCGCGGCCGGCGGCCTCCAGCAGGCGTTCCGCCATGCCGTGCAGTGCCCACGGGTTGGACTCGGCCATGAATTTGCGGTTCTGCTCGTCGAGCACGTATTCCGCGGACAGCCGTTCGTACATCCAGTCGGCCAGCACGCCTGCGGTGGCGTCGTAGCCGAACAGGTAGTCGACGGTGGCCGCCATCTCGAACGCACCCTTGTACCCGTGGCGGCGCATCGCGGTCATCCAACGGGGATTGACGACGCGCGCGCGGAACACCCGTGTCGTCTCCTCGGACAGTGTGCGGGTGCGCACGGCGTCCGGTCTGGTGTTGTCGCCGATGTAGGCGGCAGGCGACTGCCCGGTCAGCGCACGCACCGTGGCGACCATGCCGCCGTGGTATTGGAAGTAGTCGTCGGAGTCGGCGATGTCGTGTTCGCGGGTGTCGGTGTTCTTGGCGGCCACCACAATTCGTCGATACTGCCGGTTCATGTCGTCCGCTGCGGGCGCGCCGTCCAGCCCGCGGCCATACGCGAACCCGCCCCATGCGGTGTAGACCTGCGCGAGGTCGGCGTCGTCGCGCCAGTTGCGGCTGTCGATCAGCTGCAGCAGGCCGGCGCCATAGGTTCCCGGCTTGGAGCCGAAAATTCTTGTGGTGGCGCGGCGTTGGTCGCCGTGGTCGGCGAGGTCGGCCTGCGCGTGTGCCCGCACGTAGTTGTCGTCGGCGGACTCGTCGAGGCCCGCGACCAGTTGCACCGCGTCGTCGAGCATGGTCACCACGTGCGGGAAGGCGTCGCGGAAGAAGCCGGAGATGCGCACCGTCACGTCGATGCGCGGCCTGCCGAGTTCGGCCAGCGGCATCGGCTCGAGGTCGACCACTCGACGCGACGCGTCGTCCCAGACCGGCCTGACGCCCAGCAGCGCAAGGACTTCCGCGATGTCGTCGCCTGCCGTGCGCATCGCCGACGTGCCCCACACCGACAGTCCCACCGACTGCGGCCAGCGACCGTAGTCGTCGCGGTAGCGGGCCAGCAGCGAATCCGCCATCGCCACACCGGTTTCCCAGGCCAACCGGGACGGCACGGCCTTGGGGTCGACGGAGTAGAAGTTGCGGCCCGTGGGCAGCACGTTGACCAATCCGCGCAACGGCGAGCCCGACGGCCCCGACGGGATGAAGCGGCCGTCCAGTGCCCGCAGCACCTGGTCGATCTCCCCCGCCGTCCCGGCGAGTCGAGGCACGACTTCGTCAGCGGCGAACCGCAGGATCGCGGCGATGGCGGGGTCGTCGGTCATGGTGTCGGCGGCCGTGGCGTCCCAACCGGTTTCCTGTAGCGCTGCCACCAGGGCGCGGGCGGCGGACTCGGCGGCGTCCACCGCGGTCCGTTCGTCGCTGCCGTCCTCCGCCAGGCCGAGCGCCTGACGCAACCCCGGCACCGTCTGCTCGCCACCGAACAACTGCCTGGCCCGCAGTATGGCCAGCACAAGGTCGAGTTCGGCCTCGCCCGTTGGCCTTTGGCCGAGGACATGCAGCCCGTCGCGGATTTGCACGTCCTTGATCTCGCACAGCCAGCCGTCGACGTGCAGCAGCATGTCGTCGAACGAGTCGTCCTCGGGGCGTTCGTCCAAACCCAGATCGTGGTCCATCTTCGCCGCGCGCATCAGCGTCCAGATCTGCTGCCGGATCGCGGGCAGTTTGCCTGGGTCGAGGGCGGCGATCGTCGCGTGCTCGTCGAGCAACTGTTCCAAACGTGCGATGTCGCCGTAGGTTTCGGCGCGGGCCATCGGCGGGATCAGATGGTCGACCAGCGTGGCGTGGGCGCGGCGCTTGGCCTGGGTGCCCTCGCCGGGATCGTTGACCAGAAACGGGTAGATCAGCGGCAGGTCGCCGAGCGCAGCGTCGGCGCCGCACGCTGCCGACATGCCCAACGTCTTGCCCGGCAGCCATTCCAGGTTGCCGTGCTTGCCGAGGTGGACCACGGCGTCGGCGCCGAATGCGTTGCCGATCCAGTGGTAGGCGGCGAGGTAGTGGTGGCTGGGCGGCAGGTCGGGATCGTGGTAGATGGCGACCGGATTCTCGCCGAATCCGCGCGGCGGCTGAACCATCAACACCACGTTGCCCGCCTGCAGCGCGGCGATCACGATCTCGCCGTCGGGATCGCGGCTTCGGTCGACGAACAACTCGCCAGGCGGCGGGCCCCAGTGTTCGGTGACGGCGTCGGTGAGCTCGGCGGGCAGCCTGTCGAACCACTCGCGATAATCCTTGGCGGACAACCGGATCGGGTTGCCGGCCAGTTGCCCGTCGGTGAGCCAGTCAGGGTCCTGACCGCCGCGCGCGATCAGCGCGTGCACCAACGCGTCGCCGTCCTGCGCGTCGAGGCCGGGAACGTCGTCTATGGCGTAGCCGACGTCGCGCATGGCGCGCAGCAGCGCCACCGCACTGGCCGGGGTGTCCAGTCCGACCGCGTTGCCGATCCGGGCATGTTTGGTGGGGTACGCCGAGAACACCAGCGCGACACGCTTGCTCGACGGCGGAATCGTCCGCAGCCGGGCGTGTTTCACTGCGAGCCCGGCGACGCGCGCGCACCGCTCGGGGTCGGCGACATAGGAGATCAGGCCCTCGTCGTCGATTTCCTTGAACGAGAACGGCACCGTGATGAGGCGACCGTCGAACTCCGGCACGGCGACCTGGGTGGCGACGTCGAGCGGGGACAGCCCGTCGTCGTTGTCCGTCCACTGGGCACGGGAACTCGTCAAACACAGGCCCTGCAGGATCGGAATGTCCAGCGCGGCAAGGTGCGCCACGTTCCAGCTGTCGTCGTTACCGCCCGCGGTGACGGAGGCGGGGGTTGCGCCACCGGCCGCAAGCACGGTGGTCACCATCGCGTCGGTCGTCGACAGCAGGTCCAACAGACCCGCTTCGGCGGTGCGCAGCGAGGCGCAGAACACCGGAAGCGGTCTGCCGCCCGCGTCTTCGACCGCCCGGCACAGCGCTTCGACGTAGTCGGTGTTGCCCGCCAGGTGCTGGGCGCGGTAGTAGAGAAGCGCGATCGTCGGGCCGTCGACGTCACGTGCCGCGCGGTCCAGGACGCCCCACGACGGTGTGGTCTCCGGCGGGGCGAAGCCGAATCCTGTCATCAGCACCGTGTCGCACAGGAACGCGTGCAACTGGCGCAGGTTCGGCACGCTGCCCTGGGCCAGATAGATGTGGGATTGCAGTGCGACGCCGGCGGGCGTCGTGGAATGGCCCATCAGATCGGCGTCCGGCGCCTGCTCGCCGCTGACCACGACGGCAGGCACGCCGCTGGACACCACGGTGTCGATGCCGTCCTGCCAGGCCCGGTAGCCGCCGAGGATGCGGACAACGGCGATGTCGGCGCCGGCCAGCAGTTCCTCGAGTTCGCCGTCGACCAGCCGTGACGGGTTCGCCCACCGGTAGTTCGCGCCGCTTGCCCGCGCCGTGATCAGGTCGGTGTCGGACGTCGACAGCAGCGCGACGGTTGGCTGGTTCACCCACCATTCGTACCGCACCGCCCCCTGGACCGGTGCGGTCGGTGGGTCAGCCGCCGCTGCCCCAGCGGCCGTGCCATGTCTGCGGGTACGGCAACCCGACTCCGGCGATGAGCAGCAGCAGGAACACGCCGAATGCGATGAGCGCGAACATCGTCGTCCTTCCGTGACATTCGGGTTACTACACACGCGTGCAGTAGCCAGAATCTAACGCGCTACCGGTGGATATTGATCCTTCTGTGTGGTAGAGATCACCGCTGCCCGTACTGTGGCGGCCGTCACATCTCGCGTCGTGGAATTCGGATCGCGATCAGCCAAACCGTTTACCTGGCGACCGATGCCTGCCGGAATGGATGCGTGACTGAATTCTTCGATGTGGTGAAACTGGGCGCCAATATCGGGGCCCGCGTTGACGGCGTCCGTCTGGCTGATGATCTCGACGCCCGCACGGTGGTGGCGATCAACGACGCACTGCTGGAACACAAGGTGATCTTCTTCTCTGACCAGCACGACCTGGACGACGACGGTCAACTTGCGTTCGCAGGAAAGCTGGGCACCCCCACCACGGCACACCCCACGCTTTCGGCCGGCGAGTCGGTGCTGCCGATCGACTCGCGATACGACAAGGCCAACAGTTGGCACACCGACGTCACCTTCGTCGACCGTATTCCGAAAGCCTCTCTGCTGCGCGCTGTTTCGCTGCCGAGCTACGGCGGCACCACGGCGTGGGCCTCAACCGAAGCCGCATATGACCAGTTGCCGGAACCGCTGCGGGTGCTCACCGAGAACCTGTGGGCGGTGCACACCAACAAATACGACTACGTCCGCGAACACTTCGACCACAACGAGCAACTGACCGACACGGTTCGGCAGTACCGCGAAGAATTCGTCCGCGAGTACTACGAGACCGAACATCCGGTGGTGCGGGTGCATCCCGAAACGGGTAAGCGGGTGCTGCTGCTCGGACACTTCATCAAGCAGTTCGTCGGCCTCGGCTCTTCGGAGTCGGCGACCCTGTTCAACCTGCTGCAGGCCCGGGTCACCAAGCTGGAGAACACGATTCGCTGGAACTGGTCGCCCGGCGATGTCGCGATCTGGGACAACCGCGCCACCCAGCACTACGCGGTCGCGGACTACGACGACCAGTACCGGCGGCTCAGCCGGGTCACGCTGGCCGGCGACATCCCTGTGGATGTCCACGGCAGGCGCAGCCGCGTCGTCGTCGGTGACGCGTCACAGTATTCGGACGTCGTCAGCCCCGTCGCGCTGGCGAGCTGACTACAGCCGGTCCATTTCGCGTGACATCAAGGCGTTCTCGAGCCAGACGCGCCGCTCGGGGTAGACCGGCTTCGGCGGCTGCGCGGCACTTGCCAGCCAGCTGCCGACAGCCGCGATCATTGCGGTCGCGCTCCACCGGCGGGTCTGTGCCGGTGGCAGTGCCACCGCGGCGGCCGTGCTGAGCAGCACCTGCTGCTCGGTGATCAGCGCGTGCGGCTGAGCCGAGGTCTGTTGAGACGTGACCTGGTGCGTGCGACCCTCGTTGAGTGGCCGTTGCGACGTTGCGGTGTCAGTCATTTCGATTGCTCCCACCCGATGTGCGGTGATGTCCGGCCGAACCGGATCGCCTCAAGTTTCGAAATTAACGCGGTAGTCGGTGGGTCTCACGCGTAGGTGAGTACCTGTTTCCTGGGTTAACCGGCGCTGGTGTACGCAGGTACCGAGCCTGCGCCCGCGGCCGACGCGGCGACGTGCGGAAAAGCCCGCGGCTCGGCGTGACGGTGCGGGCGAGGCGCCGGGTTTGGCTGTGTCGAGCAAACCCGGCTGTCCGTTGGGCACCGGTCATAGCCGCGTCATCTCGCGCGCCATGCGCGAATCTTCGAGGAAATCCACGCGGGGCGGGTAGTGACGCCGCTTCGGCCGCTTCTCGTTGCTGGACACCGCGAATACGGCGAGCAGAACCGCCCGCACGCTGTCGATCCAGCGCGTCTTCACCGGCCGCAACGGGACCGCGGCGGCGGTGGCGAACAGCACCTGCTGCTCTGTGATCAGGACCGGTGTGCGCGGCGGTGCCTCGACATCGGCGGGCCGTTTGACCGGCTCTGCGTCGAAAGGCGCTATCAGATCAGTCATTTCAGTTCTCCCCCTGGTTGACCCCTGGCCGCCGGACGCGGCTGTCGGTTGGGAAGAATCGTCGATCGGTCGTTAGCGATCCTCACGAGTATCCGACTACCTGTTTATCCCCTTCACTGACTACGCAACCGCATCTGCAACGACGGAGTTGGGGTCTAGCAGTGCTTTATTCGATTTCGGCAATGCTGGTCGGCGCGGTGTCATGCCGGTTTCGCGGGGACGTACGGTGGTCTGGTGGCCCGAACCCGCGATCACGACGCTTGCCCCGGCGCACTGCAACTGCATCAGGCGGCAGACGGCGCACTCGCGCGGGTGCGAGTGCCGGGCGGCATGATCACGGCCGACCAACTCAACACTCTCGCGCACGCCGCAATGCAGTTCGGATCGCCTGCCATGGAGTTGACCTCGCGCGGCAGCATCCAGTTGCGGGCCATCACCGATACCGCCGCGGTCGCGGAAGCCGTTGCGGCCGCTGAACTTTTGCCTTCGCAAACGCACGAGCGGGTGCGCAACATCGTCGCATCGCCGTTGTCCGGGCGCGTCGGCGGCATCGCCGACATCCGCGGACTGGTCGCCGAATTGGACGAGGCGATCCAGGCCGAACCCGCTTTGGCGGCGCTGCCGGGCCGGTTCCTGTTCAGCATCGACGACGGGCGCGCCGACGTGTCGGGCCAAGCCGCCGACGCCGGGGCGCACTTCCTGGATCCGTCCACGGCCGCTCTGCTGCTGGCGGGCAAGGACACTGGCGTACGACTGGCGGCGGCTGAGGTGGTTGCCGCGCTCGTCGACGTCGCGGTCCGGTTCGCAGAGATCCGCGGAAAGGCCTGGCGCATAGCCGAACTCGCCGACACCGCGGCCCTGCTCGAGCCGTTCAGCCCGGTGGCGCCGCCGGGAGCGACCTGGCCTGCCGTCACCCGGCCGCCCGTCGGGTGGCTGCCGCAGAACGACGGACGCATCACGCTCGGCGCGGCGGTGCCGTTGGGTGTGCTGCAGGCCAGGGTGGCCGAATTCCTGGCGGCGATCGAGGCGCCGATGGCGATCACCCCGTGGCGCTCGGTGCTCGTGTTCGACCTCGACGAGGGTGTCGCCGACACCGCCCTGCGGGTGTTGGCGCCGATGGATCTGATCTTCGACGAGAACTCGCCATGGCTGTCGGTGAGCGCGTGCACGGGCAGTCCTGGCTGCCACCATTCGGCCGCCGACGTCCGCGCCGACGCGACCGCCGCGGTGGGCGACCGGGCCGACCGTCACCGGCACTTCGTCGGTTGTGACCGGGCATGCGGAAGTCCACCTGTCGGAGACGTGCTGGTGGCCACCGGAGACGGATATCAACGCCGAGCACGGCCGTAGTGTCGGCGTGCACGGTCACGGTTGCCGCAGTCGGCAGAGCTGCACCATCGCCGATTCTGTCGGTGACTGTTGTCCAGGAACAGCCATCCGCAAGCGCTGTCATCACAGCGCCTCACCTGGTCGAACGTGACCTCGGTGAGCAAGTCGACGGCCGCCACGGCCAATCGGTCGAACGGCGTGCGCACCGCGAGTTGCCGGTCGATCCACGTGACGTGGCGCTCGACCGGGCACAGTCGTCTGTGCCGCAGAGCGTCCGCGTAGGCGGCCGCAACCGCGTCGAACGCCGGCTGGGCACCGTCGATCCACAGCGCGTGCAGCGACTCGCGTAGCCGCTTGGCACGCGTGAGGGCATGCGCTGCCGTTGACACATCGGCTCGCGCTGCGCGGATGAGTTCCGAGGCCTCCCTGCTCGAGACCACACCGGCATGCCGACACCAAGCGATGGCGTCGGCGTAGTCGCCGAGATGATCGATCCGGCGGGCGTCATCGCCTCGCCAGGCCACTGTGTTGACGAAGTCGATGGCCGGGTGGCCGCCGCGCAGATCCAGTTGTCCGGCCGGTGACGTCACAATTCCAACCTAACACCTAAATACTGGTTTATATGTTAGATGCTGTGGGCAGCCAATCGAGACATGACCACCATCGAGCGCACTGATTTCCGTTGGTACGTCGGCTTGGCCGTCAGCGCTGTCTGCGTTTCCGCCTCTGCGGTTCTGCTGGGCCTGGCCCACACCACTCCTGCGACAGCGACCGTCGCACGAAGTCTCATGGCGCTGCCCGTTGTTGCTGCGCTTGCCGTCTTCGAGCGCCGACGTAACGGTGGCCTCTCAACGGCAGAGTGCCTGTCGGCGACGGCGTGCGGCGTGTTGTTCGCAGGCGACATGCTGTGGTGGACCCAGTCGATTCCCGAAGTCGGCGCAGGGCTGTCCACGGTGCTGGTGAACACCCAAGTGGCGATCGTGCCGCTGCTGGCATGGCTGGTCGACGGCGAACGCTGCGGTCCACGGTTCCTCTATTCGCTGCCCGTCGTCCTGTTCGGCGTGCAGCTCTCTGGCGGAGTCTTTGAGCGTGGCGTCGGCGGCACCAACCCCGGGTTGGGCACCGTGCACGCGGTTGCGGCCGCACTGTGTTATTCCGGCTTCCTGTTTCTGTTGCGGCGCGGTGGTCAACGTGGCGGGCCCATGCAGACGTACACGGTGGTACTCGCCGCGGCAACCATCGTCGCGTTCGCCGTCGGGCTCGCGACGCACAGCCTCGACATGTCGCCGGGCGGTACCGCAGTCGGGTGGCTGCTTCTGGTCACAATCACCGGCCAGTTGCTCGGTTGGCTACTGGCGGCGTTGTGCACACCCCGGCTGCCCAGCGATGTCAGCTCAGCTCTGCTGCTGCTCACCCCGGTCGGGGCGGTCGGGCTCGGCGCGCTGGTGCTCGGTGAGCGGCCCTCGCCGCTGCAGCTGACGGGGTGCATGCTGGTGCTGGTCGGGAGCTACGCCGGAACCGCCCGCCGCTAGGGTGAGCGGGTGCTCGACTACATCCGCGACGCCGCGGAGATCTACCGGCAGTCGTTCGCGACGATCCGCGACGAGGCAGATCTGTCGCGATTTCCCGACGACGTCGCGCGCGTGGTGGTCCGGTTGATCCACACGTGCGGGCAGGTCGACGTCACCGAGCACGTCGCATTCAGCGACGACGTCGTCGCCAAGGCGCACGCCGCGCTGGCGGGGGGCGCACCGGTGCTCTGCGACTCGTCAATGGTGGCCGCTGGCATCACCAAGTCGCGGCTCCCGGCCGACAACGAGGTGGTGTCGCTGGTGGCCGACAACCGGGCCGCCGAGTTAGCCGGCCGCAACGGCACGACGCGTTCGGCCGCCGCGGTGGATTTGTGGTCCGATCGGCTCGGCGGTGCGGTGATGGCGATCGGCAACGCGCCGACGGCATTGTTCCGGCTGCTGGAACTCATCGACGACGGCGCCCCGACGCCCGCCGCCGTGTTGGGCGGGCCGGTCGGGTTCGTCGGCTCGGCGCAGTCGAAGCAGGAACTGATCGACCGGCCCCGCGGCATGGCCTATCTGGTGGTCACAGGCCGCCGCGGCGGTAGCGCGATGGCCGCGGCCGCCGTCAACGCGATCGCGAGCGCCGAGGAATGAGGGGCACGCTCTGGGGAGTCGGCCTCGGACCGGGTGACCCCGAACTCGTCACGGTCAAGGCGGCGCGGGTGATCGGCGAGGCGGACGTCGTCGCCTACCACAGCGCCCGTCACGGCCGCAGCATCGCGCGCAGCATCGCCGAGCCCTATCTCCGGCCGGGCCAGATCGAGGAGCACCTGGTCTACCCGGTCACTACGGAGGCCACCGACCACCCCGGCGGCTACGCGGGCGCGATGGACGACTTCTACCGCGAGTCCGCCGACACGATCGCCGCGCATCTGGACGCCGGCCGCGACGTGGCGCTGCTGGCCGAGGGCGATCCCCTGTTCTACAGCTCCTACATGCACATGCACACCCGGCTCACCGCACGGTTCGACGCCGTGATCGTGCCTGGCGTGACGTCGGTCAGCGCCGCCTCCGCGGCGACCGGCACCCCCCTCGTCCAGGGCGACGAGGTCCTGACGATCCTGCCCGGCACGCTGCCCGCCGACGAACTCGAGCGCAGGCTCGCCGACACCGACGCCGCAGTGGTGCTCAAACTCGGCCGGTCCTATCCGTCTGTGCGAGAAGCGCTTTCGTTGGCCGGCCGGCTGGACGAAACGTACTACGTGGAGCGAGCCAGCACGCCGGCCCAGCGGGTGCTGCCCGCGAGCGAGGTCGACGACGACAGCGTGCCGTATTTCTCGTTGGCGATGCTGCCCGGCACCACGCAGCGGCCGTCAACCGTCGGCAGCGTCGTCGTGGTCGGCCTCGGGCCTGGTGACACCGACTGGATGACGCCGCAGAGCCGGCGCGAGGTGGCCGCCGCGACCGACCTGATCGGCTACGGCCCGTATCTCGACCGGATCAAAGGCCGCGACGGTCAGCGCAGGCACCCCAGCGACAACACCGACGAACCGGCCCGCGCCCGCCTGGCCTGCACACTGGCCCAGCAGGGTCACGCCGTCGCGGTGGTGTCCTCCGGTGATCCCGGCGTGTTCGCAATGGCGACGGCCGTGCTGGAAGAGGCCAAGCAGTGGCCGGGCGTCGAGGTGCGGGTGATCCCCGCGATGACGGCCGCGCAGGCCGTTGCCAGCCGGGTCGGCGCACCGCTCGGCCACGACTATGCGGTGATTTCGTTGTCCGATCGGCTCAAGCCGTGGGAGGTCATCGAGCAGCGGCTCACCGCAGCGGCGCGCGCTGATCTGGTGCTGGCGGTCTACAACCCCGCGTCCAAGAGCCGCACCTGGCAGGTCGCCGCGATGCGGGACCTGCTGCTGGATCACCGCGACTCCAGCACGCCGGTGGTGATCGGGCGCGACGTGTCGGGGTCCGCCGAGAGCGTGAAGGTGGTCAGGCTCGCCGACCTCGACCCCGCCGATGTCGACATGCGCTGCCTGTTGATCATCGGGTCGTCGCAGACGCAGTGGTACTCCGACGAGGCCGGGGACCGGGTGTTCACGCCGCGTCGCTACCCGACCTAGCAGTCTGGGCGCACCCGCAGTGCTAACGTCCGGCGCGTGACCCTAGACATTCCACGCGGGCCGTCAGATGTAACGCCGGCATGGCTCGGTTCGGCGCTCGGAGCCGACGTCCGCGACGTGGACGTCACCCCGATCGGCACGGGCCAGACGGGCGCGACCTATCGGGTGTGCGCGACGTACGCCGCAAACAGCGGGCTGCCGGACACTTTCGCGGTCAAGCTGTCGGCGCAGGATGACGCGGTCCGCGAGCGCGTCGCACTCGGCTACCGCTCCGAGGTCGAGTTCTACGCTGACGTCGCCGCCCACGTGCAGATCCCGGTGCCGAGGTGTTACTACAGCGACATCAGCGACAGCGGTGCCGACTTCGTTCTGGTGCTCGCCGATATGGCGCCCGCCGTGCAGGGTGACCAGCTCGCGGGGTGCAGCCCGCAGGAGGCGCAACTGGCCGTCGAGGGCCTTGCTGGTTTGCACGGCCCGAGTTGGTGTGACCCGACGTGGCTTGCGCTGAAGGCTGTTTCGATGCCCAAGCCAGGCGACGAGGCAGCGGCGAAAGGTCTCGGCGACGTCTCGGTGATGGCCGCCGACATCACCATCGAGAAGCTTGGCGGCCGGATGAGCGCGGAGGACCGCGACACGCTCCGCGCGGCCATGCGGTTGGTGACGCCGTGGTTGTTGACCGAGCCGACGCGTTATTCGCTGATGCACGGGGACTATCGGCTCGACAACATGCTGTTCGATCCCGACCGCACCCGCATCACGGTGGTCGACTGGCAGACCGTGGGCCTCGGCCTGCCTGCACGGGATTTGGCGTATTTCGCCGCGACCAGCCTGGTGCCGGAGGTGCGCGCGGAGATCGAACGGGATCTCGTCGGCCGCTACCACGACGGGCTGTTGCGTTATGGCGTAACGGGTTACGACGCCGAAACATGTTGGCGGGATTACCGTCTAGGCGTGCTGCAGGCGCCGTTGCTGGGCGGTCTCGGGTTCGCGTTCGCGGCGTCAACCGAGCGCGGCGACGAGATGGTGCTGACCATGTTCCATCGTGGCTGTCGGGCGATCCGCGAGTTGGGCACGCTGGAGTTGATCAACAGCCACCAGTCGATCTGACCCAGTCGGCGGCGGCGGCGACGGTGCTCACCGTCGTCACCCCGGCGGGCAGCAACGGGCGGTCGACCATTACCACCGGGATGCCAAGTGCCGCAGCGGCATCCAACTTCGGCCGCGTCATCGCGCCCCCGCTGTTCTTGGTCACCAGCGCGTCGATGCGGTGTTCGCGCAGCAGAGCCACCTCGCCGCGGTAGTGGTACGGCCCGCGGGACAGCACAAGGTGGTGGCGACGGGGCAATGTGGTCGGCTCGGGGGCCGTGACCGCACGGATCAGGAACCAGGCGTCGACGTTGGCGAAGGCTACCGTGCCGGATCGACCGGTGGTCAGAAACACGCGCGAATAGCCGTTGGCGGTCACCGTTTTCGCTGCGTCGGTGTCGGACGCCACGACGATCGCGTCGCCGGGATCCCAGCCAGGCCGGGCCAGCACGAGATGCGGCAGGCCCATGTCGCGGCATGCGGCGGCGGCGTTGCCGGTGATCGTGGCCGCGTAGGGATGAGTGGCGTCGACGACGGCGTCGACGCGGGTATCGCGCAGCCACCGGCGCAGGCCGTCGACGCCGCCGAAGCCGCCGATCCGGACCTCACCCACCGGGAGCGCGGGGTCGGGGACGCGACCGGCCAGCGAGCTGATCACCTCGACATCCCGGTGCAATTGGGCGGCCAGCGCGCGAGCTTCGGATGTGCCGCCGAGAAGCAGGATGCGCATCAGTGCCGTCCCCGGCGCACCCGACCGGACGAGTAGAGATAGCTGTCGGCGAACCCTTCGGCGGCGAGCACGTCGCCGACCACGATGACGGCGGTGCGGGTGATGCCTGCCTCCTTGGTCTGCTCGGCCAGTTCGGCCAGGGTGCAACGCAGCACCGTCTCCTGCGGCCACGTGGCGAATGCCACTACCGCGCAGGGTGTTTCGGGTCGGTAGCCGCCGGCGATCAGGTCCGGCGCGATCGAGTCGATCTGCGCGGCGGCCAGATGCAGCACCAGCGTCGAACCGGATGCCGACAGGGTCCGCAGGTCCTCCCCCGGCGGCATCGCGGTGGACAGCGTCGCGACCCGCGTCAGGGTGACGGTCTGCGCAACGCCGGGCACGGTGAGCTCGCGGCCCAACACGGCCGCCGCGGCGGCGAATGCCGGTACGCCGGGGACGATCTCGTAGTCGACACCGAGCGCGTCGAGTCGACGGCATTGTTCGGCTAGGGCGCTGTAGATCGACGGGTCGCCGGAATGCAGTCGTGCGACGTCGAGGCCCGCCGCATGCGCGTCGGCGAGTTCGGTGATGATCTGGTCGAGCGTCAGCGGTCCGGTGTCGACCACCCGTGCCTCCGGCGGGCAGAGTGCCAGCAGGTCCTCGGGCATGATCGACCCGGCGTACAGGCAGACCGGACACCTGCTGAGCAGACGCTGGCCGCGCACGGTGATCAGGTCGGCGGCGCCGGGGCCGGCACCGATGAAGTACACCGTCATTCCTTGGTCACCGACCACTGGGTGATGGGCATGGCGGGCCGCCAACCGGTCAAACCGCCCAGCGGCTCGCCGCGGTAGTGCTGGAACCGACGAAGCTCGCCGCCGAGATGCGAATACCACTGGGCGAGAACGGCTTCGGATTCAGCGGTGACGGCGTTGACCACCAGCCGTCCACCGGAGGGCAGCTTGTCGTAACAGGCCTCCAGCAGGCCCGGTTGAGTGACCCCGCCGCCGATGAACATCGCCGTCGGCCGCGGTATCCCGTCCACGCCACCGTCCCTGAGGATTGCTTCGTCGAATGCGGCGGGCGCCGCGCCGCGTACATCCACCATGACTCCGTGTGCCAACGCGTTCTCGGCGATCTGGTTGCGGCGCTGCGCGTCACGCTCGAACGCCACTGCCCGACACCGTGATCCGCTGCGGCACCATTCGATCGCGACGCTGCCGGATCCGGCGCCCACGTCCCATAGCAGCTCGCCGTCCCGCGGCGCCAGCGCGGCGAGAGTGACCGCGCGCACCGACTGCTTGGTGATTTGGCCGTCGTGGGCGAACGCGTCGTCGGGCAGCACCGATCGCCGAGAATCGTTGGGCAGGTAGCGCACCGCCACTACGTTGAGATCGTCGACATCGTCGGGCGGATTGGCCGCCCACTCGCGGGCCGTGGCGTCGCGGCGACGCTCTTTGGGCCCCCCGAGCTGTTCGAGCACGGCGAGTTCGGAATCACCTCGACCGCCGTCGGTCAGCAACCGGGCCACGATGGTGGGGCCGCCGCCGTCACGACACAGCACGATCGCCTGCCCGCCGCGCCGCACTGCCGTGTGTGGTTCAGCGGTCATCAGACTGATCACTTCGGTTTCCTGCACGGGCCAGCCGAGCCGTGCGCACGCCAGCGTCACCGACGACACGTGCGGCAGCACGGTCACCTTGTCCGCACCCAACAACCGGATGAGCAGGCCAGCGACGCCATGAAGCATGGGGTCCCCGCTGGCGACGACGTGGACGTCGCCGTCGATATCGCCAAGGGACTCCACCACGCCCAGCATCGGCGATGGCCATTGCCTGCGCTCGGCGGTGACGCTGTCGTCGAGCAGGTCCAGTTGCCGAGACGACCCGTAAACCACTGTCGCGCTGCGCAACTCGGCAGCTGAGGCCGGCGCCAGCCCGGACATGCCGTCGGCGCCGATGCCCACGACGGTGATCATCTCGGCATCCTCCGCCACACCGGCTGCGGCAGCAGCCGCATCACGGCAGCGAGCGCTCCCACCTGCCAGGGAAACCAGACGCTGCGCCGGGTGCCGTTCAATGCGCGCACGGTCGCGTCGGCCACCTGCGGCGCGGTCCTGGAGAACGGCGCAGGCGCCATGCCCTCGGTCATCCGCCCGATCACGAAGCCCGGCCGCACCACCAACAACCGCACCCCGGAGCCGTGCAACGCGTCGGCGAGGCCGCTGCAGAACCCGTCCAATCCCGCTTTCGCCGAGCCGTATACGTAGTTCGCACGCCGCACCCGCGCACCCGCTATCGACGAGAACGTGACGATCGTGCCGCGCCCTGCCGACCGCATCACGTTGGCGAGCACGGTCAACAGGCTCACTTGAGCGACGTAGTCGGTGTGCACGATGGCGGCGGCGTGCGCGGGATCCTTCTCGGCCAGGGCCTGATCGCCGAGGATGCCGAACGCCAACACCGCGCTGCGGATCGGACCGAGTTCGGCGACGATCTCGTCGACCAGCGGGCCGTGTGACGCGAGGTCGTCGGCATCGAATTCGCGGACGTGCACGGGCGCGGCGCCCGCCGCTCGCACTGCGGAGACCTCGTCGTCGAGGGTGTCGGCGCGACGGGCCGCGAGCACCACGGTGGCGCCCGCACCCAGCCGGGTGGCCAGTTCCAGCCCGATCTCGCTGCGGCCGCCGAAAATCACGACCAGCCCGGGGTCCGTGTCCTTCACGAACCTGATTATGTCCTGCGCTACCGTGAGCCTTGATGGCGAAGGCAACCACCCGACTCACGAACGACGCGTTGGCGTTTCTCACCGAACGGCATCTGGCCATGTTGACGACGCTGCGCTCGGACAATTCCCCACACGTGGTGGCGGTCGGGTTCACCTTCGATCCGAAGACACACATCGCGCGGGTGATCACCACCGGCGGCTCGCAGAAGGCGGTGAACGCGCAGCAGCGCGGTGTCGCGGTGCTCAGCCAGGTCGACGGTGCCCGCTGGCTGTCGCTGGAGGGCAAGGCGGTGGTCAACACCGAGACCGACGCGGTGCGCGACGCCGAACTGCGGTACGCCCAGCGCTACCGCACGCCGCGGGTGAACCCGAAGCGGGTGGTCATCGAGGTCCGCGTGGAGCGGGTGCTGGGGTCCTCCGACCTGCTCGACCGCGCCGAAGACTAGGTCCTCATAGGCGCGAACTCAGGCGGGTACGACGACCAGGTCGTGCGGGCGGTTGTTCACCGACACCGCGCCGTCGGCGGTGACCACCACGATGTCCTCGATGCGGGCGCCCCACTGACCCGGGAAGTAGATACCGGGCTCGACGGAAAACGCCATGCCCGGCTCCAACGGCAAGTTGTTGCCTGCGACGATGTAGGGCTCCTCGTGCACCGACAGCCCGATACCGTGGCCGGTGCGGTGCACGAACGCGTCGGCCAACCCTTCGGCGGCCAGCACGTCACGCGCGACGGCGTCCACCTGTTCCGCGGTCACCCCTGGCCGCACCGCCTCGACCGCGGCCTGTTGAGCGCGTTGCAGCACCGCGTAGCGCCTGGCCACCTCGGGGTCGGGCTCGCCGATGCTGTAGGTGCGCGTCGAGTCGGAGTTGTATCCCGGCTCGTACGGGCCGCCGATGTCGACGACAACGATGTCGCCGGCGCGCAATTCACGGTCGGAGCACTCGTGGTGCGGGTCGGCGCCGTGCGGCCCCGAGCCGACGATGATGAAGGCCACCTCTGAATGTCCCTCGGCGACAATCGCTTCGGCGATATCCGCGGCGACGTCTGCTTCGGTTCTGCCGGGCACCAGAAACTCCGGGACGCGGGCGTGCACCCGGTCGATCGCCGCGCCGGCCTTACGGAGCGCGTCTACTTCGGCGGCGTCCTTGATCATCCGCAACCGGCGCAACACGCTCGTGGCGAGCACCGGCACCACCCCGAGCACCTCGGCGAGCGGAAGCAGGTGTAGCGCGGGCATGGCGTCGGTGACAGCGGTCGCGACGGGCGCGCCCCCCAGCGCGTCGGCGACCAACGCGTACGGGTCGTCGCCGTCGACCCAGTCACGCACGGCCAGACCGAGTTCGGTGACCGCGGACTCCTTCAACGAGGCCAGTTCCAGCCGCGGCACCACGACCGTCGGTGCACCGTCGGCAGGCAACACCAACGCGGTCAGCCGCTCGAAGGTCTGCGCCCGCGAACCCACCAGATACCGCAGGTCGTATCCGGGGGTGATGACGAGCCCGGCCAGGCCCGCTTCGGCGGCGGCGGACGCGGCCGCGTTGAGCCGCTGCGCGTACACATCGGTGCTGAATCGACTGGCGGTCATGCCATGAAGGCTAATCGCGGGCCCAATAGCTGGCGACCTCGATCAGGTTGTCGTCGGGATCGCGGCAGTAATGCGACGTCATTGGGCCCGCAGCGCCGGTCTTCGGCACCGGCCCCGCCGTGATCGTCACTCCGCAAGCCCGCAGGTGGGCCCCGATCTCGTCCGGGCTCAGGTCGGCGATGAAGCACAGATCCAGCGACCCGGGGGCGTCGACCGCGCCGGTCTCCCAATTGGGCGCGCCCGTCGGCCGCACGTTGATCTTCTGGTTGCCGAAGGCAAGCGCAATCCGATTGTCGCCGAACACTTCTCGTCTCATGCCGAGCACCCGCACATACCAGTCGACCGTGGCGTCGACGTCGCGACAATTGAGCACAACGTGGTCGATGTGATCAACACCGAAGGGCATCTGTTCTCCTCCGTCAGCCCGCGGCCCACTGCGCGGCCCGGTCGACCTCGTCGAGCCCGAACAATGCGAGTTCGCCGGGAACCATCCAGGCGAACGCGTGCAGCGCGTGGGCCACCCAATCTTTGTCGGAAACCACCGCAATTCGTCTGAACGCCGAGTGGTGGTGAATCAATGCACCGAGCCCCAGCTTCAGGTCTTCTGCCAGCCCGCCAGGCCCGAAGCCTTCGTAGTCGGAGGCGATCACCTCGACGATCCTGATCTCACCGGTCTTGGCCAGGTGCTCCATCGTCGGCTTGAAATCGCGCAGGTCGTCACCGCGCACGCGGCCTGACACGCGGATGCCGGTGACGCCCGCCGGCATGCCGGGCAACATCTCGATCATCCGTCCAGTGTGACTCGCCAGCCGAACGCGGTGGCTGATTCACAGGCGCCGTTGCAGTGTGCGCACCCGGCGGCGCAGCGCCGCGACGGGCCGCATCGCGTACTGCCTCTCGATGGCACGGGCGCCGGACCGGAAGAACCGGCGTACCGCGTCACTGGCCGCCTTCTCGTCGCCGTCGGTGACCGAGAACTGGGCTGTCCAAATCGCGGTGGATCGGTGTTGTCCGCCAGGGCGGATGCGGAACTCGCCGCGAAAATCTGCGATCGGCAGATTCGCCAAAGAGGCTTCGTATCGGTAGATCCGTTGCGCGGGATCGTATTCGGTCAACCGCTCCTCCCACCGCAGGCCGTCCTCGGTCTCCAGAATCCGGACCGCGCCGGGCTGTTCGCCTTCTCCGGACGCCGCGGTGATCATCGGATGCCAATCGGCGATGCTGTGGAACCCGCCGAGTTCACGCCACATCGAATCGGCGCTGCGATGGGCATCGGCGAAGACTTGCACCTGCGGCATGCCCTACCGGATACCCGCGAAAGTGCTGCGCAACCCCTGGCAGGATGACCGGCATGTCCTTGTTGCTGCTCGACGGCGCCAGCATGTGGTTCCGCTCGTATTTCGGTGTGCCCTCATCGATCAAGGCGCCCGACGGACGGCCCGTCAACGCGGTACGCGGTTTTCTCGACGCGGTCGCGACGCTGATCACCCGGGAGCAACCGACGCGACTGGTGGTATGCCGCGACGATGACTGGCGTCCGCAGTGGCGTGTCGACCTGATCCCGTCGTACAAGGCGCACCGTGTGCTCGAGGAGAACCCGGACGGACAACCCGACATCGAAGAGGTCCCCGACGAGTTGACCCCGCAGGTGGACATGATCATGGAGATCCTGGACGCCTTCGGCATTCCGACCGCGGGCGCCCCGCAATGCGAGGCCGACGACGTTCTGGGCACGTTGGCCTACCGCGAACGTCGCGACCCGGTCGTGGTGGTCAGCGGTGACCGCGACCTGCTGCAACTGGTGTGCGACGACCCGGTCGCGGTCCGGGTGCTCTACCTGGGCCGCGGATTGGCCAAAGCCACCAAGTTCGGGCCCGCCGAAGTCGCCGAAACCTACGGTGTGCCGGTCGACCGCGCCGGACCCGCTTACGCCGAACTGGCGTTGCTGCGCGGGGATCCGTCGGACGGCCTACCCGGGGTGCCAGGCATCGGCGAGAAGACGGCTGCGACGCTTTTGGCGCAGCACGGCTCGCTCGAGACGATCCTGGCTGCGGCGCAGGACCCGAAATCAAAGATGTCCAAGGCGTACCGGAACAAGTTGCTGGCGGCCACCGACTACATCGAGGCGGCGGGGCCCGTCGTGCGGGTGGCCGCCGACGCCGACGTCAGCTTCTCCACGAAGTCCGACAAGCTGCCGCTGGCGGCCGAGCATCCGCGCAAGGTCGTCGAACTCGCCGAACAGTACGGAGTGACGTCGTCGATCGGTCGCCTGCAAAAGGCGCTCGACGCGCTGCCCGGATAGCCGCTACTTGGGCCTGCCCACCTCGTAGGTGCCCTTGTCGTCCTGGAACGTCACGGTGACCTGGCGCTTGGTGCCGTCGATGCTGACCTCGCAGTTGAAGGTTTCGCCCTTCTTCACCGTGGGGTTCTGGCCGTCGTTGCACTTGACGTCCTTGACGTTCTTCGCGCCGTAGCCGTTGGCCTCGTCGGTCAGGATCTGCTGCACCCCGGTCTGCGCGGCGTTGATGTCCAGCTTGTTGGTCCAGAACCAGCCCGGCGTGACGAATCCCAGCACCGCCACCGCCGCGATCACAATGAGGACGAGAGCCCCGACGACACCGAGGATGACGCGCATCGAGCGCTTGGAGCTTTCTTCCGAACCTGGCGCGGTGTACTGCGGGAACTGCCCGTACTGACCAGGCTGTTGGCCGTATTGGTCGGGCTGCTGCCCATACGGCTGGCCAGGCGGAGGCGCGTAGGGCTGACCCGGTTGGGGGGTGTATTGGCCGGGCTGACCGTACTGCCCCGGATAGGTCGGCGGCGTGTACGCCCCAGGCTGGGCGTACTGCTCACCCGACGAGTACTGCTGCGGCGGCTGATACGCCGGCGCGCCCGGCTGCTGATACTGCGGATACTGATGCTGTTGCGGATCGTAAGCCGGCGGAGGCTGCCAGGACGGCGCCGCGGTGGTCGGTTGTTCGGCCCCTGGAGTCGGCGGCTGCCACGGCTGATTCGCCGACGGGTCGCTTGACGTCTGATCCTGCCCAGACTCCGGTTGCTGACCGGGCCACGGCTGCGTCGGATCAGATCCTTGCGGTCCGCTCATGTCTCTCCTTGCTCATGGGTCGCACTGCTGGCGAACACACTACCCGGCATCAACAGCCACGACGCCGCGTCGAATGTCGTTGATAGCGCGTTTCGCGGTCGTCCGCAGCGCCGGTGTCGGTGCGGCGTTGCGGACCTGGTCGAGCAGGTCGAGCACCTGACGGCACCACCGCACGAAATCGCCCGCCGACAACGGTGTCCCGGTGCCTGAGGCGTCGGAGGCGGCGAGCGCGGTGGTCAGGTCGCCGGTGGTGGCCCAGCGGTAGATGGCGGTGACGAAACCCTCTTCGGGCTCACGGCTTTGGGCGATCCGGTGCCGCTGCTCGTCGGCGCGCAACTCGCTCCACAACCGACGGGTCTGGTTCAGCGCGCGACGCACCTTGCCGGTCGGCACTTGAATTCCGTCCGGGGCGCCCGGCGCGTCGCCCCGCGATTCGAAGAGCACCGATGACACCACGGCCGCGAGTTCGGCGGGCTCCAGCCCGTCCCAGGTGCCGCTGCGCAGGCATTCGGCGACCAATAGGTCACTCTCGCTGTAGATCCTGGCCAACAACCGGCCGTCGTCGGTGACCTTGGGGTCGGCGCCTTCGCCGTCGATGAACCCGCGCTCGGTCAGCAGCACGACGATGCGGTCGAAGGTGCGGGCCAGCGAGTTGGTGGCGGCCGCGATCTTCTGCCGCAACTGTTCGTTGTCGCGTTCGACGCGCATATAGCGTTCCGCCAACCGGGCCTTGGCTTCCCGTTCGGGCAAGTGATGGGCGGGGTGACCGCGCATCTGTTCGCGCAGTCCCGCGAGTTCGGGGTCGACGTCGCGTTCCTTCGGCGGTCCGCTGCGGTGGCGGTTGCCCGACGGCACGTCGAGTCCCGTCGACGCCGAACGCAGCGCCGAGGCGAGGTCGCGGCGCATCCGCGGGTTGCGGTGTTCGACCCGTTTGGGCAGCGGCATCGAGCCCAACGGTTCCGACGCGCCCGAGTAGTCGGCCGACGAAATGCGCCCGGCCCAACGGTGTTCGGTGAGCACCAGCGGCCGCGGATCGTCGCTGTCACGGTCGGCTTCGAGCACGACTGCCAGGCCGCCGCGGCGGCCGTGGGTGATGGTGATGATGTCGCCGCGGCGCAGCGCGGCCAGCGCGTCGTTGGCGGCCCGCCGCCGTTGCAGACGCGACGCCCGCGACTGCGCGCGTTCGCGTTCCGAGATCTGCTGTCGCAGCCGCACATACGCCAGGATCGGCGCGTCACGTCCGCCGTCGAGTTCTCCTGCGATTTCGTCGAGTAACCGTTCGCCGCGCTCGACGGCACGGACCAACCCGACCACCGAGCGGTCGGCCTGATACTGAGCGAAGGAGCTTTCAAGCAGTTTGTGTGCCTGCGTGGGCCCCATCTGGTTCACCAGGTTGATGGTCATGTTGTAAGTCGGCGCGAACGAACTGCGCAGCGGAAAGGTACGCGTCGACGCCAGACCAGCGACCTCGGCCGGGTCGATGTCGGGATGCCACAACACCACCGCATGCCCTTCGACGTCGATGCCGCGTCGTCCCGCCCGGCCCGTCAACTGGGTGTACTCCCCCGGCGTCAACGGCATGTGCTGCTCACCGTTGAACTTGACCAGCCGTTCGAGCACCACCGTGCGCGCCGGCATGTTGATGCCCAAAGCCAGTGTCTCCGTTGCGAAGACAGCCTTCACCAAGCCTGCGGTGAACAGCTCCTCCACGGTGTGGCGGAAGATCGGCAGCATTCCCGCGTGGTGGGCGGCCAACCCGCGCAGCAGTCCTTCGCGCCATTCGTGGTAGTCGAGGACGACGAGATCGGCGTCGTTGAGGTCGGCGGTGCGCCGGTCGATGATCTCCGCGATGCGGACCCGCTCCTCGTCGGAGGTGAGTCGCAGCGACGAGCGCAGGCATTGCTTGACCGCGGCGTCGCAGCCCGCCCGGGAGAACACGAAAGTGATTGCAGGCAACAGGCCTTCGCGGTCGAGCGCGGTGATCACGTCGGGCCTGCCCGGTGGCCGGTAGATGCTGGGTCGGGAGCGGCCACGGCCGCGGGGCTGCCAGTCGGCCAGCCGGTCGGCCTCCCGCCGATTCGCGATGTGGCGCAGCAGTTCCGGGTCGACCAGAAGTTCGCGACCGGACTTGGTGGCCTTCGAGTTGCGGTAGTCGAACAGGTCGAACAGTCGCTTGCCGACCAGGACGTGCTGCCACAACGGGACCGGGCGGTGTTCGTCGACGACGACGGTGGTGTCGCCGCGCACGGTCTGGATCCAGCCGCCGAACTCCTCGGCGTTGCTGACCGTCGCCGAGAGGCTGACCAGCCGCACCTCCTCGGGCAGATGCAGGATCACTTCCTCCCACACCGCGCCGCGCATGCGGTCGGCCAGGAAGTGCACCTCGTCCATCACCACGTGCGAAAGACCGCGCAGCGCAGGCGAATCCGCGTAAAGCATGTTGCGGAGCACTTCGGTGGTCATCACGACGACGTCGGCGTCGCCGTTGATCGACTGGTCGCCGGTGAGCAGGCCGATCCGCTCCGGACCGTACCTGGCCACCAGATCGTTGTGCTTCTGGTTGCTCAACGCTTTGATCGGCGTGGTGTAGAAACACTTTCGGCCCGCGGCCAACGCCAGGTGCACGGCGAACTCGCCGACGACGGTCTTGCCCGCACCGGTCGGTGCGCACACCAGCACGCCGTGGCCGTTCTCCAGCGCTTGGCAGGCGCGCTGCTGAAAGTCGTCCAGCGCAAACGACAACTGCGCGGAGAAGCTGGCGAGTTGGTCGCTAGGTGGCGTCGTCATCGATCACGACCCGGGACGGGGCGGGCACGGCGCTCGGCGCCTCGATCGGCTCGACACTGCCGATCGGCGCAGCGAGTTCGTCGGGGACGTCCTCGGCCGCCGCGCGCCGGGCCTTGCGCCGGTCGTGAATGCGGGCCAGCTGGATGGACACCTCCAGCAGCAGAGACAGGGCCAGCGCCAACGCCAGCATCGAAAACGGGTCCGACCCGGGCGTCGCGAACGCGGCGAAAATGAAGAGGCCGAAGATCAGTCCGCGCCGCCACGCCTTCAGCCGGTCGTAGGTCAGGATGCCGACGAGGTTGAGCATGATGATCAGCAGCGGGAATTCGAAGCTGATGCCGAACACCAGCAGCAGGTTGATCAGGAAGCCGAAGTACTGCTCGCCGGACAGCGCGGTGACCTGGACGTCGCTGCCGACGGTCAACAGGAAGTGCAACGCCTTCGACAACACGACGTAGGCGAGCACGGCGCCGGTGACGAACAGCACCGCCCCGACGGCGACGAACGCGCTGGCGAACCGACGTTCCTTTTTGTACAAGCCGGGGGTGATGAACGCCCACAGTTGATACAGCCACACCGGGCAGGCCAGGATGACGCCTGCGGTCAGCCCCACCTTCAGCCGCAGCATGAACTGGTCGAACGGCGCCGTCGCCAACAGCCGGCATTCGCCGTCGGGTGCGATGGCGGCGCGCGCGGACGGCGGCAGCGAACAGTACGGCCCGCGCAGCCACTCGCCGAGACTGGGGAACCCGAAGAAGCTGTGGCTGTACCAGAAGAACCCGGCGATCGTCGTCAGCACGACGGCGGCGACCGCGATCAGCAGCCGGGTCCGCAGTTCGGTGAGGTGCTCGACCAACGACATGGTGCCGTCGGGGTTCACGCGCGACCGACGTCGACGCGGATCGAGTTTCTTGAAGATTCCGGGGGTTTGCACGGGCTATCTACGCCGCGTCACGATGCGGCCATTGGGTTGGCGTCGGTCAGGCCGGGCGTTGATCCGACCGCTGCTCGGCCTGCGGGGCCGGCGGTGGCGTCTCGACGCGCTCCGAGGAGATCGGCGTGGCCGCCGGAGCCGCTTGGCCGGCGACGTTGGGCGCCGGTGCGGAGGCCTCCGGCTTGGAGTCCGACTGCATCTCTTTGATCTCCGATTTGAAGATCCGCATCGACTTGCCGAGTGAACGCGCTGCGTCCGGCAGCTTCTTGGCGCCGAAGAGCAGCACGAATACGGCGATGACGATTACCCAGTGCCAGGGCTGAAGACCGCCCATTTTTGTTACCTCCAGACGTCTGGACCGAGTCTACCTGCCGGCGCTGTCCGCACCGACCTCGTAGGCGTGCAGGGCAGCGGTCGCGGACTCGCGGACCCGCTGAGCCAGCGATTCGGGCTCCAGGACGCGGACCGCGGAGCCGAAGCCCAGCACGAACCGTGCCATCCACTCCTCGGAGGCGTAGGTCATGGCGGCCTGGCAGGCGCCGTCGGCCAGCTCGCGGATGTCCCGCAGCGGGTAGTAGTCGAACATCCACGACGCGGACCGGTCGATCAGCAGGGTGGCCGACGGCAACGACGGGTCGGCGTCGAACAGTGAGGTGTCCGGTTCGGCCTGCACCGCCGGTGGCGGCGGGGCGGACGGCTCGTCGAGCACGTGCGCGTCGACGATGCGGTCGAAGCGGAACAGCCGCACGCCTTCGGCGGAGCGACACCAGGCCTCCAGATAGCTGTGGTCGGCGACCAGTACGACGCGGATGGGGTCGACGATGCGGCTGGTGAGCACGTCGTGGGAGGCCGAGTAGTACTCGATGGACAGGGCGCGGCCGTTGCGCACGGCGGCGCGGACCGCGGCGGCGGCCTCGCTTTCAGCGGGAGCGGGCGCGTCGACCGCGGCTTCGGCGCCCCGACCCACTGTGCCCGCGGCGGATTCGATCTTGGCGATCGCGCTGCGCGCGGCCTCGGGGTCGACCATGCCGGGCACGTCGAGCAGCGCCCGCAGCGCGACCAGGATGCCGGTGGCCTCCGGCGACGTCAGCCGCAGCGGGTGGTCGATACCCGCGGTGAAGGTGACTTCGATTGTGTCGCCGGAGAATTCGAAGTCGATGAGGTCACCGGGGCCGTAGCCGGGCAGCCCGCACATCCACAGCTGGTTGAGGTCGTCGCGCAGTTGTTTGACGCTGACGCCGAGGTCGGTGGCCGCCTCAGCGTAGGT
This sequence comes from Mycobacterium sp. ACS1612, assembly GCF_001667505.1. Taxonomy (GTDB): domain Bacteria; phylum Actinomycetota; class Actinomycetes; order Mycobacteriales; family Mycobacteriaceae; genus Mycobacterium. The sequence goes on from NZ_LZHZ01000031.1 coordinate 93,003, forward strand.
GATCTTCGGGTTGGCCTGGAAGTACGGCACCATGTTGAGCAGCCGAACCAGCCGGGTGGACACGGCGGTCATGCGGGCACCTCGCCGGCTTGGGCGCGCAGGCGCGCCAGGACGTCGTCGCGCAGGGCCTGCGGTTCGAGGACGACAGCATCGGGGCCGTAGCTGGCGATTTCGCGGGCGAGGCGGTCCATCATGCCGATCTCGACGGTGATCTCGTCACCTGCGCGGCCGCCGAGGGTGCGCGGTCCGACGATGGATGCGTGACGGCGCAGGGCAGTGGCGCGACCGTCGGCGACCCACACCCGGGCTTCACCGGTGCTGGGCCACTCGCCTACTGCGCGGTCGACGATCTCGCGCAGGTTGACGCCTTCGGGCGGTTTGACCGCGCCGGTCGGGCCGATCGGGGTGACGTCGGCGCCGATGCGGGACAGCCGGAAGGTGCGGGTGGCGTTGCGGTCGCGGTCGTGCCCGACCAGGTACCAGCGCCCCTTGTCAGTGACGACGCCCCACGGTTCGACGGTGCGCACGGTGTAAGGGTCGCTGCGCGATGGCCGGTGCGGGAATTGGACGGCTTGACCAGAGTCGATGGCGGACAACAGGATTCCCAACACATCTTCGGAGCCGCGCAGTCCGGGCAGCATGCCGGTGGAGGAGATCGCGATGGCCGAGTCGGAGGCGTCGACGTCGACGCCTGCGGCACGCAGCTTGAGCAGTGCGCCTTGCGTGGCCGTGATCAGCTCGGGTGATTCCCAGAGTTGGGTGGCGACGGCGACGGCGGCGGCCTCGTCGGCGGTCAACTCGACGGCGGGCAGCGCGTAGGCGTCGCGGTTGATGCGGTAGCCCTCGGTGGGGTCGAACTGCGACACTCGCCCGGTTTCGAGCGGGATGCCGAGGTCGCGAAGTTCGTTCTTGTCGCGCTCGAACATCCGGGAGAACGCTTCGTCGCTGGCGCTGTCGGCGTAACCGGAGACGGTTTCGCGGATCCGCTCGGCGGTGATGTAGGTGCGGGTGGACAGCAGCGCGATGACGAGGTTCATCAGCCGCTCGACTTTGGAAATACCCACTCGTGACAGCTTAGGGCTTCCTGTCGCCGTCACTTCGCTGCGGCACCTGCCAGCGCGTCGGAGGTGAGCACGCTCAGGTGCTGCCAGTAGACCCAGTCGGCGATCGCGCCGCGTTGAGCGGCGGCGTCGGCGGCGGTGTGCGCGCGGTACAGGGCTTGTTCCTGGGCGTGGTTGGCGTAGTCGACGAAGGCCTCCAGGTGCGCGACCCCGCGTTCGGGGTTGGTGCTCATCATCGGCTTCATCACCTCGAACCACAGCTTGCTCGACTCATCCGGCGGCGGGTTGGTGTCCGACGGTGGAGGCGGCAGCAATTCGGACAACCCGCCGGCGCTGACGCTGGCCAGCCGGGCGGCGGCTTCGGGCGCGATGACCGCTAACCTGTTGCGGCCCTCCATCTTTCCGCTGTCGGGGATGTCGTCGGATTGCAGGGTGACCTTGGCGGTGCCGGGGTCGAAGTTCTTGAACTGGTCCTCGGTTGCGACGACGGCCCGCAGCCGCAGGTTGTGGTGTTGCGCCCAGCCCTGGACGGCGAGAATCGGATAAGTCGCCCACTTCGCGCGTTCACCGAGCGGGATGGCTTCGTCGGCGCTGGCCATCCGGACTTGGTCGGGCAGGTTGACGCCGTCGGGGATGTAGGCGATGCCGTAGCTGTTGGCGACGACGATCTGACCGTCCTGGGTCAGGGCGGTCACCCAGAAGAAGCCGAAGTCGATGTTGGGCTCGGCGTTGAGGGCGGCGCCGATGCGGCGGGCGACCTGCAGGGGGTCATTGCCGCTGGCGGATTGGCGGCGCAGTGCGCTGGCGGTCGCGGCGGCGGCGATGGCGTCGCGTTCGGCGCGAGCGGCCGAAACCGGTACTGGCGCAGGCGCTCCCACGGTGCTGGCTGCTGCGGCCGCGGATGCGGGCGCGACGCCGGGGCCGACCGAGGTGGCGGCCGGGGCGGCGGTGCCGGGCGGGCCGAGTGGTGCAGCCGGTGGTGGTGTGGGAGGCGGACCGAGGGGCATCGCGGGTGCGGCCGGAGCGCCACCGCCGGGGGCAGCGCCGATGGAGGGCGCCGGGGGTGGCGGCGGCGCGACGTGTCCGGCGGGTGCGCCGGACGGGGCGGGCGCGCTGGACGCGGTTGGTGCCGGGGCGTCGGGAATCGGTGCCGGGCCGGGAGGCGTGGCCGGGATGGAGGGCTGGGCGGCCATCGGAGGAGTCGGGTTAGCTATGGGTGCGGTTTGCGGCTGAAGACCGGTCTGCTGACCGGCTCCGGCTTTGGCGGCGTCTACGCCTGGTGCTTGCGCACCGCCCTGGCCGGCCGAGGCCGGGTTGACGGGCGCACTGCCCGCAGCACCTGAGGGTGCGCCCGAGGACGTCGACAATGGCGAGCTTGGGCTGCTGATGCCGGGAGCGCCGCCCGACGAGGATCCGCCACCGCCTCCGACGAGGCTTGGGGCTGCGGGGGCTGCGGGGCCCGATGGGGCGCTGGCGACTGGGGTTGGCGCAGTGGTCGAGGGCGTACCGATCACCGGCCGCTCCACGACTGATGGCGGTGGCGGCTGCACATTTTGGTTCAGAGCGTTGTACGCAGGTCTTCCGTGCGGGCCGCCTGTAGAGACCGGCGCCGCGGGAACTGGCGGGGCGGTGTTTCCATTAAGGGACTCGTAATTGGGCCTGCTTTGAGCTCCAGTCAGCCGCCCATCTGGCGGTGGCGGACTGCCGTCGAGAGAGTGATAACCCGGCCTGCCAGGATGTTGTGCAGTGAGCGTTTGCATCTCTTCGGATTGACCAGGATCCGGCTTCGCGGGCTCGTCAGCCGGCGAGAGCGGCAGATCTCCCGGCTTGGCGCCCCACGCCAATGCGAACGTGTTGACGACGTCCGCGTTCTCCTTGAATTCGCGCTGGACAAGAGCCCTGATGGCGCCATCAGGGTTTTGATTGTTTTTCGCTGCAGCTTTTTCGATCGACTGAATTTCTCTCTGGGCCGCAGTCACGTTAGACGTGATGGTGTCTTTTGCAACGACGATCGTGGTTGCAGCGTTCTTGCACCACGCAATCGCATCAGTGAGTTGCTTGGCGTGATCTTGCAGCGCCTTCGTCGCCCCCTGGACCGCAGCGCTCGCAGCTGTCGAAGCGTCACCCGCCCAGACGTGAACACCGTTGAAGATTGTTGCTTGGTGCCCTTGCCAATTTGAAAGCGCAGCATTGACCTTGTTCAGAACTCCACCTAGCTCGTTCGCCCGCCCGGTGAAATGATCTTCGTCAGCTTCTGGCCACGCGCCGGGTCCAGTCATCTCGGCGGCATGGGGGCCCCCTGGCTTGCTCTTACCCACTGCTAACCGCCTTGCATGCCTGATCGACAGTCAGTGCGATATACGTAGCAGTGCTGGCCAAGTAGTTGTCGGCGGGTGTGTAAGTCGGTATCGCGTTTACGAAGGCACGGCGATATTGAGCGGACAACACTGCGAAGTCCTCGATTTTGGCATTTCCGCTTCGGCGGCCTAACGCTTCTACATCATCCGCGAACTGTGACATGACCGGCACGACAGCTTCGTACGCAGCTCTCTGTTCAGAAGTCCATTGCGTGGCTGGAATCGTCTCACTTATCGCTTGCCATGAGGCCGTGTCGTCCAAGAATTTCTTCAGTAGCGACACCCACTCCGAACAGATCGCATTGTCGTCCGTAAGTAGGCGACGCGGTTCCGCGGAATCACTCGGAGGCGACACTGAAGAGGGCGGATCAGCCACTCGAACTAAGGGAGCTTCCGCCTGCGCAGAGCCGTATGTAATTGCGCCGCATACGTTTGCCAGCACTCCCCCAACGCCGTCGGCAACTCTCGCGAGGTCATTATCACGTGGGGTGTAGCTCGGTATCCGCTGAGCGAAGGCACGGGCATACGCGATGAACTGCTCGTATAGCTCGCGCATCACACGATGTGGCGTAGCCTTCGCGAGCGCAATGGCTTGATCGGCGGCACCATTCATCGCCTGAGCAACGGATTCGAAAGTCGTCCGCTGGTCAGGACTCCAAGATGCGGCCGGTACTGAAGGGTCGCGATCGGGCCAACGGACCCGTTGTTCCGCGTCGGTTAGCCCGCCGCCGACCTTGCTCCAGGCCGCACACGTCGGGTCCTCCGTGATAATCCCAACGGGGCCTTTGTCATTCGCGCTGGCGAAGTCGGAGCCGTTGCCATTCGTCGGCGTCGGCGATGCACCACCACCGGAGTTTTTGCCCACGACCAACACCGTGACGACGACCGTTACCGCGATGACCGCAAGTAACGCGATACCGCCAAAGATCCACTTGCCCTTGCCACCTCGACTTGGCGGCGGTCCCGGCGGAGGACCCCAGGGCTGCTGGGGACCCCACTGCGGAGCTGCGCCCGACTGCCCCGGAGGCGGCGACCCCCACTGCGGCCCGCCCGGCGGCGGTTGCGAACCCCACTGATTCGGGGGCGGGGGCACACTCATCGGCACACCTTCGTGTCACGAATCTTCATGTCACAGAACGCTTTCCGGACCTGACGTCGCCGGACGCGTCGGCGCTGGCTTAGGCGGCTGCGGCGCGGCTTCCGGCGTCGGTGTCCGCTTCGGCTCCGCGGGTGCGCGTTCCGCCGTGCCCGGGCCCGCAGCAGCATCGGAAGGCGCTTTATGCTCCGGCGCCCGTTCGGTGAACTCCGCGTGCTTGGCGTCCTCTTGCGAGCCTTCGCCCGGCTGCTCCGGATCGGTCTTTTCGTCTGTGCCCTCTGCCAATTGGCCGGCTTGCTGCATCGCGCTCTGCACGCCCTGCATGATTCCTTGCGGTATCGACGCCGCCATGCTCGCCAACTGCATCGGAATCTGGGCCGCCTGCTGCGCCATTTGCATCGGCATACCCATCATCTGGCCAAGCTGGCCCGCCTGCTGCGCGGCGCCCGCCGCACCCGATGCCGGAGCCTCGCCAGCCATCCCTGCCGCACCGGTGGCGCCGGCACTACCGCCACCAACTCCGCCCGTGCCCCCGGCGCCGGCAGCTTCCGCGCCTTCGAGTTCGGCCAGCGCCTTCATCACCTGTTCCGCCAGGTGTTGGTCGACGCCTTCGTATTTGGCTGCCGCCTGAATGATGTTCTGAGCCGTGCACAGCGCATCCGCTTTCGTCACCGGCAAGCCCGCGATCAACGGCGCCTCGAGCGCCTGTGTGCGCGCATTGAGAATGGTCGACAATGCGTCCGCGCCCGTCGTCGTGAAGGGCTGTGGCGGCTCCGGAATCTCTCCCGCCGCAATCAGTAACCCTTGCCCACCCGTGGCCAGCGGTGTGGTGTCGACCCTTAGCTCTCCTGGCATCAGCCCAGTCCCCTTGCCAAGTCACGCCTGATAGCTGTCGGTCGCCGATCGATACTCGACAAAACCGGCTCGCCTCTGCCAACACCCGCGCACGTGAAGACCCCAGAAGTCGCTACGACCCCATTCAGCAACCGCGCTCCAGGATTGATCGGGCGCTCGGCGTCCGCGTCGCGCGGCCTTCCGAAAGTCACTCAACCACCTTCAGAAACACCCGAACAGCACCAATTCGCAACACTTGCGATTCCGGCGCGCGCATTCGACATTCCCTCCAGCAGTCGTGCAGCAAAAATGCTACCGGAGCCGCCACCAGGCCCACCGCGCCAATTTCTCCCGCTGGGGACGCCTACATCGAGGCGATCAGCCGCTTGACCCGCTCGTCGACCGACCGGAACGGGTCCTTGCACAGCACCGTGCGCTGCGCCTGATCGTTCAGCTTCAGGTGCACCCAGTCCACGGTGAAGTCGCGGCCCGCCTCCTGCGCGGCGCTGATGAACTCGCCACGCAGCTTGGCCCGCGTCGTCTGCGGCGGTGTGTTCACCGCGGCCTCGATCTCCTCGTCGGTGGTCACCCGCGACGCCAAGCCCTTGCGCTGCAGCAGGTCGAACACGCCGCGTCCGCGCTTGATGTCGTGGTACGCCAAATCCAACTGGCTGATCTTCGGGTCGGACAGCTCCATGTTGTAGCGGTCCTGGTAGCGCTGGAACAGCTTGCGCTTGATCACCCAGTCGATCTCGGTGTCGACCTTCGCGAAGTCCTGGCTCTCGACCGCGTCGAGTTGGCGTCCCCACAGGTCGACCACCTGCTCGATCTGCGAGTTCGGCTCCCGGGTCTGCAGGTACTCCACCGCGCGCTGGTAGTACTCGCGCTGGATGTCCAGTGCGCTGGCCTGCCGCCCGCCCGCCAGCCGCACCGGCCGTCGACCGGTCAGGTCGTGGCTGACCTCGCGGATCGCCCGGATCGGGTTGTCCAGCGAGAAGTCGCGGAACGGCACCCCGGCCTCGATCATCTCCAGCACCAGCGACGCCGTGCCGACCTTCAGCATCGTCGTCGACTCACACATATTGGAGTCGCCGACGATGACGTGCAGCCGCCGGTACTTCTCGGCGTCGGCGTGTGGCTCGTCGCGGGTGTTGATGATCGGCCGCGACCGCGTGGTCGCCGACGAGACGCCTTCCCAGATGTGCTCGGCGCGCTGCGACAGGCAGAACGTCGCCGCCTTCGGCGTCTGCAGCACCTTGCCCGCACCGCAGATCAGCTGCCGGGTCACCAGGAACGGCAGCAACACGTCGGAGATCCGGGAGAACTCCCCCGCCCGCACGATCAGATAGTTCTCGTGGCACCCGTATGAGTTGCCCGCCGAGTCGGTGTTGTTCTTGAACAGGTAAATGTCGCCGCCGATGCCCTCATCGGCCAGCCGCTGCTCCGCGTCGATCAACAGGTCCTCGAGCACGCGCTCTCCGGCGCGGTCGTGGGTGACCAACTGGGTCAGGTTGTCGCATTCGGCGGTGGCGTACTCGGGGTGGCTGCCCACGTCGAGATACAACCGCGCACCGTTGCGTAAGAACACGTTCGAACTGCGGCCCCACGACACCACCCGCCGGAATAGGTAGCGGGCAACCTCGTCGGGGCTCAGCCGACGATGGCCGTGGAACGTGCAGGTGACACCGAACTCTGTCTCGATGCCCATGATTCGTCGCTGCACCTCATCGAGACTACTTGCTGCTGGCCGACCTCGGCGCGCAAGCCGCGCCGAAGCTTCGAGTTGACACCGACCGGAGCGTCCGTCAACCCAACCGACCCGACCGCGAGCAGACGCAGAATGCCCCGACAGCTGCTCGCCGGAAGACGGCAAGGGACATCGGCCCTGTGGATAACGCCGGCGCCGCCGCGCCGGAATCTGCCAGCATGAGGCATGGGGGAAATCGTCGAAGTCGATCTGACCCAGCTGCGGGCCGTCGCCAACCGGGTCATGGAATCCGCCGAGAAGATCACTCAAATGCGTTGGCCAACACTGGATCCTGACGACCTGCCAGGCTCGGCCGTCGGAAACGTCGCCGCGCCCGTTCTGGTGGCCGCCCGCCTCACCGAGGTCGTCGCCAACATGCGGGGGTGGGCGGTCGCGGCCCACATGTCGGCCGACGCGTTCGAGCGCGCCGACCGCAGCAACGGCGAGCGCCTGCAGCAGTGACCCGACCGACCGTCTCGCAAGCCCGTGCCTGGCAGCCGGATTCGCTTCATCGACTCGCCGAAGGCTGGGACCAGGCTGCTCGCTGGGTGACGAAAACCGTCGACACCGCCACCAGCGACATCGGCCGCAGCCACGACACCTGGACCGGCGCCACCGCCGACGCCGCACGCAACCACGCCGACGCCATCACCACCGCCGCAGACGCGGCGGCCCGCTGCCTCGTGCTGGCCGCGGTCGCCGCACATAACGGCGCCGACCAGATCGCGGCCGCGCAGACAGCGCTGCAGACGCTGGTCACCGACGCACAGTCCAGCGGATTCAATGTCGCCGACGACGGAACCGTGTCGATCCGCGCCGGCCCGCCGCCGCTTCTTGTCGCGCTGTCCGGCGGCGACTCCGCCGTCGCACACGAGTTGCTCGATGCGCGCGCCGCCGCGCTGACGGAGCAGATCGCCGAGGCGCTGGATCGACTGGCCGCCGCCGACGCGGATGCCGCCGCCGACATCGACGAGGCGTTCGCGTCCGCAAGCGCCGGGCCGGTTCATGCCCCCGACGTGGTCGCCGGATGGCCCGCCATGAGCCAGGACCGGATCGGCGCGCAGATCGCCGCCATGACGCCCGCCCAGCAACAGCAGTTGATCGCCGAGTTCCCGCGCCAGGTCGGCAACACCGACGGCGTCCCATGGTCGATGAGAGTCGCCGCCAATCGGACCAACATCGCCCAGGCCATCGTCGACGGCTTCGACGACCCGCAACACCGGCTTTACCGCAGCCTGCTCGGCGAGATCGACGACCCGGCCGGCACCGGTCGCCGCATCGACCGCCAGATCCTCGCCTTCGACCCGGCCCGCGCTTCGCTGGTCGAACTCAACGGGGACCTGTCCACCGCCAAGAGCGTCGCGGTGTTGGTGCCCGGCCTGAACACCACGGTCGAGGCGTCAGCGGCCAACACCCGCACCGCCCGACGCTTCGTCTCGGCAACGCGCGGCGACGTCGCCGCCATCACCTATCTGGGCGGCCCCTTCCCCCGCGGCAATCCGGTGACCGGCCCCGTCGCGGCCGCCGACCCGCGGTACGCGCTCAACATGGCGCCGCGGCTCGTCGCGTTCAGCGAAGACGTCGACCGCACCGTCGACGCGACCGGGCGATCCATCCCCGTCACCTACATCGGGCACTCCTACGGCGGGTCGATCGTCGGCACCGCCGAGACGCTGGGCATGACGGGCGACCGGATGCTCTACGTCGCGGCCGCGGGCGCAGGCGTCGGTGTCGACGATCCCGGCGACTGGCACAACCGCAACCCCGATGTGCTGAGATTCTCGATGACCGCCCCCGGCGACATCATCGAGGCCGTGCAGGGCATCCCCGGCGGACCGCACGGCGCCGACCCCGACGAGATGCGCGGTGTAATCCGTTTAGCGACAGGACATTACGACGACGGTCGGCTGATGGCCGGCCCACAGGCGCACAGCGACGTGCTGAACTGGCCGTCCGATGCCTGGCGCAACATCCTCGCCGTCATCACCGGCGATTCGGAAACCCTGCACCAATCCGGCTGAGATATGGCCAGAATGGGCCAATGTGGTCGCGTAGCTCGCCCGTCGACGGGTTCCGATTGGCCTTCGACCGCTTCGGAACACGGGGCGCACCTGCCGTGGTGCTATTGCACGGCTGGCCCGGCAACCGGCACGACTACCGCAAGGTCATCCCGATCCTCGGCGACGTCGCCGACGTCATCGTTCCCGACCTGCGCGGCTTCGGCGGCTCCGACAAACACGAAGTCGCGGTCCGGCACTTCTACAGCGCCACCGCCCAAGCCAGCAGCATCATCGGGTTGATCAAGGAACTCGATCTGTCGAGCGTGGTCATCGCCGGCTACGACGTCGGCAGCCGCGTCGCCCAGAGCATCGCCAGAATGCATCCCGACCTGGTGTCGGCTCTTGTGCTGTCTCCCCCGCTGCCCGGCGCAGGCGAGCGGGTGCTCACCGCCCACGCGCAGGGCGAGTTCTGGTATCAGGCGTTCCACCAACTCCCGCTCGCCGCCGAACTGATCGACGGCAATCCCGACGCAGTCCGAGAGTACTTGCGGCACTTTTGGACTCATTGGTCCGGACCGAATTTCGCGCTGTCCGAAGACGATCTGGACCGGTTGGTGGCCGACTACGCGCTGCCGGGCGCATTCACCGCGTCGATCGCCTGGTACCGCGCAGGCGCGGGAACCGTCGCCCAGTCACTGGTCGAACTGCGGCCCGACGCCGCCATCAAAATCCACGTCCAAACCGACGTGCTGTGGCCGCACCATGATCCGCTGTTCCCGCCGGAGTGGGCGGATCAACTCGAGCACTACTTCACCAATGTCCGCCTTCATTTCGCCGACGGCGCCGGGCATTTCACCCCGCTCGAGTGCCCCGAGCAGTTCGCCGAGTTGATCCTCGTTCAGCAGCCGACGTAGTTCACCGACACGTTGACCGCGAGCCCGCCGGTCGACGTCTCCTTGTACTTCGAGCTCATGTCGCGGCCGGTGACACGCATGGTCTCGATCACCTCGTCGAGGCTGACCCGGTGGTCGCCGTCGCCGCGCAACGCCATCCGCGCCGCGTTGATCGCCTTGCCTGCCGAGATCGCATTGCGCTCGATGCACGGGATCTGCACCAGCCCCGCAATCGGATCGCACGTCAGACCCAGGCTGTGCTCCATCGCGATCTCAGCGGCGTTCTCCACCTGTTCCGGTGCGCCGCCGAGGATTTCGGCCAGCCCGGCCGCCGCCATCGACGACGCGGAACCCACCTCGCCCTGACAGCCGACCTCCGCACCGGAGATGGATGCCCGCTCCTTGTACAGCGACCCGATGGCGCCCGCGACAAGCAAGAACCGCACCGCGACGTCGTCGGGATCGGCCACGCCCGCCTCGGTGTAGTGCACCGCGTAGTGCAGCACCGCGGGGATGATACCCGCCGCACCGTTCGTCGGCGCTGTCACGATCCGTCCGCCCGATGCGTTCTCCTCATTGACGGCCAACGCCACCAGGTTGACCCAGTCCTCGGCGAAGCGCGCATCACGGTGCGGGTCCTCCTGACTGAGACGCTCGTACCACTGGCCCGCCCGCCGTCGCACCTGCAGCGCACCGGGCAGCAGTCCGGTGCGCGCGATACCGCGTTGCTCGCATTCCACCATCACGTCGCGCAGATGCAGCAGTCCCGCGCGCACCTCCTCGGCACTACGCGTGCGGCATTCGTGGGCGAGCATCACCGCGCTGATCGATCTGCCCGAGGCCAGCGCGAGCAGTTCGGCCGCCGACGAGAACGACATATCCCCGGAGTCGACGGCCGAATCTGCGAGCACCTCACCTTCGGCGACGACGAATCCCCCGCCGACGGAGAAGTAGGTCCGGCGATGAAGCGTGCTGTCGTCGGCCGCGTACGCCGTCAACGTCATACCGTTCGGATGGAAGTCCAGCACCGTCCTGGTGTAGAGCGCGATGTCGTCCTCGGACAACGCAATCGGGATCCGCCCGCCCAGCATGATCTTGCCGGTATTGCGCAGCCGCTCCCGTCCGGCCTCCATCTCCTCCGTCTCGACGGTTTCCGGCCGATACCCCTCGAGGCCGAGCAGCACCGCAGGCAATGTGCCGTGACCCCGGCCGGTCGCCGCCAGCGATCCGTACAACTCGACACGGACGTCGGCCACCCGCGGCAAGGATCCAACAGACTCGAGGTCGGCGACGAAGTTCGCAGCCGCCCGCATCGGCCCGACGGTGTGCGAACTCGACGGACCGATGCCCACCTTGAACAACTCGAAGACGCTGATCGTCACTGAAAATCCCTTCCCGGTCAGAGCTGCGGGTACAGCGGGTGACGCTCGGCGAGTTCACTCACGCCACGGGCCAGCTTCGCGGTGTCCGCGTCCGGCGCCGCGATCAGGCACTGCGCGATCAGATCCGCCACGGCGGCGAAGTCCTCCGCCTGGAACCCGCGAGCCGCCAATGCAGGCGTGCCGATGCGCAGCCCGGACGTCACCATCGGCGGCCGCGGATCGAACGGAACGGCGTTGCGGTTCACCGTGATTCCGATCGTCGCCAGCCGGTCCTCGGCCTGACGCCCGTCGATCTCCGCGTTGCGCAGGTCGGCCAGCACCAGGTGCACATCGGTGCCGCCGGTCAGCACGGCGATGCCGGCATCCCGGACGTCCGGCTGCGACAGCCGCTCCGCGAGGATGCGCGCACCCTCGACGACGCGTTGCTGACGCTCGACGAAAGCGGGTTCGGCAGCCATCTTGAAGGCCACCGCCTTAGCCGCGATCACATGCTCCAGCGGTCCGCCCTGCTGACCCGGGAACACCGCTGAATTGATCTTCTTCGCGATGTCGGCGTCCTTGGTCAAGATGATGCCGCCGCGCGGTCCGCCCAGCGTCTTGTGCGTCGTTGAGGTGACCACGTGTGCGTGCGGCACCGGCGACGGATGCAGGCCTGCCGCAACCAGACCGGCGAAATGCGCCATATCGACCATCAGATACGCGCCGACCTCGTCGGCGATTTCCCGGAATCGGGCGAAGTCCTGGTAGCGCGGATACGCCGACCAGCCGGCGATGATCATCTGCGGCCGGTGCTCGCGGGCCGCCTCGGCCACCTGATCCATGTCGATCCGATAGTCGTCTCGCGAGACGCCGTACGCCGCAACGGTGTACAGCTTGCCGGAGAAGTTGAGCCGCATCCCATGGGTGAGGTGCCCGCCGCAGTCCAGCGACAGCCCGAGGATGGTGTCACCCGGCTTGAGCAGCGCGTGCATCACCGCGGCGTTGGCCTGCGCACCGGAATGCGGCTGGACGTTGGCGAACTCCGCCCCGAACAGCGCCTTGATCCGGTCGATCGCGATCTGCTCGATGACGTCGACGTGCTCGCAGCCGCCGTAGTAGCGCCGACCGGGATAGCCCTCGGCGTACTTATTGGTCAGCACGGATCCCTGTGCCTGCATCACGGCCAGCGGCGCATGATTCTCCGAGGCAATCATCTCCAGGCCGGTGCGCTGTCGGTCGAGTTCCTTGTCGATGAGCTCAGCCACCTCGGGGTCGAAATCCGTCAGGTGCGCGTCCAGAACGCTCATGCACATACTCCGTTCATGGGAAAAAATCTATGCATACCAGATGACGTGTAACTGATATATCAGGGTGTGACGGGCATCATAGCTGCGTGCGGCTTCGACGGTCAAGGGCGCCCATGTCCGGCTTGTTACCAGCGAGTTTCGTTTCACCCCTGCCCTTGACAGTGATGTCCGCCACGGTCCAGTCTGTTGCATGTAGAGGGTTTCATTGCGCGATACGCAACGTTGACGTAGCTGGGCGAGAGGCCGACTAGGTGGCGGAACACCTGAATCTGTACATCGCGGGCGAATGGCGCCCCGCGCATGGCGATGCCCGCCGAGAAATTCGATGTCCGGCGGACGGCCAGTTGGTCGCCCAGGCGGCAGAGGCGTCCACCGAAGACGCCCACGCCGCGATCGCCGCGGCGCGGGAAGCCTTTGACACCGGTCCCTGGCCGCACACGCCGGAGCGCGACCGGGCCGAGGTGTTGCGGCGCACCGCCGACTTGATCGACCGCGACCGCAAGGACTTCGTCCGCGCCGAGGCACTCGACACCGGTAAACGGATCGTCGAGGCCGAATACGACATGGACGACGTCGTCGCCTGCCTGCGCTACTACGCGGGCGTCGGCGGCACCGAAGCGGGCCGCGTCGTCGACACCGGCAAGGCCGACGCGATCAGCCGCCTTGTCTACGAGCCGATCGGCGTCTGCGGACTGATCACACCGTGGAATTACCCTCTGCTGCAAGCAAGTTGGAAGGTCGCGCCGGCACTGTTGGCGGGCAATACCTTTGTGCTGAAGCCGAGCGAACTGACGCCGTCGACCGCTGTGCTGTTGATGCGCGCACTGGAAGAGGCGGGCCTGCCCGCGGGCGTCGCCAACCTGGTGCTCGGCGCCGGACCCGTGGCGGGTGCGCCACTGTCGGAACACCCGGACGTGGACATGGTGTCGTTCACCGGCGGTGTGCCCTCGGGCACCCGCGTGATGGCGGCCGCCGCCGCGACGGTCAAGCGGGTCGCGCTCGAACTCGGCGGCAAGAACCCCAACGTCGTGTTCGCCGACGCCGATTTCGACACTGCGGTCGACTTCGCGCTCACCGCAGTGTTTCTGCATTCAGGGCAGGTGTGTTCGGCCGGTGCGCGACTGATCGTCGAGCAGTCCATCCACGACCGCTTCGTCGACGAAGTCGTCGCGCGCGCGCAGCGGATCAGGCTCGGCGGCCCGTTCGACCCCGAGGCCGAGACCGGACCGCTGATCTCGGCCGCACACCGCGACAAGGTCGAGGCCTACGTCGCCAAGGGCGTCGAAGAGGGCGCCGTGCTGCGCTGCGGCGGACGCCGACCCGACGACGACCACTTGCGCGACGGCTTCTTCTATCCTCCAACCGTTCTCGACGGCTGCCATTCGAAAATGACGGTGACACGGGAAGAATCGTTCGGTCCGGTGCTGACCGTCGAGACGTTCACCGACGAGGACGACGCCGTGCGGTTGGCCAACGACACCGTCTACGGCCTGGCAGGGGCGGTCTGGACGCAGGATGCCGGCAAGGCGCAACGCGTGGCGAACCGGCTGCGGCACGGCACCATCTGGATCAACGACTACCACCCCTACGTGCCGCAGGCCGAGTGGGGCGGCATGAAGCGCTCCGGCAACGGTCGCGAACTCGGCCGCGCCGGCCTCGACGAGTACCGCGAGATCAAACACATCTGGCAGAACACCAATCCACGGCCTGAGCGGTGGTTTCGGGGTTGACCCCGGAATCCCCGGAACGTCGCTTGTTCAACAGCCCACCAAGTTAGGAGATTTCCGTGGCGATCCACACCGAGAGCGCGCCCACCGCGGTGGCCGCGCCGCCCACTCCCCGCCGCGGCGACGCCGAACTGAGCGTCCAAGGCCTGTGGAAGGTCTTCGGCAACAAGGCATCCGACGTCGCACGCGATGAGTCGATCGAGCGGCTCAGCGTGCAGGACATCAAGAAGAAGACGGGTTGCGCGGTCGCCGTCCGAGACGTCAGCTTCGACGTGGGATGCGGTGAGGTGTTCGTCGTCATGGGCCTGTCCGGCTCAGGCAAGTCGACGTTGGTGCGATGCCTGACCCGGCTCATCGAGCCGACCAAGGGGCAGGTGGTGTTCCAGGGCACCGACATCATGTCGGCCGACGAGAATCAGTTGCGCGATCTGCGGCGTCGCAAGGTGTCGATGGTCTTCCAGCACTTCGGCCTGCTCCCGCACCGCCGGGTGTTGGAGAACGTGGCGTACGGCCTCGAGGTCAAAGGCACCCCGAAGAAGGAACGGATGCAACGCGCCACCGAGGTCACCGAACTGGTCGGGCTCGCCGGCTTCGAATACTCCTACCCGGATCAGCTTTCGGGCGGTATGAAGCAGCGCGTCGGCCTGGCCCGCGCGCTGGCCAGCGATCCCGACATGTTGCTCTTCGACGAACCGTTCTCGGCGCTCGACCCGCTGATCCGCCGCGACATGCAGAACGAGGTCATCCGTCTGCACCACGAGATGGGCAAGACGATGGTGTTCATCACCCACGACCTGTCCGAGGCGCTCAAGCTGGGCGACCGGATCCTGATCATGCGCAACGGCGAGGTGGTACAGATCGGCACCGGCGACGAACTGGTCGGCGCCCCCGCCGACGACTACGTCCGCGAATTCGTCAGCGATGTGCCGCGCTCACGCGTGCTGACGCTGAAGTGGATCATGCGCGAAAAGCGTGCCGATGACGCACTCGACGGTCCAGAAATGAGCCCCGACACCGTGATTCGCGACGCCGTGGATCCGGTGCTGGCCGCCGACAAGCCGATCAAGGTGGTCTCGAACGGCGAACTGCTCGGCGTGGTCGGCCGCAGCGAGATCCTCGCGGTGATCGGCAAGGTCGACGAGGGCGGTGCGTGATGACCACCATCGCGGTCGACGCTCCCCCTGCGCCGCCAGCACCGGAGGCGCAGTCGCGGACGTCGTGGTTCTCCGAACGCGGGCCCGCGCAGTTCGTCGCGGTCATGGGCGCGGTGCTCGGCCTGTGGATCATCCTCTACCAGTTCCTGGCAGGCCGAAACACGTTGGCGCAGGCCCCCGCCGACACCAGGCCGCTGCACGTCTGGCTGTCCGACCTGCAGACGCGCGTCGGTGAAGGTCGAAACAGCAACCCGCTCTTCACCTATTTCTTCAACCCGATCAGGTCGGTGATCGACGCCTTCGGCACCGCAATCGGCGACCTGATCGCGCACCCGGTGGACGGGCGACCGGTGCCCTACATCGGATGGCTGGGCGTGGTGGTGCTGTTGACGTTCCTGGCCTGGATGTTGGGGAACTGGAAGGTCGGGCTGCTCACGCTATTTGGCTTCTTGTTCATGGGATTGCAGGGCCTGTGGCAGGAGAGCATGGAGACGCTGGCGCTGACCATCGCGGCGGTGGCGATCTCCTTGCTCATCGGAATCCCGCTGGGCATCTGGGCGGGCATATCCGACGGGTTCAACCGGGTGATCACCCCCGTGCTGGACTTCATGCAGATCCTGCCGTCGTTCGTCTACCTTGCGCCGTTGACGCTGGCGTTCCTGATCGGCCCGGCAGCGGCCATCATCGCGACCGTCATTTACGCGGCCCCGCCGGTCATTCGGCTCACCGCCCACGGCATCCGGTCGGTGCCCTCCGAGTCGCGTGAGGCCGTCGAATCGCTGGGCGCCACCCGATCGCAGGAACTGTTCGGGGCGCTACTTCCAATGGCCAAGCGCACCATCGTGCTTGGCATCAACCAGACCATCATGGCGGCCTTGGCGATGGTGACCATCGCCGCGCTGATCGCCGCGCCCGGCCTCGGCCAGGTGGTGGTCCAGGCGCTGTCCACCCAGGACGTCGGCACCGCGTTCAACGCCGGCCTGGCCATCGTGATCATGGCGATCATCCTGGACCGGACCACCACCGCGGCCAGCGAGCGCGTCGAAACACAGCGACGAAAGTCTGCTGAGCCCAACAAGTATCGCCGTCCGGGCATCATTGTCGGCGCCGTGGTCACGGCGGTCGCGATTTGGCTGTCCTACACCTACCAGTTGGTCGCCCTCTTCCCGTCGTCGCTGCAACTCGGTTCCGTCCACATCGGACTCGACGTCGGCACGCCGATCGTCAACGCCGCCAACGCCGTGACCAACTGGGCGCAGACCAGCTTCTCCGGAGTGACCAACGGCATCAAGGACGTGGTCACCGCCGTGGCGCTGGACCCGCTGCAGAAACTGCTGGACAACTCGCCGTGGTGGCTCACGTTCGTCGCGATCACCGTGATCGCGGCGATCGTCGGCGGTCGGATCGCGGCGCTGATCACCGCGGTGTGCCTGCTGCTGATCCTGTGGCCGCTGGAGTTGTGGCAGGCGACCATGGACACCCTGGCCGCGGTGCTGGTGGCCACGGTCATCGTCGTCGCACTCGGCGTCGTCGTCGGGGTGTGGATGGGCCGCAATCCCACCGCGGACAAGTTCGTGCGGCCGTTCCTGGACGCCGCGCAGACCATGCCGTCGTTCGTCTACCTGGTGCCGTTCCTGGCGTTGTTCTCGGCGTCGCGGTTCACCGGCATCGTCGCGGCCATCGTGTACGCCGCGCCCGTGTCCATCAAGATCATGGCCGACGGGATCCGCGGTGTCTCCGCCGAGACGGTCGAAGCCGCGCGTTCGGTGGGATCCAATACCTGGCAGGTGATCAGCAAGGTGCAGCTGCCGATGGCGGTGCGCTCACTGACGTTGGCCACCAATCAAGGCCTGATATATGTGCTTTCGATGGTGGTGGTCGCCGGTCTGGTCGGCGGCGGCGCGCTGGGTTACCTGGTGGTGGCCGGCTTCGCCCAGACCAGCCTCTTCGGCAAGGGACTGGCCGCAGGTCTGGCCATCGTGCTGCTGGGCACGATCCTCGACCGAACCACCGCGGCCGCATCGAAACGGATAGGACGGGTCAGCCAATGAAGCGAATCGCCATCGCAGCAGTGGCACTTGCGCTGCTCGTATCGGGGTGCAACGCCACCAAAGTGTCCGACCTGCAGGCGCGCGGCGACCTCAAGCCGGGCGCCAGGCCGTGCGGCACGTTCAACTTGGCCATCAACTCGTGGGTCGGGTACGAGGCCAACGCCGCCGTGATCACCTACCTCGCCGAGAATGTGTTGGGCTGCTTCGTCAAACAGCGGCACATCGCGGAACAGGTGTCGTGGCAAGGCATGTCGACCGGACAGGTGGACGCGATCGTCGAGAACTGGGGCCACGACGACCTCAGACAGCAGTACATCGACAACATGGGCGTCGCGCAGAGCGCAGGCTCCACCGGCATCGAGGGCGAGATCGGTTGGTACGTGCCGCCATGGATGGTCGAGGAGTATCCGGACATCACCGATTGGCGCAATCTGAACAAGTACGCCCACCTGTTCCAGACCTCCGAATCCGGTGACAAGGGGCAGTTGCTCGACGGCGATCCGGCGTATGTGACCAACGACGACGCGTTGGTGGCCAACCTCGGCTTGAACTACAAGGTGGTCCAGGGCGGCAGCGAGACGGCGTTGATCTCGAGCATCCGGCAGGCCCAACAGCAACGCAAACCGCTGCTCGCGTACTTCTATTCGCCGCAGTGGCTGCTGAGCGAGGTGCCGATGGTCAAGGTCAAGTTGCCGCCCTACACGAAGGGCTGCGACGCCGACCCGGCCAAGATCGCCTGCGACTATCCGGCGTACGACCTGGACAAGATCGTCGCGACGAAGTTCGCGGAATCGGGCAGTCCGGCGTACACGCTGGTGAAGAACTTCCAGTGGACGGCCGAGGATCAGAACTCCGTCGCCCGGTCGATCGCGGACGGCATGAGTGACGACGAGGCCGCCAAGAAGTTCATCGACGCCCACCCGCAGTTGGTGGCCAAGTGGCTGGCAGGCACGGGTGCCGAGAACGCGGCGTAACGCCTGCTGAGAAGGGGAAAAACACCCGTCGCGACTCTTGACAAGGGCAGGCGATTTCCAGCAGGCTGTTGCATATTACGAACTGCGTTTCATAATCCGCTACAACAATCCATTCGAAGGAGGTCATGGTCGTGCTGGAAATCTGCCCGCTCGCGGCCCTGCCTCGCGGTGAGGCGCGCAGGGTCGAAGCGGACCCGCCGATCGCGGTCTTCCACACCGACGACGGTGAGGTGTTCGCGATCGACGACACCTGCACGCATCAGGACGCGTCTCTGGCCGACGGCTGGCTCGAGGGCTGCGAGATCGAATGCCCCTTGCACGCTTCACGTTTCAACCTGCGCACCGGCCAGGTCGACGAACCACCTGCGAAGCTTCCAGTGCGAACGCACGAGGTGGTCATCGTCGACGGCGTGATCAACGTCGTCCTCGACGATGCGCCGCCCAACCTCCCTCCCGGTGTCACCACGCGCGCCGCCGGCGAGGCGACGCAGTGAAAAGCGTTGCGGTCATTGGCGCCTCGCTGGCGGGGCTGTCGGCGGCCAGGGCGCTGCGGGCCCAGGGTTTCGACGGTGAACTGACGGTCGTCGGCGGCGAAGACCGGCGGCCGTACGACCGTCCCCCGCTGTCGAAGGAATTCCTCGCCGGTGACATCGGCGAGGACACCCTGGCCCTCGAAGCCGACGACGACGACCTGCAGGCCGACTGGCTGCTCGGCGCGCACGCCACAAGGCTCGACCCGGTCGCAGGCGCGGTGCACCTCGACAACGGCGCCGTGGTCCACGCCGACGGCATCGTCATCGCGACGGGCGCGCGCGCCCGCACCTGGCCGGGCGCCGAGCACCTCGCCGGCGTGCACGTGCTGCGGACCATCGACGACGCCGTCGCGCTGCGCGTCGACCTGCATCCCGGCGCCCGCCTCGTGGTGATCGGCGCCGGCTTCATCGGAGCCGAAGTCGCTTCCACCGCAGCTAAATTGGGTCTCGACGTGACCGTGGTCGAGGCGGCGTTGGCGCCGCTGGCCGGTCCCCTTGGCGTGCAACTGGGCGCCGCGGTGGCACGGCTGCACACCGAACATGGCACCCGGTTGTTGTGCGGTGCGCCGGTGGCCGGTCTGATCGGCACGGATCGGGTGACGGCCGTCGAACTGGCCGACGGGCGCCGAGTGGCCGCCGACGTCGTGGTTGTCGGCATCGGCGCGATACCCAACGTCGAGTGGCTGCGCGACAGCGGACTAGAACTGGGCAACGGAGTTGTGTGCGACGCGGGCGGGGCGACGTCGCTGCCCAACGTCGTTGCGGTCGGCGACTGTGCGGCCTGGCACGAGCCCGCCGTCGGATTTCCGCACCGCGTCGAACACTGGACGGGTGCGCTGGAGCGGCCCGCTGTCGCGGTCGCCACCCTGCTCGCGGGCGGGCAGCACAACGGCAGGCCAGTCAAACCTCCCTATTTCTGGTCCGACCAGTACGGCCACCGCATTCAGTTCGCCGGCATCGCCCATTCCGGCGACGAGATCGGCTTCGAGGTCGGCTCCGTGCGCGACGCCAGCTTCCTCGCCGTGTACCGCCGCGGCGGCGAACCGGTCGCCGTGCTCGGTGTCGACCAGCCCAAGTTGTTCACCAGATGGCGTCGCCAGCTGGCCTTCGTTCCCGTTCCAGCCTGACTTTTCTTTTCGCAGAGAGGATTTCGATGACGACCGTCGGACTGCCGCAGAGCTTGATCTCGACGCTGCCCGGCAGCTACTACACCGACCCGACGATCTTCGCGATGGAGCAGGCACAGATCTTCGAGTCGATGTGGTTCTGCGCGGTGCGCTCGGCGGACCTCGACAAGCCGGGCGCGTTCAAGACCGTCCAGGTCGGCACCGAAAGCGTGCTGATAACGCGGTCGCGCACCGGCGAGGTGCGCGCCTTCTTCAACGTCTGCAGGCACCGCGGCGCCCAACTGTGCACCGAAGACAGCGGCGAGGCCAAGCGCGCTTTTCAATGTCCCTACCACGCTTGGACTTACGATTTCGACGGCAAGCTGGTGGCCGCGCCGAACCTGACCAAGATGCCGGATATCGATCGGGTCGAGTACGGGCTTCGCCGCATCGCGGTCCAGGAATGGCTGGGCTATGTGTGGGTGTGTCTCGCCGACACCCCGCCGTCGTTCGACAAGACGGTCCGCAAGGACGTCAGCGACCGCCTTGGCAGCATCGAGTTGATCGACCACTACGACATCGCCAACTTGAGTATCGGTCGCCGGATCGTCTACGACGTCAAGGCCAACTGGAAGCTCATCATCGAGAACTTCATGGAGTGCTACCACTGCGCCACCATCCACCCCGAACTCACCGAGGTGTTGCCGGAGTTCGCTGACGGGCTCGCAGTGCAGTACCACGTCGGCCACGGCGCCGAATTCGGAGAAAACATCGAGGGATTCACGATCGACGGTTCGGCCGGACTGGACCAGATCCCCACGGTCGCGCAGGAGCAGGACCGGCGCTACTACGCGATCACGATCAAGCCGCAGGTGTTCGTCAACCTGGTGCCCGACCATGTCATCCTGCACCGGATGTTCCCGATGGCCGCCGACCGCACCGTCGTCGAATGCGACTGGCTGTATCTGCCGGGGGTAGTCGAATCCGGCAAGGACGTCAGCCGCTCGGTCGAATTGTTCCACCGGGTCAACGAGCAGGACTTCGCCGCCTGCGAGCGTTGCCAACCGGCGATGAGCTCACGCACCTACCGCGACGGCGGCGTGCTGGTGCCCAGCGAGCATCACATCGGCGAGTTCCACAACTGGGTGCAGGCGAAGCTCACCAAATGACCGCCGTGTCAGTCCAGATGACCCATCCGGTTGCTGATCGCCGCGGCAGCGGCGACGACGTCCGGGGTCACTTCCCGCAGCCGTTCTTCGGTGAACCGGTAGACCGGACCGGAGACAGACAGCGCCGCGATCACCCCGCCGGTGTGGTCGCGCACCGGCGCGGCGATGGCGTTCAGCCCCTCCTCGAGTTCTTCCAGAGACGACGCGTGTCCGTCGCTGGCGGCGGCCTCGACCTGGTCCTCGAGTTGCCGCTGCGACGTGATCGTGTGGGCGGTGAGGCGGGCAAGTCCCGCGGCGGACAACACCTTTCGGCGCTCATCGGGTGGCATGTAGGCCAACAGGACCTTGCCGCTCGACGTGGCGTGCAGCGGCGTCAGCTCACCGACCCAGTTGTGAGTGGCGACCGCGCTCGGCCCTCGGACTTGGTCGATGTTGACCACGAACTGCGAACGCCGCACCGCGATGTTGACGGTCTCGCCGAGTTGGGCGGCGAGCTGCTCGCAGATGGGGCGGGCCTGGTGGGTGATGTCCAGTTGACCGGGCACCGCGCTGGCCAACCGCAGGATGCCGAAGCCGAGGCGGTACTTACCGCGCTCTTGGGTCTGCTCGACCAGTTCGCGTTCCTCGAGTGCGGCGAGCAACCGGAACGCGGTCGACTTGTGCACGCCGATATCGGCGGCGACCTCGCTGACGCCGGCTTCGCCCCGCTGAGCCAGGATTTCGAGCACGCTGATGGCACGGTCGACGGACTGCACGCCGCCTGCGCTCTCGCCCCGGTCGTTGCCCATAGCGCAACTATACGAGACGTGGTTGCACATAGAGGAACTTGATGCGTATCACGCTTCTTTGCTACTAGCCTTTACCCAGGATTCGCAGGAGGACAGCGATGGCCGGAAAAGTTTCCACACGGTATGACTTCGTAATCGTCGGCGGCGGATCGGCAGGCTGCGCGCTGGCCAACCGCCTCTCGGCCGACCCGGCCAACAAGGTCCTGGTGCTCGAGGCTGGGCGCAACGATTCGTTGTGGGACGTGTTCGTGCATATGCCCGCGGCGCTGCCGTTCCCGATCGGAAGCCGCTTCTACGACTGGAAATACGAGTCCGAACCCGAACCTCACATGCACGGCCGCCGCATCTACCATGCCCGCGGCAAGGTGCTCGGCGGGTCCAGCAGCATCAACGGGATGATCTTCCAGCGCGGGAATCCGATGGACTACGAACGTTGGGGCGCCGATCCCGGCATGGGCGACTGGGACTTCGCCCACTGCCTGCCGTACTTCAATCGGATGGAGAACTGTCTGGCCGCAACGCCGGACGACCCGTATCGCGGTCATGACGGTCCGCTGGCGCTGGAGCGCGGACCCGCCACCAACCCGCTGTTCGAGGCGTTCTTCACCGCGGGCGAACAAGCGGGGTATCCCCGCACCGACGACGTAAACGGTTACCGTCAAGAGGGTTTCGCGAAGTTCGACCGCAATATCCGCAACGGCCGCCGGCTGTCGGCCGCTCGCGCGTATCTGCATCCGGTGATGAACCGGCCGAACCTTGACGTCCTCACCAGGGCCTTCGTCGAACGCGTCGTGTTCGACGGCAAGCGCGCGGTCGGCGTCGAATATCGACGCGGTCGCGGCGAGGCCCAGCGTGTCAACGCAGGCCAGGTCGTCTTGTGCGGCGGCGCCATCAATAGCCCGCAACTGCTGCAACTGTCCGGGATCGGTAACGCGGCCGAACTGGAGGCCCTCGGCGTCGACGTGGTCCACGACCTGCCCGGGGTCGGTGAAAACCTGCAGGACCACCTCGAGGTGTACATCCAGTACGCCTGCAAGCAACCGGTGACCATGCAGAAGTACTTGAAGTGGCGCTACCGGCCGTGGATCGGCGCCAACTGGTTGTTCCTGCACCGCGGGCCCGGCGCCACAAACCATTTCGAGGGCGGCGGCTTCGTCCGAAGCAACAACGAGGTCGCGTACCCGAATCTGATGTTCCACTTCCTGCCGATCGCCGTGCGCTACGACGGTTCCCAGCCCGAGGGCGGCGAGGGCTATCAGGTGCACGTCGGCCCGATGTACTCCGACGCCCGCGGCAGCCTGAAGATCGTCAGCCGCGACCCGAAAGTCCACCCGGCACTGCGGTTCAACTACCTGTCCACCGAACAGGACCGCCGCGAGTGGGTGGAGGCGGTCCGGGTCGCCCGAAACATTCTCAATCAGCCCGCGATGGCGCCGTTCAACGGTGGCGAGACCTCGCCAGGCCCGAGCGTCGAGACCGACGAGGAGATCCTCGACTGGGTGGCGCGTGACGCCGAGACCGCGCTGCACCCGTCCTGCACCGCCAAGATGGGCACCGACGCGATGTCCGTCACCGACCCGCAGACCATGGGCGTGCACGGCATCGAAGGCCTGAAAGTCGTTGACGCATCGGTGCTGCCGTACGTCACCAACGGCAACATCTACGCCCCGGTGATGATGGTCGCGGAGAAGGCGGCCGATCTTATCCTCGGCAACACGCCGCTGGCACCCGCGACAGTGCCGTTCTACCGGCACCAGCCCAAGCAGCAGCCCAGCGACTCGGAAACCGTCAGCCGCAGCTGATGAACACTCCGCGTGTCGTGATAATCGGCGCGGGCATCGTCGGCGCCAATCTCGCCGACGAACTCACCGCCAGGGGGTGGAACCGGGTCACCGTACTGGATCAGGGTCCGCTGCCGCTCACCGGAGGATCCTCGTCGCACGCACCGGGTCTGGTCTTTCAGACGAATGCGTCGAAGGCGATGACCGACTTCGCCAGGTACACCGTCGAGAAGTTCGCCGCAATGGACCTCGACGGTCAGTGGTGCTTCAACCAGGTCGGCGGCCTCGAGGTGGCGACGACGCCGGAGCGCCTCGCCGAACTGCATCGCAGGCAGGGCTGGGCCATCTCGTGGGGCGTCGAGGGCAGGGTGCTCGATCCCGCCGAATGCGTGCGGGTCCATCCCCTGCTCGATGAGTCGAAAATCCTCGGCGGGCTGTATGTTCCGACCGACGGTCTGGCCAAGGCACCCCGCGTCGTTGCGGCACTCGTCCGGCGTGCCCAGGCGCGCGGCGCAGAGTTCCGCGGGTCGATCAAGGTGACGGGCGTCGAACACAGCGGCGGCCACGTCACCGGTGTCGCGACGTCGGACGGCACCGTCGACGCCGACATCGTGGTGTCGTGCGCGGGGTTTTGGGGACGCGAGATCGGTGCGATGGCCGGCATGGCCGTTCCGCTGCTGCCCCTGGCGCACCAGTACGTCAAGACCGACCAGATCCCGCAGTTGGTGGGCCGCAACACCGAGGCCGCGGAGGCAGGCCTGCCGATCCTGCGTCATCAGGACCAGGATCTGTATTTCCGAGAACTCGTCGACTGTCTCGGCATCGGGTCCTACGCGCATCGCCCGATGCCGGTGGATTTGCGTGACCTCACCGACTCCGCCGACGTTTCCGCGTCGAGCATGCCGTCGATGTTGCCGTTCACCGATGAGGATTTCGCCGAACCCTGGGAGCAGTGCAAGCGGCTACTCCCCTGCCTGGAGCAGGCCAAGGTCGACAGCGGGTTCAACGGCATCTTCTCGTTCACACCGGACGGCGGCCCGCTGATCGGCGAATCGTCCGACGTCTCCGGGTTTTGGATCGCCGAAGCCGTCTGGGTGACGCACTCCGCCGGTGTCGCGCGCGCGGTCGCGCAACTGTTGGCCGACGGGCGCAGCGACACCGATGTGCACACCTGCGATGTGCACCGGTTCGAAGACGTTCAACTGTCGGCCGATTACGTCGACGAGACGTCGCAACAGAACTTCGTCGAGGTCTACGACATCCTGCACCCGCTTCAGCCCCGCATGTCGCCGCGCAATCTGCGGGTCAGCCCGTTCTACGTCAGGCAACAGGAGCTTGGCGCGTTCTTCCTGGAGAACGGCGGCTGGGAGCGGCCGCATTGGTATGAGGCCAATGCCGCGCTGCTGCAACAGCTTCCGCCGGAATGGACGCCGCCCGCCCGCGACGCCTGGTCGGGTCAGTTCTGGTCGCCGATCGCGGCGGCCGAGGCCTGGCGCACCCGCACCTCGGTCGCGATATACGACATGACGCCGCTCAAGCGACTCGAGATCGCCGGGCGTGGCGCGCTTGCGCTGCTGCAGCGGTTGACCACCGGCAAGATGGACAAGTCCATCGGTTCGGTGACATACACCCTTCTCCTCGACGACGCAGGCGGCGTCCGCAGCGACCTCACCGTGGCCCGGTTGGCCGAGGACCGGTTCCAGGTCGGAGCCAACGGCAACATCGATCTGGACTACTTCCGCCGGTTGGCCGACGACGGCGTCCAGGTCCGCGACATCACCGGCGCCACCTGCTGCATCGGGCTGTGGGGTCCGCGTGCCCGCGATGTCGTCTCGGCGCTGAGCCATGACGACTTCTCGAACGCTGGCTTCAAGTACTTCCGCACGAAATCCGTTTGGATCGCCGGCATTCCGGTCACCGCCATGCGACTGTCCTACGTCGGCGAGTTGGGCTGGGAGCTCTACACGAGCGCCGAGTACGGGCTGCGCCTGTGGGACGTGCTGTGCGCGGAGGGTCGCAAGCACGACGTGATCGCCGCGGGACGCGCCGCCTTCAACAGCCTGCGCATCGAGAAGGGCTACCGGGCCTGGGGCACCGATATGACCACCGAGCACAACCCGTACGAGGCCGGTCTCGGCTTCGCGGTGTCACCCAACAAATCCGACTTCGTCGGATACGCTGCCCTGCAGGGTGTTTCGGATGCGGCGATCGAGCGTCGGCTGAGGACCGTGACCGTCGACGACGGTGTATCGGTCGTGATGGGCAGCGAGCCGGTGTTTCTCGACGGCAAGCCGGTCGGATACGTCACCAGCGCCGCGTTCGGCCACACCGTCGGCGCGCCGGTGGCGTACGCGTGGCTGCCAGCTTCCGCGACGGAAGGCACTCGCATCGAAATCCAGTACTTCGACCGGCGCATCGCGGCCACCGTCGCCGCCGAACCGCTGGTCGACCCGGAGATGACGCGGGTCCGGTCCTAGCCGAGACTACGGTGTCGGCGCAATAAGGCGCGGCGCTCAGAGCACGACCACCGACCGCAGCACTTCGCCGCGGTGCATCGTCGCGAATGCGTCCTCGACCTGGTCCAGCTTGATGCGCTCGCTGACGAACTTGTCCAGCGGCAGCCTGCCCTG
This sequence comes from Mycobacterium sp. ACS1612, assembly GCF_001667505.1. Lineage (GTDB taxonomy): Bacteria > Actinomycetota > Actinomycetes > Mycobacteriales > Mycobacteriaceae > Mycobacterium. The sequence goes on from NZ_LZHZ01000031.1 coordinate 119,572, forward strand.
CTGGTAGAGATCCACCAGCGCCGGGAAGTCACGCTCGGGCAGGCAGTCGCCGTACCATGACGACTTCAACACCCCACCGCGGGAGAAGAAGTCGATCAGCGGCATCTCCAGCGTCATGTCCGGTGTCGGCACACCCACCAGCACCACCGTGCCCGCCAGATCTCGCGCATAGAAGGCCTGCTTCCAGGTCTCCGGACGACCGACCGCGTCGACGACGACGTCGGCGCCGAAGCCGTCGGTCAGTTCCTGCACCGCCTCAACGGCGTCGACCTTCGACGCGTCGACCGTGTGGGTGGCGCCCAATTCGATTGCCATCTGCAGCTTCTTGGGATCGCGGTCGATCGCGATGATCGGTGACGCGCCGGCCAATCGCGCACCGGCGATCGCGGCGTCGCCGACACCGCCGCAGCCGATCACCGCGACAGAGTCGCCGCGCGACACGTTGCCGGTGTTCACCGCCGCGCCGAGACCGGCCATCACGCCGCAGCCGAGCAGGCCGACGACCGCGGGGTCGGCGTTCGGGTCGACCTTCGTGCACTGTCCCTCGTGCACAAGGGTTTTGTCCGCGAACGCGCCGATGCCCAGCGCCGGTGTCAACGCGGTGCCGTCGGTCAGCGTCATCGGCGCGCTCGCGTTGAAGGTGTCGAAGCAGTACCACGGCCTGCCCCGCTTGCAGGCCCGGCAGTTGCCGCACACCGCCCGCCAGTTCAGCACGACGAAGTCGCCGACCTCCACGTGCGTGACGGCGCTACCGGTCGATTCGACGACGCCCGCCGCCTCATGGCCGAGCAGGAACGGGAACTCGTCATTGATGCCGCCCTCGCGATACGTCAGGTCGGTGTGGCACACCCCGCATGCCTGGATGCGCACGACCACGTCGTTCGGACCGGGATCGGGGATGACGATGTCGACCAGTTCGACCGGGGCGCCCTTGCTGCGCGCAATGACACCCTGAACCTGCTGTGGCATGTGATGACCTTTCTGGATTGTGGTGAACGTTGCTTACAGGGCGAGGCACAACCGGTACGCGTCGTACACCGCCGCGTGGATGTTGCGGCTCGCCACGGCGTCGCCGATGCGGAACAGCTGATAGCTGCCGTCCGGATTACGTTGAACTGTCTGCGGATTGAGGTCGAGCAGCGCCTGCTGGTCCACCTCGCCGAGGTTCGACGAACCGGGCACCAGCGAGAAGTACAACTCGTCCGACGGCAGCGTGCCGTGCTCGACGACCACCTGGTCGACCATGCGCTGCCGAGTGACGTGGGCGTACTCGTTGTACAGATCCACTTCCAACCTGCCGTCCTTGCGCCGCACCGCGGTCACCCGCTCGTTGAGCGTCACGCGGACGTCGTGTTCGGCGAACACCTTGAAGTAGCCGGGATAGTTGACCCCGCCGACGTCAGGCGCCAACGTCCGCTCCGGCGTGACGAATTCGATGTTCGCACCCGCCCGAGCCAGTACCTCGGCGGCGTCGAGACCGGGATGCTGGCCGTTGTCGTCGAACAGCAGCACGTCGCCCTTGACGCGGAACGCACCGCTGAGCACATCCCAACCATCGGAGACCAGTTGTGCGCCCTCGGTAAGGAATTCGGTGTTCGGCACGCCGCCGGTCGCCACCACCACCAGATCGGGATCCTCGGCGAGCACGTCGTCGGCCTCAGCGTAGGTGTTGAACCGGATGTCGACGTCGAGGTGTTTGCACTCGGCCAGTCGCCAGTCCACGATGCCGATGAGGTCGCGCCGCCGCGGCGACGACGACGCGAGCCGGATCTGCCCACCCGCGGCGTCGCTGGCCTCCATCACCACCACCTGATGTCCGCGCAACCCGAGCACCCGCGCCGCCTCCAGGCCCGCAGGCCCGGCGCCGACGACGACGGCCTTGCGCGGCGTACCCGTCGCGGGCGGCACGTGGTGCGGCAACCGGTCCTCCCGACCCGTCGCCGGGTTGTGAATGCACTTGGCGTCGCGGGCCTGGTAGATCTCGTCGAGGCAGAGGCTGGCGCCGACACAGGGTCGGATCCGGTCCTCTTCCCCCGCCTGGATTTTCGCGACGATGTGCGGATCGGCGATATGCGCGCGGGTCATCCCGACCAGGTCGAGCAGACCGTCGCGGACGGCGTGCCTTGCGGTGGCCACGTCGTTGATCCGGGACGCGTGCATCACCGGAACACCGACCTGACGCTTGATCTCGCCGGCGAACTCCAGATGCGGCGCCACCGGCGTGCCCATCGGCGGGATCACCCGCGACAGCGCCTCGTCGCTGCCCATGTATCCGCGGATGATGCTGATGAAATCGACGCCCTCGGCGACCACCTGGTGCGCGATCGCGAGCGCCTCCTCGCGGGCGAGGCCGCCCGGCATCTCCTCGTCGAAGGACATCCGGATGCCGACGGCGAAGTCGGGCCCCGCCGCCTCGCGCACCGCGCGAATCACCCGCAGCGGGAACCGCATCCGGGCTTCGAGGCTGCCGCCGAACTCGTCGTCGCGGTGGTTGGTCAGCGGCGACCAGAACGCGTCGAGCAGGTGGGTGTAGGCCTCGATCTCGACGCCGTCGAGGCCGGCCTCGCGGCAGCGGGAGGTGGCGTCGGCGTAGGCCCGCACGATGCGGTCCATATCCCACTCCTCGGCCACCTTCGGGAAGGCCCGGTGCGCGGGCTCCCGCAGCGGCGACGGGTACACCACCGGCAGCCAGTCGCCGTCGTAGTTGCTGGTGCGGCGGCCCAGATGGGTGATCTGACACATCAGCGCGGTGCCGTGCTCGTGCACGCCGTAGGCGAGTTCGCGTAGCCACGGCACGATTTCGTCCTTGTAGACGTGCAGGTTGCCGAATGCGGCCGGGCTGTCGGGCGCGACGACCGCGGACCCGCCCATCATCGTCAACCCGATGCCGCCCTTGGCCTTCTCCTCGTGGTAGAGGCGGTAGCGCGTCTTGGGCATGCCGTCCTCGGTGTAGGACGGTTCGTGCGAGGTGCTGACCACCCGGTTGCGCAGCGTGAGACTCTTCAGCTCGAAGGGCTGCATCAACGGGTCGATGAGCTGACGTGTCATAGTGAGTACTCCTGGGCGGCGTCGAGTAACCAGTCGGCGAGATAGCGGGCGAACGACGAGCGGACCAGGACGCGGTAGTCGGTACCGCTGCCGTCGACAGCGAGCAGAATGATCCCGGTGCGTCCGAGCGTGGTCTGCACGGCCGCTTCTTCGCCGAACTTCGTGGGATGCAGGTCGATGGCGCAACCCTTGTTCAGGACGTCGCGGCTGTGCCTGCCACGCAGCCGCAGCGTGGTGCGTTGCGCGGAGACGTCGACGGCGGTGCCACCGTGGGGTGCGAGGGCTTCACGCAGCCGGGCCTCCGGATCGGGGCCTGCCAATTGAGTGCCGGTCACCAACCATTCGTCAGGGCCGAGCCAGATCACCGTGGTGTCAGCGCTTTTGGCGTAGCTGGACGCAGCCGTCGGCGGTTCGATTCCGAGCACTCCGGCCACGGCATCGGTACCCGAAGCGTCGACGCTCAGTTCGACCATCGTGACGAACGGTTCCTCGGTGATCGACACCGATTCGGTCAATTCGGCGAACCGTCCCGCCCACGGCTGTAGTGGGCTGGTGCGTTGCAGGGTGTCAGCCATCGCGTCGCGCTCCTTCCGGGTCGACCAATACAGAACCGGTGACTTCGACGGGGATCAGCGCTCCGTCGACGGGCACATGCAGCGTCTCGCCGATGCGGGACTGGCCCGCTTTGACCAGCGCCAGCGCGAAGGTGCGGCCGAGTTCGGCGCTGCGGTAACTGGAGGTGACGTGGCCAAGCATCGGCACCGGCGGCGGTGGAAGCACGTCGCCGTCGCAGAACTCGACGATCTGCGAGCCCTCGGGCAGCCTGCTGACCCGGTCGACCGGCAACAGCCCGACGAGTTGTTTACGCGACGGATTCTGGTTCTCCGCCCTGCTGAACGAGCGCTTGCCGATGAAGTCGGGCTTCTTCTTCGAGACCGCCCAGGCCATCCCGAGATCGTGCGGGGTGACCGTGCCGTCGGTGTCCTGCCCGATGATCGGATAGCCCTTCTCCGCGCGCAACACATGCATGGTCTCGGTGCCGTACGGCGTGATGCCGTACGGAGCGCCCGCCGCGATCAACCGCTCCCACACCGCGGGTGCGTGCCACCAGTCGACGTTGACCTCGTAGGCCAGTTCACCGGAGAAGCTGACCCGGCCCAACCGCACCGGCACCCCGGCTAGACTCGTCGACCGCCACGTCATGAACGGGAAGGCCTCGTTGCTGACGTCGACGTCCCCGAAAACCGCGCCGATCACGTCCCGTGACCGCGGGCCGACCACCGGGAAGGTCGCCCAGTGATCCGTCACCGAGGCCAGCGACACCTGCATGTGCGGCCATTCCGTCTGCAGCCACTCCTCCATCCAGTCAAGGATTTTCGCGGCCCCGCCGGTGGTGGTGTACACCAGGAACCGGTCCTCGGCCAGCCGCATCACAGTGCCGTCGTCGATCACCATTCCGTCGACGCCGCACATCACGCCGTAGCGGATAGCGCCGACCTTCAGGCTGCTCATCAGGTTGGTGTAAATGCGGTCGAGCAGTTCGGCGGCATCGCGGCCGGACACGTCGATCTTGCCCAGCGTCGAGCCGTCGAGAATGCCGACACTTGTTCGCACGGCAGCACATTCGCGTAGCACCGCGTCGTCCATCTCCTCGCCGGGTTGCGGGTAATACCGCGGACGCTTCCACTGTCCGACGTCCTCGAACACCGCACCGTTGGCGACATGCCAGTCGTGCAGCGCCGTGGTGCGCTCCGGGTCGAACAACGCGCCCCGGTCGCGGCCCGCCAACGCGGCGAATGCGACCGGCGTGTAGGGCGGCCGAAAGGTGGTGGTGCCCAACTTCTCGATCGGCACGCCGAGTAGTTCGGCGGTGATACCGGAGGCGATCACACCCGACGTCTTGCCCTGGTCGTGCGCCGTGCCGATGGTGGTGTAGCGCTTGATATGTTCCACCGAGCGCATCCCGGCGCCCACTGCCCGCGCGACGTCGGCGACGGTGGCGTCGCGCTGGATGTCGACGAACTGGTCCTGCTCACGTCCCGGCACCCGCCACAACACCAGACCGGCGCCTGCGGCGACCTCCGAATCCTCGGGCAGCGGATCCTGCGCTGGCACACCAAGTGCGGCGGCCGCCGAGTCCTGCCCCCCGCGCAGGCAACCCGCCAGATCCATCACGCCGTTGGCCGCACCCGCGACGCTGACCCCGTCGAGGTGCTCGGCGGGAACGAAGCCACCGAGCGCCGCGTCGTACCGCAGCACGCCGCGTGCCTGGCTGAACAGATGCACCGCCGGGTTCCAGCCGCCACTGACCAACAGCGTGTCGCACGAAACCGTCTCGGCGGTAGCGGTATTCGTCCCGTCGAAGTCGGCGACCATGGCGTCGGTGATGCGGTCGTCACCACGGGTGCCGGTGACGACGGCGCCTGTCCGCAGCGGAATGCCTCTGCGGTCACACTCGTTGCGCAGCGTCTCGGGCACCCGGGCGCGCGCGTCGACGACCATCTGGATCTGCACACCGGCGTCGGCAAGGTCGAACGCGGCGGCATAGGCACTATCGTTGGTGGTGAACACCACCGTGGTATGCCCGACCAACACGCCGTAGCGGTGCAGGAAGGTTCTCGCGCTGTGCGCCAACATGATTCCGGGCAGGTCGTTGTCGGCGAACACCACCGGCCGCTCGTGCGCACCGGTCGCGATAAGCACGTGCGCGGCGCGGATACGCCACACCCGTTGGCGTGAGATACCGGCAGGCGCGGCGGCACCGAGATGATCGGTGCGCCGCTCGAGGGCAAGGACGAAGCCGTCGTCGTAGTGCCCGAATGCGGTGGTGCGCTGCAGGTGTCGCACCTCGGGATAGGTCGCCAACTCCTCGACGGCGGCGCGCACCCAGTCGAGCGCGTCGACGCCGCCGATCCGGTCGGTGCTGCCAAGCAGCGACCCGCCGGCCTCGGACTGCTCGTCGACCAGCACGACCCGGGCGCCGGAGCGCGCCGCGGTCAGCGCCGCGCTCAGACCGGCGGGCCCCGCGCCGACGATCAGCACGTCGGCGTGCGCGTGCATCGCGTCGTAGCGCGCGGAGTCGGCGATGTCGGCCAGCCTGCCCTGTCCTGGCAGCCCACGGGCGGCCAGTCCGTCATAGAGTTCGACCGTCGAGGCCAGCAGCATGGGCTCGGGGAACGGCGCCTCAATCTGCACCAGCCCCCCGGTGTCCTCGGCCCAGGCCGCTGAGATACCGCGCGGGCGGCCGAGTTTGACGCTGGTCGCGATCTTGTGCACACCATTGGCGAGCAGTGCCGAGGCCAGCGTGTCACCGGGGTGCCCGGTGTAGGTGCGACCGTCGAAGGTGAATTCGTACCGGCCGGCGCGGTCGATACGGCCCCCCTTGGCGGTGCGGAACGGCGCGGTCATGAGATCACCGGCTTCGAATCGTCGATGCGGTAAACAGTCTCGAAGCGATAGGTTGCGGTGTCGCGCACGGCGTTGAACCATCGTCTGCATCCGGCGCTGTGCACCCAGCGCTCGGCGAACTTCCCCTTGGGGTTGGCGCGGAAGAACACGTAGTGCGCCCACTGCTCGTCGGTCAACGCGTACGGATCCTCGGGGTAGGCGACGTGCGCCTGCCCGCCGTAATGGAATTCGGTCTCTTCGCGCGGCCCGCAGTACGGACATTCGATGAGTTGCATTGCTGCTCCAGTCTTTCGAAGTCTCAGTGCGCGACGGCGGCGGCGCCGTGTTCGTCGACAAGCGCTCCTGTGACGAACCGGTCCAGGTGGAACGGGGCCACGTACGGGTGCGGTTCGTCGTTGGCGATGGTGTCGGCCATGCACCAGCCGATGCCGGGCGTGGCCTTGAATCCGCCTGTGCCCCAACCACAGTTGAGGTACAGGTTGCGGTACGGCGTGCGGCCGATGATCGGCGAGGCGTCGGGCGTGGTGTCGACGATGCCGCCCCAGGTGCGCAGCAGATGCGCCCTGGCGAAGATTGGGAACAGTTCGACGGCCGCCGCCATCTGCCGCTCGATGATGTGGAAGGCGCCGCGCTGCCCGTACCCGTTGTACGAGTCGATGCCTGCGCCCATCACCAATTCGCCCTTGTGCGCCTGGGACACATAGACGTGCACGGCGTTGGACATCACGATGGTCGGGTGCACGGGCTCGAGCAACTCGGAGACCAGTGCCTGCAGCGGATGGCTCTGCAGCGGCACCCGGAATCCGAGCATGTCGGTGAGCACCGACGTGTGACCCGCCGCGCACATCGCGACCTGCCCGGTGGAGATGTCGCCGAGCGTGGTGCGCACCCCCGTGATGCGGTCCCCCTCGGTGACGAAGCCGGTGACCTCGCAGCCCTGCAGCAGGTCAACGCCCGCGGCGTCGACCCGACGCGCGAAACCCCATGCGACGTAGTCATGTTTGGCGATGCCGGCCCTTGGCTGATAGGTCGCGCCGAGGACAGGGTAGCGCACGTCGGCGGAGATGTTGACGATCGGGCAGATCTTCTTGACCTCGTCCGGTTCGAGCCATTCGGCGTCGATTCCGTTGAGCACGTTGGCTTCTACCCGACGGACGCTGTCGCGAACGTCCTGCAGGCTGTGCGCCAGGTTGAGCACCCCGCGCTGGCTGAACAGGATTGGATAGCCGAGGTCGTCCTCGAGCCCCTCCCACAACTTCAGCGAGTGCTCGTAGATCGCGGCGCTTTCGTCCCACAGATAGTTCGACCGGATCAACGTCGTGTTGCGGGCCATGTTGCCGCCCGCGAGCCAGCCCTTCTCCAGCACCGCCACGTTGGTGACGCCGTGGTTCTTCACCAGATAGTGCGCGGTCGCCAGGCCATGCCCTCCGCCGCCGATGATCACGACGTCGTAGGACCGCTTCGGCTCGGGATTGCGCCAGAGGAAATCGGGATGATCGGGCAGGTGCGCGCCCGGCGCCTGAGGACTCACGCGGCTCTCCATCGAACAGTCGTTTCGTAACTGATATATCAGTTGTGGAGCACAGTATGGTACGTTGATTTGCACGTCAAGGGTCAATGTTCGACAGGAGACAGACGATGAGCGTGGAACTGGTCGACACCGGCGAGGGAGCCACCCAGTCCAACGCCGACCTGGCCTATCAGATCATTCGCGAGCGCCTTATCATGCTCGACATCCGGCCCAGCGAGCCCATCAACGATGAGGGCCTGGCCCGCCAACTCGGGTTCGGCCGCACCCCGGTGCGCGAAGCACTGAAGCGGCTCGAACGCGACCGTCTGGTGATCGCCTATCCCCGCCGCGGCACGTTCGCCACCACCGTCGACATCACCGACCTCGCGCACATCCAGGAGATCCGCAGGCAGCTCGAGCCGGTCGTCGCCGCCCGCGCCGCCACTGCCGCCTCGCAAGAGACCAAGCTCAAACTGTCGGAACTCGCCGACGACATCGCCAAACTCGATCCCGCCGACGACCCCCGCACGCTGCTGCGGTTCGACGTGCGGGTGCACACCGCGATCTACAAAGCCTCCGGCAACCCGTATCTCGAGGACGTCCTCGTCTGCCAGGATGCCCACGCCACCCGCATCTGGTGTCTGTTCCTAGACCGGTTGTCGAACGTGGCCGAGCACGTCACCGAACACGTGGCGCTGCTCCGCGCGATCATCGACGGCGACGCGGAACTGGCCGCCAAACTGGCCGCCGAACACGTCGCCGGTTTCGAAAAGGCCGTGCGCGCTGTCCTTTAGCGCGGGGTGGTCGCCAACACCGGCCTGCCGAAGCGCGCCGCGACACCGTCGCTGTACGCCACATGGTCCGGCGGCCGCCGCGCCAGTTCCGCAAGTCCGACGGACGCCAGCAGCCCGCCGTCGGTGAAGTCGATCAACTCGGCGCGGCGCAGCGCCCACGCCGGATGCTCGTTGGGCACGTACCAGGTGCGACCGGCGCGCACCACGTGCGCGCCCCATCGCGCGGTCATGTAGTGCTCGAGCGGCCCGCACGCCAGCGAATCGCCCACTCGCACTTCGATGGAACTCGACGCCGTGACGTTCGGCCAGCGCAGCGTCGAGGTGTAGACGCGCCGGTCGCCGCTCGCGCGATAGCTCATCCGCGCCCACCGGTAGGGCACCCCGAACACCCACCGACCGCCCGCGACGACGTCGAGTCGGGTGGTGTCCAGCGACAGGAACACCACCCCGCGGCGGCCCGTCTGATCCACCGAGTACAGCCGGACATTGGTCTCGAGAAACGTGCCGAACAGCGACATCTGGAACGGCACGACGCCGACGAAGCTGCGGCCCTCGAAGATGTCAGGCTCGGTGCCCGGCGGATACAGGTGCGCGATGTCCGCCGGTTCGACCGCCCAATGCAGGAAGGACAGGTTGAGCCACCGCTGCCGCAGCATCCGCGGCCGGCGCAGAATCGGCGCGTAGGGCGTCACCGACTCGGCCATGGCGACCGGCTAGCTGTCGTCCGACGGCTTCGCGTCCGAATCGTCTGCGGGCAGAACGGCTTCCAACGCGGAGCCGGTGATCCGGCGGAACGCACGACGCGGTCGGTTCGCGTCCAGGATCGCAACCTCCAGCGTCGAGGGCCCCAGTTGGCGCGGTTCGGCGCTGCCGTTGCCGCCTGCCGTCAGCGCCTCGACGGCGACCTTGACCGCGTCGGACAACCCGAGGTTCTCCGAGTACGACTCGTTGAGCGCCGCGGTGATCGGGTCGGTGGTCCCGCCCATCACCACGAAATGCGGTTCGTCGGCGATGGATCCGTCGTAGGTGATCCGGTACAGCTCGGGCGCTTTGGTCTCGCCGAAGTGGGCCACCTCGGCCACGCACAGCTCCACCTCGTACGGCTTGGCCTGCTCGGTGAAGATGGTGCCCAGCGTCTGCGCGTACACGTTGGCCAATTGCCTGCCCGTCACGTCGCGACGGTCGTACGCGTATCCGCGGGTGTCGGCGAACTGGATGCCGCCGCGACGCAGGTTGTCGAACTCGTTGAACCGGCCGACGGCGGCGAAGCCCACCCTGTCGTAGAGCTCGCTGACCTTCTGCAGCGACCGCGACGGGTTCTCGGCGACGAACAGCACGCCGCCGGAGTACGCCAGCGCCACCACGCTGCGGCCGCGGGCAATGCCTTTGCGTGCGAGCTCCGAACGCTCGCGCATCGCCTGCTCGGGCGAGATGAAGTATGGGAAGCTCACGAGTCTCCTCGCGCGTCGGCGCTACGGTGTTGTGCGTCGGGGCCGAAAGTGTCCGCGCGGGACCGGTTTTCGATGACCTCGCGGGCCAGCTCGGCGATCCTGGTCTCAGGCACCTCCTCGGCGCCCTCAGCCTGCAGAATCACAGCGGTCGGGTAGATGCCGCGCACCAGATCGGGTCCACCGGTCGCGGAATCGTCGTCGGCGGCGTCGTACAACGCTTCCACCGCCACGCGCAGGGCCGAATTGCCATCGGTCACCTGCGAATACAGCTTCTTCATCGACGACTTGGCGAAGATCGAGCCCGAGCCCACCGACTGGTAGCCCTCTTCCTCGAGATTCCAGCCGCCCGCCGCGTCGAACGACACGATGCGTCCGGCGGCCTCGGGGTTCGGGTCGTCGAGGTCGTAGGCCGCCAGCAGTGGCAGCGCGACGAAGCCCTGCAGCGCCGCGCCGAGATTGCCACGCACCATGGTCGCGAGCCGGTTCACCTTGCCGCGGAACGTCAGCGGCACGCCTTCGGTCTTCTCGTAGTGTTCGAGTTCGACGGCGTAGAGGCGGGCGAACTCGACTGCGATAGCCGCCGTGCCCGCGATGCCGGTGGCCGTGTAGTCGTCGGTGATGTACACCTTTTGGACGTCGCGGCCAGCGATCATGTTGCCCTGGGTGGAGCGGCGGTCGCCCGCCATCACCACACCGCCGGGAAACTTCAGCGCGACGATGGTGGTGCCGTGCGGAACCGCGTCGCCGGGAACGACGGACGCGGACCCGGTCCGATTGATCGGCAGGAGTTCGGGCGCCTGACGGCGCAGCAGGTCAGAAAAGGACGACAAATCCACAGGGATGGAGGGTGCTCCTGGTTGGGGTGACGGGATGGCCAGCTGTTCGCGGTGCGGCCAGGTCACTGTCCACCCTTCTGGACGTATGCACGGACGAAGTCCTCGGCGTTCTCCTCGAGAACGTCGTCGATCTCGTCGAGCAGGTCGTCGGTCTCCTCGGCCAGCTTCTCGCGACGCTCCTGCCCGGCGGCAGTGCTGCCGGTGAGGTCGTCGTCCTCGCCGCCGCCACCGCCACGCTTGGTCTGCTCCTGAGCCATCGCTGCCTCCTGATAGTCATCGGCGGGCTCACTGCGCCCGCCGTTACTCCACCCTACCGTTCGTCGCCTGTTTTGCCTGGGATAGCAGGGCTACTGGGTGAGCTGTTCCACCAGTTCGACGGCGGTGTCAACGCTGTCGAGCAGGGCGCCGACGTGCGCCTTGCTGCCCCGCAGCGGCTCCAGTGTTGGAATCCGCACGAGCGAATCGCCGCCCAGGTCGAAGATCACCGAGTCCCAGCTCGCGGCGGCGATGTCGGCGCCGAACCGGCGCAGGCACTCGCCGCGGAAGTACGCGCGGGTGTCGGTCGGCGGATTGTCGACGGCGTCGATCACCTGTTGTTCGGTGACCAGCCGCTTCATCGAGCCGCGCGCCACCAGCCGGTTGTAGAGCCCCTTGTCCAGCCGGACGTCGGAGTACTGCAGATCGACCAGGTGCAGCCGCGGGGCCGACCAGTTGAGGTTCTCCCGCTGCCGGAAGCCTTCCAGCAGCCGCAGCTTCGCGGGCCAGTCCAGGATCTCCGCGCACTCCATCGGATCGCGCTCCAACAGGTCCAGGACGTTCGCCCACGTCTCGACGACGTGCGCCGCGCGCGGATCCGGGTCGCGGCTGTCCACCAGCTTGGCCACGCGGTCGAGGTAAATGCGTTGCAGCGCAAGGGCGGTCAGCTCCCGGCCGTCGGCAAGCGCGACGGTGGCGCGCAGCGACGGGTCGCGGCTGATGACGTGCACCGCGTGCACCGGCCTCGCGAGCGCCAGATCGGTGAGGTCCATGCCCTCTTCGATCAGGTCGAGCACCAGCGACGTGGTGCCCAGCTTGAGGTAGGTCGACGTCTCGGCCAGGTTCGCGTCGCCGATGATCACGTGCAGCCTGCGGTACTTGTCGGCGTCGGCGTGCGGTTCGTCGCGGGTGTTGATGATGCCGCGCTTGAGCGTGGTCTCCAGGCCGACCTCGACCTCGATGTAGTCGGAGCGTTGCGACAACTGGAAGCCGGGCTCGTCACCCGAGGGTCCGATGCCGACCCGGCCCGAACCGGTGACCACCTGCCGCGACACCAGGAACGGGGTCAGGCCCGCGATGACCGCCGAGAACGGCGTCTGCCGCGACATCAGGTAGTTCTCGTGCGAACCGTACGAGGCGCCTTTACCGTCCACGTTGTTTTTGTAAAGCTGCAGCTTGGCGGCCCCGGGCACGCTCGCGACGTGCCGTGCGGCGGCCTCCATGACCCGCTCGCCTGCCTTGTCCCAGATGACCGCGTCCATCGGATCGGTGCATTCGGGCGCGGAGTATTCGGGGTGCGCATGGTCGACGTACAAGCGGGCGCCGTTGGTGAGGATCATGTTGGCCGCACCGACCTCGTCGGCGTCCACCACGGGCGGAGGACCGGCAGAGCGACTCAGGTCGAACCCGCGGGCGTCGCGCAGGGGCGACTCCACCTCGTAATCCCAGCGGGTGCGCTTGGCGCGCTGGATCCCCGCGGCCGCCGCGTACGCCAGCACCGCCTGGGTGGACGTCAGGATCGGGTTCGCGGTCGGATCGGACGGCGACGATATGCCGTACTCGACCTCGGTCCCGATAATCCTTTGCATAGGGCAAGCCTAGGCGACGGCACGCAGTAGCCTGCGACCGTGCCATCCGAGCGACACGATGTGGCCGCGCCTCAGTTCGTGGCCGCGCTGGGCGCCGCCATGGCCGCGGCCAACTATCCCGTCACGATGGTGCGCGCAGTGATGGAACAGACGGCTCGCGCATACGGCCTTGACCACGAGTTCCTGGCGCTGCCCAACTACGTGCAGGTGGGCAGCCCGTCGGGTGAGGGCGTCTACATCGCCAACCCGGATTTCACTGTGCGCTACGACCAATCCTTCCCGCTCGCCACGCTGGTGGCGCGGGCGCCATCGGGTACGGTCAGCCCCGCCGAAGGCATGGCCGAGCTCGAGCGTATTCGCAACTTGGACAACCGATTTCCGCTGCTGATCACCATCTCCGGCTACGCGGTGCAAAGCGTCGGGCTGGCGCTGATCCTGCAGCCGACGCCGTGGAGTCTGTACGGCGCCGCGATACTCGGACTGCTCGTCGGCGGCCTGAGCGTGATCGGCCGTCGCGTCGAGGCGATCGGCCACATGTTGCCGACCATCTGCGCATTCCTGGTGGCGCTCATTGTGTTCTCGTTCGAGAACCGCTACCACGTCGGGACCGACAGCCTGCGCGCGCTGGCGGCGCCGCTGGCCACGTTCCTTCCCGGCGCCGCGATCACGCTCGCGGTCATCGAGTTGAGCACCCAGCACCTGGTGTCCGGTGCCAGCCGGTTGGTGGCGGGCTTCATGCAGATCGCACAGTTGGCCTTCGGCATCCTGATCGCCGCGCAGGTCGCAGGCGTCGCGGACACCGACCTGGTCACCACCCAGTTCAACCGACTCGGTCCGTGGGCACCCGTCGTCGGGGTGCTGGTGTACGGCATCGGGATATGGCTGAACTACGCGCCGCCGACGAAGTTCCTGCCGTGGATGCTGCTGATGCTGTACGTGGCGTACGGCGGCCAGTGGATCGGCAATGCGGTGCTCGGCAGCTACGCCAGCGGGTTCGGCGGCGGATTGACGCTGATCCTGTTCGCGCTGGCGATATCCCATCGGCCAGGCACACCGCCGACCATGTCGCTGGTGGTGCCGGGCTTCTGGCTGCTGGTGCCCGGCTCGCTGGGCTTCATGGGTGTCACCCAACTGCTCGGCACGCACAGCACCGCGGTGTTCACGGCGACGCTGATCTCGATGATGTCGATCGCGGTCGGGGTGCAGACGGGGCTGCTGCTGTGGCGGGCGGCCATCCAACTGACGCCGACACCCGACCGACGGGCTCTTCATGATTGACACGGCGCAGCGCCGTGCTGCCGACGCCTGGTTCCTCGATCGTGGGCTGCCTGCAGTGTTGCGCCCGGGTGCGTTGGTGCGACGGCTGTGGCCCCGTTCAGCGCCCGCGCTGGCCGCGTTCGCGGTGTTCATGGTCAACTCCGCCGTCGTCGTGGCCACAACCGGCAAGCACACCATCGACATCGACGGTCATCCGACGCGCACGGAATGGTTCGTCCTTGCCCTGCTCGTCCTCGTGCTGCCCGTCGCGGTGGCGGTTGGCTGGTTGGTCTCACGCATCTCGACCGTGCGGGGTCGCACCGTGGCGGCGACGGTGGCGGTCGCGATCGCGATCGTCGGCGGCATCCTCGGCGGGCCGAGCCCGCGGGTGTTCGTCGACCTTGTCCTCGAAGCTGTCGTGATCGTGGCCATCCTGGCGCTGACCGCGTGCGGTGCGGGGTCGATCATGGCGTGGGCCGTGCAGATGACGACGACGAATCTCGCTGCGGCGGGTTCGATGGTGACGCGGGCGCTGCCGCTGCTGCTGCTGACCTTCCTGGTGTTCTTCAACTCCCCCGTGTGGCTGATGGCGGCCACCGTCTCGCGGCCGCGGTTGTGGCTGGCGCTGGCGTTCCTCATCGCGATCGCGGCGGTGTTCGTGGTGTCGGTGACGCGCGACCGGGTCAAACCGATGATGCTCGCCGACGACGAGGACGATCGCTCAGTGCAGTTGGCGGGCACGCCTTTTGAGACGATGCCGGACCCCGCGACGGCTAGTCCGCTCAGCCGCGTCGAACGGGGCAACATCATGTTCGTGGTCGCCGCCTCGCTGATCACCCAGATCGCCGGGGTCGCCGCGATGGCCGCAGGACTGTTCCTGATCCTCGGCTTGATTCTGTTGTCTCCCGAGTTGTTGGCGCAGTGGACACGCAACGGCCGCAGCGACGGCACCGTGCTGGGCATGACGATTCCCGTGCCCGACTCACTTATTCAGATCACGTTTTTCCTTGGCGCGCTGACGTTTATGTACCTCAGCGCGCGCACGATAAGTGACGACGAGTACCGGACGCGGTTCTTCGATCCGCTCATCGACGACCTTCGGCTCACGTTGACCGCACGGCACCGCTACCGCACCGCTGTGGCGAGTTGACCCGCGGGAGCGGCTCCGATCGCGCACAATGTTGCTCGTGGCCGACCTGCGGCAGGTACACCAGTGGTTCCTGCATCGCGGACTGCCGTTGGTGCTGACCCGCCGCGTCCGCTCACGTGCCCTGATCGAGCGCTCGGCGCCGATGGTCAGCGGGATCGGCGCGGTGATCGCGGTGACCATGCTGCTGGCCGAACTCACCGATGGCGATCCCGATTTCGGCTATGTGACCCGGTTGGGTGTGCTGGCGCTGTTGTTGTTGGGTGCGCCGTTCGCGTTGTTCCTGCTGAGGCAGACAGGCACCACGCTCGGCGAGGCGGGCCGTCGCTCCGCGGCGCTGTTGGTGATGGCGCTGTTCGTATTCGGGCTTCCGTTCGCAGACAGCGGGTTTTCTGGCATCGCCGCGGCAGAGGCGTTCGGTTTCGCGGTCGTGGCGTTGGCGGCGATCTGGCTGACGTATCTCGGCTTCGGCTCGATTCTGTTGTGGGCGTTCAGGTTTGCGCTGCAACAGGTGGGTGCGCTCGGCACGTTGATGAGCCGTGCACTGCCGTTGATGATGCTGACCGTGGTGGTGTTCTTTACCGGCGAACTGTGGCAGTTGGCGGCCAGGATGTCGCGCGAGAGGCTTTGGCAGACCATCGGATTCCTCTCTCTCGTCGCGATCCTGTTCGTCGTCGCCACCATCAGGGACGAGGTGCGTGCGCTGAGGGACGACCGCGCCGAGCAGACCGATCCCGCCAAGTTGCTCGCGGGCACACCCCTGCAGACCGAGGCGGGCCGTCATCCGGAGCGCACCCCGCTGTCGCGCGCCGAGCAGGTCAACGTCGTCGCGGTGATGGTGGTGTCGCAGGCGATTCAGGTGGTGCTGTTCACCACAGGATTGTTCGCGTTCTTCCTGGCGCTCGGCATCGTCGCGGTGCCCGACGATGTCGCGGTGCTGTGGTCCGCGGAAAAGGCCTGCCCGGTCGGCGAACCACCTTGTCCAGGAACGTGGTTCGGTGTCCACGTGCCGGTCCCCCAGACCATCGTCCACGTGTCGCTGTTCGTCGCGGTGCTGTCGGGGGTTGTACTTCACGGTGAGCACCAGCGTCGACCCGCTGTACCGCGAGCGGTTCTTCAACCCGCTGATCGACGACGTGGCCGTGAGCCTGGCGGGTCGCGACGCCTATCTGGAGATGGAGAAATGACGGCCGACGACGTCACAATGATCGACGGGGTATTCGGAAAGCGTTACGGCGAGGTGCTTCTGGTACACGTCACCACCGACGACGGGCCTGAGGCAACCGTCTACAACACCTTCCCGCTCAACGACTGCCCCGCCGACTTGTGGGACAGGCTTGACGCGCAGGCGATCGCGGCCGAAAACGGCGCGGCCGCCGCGTTGCTCAATGGCCCGCGCTACTGGCTGATGAGCAGCATCGGCAAGCGGGGCCGAGAAACCCAGGAGCACAAGAGCTTCGGCGGTCTGGAGATGATCCGCCAGGCGACAGTAAAGCTCGCGTCGATGAATCCGGCGCCCTACCATGTCAACCGGGTCGACCGTAAAGCGGTGTTCGTCTTCGACGCGGGCCGGGAGATCTACGAACTCGTCGACCCCGACGGCGGGCGCTGGGTCATGCAGACCTACAGCCAGATGGTCGACCGGGGGCTGGGCCTGGCAGATCTGCCCGGGCTCGCCGGCCGACTCGCGCTGCCGGCGGGCTGGTGCTACCAGGCGCGGAGGCCGTCGACTCCACTGCGCGTGGATACGACGACCACCGACGCCTGCGTCACGCAGGACGACCTGGCCAACAGTTACTCGGCCTACAGGTACTGACCCAGGTTGCTCTCGGTGTCGATCGCGCGGCTGGCCGACGAACTCTTGCCGGTGACCAGCGTGCGGATGTAGACGATCCGCTCGCCCTTCTTGCCCGAGATCCGTGCCCAGTCATCGGGATTGGTGGTGTTGGGCAGATCCTCGTTCTCGGCGAACTCATCGACGATCGAGTCCAGCAGATGCTGGATGCGCAGACCCGGCTGGCCTGTCTCGAGCACCGACTTGATCGCGTTCTTCTTCGCCCTGTCGACGACGTTCTGGATCATCGCGCCGGAGTTGAAGTCCTTGAAGTACATGACTTCTTTGTCACCGTTGGCGTACGTGACTTCCAGGAACCGGTTGTCGTCGATCTCGGCGTACATCCGGTCGACGACCTTTTCGATCATCGCCTTCAGGCAGGCCGCTCGGTCGCCACCGAACTCGGCGAGATCGTCGGCGTGCACCGGCAGATCCTCGGTCAGGTACTTGCTGAAGATGTCCTGTGCCGCTTCGGCATCCGGCCGCTCGATCTTGATCTTGACGTCCAGGCGGCCGGGCCGCAGGATCGCCGGGTCGATCATGTCCTCGCGGTTGGAGGCGCCGATGACGATCACGTTCTCCAGGCCCTCGACGCCGTCGATCTCCGAAAGCAGCTGGGGCACGACCGTCGTCTCCACGTCCGAGCTGACGCCGGTGCCGCGGGTGCGGAAGATCGAGTCCATCTCGTCGAAGAACACGATCACCGGCGTGCCCTCGGATGCCTTCTCGCGGGCGCGCTGGAAAATCAACCGGATGTGGCGCTCGGTCTCGCCGACGAACTTGTTCAGCAGCTCCGGACCCTTGATGTTGAGGAAGTAGGACTTCGCCTCGCGGGCGTCGTCGCCACGGACCTCGGCCATCTTCTTGGCCAGCGAGTTGGCCACCGCCTTGGCGATCAGCGTCTTACCGCAGCCGGGCGGACCGTAGAGCAGCACGCCCTTCGGGGGCCGCAGCGAGTACTCGCGGTAGAGCTCCTTGTGCAGGAACGGCAGCTCGACCGCGTCGCGGATCTGCTCGATCTGCCTGCCGAGGCCGCCGATGTCGTTGTAGCTGACGTCGGGCACCTCTTCGAGCACCAGATCCTCGACCTCGGCCTTGGGGATGCGCTCGAACGCATACCCGGCTTTGGTATCGACCAGCAGCGAGTCGCCGGGACGCAGCTTGCGCGGCCGGAGGTCGTCTTCGTCCTCGTCCTCGTAATCGTCGGGCAGGTACTCGGCGGACACCAACGGCTCCGCGAGCCACACGATGCGCTCCTCGTCGGCGTGGCCGACCACGAGCGCGCGATGACCGTCGGCCAGGATCTCGCGCAGCGTGCTGATCTCACCGACCGCTTCGAAGTTGCCGGCCTCGACGACGGTCAGCGCCTCGTTGAGACGCACGGTCTGGCCCTGCTTGAGCGACTTGGTGTCGATGTTCGGCGAGCACGTCAGCCGCATCTTGCGGCCCGAGGTGAACACGTCGACGGTGTCGTCGTCCTGGACCCCCAGAAGCACGCCATAACCACTCGGCGGCTGACCGAGCCGGTCGACCTCCTCGCGCAGCGCCAGCAACTGCTGGCGGGCCTCTTTAAGAGTTTCCATTAGTTTCGCGTTGCGGGCTGCAAGCGAGTCGATCCTCGCCTCGAGCTGGTGTACATCGCGGGCGCTGCGGAGTCCGCTTTGCGGCCCTACCGCGTTCTCCAGCTGCTCACGCAAGAGCGCGGCTTCTCGTCGCAGCTCTTCCAATTCGGCGGCGTCATCGCTGGACATCCCTGACTCACGGGATGCCCCGTAGGCTTCAGAACGCTCTGACTCATTCATGTTGCGCCCCTTCCCGCACCGGAAGTTGGTGCAGTAACAACTTCAACGCTACCGGCGATTCAGCCATTGTGTGTGGTGTAGGAATTCGACACACCAGCAACACTTGTTAACCTCTCTGGTGAGTTGGGCCGATCGAAAGGACAATCGTGACCCTGAAAACCCTCGTTACCGGCGTAGCAGCGGCTGCTCTGGTGGGTGGTGTGGCAGCGGGTGTGACTTCCATTGCATCTCCCGTCGCGTCGCCGGCGCCAGCCGTGCAACCGGTCGTGTGGGACATTCCGATGCCGCAAGCGCCGGCGCCGGACTTGCAGGCTCCGCTGCTGCAGACGCTGCAAGCGCTCGCTTCGGGCGGCTCGTTCGCAGGCAAGGCGTCCTACATTCAGGGCGGCATCGGCCGGATCGAGGGTATTGCCGCGGACCGCGCGTACAACCGTGCCGCGGCCGAGGGGAAGTTCCCGTTGACGTTCAGCATCGTCAACATCGATTCGGACGGCGCAGTCGCCAACGCTGACGTCACCGCGACCTCGGCGCTCGGCACCAGCGCCACCCAGAACGTCCAGTTCGTCGCCGGGCCCAGCCCGACCGGCTGGCAGATCGCCAAGTCGTCCGCCCTCAACCTGCTCTCGGCGGCGAGCTAGTCGACCCGAGTGCAACGCACCTGTGCCGCGATCCTGGGCGCCGTCACGATAGTGGCGGCGCTCGGGCTTAGCGGGTGTAGCGCCGATACAAGCAGTTCGGCGCCCAGTCCGACGCCGTTCCCGTTGAGCAAGCCGCCGACGGTGCCGCCTCCGCCGACCGAGACCGGCGCGCCGCTGCCTCCCGCGGCCACACTGACCGATGTGATGGGCAAGATCGCCGATCCCAACGTGGCGGGTGCGGACAAGGTCGGTCTGATCCAGTACGGCACCTCCGCCGACGCGGCCGCGCTGGACCGGTTCGCCAAGGCGCTGCGCGACAGCGGATACGCGCCGTTGACGTTCGACGCCTCCGACATGACCTGGGCACAGGACCAGCCGGGCAACGTCATCGCCAACATCACTATGAAGCCGGGCGGGCCGCAGGCCGCCGGCAAGGACCTGAAGTTCCCGATGGAGTTCAGCCCGCAGCAGACCACCTGGCAGCTGACCCGCCAGACCGCAGACCTGCTGCTGCAGATGGGCCAACAGCCCACCCCGTCGGCACCTGCGCCGACACCGACCCCCTGAGCGCGTGTGGATCGGCTGGCTGGAGTTCGACCTGCTGCTCGGTGACGTGCACTCGCTGAAGCAGAAGCGTTCCGTCATCCGTCCCGTCATCGCCGAACTGCAGCGCAGATTCGCCGTGTCCGCGGCCGAGACCGGCGACCAGGATCTGCACCGCCGAGCCAACATCGGCATCGCGGTGGTGTCGGCCGACCGCGCGCATGTCGTCGAGGTGCTCGACGCCGCCGAGCGGCTGGTGGCGTCGCGCCCCGAACTCGATCTGCTGTCCGCTCGCCGCGGACTGCGCCGCAGCACCGACGACTGAACTAAATGCTGCCGCCGAGTTGACGCTTGCGCCGCAACGGCATCGGCGCCACCGCGCCCGGCGCCAATTTGCGCACGTTGATCAGAAACGCCGTATGGCCCCGCATGGTGTGTTGCGGACGCACCGCCAGCCCGACCACGTGCCACCCGCGCTGCATGCTCTCCCAGGCCCGCGGCTCGGTCCAGCACTGCTGCTCGCGCAGTGCCTCCACGGTGCGCGACAGCTGCGTGACGGTGGCGACGTAGATCATCAGCACGCCGCCCGCCACGAGTGCGTTGGCGACGGCCTCGAGCACCTCCCAGGGCGCGAGCATGTCGAGCACGACGCGATCCACTTCCGGGCCCGCATAGTCGGCGAGGTCGGCGGTGACCAGTTCCCAGTTCGGGGGACGCTCGCCGAAGAACGTCTCGACGTTGCGCACTGCGTGCTCGGCGTGGTCCTCGCGTACCTCGTAGGACGTCACCCGGCCCTCGGGGCCCACCGCCCGCAGCAGCGAGCACGTCAGCGCCCCAGAACCCGCGCCCGCCTCCAACACCCGCGCGGCGGGGAAGATGTCCCCCTCGTGCACGATCTGGGCGGCGTCCTTGGGGTAGACGACCTGCGCACCGCGCGGCATCGACATCACGTAGTCGACGAGTAGCGGCCTCAGCACCAGGAACTGGTCGCCGCTCGTCGACTTCACCACGCTGCCCTCCGGCAACCCGATGACGGTGTCGAGCGCGATGATCCCGCGATGGGTGTGGAACTCCCCGCCGGGAGTCAGCACCATCGTGTAGTGCCTGCCCTTCGCGTCGGTCAGCTGGACGCGATCGCCGACTTCGAACGGACCGGTCCTTCGCACAGCTGATCAGCCTGCCAGTTGACGCGCCGGGCCGGGTGTCCGGGGTTGCGCAACATTGTCGGGGGGTCGCCATACGCTGATTTCATGAGTGACGAGCAGGCCCGCGGGGTGCGTCGCCCTGCGTTGTCGCCGTCGCGCGCCAGCGACTTCAAGCAGTGCCCGCTGCTGTACCGGTTCCGCGCGATCGACCGGTTGCCGGAGCCCGCGTCGACGGCGCAGATCCGCGGTTCGGTCGTGCATGCGGCGCTGGAGCAGCTGTATGCGCTGCCGGCCCAGCAGCGTGGCCGCGATACCGCGCTGACGCTCGTCGGCCCCGCCTGGGACCGGGTGATGGCGGAGCAGCCGGAGCTGGCCGACTTCGAGCCTGCGCTGCGGGTGGAACTGCTCGATGAGGCCCGCGCCCTGCTGTCCGGCTACTACCGGCTGGAGGATCCCACCCGGTTCGACCCGCAGAGCTGCGAACAGCGCGTCGAGGTCGAGTTGGCCGACGGCACGCTGCTGCGCGGCTTCGTCGACCGCATCGACGTGGCGCCCACCGGCGAACTGCGGGTGGTCGACTACAAGACCGGTAAGGCCCCGCCCGAGGCGCGGGCACTGGCCGAGTTCAAGGCGATGTTCCAGATGAAGTTCTACGCCGTCGCGTTGCTGCGGTCGCGCGGTGTGCTGCCCGCCCGGCTTCGACTGTTGTATCTGTCCGATAGCCAGGTGCTCGACTACACTCCCGACCTCGACGAGTTGCTGCGCTTCGAGAAGACGTTGATGGCAATCTGGCGGGCCATCCAATCAGCAGGCGCCACAGGCGATTTCCGACCGCAGCCGTCACGGCTGTGCGACTGGTGCGCCCACCATGCGCATTGCCCGGTGTTCGGTGGCACTCCTCCGCCCTACCCTGGTTGGCCGGAGGCCCCCGGCGAAGGCGATGATGACACCGTGCTGAGTGCCTCGGAGCCTGCTGCGTGATCGACTGTCTGTACCACAGGCTGCCTGCCGACGGTGCGTTGTCGGTATTCGAGTCGACCGACGGCACCCGAAGCAACTGGGACCTGCAGATCCAGCATGGCTCACCACCTCTGGCGCTGATGACCAAGCTGATCGAAGAAATGGCTGCGGGTTCGGGACTGCGTGTCGGCCGTGCGACGCTCGACATCCTCGGCGCCATTCCGGTCGCGCCGGTCAAGGTGCGGACGTGGGTGGAACGTCCGGGTAAGCGGATCTCGCTGATGATGGCCGAGATGACGGCGGCACGGGCCGACGGCACGGATCGCGCGGTCGCGCGGGTCAGTGCCTGGCTGCTGGCCACCAGCGACACCTCCGACGTGACCACCGACCGCTATCCCCCGCTGGTCGAGGGCGACGCGGTTCCGGTACCGCACAGTTGGGTGGGAGCGAAGGGGTATCTCGAAACGGTGACCTGGCGGCGGCAACCCGAGACCGGCGAAACCGGCAACGTGGTGTGGCTCAGTCCGCTTGTGCCACTGGTGGATTCCGAACCCACGACGGCCCTGCAGCGCCTCGCGATGGTCGTCGACTCCGCCAACGGTGCTGGCGCGGCGTTGGACCCGGAGCAGTTCGCGTTCATGAACACCGACACCGTGGTGCATCTGCACCGGTTGCCCGTAGGGAACGATTTCGCGCTCCGGGCGCGTGGTTCGATCGGCCCCGACGGTATCGGTGTGACGACGGCGGATCTCTTTGACAGGCAAGGTTTTATCGGCACCGTCGCACAGACGCTGCTGGTGCAACGGCAACCCTAGCCTCGCCCCCAGTCGCCCAAACGGCCGTTTCGGCGGGGAAGTGCGAGTAAACCGCACCATTACGTCGATCTCGACCTCGCCGGGCTTATATATTTACTTGCATCTATATAGACGTGATGCAATACTCGAGGCATGGACGTCTTCGAAGCGGTCGCCGAACCGAGTCGTCGCGCGCTGCTCGACGCGTTGCTCGACGGTGAACGCACCGCGGGTGAACTCGTCGCGACCCTGCCCGGACTGACGCAGCCGACCGTCTCACGGCACCTGAAGGTGCTGCGCGAAGTCGGATTGGTCGAAGTTCGCCCCGACGCGCAGCGGCGGATTTATGCGTTGCGCGCCGACGGCCTCGTCGCGATCGACGACTGGATCGACCGATACCGGCGCTTCTGGGCCGATCACCTCGGCGCCCTCGAACGTCACCTCGAACGCAAACACAAGGAGTCACGATGACCGAGCGCGACGGCAGGCTGACGGTCGACGGTGACCGAGCGGTATTGAATTTCGAACGCCGCCTTCCCTTTCCGGTCGAGGTGGTGTGGTCGGCCATCACCGACCCCGACGAACGCGCGCAGTGGTTCGGCGAAACCACCATCGAGCCTCGACAGGGCGGCACCATCGACATGGTCGCGACGGGACCGCCGCTGCCGCCCGAACGCAAGCGGATGACCGGACGCATCCTGGTGTGGGATCCGCCGCATGTGCTTGAACACGAATGGAAGCAGCCCATCGTCGAGGACGGTGTGGTGCGGTACGAACTCACCGCCGACGGCGACGGCACGCTACTGCGGTTCACGCACCGCGGCCTCAGCCCCCGCAATGCCTCCGGCTTCTTCGGCGGCACGCAGGCCTACCTGGACCGACTGCAGGCCTATCTCTCCGGTGACGAACTACCTGACTGGACCACCCGACGCCTCGCAATAAACCGACAATTGGGAGCCAACTGACATGTCGCACAACGGATCTGATATCACCGCGCCAACCCTGGCCATCGCCTACCATTCCGGCTTCGGCCACACCGCGGTGCTCGCCGACGCCGTCGCCGCCGGTGCCAGACAAGCGAGCGCACACGTGCATGTGATCGCGGTCGACAGGATCACCGACGAACAGTGGGACATCCTGGACGCCGCCGACGGGATCGTGTTCGGCACGGCCACGTACATGGGCAACGTGTCGGCCGGCTTCCAGACGTTCAGCGAGCAGACCGGGCGGCGGTGCCTCAATGGCACCTGGCGCGACAAGGTCGCGGCCGGGTTCACGAACTCCGGCGCCAAGAGCGGCGACAAGCTGAACACCCTGATGTCGTTGGCCGTCTTCGCGGCCCAACACCACATGCATTGGGTGAGTTTGGGTCTGGGGCCAGGCTGGAACAGCAGCGCAGGCAGCGAGAACGACCTGAACCGACTCGGCTTCTGGTTGGGCGCAGGTGCGCAGACCGACGTGGACGCCGACTTCGATCAGGTGCACTCGTCGGACGTGCAGACCTGCCGCCATCTCGGCTGGCGGGTCGCGGTGGTGACCCGTCAACTCACCGTCGGGCGGTCGGTCACTGCAGCGGCTTCAACTCCTGCAGCATCGTCGGCACCAACTCGCTGACCGTCGGGTGGATGTGCATGGTGCGGGAGATCGCGGTGTAGGGTTTTTTCGCCGTCATGATGTCGAGGATCGAGTGGATGACCTCGTCGCCCCCGACACCGAAGATGGCCGCGCCCAGGATCTGCTCGGTCTCGGCGTCGACGACCACCTTCATGAACCCCTGGGTCTCGCCCTTCTCCACTGCACGCCCGACGCGTGTCATTGCGCGCTTGCCCACCAACGCTTTTCGACCCGACTTGCGAACCTCGTCGACCGTCATGCCCGCGCGGCCCAGTGGCGGATCGATGTAGAGCGCGTATGTGGTGACGCGATCGCTCACCCGCCGAGGGTCGTCGTCGAGCAAGTTGGCCGCCACGATCTCGTAGTCGTTGTAGGACGTATGGGTGAAGGCCCCCCGGCCGTTGCAGTCGCCCATCGCCCAGATGTGTTCGACGTTCGTCCGTAATTGGTCGTCGACGACGATGTAACCGTGGCTGTCGGTCTCGACGCCCGCCTTCTCCAAGCCGAGATCGTCGGTGTTCGGGCGCCGCCCGACGGCCAGCAGCAGATGCGTGCCGGCGATCGGCTCGGCGCCCTCGCTCGGCACCACCGCGAAACCACTGTCGTGCCTGGTGAACCGCATCGCGTTGGCGTTGAGCACGATGTCGATGCCCTCGGCCTCGAGGATCTCCTTGATGGTCGCCGAAACGTCCTCGTCTTCCCGTGACGTCAGCCGCGGCCCGCGCTGCAGAACGGTGACCCGAGCGCCGAATCGGCGGTACATCTGGGCGAACTCGAGTGCGATGTAGCTGCCGCCGACGATCACCAGATGCCCTGGGACAGTGTCCAATTCGAGAATGCCGACATTGGTCATGTAGTCGATGCCTTCGAGACCCGGCATGTCGGGCGCCACCGCACGGCCGCCGACGTTGAGGAAGATCCTGTCGGCTTCCAAGTCCCTGCCGTCGACGCTGATGGTGTGCGGCCCTACGAAGCGGGCGTGTCCACGAATCAGCGTGCAGCCCGCCATGCCCTCCAACCACGATTCGACGCCGCTGCGGTCGTCGAGCATGATCTTGTCCTTGCGTGCCTTGACCTTCGCCATGTTCACGCTGATTTCGCCTGTGCCGACACCGAATTCGGCTCCGCGGCGGGCCAGATGTGCGGCGTGCGCGCTGGCCACCAGCGTCTTGGTCGGGATACAGCCGGTGTTTACGCAGGTGCCGCCGACCAGGTGGCGTTCGATCACGGCGACGGTCTCGCCGGCTTCGGTCAGCCTGCCTGCCAGCGGCGGCCCGGCCTGACCGGCGCCGACGATGATCGTGTCGAATTTCTCTGCCATGGACGACTACACCAGTGGCGCGAAGCTGACGAGGAACGCGATCAGGAAGCCGCCACCGACAGCCACGACGTCTTCGCCGATGGCCACCGGTCGGTCCTTACCGCCGTTGGCTGCGCCCAGCCGACTGCGGGCTTCGGCGCCGCCCAGCGTGCCGAGCACCGCTCCGATGATGCCAGCGCCCATCCCGATGAAGGTGTGGTGCGACACGCTGCCGATCACCGCGCCCGCGAACGCCCCGGTGACCAGCCGGGTGATGAACTGCGGCGGCGTCTTGCGGCTGGGCGTCTTGGGCAGCTGATCGGTGACCAATTCGACGAGCAGGAAAATGCTCAGCACGGTGACGGTGATCGGATGCGCCACCCACTCCGACCATTTGCCGTCGACGTCGATCCAACCCAAAAACGCCCCCCATGCCACCACGGCCGGTGCGGTCAGCGCGCGCAGGCCCGCGATCACACCGATCAGCACAGCGAGCACGAGAACGATCACCTGCGTCATGGCAACCTCCGGAGCCGCGAAACGGACTACCGGACGCTAACACGCATAACGCAACGGAGCCTGTCAATCAGAATCGGCAGAATCGGATGTCAGACGCCAGAATCGCCTTGGCGCCGATCGCGGCGAGTTCGTCCATGATCGCGTTGACGTCACGACGAGGCACCAAGGCCCGCACCGCAACCCACGCCGGATCGGCGAGCGGGGCGATCGTCGGGGATTCGAGACCGGGTGTGACGGCGGTCGCGTCGTCGAGGACGCTGCGCGGACAGTCGTAATCGAGCATCAGATACTGCTGACCGAACACCACACCCTGCACCCGGCCCGCGAGTTGGTCTCGGGCAGCGGCGTTGTGCTCGCCCGCGTCCTCGCGTTCGATGAGAACCGCCTCGGAATCGCACAGCGCTTCGCCGAACGCGACCAGGTCATGCAGCGACAGCGTGCGGCCGGAACCGACCACGTCGGCGATGGCGTCGGCGACGCCGAGTTGCACCGAAATCTCTACCGCACCGTCGAGCCGGATGACGGTGGCCTCAATCCCCCTGCGGGCCAGGTCTTTTCGCACCAGATTGGGAAACGCGGTGGCGATCCGTTTGCCTGCGAGGTCTTCGACGCGCCACTGCCTGCCCGCGGGCGCCGCGTAGCGGAACGTCGACGAGCCGAAGCCGAGCGCGAGCCGTTCGGTGATGGGTGCGTCGGACTCCTGCGCGAGGTCGCGACCGGTGATTCCCAGGTCGAGCTGACCTGATCCGACATAGATCGCAATGTCTTTGGGTCGCAGAAAGAAGAACTCGACGTTGTTGACCGGGTCGATGACGGTCAGATCCTTGGCGTCGGTGCGGCGCCGGTAACCCGCCTCCGACAGGATCTCGGCGGCCGGTTCGGACAGCGTGCCCTTGTTGGGTACGGCGACGCGCAGCATGCCATTCGGCGATGTGGGGGCACCTCCCGCGTCAGCTGGGGGACCACTTGGGCGAAGAGCAGACATCACAGCTTGGCGTACACGTCGTCGAGCGTGAGTCCACGCGAGATCATCAGCACCTGCGTCCAGTACAACAGCTGGCTGACCTCGTCGGCCAGGGCGTCGTCGCTCTCGTGTTCGGCCGCCAGCCACACCTCGCCGGCTTCCTCGAGAATCTTCTTGCCGATCCCGTGCACCCCGCCGTCGAGGGCGGCGACGGTGCCGCTGCCCGCCGGCCTGGTGCGCGCGCGCTCCGTCAACTCGGCGAACAGGGCATCGAACGTTTTCACGGGACGCGATTGTTTCACGTCCGCGATGCCGCGGTCACGCGGGTTTGCCTCGGACCGCCTCCTCGATTTGGTCGCCAACGCTCTTGTCGATGCTGCGCCAGTAGTCGAAGGCCCGCTGCAACACCTGTTCGGACACCCCGTTCCGCAGATGCCCGGCGACATTGTTCACCAACCGCCGGCGTTCCGCATCGTCCATCACGTCACGGACCAGCACGCCCGCCTGCCGCCAGTCGTCGTCGGCGGCCCGCGGCGTGTTGGCGGCGCGCACCATCTCACCGTCGGCCGACCACACCACCTCCGCGGCCCTGGCCGGGTCGGCCTGCGGACCGCCGTAGGAGTTGGGCGCGTACACCGGGTCGGCGACGTTGTGGATCCGCATGGCGCCGTCCTTGGAGTACGAATGCACCGGTGCCTTGGGCGCGTTGACCGGGATCTGCTTGTAGTTGACGCCCAGCCGGGCCCGGTGCGCGTCGTTGTAGGCGAACGTGCGGCCGAGCAGCATCTTGTCCGGGGACAAACCGGTGCCGGGCACCTGGTTGCTCGGCGAGAAGGCGGCCTGCTCGATCTCGGTGTGGTGGTCGGTGTAATTACGGTTCAACACCAACCTGCCGACCTCGATCAGCGGGTAGTCGGCGTGCGGCCACACTTTGGTCAGGTCGAACGGGTTGATCCGGTACGTCTTGGCGTCGTCGAACTGCATGATCTGCACCTTCAACGTCCAACTCGGGTAGTCGCCGCGCTTGATCGCCTCATGCAGGTCACGCGCGTGGTAGTCGCCGTCGACACTGACCAGCCGGTCGGCATCGCCCTGCATCAGGTTCTGCACCCCCTGATCGGAGATGAAGTGGTATTTGATCCACGCGATCTTCCCGTCGGCGTTCAGCCAGCTGTAGGTGTGGCTGCCGTAGCCGTTCATGTGCCGCCAGGTGCTGGGGATGCCGCGGTCGCCGAACAACCACGCCACCTGATGCGCCGACTCCGGGGTGAGGGTCCAGAAATCCCATTGCATGTCGTGATCGCGCAGGTTGTTGTCCGCGCGTCGCTTCTGCGAGCGGATGAAATGCTGGAATTTCAACGGATCCCGGATGAAGAACACCGGGGTGTTGTTGCCAACGATGTCGAGGTTGCCCTCGGCGGTGTAGAACCGCAGCGCGAAACCGCGCGGGTCACGCCAGGTGTCTGGGCTGCCACGCTCCCCCGCCACCGTCGAAAACCGAATCAGCGTATCGGTTTTCACACCCGGTTGGAACACCGCGGCGCGGGTGTGAGCGCTGACGTCGTTGGTCACCTCGAAGTACCCGAAGGCACCGGACCCCTTGGCGTGCGGTTGGCGTTCCGGGATGCGCTCCCGGTTGAAGTTGGCCATCTGCTCGATCAGGTAGCTGTCCTGCAACACGATCGGGCCATCGGGTCCGATCGTCAGCGAGTGCACATCGCTGGCGACCGGGATGCCTGCGTCGTTCGTCGTCGGTTCGGTCATGTCGAGTCTCCTTGTGCCGGGCCGGAAGTCGGCTCTTGCCGCAAGTGTGTACTCGAAGGAGGTCAGGCTGTCCCTAGCAGGTGAGCCATCGTTCCCACAAAAAGCGACACGTCAGTGCGCCGGGTGATGCGCCTCGTGGTGGTAGGCCTCGCGGTGCATGTCCTCCAGATGCATGCCTTTGGTTTCCTGCACCCACTGCCACACGAACGCGAACGACAGGAGCGCGCACAGCGCATAGAAGCCGTACGCCATGCCCAGGTGGTCACGCAGTCCGGGGAAGCTGACGGTGATCAACCAGTTGGCCACCCATTGACCTGCCGCGGCGAGGCCGAGGGCGGCCGCCCTGATGCGGTTCGGGAACATCTCACCCAGCAACACCCAGACCATCGGCCCCCACGACATGCCGAACGCAACCACGAACAGATTGGCGGCGATCAGGGCGATCGGCCCGGACGCGCCGGGCAGTGACGGGACCATCTCGCCTTCTGCGTTGGGTTCAAGCTCCGCCACCAGGCCGAAGATGACCGCCATCGTGCCCAATGTGACCGCCATCCCGATCGAGCCGACCAGCAGCAGTGGTTTACGCCCGACCTTGTCCACCAGCGCGATTGCGATCAAAGTGGTCGCGATGTTGGTCACCGATGTGATGACCGTGATGAGGAACGCCGCACTCTCGCCGAATCCCACTGCCTCCCAGAGGATGTTGGAGTAGTAAAAGATCACGTTGATGCCGACGAACTGCTGGAAAATCGAAAGCCCAAGTCCCACCCAGACAATCCCGTAGATGCCGCCGGTCGGCTTCTTCAAATCGCTCCAGGACGGCGGCTTTTCGGCTTTCAGCGATTCCTGTATCCGGGTGATCGTCAGCTCGAGGCTCTTCTCGCCGAGAAGGACCGACAGGACCCTACGCGCCTCAGGGATGCGGTACTTCGCGACGAGGTATCGCGGCGATTCTGGAATGGTGAAGGCCAGCACACCGTAGACGACCGCCGGCAACGCCATCGCGATGAACATCCAGCGCCAGGCCTCCATGCCCAACCAGAGGACTTCACCGGAACCACCGGCCAAATGGGCCAGCAGATAATCGATTGCCAGCGACAGGAAGATGCCGGTCACGATCGCCAACTGTTGCAGCGAGCCGAGTCGCCCGCGAATACGCGGCGGCGACGTCTCTGCGATGTACATCGGCGCGATGACGGAGGCCACGCCCACGCCGATGCCGCCGATGATCCGGAAGACCACCAGCATCCAGACGCCGCTCGGCAGGCCGAGGTAATGGTCGTCGTTGGTCCCGAGGAAGTTGAAGGACAGCCCGGCGCCGATTGCACTGATCAGGAACAGCAGCGCGGCGATCTTCATCACCGCCAGTCGGCCGATCCGATCGGCGAGCCTGCCGGCGGTGACCGCGCCAAGGGCGGCCCCGAGCAACGCCGAGGCCACGGCGAACCCCAGCCTGAACCCGCCGACCCCGAATTGGCCCTCGATCGCCGAGACTGCGCCATTGATCACCGCGCTGTCATAGCCGAAGAGCAGGCCGCCGAGGGCAGCTACCGACGCGATCCGGACGACGCGACCGGCATGCTCGGTTTCTTCGTACTCGACTACGGATGAGGAATCGCCAACGGGTCCGTGAGTCATGTGACACCCCTCCGCAGCATTGCGTGATGTGGGTCACATTCAACCACTCACGGCTACGTCAGGCGGTGCGTTCCCCGAACTGTGTGAGTTCCGCGTGCACGCGACGCAGGTCGGCGACGTCGATGCCGGCGAGCGAACGCACGTGGCGTCGTCGGGGTCCCTTGGGCACCGCGACGTCGTTGGGCACCACCAGCACCGGGCACCCCGCGCCCTCGGCCGCCGCGGTGCCCGTCACCGAGTCCTCAATGGCCAGACAGAAATCCGGCGGGACGTCCAACAGTTCGGCCGCCCGCAGATAAAGGTCGGGCGCCGGTTTGCCCTGCGCCACCTCGTCGGCGCACACGGTCGTCGAGAAGTATTCGCGCCCAATGCTGTTCAAAGCCCTGTCGGTGAGTTGCCGCTGGGTGTTGGTGACCAGCGCCATCGGAGTGCCTTCGGCGGCAAGCGCTTCCAGCAACTCCTGCGCGCCGTCGCACCACGGCAATCCCGCGTCGAACAACTCCGCGGTGTACTCGTGCAGCCAGTGAATGGAGCCTGCCATCGCTGCGGGGTCGACAGGCAAACCCAGATCGGCGTACACGGTCTGCATGGTGTCCTCGGCAGATCCGCCGACCATCGATTCGCGCACCTCGGGCGTCAGCCTGCCACCGAGGCGTTCGTAGAGCGCCGCCAGCGAGATGTCCCAGAGTTTTTCGGAGTCGACGAGCGTGCCATCCATGTCGAACAGCACCGCCTGCATGAGGCCAATTCTGTCATGGCGGTCGGGGTGCGGCTAAATCGCGAGCCTGCAGTTGTTATGTAGCTCACTCGAACTTCCTCGCGACACCTGTAGTTTCGCGGATTCAGTCCTCGGGGTTGTAGCCGAGATTCGGCGCCAGCCAGCGTTCGGCTTCCTTCAGCGTCCAACCCTTGCGCTTCGCGTAGTCGGCGACCTGATCCTGGGCCAACCGGCCGACCACGAAGTACTGCGACTGCGGATGCGAGAAGTACCAGCCGCTGACGGCGGCACCTGGCCACATCGCCATCGACTCGGTGAGCTCGATACCGGTCCGTTCGTGGACGTCCATCAGCTTCCAGAGCGTGGCCTTCTCGGTGTGCTCCGGGCACGCCGGATAACCGGGCGCGGGCCGGATTCCCACGTATTTCTCGCCGATCAGCGCGTCGTTGTCGAGGTGCTCGTCGGGCTGGTAGCCCCAGAACTCGGTGCGCACTCGTTGGTGCATCCGTTCGGCGAACGCCTCGGCCAACCGGTCGGCGAGCGACTCCAGCAGGATCGCACTGTAGTCGTCGTGCTCGGCCTTGAACTCGGCGATCTTGGCACTGCTGCCGAGTCCCGCGGTGACAGCGAACGCGCCGATGTAGTCGGCGAGACCGGTGTCTTTTGGTGCGATGAAGTCGCCGAGCGACCGGTTCGGGATGCCGTCGCGGTGCTGCCCCTGCTGACGCAGGTTGTGCAGCGTGGTCAGCACCTCGGTGCGGGTGTCGTCGGTGTACACCTCGATGTCGTCACCGACGGCGTTGGCAGGGAAGAAGCCGATCACCCCGTTGGCCGTCAGCCACTTCTCCTTGATCAGGGTGTCGAGCATCTCCTGCGCGTCGTCGTACAGCTTGCGCGCGGCTTCACCCGACGCCGGGTTGTTGAGGATGTCGGGGAACCGGCCCTTCATCTCCCAGGCGTTGAAAAACGGCTGCCAGTCGATGAATTCGCGCAACTCGGCGAGGTCGTAGTCTCCGAAATCGCGTACACCCAGACCTTGTGCCGGCGCCGGTGGCGTATAGCCGTCCCAGTCGACGGGCGTCCGATTGGCGCGGGCCATCTGGAGCGTCAGCATCGGCCGCTCGTTCTTCTGGGCGTGCCGTTCACGCAACGAGGCGTAGTCCTTCTCGGTCGCCTCGAGCAGCGCCGGACGCTGCTTGTCGTCGAGCAGCGCGGCGGCCACCGGCACCGAACGCGATGCGTCCTTGACCCAGACCACCGGCCCGGACCGGCGCGGCGCCACCTTCACCGCCGTGTGCGCACGCGAAGTGGTCGCGCCGCCGATCAGCAGCGGGATCTCCAGCCCCTCGCGTTCCATCTCGACCGCGAAGTTGACCATCTCGTCCAGCGACGGGGTGATCAGACCGGACAGCCCGATGATGTCGGCGTCGTGTTCCTTGGCCGCAGCCAGGATCTTCTCCGCGGGCACCATCACACCGAGGTCGATGACCTCGAAGTTGTTGCACTGCAGGACGACTCCGACGATGTTCTTGCCGATGTCGTGGACGTCGCCCTTGACCGTCGCCATGATGATGGTGCCGTTGGTGTCCTTCGAGCCGGATGTCCCGGCCTCTTCTTTCTCGGCCTCGATGAACGGCAGCAGGTATGCCACGGCCTTCTTCATCACGCGCGCCGATTTCACGACCTGGGGCAGAAACATCTTGCCCGAGCCGAACAGGTCGCCGACGACGTTCATGCCGTCCATCAGCGGACCCTCGATCACCTCGATGGGCCGCCCGCCCGCGGCGGCGATCTCGGCGCGCAGTTCCTCGGTGTCCTCGTCGACGTGGGCGTCGATGCCCTTGACCAATGCGTGCGTGATCCGCTCGCGGACCGGCAGGCTGCGCCACTCGGCCGCCGCGGCATCGTCTGTCTTCTCCGACTTGTTGAACCGCTCGGCGATCTCCAGCAGTCGTTCGGCCGCGTCCTCACGGCGGTTCAGCACGACGTCCTCGATGCGGTCCCGCAGTTCGGGGTCGATCGAGTCGTAGGGCACCAGCGCGCCGGCGTTGACGATGCCCATGTCCAGGCCCGCCTTGATGGCGTGGAACAGGAACACCGAGTGGATGGCCTCGCGGACGGGGTTGTTGCCGCGGAACGAGAACGACACGTTGGAGATGCCGCCGGAGATGTGCACCCCCGGCAGGTTCTCCTTGATCCAGCGGCAGGCCTCGATGAAGTCGATGCCGTAGGTCGCGTGCTCCTCGATACCGGTCGCCAGCGCGAAGCAGTTCGGGTCGAAGATGATGTCCTCGGCCGGGAAGCCGACCTCCTCGGTGAGAATCCGGTAGGCGCGCCCGCAGATCTGCTCGCGGCGCTCGAGGTTGTCGGCCTGGCCCTGCTCGTCGAAGGCCATCACGACGACGGCGGCGCCGTACTTGCGGCACAGCCGGGCCTCGCGGACGAACTTCTCCTCGCCCTCTTTCAGGGAGATCGAGTTGACGATCGGCTTGCCCTGCACGTTCTTCAGCCCCGCCTCGATGACCTCCCACTTCGAGGAGTCGATCATCACCGGGACCCGGCTGATGTCGGGTTCGGCCGCGATCAGCTTGGTGAACCGGTCCATCGCGGCGACGCCGTCGATCATGCCCTCGTCCATGTTGATGTCGATGACCTGTGCCCCGACCTCGACCTGTTGCAGTGCCACCGACAGCGCGGTGTCGTAGTCCTCGGCCTTGATCAAGTTGCGGAACCTGGCGGAGCCGGTGATGTTGGTCCGCTCACCGATGTTCACGAACAGCGAGTTGTCGTCGATGTTGAGCGGCTCGAGGCCCGAAAGCCGCGTCGCCACCGGGATCTCCGGTACCTCACGCGGCGGCTTGCCCTCGACAACCTTGGGGATCTCGGCGATGTGCGCGGGCGTCGTCCCGCAGCAGCCACCGACCATGTTGACGAAACCGGCCTCGGCGAACTCGGCGACGTAGCCTGCCTGACGCGTCGGCGACTCGTCGTACTCGCCGAAAGCGTTGGGCAGCCCGGCATTCGGATAGCAGGACACGAAAGTGTCGGCGATGCGCGACATCTCGGCGATGTAGGGCCGCATCTCCGGCGCGCCAAGCGCGCAGTTGAGGCCGACGGCGAGCGGCTTGGCGTGCCGGATCGAGTTCCAGAACGCTTCGGTGACCTGACCGGACAAGGTGCGCCCGGAGGCGTCGGTGATGGTGCCCGAAATGATCACCGGCCAGCGACGGCCGCGTTCCTCGAACAGCGTCTCGATGGCGAATATGGCGGCCTTGGCGTTGAGCGTGTCGAAGATCGTCTCGACGATGAGCAGGTCCGCTCCGCCGTCGACCAGGCCCCTGGCGGCGTCGAGGTATGCGTCGGCCAACTGGTCGTAGGACACGTTGCGCGCCCCGGGGTCGTTGACGTCCGGCGAGATCGACGCGGTCCGCGTCGTGGGCCCGATGGCGCCGGCGACGTAGCGCGGCCTGTCCGGGGTGCTGAAGTCGTCGGCGGCCTCGCGGGCCAGGGCGGCGCCGGCGTAGTTCAGCTCGTAGGCCAGTTCGGCCATGCCGTAGTCGGACAGCGAGACAGCGTTCGCGTTGAACGTGTTGGTCTCCACGATGTCGGCGCCCGCCTCGAGATACTCGCGATGGATGCCCTCGATGATGTGCGGCTGCGTCAGGGTGAGCAGGTCGTTGTTGCCCTGCAGGGCGGTCGGCCACTCCGCGAACCGCTCGCCACGGTAGCCGGCCTCGTCGGGCCGGTCGCGCTGGATCGCCGTGCCCATCGCGCCGTCGATCACGACGATCCGCTGGCGCAATGCTGCCGTCAGTTCGTCGGTGCAGTCGGGGCGGATGTTCGGCTCCCACACGGTCACGTGCACTCCTTCCGTAAGCGGAAGGCGTCCTTGACTCTGCCGAGCGTGGCGGATACCGGCACTACCACCCGGTCCCGTTGCAACGCCTCTCGGCCAAGACAGTCTACGTCGTCACCTGACCGACGTCTGGACGCCCAGCTCACCGCCGCGTCGTCTTATAGTTAAACAGGTTAACGATATTGCAGCCGAAGGTATTTCGTCGCGCCCTCCGATTCGCGGTTCGCCACGTGTGGCTATGCCCCTCGCGCCCACCGCGCAGGGCTTACGCTGGCGTTGTGACCCCGTCGGATGCGAGCGGCTTTATGGATGGTCTTCGCGCAAGCGGCTCATCCGAAAACCGCCCGGGCCTGCCCAAACTCAATGACACCGTGATTGTCGCCGCCTTCGAAGGCTGGAACGACGCCGGCGACGCCGCCAGCGATGCGTTGGAACACCTCGACGCGATCTGGGAGGCCGAGCCGATCGTCGAGATCGACGACGAGGCGTACTACGACTACCAGGTGAACCGCCCGGTCATCAGGCAGGTCGACGGCGTCACCCGAGAACTGGTGTGGCCCTCGATGCGGATTTCACACTGCCGCCCACCCGGGTCCGATCGCGACATCGTGCTGATGCACGGCGTAGAGCCGAACATGCGGTGGCGGACGTTCTGCGCCGAACTGCTGGCGATCGCCGACAAGTTGAACGTGCAGACCGTCGTCATCCTGGGCGCGCTGCTGGCCGATACGCCGCACACCCGGCCCGTCCCGGTCTCCGGTGCGGCGTACTCCCCCGATTCGGCGAAGACGTTTGGCCTGGAGGAGACCCGCTACGAAGGCCCGACCGGCATCGCCGGGGTGTTCCAGGACGCGTGTGTGCAGGCGGGCATTCCGGCCGTGACGTTCTGGGCCGCGGTTCCGCACTACGTGTCGCAGCCGCCGAATCCCAAGGCGACGGTGGCACTGCTGCGACGCGTCGAGGATGTGCTCGATATAGAGGTGCCGCTCGCCGATCTGCCGAGTCAGGCCGAGGAGTGGGAGCAGGCGGTCAGCGAGATGACGGCCGAGGACGACGAGATCGCCGAATACGTACAGTCACTCGAAGAGCGCGGCGACGCCGAGGTCGACATGAACGAGGCGCTGGGCAAGATCGACGGCGACGCGCTGGCCGCCGAGTTCGAGCGTTACCTACGGCGCCGCGGCCCCGGCTTCCGGGGCTGACAACCGGGCTTCCGGAGATGTTTGCTGAAGCCCAATTCGGCGCCTGAGCCGCAACAATATTTGCTGCTTTTTCAACAACCTGATTTAGCGCAGAAAATGCGCCGAAGACCACCTGCTGGGGAATCGCCACGGCAGAACAGCGGCTTTGCCGATTCGTGTTGCGGCTCGGCTGATTGGGCGGTGGGAGCGGATGGCTACGCCGCCGGCGTTGCGAGTAGTGAAGTACTCCGGAAATTGTGCCGACCGAGGAGTAAAAGGTAATCGGGGACGATTTCATTCTTCCGGGGAGGAAACCACGGGGGGCGATAGACGCGGGTGCGGTGATGGGCATCGATAGCAAGTCGAATGTCGTTGGCTCCGGCCGAGTTTCGATAGCCAGCCCGCGGCCGGCCTGAGCCGCCGCCATCCCACGGTGCTTCGAATTTGTCCAGGAGCGTCGCCGAACGAACTGTCGCATCGCAACGTCACCTGACACCCTGCGCGGAGGATCGCAGGTCTCCATCCCATAAGCGGCGATACGTGACCCTAAGTACAGCGCATCGCCTCTTACGTCGTATTGCAATGGAATTCAGCAAATAGCCGGCCCCGACAATACGTACCTGGTTCCGTGAGGCCCACCGGCTCAGTGCTTTCGCGAAGATGCCAGCATCTACCATCTCGCACCCATTGTTTCATCAGGTGATTAATGTGGTGCGGCAAAGATTGTAACCGGCGTAGCGTCCGGGATCAGATCGAATGTTGCGACGTCGCCGCCTCGAAGATCTCGCCTGCCCCACAAGGCTGTAATCAAGTTCCACGACACTTGCTGTTGTGGACGAGCTGCAGTCCCTGCGAAGTCAGCGCTGAACGACGGCCATATTGCGAATCACGCTCTGAACCAACGACTTCGCAGACGCTGAACCTAAGAATCCCGAGGAGTAGTCGGTGAAGGTATAGATTCCGACGTTAAAGTAGTACTCGCCGGGTTCGATGCGGCCGCCCATCCCGTTCGGGTATGTGCCTTCACTCCACCCCGTGGATTCTTGCCCATCCTCGCCCGCACTAACCCGTCGGCGAAACATGGGAATTTGGCCCGCCATGATCACCGTGGATCCTCGCATGAAGGTTGTTTCCACGCCACCCTCCGCGGTCGCGTTGGCGCCCAAGCCGCCGGCTCCCACAATGAACTCGTGGCGCGATGTGCGTTGCGCGTACAACTCGACAGCGACCGGGCGGTCGATCCGCACCAGGCATCCGACGCCGATGTGCGAGCTGACGAAATCGTCGGCACCACCGTACCCGGACCTGGCGTCCATTGCGAGATTCCCGTCGAGATTGCCGGTTCTGGATGTGGGCCATGCGCCGCTGAGGTCATGCCAAAACCAACTGATGTCATACGGCGGCACTCTCGCAAGGACACGCTGGGCTAGCGGTAACACCGGGAGCGTGGGGACGCCCGACAGTGGCGGTCGGATGAATTCGCTCGATGGCTCCAACGGGCGCTCGGGAACCTGTCGCAGCGCCTCAGCTGCGACAGGATGTTGCTGTATTAGCTCGGTCAGCGGGGCATTGATCGCGGCCTCGAACTTTTCGACCTCCGCCGCTCGAGCGAGTGCGGCCGCGGTCTGCGCCCGCTTGCTCTCAACTATTGCGATGATCGACTCTTCCGCGAGCACGCGCTGATCGGCTGTCAAGGAATCATCGAAGTAGATCTCTGGATCACAGGTCATGGCTCCCCCTAGATATGAATTGGACGGAGATCCCTCCAATTGATCCTAGGCCGGGCGTGAACGCTGGTAGCGAGTAGTTGACTACTTGATCTTAGGCCGCACGCGTCTCTTCGCCGTCGGGTACCGGTGGCACGAATTTGGGGCATTCGTTTGCACACCAACGACATTGGCCGCCCGGCGAGGACCAGAAGATCTGTGGCCGAGCGGCCGAATCGCCGATGACTGTTGTTGCCCAGCGACGGAGTTTCGCGGCAGGCCGTGTGTACGACTCACGTAAACCGTGTTGCACCACAGCGTGCTGACGACGACATCGACGTCGCAGTGGTAATACCGCGGCGGTTCCGCGTATTCGGCAGTCTGCTCGCTTCTTCCTCAGAAGCTACGCGATACCACGACTCCGATGGTGGTCTCGCCGCCCGCCATGACGTCACCTGGACTGGCATCCGACGCTGCGAGCGCGTCTTCCAATTCCTTGCTCTTGATGACGATCTCGCCGCCCTCGCGGACCTCAAAGTGCTCGGGGTTCAATCCGAGTTCCCGTCGCTCACTACGTAATTCGGCCATTTGACTTCCTCCTCTTTCTTCTGTTGGTTTGGTTGAAAGCTAATGTGTGAGCATGACTTCGTCGTCTACTGAAATTGTCGTGATGTCATGGTGCTCGGTTCCCAGTTCGCGGAGCAGCTGACAAAATCGGCTCGTGACCTTATGGCTGGGCGTGTAGTCGCCAAGCCGGACCGCGAGGCTCAGACACATTCCGCCGTCGCGGAGCATGAGCTTGCGCTCGACAAGCATGTCCACATAGTGGTGGATGCTGTGGTCGCCGCAGTCGTTATCGCCGACACTCGAAAGTAATGTCGGTAGTTGGGATATCGGGCGAGCGCTATCGCAGGCGAGGTATATGGCTCGACCGATACCAGTCAGCACCGTCAGCGGCTGAAGCGCAATTGCGCGGAGATCCCAAATCATCAGCAGCCCATTCTTGTCGACCATGAACAGATCGCTCTCGTCATGAGTCCTTTGCCACCGCTCGATCGCTTCGGAGAGTGAACGGGTGTAGTCACCGACGGGCTGTGGCTGTGCATAGTCGAAGACGAAGTAGTACGCCAACCCGGCTACCGCCGACTGTTCCAACGGGTAAATGTGACTGTAGGACGCATGTGGCTTGACGTTGGCGAAACCGAGCGCTTCAGCGTTGTCGAAGTTCGGGCTGAAGCGATCGAGACGAATGACCGATCCCGATACCGGAGGTTGGAGGTGTGCTAACGCCGGCACGAGGTCAGCCATGAGCTGGTACTCGGCGGGGCTCTCACCGGGAAATCCCCACAGCATGTTCCAGTAGGCTCGAATGCCCAGTTCCTTACACCATTTCAGTAGCTGAATATTCTGTATGCCGCGCACTCCTTTGTTCATCAGCGACAACACTTGGGTGCTGAAGCTTTCGATGCCGGGTTGAATGGACCGAATGCCGGCATCACGCAGCATGACCAGCTGGTGACGCTTCAGGTTGGCTTTCACTTCGTAGAACAGGTCGAGTTCTAGGCCGCCCGAAGACAACATCGGCACGAAATCCTGCAGATACTTCATGTCCAGGATGTTGTCGACCACTGAGATTTTCAGATTCGGGTGTTTCTGGGACAAGGAGTTGACCTCGTCGAATGCGCGCTGCGCGCTCTTGCTGGTGAATGCCATGCTGGCGCCGTTGAGACCACAAAATGTGCAGTGATGCTTTTCTCCCCACCAACACCCACGCGATGTTTCGAATAGCAGCCTCGGTGCGTCGCTGGTCGCAAGCGCGGCAGCAGCCAGTTGTGTGAAGTAGTCGTCGTATGAGGGATAGGGCAACGTGTCCATGTCCGAGACCCGGGGCGAGTTGAGGAATGGCTCGCGCGCCGTCGGCGCCGACTCCTGGGTATAGACACCGGTCAACTGGTCGCATTGTTCTTTCGAGAGGATCTGCTCCACCAGAACTGGGAACGCGCGTTCGCCTTCTCCTGACATCACGACGTCAACGAAGGCGAACTGGCGAAGCAATTCGACACCCATCTGTCCCTCGCAGTTTGCGCCGCCGAACACGATGACCGTGTCGGGGCACTGGTCCTTGATGGATTTCGCTAGGGCCAGCGATGCGACGTTTTGTTGAAACACACTGGTAAATCCGAGAATCCGCGGCGCCCGTTGGGCGATGTGACTGGCACAGTCCGCAATGAACGCTGGTGCGGCATCGCGTGCG
This sequence comes from Mycobacterium sp. ACS1612, assembly GCF_001667505.1. Classification (GTDB taxonomy): domain Bacteria; phylum Actinomycetota; class Actinomycetes; order Mycobacteriales; family Mycobacteriaceae; genus Mycobacterium. Next base: position 160,097 of record NZ_LZHZ01000031.1, read on the forward strand.
GCGTAGACAGTGGTCAGAAACTCGTCGGTTATCGCGGCTCGGTGCTTGGCGGCTTCGTTGAACAGGTCGGGCCGATCACCGAGCAGCACCTCATCGACATACGTTTGGTCTGCCGTAGAGTCACGGTCGAACAGAGTCGGCGAGAAGATCCATTCACCGACCAGGTCAGACGTGGTGGGTGCACCGTTGGCTATAGTGATGTACGCCTCAGGGCCAATGATGCGCGCGAAATCAAGTGTGAAATAACGAATTTCGGACCGGACGCCGCCGTTGAGCGTTGCCTTCAGCAGACTGAGGCCAAGAGATGGCTGCAGCAGTGGCCCCCAGGGCATGCTGACGAACAGGACGTCGCTGCGCTCCCCCATGATCAGCCTTTCGGTCATGATCACCTACCTCGTCGTCGCTGACGTGCTAAGTTGTCGCCGCCGGAATACGCCGACGGCACCGACGCTGCCATGAGCCGAGTGGCAATGGGTTGATCAATGTCGGGACAGCACGCCCGCCATTTGACCGCGCCGTGAATTGTTACTCGATATTGGCTACTGATGCTCGGTACTACGGTTTTCGGGTACGCGCTGGATCCTAACCGGGCAGTCGGCGGTGAAGGACGACATTTGCGGATTGTTCACCAAAGTCGCGCCCGCAGTCGACAAGTGATCTCGTAAGTTCGAGTCATATGACACATTTGAGATATAGCCCAGCCAGTCGGACCTACCCAGCCACGTATAGGCCAATTCCTTACGTGCGGACGGATATTCATCCCATGTCTGCCAGCGAAAAGTGTGTAGCGTGTCAAACTTCCTTATTGGGTGACATATCGATCCCCGACGTTTCAGGATCAACGAGCTGATTGGGATCGATCCTGAGGAGGCAGCCGCGTTCGCGATTTGCACGAATCCGAGCTCTCCCAGGCCGAGGCCGCGCAGCCGGATCCAACCCGAATAACGCCCGGATTCAGCGCGCTGCCAGCAACGCATCGCAAGCCGACTCATGGGCTGCGCGAAGCTCGCTCCCATGGCGCGTGTAAAGGGCCTCGGCGGCGAAGTCCTGGGGAAATGAGCCATCGCGCGCGACGAACGCGATGAGGAACAGGTCGAGCAGAAACAGCACGTGCGGCGCCGTCGAGATCTGCAGCAGCGGATGCCGGCGGTGCCAACCCGGGGGCATCACCGAGGCAGCGAGGTTGCCCAGGCGGCGGCGCGTCACCTCGAGCGCGTCGGGTGCGGCGGTCTTGGTGCGTGTCGCGATCCGCTCGGCCAGCGGCGCGGGCAAGGTACGCCGCATAGCCGCGCCGATCGTTTCCTTCGCGGATCCAGAAGGCCAATCCTTCGGCAGGCTCAGCGAGAGGTCCCGCATGCCTCGCGTGAGGTAGGGCATGCGAACCTCGAGCGACGCGGCCATCGCGCCCCGATCCCAGATGGCGAGGTGCTTGTTGGGCATTGCCTGGACTAGGAGGAAGTCAAAGACCGCACTGGGCTGCCTACCAAGACGATCGCTTCGAAGCACCGCCAGTTGCGCCTCGGTCGTTTCGAACGCCGATACCGGCAGCGCGCTTGTGCTCTGCAACTGCGCAAGGCGTTGCGCGAACCGATCGAGATAGGGGCCCGGCCACTGGTGCATTGGATACCCCGAGAACAGTTCGTCCGCGCCCTCGCCGCACAATGCTGCCTTGGCGAAGGAGCGCACGCGGGGAGCCGACACGAGCGCCAATGTGGCAGGGCGAGGAGCCTCCATCGCTAGGACCGCATTCGCGAGCCAGCAGAGCGGAGGTTCGCGGGGGATGAGGATAGCCTCGTGGTCGAGGCGCAGCGCATTCGCGACGTCAGCGGCGTGGGACAGATCTGCGGCGTGCTTGCCGTCGGCCACCACGAACGACTTCGATCCTGGGTGATCTGCTCGCAGCGACGCCAGGAGCGTGCTGTCGGCGCCTCCGGACAAGTACGTCGCCACAGGGTGGTCGGCGTGGATGTGCCGGGCGACCGATTCTCGCAGCAGCTCGCCGATCCATTCGCCGGCCTCTCGCGGGCTCGCAGGCGGCGTGCCGGGGCACGGCATTGCAAAGCGCTCGGTGCTGATTTCGAGCCCGCAGTCTTGCCGCTCGATGGTCATCAGAGTTCCGGGCGCGAGCTGCTCGATGTCGCGCAGCAAGGTCCGGCCTTCCAAGGTGTGGCCGAATACCATCTCCTCGACGAGCGCTGCGGGGTCAAGGCGGCGCGGCACTGCGGGAAAGCGGAGCAACGCCTTAATTTCCGAACCGAACACGAGTGCTTGCCGATCGCTTGACAGCCACCAGAACAGTGGCTTCATGCCGAACGTGTCACGCGCGAGGTGCAGCTTGCGACCTTCGCTCATCGCCGCGGCGAACATGCCGTCGAGACGGTCCAGCACCTGAGGTCCCCACTGGATGAAGCCGCGCAGAAGGACCTCAGTATCGGAGCGCCCGCGGAAGGAAATGCCCTCATTCACGAGCTCCGCGCGCAGCTGGGCGTGGTTGTAGATCTCGCCGTTGAGTGCTACGGCTACCTGCCCGTCCTCGCTGACCATCGGCTGGGTGCCGTGTTCGAGATCGAGCAGGCTGAGTCGGCTGGCGGCCAGGCCGATGTCGTTGCGAGTCCACACACCGGTGCCGTCCGGACCACGGTGGGCTAGGGCTAACGCGATTTCGTACAAATTGTGCGCGCGTTCACGATCGTGGTACCCGACGATGCCGCACACCGCACGTTCTCCCTAGATTAGTTCGGGCTGGTTCTGTAAATTGGCGGCATGCGTCAATAGCTTCGTCTTGCGGCATTCGAGGGGGATCCGATGTCTGATGTGGAGAAGAACGCAGATCTGAAGCGGCGCCTTGTCGAGGCGGGCGAGGCACGTCGAAAAGCCCTCGGACTCTACGGGATTCAGCGGACCGAGGAGACTCGCGCGATCAGCGAGCGAATCGTCGAGGCGGCAGGTAAAGGGATGATCGTCGAGTGGACGATCCTGCCGCAAGACCCGTCGGAGACGGTGAGCGGGAGGTGCGTCGTTTATTGCGGATGCAGCTGCATCGCTTGACGGCGCACGATGACGCTCATCGGTGTCGGTTATCGCAGCGAAGTCGCAACCATCATCCGCGAGAGCATGCCACCCATCGAGGCGCTCGAGATCACGGTCGATCACTGCATCCGCGCTACCCTCGATCACCGCAGGATATTCCGGCGCTTGCCAGAACTGTGCCCGCTGTACCTCCACGGCGTGGGCCTGTCCCTCGGAACGGCCCAGCGACCCGACTCCGATTACCTTACCGACGTCAAGCAATGGGCTCAGTGGCTGGGGGTTCCCTGGTACAGCGAGCACCTGGCATTCACCAAAGTTCCTGGTCTCGATCATGCCCAGCTCCTACCGCTACCGAGGACCGAGGACACGCTGCGGATCCTCTGCGAGAATATTCAAATCGTGCAGGATCGCGTTGGCCTGCCCCTCGTACTTGAGAACATCTCCTATTACTTCGACTACGTCGACTCCGAGGTTGTGGAGTCCGAGTTCCTTGCCGACGTCTGCAACCGTACCGGGGCCGGAATCCTGCTTGATGTCGAGAATCTCCGAATCAACTCCAGCAATCACGGGTTTGATCCGCTGGCCTTCCTCGCGGCGCTGCCACCGCGAGCCGTCCGGGCCATCCACCTCGCGGGAGGCTGCGACAGACACGACCTCGCCATCGATACCCATGATCGTCAGGTTTCCCGCGCGACGCTCGCGCTTCTGGCCGAAGCGTTGCGACGGCATGAGCCTGACGTGATCGTCATCGAGCGCGATCAGGCCTTCGAGGGCTTCGGGGAGGTAATCGCCGACGTCGAGCGGGCCCTCCGCATCCGCGACGAGGTCTACACGGATCTCCCCCCATCTGCGGCCACACGTGAGGCGCTGCCACCTCGGCTTCGGGTCAGCTCGACCGCGCGACGAGCCTTGTTCGACCGCCAACACTCGATCCTTGACTACCTTTCGAACCCCTCGGTGTTTAACTCGCAGGACCCACTGCGCGGCGCCCCCGGCGGCGTCTGCGACGATCACCTGGATCGCTTGGCGCTCCTCGGTGAGCTTGTCCTCGCCAAACGTTGGGAAAAAATCAAGAGCGTGCTGCCGGCGGCCTGCCGCTGTGTGCACGAGCACGCTGCGCACCTGGTCCGCGAATTCGCTGACGTCGAGCCACCGCTGTCCCCGGGAAGGCGCGAGAACGCGCAGCAGCTTCACAATTTCATCGTCGCATCAGCCGCCCGCATCGAACCCGAGTACCTCGTCGACCTAGTGCGCCTGGAGCACATGATCGCCTCGGCGACGTTCTCATCGCGCGAGCGAGAGCAGCGGTCTGCCCACGCGCTGCCCGCAGCCTGGGAGAGCCTTGACGTGCGTGCCTCCGAGGACCTCGAGATCCTTGACACTGCGTTTGATCTGAAGCCGGTGCTCGACGGCGAAACCCCGGCGACGCTCGACCGCGGGCCCCTTCAAACCGTCGCTGTCATCCCCGGCGTGGACAGTGCGCGTGTCTTCTGGCTCGATTCGAATGTCGCGGCGCTCCTGGTCGCGCTGACCGAATGGACAACGATCCATGCGACGGCAGGAGAGCCGATCCAGGAACTCGTACGCTCGCTGGCAGCGGGCCAGCTCATCGAAGTTCGACCGTGCGTATCTGTCTGATCGGAAAATATCCCCCGATTCAGGGAGGCGTCAGCGCGAGGACATACCGCCTCGCCCACGAGCTCGCCCGACGCGGTCACGATGTTCACGTGATCACCAATGCCGCAGAGGTCGAGAAACAATATCGAATCCAGCTTCGCCCCGAGGATCGAAAGCGTCTCGGTGGCCACTACGACGCTGGAACCGTCCGTGTCCATCAGACCCCCGCCGACCTCTACGGTCAGTGGCATGTGCCGTGGCACAACCCCTACGGGACCAAGCTGGCGGGGCTTGCCATTGAGGTGATCAAGGAGCACGATCTCGAGTGCGTGCTCTCCTGGTACCTGGAGCCATACGGCGTCGCTGGGCATCTCGCCGCGAGCCTCACCGGCAGACCCCATGTCATGCATACCGCGGGCAGCGACGTGGGGCGGCTATGGCATCAGCCCGCTATGCGCTCCCTGTACGACGAGATTTTCTTGGCCGCGGACGTTGTCATCGGAGGTAGGGGCCTGTCCAAGGCGCTCGCCGAGCTCGGCGTTCCCCTCGCGAGAATTATGCCGAACGACGCGCACTTCGTGCCTCTCGACGAATTTGCTCCTGACGGCCCGGCGCTCGAAGTCGCGCCGACGACGTCCGCCCACACCATCGGGGTGTTCGGCAAACTCGGACGCTTCAAAGGGGTCCTGCCTCTGGTTCGCGCCGTCCGGCATTGCCTTGATCGCGGGATGTCGGTCCGACTCGCAGCCATGGTTCACGGCGAGGCACCCGAAGAGAAAGCCTTCACCTCTCTCATCGAGGAGCTCGATCTGCGCGAACACGTCTCTAGGATCCCATTCTTGCCCCATTGGCGAGTTCCCGAGTTCCTTCGCGGCTGCGATGTGGCGTGCTGCCTCGAGCAGGACTTCCCGATCACGGCGCACAATCCCGTCATCGCACTGGAGGTCATGGCCACTGGGACTCCGGTCCTGCTATCCCAAGAGATCGCGGCCAAGCAGCAGGAGCGCCAGCGACTCGCTCACGGCTACAACTGCTGGATCGTGCGCGACACCAACGATCACGAAGAGATCGCCGAGTGCCTCGCCCGAGCTCTGGTCGAACCCCTGTGCGCCGAGGTGGGAAAGCGAGGCCGGCAGTACGTGGACCACGTGCAATCGCAGTGTCAGTTCCCGCAGGCGTTTGAAGCCGCCATCCACCGCGCCATTTACTCTGATACCGCCGGCGCAGAGGAAGTCGCCGAAGGACAGCCGAGCGACGGACTATCTCCGCTGCTCAACGCAATCCACCGCAAGATCGAGCAGGCGGACTCGCCGCCCGCGGAGCTTTCAGATCTAAGCCGGCTGGCCAACCAGTTTATGAGCGCGCATGATGAAACCTCTGCCAACGGCGACGGCTCACTATTTCGCCTCGATCCAGACTGCCCGGCCTGGAGCGCCAAGGCCGCGGCGTGCCGACCCACGCTGGTGACCGGGGCACGCGCGGAGATCTACCCTCGCGATCCGATCGCCCTGCTCACCGCAGATTCGAGCACGGTCGCGACCGAGACGCTCGTAATCGTCCTGCCATACGCGCAGCCGCAAGCGACCAAGCTCTTCACGCTCACCGCCCAGGCCGCCGCATTCGTGGTCGCCTGCGACGGAAACAGAAGCATCGCGGGCATCGCAGCGCACCTCGGCTGGGACTCTCCCGACCCGGCGCGCGCGCTCGCCGAGCAGCTCCTTGCGTTGGGAATCCTGGCCCTGGATCCGGCGTCTCGCCGCGGGTAAGCCATTACGAACGTCCAGCTGTTGGGTGGGCTCGGCCGGCTGCGCGTCAGTGATCGTGTAGCCGCCGATCTCGATGTCGTCGATTCGTTGGACGAGGTGGTGTACGAAGGCCCGACCGTCGGCGTCCTGCGGCGGATTGGAGATGAACACCAGTTGGCGTTGCGACGCGGGAGAACGCGATGAGCCGCATACCGGTCAGCCGCGACCCGCGCGAATGGCCGCTGACGTTCCGATACCAGGGCGTCTACGACCCATTGGGCAACGGGCACTTCGAGTTCCAGGGCGAGATCGAGGTCAACGCTTCGGTGGCATCCGCTGGATCAGCCCGCATCAGGTGGTCTCACGGTCATTTTCGGACTTTTTCATCACCGGCGAGCCGGCGGACCAAGTTCGGCGCGGGCCCGACGTCTGGCCCGCCACGCCGGCCATGCCCGCAGAACAGGCGAAGTTCCTGCGCGAAAACGTGCCGACCTAGCCAGCTAGACCTTGACCGGCGGCTCCGCCTTCCAGGTGCCGTTCAGCGCATCCGGCTTTGGCCAGTACAGCCGCAGCACGAGTACGAATGGCCCCTTGGGCGCAGGCAGCCAGTTGGGCTCCTTGCCGAGGCCGGGTGGCTCGTTCTGGACATAGAACGTGTAGCCGTCGTCGGGGTCGGGCACCAGAGTCGGCAGCATCGACGAGTTGATCAGATACCGGTCGATCGGGTTGGCGACGAGCAGGCTCTGCGGCAACTCGTACATGGTCAGCGACCAGAACGCGTTGACCGGCGGCAACTGGTCCTTCGCGAAGTGGAAGGTGTACTTGTTCGCCCCGGTCAGAGGAGCCCCAGCCGAATCACTGGTGAAACTCGGGTAGATCGCCTCGGCGGCCGTGTTGCCGTAGATACCGAGCACAGCGCCCGCCATCCGGTAGAGATAGTTGCCCTTGAGTTCCTCTGCGGTGCCGAAGAACTGGGCCGAACCGACCTGGCCCGTGTCGATTTTGTCCTTCTTGAAAGTGTCGAACTCGTTCCAGGCGTCGGCCATCCCGCCTTCGATCGCCGTGCGCATTTCGGGGCTTAACTTGTCCGCGTCGAAACCGCCCCCCGGACCGATGCCGATTGTTTCGAACCGAGCGCGTAGATCCTTCTCAGTGGGCAGCGTCGGCGCGAATTTCAGTGCGAAATCCAGGATCTCGAAGAACTGCGGCGATGTCTTCTCCTGGTCCCGGGTCAGCGGCGGCGCGAAGTCGATCGGCGGCGCGGGCGGCGGAGCCGGTTGGTTCAGATACACCGAAAGGGGCTGCACCTGGTAGCCGGCTTGGATCTTCTTCACTTGGTCGATGTCCGACGGACCGAGCAATTGGGTGCGATAGAGCACGAGCGCCAACTCGGTGTCGGACTGGATCACCTCATTGATCCCGTCCGGCTTCGGGCCCTTCCAATTCGGGCCTGCCAGAAGGTACTTGCCACCGCCGTTGCCCGTGGTGCGACTGCCGACGTAGGCCATGTTGTAGGTGTAGAGATCGATGAACTGCAGCGAGTAATACCGGTCCTGCGCGATCGGCGGAACGGTGAGGACGAGCGGTTCCGCCCGCAGATCCGCACCGAGGGCGGAGTACGGTGTGTCCGAGTTCGGCGTCTGGATGGCCTTGTCCTCGGGCGTGTACACCCGCGCGGTGCTGTGGATTTCGTTCCACCCGCCCTTGTATTCCGGGTCGTCCTTGTTGACGAAGTAGGAGTACATCACCCGGTAGTTGTCAACGATCGGGAAGCCATAGATGTAGGCGTCCTTGGCAATCGCGCGGGCTTGGTCGGGCGTGACCGCCGCCGGGCTCGACGGCGGTGGCGACGCTTTAGGCGTTTCCTCCGAACCCTTCGTGCTGCAAGCCGCGAGCAGCGTCAGCAGGACGACAAGAACCGCGACGCGGCGGATCAATTCTTTTCCAGCGAGTCGGTACGCGCGCTCATCGACCGGCCCAACGCGGCCACTTCCGCGTCCATCTTCGGGAGCATCTCCGGTGCCGTCTTCAGCGTCGGCGCCTCGCCGACGCGGGTTGACAGGAAGGGCTTGAGCCAGCGCAGCAGACCGACCCAGCGGGGTACGAAGATGTGCCGCTTGCGGCCCTCGATGCCTGCGACGAACGCCTCACCGCACTTCTCCACCGACGTGGTCTTGCCCAGCGGACCCGGCAACGCTTTCAGCATCTGCTGGAATGCAGGCATATCGGCCTTGGTGTCACGGACCAGCGGAGTATCGATCCACGACATGTGCGCCGAGCCGACGTCGACGCCCAGATGCGCGACTTCCAATCGCAGCGAGTTGGCGAAGTGCTCGATACCGGCCTTGGCCGCGTCGTAGGGCGCCATCCCTGGCGCGGCCGCGAACGCCGCGAGCGACGAGACGATCAACACGTAACCGCATCGGTCGATGACCGGGTTCAGCGCGGCGCGCACGGTGTTGAAGACGCCGACGATGTTGACGTCGATCAGCGTCCGGAACGCCTGCGGATCGACGTTCAGCACCGACCCGTACGTGGCGATCCCGGCGTTGGCCATGACGACGTCGATCCCGCCGAAGCGCTCGACTCCCTTGGCTACCGCCGCCTCCATCGCCGACAGGTCACGCACGTCGGCGACGACGGTCAGCACATCCTCATCACCGAGCCTGGCCGCCACCTCCGCCAGCTTGGTCTCGTCGAGATCGGTCAGCACCAGCTTGGCGCCCTTGGCGTGCAGACGGCGTGCCACCTCCGCGCCGACGCCGTTGGCGCCGCCGGTGATCAGCACGACTTTTCCAGTCAGTGAACCCATAGCCGCCAACGTACGTCAGTGCGACAACTGGACACCTAGCAATGCGTCGACCGCGGTCGCGACAGTCCGCGGCGCCTCGGTGTCGTGGCCGCCGTACTCGAGCGCGTCCGTCGCCCAGCCGTCCAGCGCGGCCAACGCCTTGGGCGTGTCCAGGTCGTCGGCCAGATACTGCCGCACCCGCGCGACGACGTCGGCGGCGTCGGGGCCTGCCTGCAGGGTCGTCGCAGCCCGCCACCGCTGCAGCCGGGCGACGGCCTCGTCGAGCACCTGATCGCTCCAGTACCGGTCGGCACGGTAGTGCCCGGCCAGCAAGCCGAGCCGAATGGCGGCCGGGTCGACACCGTCGGCGCGCAGCCGCGACACCAGCACCAGGTTGCCGCGGCTCTTGCTCATCTTGTGGCCGTCCCAGCCGATCATTCCCGCGTGCACGTAGTGGCGGGCGAATCGCCGCTCCCCCGTTACCGATTCGGCATGCGCGGCGGAGAACTCGTGATGCGGGAAGATCAGGTCGCTGCCCCCGCCCTGGATGTCCAGCCCGGTGCCGATGCGGCTCAGCGCGATCGCCGCACACTCGACGTGCCAGCCTGGCCTGCCAGGGCCGAACGGTGACGGCCAGCTCGGTTCGCCGGGCCGCTGCGCCCGCCACATCAGCGCATCGAGTTCGTCGGCCTTCCCCGCGCGGGCCGGATCGCCGCCGCGCTCGGCGAATAGCCGCAGCATGGTCTCGCGGTCGTAGCCGGACTCGTAGCCGAACTGCTGGGTGGCGTCGGCGCGGAAGTACACGTCCGGGAAGGCGGGATCGTCGACGACGTAGGCCGCACCGGAGGCCAACATCTTCTCCACCAACTCGACCACCTCGCTGATCGCGTCGGTGGCGGCCACGTAGTCGTGCGGCGGCAGCACCCGCAGGGCCGCCATGTCCGCGCGGAACAGGTCGGTCTCGCGGGCGCCGAGTTCGCGCCAGTCGATGCCGTCGCGCTCGGCCCGCTCGAACAGCGGATCGTCGACATCGGTGACGTTCTGCACGTAGTGCACCTCGTGCCCGCTGTCCAACCACACCCGGTACACCAGGTCGAACGCCAGATAGGTGGCCGCGTGACCGAGATGGGTCGCGTCGTAGGGCGTGATGCCGCAGACGTACATGGACGCCGTCTCGCCGGCCGCGACCGGACGCACCTGCCGGTCGGCGCTGTCGTAGAGCCGCAACTGCGGCCCGCGGCCTGGCAGAGCCGGGACGTCGGGAGCCGGCCACGAATGCATAGCCTCGACTTTAAGGTGTTCGGTCAGGACAGCCTCCGGATGGTGCGTTGCTTCGAATGTGACCTACAACGCTGAGCGCCATTCCATTCCCCGACTATCGATTTCGATAGGCCGACCAGATGCCCTCCAGCAGCACGTCGGCCAGCTCGGCGCGGCACATCAGCAAGTCGGGCAGGTAAGGGTCGCGCCGGTTGTAGATCAGCGGCGAACCGTCGAGCCGCGAGGCGTGCAGCCCCGCGGCCTGCACAACACCCGCCGGAGCCGCCGAATCCCACTCCCACTGGCCGCCCGCGTGCACGTACGCGTCGACGTCGCCGCGAACGACGGCCATCGCCTTGGCGCCCGCGGACCCGATGCGGACCATCTGGATGTCCATCATGTCGCGCAGCCGCCACAACACGGCGGGCGGCCTGCTGGCGCTGGCGGTGATGCGGATGGGTCCGTCGCGGCGCGGCGGCGGTGGCGTCACGGTGTCGGTGCGATAGACCTCGCCGCGGGCCGGAAGCGCGACCGCAGCATCGGTGATGCCACCGTCTGGCCCGCTCGTGTGGAAGGTCGCCGTCGGTGCGGCGCCGTTTCGTTGCCACAGTGCGACGTGCACCGCCCAGTCGGTGCGACCCGGCCAGGAGAACTCGCGGGTGCCGTCGACGGGGTCGACGATCCACACGCGGTCGGCGTGCACACGCGATACGTCGTCGACGGCCTCCTCGGACAGCACGGCGTCGTCGGGCCGATCCCGCCGCAGCCGGTCGAGGATCAGCACGTTCGCCCGCATGTCGCCCGCGTCGCCGAGGTCGTACGGATCGTCGAAGCCGACTTCCTCGCGAACCGCAAGTAGCAGCTTTCCGGCGTCGACCGCCACGTCGGCAGCCAGCGCCGCGTCGGTCAGGTTCACCGGGTCAGTAGACCACGCACGCGGCAAAGACGTTGACCGCCGCCCCGAGCGGCTGGCTCACCGGCCGCGTTGATCAGAACGCGGGCCACGGGATGGGCCTACGCCGGTCCGGTGTCGGCATCACCGGGTTGTCCAGCAGCCCAACAGTTCTGGCGTGCAGCGCCGCGACCTCGCGGCGGGTGATGTGCTTACGCAGTCGGTCACCGAGATCACCGCGGATCTGATCACGCAGTCGGGCAACGGCTTCCAGCGTTTCGTCGTCGACGGGCTTCCCGGACCAGCCCCACAGCACGGTGCGGAGTTTGTCCTCGACGTGCAGGCTCACGCCGTGGTCGACGCCGTAGACGTGCCCGTCGACACCACATAGGATGTGCCCGCCCTTGCGGTCGGCGTTGTTGATCAGCACGTCGAAGACGGCCATCCGGCGCAGCCTGCTGTCGTCGGCGTGTACCAGAGTCACTTCGTCGCCCGCGTAGTCGTAGGCCTGCAGTACGGGCAGGAAGCCGGGCGGGATGTGGCCGGCGGGCAGCAGGTCGACCAGGTCGGGGCCGGCCTGCGGTTCGTCGCCCACTTCGTCGCCGGGTTGGTCGACCCACACCTGCAGCATGCCGGGGCCGGCAGGCCCGTCACGAATGATGGTGTGGGGCGCGATGTTCCAGCCCAGCGCAGCGGAGATCAGGTAGGCGCTCAGTTCGCGGCCCGCCAGCGTGCCGTCGGGAAAGTCCCACAGCGGCGCCTCGCCCTTGATCGGCTTGTACACGCAGTGTGCTTGCAGCTCACCGAGGTGAGCCTCGCAGAGGAAGGTGGCGTTGCTCGCTGACCGGATCCGGCCGATGACCGTCAACTCGCCGCGCTGCAGCACCTCATCGTTATGAATCGGCGTCATCGTCGGACCCGGCAAGTGCGCCGCGTCGATAGCCGTTGGTGCGCACGCAGATGTGGCCCTCCGGGTCGAGCGGCTCATCACACAGCGGACATGGCGGGCGGCCCGCCGAGATCACGCGGTTGGAGCGCGTCGCGAACTCACGAGCCGATTCCGGGGTCAAAAACACCCGCACCGCGTCGGGTCCCTCCTCGGCGTCGTCGAGTACCACCGACGCGTCGAACTCGGTTTCCGACACCGCGAGCAGTTCGACGACGACCGTCTGCGCTTCCGAGTCCCAGCCCAGCCCCATGGTGCCGACCCGGAACTCGGCGTCGACGGGGGTGATCAGCGGGCTCAGGTCCTCGACCTCGCCGGTCTCGGGCGGGATGGGCGTGCCGAAGCGACGGTTGATCTCGAGCAGCAACGCCGCGATGCGCTCAGCGAGCACTGCCACCTGCTGCTTCTCCAGCACCACCGAGATCACGCGTTTGTCGTGCACCGCCTGCAGATAGAACGTGCGGTTGCCCGGCTGCCCGACGGTCCCGGCGACGAACCGGTCGGGTGTACGGAAGACGTGAATTGCGCGGGCCATGGCACCCTCCAAAATACCGGCATAGCCTCGTTGGCCGTAATTCCGTCAATCAGTCGAACCGCCGATTACCGCATCCTCCGGCGGCAGTTCGTCGTCCTTCTGCTCGGCTTGGCCGTCGGCCGTCGCCGGCTTGGCCGCCAGCCCGGCGGTCAGCGCAGCACCAGTGTGGTTGACGTGGATGACGAACGGACGCAACGCGGTGTAACGGATCACACTCATCGACGCGGGATCGGCGGTGATGCGCTGGAAGCTGTCCAGGTGTGTGCCGAGCGCGTCGGCCACCACCGCCTTGATCACGTCGCCGTGCGTACACGCGACCCACAGCGCGTCACCCTCGTGCAGTTCAGCCAGCTTGCGGTCGTGTTCACGGACGGCCGCGACCGCGCGAGCCTGTACCTGGGCCAGCCCCTCACCGCCGGGGAACACTGCGGCGCTGGGCTGCTGCTGGACCACGGCCCACAGCGGTTCCTTCACCAGATCGCCGATCTTGCAGCCGGTCCAACTGCCGTAGTCGACCTCGGAGATGCGCTCGTCGACGATCGGGTCCAGGCCGAGCGCCGTGGCGAGCGGTTCGACCGTGCGCCTGCAGCGCAGCAGCGGTGAACGCACGATCGCCCGGATCGGCAACCCGGCCAACCGTTCGACGATCGCTTGTGCCTGCTCTGCGCCCTTGTCGTCGAGGTCGACCCCGTCGGTGCGACCGGCCAGGGTGTGCGCGGTGTTCGAGGTCGACCTGCCGTGCCGGAGCAGGATGACCGTCATGTCGCGGAGACTACCCCGGCGGCGAGCAGGGCGATCACCACGGCACCGAGCACCACGCGGTAGCCGACGAACCAGTACATGCTGTGCCGCACCAAAAAGCGCAGGAACCAGGCCACCGCGAGGAAGCCGATGACAAATGCGATCACGGTGGCGACCAACAGTTGCGGGCCGCTGGCGCTCATTCCCTCGCCGACGGGATGAAAGGCGTCAGGCAGCGAGAACAGACCCGAGGCGAACACGGCCGGGATGGCGAGCAGGAAGCCGAACCGGGCGGACAGTTCCCGGTCGAGTCCGAGGAACAGCCCCGCGCTGATCGTCGCGCCCGAGCGCGAGACGCCGGGCACCAGCGCCAGACACTGCGCCAGGCCGACGATGATGCTGTCCTTCCACGTCAGTTGTTCGGCGTGCCGGGTCTGTCTGCCGACGTACTCGGCGACCGCGATCACGATGGAGAACACGATCAGCGCGCTGGCGATCAGCCACAGATTCCTTGCGCCAGTACGGATTTCGTCTTTGAACAGCAGACCCAGCACCCCGATCGGGATGGTGCCGATGATGACGTACCAGCCCATCCAATAATCGAGGTTGCGGTGCGCCGCCACGAACAGGCCGTTGAACCAAGCCTTCAGGATGCGTCCGATGTCGCGCGCGAAATACAGCAGCACCGCCAGTTCGGTGCCCAGCTGGGTGACCGCTGTGAACGATGCGCCCGCGTCGTCGTCGAAAAAGATGCGCGAGGCGATCGCGAGGTGTCCCGACGACGAAACAGGCAGGAACTCTGTCAAACCCTGAATCACCGAAAGAACGACGACTTGCAGCCACGACATCGCAGGCGCGTCAATCACGCCGACGACCGTACCGTGGGGTTGCTGTCAGCGCGCTGTGCGCGTCACAGGTTGCGCGGCGGCCACCGCGTCGCGAACCGCCGCGGAGACGCTGCGCTCATCGGTGACGTCGATGTCGGTGAGCTTGCGACTGGCGAGCGCGACGACGTCCTCGGCCTGCGGCACCGGGCCCGCGATGCGCGGCCGATACACCTCGACGACCAGCATCTGCTTCTCGACGTGGAAGGAAAAAGTGCGCCCGTCCCCAACCTGGCCAAAGCCGCTGGCGTGCAGACCTGTGGTGATGTCCTCTATAGCAAACTGCTGGTTACCCAAATCCCTGTCTGCGGCGAGGGTCATGATCGAACCATACCTTCGGCGGCATCGCCGAGCGCAACGGACGTGGCCAAATGTGGATGATCGGCTTGCCTACACTTGCATTTCGACCGAAATCCAATTCGCACCTCCGAGAGCCACCCCTTGTTCCGCGGTCCAAACGCCTTTGCTCAGCTAATTCGAGCCAGCGCTGTGGTGCTGGCAACAATCGGATTGGCCGGTTGCTCGGCTAATCACACCGACGCGCCACCGCCGACGATCGTGCCCGCACAGGCCGCGGAGTCGCCCCCGGTCACCGCACCGCCCGACGGTGTGGTGCGGCCGCTGACCGGCCTCGCGCAGGCCGCTGTGTTCGATGCGGCAACCAGGTCGTTGGCAGTGCTCAGCCCGCTGTTGGGGAGCCAATCTCAGGTGACGGTGGTGCCGGTGACCGGCCCGCCCCGACCGGTCACGTTGCCTGCTCCCGCGACGGCACTGGTGGGCGACAACGCGGGAGCGGCGTACGCGTCGACCCGCGGCGGCTACTTCCGGGTCGACCTGCGCGCGGCCACCGCCACCCGGGTCGACGTGGAAGGCCAGCCGGGCACCGACTTCACGGCGATCGCTAGACGCGCGGACGGCAGATTGGCGCTGGGCAGCGCGGACGGGGCGGTCTACACGTTGAGCTCCGATGCGAAGGTCGGCGCGTCGCTGAAGATTTTCGCTAAGGTGGATGCGCTTGTCGCACAGGGCAATACGGTCGTCGTGCTGGACCGCGGGCAGACTTCGGTGACCACCATCTCGGCCAGCGGTGAGGACGCTGAGCACGCGCTGCGGGCCGGTGAGGGGGCCACCACCATGGCGGCCGACTCCGCGGGGCGGGTGCTGGTCGCCGACACCCGCGGCGACGAACTGCTGGTGTTCGGCACCGACCCGCTGATTTTGCGTCAGCGTTATCCGGTGAAGGAGGCGCCATACGGGCTGGCCGGATCGTCGAAGCTCGCCTGGGTGTCGCAAACGGCGAGTAATACGGTGGTTGGTTACGATCTGGCTACCGGTATCCCCGTGGAAAAGGTGCGTTATCGAACCGTGCAGCAGCCCAACTCGCTCGCCTTCGACGAAGCGTCTGGCACCCTGTATGTGGTGTCTGGCTCGGGAGCAGGTGTGCAGGTGATTGCGAACGCGGAGAAGCATCAATGACGCAGATGCACCGCGGACGGATGCCGGAGGGCTGGGACAACGACCTGTCAGACGACTACGAGTGGATACCGCTGCGGCTGCCGCCGGAATTGACCAGGATCAGCGCCTCCACCCGGCTGTCCATCGAGGCCGAATACCGCGGGTGGGAGCTCACCAGGGTGCGGTTGTACACCGACGGAAGTAGGCGGGTACTGCTGCGCCGCAAGAAGACCGCTGCGGACAGACTGGACCAGCCCGGCTTGTGATGTACGGCGCGCTGCGCAGGGCGTTCTTTCTCATTGCGCCCGAACGCATTCACACGCTGGTATTCGCCTTCCTTCGCATGGTGACCGCGGTGCGTCCGCTGCGCGTGGCGCTGACGCGGTGGCTGGCGCCACGCGATCCTGTGCTCGCCAGCACGGTGTTCGGGGTGCGATTCCCCGGACCGCTCGGCCTGGCAGCCGGATTCGACAAGGACGGCAAGGGGCTACACACCTGGGGCGCGCTCGGTTTCGGCTACGCGGAGATCGGCACCGTCACCGCACAGGCCCAACCTGGTAACCCGCCGCCGCGGATGTTCCGGTTGCCCGACGATCGTGCGCTGCTGAACCGGATGGGATTCAACAACCACGGTGCGGCCGAATTGGCGCTGCGCCTGACCCGCACCACACCCGACGTGCCGATCGGGGTCAACATCGGCAAGACGAAAGTCACGCCTGCCCGGGATGCGGTTGCCGATTACGCCCAAAGTGCCCGTCTGGTGGGCCCTTTGGCCGACTTCCTGGTGGTCAACGTCAGCTCTCCGAACACGCCCGGACTGCGTGATCTGCAGGCCGTCGAATCGCTTCGGCCGATTCTCGCGGCAGTGAAGGCCGAGACGTCGACGCCAGTGTTGGTCAAGATCGCCCCGGATCTGTCCGATCAGGATGTCGACGAGATCGCGGATGTGGCAGTCGAATTGGGGTTGGCAGGCATCGTCGCTACGAACACCACGGTGTCGCGCGACGGCCTGACGACGCCAGGTGTCGAGGCGTTGGGCGCGGGCGGGGTATCCGGGCCGCCGGTCGCGCAGCGGTCGGCCGAGGTGTTGCGCCGGTTGTACCGGCGTGTCGGTGACCGGTTGGTGTTGGTCAGCGTCGGCGGCATCCAGACCGCCGACGATGCGTGGGATCGCATCACGTCGGGTGCGTCGCTGTTGCAGGGCTACACCGGCTTCATCTACGACGGCGGGTTGTGGGCCAAGCACATTCACGACGGCATCGCGCAACGGCTCCGCGAGGCTGGCTTCACATCGCTGGCCGATGCGGTCGGCTCAGCCGTCTGATAGGCCGCTACTTCTGCTCGTACGTGCCGTGGATGACGGCCCGAGCGATCGCGTTCATGAACAGGTTGAAGCCCAGATAGGCCGGGCTGGCGTCACCGTCGACCTCGAGCTTGTCGACCTTGACGGCATGCACCGCGATGAAGTACCGGTGCACGCCGTGGCCCTGCGGCGGCGCGGCGCCGATGAAACGCTTCAGCCCCGCGTCATTGCGCAAAATGATTGCGCCACCGGGCAATTCGCTACCATCGCCGACGTTGGCAGGCAGTTCGGTGACGGAGGCGGGCAGGTTGGCGACGGCCCAATGCCAGAAGCCCGATGCCGTCGGCGCGTCGGGGTCGTACATCGTCACGGCGAAACTGCGTGTCTCTTCCGGGAAGCCGGACCACGACAGCTGCGGCGAGACGTCGTTACCCCCCGCTCCCATGATGCCGCTGACCTGGTCGTTGCTCAGGGGTTGGCCGTCGGTGACCGAATCCGACGTCAGCGTGAACGACGGCAGCTTGGGCAGGAAGTCGTACGGGTTGTAGTCAAACGCCATGGTGGTCGTCCTTTCTTGGGTCAGGAGTGCATCAAGAAGTGCTCGAGAACCTGGGTGCCGAACTTCAACGCATCGACGGGTACCCGCTCGTCGACACCGTGGAACAGCGCGGTGAAGTCCAGATCCGGCGGGAGTTGCAGCGGCGCGAAGCCGAAGCAGCGGATTCCCAACTGCATGAACGCCTTTGCGTCGGTACCGCCGGAGAGCATGTAGGGCACGATTCGCGCGTCCGGGTCGACGGACAGGATCGCGCCGTTCATGGCGTCCACCAGGTCTCCGTCGAACGTGGTCTCGTACGACGGCAGCTCGGTGATCCACTCGCGCGTCACGTCTGGTCCGATGATCTCGTCGACCTCGCGCTCGAAAGCGGCGCGGCGACCCGGCAGGATGCGGCAGTCGACCACCGCCTCCGCGGTGGCCGGGATGACGTTGGCCTTGTAACCGGCCTTGAGCATGGTGGGGTTGGCGGTGTCGCGCAGCGTCGCGCCGACGACGCGGGCGATCGGCCCGAGCTTGGCGATGGTGCCTGCCAGGTCCGGCGAGTCGACGTCGAACTCGTAGCCGGTCTCCTCGGTGATGGCCTGCAGGAACTGGCTGACGGCGTCGGTCATCACGAGCGGGAACTCGTGGCGACCGAGTTTGGCGGTGGCCTCGGCGACGGCGGTGACCGCGTTGTGGTCGTGGATCATCGAGCCGTGACCGGCGAAGCTGCGCGCGGTCAGCTTCATCCACATCATCGACTTCTCGGCGGTTTCGACCAGGTACAGCCGCCGCTCGCCCCCGTCCTTGCGCGGCACGGTCAGTGAGAACCCGCCGACCTCGCCGACGGCCTCGGTGACGCCCGCGAACAGCTCGGGCCGGTTGTTGACTAGCCAATGCGCCCCGTACTTCCCGCCTGCCTCCTCATCGGAGACGAATGCGAACACCAGGTCGCGGGGCGGCACGATGCCTGCACGCTTGAAGTGCCTGGCGATCGCGATGAGCATGCCGCACATGTCCTTCATGTCGACCGCGCCGCGCCCCCACACGTAGCCGTCCTCGATGGCCCCGGAGAACGGGTGCACGCTCCAGTCCGAGGCCTCCGCGGGCACCACGTCGAGGTGACCGTGCAGCAGCAGCGCGCCGCGCTCGGGGTTGGCGCCCTTGAGCGTGGCGAACACGTTTCCCCGGCCCGGTGCACCCGCCTCCACGTACTGGGTGGTGTAACCGACCTCCTCCAACTGTTCGGCCACCCAGCGGGCGCATTCGGCCTCGCCTTTGGTGGTTTCGGGCTCGCCGGTGTTCGACGTGTCGAAGCGGATGAGTGCACTGACGAGGTCGACCACCTCGGCTTCGGCGTTGGGAGGGATTGTCACAGTCACCATTCGTACCATTGAGAGGGCCACTCGGTTTGGGCGCGGGCTGTCCGATCCGATAGCCTTAGCTGCCCAACTGGTCCGAGTGGCGGAATGGCAGACGCGCTAGCTTGAGGTGCTAGTGCCCTATTAACGGGCGTGGGGGTTCAAGTCCCCCCTCGGACACAATTCTCTCGTCGCATCGTCGCAGCTAGACGGCGGTTTTGCGGCGCCGCCTGTCGGCAGGCTCTTTGGACACGGTTTGGACATTCTCCGCGATTTTTGCGTCGAGATTGACGGCGACCGCATCGAGGTCGCTGTCGAACAGGTCGGCGTATATCCGCAGTGTGACGCTCGGGTCCTTGTGCCCGAGCATCCGCGACACCGCAAGGACATTCGCGCCGGAACTGACCGCCAGACTCGCGCACGTGTGCCGCAGATCATGCGGCGTGATCGTCTGCGCTTCTGCACGCTCGACGGCCTGGTTGAACCACCCCGTTGAGTTGTAACTCGGCCGCTTCAGATACCCGCCGTAACGCGCTGGGAACAGCAAATCATCGGTGGCCTTCACACCGCACCGCAAGCCGGGATAGCACCGATGCCGCCATCAGGACCATCCGATTCTCTTTGCCCTTCGTATGTCCGACCCAGAACTCCTGGCCGACCTGGACAGCGTTGCGGTGCACTGAAATCGCCGCTTAAGGAATTCGACATCAGCGACAGTCAGCGCGATAGCTTCACCCCCAGCGCAACCCGGTCCCGGCGCTGCGTTGCTGTATTTGCTGAAGTCCACCGAGCATCGCGTTTGATGGCATGCCCATTCAGGCACCGGCGAAAGTGGTCCAACTTCCGGTCTGCAATACAACGCGCAGGCCCCAAAAACAGATCAGCTTGTCCGGATCGAAGCAGCGCACAGCGTGAACCTGGGCTCGACACATCCGGCGACGCGACTGATGTCGGCGCGCTCGCTGTGACCCGTCGCAGCACCTCACGAAACTTGCTGGCTGCGGTCACCGCCCATGCGACTGCGCTAGTCATGGGCCCCGGTGACGGTGATGGCACCACTACCGACAGGACAAAGGATCTGATCGGGCCGCCGAAAACTCCGGGCCCCTCATCTTCAGTGAGGGGCCCGGAGCGATTCGTCGTTACAAGCCGCCGTGCGGCCATAACGCCTAGTTAGGCGTCGTCGTCATGATGGCGGCTGCCGGACTTGGCAAGCCCGCGGCTGACCATGTAGCCGACGCTCAGGATCACTACATACAGCCACGCCTCATCGGCCCGGAAATAGTCTTCGTGCGCGCCACTCGTCCTAACCATGTAGGACGCAAGCAGCACTCCAACCGTCGCGACGATGAAGACGATGAATTCCGTTGTCTTGTAGAAAGCCTTCGTCTCGTCACCGCGTCGGACCCGGGTGGGATGCGAGTTTGCAACGGTGCTCGGTGTGTCCGTGCGACGAGTGGCGGTTGGATTGTTGATGGTCATGAACTAACTCCTTTGGTGCCGTCGAGGTGAGTCAAGTCGGCATGGAATCGGGCGCGCGCAGCTTTATGTGGTGCGCGCGAACCGAAATGAGGGCCCAGTCATAGCGGTACTAAGTCCATAGCTGACTGGTTGGTCAAAAGATCCGGCAGCCCGCTGATACCTCAAGGCAGAAGAGCTTCCCGGACACGGGTCTACTCCTCGGGCTGAAGCGCGACCGCTTGAAAGTACCCCTCGACGAGCCACCCGAAACCTCAGTGCCAGTGCCCACCGAACACTGGCGACTCCTGCAACTCTGCCGTGATGTCCTTCGTACTCGCGTGCGCTCGGCGTTTAGCCGAGTACGACGCGGGTAGGCCCGACTGTCGAGTGCTTCGGTCTGTCGCGCGATCGACTAGATGTGCAGCAACGGAGCGACTGGTAAGGAGCCGCAGTTGCCGGAGAATCGATCAATCCGTGCGGATGTCAGACCGTGACGTCCGCACCGTTGGGCGATACCCCGGCAGCTGCTGAGCTGGCCGCCCTATCCGCGCTCAGCTTCGAGGAGCTCGACGCTGCGGGCATCCTCGACTACGCCGGGGCTGCGGTGACGCGCCTAGGTCCGTGTCGCACCGAAGGCACATACCTCCTCGTCGATGGTCGATGGCAGCCGTGCCCGCAGGGTGACGACGAGCGGCCCGAGATGGGGGAATTCGTCGCCGAAGCCGGCGGTACGGGTCGACTGGCAATCCCTGAGCGCTCATGGGCTTGGGCGTTCCCCTTGCGTCACCACAACGTCGTTGAGGGCTCGCTCATCGTCAGCGCCATGAGCGAACCGTCGAGCCGGCATGTCCAGTTGTTGACGGTGCTCGCGAATCAGACGGGCGCCGCCCTGGCGTGTCTGACCCTTCATCAGCAGGAGGAGCGGTACACCGAGCAACTCGACAAGGCGACCACCGACCTCGCCGGCGCGCGACAACGACTCCAGAGCCGGACGCGCGTCCATGAGGCCATGGAAGCGGCCGTGGCCAACGACGGCGAGCAGGCAATCACCGACGCGTTACATGAACTGACCGCGCTGCCAGTAGTTCTGGAGGACCGGTTGGGCAACCTCCGATGCTGGTCCGGCCCGGGCCGGCCGGTGCCCTACCCGAAAACGAAGCCTCGGCAGTATCAGCGCGAACTTGGCATGCTGGCCGGTCGGCCACGCCCTATGCGGATGAAGAATCGCGTCGCCCTGCTCATCCGGGCACACGGTGAGATCCACGGCGTGTTGGCTATCGTCGACCCACACAGGCAGGTAACTGAAGAACATCTGTTCGCCCTGAACGTCGCACGCACACTGCTGGGCTACGAGTTAGCCCACCAGCGGAGTCTCGCGGAGGCGGAGTTCGGTGCTCAGCGTGAATTTGTCGCTGACGTCATCGCCGGAATGGCCAGCCCAGTCAGTGCCGTCGCCAAGGCGGAGGCGCTGGGCCACGACCTTCGGCGTCCGAATTACGTTGTCCTCGTCCACACTTCGGCCGGATCCGATGCCATGGTGGCCACCGCTGTCAACCGCGCCGCTGAAGCCCTGCACCTCAACACGTTGCAGGGCCGTCGCGGGCAACTGGTGGTGCTTCTGGCCGAAGGCCGCCCAGACCCCCGAGCGCTTCACCGCACGCTGAGCGAGTTGCTCGGCGGAGCCTCGTGTGCCATCGGCATGGGGTCGCGCTGTGATGAACCAGCAGACTTTCCGAGGTCGTTCGCCGCGGCCCGACGCGCCCTGAGTGTGCGGCTCCATTCCACGGTGCCCGCCGGCGCATCAACCTACGACGAACTCGGGTTCTACCGTCTGATCGACGCAGCCCATGCAAGCGGAGCCGTCGAGGACTTCATTCGGCAATGGCTTGGCGCCCTGTTGGACTATGACTTGACCAAGAAGTCGCAGCTTGTTCTGACCCTGAGTGAACACCTCGAAAGTGGAGGGAATTACGACGAATCCGCCAAAGCGCTGCACATCCACCGCAGCACACTTCGCTACCGGCTAGCGCGGATCCGTGAATTGACCGGTTATGACCTGCGTGATGTCGATACCAGATTCAATCTTCATGCGGCTGCCCGATCGTGGCGTTTCCTCTACGCCGAGAAGCCCACTAGCCAGATCTTGACTTGAGAAAGCGCGCTGCATCTCGAAGTCTCGGGCTGGCGTGCTGACCGTACGCGCCGGTCGGTGCGGGAGAAGGGGCCGTCATTAACGGAACTATCCGTCGGCGGCCGGTCCAGAGCGGTCGAACCGTTCTTGTTGGCGCGCTCCGTAAGCCGCCTGCTTGACCGCGTCGTCATCCTCCAAACCAGACCCGAGGGCGC
The DNA here is from genome assembly GCF_001667505.1 of Mycobacterium sp. ACS1612. Taxonomy (GTDB): domain Bacteria; phylum Actinomycetota; class Actinomycetes; order Mycobacteriales; family Mycobacteriaceae; genus Mycobacterium. The sequence goes on from NZ_LZHZ01000031.1 coordinate 183,002, forward strand.
CTCCCAACGTGGCGACCGCGGCCACCAGCCATGCCAACCTCAAATAATCTGCCGCGCCTACCGGGTGGCCCAGACTCTGCTGCAGCAGTTGCGGAGGCAAGGTCCACCATGCCGTCAGCAAGAGCAGCAGGAAACATGTCATGTGCAGAACGACGACACCAGTGGTCAGCGTGACGACAGTCGACGTGTTGTACATAGCTGCCCGTTCCCGCTCAATCGGCGAACTCGGTCGTTCCCAGAGCTTGTGGTTGACGATCAGCCACGCGACCATGGCCGCGGTGGCGAGAACCGTTGTCACGCTCAGTCGCCACGAGCCCATCGTTGAAGAAAGTTGCCAGATCGTCGGGTAGGCCAAGCTGACGGCTCCGGTCGCGAAAGTTGCCATGAGAACCCGCGACATACCCGCGGCCAGCTTCCACGGGCGGTTCGCATAAACCATGCCCATGAGCAGGCGGAGCCGTGCGAACCGGGACGGCGCGGCGTATCGCACCGCTCCCTGATCTTCGGTTCTCGTCAACCGGCTGAAGGCAGCAGCCTTGGCGTCGCGTTCCCCCGTGACCTCGTGGACAACAGACTTGACCATCGTCCGCACTCGCCGGCTGATCAACAGTCCCCCGACACTCGGCACGGAAATCACACCGAAGCGCTGCGGCACGCTGATGTCTGCGACCACCGGTTGGGTGCCGTCACGACGCGGCAGATCGGTCACGTAGACGACGACATCCTGCCGTTGGCCTGCTGGATCGACCACCTCGAGGACTTCGGCAAGCGAGGCCTGTTCGGAGAGAGGGTAGGAGCCCGTCTGGACCGAAACCGCCCAGGGCGACGATGACTTCGAATCACGCGGCAGCAGTTTCGGCAAATCCTCCGACAGTTCTTCTGCCAAGGCCGCCGGGGCGCCCGGATCCGCAAGTAGGAGAACCGACGTAGTCACAACCGCGGCTTCCGGATCGACACTCGTCTGCGTAGAGGAGGGGTCAGCGCGGCAGCTGCCACGCTGGTAAGGGCAGTCGCCGAAGGCTTCGGTGACCAGTGCAAGGCGGCCATCGCCCAACCAAGCGGCTTGTCGAGCGCCGGATCGGAGCTCGCATGGTCAGGGACCGTCTGCTGTTGACTCGTCGGCTCGGCGAAGATGTCGAGCATGGCAGGCACGAACGCCCGCAAGTCCTGAGGCCCCCGGCTTGTGACGAGATTGCGATCCCGCACGACCTCGCGGTCGAGCCAGGTGCCGCCTGCATTGATCAAGTCGTCACGGATGCCGGGCCACGAGGTCAGCGTCCGGCCGGTGAGCAGTCCTGCGGATGCCAGCACCCATGGACCGTGGCACAACGTGACGATTGGCTTTCCGTTGTGGTCGAACGCACGGACGAAATCCCGCGCAGCTGCCGACTGCCTCAACAGATCGGGATTGATGAAGCCCCCTGGGAGCAGCAGTCCGTCGTATGCGTCGGGGTCGGCGTCGGTAACCAGCTTGTCCACACCGACCCGGCTGGCGGGCATGTGCAGGTTCACTCCCCGGATACGGCCTTTACGCAACGACACGATGTCGACCTTTGCACCGGCCAACTGCAGTGCACGCAGTGGAACGACTAGTTCAACCTTTTCGAAGCCATCGGCTGCTAGCACCGCGATCTTTCGCCCCGAGAGGCGTCGTGTGTGTGACATTGTCCTCCTGTCGGTGTCGTGGCGCTCTATGCGCCGCTTGACTTTTCAGTGTCGGCTGGCTGCTTAACCTTCCTCCTGTGCTACTCACTCGACTCACCGGCCGTTTACGTCAGCGCGCCTGTCCCGCGACGCCGGGGCCGATGCGCGGCCGTCGCCACAGTTCCCAGGCCAGCCGGACCCAGCCGATGCCGGTGAGCAGGCCGAGTGCCCCGATGGCGGGCACATGTAACAGCACCGGCAAGGTCGCCGCGGCAGCAAGGCCGGCTGCGGTCCGGTCGACCGGAACCTGTCGGTGGTCGCGCCATCTATAGGCGACGTCGCCTAGGTAGAACAGCGCCATGCCCCCGGCGAGCGCGCTGGCAGACAAGAGCGGCAACGGGGCGGTGGCGTGCGCGACGGCGCCATGGGCGCCGACAGCAAACAGCATGACGGCGGCCACCAGCGGCAGATGCAGATAGCTGTAGGCGTCGCGCGCGAGATGGGCCCGTTCTGTACCGGTGGCCTGTTCCAGCCGCTGCTCGGCTCCGCCCGTCAGACCGAAGTAGGTCCACCAGAACGTCGCCATGATGGCAACACCCAGCACCAGGGCGGCGATCACCTCGATGCGGTGGAGATCGGTTGCGCCCGCGCCTAATTCGACGATCGCCTCCCCCAGCGCGATGATGATGATCGAGCCGTGGCGCGATACGAAGTAGGACGGTGAGACACGAAATCCACCGAGGCCGAGCACCGCCGGTGCGCCGTAGTCGATCACCGCGGCGGCTACCCAGAGCAGTTCGCGGCCGGGCGTGTCAACGAAGGCGGCCGCCACGATGCAGGCAGGTGCGGCGACGAAGGCCGGCGCTATCCGCGAAACGCTGCGCCGCATCTCAGCGTCCTCGTGTGAGGAGTAGGCGACGAACTTTGCGACGTGGATCAATCGAACCATCAACAGAGCGATCGCGAAGACGAACGCCGCCGAGGAGAACGCCATGGGCAGCGCCGCGGCAGCGACGAGCATCGCAGCCATTGCAGCGATCACAATCGCTTGGTGCCGGACGCCTCGGCTGTCGAAGGTGTTGATCAGCCAGGTGTAGCCGACCCAGGCCCACCACACCGCGAGCAGTGCCAGCGCCGCACGGCCGAACCCGCTCGGCGACAGATCATGCAGCATGAGCTGAGTGACCTGCGACATGGCGAACGTGAACACCAGATCGAAGAACAGTTCGAGGTTGCCCTCCGACGTTGACCCTCCACCCTCAGTCGAGTTCTGGTCGTCGTCGGCCGCGGTGTCGCCGCCGCCTCGTTCCGAACGCAGCCACGGCAAATCGGCTCTCCTGGGCGGCAAATCCTGCACCGCTGACATCCTTCCCTGGGGAGACACGCAGCCACTTCTGTCAACGCAGACCAAGGCACAGCGCGAGCTCGACACGTATCTCATCTGTCAGGCGGGAGCTACCCGTAATTGCTTCGGCTAGTCGTGACCTGCCAGGGAATGCACTGCCGTGTCCAATTCTCGCCATCTCCTCGGCCTGTGAGGGTCAAGATGAGGATGTGATGGTTAGCCATACCGCGCTACGCCCTCATGGCCATGTCCAACAGCCCTATGCCGCAGAGTGTCTCGCTCAATATGCCGTGTGAATGCCTGCTTAAGATGTTTGCTCCGGGTGGATGCCGCTCCGGCGTCGAGCTTTGTTTGAGCGGTAACGCCGTGGGTAGAAGACGGGCTCATCACTCACGCTCTTCCAACATAGGGGGTCACATGAAGGCAATGACTTATCGCGGACCATACAAGGTGCGCGTCGAGGAGAAGGAGCGCCCGCGCATCGAGCATCCCAATGATGCGATCGTGCGAGTCCAGCTCGCTGCGATCTGCGGGTCCGATCTGCACCTCTACCACGGTCTGATGCCCGACACCCGGGTCGGCCACACATTCGGGCACGAATTCATCGGCGTCGTCGACGAAGTCGGCCCGTCGGTACAGAACATCAAGCCCGGCGACCGAGTCATGGTGCCGTTCAACATCTACTGCGGTTCGTGCTACTTCTGCGCCAGGGGACTGTATTCGAACTGCCACAACGTGAATCCGAACGCGACCGCAGTCGGCGGAATCTACGGCTACTCACACACGTGCGGCGGCTATGACGGTGGGCAAGCTGAGTTCGTTCGTGTTCCCTTCGCGGACGTCGGGCCGTCGGTGATTCCCGACTGGATGGCTGACGAGGACGCCCTGCTGTGCACGGATGCGTTATCGACGGGATATTTCGGTGCCCAACTCGGCGACATCGTCGAAGGCGACACAGTGCTGGTGTTCGGCGCCGGGCCGGTAGGCCTCTTCGCCGCAAAGTCGTCGTGGCTGATGGGCGCCGGACGGGTGATCGTCATCGACCATCTGGATTATCGGCTCGCGAAGGCCAGGGACTTCGCCCACGCCGAGACGTACAACTTCGGCGAGTACGGCGACATCGTGCTGGAGATGAAGAAAGCCACCGACTTCCTGGGCGCCGATGTGGCCATCGACGCAGTGGGCGCCGAAGCTGACGGCAACCTCTTCCAGCACGTCACCACCGCTAAGTTCAAGTTGCAGGGTGGCTCCCCAATTGCACTGAACTGGGCCATCGACTCAGTTCGCAAGGGCGGCACCGTCTCGGTAGTAGGCGCATACGGACCAATGTTCAGCGCCGTCAAGTTCGGCGACGCGATGAACAAGGGTCTAACCATCCACACCAACCAAGCACCGGTCAAGCGGCAATGGCCCCGACTGTTCACACACATTCAGAACGGTTACTTGAAGCCCAGCGACATTGTCACTCACCGGATTCCGCTCGAGCACATCGCCGAGGGCTACCACATGTTCTCCTCCAAACTCGACGACATCATCAAACCGATCATCACCGTCAACGCCAACTGACAAGCCCCACAGGAGAATTCTCATGACACGAACGACCGAACACCTGCCCGCCTACACAGCCGACCATCCGCCCCTGCCCGATACAGACAGCCTGCAGAAGCGAATCCCCGGCTGGGGCGCCGACCTCAATAAGGAAGATCGGCCCTCAGTGCCCAAGCTGAAGTTCCTCGACACCGGTGCCTGGTGGGACTTTCCGGAGCGTCAACCCGAGAAAACGCCGCGAGAGCGGTCAGTCGAGCACCGTTTCCTCACCCCAGCATTCGGCACCGCTCAGCCGCTCAGTGGCGTCTCCGGCATCATGCGCCGCTTCGCCTACAAGTTCAGCGAGGGCCGCGCACTGCACTGGCTCATCCTCCTTTACGCCGACCGTGTCGATGCCGCCGAGCACCACATCCGCTCGATCGCAACACTGCGACCGGACAACCCGATCACTCAAACCGGAGTCAAGGCGGAATGGACGCGCAACGGGGTGAAGTCCCGGGTCAGCAGAAAGAGAGTCGACACCCGCCACATCTGGTTGGACCCGCTGATCGTAGGGGGGCCATGGCTTGTCGCAGCTGCGCTGATCACCCGCCTCCTCAGAAAATGGCGAGCCGGCCGATGACGGTCTGGTGACCATCGCACCCGGGTCTATCACTCAGTTGAAATGTCTCGACCCGTGTCGTAGGTGGCGAAGTCAACCCTCGGACACCCTTTAGGCTCCGCCAAAATCACGCCGATGCCTTGGCATTCGTGTGTAGCGCCTCGGCGGCCAGCCAGTCTTCGAATGTGGTGGGCGCCAACTCAGCGTCCGCCGACGGCAGGAGCACCTCGCCGGCCATCGACACGTCGAACAGGCCGTTCCGCCAGCTGGGAACCAACCGGAGCTGCTGCCCGCGGGCCTCGATCGTGCGCCGAGCCATGTCCACCAGGTCCTGGGTGTCGGGGCCGGCGACATCGCGGTGGCGCCTCTGCGGAGCTCCGACGGCGACGCGCGCGAGGATGTCCGCGACATCTGCAGGCGCAATCGGCTGGACGAGCAGCGGCGCGATCGGGGCAGCGCCGTCCTGCTCGGTCCACCCGGCGACCATCGCCGCGAAATCGTAGAACTGTGTGGCCGGCACGATCGTCCACGGCACGGGTCCGGCCGCCACCGCGGCCTCCTGCGCCCGCTTGCCGGCATAGTGCGCGTTCCCCGGCACCTTGTCGACGCCCACGATGGACAGCGCGACGTGATGGGTGACGCCGGCGCGCTGCTCGGCGGCGAGCAGATTCTTCGCCGCGGTGGTGAAGAATCCGACCGTCTCCGACTCCTCGGTTGACTCGTTGCTGCTGACGTCGATCACTGCGGTCACCCCGGCCAGAGCCTCGTCCAGGCCCACCCCGGTGACCACGTCCACGCCGCGACTGCGACTGATGGCGACAGTCTCGTGACCATCGCGCTCGAGTGCGGCGATGGTCAACGTTCCGATACGGCCGGTGGCACCGACTACTGCAACGCGCATGTGAACTCTCCCTGTTGGTTGGATAATTATGGACATTCAATATCCACAATAGAGCTGATATTCCCTAATCTGGAACCGTGAAGCTTCCCGAAGGCACGGAGTGGGTGCTGCATTGCGCCGCCTCGCTGGCGCAGCTCCCCGATGGCGATGCGGCCAGCGCGGCTGCGCTCGCCGCCCATTTCGGTGTGCCACAGGCGTACCTCGCCAAGCACCTGGCGGCGCTTGTCCGCGCAGGTGTGCTGACCGGGACGACCGGTCCGCGCGGCGGTTTCCGCCTGGCGCGCCCGGCGTCTGAAATCACCGTGCTCGACATCGTCGAAGCTGTGGACGGCAGCGCCGACCCGTACCTCTGTCGGGAGATCCGCCAGCAGGGGCGGGGTGCCCTACCCGCCGAGGAGTGTCAAGAACGATGCATTCTGGCCACGATCATGGGGCGCGCGCACGAGGCCTGGCTGACCAGCCTGGCGTCATGCACCCTCGCCGACATCGTCGACACGTTGCCACCGGAGATTCCGGAGCGCACCCGCCGCCTGTTGGCACGCGGAAGTGCTTGAGGCAGTTCACGCCTCGTTCGGCATGTTCGTCCAGCCCTTGCCGTCCGCGCGGGCATACCACCCGGAAGCGGCCAGCGTGCCGCCGTCCACCGGGATGGTCTGGCCGGTGACGAACCTGGCGTCGTCGGAGGCCAGGAATTCCACGACGGCGGCCTAGTCGTCGGGTCACCCGCCGCCGCGAGCCGCCTGCTGATGCCGCCGCCGATGCCCAGCGCCCCGCCGGTGACGACGGCGACCTGTCCCGCCAATCGCATCGGGACAGCTTATGGGCCGACTCGATGACAAAAGTCCCTAGCGACAGCTATCGAGGCTGATAATGAATTGAAGGTCCTGGCGGATCGGGGGATGCACATGACGACTGAAGCGCCACCTGCACAACGACTCGAGGCTCGCCGTCCATTTCCGGCCCGGCTCGGGCCGAGGGGCAACTTGGTCTACAAGCTCATCACTACGACCGATCACAAGTTGATCGGCATCATGTACTGCGTCGCCTGCTTCATCTTCTTCTTCATCGGCGGGCTGATGGCGCTGTTCATGCGCACCGAGTTGGCGCTGCCCGGGTTGCAGTTCCTGTCGAACGAGCAGTTCAACCAGCTGTTCACCATGCACGGCACGGCGATGCTGCTGTTCTACGCGACCCCGATCGTGTTCGGGTTCGCCAACCTGGTGCTGCCGCTGCAGATCGGCGCCCCCGACGTGGCCTTCCCGCGGCTGAACGCGCTGAGTTTCTGGTTGTTCGTATTCGGCGCCCTGATCGCGTTGAGCGGCTTCATCACCCCGAACGGCGCGGCGGACTTCGGCTGGACCGCCTACTCACCGCTGACCGACGCGATCCACTCCCCTGGCCCCGGCGGTGATTTGTGGATCCTCGGGCTGGGTGTCGGTGGTCTTGGCACCATCCTTGGTGGCGTCAACATGATCACCACCGTGGTGTGCATGCGCGCGCCGGGCATGACGATGTTCCGGAT
>NZ_LZHZ01000032.1 GCF_001667505.1 Mycobacterium sp. ACS1612
TACTTCTGGTTCCCGAAGATGACCGGTCGCCTGCTCGACGAGCGGCTGGGCAAGCTGCACTTCTGGCTGACGTTCATTGGCTTTCACACCACGTTCCTGGTGCAGCACTGGCTCGGTGATGAGGGCATGCCGCGCCGCTACGCCGACTATCTGCCCACTGACGGCTTCACCACGCTGAACATCGTGTCGACGATCGGCGCCTTCATTCTCGGCGTTTCGACCATTCCGTTCGTGTGGAACGTGTTCAAGAGCTGGCGCTACGGCGAGCCGGTTCTGGTCGACGACCCGTGGGGTTACGGCAACTCACTGGAGTGGGCCACCAGCTGCCCGCCGCCGCGGCACAACTTCACCGAGCTGCCCCGCATCCGCTCCGAGCGTCCGGCGTTCGAACTGCACTACCCGCACATGGTGGACCGGATGCGCGCCGAAGCCCACGTCGGCCGGGCACACGGGCCGGACGACGGCGACGTGACGCGGCTCGACGACGAGCACGTCCGCACCTGACCTTCTCGGGTCGTCGGGGGTAAAGGTCGAAAGGTGGCACCACCCATCGGTCCCCCTGCCCTTCGGGCGGGTGGTAACCCCACTCCGCGCGAGCGCTCATCGCTGCTCATCACCGTCACCGGGCACGATCAACCGGGTGTCACGTCGGCGTTGTTCGAGGTGCTGTCCCGCCACAAGGTCGAGCTGCTCAACGTCGAACAGGTCGTCATCCGGGGCCGGCTGACGCTCGGCGTGCTCGTGGTGGGTGCCTCCGACGTGGCCGGGGGAGCGGACCTCCGCCGCGACGTGGAGGACGCCATCCACGGTGTCGGTCTGGACGTCACGATCGAGCGCAGCGATTCCATGCCGGTGATGCGCGAGCCGTCCACGCACACCATCGTCGTGCTGGGCAGGCCGATCACCGCCGAGTCGTTCGGCGTGGTGGCGCGCGAACTGGCCGCGCTCGGCGTCAACATCGACTTCATCCGTGGTGTATCCGACTATCCCGTAACGGGTTTGGAACTACGGGTGTCGGTGCCGCCGAACGACGTCTACGAACAGCTGCAGGCCGCGATGGCGCGGGTGGCCGTCGAAGAGGGCGTCGACATCGCGCTGGAGGACTACAGCCTGTCGCGACGGGCCAAGCGGCTGATCGTGTTCGACGTCGATTCGACTCTGATCCAGGGTGAGGTCATCGAGATGCTGGCCGCCCGCGCCGGTGCGGAGGCCGCCGTCGCCGCGGTCACCGAGGCCGCCATGCGCGGGGAACTCGACTTCGCGGAGTCGTTGCACCGCAGGGTCGCGACGCTGGAAGGGCTGCCGGCCGAAGTGCTCGACGACGTCGCCGACCAGATCGAGCTGACGCCGGGCGCACGGACCACGCTGCGCACGCTGCGCAGGCTCGGATACCACTGCGGCATCGTCTCCGGCGGCTTCCGCCAGGTCATCGATCCGCTGGCACATGAGCTGAAGATGGATTACGTCGCTGCCAACGAGCTGGAGATCGTCGGCGGGAAACTGACCGGGCGGGTGATCGGTCCCGTCATTGACCGTGCCGGAAAAGCGAAGGCGCTGAGGGACTTTGCCGCTCAAGCCGGAGTTCCGATGGAACAGACGGTCGCGGTGGGGGACGGCGCCAACGACATCGACATGTTGTCTGCGGCGGGGCTGGGGGTGGCGTTCAACGCCAAACCCGCGTTGCGGGAGGTGGCCGACGCGTCGCTGAGCCACCCGTATCTCGACACCGTGTTGTTCATCCTCGGCGTCACCCGCGGCGAGATCGAGGCCGCCGACTCGCGCGACGGTGTGGTGCGGCGCGTCGAAATTCCCGAGTAGTCCTACCGGCGCGGTCTCGGGGTGCGCTAGGCTCTGCATACAGTATTCGACGAGGAACTGAGCGCCATGACAACGCTGCTTCTGCACCATTCGTGCTTCGCCAATCACCAGACCGCACACGGGCACCCGGAGCGGCCCGACCGGTACCGGGTGGTCGAGTCGGTGCTCGGTCGGCCCGAATTCGATCCGCTGGTTCGCGAAGAGGCCGAACTGGCCGACCTGGACACCACACGCTACGTGCACAGCAACCGGTACGTCGACGGCCTGGAGGCGGCGCGCCCCGACGCAGGCTACGTGTACCTCGACGGCGGCGACACCATGATGGAGCCGTCGACGTGGGAGGTCGTGCTGCGCGGCGTCGGCGCGACGGTGCAAGCCGTCGACAAGGTGCTGCGCGGGGAAGCGCAGAATGCGTTCGTCGCGTGCCGGCCGCCGGGTCATCACGCGGAAACCGAACGGGCGATGGGGTTTTGCCTGTTCAACAACATCAGCATCGGTGCGCGGCACGCCCAGCGACAGCATGGCCTGCAGCGGGTGGCGATCGTCGATTTCGACGTTCACCACGGCAACGGCACCCAGGAGATCTTCTACGACGACCCGAGCGTCCTGTACGCCTCCACGCATCAGATGCCGCTGTTCCCCGGCACCGGCGCGACCTCGGAGACCGGTGCGGGCAACATTTTCAACTCGCCGTTGGCCGCGGGCGACGGTGGCGTCGAACTGCGCGAAGCCTTCGAAGACCGAATCCTGCCCGCGCTCGACGCGTTTCACCCGGAACTGATCATCGTGTCCGCAGGCTTTGACGCCCACGAGCGCGACCCGCTTGGCTCACTGCAGATGACGGCCGACGATTTCGCCTGGGTGACGCGCGCGATCATGGAGTCGGCGGAGAAGAACTGCGACGGGCGCGTCGTCGCGGTCCTCGAAGGCGGGTACGACCTTGTCGGCCTTGCGGATTCGGTGAGCGCGCACGTCGGCGAACTCATGAAGGGCTAGACCACCACCGCGCGAGAACCAGGGGCCGACGTGCCTGTCACGCTGTGCCACGCGCGGGCAAGCAACTCCACGGCCTCGGCGAGCTGATCCTCCGGCAGCGTGTAGGGCACCCGGATGAACCGCTCCAACGTGCCGTCGACACCGAAGCGCGGGCCAGGTGGTATCACCAGTCCGAGACGCGACGCGGCCGCCGACAAGGCCGAGCTCGTGGGTGCGGGCAGCCGCACCCACAACGACATGCCGCCGTGACTCTCGTTGGCTGTCCAATCCGGAAGATGTTCGCGCAGAAGCCTTCTCAACAACTCTCGGCGATGGCGCAGAATCTCACGTCGCTCGGCGAGCAACTCGTCTTCCTTGGCGAACATCCGCGCCGCGGCCAACTGCTCGACGATCGGCGTGCCCATGTCGACGGACGGTCGGACGGTGGCGATGGTCGCCAACGTGCTGCGTTCGGCCCGGAGCCAGCCGACGCGTAAGCCGCCCCAGAACGACTTCGACACCGACCCGACGGTGATCAGCAGGTCACGTCGCGAGGGCATGTAGGCCGCCATCGGCGGCGGCGCAGGCCGGTCCAACCACATGTCGGCGATGGTCTCGTCGATGATTGTGCGCGTGCGGGTTTCGGCGATGATGCTGCCCAGCCGCCTTCGATCGATCTCCGACATCGTCATGCCGGTCGGATTGTGGTTGTCGACGACGAGATAGGCCAGATTGGGCGCGAGTTGACGGACCGCGGCTTGAATCGCGTCCAGGTCCCATCCGTCGTCGCTGATCGCGACCGGCACCGGTCGCGCACCGGACGTCGTGATCGCCGACAGCGCGCCGTGATAGGTCGGCTGCTCGACCAGCACGCGGTCGCCGGATTGGGTGTAGGTCGCCAGGACCAGTCCGATGGCGTGCAGCGCTCCGGTGGTCACCATGATCTCGTCTGGCTCGGTGGGTAACCCTCTGGCGCAATATCTTTCGGCGATTGCCTCGCGCAGCGGTGCAACCCCGGTGAGTTCGACGCCGATGTCGTGCAGATACGGCATCACCTCGCGGGCGGCGTCGGCGAAGGCGTCCATCATTGCGCTTGCCGGAGCGGCCAGACACGCCTCGGCGAGGCTGGCCGCGGGCAGGGCCACGCGGGAGATCGGCGTGCCCGCAGAGACGGGCAATGCGGTGGTGCTGCGCGCACCGCGCCGGGCGTTGAGGTAGCCGTCGTCGCGCAACTGTGTGTAGGCGGCGGTAACGGTGGTGCGCGAGACCCGCAGCGAGTCGGCGAGCGCGCGTTCGCTTGGCAGTTGCGCACCGACGGGAAGCCGGCCGTCGATGATCAGCATTCGGATGCCGTCGGCGAGGCCCTGGTATGCCGGCCCGCTCTGACTGGACGTGCGCCAGTTGCCCAGTTCCCGGGCTAAAAGGTCCACATCGAGCGCTCTTGCGTGCATTTCTATCGACATTGCAGACCAGTCTGCCCTAACTGGCTATTGAAAAGCAAGCCAGTTCGTCGTGATCATCGGGTCATGAGCACTGATTGGATATCTCGACTGGGCTGGTTGCTGGCCCGGCTTTTTGATCCGGCGGAGTCCCTGCCTGCGGAATTCGTCGACCGCGACGCCGAACGCGTCCGGCAGGAATTGGATCTGATCCGGATTCGTTTTCCCCACCATGCGTAAGGCCACTCTGCGCGGCGCGGCGCTGCTGGTCGGGCTGTGCGGTTACGGCTTCTCGATGGCGGTGATGGTCCGGTCGGGGCTGGGCCTGGATCCGTGGGACGTGTTCCACCAGGGCCTGGCGCGGCACACCGGCATGACCATCGGTGTGGCATGTGCGGTGGTCGGAGTGGTCGTGCTGTTGGCATGGATTCCGCTGCGGACCCGGCCGGGCATCGGCACGATCGCCAACGTCATCGTCATCTCGGTGACTGTTGACGCCGGACTGTGGCTGCTGCCGACGCCTACGTCGCTTCCGGTGCGCATCGCGATGATGGTGGGCGCGGTCGTGCTCAATGCGTTCAGCACGGTGTTGTACATCGGCGCGGCGCTCGGCCCCGGTCCACGCGACGGCCTGATGACGGGTTTGGTTGTGCGCACTGGTCTTTCGGTGCGGCTGGTCCGCACCTCGATCGAGGCGACGGTGCTGGCGGTCGGCTGGCTGCTCGGCGGGACCGTCGGCGTCGGCACGGTGTTGTACGCGTTCGGGATCGGCCCGCTGGTGCAACTGTTCCTGCGCATCACGCCGGGGAGGGTGTTGGCGGTGAGCGGGTGGGGTTCCATCGCCGAGGCGTCGGGCGAACTGCGGGTCGACGATCTGCAGCTTGCGGGTTGCCAACGGGAGCGGTCGGGCATCCACGCCCGCGCTGCGCAGGTTGACGACGGTCCGCGCGCCGCGCGGCGACTACACGACTCGTGACGCAGACTCAGCGAGTGGAGACGGCCGATCTGCTGGCTCGCGACGCGATCGCGCTGGCGTCTGCACCGGCGCGCGCGATCCTCGGCATCGCGGGCAGCCCCGGCGCGGGAAAGTCAACGTTGGTGGACGAGCTGCTCGTCCGCGTCCGCGCCGAGATGGGCGACGGCTGGGTCGCCCACGTGCCGATGGACGGCTTCCACCTCGCCGACGGCCAACTGGACCGGATCGGTGCGCGCGACCGCAAGGGCGCGCCGGACACCTTCGACGCGGCCGGCTATGCGCACGCGCTGGAGCGGGTGAAGACCGAGACCGACGATCCGGTGTACGTGCCTGGCTTCGACCGCACCTTAGAACAGCCGTTGGCGGCCGCGCTGGTCGTGCTGCCGACCGTGCGGCTGGTCATCACCGAGGGCAACTATCTGCTGCTGGACGAGCCGCGTTGGGAGCGGGCCCGCCGCGCGATGGATGCCGTGTGGTTCGTCGCGTGCGAAGAGACCAGCAGGGTGCAGCGTCTAATCGCCCGCCACATCGAATTCGGCAAGAGCCCGGAGGCTGCGCGTGATTGGGTGGCGCGCACCGACCAGCGCAACGCCGAACTGGTCGAGGCCACCGCGGGCAGGGCGGACCGCGTCATCGGCATGTAGCGGTTTGTGCGCTTTCAGAGCGCTGAGCGCGCAATCTCGCAGACAAATCCTGGGAGCGACCCGCGGTTAGCGACACCCGTTGAATACGGCACGATGGTGCACGTGGCCGACGAAGCAGATGCAGCCGACCCCGACCTGCTGATCGACTTCGCCAAAGTCTCGCTACGTCGTGGCGGCCAGACACTGGTCGGACCCATCACCTGGGCAGTCGAACTCGACGAGCGCTGGGTGGTCATCGGGCCGAACGGCGCAGGCAAGACGTCGTTGCTCCGCATCGCGGCCGCCCAGGATCACCCGTCCTCGGGCACCGCCTTCGTGCTCGGCGAGCGACTCGGCCGCACCGACATGTCCGAATTGCGCTCGCGGGTCGGGCTGTCGAGCTCGGCGTTGTCGCAGCGCATCCCCGACGGTGAGGTGGTGCGCGACCTCGTCGTCTCCGCCGGTTACGCGGTGCTGGGCCGCTGGCGCGAGCAGTACGACGACGTCGACTACAACCAGGCCATCGACATGCTGGAAAGCCTCGGGGCCGAGCATCTCGCCGAACGCAGCTACGGCACCCTGTCCGAGGGGGAGCGCAAGCGGGTGCTGATCGCCCGGTCGATGATGACCGATCCCGAACTGCTGCTGCTGGACGAGCCCGCGGCGGGCCTCGACCTCGGCGGGCGCGAGGAACTGCTTGCCCGACTCGAAGATCTCGCCGAGGATCCCGACTCGCCCGCGCTGGTGCTGGTCACCCACCACGTCGAGGAGATCCCGCGCGGGTTCTCACACTGCCTGATCTTGTCGGAGGGCAAGATCGTCGATTCCGGTCTGCTGCCGGACACGTTGACGTCGGAGAACCTGTCGAAGGCGTTCGGGCAGTCGATCGCCCTCGACGTCGTCGACGGGCGCTACTTCGCGCGTCGCACCCGCGGCAGGGCGGCGCACAGGAGAAGAGAATGACAGACCCGCTGGTGCCGCGGCCCGCGGCCACCGTGATGCTGGTGCGCGACCAGGGCCCGGGCATCGCCCGGGGAGTTGAAGTCTTTCTGATGCGGCGCCACTCCGCGATGGACTTCGTTGCGGGCGTGATGGTGTTCCCCGGCGGTGGCGTCGACGAGCGCGACCGCAACGCCGACATCGCGTGGTTCGGACCGGAACCCGGTTGGTGGGCCGAGCGGTTCGGCGTCGAACCCGATCTGGCCGAGGCGCTGGTTTGCGCCGCCGCCCGCGAGACGTTCGAAGAATCGGGTGTGCTGTTCGCCGGGCCCGCCGACGATCCGGACCAGATCGTGAGCGACGCGTCTGTGTACCGCGCGCAGCGCGTCGCGCTGGAGGACAGGTCGCTGTCGTTCGGCGACTTCCTGCGCAAGGAGAATTTGGTGCTGCGCGCGGATCTGCTACGGCCGTGGGCGAATTGGGTGACGCCGAAAGAGGAGCGCACCCGCCGCTACGACACGTACTTTTTCGTCGGCGCGCTGCCGGAGGGGCAGCGGGCAGACGGCGACAACACCGAAACCGACCGCGCGTTCTGGACCACGCCGCAGGCCGCGCTCGACGAATTCGCCGACGGCAAGACGTTTCTGCTGCCGCCGACCTGGACGCAACTGGATTCGCTCAACGGTCGCACGGTCGCCGAGGTGCTTGCGGTCGAACGTCAGATTGTCGCGGTAGAACCGCATCTGGCCGCCAACAAGGACACCGGCAACTGGGAGATCGAGTTCTTCAACAGCGACCGCTACAACGCCGCCCGCAACCGTCGGGCGCCAGACGGTTACGCCTGATGAACGAGTTCGTCTCCATCCACAGCAGCGATGCGCAACCCGGCATCGCGACACTTCTGCTGTCGCGACCGCCCGGCAATGCGCTGACCCGTCAGCTGTATCGCGAAATCGTTTCCGCAACAGCCGATCTCGGGCAGCGCCAGGACATCAACGCGGTCATCGTGTTCGGCGGCCACGAAATCTTTTCGTCCGGTGACGATCTGCCCGAGCTGAGCACGCTGAGCGCCGACGAAGCCGAGGTCGCCGCGCAGGTGTGCCGGGAGGCCGTCGATGCGCTGGCCGCCGTGCCGAAGCCGACGGTCGCCGCGATCACTGGCTACGCGCTCGGCGGTGGCCTGAGCCTCGCGCTGGCCGCGGACTGGCGGGTGGCGGGCGATAACGCGAAGTTCGGTGCGACGGAGATCCTCACCGGCCGGGTACCGCAGGGCGGCACCGCCCGCCTGGCGCGCACCGCCGGCGACAGCAAGGCCAAGGACCTGGTGTTCACCGGGCGGTTCGTCGACGCCAAGGAGGCCCTGGCGATGGGTCTGATCGACGAGATGGTGGCCCCCGACGGCGTCTTCGACGCTGCGCTGGCCTGGGCGAAGCGGTTCTCCGACCATCCGCCGCAGGCACTGGCCGCGGCCAAGGCGACTTTCGACGTTTAGGCTGCCCTGTTATGAGCTTTGAGGAAACCGACACCGTCTCTGATGTCGCCGCCGGAGCGGCTCCGGAGCCGAACCCGCACGCCACGGCGGAAGAGGTAGAGGCCGCCCGGCACGACTCCAAGCTGGCCCAGGTGCTTTATCACGACTGGGAGGCGGAGAGTTACGACGAGAAGTGGTCGATCAGCTACGACAAGCGCTGCGTGGATTACGCCCGCGATCTGTTCGACGCGACGGTGCCGGACTCAGAACTGCGCAAGCTGCCGTATGACCGGGCGCTGGAGTTGGGCTGCGGCAGTGGGTTCTTCCTGCTCAACCTGATCCAGGCAGGTGTGGCGCGGCGTGGTTCGGTGACCGATCTGTCGCCGGGCATGGTGAAGGTGGCCACCCGCAACGGGGAGAACCTCGGCCTAAAGATCGACGGCCGCGTCGCCGACGCCGAAGGCATCCCGTACGACGACAACACCTTCGATCTGGTGGTCGGCCATGCGGTGCTGCACCACATCCCCGACGTCGAACTGTCGCTGCGTGAGGTGGTTCGGGTGCTGAAGCCGGGCGGCCGGTTCGTGTTCGCCGGTGAGCCGACGAATGCGGGGGAGAACTACGCGCGTCCGTTGTCGACACTGACGTGGCGGGCGGTGACCAACGTGACGCGGCTGCCGGGACTCGGTGGCTGGCGTAGGCCGCAGGCCGAACTCGACGAGTCCTCACGCGCGGCTGCGCTCGAGGCGATCGTCGACTTGCACACGTTCTCGCCAGACGATCTGGAACGCATGGCCCGTAACGCAGGCGCCGTCGACGTGTCAACCGCGACGACCGAGTTCACCGCCGCGATGCTGGGCTGGCCGCTGCGCACCTTCGAGGCCGCGGTGCCGCCAGGCCGATTGGGTTGGGGTTACGCGAAATTCGCGTTCCACAGCTGGATCACCTTGAGCTGGATCGACCACAATCTGTGGCGGCGGGTGGTGCCGAAGAGCTGGTACTACAACGTGATGGTGACCGGGGTCAAGCCGTCGTAGCGTTTCGCCTCGCCGATGTCGGCTACCTGAATTCCGACGCCGGTGCGCGGGACCTGGCGGAGGTCAGTTCTCTGCCGTTTTCCGACGCGTCGTTGGTCGCCGACATCGCTTCGGCGCGAAAGCGTTTCGGCGACCGCGCCGCGGTGCTGGTGGAGACGACGCTGTTGCGACGCAGGGCGGCCGCCAAGTTCGACGACCCGTCGCGCTGGCTGTTCACCGACGAGGCGCTGCAGCAGGCCACCGCGGAAAAGGTGGCGGTGCACCGGGCGCAACGGCTGGCCGGGATGACCGTCCACGACGCGACGTGCTCGATCGGCACCGAGCTTGCCGCACTCCGTGGTTCGGCAGCCTATGTCGTCGGCAGCGATATCGATGCTGTCCGACTGGCGATGGCCGCGCACAACGTCCCCGGCGTCGACCTCTGCCGCGCCGACGCGTTGCGGCCCGTCACCCGCGACGCCGTCGTCATCGTCGACCCGGCCAGGCGCAGCGGCGGACGACGCCGCTTGCGCCCCGCCGACTACACGCCGCCCCTCGACGCGCTGCTCGACGTATACCGAGACCGTGACCTGGTCGTAAAGTGCGCGCCCGGAATCGATTTCGACGCGCTGACTGGACTGGGACTTCGCGGCGAGGTCGAGGTCACTTCGTTGGCGGGCAGTGTGCGAGAGGCGTGCCTGTGGTCGGCAGGCCTGGCCGGGGCGACCCGCCGCGCGACGATACTCGACACCGGCGAAACCATCACCGACGCCGACCCCGACGACTGCCCGGTGGCGGCGGTCGGCCGGTGGATCGTCGACCCCGACGGCGCGGTGGTGCGCGCAGGTCTGGTGCGGCACTACGCCGCCCGGTACGGGCTGTGGCAGCTCGACCCCGACATCGCCTACCTGTCCGGTGATCGACTGCCCGACAACGTGCGAGGGTTCGAGGTACTCGAGGAACTGACGTACAGCGAACGGCGATTGCGCCAGGCGCTTTCGGCGCGCGACGTCGGCGCCGTCGAGATCCTGGTGCGGGGCGTCGACGTCGACCCGGACACGTTGCGGGCGCGTCTGCGGCTGCGCGGCAGCCATCCCGTGTCGGTGGTCATCGCCCGGCTCGGATCCGGGGCGGCAAGCCGGGCAACGGCATTCATTTGTCGCACGTCCCGGTAGGCGGCCACGTACCCTGGTAGCAATGCGCCGGTGCCGAAGCCGGTGCCGGCTCGCGAGGACGTCGACGATGCGCATTCTCAGGGTGGCCGCGATTCTCGCGGCCGCTGTCCTGCCTGCCGTGCTCGGCGCCCCGCCGGTCGCGGCGCAGACCGCCTGCGCCGACATGAACGGCACGGTGGGGCCTGACGGCGTCTGTACGGTGCACACGTCGAACGCCACCTACACGCTCGACATGACGTTTCCCAACGACTATCCCGATCAGCAAGCGCTGACGGCATATCTCACCCAGGCGCGCGACGGCTTCGTCAACGTCTCGGAGATGCCGGGGTCCTACAACCTGCCCTACGAACTCGACGCCAAGGGAACCGGATACCGCTCGGGTTCCCCGACGGCTGGAACGCAGAGCGTGGTGTTCACCATGTGGCAGAACGTCGGCGGTGTGCATCCGCAGACTTGGTACAAGTCCTTCAACTGGGACCTCGGCAAGAAGGCGCCGCTCACCTTCGACACGCTGTTCAAGCCGGACGCCAAGCCGCTGAACGTGATCTATCCGGCCGTCGAGCAGTATCTGCAGAAGCAGCAGGGCCTGATCGACGGCATTCCCGCCAGCGTCGGACTCGATCCGGCCAAGTACCAGAACTTCGCGCTGACCGACGACGCGCTGCTGTTCTTCTTCGGCCAGGGCGAATTGTTCGCGGAGTCGGCCGGTCCCGTCGAGGCGTCGGTGCCGCGCGCGACGGTCGAGTCGCTGCTGGCGTAGCGCCGAATTAGGCGGGCACGAACCCGTACACCTGGCCGTCGCTGGTGGCGGTGACGACGCGGCGGTCGTGGTTGACGGACACGCCGACCGGCCAACCCGTTGCCTGGGGCAGGGGATAGGTGTTCACGGTGCGGCCGTCGGCGGGGTCGAAGACCACGAGCGCCTGGCCGCCGTCGCCGTCCTTGGCCACGGTGTAGGCGACCGCGCCGCCTGCCCGACTCGACGTGGTCAGCGGTGCGACGTCGTCGCGCGTCCACACCACCTCGCCCTTGTCGCCCCTGTCGCGGACCGCGATCAGCTTGGCACCGGGCCCGCCGCCCGCGATGATCAGCCCGTCGGGCGACACCGACGGCGGCGTCTGCGCCAGATAGCCAAGCGGCACAGACCATTTCGCCTTGCCGTCCGCGGCGTTGAGCGCCCACAGGTGTTGGTCGCGGCCGCTGACGTACACGGTCTTGCCGTCGGCGGACAGCACCGGGCTGGCGATCGGGCCCTGCCCCACCGCGTCGCTGGACCATTCGCGGCTCAGCGACGCCGGATCACCGGATCGGTAGCGAAGGCCGACCAGCACGGGCGCCGCGGCGTTCGGTTCCCACAGGTTGACGACGATGATGCCGGTGTCCAGCGAAAAAGCGGGCGCCGCGGCGACCGGGCAGCCGCGGCGCGCCGGTTGGCAATCGGCCAGTCCGCGTGAGGAATCGGTCGGATCCAGACCGGTCAGCAGGTCCAGCGTGCCGACGACCACGCCCTTGTGCGCGTCGAACACCAGCACCTGGCCCAGATGCGTCACCACCAGCAGCTGGCCTGGCGCGAGAATCCTTGCGGTGGTGGGCATTCCGATGACCGGCTGCCGCCACCGGATCCACTGCGTCGGCGGGAAGGACAGCATGGCGCCCGGCTGGCCGACGTAAACGTTGTCGAACCCGTCCAATAGAGGACTGGACATCCCACCGCCCGGCCACAGCCGGGTGCACCAGCGCTGCCTGCCCTTGTTGTCGGTCTCCCACACCATCAACGAACACCCGGCAGGCGATTGCGCGTTGACGGCCAGGTAGCTGCCCGAGCCCAGCGCCACTTGCGCGCCCAGGGTGCCCTTGACCGAGCGGCGCCATTCCAGGCGCAGCCCCTCGGCGCCGGCGACCGGCGTGTAGCTGCTGTTGGCGGCGTTACCGAACTGCGCGGGCCAGCCGTCGGCGGCATGCGCTTCGACCCAGGAATCGGTGGTCCCGCAACCGGCCAGTACGCCCGTGATCAGCGCCGTTGACGCCAGCACGATCAATCGCCGGAACACTCGATCCTTCCCGTACCTATCGTTGAGTCCCCGTGAGGGTAACCGCTCGACCCGGGAGTGCTCGCGTAGGCTTTCCGGCCATGACGACGATGTGGGGCGCGCCGCTGCACAAGCGCTGGCGCGGGTCCCGGTTGCGTGACCCGCGTCAGGCCAAGTTCCTGACCATCGCTTCCCTGAAATGGGTGATCGCCAACAAGGCGTACACGCCGTGGTATCTGGTGCGCTACTGGCGGCTGCTGAAGTTCAAGCTGGCCAACCCGCACATCATCACCAGGGGCATGGTCTTCCTCGGCAAGGGCGTGGAGATCCAAGCGACGCCCGAGTTGTCGACGATGGAGATCGGCCGGTGGGTGCACATCGGCGACAAGAACACGATCCGCTGCCACGAGGGTTCGCTGCGATTCGGCGACAAGGTGGTGCTCGGCCGCGACAACGTCATCAACACCTACCTCGACATCGAGTTGGGTGATTCGGTGCTGATGGCCGACTGGGTCTACGTCTGCGACTTCGACCACAGGATGGACGACATCAACGTGCCGATCAAGGACCAGGGCATCGTCAAAGGCCCGGTGCGCATCGGGCCGGACACGTGGATCGCCACCAAGGTCACCATCCTGCGCAACACCACGATCGGCCGCGGCTGCGTGCTCGGTTCGCACGCGGTGGTCAAGGGCGACATCCCGGACTTCTCGATCGCGGTGGGCGCCCCCGCGAAGGTGGTCAAGAACCGCAAGCTGTCGTGGGAGACGTCGGCCGCCGAGCGCGCCGAGTTGGCTGCGGCGCTGGCCGACATCGAACGCAAGAAGGCCTCTCGCTGACCCTTGTCGCCGAGTGACCGTGTTTGCACGGCGACACGCCGCGAATCTATGTGCAAACGCGGTCGCTCGGCGGACGCTAGGCGTCCCAGTCGATGCCGAACGCGTCGGCCAGCGCGGTGCGGCCGTCGTCGGTGACCGTGAGCGCGCGTCCGCGCGGCACCCGCTTGACCCAGCCCGCATCGAGGAACCGGTCGAACACCGCGCGGCCGAGGCCGCCGGACAGGTGATGGCGCTGCTCGGTCCAGTCGACGCAGTAACGCACGAGAGGCCGCTTGCCCGTTGGGATTTCGACTCCGATGCCGGTGAGGAACTCCCGGCCGGGATCGGTCAGCTCATACGTCAGATCGCGGCCGGGCTTGCTCAGCGCGTCGTGGCCGTCACGGTCGGGGTGGTAGCGCCCGTCGCCGCCGATCAGCGCCCCGCGATCCAGCAGACTGCCCATCACCGCGACGCCGAGGCGACCCGCGACGTGGTCGTAGCAGGTGCGAGCCGCGCGCAGGCGGGCGGCCCGGGTGCCGTCGCGCAGCGAGCGGACCGGCCGCGACGGCGCCAGCCGTGCCAGTCGCTCGAGCAGCGCGCCGACGTCGGGACCCGACAGCCGGTAGTAGCGGTGCCTGCCGTGCGTCTCCACGGTCAGCAGGCCTGCGACGGTCAGCTTGTGGAGATGGCTGCTGGCCGTCGGCCTACTGATGCCCGCCTCGTCGGCGAGCACGCTCGCAGGTAGCGCCCGACCGTCGTCGAGGGCGAGCAGCACCTTGCACCGGGCCGGGTCGGCCAGCAGCGAGGCCACGGCGGCGATGTCGGCGTCGCCGGTGGCGGGAAGTTCGGCAGCCTCACGCATGGCTGAACTCCTTCTGTGTCGGTGTTTCGGCCCGCGCCCAGCGCAGCGCCACCGCGGCTCCGATCAGCTGCACCGCGCCGCCGATCGCGACCGCTGCCTGCGCGCCGACGGCCGCCATGGCGCTACCCAACACCGCGACACCGACAGTGATACCCACCAGGCGCGCGAGGTTCACCACGCCGGAGGCCAGCCCGGTCCGCTGCAGCGGCACCGCCGCCATCGCCAGCCCGACCGCAGGGCCGGTGGTCAGCGCCAGGCCCACGCCGGCCAGCACGAACGACAGTTCGATCAGCCACACGTCGGCGTGCGGCCCCACCGCGGCGTACACCGCCAACCCCGACGCCATGCAGGCCAGCCCGCCTGCGATCGGCAATCGCGGCCCGATGCGGTGCGCAAGCGCGTTGACGGCCGGTATGAACACCAGGTAGGCGACCGGAAGCGGCACGAACCACAACGAGGTCGCCAACGCGCTGGCACCCCGTTGTTGTTGGAACGCAAAGCTATTGACCAACAGCAGGCCGTAGACGCCGAAGGTCATGGTGAACGTGGCGATCAGCGCGGCGACGAGCCTGCTGCTGCGGAACAGGTCCAGCGGCAGCAACGGGTCGTCGCCCCGGCGCTGGCTTGCGATGAACGCGGCGATGCCTGCGACGGCGACGACGGCCAGTGCGACGGTCCACGTGGGCGTCATCGTCCGGCCTTCGACCAGCACGATCGTCAGCGCGCCGAGACCGAGCATCGCCAGCGTCTGTCCGGGGACGTCGAATCGCGCTGCGTCCGGATCGCGCGATTCGGGTAGGTGGCGGTACGTCATGAGCAGTGCGGCGACGCCGACGGGCGCGTTCAGCCAGAAGATGTAACGCCAACCGAGGCTGTCGGTCAGCAGGCCGCCGAGGACGGGACCGACGGCGCTGCTCAACGCGGCGGCCATCGCCCATGCCGCGGTCGCGCGTGCGCGTTCGACGGGGTCGGGGAACGCGGCGGCGGCGATCGCCAGGCCCTGCGGCAGCATCACCGCCGCGCCGACGCCCTGGACGGCGCGGGCCGCCAACAGCAGCGGCAGAGACGGTGCGAGCGCGCACACCAACGACGCGGCGATGAACGTCGTCAATCCGATCCGCAGCAGCGCGCGTCGGCCGAACTTGTCGCCAAGCGATCCGGCGGTCAACAGAACCGCAGCGAAGGTGACGTTGTACGCGTCGACGGTCCACTGCGCTCCGGAGATGCCGCCGCCGAGATCGTCGCGGACGGCGGGCAGAGCGAGGTTGACCGCGTTGGCGTCGATCAGGCCGACGAAAAGTCCGAGGTAGGCGGCGATCAGGGTCAACGCGCTGTCGAGGTTGAACCTTGTCGTGTGCATATCCGCACGCTAGGTGCGGAATGATTCGATACCCGTCGAACTGTCAGCGGTTGGGCAGCGGACGCTCGACGATGATGCGTCGCCGGTGCGGTTCGCGTTCACGGCGTTTGGCGGCGAGGTAGACCTGGGCGGTTTCGTCGGCGACGGTGTGCCAGTCGAAGTCGTTGCTGAGCCGTTCGCGGGCGGCAATCGCCATGCGCTGCGCGGCTTCTGGATCGTCGAGCACCGCCCGCACGGCCTTGGCCAGGCCAGCGACGTCCCGTGGCGCGAACGACACGCCAGTCTGCCCGTTGACCACCGCCTCGCCGAGTCCGCCGACGTTGGAGGTGATCAGCGGGATGCCGGTGGCGGCGGCCTCCAGCGCGGCGATGCCGAAGGGTTCGTAGTGACTGGGCAGCACACACGCGTCGGCGGTGTGCAGCAGCTGCACCAGCCCGTCGTGGTCGAGCCTGCCGACGAACGTTGTCGCCTTGGCCACCTTGTGTTTTCGCGTCTGCTCTACCAGCCAGGCCAGCTGCGTGCCGTCGCCGGCGATGGTCAACGTGGTGCCGGGGTGGCTGCGCCTGATCCGGGGCAGCGCGGCGATCGCGTCGTGAATGCCCTTCTCGTACTCGAGTCGACCCAGATACATCAGATGCGCTGGCCCGCTTCGGGGTTGGCGACGCGCGAACGGCCACAGCGCGGCATCGATTCCGTTGCGGATCACCCGGGTTTCGACCAATCCCGGACCGAAGAGTTCGGTGATCTCGTCGCTCATCGACGCCGAACACGTGATCAGCGAATCGGATTCGTGCACAAGCCACGATTCGACGGCATGCACCTGGCGGCTGATCGGACCCGACACCCAGCCCGAATGCCTGCCCGCCTCGGTCGCGTGAATCGTGGAAACCAGTGGTACGTCGAAGTATTCGGCGAGCGTGATGGCCGGGTGAGCGACCAGCCAGTCGTGGGCGTGTACGACGTCGGGGCGCCACGGCCGCTTGCGGCTGTCATGGATGACCAGGCCGGCGCGGACCAGCGAATGCCCCATGGCCAGCGTCCACGCCATCATGTCGGTGCCGAAGTCGAACTCGTGCGGATCCTGCGCGGCCGCGATAACCCGTACGCCCTCGGCGATTTCGTCGGTCGACGGGTGGGTGCTCGGGTCGGTGCCGGTGGGTCGACGGCTGAGCACCACCACCTCGTGGCCCGCCGCGGCGAGCGCTGTCGCCAAATTGTGGACATGTCGACCGAGCCCACCGACCACCACGGGCGGGTACTCCCACGACACCATCAGAACTCTCATGCGCGGCTCGCGGGGGTCATCGGGGTAACCGCCTGGCGTCGAGGGCGCCGAACAACCCGTCGGCGCGGTTCCAGCCGTCGGCAAGACGCCGGGCATGCTCGCTGCGGCCTGACGCCAACGCGTCGGCAATCTCGCGGGTCGCGTGCGCGTGCAGGTGCGCCCGGTAGCGGGCGTAGTCGGCGGCCGAGTCCTTGCTCACCATGAACGGCCAGTCGCTGGACACCGTCAGCAACGTTTCACGGAGAATCTGATCGGCGACGAAATTGCGGGCGGGCGGGGTGTCGGTCTCGCCGAGCGCCTTGTCGACGGTGGTCAACGCGGTGTCGACGACCTCACCGTTCAACTGCACCAGATCAGCGACCTGCTCGCCCGACCACACCTGCCAGTCCTTACCGGAACCCCAAGAGCTGGGGGGCAATTCGACCGGTGCACCGACGAAGCCGTCGGCGACGGCGTCGGACAGCGTGCCCACGCGGACCCCGGCCGCGGGCAATGCGCGCAGCACCCGCTCCAACCAGAGCGGGCCCTCGTACCACCAGTGCCCGAAGAGTTCGGTGTCGAACGCCGCCACCACATGCGCGGGTCTGCCGATCCGCTCCGATTCGCTGATCAGCCGGTCGCGCACCAACGTGACGAAGTCGGCGACGTGTGCGTCGACGGCGTGGTCGGCCCGGCCGGGGTCATACGGCGCCTTGGCACCCGACGGGACGTTGCGGCCGGTGACGCGGGCGGGCTTGAGCCCGGTGACGTGGTCGTAGGTGTGGAAGTCGCGATACGCGGCGTGGCCGGGATAGCCGGACTTCGGCGACCAGACCCGGTAGCTGACCTGCAGGTCGCGGCCGAACGCCACGACATCCGATTCGCCGACCGGGCGGCCCAGCGCGGTGTCGCCGTGCAGCGACGGCCCGTCGACCATGAAGTGGTCGACACCCGCTGCGGCGTAATCGGTTTCCATACCGGGCGCGTACGCGCACTCCGGTGCCCAGATGCCCTTGGGCGTGTGCGCGAAGCGCTGACCGGCGTCGGCCAGGCCCTCGCGCAACGCGAACTCGCGCAACCGCGGATTCAGCAACGGCTGGAACGGGTGCGACAGCGGGCCGCCGAGCAACTCGATGGTGCCGGCGTCGATCAGCGAACGCAGCAGCGGGCTGCCGCCGTGCAGCCACAGCGTGGCGAATTCGTCGAGTTCGCGTTCCGCCTCGGCGTGCTCGCGAATGCCGAACGTGCGCAACGGTTCACGCAGCGTCATGGCCTCCAACGCACGCAACCGCCAGTTCGCGAGCCAGTGATGCATGCCGGACAGGCAGTACGGGTCGTCGAGTTGCGCGGTGACCACCGGCGTCATCCCCAGCGTCACCAGGTGTCGGCGGTCTTCGTCGGCGAGCGTGCGCAGCACTCGCATCAACGGCAGGTAGGCCGCCGACCACGACTGGTAGAGCCACTCCTCGCCGACCGGCCAGCGGCCGTGGTGCGCCAGCCACGGTAGATGGGTGTGCAGGACGAGGGTGAACAAGCCCGGAGCCGGAGGGCCGGCGACATCGGACCCCGGAGCCGGAGGGCCGGCGACATCGGACCCCGGAGCCGGAGGGCCGGCGACATCGGACCGGGGAGCCCGCTCGGAAGTCGTCACGGGCGCACCGCGATTGCGACCAGGTCCAGGCTGTCGTCGATGTTCCGATCGGCCGTCAGGTCGAAGTCGTCGATGGTCACCGAGGCGACGTCGGCGAGCAAATCCTCCGGCCATGGCGCGTCGGCCAGCGCCCTGGCGATCTGCGCGTCGATTATCGACCCGCCGTGCCGGGCGTCCAGTTCGGTCAGGCCGGGACCGTGGAAGACGCCGAGCATCGACTCCATCGAAAAGCCGCCCGCCGTCAACAGTTCGGTCAACTCTGCGGCGTTGAGTTCGCGAGTGTGGAACGGGTTGATCGGAGTGTCGCGGCCGGGGGAGAAGGTGATCCGGTTGGGCGTCGACATCAGCAGCAGGCCGCCGGGCCGCAGCACCCGGTGACACTCGGCAACGAATTGCGCCTGATCCCACAGATGTTCGATCACCTGAAAGTTGACCACGACGTCGACCGCGCCGTTCTCCAACGGCAGCTTGGCGAGGTTGCCGTGCCGCATCTCGACGCGCGGATAGCGGGCGCGCACGTGCGCGACGGCCGACTCGTCGTAGTCCAGTCCGATGACCCGGCGCGCCTTCTGCGCGATCAAATCCGCGCCGTAGCCCTCGCCGCAGCCGGCCTCGAGCACGTCGCGGCCGGCGCATCGGTCGACCAGCCGGGCATAGGCCACCTCGTGGCGGCGGAACCAGTAGTTCTCCTCCGCCAGCCCTGGGACCGTCCGTTCCCCGGTAAGGGGTAACCCGTTGTCCCCAAGCGGCCGCGTTGATTCCCCGGTCGCTTCGCTCTTGCCCGCCGAACCGGTAACGAATGAGGCGCTCATTGGAAGGCAGGCTAACGCGGATCGGCCCGATGGCGAACGGTTCGCCGACTACGGGCTGCTAGAACGCAAACTTCGACCAGCTATGGTGTTCCTGCGAACCACTACAAGTTACCGGCGGGTAACATGGTGGCTGTTGCTTCAAACGTGGTAAAGCAGGCCGGTCGCCCGGCCTCTGCCGAGGAGGACGAACCAGAGTCATGACGAACATCGTGGTCCTGATCAAGCAGGTCCCTGACACATGGTCGGAGCGCAAGCTGTCCGACGGCGACTTCACTCTCGACCGGGATGCGGCCGACGCTGTGCTCGACGAGATCAACGAGCGCGCCGTCGAAGAGGCGCTGCTGATCAAGGAGAAAGAAGCCGCCAACGGCACCGAGTCCACTGTGACAGTGCTCACAGCAGGCCCGGAGCGCGCCACCGAGGCCATCCGCAAAGCCCTGTCGATGGGTGCGGACAAGGCGGTGCACCTGCTCGACGACGGCCTGCATGGTTCGGACATGGTTCAGACCGGCTGGGCGCTGGCGCGTGCGCTGGGCACCATCGAGGGCACCGAGTTGGTGATCGCGGGCAACGAGGCGACCGACGGTGTCGGCGGTGCGGTTCCGGCGATCATCGCCGAGTACTTGGGCCTCCCGCAGCTGACCCACCTGCGCAAGGTGTCCGTCGAGGGCGGCAAGGTCACCGGCGAGCGTGAGACCGACGACGGCGTGTTCACCGTCGAGGCGCCGCTGCCTGCGGTCGTGTCGGTCAACGAGAAGATCAACGAGCCGCGCTTCCCGTCCTTCAAGGGCATCATGGCCGCCAAGAAGAAGGAAGTGACGACGCTGACGCTGGCCGAGATCGGCGTCGAGTCCGACGAGGTCGGTGTCGCCAACGCCGGTTCGAAGGTCACCGCATCGACCCCGAAGCCGCCGAAGACGGCGGGCGAGAAGGTCACCGACGAGGGCGACGGCGGCACGAAGGTCGCCGAGTACCTGGTTGCCCAAAAGATCATCTAGCGATAGCCCTCACCAGACCCAGAAAGACAGACACATGGCTGAAGTACTTGTGCTCGTCGAGCACGCCGAAGGCGCCGTGAAGAAGATCACCGCCGAACTGATCACCGCCGCCCGCAGGCTGGGCGAGCCCTCCGCGGTTGTGGTGGGCAAGCCGGGCACCGCGGCGGCGCTGACCGATGCGTTGAAGGAGGCGGGCGCGGCGAAGATTTACGTCGCGGAGTCCGACGACGCCGAGAACTACCTGATCACACCGTACGTGGACGTGCTCGCCGGGTTGGTGGAGTCGGCCAGCCCGGCCGGTGTGCTGCTGGCGGCCAGCGCCGATGGCAAGGAGATCGGCGGCCGGCTGGCCGCTCGTATTGGCTCCGGCATCCTGACCGACGTGGTCGACGTCCAGGAGGGCGGTAAGGCCATCCACTCGATCTTCGGTGGCGCGTACACCGTCGAGGCGGAGTCCACCGGTGAGACCCCGGTGATCACCGTCCGTCCTGGCGCGATCGAGGCCGAGCCCGCCGCGGGCGCCGGTGAGGTCGTCAACGTCGAGGTGCCGGCCCAGGCCGAGAATGCGACGAAGATCACCAAGCGTGAACCCGCCGTCGCAGGCGACCGCCCGGAGCTCACCGAGGCCACCGTCGTGGTGTCCGGTGGTCGTGGCGTCGGCAGCGCCGAGAACTTCAGCGTGGTCGAGGAATTGGCCGACTCGCTGGGTGCGGCCGTCGGTGCATCGCGTGCCGCGGTCGACTCCGGCTACTACCCAGGCCAGTTCCAGGTGGGTCAGACCGGTAAGACCGTGTCGCCGCAGCTGTACATCGCGCTGGGTATCTCCGGTGCGATCCAGCACCGGGCAGGCATGCAGACGTCGAAGACGATCATCGCTGTGAACAAGGACGAAGAGGCGCCGATCTTCGAGATCGCCGACCTCGGCATCGTCGGCGACCTGTTCAAGGTCGCGCCGCAGCTGACCGAGGCGATCAAGGCCCGCAAGGGCTAGCTTTCCGCGCACAGCCCCCGGACACGTTGAGTGTTCGGGGGCTTTTGCGTATGCGGGGCCAAGACTACGGACTTTCAAGGGTTCGACGCGGCCCCGAGAGCGTCAGTGTGGACGCATGAGGATCGCAGTCATCGGGGCCACTGGCCTGATCGGTTCGAAGGTGGTCGCCCTTCTCGAGGGCGACGGACAAGAGGTCGTCCCGGCATCTCGCGCGTCGGGCGCGTTGATCGGGCCGATCGCCGTCGACGACGTCGCCGCCGAGGTGGCCGGGCCGGCGGACAGCGTCGTCAACATCGGCGGACCGCACGAGATCTCATTCGCCGACCTGGCCCGGCGGCTGCTCGCCGAGCAGGGCGTCGACGAGCCCGTCGTGGTCGACGCGGACGCCACCTACTTCGGCGCCCAGTTGCGCCGCGACAGCCTCGTCACCGTCTGATCACATCGAATTCGACTGGAGGACAACAATGTTCGACACCGATGAGTTGGCCAAGGCCATCACCACCATCCAAACCGTCAAACCTCCCTTCATTCCCGAGGACGCCGAGGTGATGACGGTGATCATCGAGTGGCCTGCCGGAAGCGCGGGCGCGCCGCCGCATCGCCACCCCGGCGGCCCGTCGTTCGGCTACGTGCTCGAGGGCGAGATGCTCTTCGAGCTCGAGGGCGAGGCGCCGCGGGTGATCAAGGCCGGCGAGGCGTTCTGGGAGCCGGGCGGTGACGTCATCCACTATTCGGACGCCAACAACCGCACCGATGGTCCGCTGCGGTTCCTCGTCACGATGGTCTGCATGCCGGGTGTGCCGATGCTCGTAGTCGTCGACGACGACGAACTCGAACAGCGCAAGGACCGGCGGGTGTCACGGTCATGACTGAATTCGACGATGTCGTGCGGCAACGCCGGTCAATCCGGATGTTTCTGCGCGACAAGCCAGTACCGCGAGAACTGCTCGACGAGGCGTTCGCTTTGGCGATGCGCGCGCCGTCGAACTCCAACGTGCAGCCGTGGCGGGTGTTCGTCGCCTCGGGGCCGCGTCGAGACCGGCTGGTCGAGGCGCTTCTCGAGCACGCCGCCGTCGAGTTGCCGGTGACGAAGGGCATCCCCGAGAGTTACCTGCCACTGCGTCAGGAACTCGGGGCGTTGGTCTACGGTTCGATGGGGATCGCGCGTCACGACAAGGACGGCCGGCGACTGGCCCAGTTGCGCAACTGGGAGTTCTTCCGGGCGCCGGTGGGCGCCGTGGTGTGCATGCACCGCGATCTGGGGCAGGTCGACGCTGTCGGGGTAGGCATGTTTCTACAGACGCTGGTGCTTGCCCTTACCGAGCGGGGCCTTGGCACTTGCGTGCAGGTGTCGATCGCGGCGTACCCGGAGATCCTGCGGGAGCACCTGGGCATCCCCGAGGAGCTGAATGTGCTGTGCGGCCTGTCGATCGGGTATCCGGATCCGGCGTTCCCGGCCAACAGCCTCGACACCCCGCGCAATCCCGTCGAGTCGAACGTGGTGTTCCTGGATCGCTGACCCACGGCCAAGTCGTCACCAAGCGCTCACGGACACGTCACCGCCGCGATGCCGTCCGGAGAGGCGGCTGAGCGAGCGTGCAGCGTATGAGCACAGCTTCCGTACTCATCGCCGCAGATCCGCCTACCTGGGCCCACACCGAAGGTAGGGGAGCAACCGACACCCCCCGCTACACCCTGCTGTTGTCCACCGAGCCCGCCCTGATCGAGGCCGCGCAGCGGCTACGCCACGATGTGTTCACCTCGGAGCCCGGTTTCGCGTTGGCCGGTGCCGAGGACGGCCGGGATGCGGACCGCTTCGACGAGCACTGCGATCACCTACTGGTCCGCGAGGACAACTCCGGCGAACTGGTCGGCTGCTACCGGATGCTGCCGCCCGCGGGTGCGATCGCCGCAGGCGGCCTCTACACCGCGACGGAATTCGACGTGCAAGGACTCGACCCGTTGCGGCCGTCCCTGGTCGAGATGGGCCGGGCCGTGGTGCGCGAGGATCACCGCAACGGCGCCGTGGTGCTGCTGATGTGGGCCGGCATCCTGGCCTATCTGGACCGCTGCGGCTACGACTACGTCACCGGCTGCGTGTCCGTGCCCGTCGCGGGTCCCGCCGACGAGGTACCGGGCAGTCGCATCCGCGGGGTGCGCGACTTCGTGCGGCGCCGCCACGCCGCACCCTCGGAGTACACCGTGCATCCGTACCGCCCGGTGACCGTGGGCGGACGCTGCCTCGACGACATCGACCCGCCGCGCCGGGTCGACGTGCCGCCGCTGATGCGCGGCTACCTGCGGCTCGGCGCGCAGGTCTGTGGGGAACCGGCGCACGACCCCGACTTCGGGGTCGGCGACTTCCCGGCGTTGCTCGACAAGCGCAAAGCCGACACCCGCTACTTGCGGCGGCTGCGGTCGATGGGCGGCGCGACCGGGATGTCGGCATGATCACCGAACACCCCTGGGTGCCGCGGGCGACCTGCGACGCCAATTGTGTGCACCGCGACGCCGCGGTCGGTCATTCGGTGGTGGTGGCGTGGCGTATCGCGGTGCGCGCGACGCTGGCGGTGCTGCTGCTGTCCGCATCGCCACTACTCGCCGTCCCGATGCCCGGCCGCTCACACCTGCAGCGGGGCTACTGCCGGCTGATGCTGCGCTGCCTCGGAATGCGAATCACGGTGTCCGGCGGGCCCATTCGCAACCTGCGCGGCGTGCTTGTGGTCAGCGGACACGTGTCGTGGGTGGACATCTTCGCCATCGGTGCCGTCATGCCGGGATCCTTCGTCGCCCGCGCCGACCTCATCGACTGGCCCGCTCTCGGCTTGCTGGCCCGCATCATGAAGGTCATCCCGATCGATCGGGCCAGCCTGCGACGGCTGCCGAACGTGGTAAGCACCGTCGCGACCAGGCTCCGCGCCGGCCACACCGTCGTCGCTTTCCCAGAGGGCACCACCTGGTGCGGCCTGGCCTACGGCCCGTTTCGGCCCGCGATGTTCCAGGCCGCCGTCGACGCGGCCAGGCCGGTGCAGCCCCTGCGGCTGAGCTACACCCATCGCGACGGCACCCCGTCGACGCTGGCCGCGTACGTCGGCGACGACACGCTGACGGCCTCGATCCGGCGACTGGTCAGGGCCCGCCGCACGGTCGTTCACGTGCAGGTCGAGTCGTTGCAGCTGCCGGGAGCCTGCCGGCGGGAGCTGGCGGCACGGTGCGAAGCGGCGGTGCGCGGCGACGCCTCGCGCCGCGGCCACGGCCACGCCCTGGTGGCCTGACCTCCGATTCGGGCAGGCCGGCCGATGGCCGTAGCATGGTCTGGTTATGACCTCGCCTAGGACGGTCTACCTGGATCACGCCGCCACCACCCCGATGCACCCCTCTGCCATCGAGGCGATGACGGCGGTGTTGGCGACGGTCGGCAACGCGTCGTCATTGCACGGCACGGGCCGGGTGGCGCGCAGACGCATGGAGGAGGCCCGCGAGTCGCTGGCTCAGCTGCTGGGCGCGCGGCCGTCGGAGGTGATCTTCACCGCGGGCGGCACCGAGAGCGACAACCTGGCCGTCAAGGGCGTCTACTGGGCTCGCCGGGACGCCGATCAGCGGCGCAGGCGCATCGTCACCACGCCTGTCGAGCACCACGCGGTGCTCGACGCGGTGCAGTGGCTCGCCGAGCATGAAGGTGCCGAGGTGACGTGGCTACCCGTCGGCGACGACGGCGCCGTCGCGCCCGCCGCGCTGCGGGACGTGCTGCAGGCCAATGACGATGTCGCACTGGTGTCGATCATGTGGGCCAACAACGAGGTCGGCACCATCATGCCGATCGCCGAACTGGCAAGCGTCGCAGCGGAATTCGACGTCCCGATGCACAGCGACGCCGTGCAGGCGGTCGGCCAGATTCCGGTGGGTTTCGCGGCCAGCGGGCTGTCGGCGATGAGCATCGCGGCCCACAAGTTCGGCGGTCCGATGGGTGTCGGCGCGCTGCTGCTGCGGCGCGACACCGGCTGTGTGCCGCTGCTGCACGGCGGCGGTCAGGAACGCGACGTGCGCTCCGGCACACCGGATGTGGCGGGCGCCGTCGCGATGGCTTCCGCCGCGAAGGTGGCGATCGAGGGATTGACGGCGAACAGCGCGCGGGTGCAGTCCTTGCGCGACAAGCTGATCGACGGTGTGCTCGCCGAGATCGACGACGTGTACCTCAACGGCGCCACCGGTGACGGGCGGTTGCCGGGGAACACGCACTTCACGTTCCGCGGCTGTGAGGGTGATTCGCTGCTGATGCTGCTCGACGCCAAAGGCGTCGAATGTTCGACGGGTTCGGCGTGCACGGCCGGCGTCGCGCAGCCGTCGCACGTCCTGCTGGCCATGGGCGCCGACCCGGCCAGCGCGCGGGGCTCTTTGCGTTTCTCGTTGGGACACACCAGCACCGAAGCCGACGTCGACGCCGTGCTCGCGGTGCTGCCCGCGGCCGTCGACCGTGCGCGCCAGGCGGCGCTGGCCAGCGCGGGGGCGGCGGAACAATGAGGGTGCTCGTCGCGATGAGCGGCGGGGTCGACTCGTCGGTGGCTGCGGCGCGCATGGTCGACGCCGGGCACGACGTGGTGGGTGTGCACCTGGCGTTGTCGGCGGCGCCCGGCACGTTGCGCACCGGATCGCGTGGCTGCTGCTCGAAGGAGGATGCGGGCGACGCCCGCCGCGTCGCCGACGTGCTCGAAATCCCGTTCTACGTATGGGATTTCGCAGACAGGTTCAAAGAAGATGTGGTCGACGATTTCGTCTCTTCGTATGCGCGGGGCGAGACGCCGAACCCCTGTGTGCGGTGCAACGAGCGAATCAAGTTCTCCGCGTTGTCGGCTCGCGCGCTGGCACTCGGCTTCGACGCGGTGGCCACCGGTCACTACGCCAGGCTCGCCGACGGTCGGCTGCGCCGCGCCGTCGACGCGGACAAGGACCAGTCGTATGTGCTGGGCGTGTTGACGGCGGAGCAGTTGCGGCATGCGGCGTTTCCGATCGGCGACACCCCCAAGCCGCAGATCCGCGAGGAGGCCGCGCGTCGCGGCCTCGCCGTCGCGGAGAAGCCCGACAGCCACGACATCTGCTTCATCCAGTCGGGGGACACCCGCGCGTTTCTCGGCGCGCGGATCGGTGTGCGCCGGGGCGCCGTCGTCGACGCGGGCGGCACGGTGTTGGCCGAACACGACGGCGTCCACGGGTTCACCATCGGCCAGCGCAAGGGCCTCGGCATCGCGGGCCCAGGGCCGGATGGACAGCCGCGCTACGTGACGGGTATCGACGCCGAGACCGGCACCGTTCAGGTAGGCGACAAATCCGCGCTGGACGTCTGGACGCTGACCGGCGACAAGCCGGTGTTCACCTCGGGTGTCGCCCCGGACGGACCGGTGGAATGTGACGTACAGGTGCGCGCGCACGGCGGCCTCGCCGACGGTGTCGCCGAGCTTCGCGACGGCCGACTGGTGGTCGACCTGCGCACCCCGCTGAGCGGCGTCGCGCCGGGCCAGACGATGGTGCTCTATCGCCCCGACCCCGACGGCGACGAGGTCATCGCGAGCGCGACCATCACCCGCTGAGGGCGCCGAACGTGCGCTTGTGCTCGAAAGATCGCTGATTTTTCGAGCGGTAACGAACGTTCGCGCGGGATTAGCCCGGCACGTTCGCCAGCAGGTTCGTCATCACGATGTCGGGGACGGAGTCGGGGAACGCGCACGACGTGACTTCCATCAGGACGACAGTCTTCACGCGATAGTCGCGCCCGCAGCCGTTGCCCGTCCGCATCTGCAGCGAATCCGGCGTCGAGCTCCAGTCGCCGACGAACATCGGGCCCAACGGCGTCGCACCGCAGCCGTCGACGAGGGCGACAAGCCCGTCGAACGCGCGCCGCGCAGTCGCCGGGTCGCGATACGCCGCGGCGCCTTCGGAGATCAACCCACCCTCGGGCGGATACTGAAACGTCGTCTTGTGGAACTCCTCGACCTCACGGCCGAACGTCTGCGTCTCCTCGAACACCCATTTGCATTGCGCGGGAGTGGTTTCCGCGAGCTGATCGATGTCGACGGGCACCTTGCCGTCCATGCTCGGGACGATGGTCAGCTCGTCGCCCGCGCCGGTGATCGCCCGCATCCGTGACTGGTCGAGCAGCACCGTCTCGACGTCGACCGGTGACAGCGACTCGTCGTCGATGCCGGCAACCGCCTTCACCGCGGTACCGCCGACGGTCTGGGAGCAACCCGACACGAGCAGAGCCGCCGCACACCAGACCGCCAACGCTCTCATGCCGTGGTCCCCTTCCGGATCGAGACTAACCGGATCGCATATCGTCAAACGAGTGAGTGTTTTCGCCGCAGCGACCGGGATCGGGTCGTGGCCGGGGTCGTCACCGCGTGAAGCCGCCGAGATCGTGGTCGGCGAACTGCACACGTTGCCCCACCTGGTCGAGTTGCCTGCCCGCGGCGTCGGAGCCGACATGATCGGCCGTGCCGGCGCACTGCTGGTCGACATCGGCATCGACACCGTGCCCCGCGGCTATCGCATCGCGGGCGGCCGCAGTTCCGTTGTGCGCCGGGCAGCCAGCCTGCTGGACGAGGACATCGACGCGTTCGAGGAGGCGTGGGAGAAGGCGGGCCTGCGCGGCGGGACCCGCACGGTGAAGGTGCAGGCGCCCGGACCGATCACGCTGGCCGCACAACTCGAACTGGCGGGCGGCCACCGCGCGATCACCGACTCGGGCGCGCTTCGCGACCTGGCCGGCTCGCTGGCGGAAGGCGTGGCGACGCACCGCGCGGAGCTTCAGAAGCGCCTTCAAACGCCGGTGGTGGTGCAGTTCGACGAACCGTCACTGCCCGCCGCCCTGGCGGGCAGACTCACGGGGGTCACCAGTTTGACGCCGGTGCACCCGGTCGACGAGCCGGTGGCCATCGGCCTGCTCGACGACTGCGTCTCCGTGGTGGGCGGCGAGGTGGTGCTGCACAGCTGCGCGCCCGCATTGCCGTGGAAAGCGTTGCAACGCAGTAATATTCACGCGATCTCGGTCGACGCATCGACGCTGACCGCTGCCGATCTCGACGGAGTGGGCGACTTCGTGGACTCCGGGCGCACCGTCATGCTGGGCGTCGTCGCGGCGACAGCACCCGCGTCGCGACCGTCGGCGGAGGAGATCGCCAAAGCCGCGGCAGCGGTGACAGACCGCCTCGGGTTCGCGCGCTCGGTGCTTCGTGAACGCATCGGCGTCACGCCGGCGTGCGGACTCGCGGGCGCCACGCCGCAGTGGGCTCGGATCGCCGTCGAACTGGCGCAGAAGGCCGCCGACGGCTTCGCCGAGGATCCCGACGCGATCTGACGCAACCAAAAGGTTGCGCATACGGCTGCGCGCGGCTATCGTAAAACGCAACCAGGAGGTTGCACATGAGTACGGATCGGATCGAAAAGGAAGTGCTCCTGCGGGCCCCTCTCGAGCGGGTGTGGCGGGCCATCAGCGACGCCGACCAGTTCGGACAGTGGTTCGGCGTCCGCTTCGAGGGCCCGTTCGTCGAGGGCAAGTCGGTGACCGGGGTGATCACCCCGACGACCGTCGACGAGGACGTCGCACGGATGCAGGAACCGCATGCGGGCACGGCGGACACGTGGCAGATCGTCGCGATCGAACCGCACCGGCGGTTGGCGTTTCGCTGGCATCCCTACCCGAGTGGCGACCAGGGGCCGACCACGTTGGTGGAGTTCACCCTCACCGATACCGACGACGGCGTGCTGTTACGCATCGTCGAATCCGGCTTCGACCAGATTCCCGCCGAGCGTCGGGCGGCCGCGTTCGAGGGCAACAGCGAAGGCTGGGCGAAGCAGACCGAACTGGTGAGCAAGTATCTGGCGCTCAGCGAGAAGCTGTGAGTACGTCAGCCGCAGCGGTCGACAAGGCGCCGGTGTTCGACGCTCTTGGCGATCCAAACCGGCTGCGCATCGTCATCAGGCTGTGCGAGGGCGGTCCCTGCTCGACGTCACAAGTCACCGAAGTGATTCCGGTGAGCAGACAAGCGGCCACCAAGCATCTGCTGTTGCTTGCGGCGGTGGGGCTGGTCAGCAGCGAACGCAATGGCAGAGAACGCATCTGGCGGATCGAGACCGAACCGCTCACCGAGGCCAGCGAATACCTAAACGCGCTGTCGAAGCGCTGGGACGACGCCATCGAGAGGTTGCGCGCTTTCGTCGAAAGCGAATAGCGACGCTAACGTAAATTTGCGTTGTTTCGTCGAACGAATGGTCTGACCGGACCGCGGCATGCAAGAATGCAACTCGCACGTCTGTCCAAGTCTTTGCCACTCGCGGGAGAGGAACTGTGGCCCAAGCCAACCTCCGCATTGCGGCAGGTGCCGGCGTTGTGGCCGCGTGTCTCATGGTCACCGCCCCGTGCGCGGCCATCGCCGTCGGTGATCCGGGTTCCCGACAGGGCAGCCACCGCACCAACGACGGCAGCAGCAAGCGCGGCGCGGAGAGCGCCAATCCGCGCGGCAGCGGTTCTGACTACAGCGACGACAACATCAACAACGGGGCCAACTCCGGCAGTGGCACTCGGCCGTCGAGCAGGGTCGGATCGGGCCGCGAAACCGGCACGTCGCAGGAGCGGCCGAGCAATGACTTCAGTCCCAGCGCGGGCGGGCAGACCCCCAGCACGGGCGGGCAGATCAAGGCTCCGAAGGTGACGTTCGGCGACGGGCGCAGCCCCGGAATCCAGACCCGTGATCCCGGGCCGCGATGGGGTTGGAGCGCGCCCAAGCCCGCGCCGCCGCCACCGCCCCCACCGCAGATCGTCACCGTTCCGCTGACCCCGCCGACGGCCCCTCCCGCGCCGCCGCACCACCCAGGCGTGGTCGAACAGTTGGTGGTGTCACCGACCGCGGGAATAGCCGATCCGCTCTGGGGCGTGGCAGGTCTGCTGCTGATCCCGGTCGCAGGGGCCGTCCTCGGTTACCGGCAGGCGCGCGGCGCGCACGCGGCAGCGGAACTAAGTCGCCACACGTAGGTCCTTGCGCAGGATCTTGCCCGACGCGGACTTCGGGATCGCATCGATGAACTCGACCTGACGCACCTTCTTGTAGGGGGCGACCTGGCCTGCGACGAACTGCATCACGTCGTCGCCCG
This sequence comes from Mycobacterium sp. ACS1612, assembly GCF_001667505.1. Lineage (GTDB taxonomy): Bacteria > Actinomycetota > Actinomycetes > Mycobacteriales > Mycobacteriaceae > Mycobacterium. The sequence continues at coordinate 30,363 of NZ_LZHZ01000032.1, forward strand.
TCAGCTCGGCGCCGGATTGCTTGACCACGAACGCTTTCGGCACCTCCTCGCCTTCGTCGTCGTTGACCCCGACGACCGCCGCGTCGGCGATCGCGGGGTGCGACAGCAACACGGCCTCGAGTTCGGCGGGCGGCACCTGATAGCCCTTGTACTTGATCAGCTCCTTGAGCCGGTCGACGATGTACACGCAGCCGCAGGCATCGACCTGAGCCAAATCGCCTGTGTGCAGCCAGCCTTCGTCGTCGATGGTCTCCCGGGTGGCTTCCTCGTTGCCGAGATATCCCGCCATCACGTTGGGGCCCTTGAACCACAGCTCCCCGGTCCGGCTGAGACCCTCTGCGGGAGGGTCGATTTCGTCGCCGGTTTCCGGGTCGATCAGTTTGGATGCGGCGTTGGACACCGTCCAGCCGACCGAACTCAGCGGCGCGACGATACCCATGTTCGCCGTTCCGCCGTCGAACGGCGTGATGTGGCTGACCGGGCTCAACTCGCTCATGCCGTAGCCCTGCACCACCCGGCAGCCCAGCCGCTCGGCGACGGCGTGGCCCAAATCGGCGTCCAGCGGTGCGGCCCCGGACATCACCACCTCGAGCGACGACAGGTCGTACTCGTCGATCAGCGGATGCTTGGCCAGCGCGACGGCGACCGGCGGTGCGATGAACGCGATCGTGCACTTGTGCTTCGCGATGTTGCCGAGGAATTCGCCGAGGTCGAAGCTCGGCATCACCACCAACCGGGCGCGCGCGTGCAGCGCCGCGTTGAGCAGCACCGTCATCCCGTAAATGTGGAAGAAAGGCAGCACAGCCAACACCACGTCGTCGGCGACCATCCCGTGCAGCGGCCGGATCTGCGCGACGTTGGCCACCAGGTTGCGGTGCGTGAGCATCACACCCTTGGGGTTGCCGGTGGTTCCCGAGCTGTAGGGCAGCACCGCCAGATGCGACGACGGCGCGAAGCTCACCTCGGGTGCAGGCGCCCCGCCCGCCATCAGCTCGGCGGCGTTGGGATGGCCGGTGGCGTCCTGGCCCTCGCCGTCGAGCACCACCAGTTCCGAATCTGCGATGCCCGCCGCTGCTGCGCCTTCTTGAGCCTGCGTCAACAGCGGGGTGACCGTGACCAGCATCCTGGCCTTCGAATCGGTCAACTGCTTGGCGATGTCTTTCGCGGTGAACAGCGCATTGATGGTGGTGGCCGTAGCGCCCGCCCGCAGGATGCCGTGAAACGCCACCGCGAAACCCGAACTGTTCGGCGACAGCAGGCCGACCACATCGCCCACCCCGATGCCGCGGCTTGCCAGCGCACCGGCGAACGCGTCGATGCGCCCGATCATTTCGCGGTAGGTGGTCTCCCGGCCCGACTTGGCGTCGACCAGCGCGACGCGGTCGAGATCGGCGTCGTCGATGTCACCGAACAGGAAGTCGTAGACGCTGGTGGACGGGATGTCGACCTCGGGGAAGGGGCTGGCGAAACTCATTGGCCTCCGATCAGACTTCGTCGAGTTGTTTGATGAGCTTCTTCGGCGCGATCAACCGGAACGACGCGTCGACGAGTTCGCCGACTTCGTCCCAGTCGATCTTCTTGCGCGCCGTGAAATTCAGGCCGAGCCAGCCGAACGGGCCCAGGTAGGCCGGGAAGAAGAACCGAGTGTCCGCTTCGAGCGCCCTGCGGTCGCTCTCGTCGACCTTGACCAGGATGGAATGCGGGTACTGCCGGTATTCGCCCTTGATCTCCGTCTTGGCGCTGCCGCCGTACATGACGAACATCTTCGGCGCGCAGAACACCGGCCTGCCCCACGAGATCTTCTCGTAGGCGCCCGGGAAAGCCAGGCAGATCTTGCGCACTTCCGCCAGCCCCAGGTCGTCCTCGCGGAACATGATCGGGTGCGGCATGCCGCCAGCGTAACGGCCTTGTCTGGGCCCTCGGATAGCCTCACCAGAGTGAGCCCAAAGGCAACCCCGGATCCCGAGACGGTACTGGCCGAGCAAGCCGACGAAGCTCCGGACGCCGACCTGCGCCGCCGCTGGCAAGAACTCGCCGACGAGGTGCGTGAGCACCAGTTCCGCTACTACGTCCGCGACGCACCGATCATCTCCGACGCCGAGTTCGACAAGCTGCTGCGCGAACTACAGGCGCTCGAGGACGAGCACCCCGAACTGCGCACCCCTGACTCGCCGACGCAACTGGTCGGCGGTGTGGGGTTTGCCACCGACTTCACCCCGGCCGAGCACCTCGAGCGGATGCTGTCGCTGGACAACGTCTTCGCACCCGACGAGTTGGCGGCATGGGCCGCGCGCACCAAGAGTGAGATCGGTGACAAGGCGCATTATCTGTGCGAGTTGAAGATCGACGGAGTGGCGCTGGCGTTGGTCTACCGCGACGGCCGGTTGGAGCGCGCCGCCACCCGCGGCGACGGCCGCACCGGCGAGGACGTCACGCTCAACGCGCGAACCATCGACGACGTGCCGGAAAAACTCAAGCCTTCCAAGGAATTCCCGCTCCCCGCTGTGCTCGAGGTCCGCGGCGAGGTGTTTTTCCGGGTCGCCGACTTCGAAGACCTCAACGCAGGCCTGGTCGCCGAGGGCAAACCACCCTTCGCCAATCCGCGCAACAGCGCGGCGGGTTCGCTGCGGCAGAAGAATCCCGCCGTCACCGCCCGTCGCAAGTTGCGGATGATCTGCCACGGCCTCGGGCACGCCGAGGGGTTCAAACCCAAGACGCTGCACGACGCCTACCGGGCCCTGGCGGCGTGGGGGCTGCCGGTGTCCGAGCACACAAAGCGGGTGCAAGGCATCGGCGCGGTCACCGAACACATCGCGTACTGGGGTGAGCACCGGCACGACGTCGAACACGAAATCGACGGTGTGGTAGTCAAAGTAGACGAGATCGCGCTGCAGCGCAGGCTCGGTTCGACGTCACGGGCGCCGCGGTGGGCCGTGGCCTACAAATACCCGCCCGAGGAAGCCACCACCAAGCTGCTCGACATCAAGGTCAACGTCGGGCGTACCGGGCGTGTCACGCCGTTCGCGTTCATGGAACCGGTCAAGGTCGCCGGATCCACGGTCAGCCAGGCCACCCTGCACAACGCGTCCGAAGTCAAGCGCAAGGGCGTGCTGATCGGCGACACCGTGGTGATCCGCAAGGCGGGTGACGTGATTCCCGAGGTGCTCGGGCCCGTCGTCGACCTCCGTGACGGTTCTGAACGCGAATTCGTCATGCCCACAACGTGTCCGGAGTGCGGCACGACGCTGGCGCCGGCCAAGGAGGGCGACGCCGACATTCGCTGCCCGAACACCAGGTCCTGCCCGGCGCAGTTGCGCGAGCGGGTGTTTCACGTCGCAGGCCGCGGTGCGTTCGACATCGAGGGTCTTGGCTATGAGGCGGCGACGGCGCTGCTGCAGGCGGGCGTCATCACCGACGAGGGCGACCTGTTCACGCTGGGCAGCGAGGATCTGCTGAGCACCGACCTGTTCAAAACCAAGAGCGGCGAACTGTCCGCCAACGGCAAGCGGTTGCTCGTCAATCTGCACGAGGCCAAATCCCAGCCGCTCTGGCGGGTGTTGGTCGCGTTGTCGATCCGGCACGTCGGGCCCACCGCGGCGCGCGCGCTGGCCACCGAGTACGGCAGCCTCGACGCGATCATGGCGGCGTCGGAGGAGGAACTGTCTGTCGTCGAAGGTGTCGGACCGACCATCGCCGCCGCCGTCGTCGAGTGGTTCACCGTCGACTGGCATCGCGCGATCGTCGACAAGTGGCGTGCGGCAGGCGTGCGGATGGAAGACGAGCGCGATGAAAGCATCGAACGCACATTGGAGGGCATGTCCATCGTCGTCACCGGTTCACTGACCGGGTTTTCTCGCGACGACGCCAAGGAGGCCATCGTCGCGCGCGGCGGGAAGGCGGCCAGTTCGGTGTCGAAGAAGACCGCCTATGTGGTGGCCGGTGATTCGCCTGGCTCGAAGTACGACAAGGCCGTGGAACTCGGGGTGCCGATCCTCGACGAGGACGGCTTCCGCAGGCTGTTGGACGCCGGCCCCGACGGGGTTTAGGCGACGACCCTGCCGATGGCGTCGCGGACCCGGTCGAGCAGCGACAGGAAGGGGCCCAACGCGAAGTTGGCCGCACCCAGTTCCACGCCTGGATGCGGATGGGTGGGGGCGATGCGCTCGGCCGCCTGCACCGCGACGGTCAGCTTCTGCAGCTCGGCCTCGTCGAGCTGTTCTTCGAGCAGCGGAAACTCTTCTGTCTCTTCGTTTTCCGCATGTGCGAGCACCGCTGCCTGCAGATGGATCAGCGCCTTGGTGAACTCGGCGGTGCCGATATCCATCTTCTCCAGTTGCGCGAGAGCCTCTTTCGCGTCGTGCTCTTCGGCGAGCCTCGCGTCGACCACCGCGTCGCCGTTGTCGACCTTTCGGCGCACACGCGGGTGAACCATCATCTCCTCGGCAGTCTCGTGCACCGCGAGCATCGTCCTCAAGCGGGTGAACGCGCGCTCGCGCTCGGCGGTGTCCGCGGCGTCGAGCGTTTCGACGAACAACTCCTTGATCGTCTCGTGTTGCGCCTTCAGATACTCGACCACGTCCTGGGCCGACGAAATCGACTGTGTCACGCGAAGAACCTCCGCTTCTAAGGTGTTTGGCTGTCCGGCGCAAGGGCTGCGCGCCGACGCAATCGATACCCGGGACGTCGTCGCGCCAAACCGCGGCGTTTGCCGTCCGGCGCATCGGGAACACAGCGGGCGAGGAAAGGGGAGCGTGATGGGAACCTGCGATACCTGCGGCAACCACTACGACAAGTCGTTCACTGTGACTTTCCACGACGGCCGCACCGCGACGTTCGACAGCGTCGAATGCGCCGCGGCGCAGTTGGCACCCGAGTGCCGGCATTGCGGCTGCCGGGTCCTGGGACACGGAATCGAAACGCCCGACGGCGTGTTCTGCTGTGCGCATTGCGCGCGCAAGGACACCAACGCCGACGTCAACGACCGCTATCCGGTGCCCGCAGGCGGCTAGTCAGCGCAGGATGGTCGCGATGATGCCGGCCAGGTAGCCCAGCCGAGCCACCTCCGACGGCCGGAAGTGCGGGCCGCCGGGCCTGCCCAGTACCACCGCGACGCGCGGATCACCCAGCGGCGCGGCCGCCAGGGTGGTGTTCATATCGCGCCACAGTTGCGGCACCCACTCGTCGTCGAGCGCCATCGCGTGATCGAGCGGCAGCCAGGGTGTTTCGGCTGCCTGCGTCTCGGGGGCGCCTGGGCTGCCGACCACCCGCTGTGGGCCCGATTCGGTGAGTTCTATCACCGTGCACCAGCCGACGCGAAGCACCCGCGGAGCCTCGTCGACGAGGACCTGCAGCCGCTTCTGCCTGCCGTCGGCGGCGGCGACGTGATCGATGAGCTCGAGTTCGCGGTGCGCCTCGAGCAGGCCGGTGTGCGGACGGATGGCGTCGACGTAGACACCCTTGAGGCTCTCCGCCGCGGTGATCAGCATGTCCGGCATCGAACCGGCAGGCAGCTCGACCACGAGGTCGTCGATCGCGTATCCCGCGGAGCGTTCCACGACGTCGAGGGACAGGATGTCGGCGCCCACCGAGCCGAGCGCCACGGCCAGCGAGCCGAGGCTGCCCGGTCGATCCTCCAGCTGGACCCGCAGCAGATACGAAGGCACGCGCACACTGTTCCACAGCGCGTTGGGACTGGCATTCCGGGCGATGAGCGCTCGCGCGAAGAGCGGCAGACGGCGGTGACTAGGCTTGGCAGCCGTGTCGCAGATCTCGAGAGATGAGGTAGCCCACCTGGCGCGCCTCGCGCGCCTGGCGCTGACCGATGACGAACTCGACAGCTACGCCGGCCAGCTGGACGCCATCCTCGGCCACGTCAGCCAGATCCAGGCCGTCGACGTCACCGGAGTCGAACCAACCGGCAACCCGCTCAAGGACGTCAACGTGTTCCGTCCCGACGCGGTCGAGCCGTGCCTGACCCAGGAGCAGGCGCTGGCGGAGGCGCCGAAGGCGGCCGAGGGTCGGTTCGCGGTGCCGCGGATCCTGGGGGAGGAGGCATGAGCACCTCCGATCTAATTCGGCTCGACGCCGCCACACTGGGCGCGAAGATCGCCGCCAAGGAGGTGTCGTCAGTCGAGGTGACCCGCGCCTGCCTGGACCAGATCGCTGAAACCGACGAGAAGTACCACGCGTTTCTGCATGTCGCCGCGGATGAGGCGATGGGCAGGGCGGCGCGCATCGACTCGGCCGTCGCCGCGGGCGAGACGCTGCCGTCCGCGCTCGCCGGGGTGCCGCTGGCGCTCAAGGACGTCTTCACCACCACCAACATGCCGACCACCTGCGGGTCGAAGATCCTCGAGGGCTGGACCTCCCCGTACGACGCGACCGTGACCGTGCGGTTGCGCGCGGCGGGGATCCCGATCCTGGGCAAGACGAACATGGACGAGTTCGCGATGGGGTCGTCCACCGAGAACTCTGCGTACGGACCGACCCGCAATCCGTGGAACGTCGACCGGGTGCCGGGCGGATCGGGCGGTGGCAGCGCGGCGGCGCTGGCCGCATTCCAGGCGCCGCTGGCGATCGGATCGGACACCGGCGGGTCAATCCGCCAGCCTGCGGCGTTGACCGCGACGGTCGGCGTGAAGCCGACCTACGGCACGGTGTCGCGGTACGGGCTGATCGCGTGCGCGTCCTCGCTGGACCAGGGCGGACCGTGTGCGCGCACCGTGCTCGACACCGCGCTGCTGCATCAGGTCATCGCGGGCCACGACGCGAAGGACTCCACGTCGGTGGAGGCCGAGGTGCCCGATGTGGTTGCCGCGGCGCGGGCGGGAGCGTCCGGTGACCTGAAGGGCGTGCGGATCGGCATCGTCAAGCAACTCCGCGGCGAGGGCTACCAGGACGGGGTGCTCGCATCGTTCAACGCCGCGGTCGACGTGTTGACGAAACTGGGCGCGGAGGTCAGCGAGGTCGACTGCCCGCACTTCGACTATTCGTTGGCGGCCTACTACCTGATCCTCCCGTCGGAGGTGTCGTCGAACCTGGCGCGGTTCGACGCGATGCGGTACGGGCTGCGCCTCGGTGACGACGGCACACACAGCGCCGAAGAAGTAATGGCGATGACGCGGGCCGCGGGGTTCGGGCCAGAAGTCAAGCGCCGCATCATGATCGGCACGTATGCGTTGTCGGCGGGCTATTACGACGCGTACTACAACCAGGCGCAGAAGGTGCGCACGCTGATCGCGCGGGACCTCGACGAGGCGTACAAGAAGGTCGACGTGCTGATCTCGCCTGCGACGCCGACCACCGCGTTCCCGTTGGGGGAGAAGGTCGACGATCCGCTGGCGATGTATCTGTTCGACCTGTGCACGTTGCCGCTGAACCTGGCCGGACACTGCGGCATGTCGGTGCCGTCGGGGCTGTCGCCGGACGACAACCTGCCGGTGGGTCTGCAGATCATGGCGCCCGCGCTGGCCGACGATCGGCTGTATCGCGTCGGTGCGGCGTATGAAGCTGCCCGAGGTCCGCTGCCAACCGCGATCTGACGGGGGAGGATGGACCCATGCGAATCGGAGTTCTCACCGGTGGGGGCGACTGTCCAGGGCTGAACGCGGTGATCCGGGCGGTGGTTCGCACCTGCGATGTGCGCTACGGCTCGTCGGTCGTCGGTTTCCAGGACGGGTGGCGTGGCCTGCTGGAAAACCGGCGGATCCAGCTTGCCAACGACGACCGAAACGACCGGCTGCTCGCCAAGGGCGGCACCATGCTCGGCACCGCGCGGGTGCATCCCGAGAAACTGCGGGCCGGGCTCGACCAGATCAAGCAGACCCTCGACGACAACGGCATCGACGTGCTGATCCCGATCGGCGGTGAAGGCACGCTCACCGCCGCGCACTGGTTGTCCGAGGAGAACGTGCCCGTCGTCGGGGTGCCGAAGACCATCGACAACGACATCGACTGCACCGACGTCACGTTCGGCCACGACACCGCGCTCGGCGTCGCCAGCGAGGCCATCGACCGGCTGCACAGCACGGCGGAGTCGCATCAGCGGGTGATGCTGGTCGAGGTGATGGGCCGCCACGCCGGATGGATCGCGTTGAACGCGGGGCTGGCGTCCGGCGCGCACATGACGTTGATTCCCGAGCAGCCCTACGACGTCGAAGAGGTCTGCCGACTGATCAAGGCGCGCTTCGTCCGCGGCGATTCGCATTTCATCTGCGTGGTCGCCGAAGGCGCCAAACCCGCTGCGGGCACAATGCAGTTGCGCGAGGGCGGGATCGACGAGTTCGGCCACGAGAGGTTCACCGGCGTCGCGCAGCAACTGGCCGTCGAAGTCGAGAAGCGGATCAACAAAGAGGTGCGCGTCACCGTGCTCGGACATGTGCAGCGTGGCGGCACGCCGACGCCCTACGACCGGGTGCTCGCCACCCGGTTCGGAGTGAACGCCGCCGACGCCGCCCACGCGGGCGAATACGGGATGATGGTGTCGCTGCGCGGCCAGGAGATCGGCCGGGTGCCGCTCGCCGACGCCACGCGCCAGTTGAAGCTGGTGCCGCAGTCGCGCTACGACGACGCCGCCGAATTCTTCGGCTGAGTTTTGACGCGCGTGGGCCCTCTGCTCGTCGGAAGGCACCGAAACTGAGCTGGGCCGCTCCCACTACGATCGAGTCATGACGATCGCCGCTGCTGAAATGCTCGACTACGACGACGTCGTCGCACGCTACGAACCGGTGCTCGGCCTCGAAGTGCACGTCGAACTGTCCACCGCGACCAAGATGTTCTGCGGTTGCGCCAACAAGTTCGGTGCCGAGCCCAACACCCAGGTGTGCCCGGTCTGCCTCGGTCTGCCCGGCTCGTTGCCGGTGCTCAACCAGAAGGCGGTGGAGTCGGCCATCCGCATCGGGCTGGCGCTTAACTGCGAGATCGTGCCGTGGTGCCGGTTCGCCAGGAAGAACTACTTCTACCCGGACATGCCGAAGAACTACCAGATCTCGCAGTACGACGAGCCGATCGCGATCAACGGCTATCTCGACGTTCCGCTCGACGACGGCACCACCTGGCGCGTCGAGATCGAGCGGGCGCACATGGAGGAGGACACCGGCAAGCTCACCCACCTCGGCAGTGAGACCGGCCGCATCGCGGGCGCGACGACGTCGCTGATCGACTACAACCGGTCCGGCGTGCCGCTGATCGAGATCGTCACCAAGCCGATCGAAGGCACCGGTGACCGCGCGCCTGAGATCGCCCGCGCCTACGTGACGGCGCTGCGGGACTTGCTGCGCGGTTTGGGCGTCTCCGATGTCCGCATGGATCAGGGCTCGATGCGTTGTGACTCCAACGTGTCGCTCAAGCCGATCGGGCAGAAGGAGTTCGGCACCCGCACCGAGACGAAGAACGTGAACTCGCTGAAGAGTGTCGAGGTGGCGGTTCGTTACGAGATGCGCCGCCAGGCAGCGGTTCTCGAGTCGGGAGGCCGGGTGGTGCAGGAGACCCGGCACTTCCACGAGGACGGCTACACCTCGCCGGGTCGCAGCAAGGAGACCGCGCAGGACTACCGCTACTTCCCTGAACCTGATCTCGAACCGGTGGCGCCCGACGCGGAGTGGGTAAAGCAGCTGCGCCAGACCATTCCCGAGCTGCCGTGGTTGCAGCGCAAGCGAATTCAAGACGATTGGGGCATCTCCGACGAGGTGATGCGCGACCTGGTCAACATCGGCGCCATCGACTTGATCACCGCCACCGTCGAACAGGGCGCTTCGAGTGAGCAGGCCCGCGCCTGGTGGGGAAACTTCTTGGTGCAGAAGGCAAATGAAGTAGGCGTCGAACTCGACGCGCTGCCGATCACCCCGGCGCAGGTGGCCGCGGTGGTCAAGCTGGTCGACGACGGCAAGCTGTCCAACAAGCTCGCACGTCAAGTGGTCGAAGGCGTGCTGGCTGGCGAAGGCGAACCGGAACAGGTGATGAAGGACCGCGGCCTGGAAGTCGTGCGCGACGACTCCGCGCTGCAAGCCGCCGTCGACGAGGCGCTGGCCGCGAACCCCGACGTCGTCGAGAAGATCCGCGGTGGCAAGGTGCAGGCCGCGGGCGCCATCGTCGGCGCGGTGATGAAAGCGACCAAGGGGCAGGCGGACGCCGCTCGCGTGCGCGAACTGGTGTTGGCCGCCTGCAGCTAGCCGCGGCCGCCGAGTAGCCGCTGTTCGACGAGGTCCGCACCGCGGGTGACGCCTCCGGTCGCCTTGAATCCCGCGGCCACCCGCCGCGCGCCGGACGCCATCGACATCGTCGTCAGCACCTTGGCTTTCAACCTGCGCTCAGTCAGTCGTTTCGCGGGCAGGCGGGTGCCCGCGCCTGCCACCTCGACCCGCCTGGCGACCTCGAACTGGTCGCGGCCGTGGGGCACCACGCAGACCGGAACACCGCGAGCCAACGCCTTCTGGGTGGCGCCCATGCCCCCGTGGGTGACGGCGCAGACGGCGCGATCAAGGACCATGCCGTGCGGCACGAACTCTCGTACGACGGCGTTGGGGGGCACGACGATTCCGTCGGGCACACCGGACGGATAAGTCGCGACCACGCACAGCTGCTGGTCCGCCAGCGCCGCCATGGTGACGACCGGCAACTGGAGGTCGGCCTGGGGATCGGACGATGTGGTGACCAACACGATCGGCTTGTCGATGTCGGTGAGCCACTGCGGCACAGCAGCCGGTGGGTCGAAGTCGCAGGGCCCGATCAGTTCGACGGCCTCACCCCAGTCCCGGTGCGGGTACTCGAACGGTTCACCGGTGGCCACCAAGATCAGCGACGGCCGCGTTATCCATTCATCGACGGTGCGGACCGCCTTGGCGCCTGCGCGTTCACGAACGCCGTTCACCGGCGGGAGCAAGGCGTTGTCCAGCGCCCCGGTCACGACGGGCCGCAGCGCGGCGTCGCGCAATCGACCGAGCAGGCCCGGCCAAGGCGACAGCCCAGGACCGAATGGCGGCATGCCGCGCGAGCGCAGAAACGGCGTGAAGGGCCAGAACGACAACCACGGCACCGACGACGTATCCGCCACAGCCGCTGCGCCCCAACAGTTTGCGTCGACAACTATCACGTCGGGTTGCACGGCGGCGATGGCGTCGCCGAGGTCGTCGACCTCATAGGTGGCCCGCTGCCCGAAAACGCCGAAGGCCGCCTTCAATGCTGCGCGGCCATTCGGCTCCATCCAGTCGGTCATCACCGTCGCTTCGATGCGCCGATCGATACACGACGACTCGATACCGAGGCCACTTGCCACGGCGACGCCATCGGCCATGGTCTTCAGTGCGATTCGATGTCCACGGCGCTGCAGTTCGGTGAGCAGCGCGAGGACCGGAAACAGGTTCCCGAACGCCGGCGAGGTGTACGCCAGGATCGTTGCCACGGGCTAGAGACCCTGCGCGTCGAACATGACCATGAAGCTTATCGACCACGAGCGCCGCACTCGGGTCTTACGCTTGACCAGCAGACATTTCACGACGCGGGATTCCACATGACAGGCTCAGCGTGCCGCAGGTGCGGTAGTGAGCCACGCGCGGGCGCCCGGTTCTGCGATGCCTGCGGATCTCCGATCGCGACGGTAGCCAACCATGCCGAGCACAAGCAGGTGACAGTGCTTTTCGTCGACGTGCAGCGGTCCATGGATCTGGCAGCTGCCCTGGGCCCTGAACGGCTCCGTGAGGTGATGGGCGACATCTTCAACAGATGCGGCGCAGTCATCCAGCGGTACGGGGGCACTGTCGAGCAATTCACCGGCGACGGTGTCATGGCTCTGTTCGGCGCCCCGATTGCATTGGAAGATCACGCGATTCGCGCTTGCGTGGCCGCACTGGAGATACAGAAGGAAGCCGGTCGCCTCGCTGAAGAGGTCATGCATCGCGACCGTATGCCGGTGGCGCTGCGGGTCGGGTTGAACTCCGGCGACGTCGTGTTCGGCCAAATCGGTTCATCCTCCGACAGTTACACCGCCTTCGGTAGTCCTGTCGGGATGGCGCAGCGAATGGAATCGGTGGCCCCCGCCGGCGGCGTGATGATCAGCGAATCCACCGCTCGGCTGGTCGAACACATCGCAGTGCTCGATGAGCCCTCGCTGGTCGACATCAAGAACGTAGCCCAGCCCGTTCCCGCCAGGCGACTGCGGGGAATGCTCGCCAGCAGGGCGGTGGCGGGCAGACGTGAGGCCACCCTCGTCGGACGGGACGACGAGATCCGATCGGTCACCACGATCGTCGGCGAAACCATCCGAGGCAAGGGATCCGTCGTCAACCTCGTCGGTCCGGCCGGTATCGGCAAGAGCCGCTTCTGTCGCGAGCTCGTGAAGATCGCGCAGACCGCGGGGATGCAGACGGTTTCGAGCTTCTGCGAATCGCACGCCAGCGAAGCGCCGTTCGGCGTGGTGACGAAGCTGCTTCGCGACGTCATGCAGATCAGCGACGACGAGCGGGAAACCGGTCGAGTGATGCTGCGCAGCCGCTTTCGAAACGCCGCTCCTGATGACCTGCTCCTACTGGAGGACCTCGTCGGTGTGCGCGAAACCGCCGTCGCAGTGCCGAACATCTCGGCCGAGGCGCGCAGACGACGGCTGGCAGCGCTGATCGGCGCATCGGTGATGTCGCCCGACACACCAACCGGTTATGTGATCGAAGATGTGCACTGGATCGATCCCGCCAGTGAGGCGCTGCTGGTCGACCTGTTGGCGAGCAACCCCGCGCGCCGGGCGATGGTGGTGATCACGTACCGGCCCGAGTATGGCGGTGTGCTGTCGCAGCTGCCAGGAGCGGCGTCGATCGAACTTGCCGCGCTTGACGACTCGGCTGCGTGGGAGATGACGACCGAGCTCATCGGCTCGCATCCTTCGGTCACCGGGTTGGCGGCCAACATCATCGAGCACTCGGCCGGAAATCCGTTCTATGTGCAAGAAATCGTCAGGGAATTCGCCGAACGGAAAGTGATCGTCGGGAACCGCGGCGCATACCGCCGCCAACTCGACATCGCCGACATCAGCGTGCCTCCGACGCTGCAAGCCACGATCGGTGCCCGCATCGACCGGCTCACCCCTGCGGCGAAGCGAACGCTCAACGCGGCGGCCATCATCGGATCGCGCTTCGCCGTTGACCTTCTCGACGCCGTGCTCGGCGACACCGAAGAATCCGGCCCGACCGTACTGGCCGAGTTGGTCCACTCCGAACTGATCGACCAGCTGGTGTTCACACCGCCTGCGGAGTATGGTTTCCGCCATCCGCTGGTCAGGACCGTCGCATATGAATCACAGCTGAAAACCGCACGTGCACAACTGCACCGCCGCCTTGCCGCGACGCTCGAGCACCGCCACGCGACGGCCGCAGACGACATCGCCGCGGTGATCGCCCGGCATCTGGAAGCTGGAGGCGACATCCGCGAAGCCTTCAATTGGCATATGCGCGCCGGTAATTGGTTCACCAACCGCGACATCGGCGCGGCCCGCAACAGTTGGCAACGCGCGAAGGCGCTGGCCGACGAACTGGCCACCGACGACCCAGATCGCCGCTGGATGCGAACCGTTCCCAGAGCCCTGCTCTGCGGAAGCACCTGGCGCGCAGGCGGAGGTCTCGCCGATACCGGCTTCGAAGAGTTGCGGGCGTTGTGCACCCGACCCGAGGACCAGGTTCCGCTCGCCATGGGGATGGCAGGATACCTGTCCCAGCTCGCGGTCGTCGGCCGCATCCGTGAGGCATCAAATGCCGCAGCGGAATACGTCGGTCTCATCGATTCGATCGACCAGCCCGGTCTCACCGTCGGCATGCTGTATCCGGCGATCCATGCCAAGTACGAAGCGGCGGAGATGGCCGACGTCGAGCGGTTGGCGCAGCGTGTCGTCGATCTGGCGCAGGGTGACCCCACGAAAGGCAACTTTCTGACCGGGTCGCCGTTGGCATATGCCACCGGCATGGTCGCCTCGGCCAGATGCGCTTTCGGGCTGCCGGGGTGGCGGGAAGGGTTCGACCGGGCGATCGAGATCTCGCGAGTCGACCCCACCACATACGTCTCGATGGTGATGTTCAAGTTCGTCCTCGGCATCCCCTGCGGTGCGTTGCTCGCCGACACGGGAGCGCAACGGGATTCCGCGGAAGCGCTGCAAATCGCGGAACGGTGCAGTGAGGACTTCGCGCTGCACAGTGCCGAGCTGACGCGGGCAATTGTCCTGCTGGCGGCATCCGATGGTGATCACGCGCTCGGCCTCGACCTGCTCGAGAAGGCCAGGTCCGCCGCGGTGAATGAAGATTTCATGATGGCGAAAGTTCCGACCATCGATGTGCAATTGGCAGCGCAGAAGGCGCGCGTCAACGACCTGGACGGTGCGATCGAGCTGTCCCGGCACGTCATCGCCAGTCAGCTGGAAACCGGGGGAGCGCTCGATCTCCCTACGGGGACAGGCGTTCTGGTCGAGTCACTGCTTGCCAGGAGCGGGATCGGGGACCTGGACGAGGCGTGCATAGCGGTAGAGCGGCTGGCCGCTGCGAAAGGGCCCGGCTTCACGCTGTACGCACTGCCCGTACTGCGTATGCAGGCGATGCTCGCATCGGCGCAGGGCGACGAGCAGTGGTACCGCAACCATGCCGAGCGCTACCTCGCCGCGGCACGGGCCGCACAGTTCCGCGGCCACGAAGCGTGCGCCCGTCGGATGCTCGGCTAGCCCCGGCCGAACGTTCCTTACCGCTCGAGATTTCGCCGATTTTTCGAGCGGTAAGGAACGTTCGCCGCAAGATTGTGGGGTGCGCCTGAAACGCGTTGCGCGCTAAGTGTTGTCGGCGTTGCTGCGCGGGAATCCGCCGCCCTGCGGGAACAGCGGGAAGACGACGTCGTCGAGCTTCTCCGCGTCGCCGGAGGTTTTGTTCACCGTCGCACCCCAGACGTTGCCGTCGGGCGCCAACTGCAGCGCCCACGCGTGACCGTGCTGGTCTTGGCGGACCACCTCGGGTTCACCGGTGACAGCGCCGGTGTCCGGCGCCAACCGAACGGCCACGGTCTGTTTGGTGTTGACGAGGTTGACCAGCACCGTGCCGTCCAGTGCGGCGCAGCCCGCCACCCCCGGCCGGTCCGGCCACGTCCACACCGTGGACACCTTGGAGTCCTTGGTGATCCGCTGCAGACGGTCGGCGGTCGGGGTGCGGTCGGTGATGTACAGCGCGTCGTCCGACGGGTCGATGCACATGCCGCCGCCGGCGCCCATCCCCGACAGCGCGGTCGTCGGCGGCGCCGGGTTGACCGTGGTCGGCTGTTCCAGGCGCAGCACCTTGCCGGCCAGCGAACCGGGATCGGCGGCCTGGGCAGGATTGCCCGCGTCGCCGGTCAGGACGACAAGCGTCGTCGGGCTGGTGAAGATCAGCGCCCCGGTGTTGCCGGTGGATCCCTTCGGGATGCCGGTCAGGATCGGCTTGGGGATGTCGCCGTCGGCAATGCGGATGACGCGGTTGTCGGTCGGCGTGCTGACGTAGGCGTACATCAGCCGGTCCTGCGAGTAGGTCGGCGACAGCACGATGTCCATCAACCCGCCGTCGCCTGACGGATCGACCGGAACGGTCAACTTGACCTTGGGTTCGGCCCTGGTGGACACCTCTTTCACGGCGCCGGTGGTCCGCTCCGCGACCAACGCCGACTGGCTGTCGGGCAGCATGATCAACCCGCTCGTGCTCTCCAGGCACCCCTGCATTACGCCGGGCGCCGGGCAGGCCTTCGGGAACGGCTTGGGGGGCAGCGGTGGCGGGGGAGGCGGCGTCGACGACGGACCGGGCTTCAGTTCGGGTTCGGTGGTGAACGGCTGCGACTGGGCCTGGTCGAAACGCGCGCAGCCGGACCCGACGAGCAACGCCGCACACAGCAGGACAATCACACCCCGCACGGGCCGGCGCTGTCTCATGCGAGCCAGGTTACGGATTGTTCGGCGATAAGCGCCACGCGCGGCCGGTGAACCGCCGCGAATCGGGCAGCCAAAGCGCCGCGCCAATCCTCCGTTCTGCGGTGACGAGCACTTACCCTGGCAATCGTGACCAGTCAACCTGATCCGCACACGTGGCAGCGCCCGGCGTCTGCAAGCCTGGTCGACCCCGAGGACGATCTTCCAACCTCGAACTACGCCGGCGACTTCGAGACCACCGCGATTCCGCGATACGACTCGGCCAAGTCGTCGTCCGGCGAGCCGTTTGGCCTGATCAGCGACCCGGAACCGCTGCCGTACGTGCAGCCGGGCGGCCGACATTCGCTCGGGGCCTACGGCGCGGAACCCGTCGAGATCGAACCCGATCTCAGCGACCGCGCGCGTGACCGGCGTGGCACCCAGGACCTCGGTCTGCTACTCCTACGTCTCGCGGTCGGCGCGCTGTTCATCGGGCACGGACTGCAGAAGGCGTTCGGCCTGTGGGGCGGACCAGGCTTCGGCGGACTCGAACAACAACTCTCCGACAGCGGCTTCAAGTACGCCGACATCCTGACGTACGTGGCGACCGGCGGTCAGATCGCCGCGGGGGTGCTGCTGGTACTCGGGTTGTTCACGCCGGTGGCGGCCGCTGGCGCGCTGGCGTACCTGGTGACGGGTGTGCTCGCCGACGCGATGACCGCGCACGAGCAGGCCCGGTTGGCGTCGTTCCTCACCGACGGCCATGAATACAAGGTCATCCTGCTCGCGGTGGTCGCGGCCATCATCTTGATCGGGCCCGGCCGCTACGGATTCGACGCCGGCCGCGGGTGGTCCCGCCGCCCGTTCGTGGGGTCGTTCGTCGCGCTGCTGCTGGGTATCGGCGGTGGTGTGGCGGTGTGGGTGCTGCTCAACGGCGGCAATCCGCTGGCTTAGTCGTACGGATTGGGCACTCTGCCCCCGCTGGCCTCCGTCAGCAGGGGCAGCGTCGAGAAGGTCACCGCAGGCAAGCGCAGTTCGCTGCCGTCTTTCAACTGGGCGTAGGCCCACGAACTCTTGCCGAACCGCAGACCGGCGATGTCGTCCCATCCGACCGTCTCGCTGCCCAGTAGCGTGCGAACGGTGACGGCGTCCCGGTCGGCGGTGGTGCGGTAGCGGATGATGAGCGCCGACAGGCCGATCGGGATGATCAGCAGCAGCACCAACCACGACGGCCCGGCCAGGATCACGGCCAGCAGCGCGAGGGCAAGGAATCCGACGGCGAAGTGCGCCATCGGCGAGATCTTGATGACGGCCTTGGCGGTTGCGGGCGAACTCACGAGGCCATCCTCCCATTCCGAGGCAATTTGACCAGTGACCAGTGCAGAGGCTACCGTCGACGGTTATGCAGACCCCGGGATTGCTCGTAGTAATTGGGAAGCGCGTTGATGCCGCGCTTGCCTTCTGCCGGGCATAGCAACCAGCATCAACGCGCGACCCTCGTACAGCGACCCAGCTGACGGGGGTTTTTTCTTGCCCCAACACCGATTTGAGATCCTAGAGACGACGACGGAGATAACGAGGACACCGTGAGCGCACCCACCACGCGACCGCCGGAGCAGACAAATGGCGGCCACCCCGCGTCTGCTGCCGCCAAGCCAGCCCACAAGGCCGGCCCCGCGCAACCGAAACGCGTTGCACCGCACCAACTCACCGGTGCGCAAGCCGTAATCCGGTCACTCGAAGAACTCGACGTGGACGTCATCTTCGGCATCCCTGGCGGCGCCGTGTTGCCGGTCTACGACCCGCTTTTCGACTCGCAGAAGCTGCGGCACGTGCTGGTCCGCCACGAGCAGGGCGCCGGGCATGCGGCCAGTGGCTACGCCCACGCCACTGGCAAGGTCGGGGTGTGCATGGCGACGTCGGGACCCGGCGCTACCAACCTGGTCACACCGCTGGCCGATGCGCACATGGACTCGATCCCGATGGTGGCCATCACCGGTCAGGTCGGGCGCGGTCTGATCGGCACCGACGCCTTCCAGGAAGCCGACATCTCCGGTATCACGATGCCGATCACCAAGCACAACTTCCTGGTGCGCAACGGCGACGACATCCCGAGGGCGATCGCCGAGGCGTTCCACATCGCCTCGTCGGGTCGGCCAGGGCCGGTGCTCGTCGACATCCCAAAGGACGTGCTGCAGGGGCAGTGCACCTTCAGTTGGCCGCCGCAGATGGACCTGCCGGGTTACAAGCCGAACACCAAACCGCACAACCGTCAGATCCGTGAGGCGGCCAAGCTGATCGCGGCGGCCCGCAAGCCGGTGCTCTACGTCGGCGGCGGCGTGATCCGCGGCGAGGCCACCGAGGAACTGCTGAACCTGGCCGAGTTGACCGGCATCCCCGTCGTGACCACGCTGATGGCCCGCGGCGCGTTCCCGGACAGCCATCCGCAACACATGGGCATGCCGGGCATGCACGGCACGGTCGGCGCCGTGGCAGCATTGCAGCGCAGCGACCTGCTGATCGCGCTCGGCACCCGCTTCGACGACCGCGTGACCGGCAAGCTGGAATCCTTCGCCCCTGAGGCCAAGGTGATCCACGCCGACATCGACCCCGCCGAGATCGGCAAGAACCGGCACGCCGACGTCCCGATCGTGGGCGACGTCAAGGCCGTCATCACCGATCTGATCGAGGCACTGCGCAAGGACGGCACCATCGGGTCGATCAACATCGACAACTGGTGGGAGTACCTGCGCGGCGTGCAGGCCACCTACCCGCTGAGCTACGGCCCGCAGAGCGACGGCAGCCTGTCACCGGAGTACGTCATCGAAACACTGGGCAAGATGGCCGGTCCCGAGGCGGTGTACGTCGCAGGCGTTGGGCAGCACCAGATGTGGGCCGCGCAGTTCATCAAATACGAGAACCCTAAGACGTGGCTCAACTCCGGCGGCCTCGGCACCATGGGCTTCGCGGTTCCCGCCGCGATGGGCGCCAAGTTCGGCCGCCCGGAGGCCGAGGTGTGGGCCATCGACGGCGACGGTTGCTTCCAGATGACCAACCAGGAATTGGCCACCTGCGCCGTCGAGGGCGCACCGATCAAGGTGGCGATCATCAACAACGGCAACCTGGGCATGGTGCGGCAGTGGCAGACGCTGTTCTACGAAGAGCGGTACAGCCAAACGGATCTCGCCACGCACTCGCACCGCATCCCGGATTTCGTGATGCTGGCCGAGGCGCTCGGCTGTGTCGGATTGCGTTGTGAGCGTGCCGAAGACGTCGAAGACGTGATCAAGAAGGCGCGGGAGATCAACGACCGCCCCGTCGTGATCGACTTCATCGTCGGTGCCGACGCCCAGGTGTGGCCCATGGTGGCCGCGGGCACCAGCAACGACGAGATCCAGGCCGCACGCGGCATCCGCCCGCTGTTCGACGATCCCGAAGAAGGACACGCCTGATGACGACCAAGACGCACACACTGTCGGTGCTGGTCGAGGACAAACCCGGCGTGCTCGCCCGCGTCGCGTCGCTGTTCTCACGGCGCGGCTACAACATCCAGTCGCTGGCCGTCGGAGCCACCGAACAGAAGGACATGTCGCGGATGACCATCGTGGTCAACGTCGAGGACTCGCCGCTGGAGCAGATCACCAAACAGTTGAACAAGCTGATCAACGTGATCAAGATCGTCGAGCAGGAGCCCGACAACTCGGTCGACAGGGAACTGGCCCTGATCAAGGTGCGCGCCGACGCCACCACGCGCAGCCAGGTCATCGAGGCAGTGAATCTTTTCCGTGCCAAGGTCGTTGATGTGTCTACGGAGTCGTTGACCATCGAGGCCACCGGCACCCCCGAGAAGCTGGAGGCGTTGCTGCGGGTACTGGAGCCGTATGGCATCCGCGAGCTCGTACAGTCCGGCGTGGTTTCGTTGTCGCGCGGCCCGCGCGGTATCGGGACCGTCAAGTAAGCCCCAAAGTCAGCTAGAAGATTCAAAAGAGAAGGAAGTTCAGTGGCAGTTGAGATGTTCTACGACGACGATGCGGACCTGTCGATCATCCAGGGACGCAAGGTCGGCGTCATCGGCTACGGCAGCCAGGGCCATGCGCATTCGCTTTCCTTGCGTGACTCCGGCGTACAGGTGAAGGTCGGCCTCAAGGAGGGCTCGAAGTCGCGGGACAAGGTCACCGAGCAGGGGCTCGAGGTCGATACACCCGCCGAGGTTGCCAAGTGGGCCGACGTCATCATGCTGCTCGCGCCTGACACCGCGCAGGCGGAGATCTTCAAAAACGACATCGAGCCGAATCTGGAAGACGGCAACGCGCTGTTCTTCGGCCACGGGCTGAACATCCACTTCAACCTGATCAAGCCGCCCGCCAACGTCACCATCGGCATGGTCGCGCCGAAGGGCCCCGGGCATTTGGTGCGCCGCCAGTTCGTCGACGGCAAGGGCGTGCCCTGCCTGATCGCTGTCGACCAGGACCCCAAGGGTGAGGGCGAGGCGCTCGCGCTGTCCTACGCCAAGGGCATCGGTGGTACGCGCGCCGGCGTGATCAAGACCGACTTCAAGGAAGAGACCGAGACAGATCTCTTTGGCGAGCAGGCCGTACTGTGCGGCGGCACCGAGGAACTGGTCAAGGCGGGCTTCGACATCATGGTCGAGGCCGGCTACGCACCCGAGATGGCGTACTTCGAGGTGCTGCACGAGCTCAAGCTGATCGTCGACCTGATGTACGAAGGTGGCATCGCGCGGATGAACTACTCGGTGTCCGACACCGCGGAGTTCGGCGGCTACATTTCGGGCCCGCGCGTCATCGACGAGGACACCAAGGAGCGGATGCGCGCAATCCTCAAGGACATTCAGGACGGCAGCTTCGTCAAGCGGCTGGTCGCCAACGTCGAGGGTGGCAACAAGGAACTCGAGGCGCTGCGCAAGCAGAACGCCGAACACCCGATCGAGGTGACCGGCAAGAAGCTGCGCGACCTGATGAGCTGGGTCGACCGCCCGATCACGGAAACCGCTTAATCAGCGATTTGTGGGCGTCCAGGAGCGCTGACCGCTCCAAAACGCGCACAGGCCGCAATCAGGGGCGGCGCTCGTGGCCAGCTTTACCGTGGCTGCGGCGCCGCTCCTTCATTTCCGCCTCGAAGATGTGCCTGCGGCCCTGCTGTAACTCGTCGCGCACCCGGCGCTCGTGATCGCGGAACACCGACCAGTAATTGTCGTCGAAATCCTCGACGATCTGAAACGTCCAGCGCCCGTAGACCACGTTTCGGCCGACCACGTCCTCCTCAAGCCGATCCGCGACGTCCTGGTGTCCGGCGTCGCGCAGCAGATCGCATGCGTCCCCGAGCAGTAGGTCCGCGCGGCCCATCAACTGGTGGAAGGAATACAGCTCACCGCGTGCCCGCTCGACCCATTCGAGGGCCTCGGATACCTTTCCCACCGCCTCGACCGTGGCATCGTCCAACCCGTCGGGACGGCTGTGCTTGTCATCTACGGATGCACTCATGCGGTCAGGGGTACCCCCTCCGAAGAAAATATTGCATCGATCGTGCATTGGATGGTCACAGGGCGGTCCCTGGGATTTATCCTGTCGGAGTTGAGGAGTCAGTGAGCCAGAAATCCAGACGCAAGGGCGGCCGCCCGCACGACGATGCGGAGCTGCCCCGGTACACCGTCGGTGCGGTGGCCGACCGTGTCGGTGTTCCCGTACCGACGCTGCGCAGTTGGAATCTGCGTTACGGTGTCGGCCCTCCTGGTCACAGTCCCGGCAGGCACCGGCTCTACAGCGAAGCCGACATCGCGGTCGTCGAGCGCATGCGCGAAATGATCGATGCGGGCGCGAATCCCGGCAGCGCGGCACGCGCGGCGCTGGACGCGGTGGTGCCCGCCGGGCCGGACGCGGCGTCGTTGATCACCTCCGCCTTCAACCTCGATGTCGTGGCCGCGGGCCGACAGTTGGACCGCTACCTGCGTCACTTCGGGGTGGTCGAAGCGTGGGAGCAGTTGGTCCGGCCCGCATTCGCCGCCATCGAAGCGCGGCAATCCGAAGGCGACGGGTGCATCGATGTCGAACACGCGTTGTCGTGGACGGTTTCGCGGTCACTGCAGCGGCTGCCCATCGTCGCCGACAACGCCCCGACGATCATCTTGGCGTGCGTCGAGCACGAAACCCACACACTGGCGCTCGAAGCGTTGCGCGCCGCGCTCGGCGATCACGGTCGCGGTGCGCTGATGCTCGGCGCTGACGTGCCGAGCGCGGCACTTATCGACGCCGTCGAGCGCCATAGCGAGGCGGTGACGGTGATGCTGTGGTCGCACACGCCGCAAACCGCGGACATGGCAACAGTGAAGGCCGTCCTCGGAGCAGGCGCCCGAGTGCTGGTGGGCGGACCCGGTTGGACGTCCGCGAGACTGCCCAAACAGGCGGTGCGGGTCAACAGCCTGGCTGCCGCGGTTGACCACCTGACGGAACAACCCTGATCGCATCGAGTACGCGTCGATTGAATGGGTATAACTGCATCGTGTCTGTGACGACTGTGCGCACCCAGGACGAGCAGGTGGTGTTGGTGGACGAGGACGGGCGGGCGATCGGCGCCGCCGCCAAAACCGCCGTCCACCACCGGAACACCCCACTGCATCTGGCGTTTTCGTGTTACGTGTTCGACCGTGACGGGCGTGTGCTGTTGACGCGCCGCGCGCTCGGCAAGCGGACATGGCCCGGAGTATGGACGAATTCGTTCTGCGGGCATCCGTCGCCGGGCGAGAGCGTCGCGGACGCGGTGCATCGACGCGCTCTGCAGGAACTCGGACTTTCACTGCAGTCTGTGGAGTGCGTTTTGCCGGACTTCCGGTACCGGGCGATCGCCGCCGACGGCACCGTGGAGAACGAGATATGCCCGGTGTTCCGTGCACAGGCGGACGGCCCTGTCCGGCCGGTGCCCGACGAGGTGATGGAGCACCGCTGGGTGGTGTGGGATGACCTGCGTTCGGCTGCTGGATTGCCGTGGGCCATCAGTCCGTGGGCGGTACAGCAGATTCCGCTGCTGGAGCCGTTCACTTACACGGATCGTGGCCCCAGTTCATCAGCGAATAACGCCAAGCCGACTCTTTGACGTCACCGGACGGCCGTTGCGCCAGGTGACGATGCGCGTATCCGACGACTTTACGCATGTGCGAATAGTCGTCGTCGGATAGATCGGACTTCTTCGACCTCAAAAGTTCGATGATGCGTCGACCGCTGGCGTGACCGGTCGATTCGTCACCACCGGATTTCTGCCCAACCTTCTTGGATTCCTCAGTATCCAGCCACTTTTCGAGTTCCGCCGCGGTCATATTCACGACGTCGTTGAAGTCGTTGTACGTGGTCGCCTTGTCGTCGGACATTTCCCTACTTCGCTCGCCGTAGCGCGTCGGGTTTGTGCACGGCGTCGCGACCGCTCTTGTCGCTGCGGACGCGGAACTGCGGTTCGTCCTTGGATGCACGCACCGAGCGACCGGCGCTTTCGGTGTCAGAGGTGATCTTCTCTTCGACGGTTCCGGTGACAGTGCTGCCGTGGCTGCGCCACTGCACCTTGTCGCCCTTCTTGAGGTTCTCGGTCATGGTGGCGGGATACCCAGTGATGCGGAAACGATTCACGAACGAGTACGCAGATGGAAAAGCCGCTCGGCGTATTCGAGATCGTCGCGCCATAATCTGCCGGCCGCGCGCCGCATCAGAGGCGTGATCAACGCCGCGCCGCGCAGGGCGTGCGCGAATCTTGGTCTGTCCGAATGTGCGATCACCGCCTCGAGTACCGCCGCTCTCGGCAGCCCGTCGGCGCCAGGGCCCAGGGGAGTGGCATGGGTTTCCACCACACTGCCCGACCCTTCGCCGTCGATGATCCGCATGACGATCGTGCGTGGTTCGGGGCTGGTGAATTCGGCGATGACCGGGATGCCCAGTTTGCCGATCCGGAACGTGACGGCCACCAGGAAGCGGTCGGATTCCTCGGGCAGATCGTCACTCGCCGGTGGGCTACTGAGCACCTCCAGTCGCGTGAAGGAGTATGGGTGGAACCACGATCCGTGCCAGGGGTCCAATCGGTTGGCGATGATGTCGCGCGGTTCGCATGTGCCGACCAGACGTGTCACGGCGTTGATGCGATTGCCATCGGGCCGCGCGGGCACCACCGGGATTTCGGTGGGCTGCTCGCCGCCGACGTCGTCGAGCCGTACCCATGCCAGTACCCCGTCGTCGTGCGACGGTTGAGGCCGCCAGCCGAATTGGCGGCTACCGTCGAGCCGCAGTCCGTGCCACGGGCAGATCAGCGCGCCGCAGTCGATCTTGCCCGTGCTGAGATCGGCGCCGAGATGCGGACATTCGCCGGGGCCGACGTGTAACGCGCCGTCTTCGCCGCGCCACGCCGCCAGGTCCTTGCCCGCGACGCGAAGGCTGACGGGGCGGCTCCGGATGCTGTCGCTGTCGGCCACCGCGTACCAATTGCCGCTCGGCCGTCGCTGCGACCGCTCTAAAGCCGCCGTGATGACGGCGGGTTGGGCGTCGCGATACGTTGGCCGCTGCTGCGACCACTGCGTCCGTGGCAACAGCTCGAACGGGGATGTCTTCGCCCACCGTTGCGCGAACTTGTCGACGATTTTCATTGCAGCACTCGCCTTTCCCGGCCGGCCAGGCGGCGCAGCGTGGCGGACCGACCCCGCACCGGCACCGTCTGGATGTCGTGACCCGTCACCCCGAACCGCTGCAGCAGTTCGTTGGCCGCGGTCCACCCCGTGGTCGCTGCCCGTTCCATCAGCGCCACGGGCAGATCGATCCGGATGCCGTCTCCGGCCAGCACCAGGCCGTCCTGCGGGGTGACGACGCGTGGACGGTTCGCGAAGTCGCCCGGTGCGAAGCGGGGACAGTCGTTGCGGCACAGCACCTTTTCATCCACGATCTTCGCCGCGCGCGTCTCCGGGTAGATCTCGTGCAGCCGGTCCAGCAGCCGTTCGCCGTGACCCTCGCTCGACGTCGCCGCATAGGAATGCAGTTCGATGACAGAGCCACCCGTGCGGCTGACCCATTCCGCGGCCTGCCGCTCGTAGCGTTCCAGCACGCTGACGTTGTCCAACGGCGGTCGCCCACCCGTGCCGAGGAACGCAGGCCGGTCATGACGCACCGCGCTGTCGAGCCACAGTCGGTGCACGACGAACGGTGCGGCGGTTCGCAGGTCAGCGACCTGTCGCCGCCATGCCTCGTCTCCGAGGGCCGGTGACTGCTCGACGATGCGTTGCAGGGCCGTCGTATCGGTCGCCAGCACGACGCCGTCCGCGTCGTAGGTCTGCCCGGAATCGGACCGCACCGACAACCGGTTGCCTGCACCGACCGCCGTCACCGATTCGCCGGTATGGAATTGCACGCCAAGACTACCCAGATAGCCCCGCAGCGGGTTCCACAGCGCGACGTCGAAGTTGTCGTTCGCGACATCGAACACCAGGCCCTCGCTGGAACCGAGGAAATAGATGTGGAACATCGTCGCGAGTTCGGCCGCGGACAATTCGCGGGGTTCGGCGAAGAAGCTGCGGGAGAACACCTCGAAGGCGAGATGGCGGGCGGCTTCGGGGAAGTTGATGTCGCGCAGGAACGACTCGGCGTCCTGATGGTCGAGCCGGTGGTAGGTGTCGGGCACCGAGACCGCGGCCAGCGGCGCGGCGGCACGGGCGTTGAGACGCGCCATGTCCCTGAGCCGAAAGGTCGGACTGCGCAAGGCAAAAGCGAGCGCATTGAACGGGGGTGTCTGCGGCAGACCGCGAAACGTGTCGCGCCTGCCGTGCGCGTCGATCAACGGGTAGTCGTCGACGGGGGTCAGCATCTGCAGTGCGGGATCGACACGGCGCAGCAGTGAACGCAGGTTGTAGTACTGCCGGAAGAACGCGTGAAATCCACGGTTCATCGCGCCGGACGTGCCGTCGGACAGCGGTTCGGGCCAGCCGCCGACCCGGCCGCCGAGATAGGTTTCGCGCTCGATGACCTCGACCGTGACACCGCGTTCGGCCAATCCGGTCGCCGCCGCGAGCCCGGCGATGCCCGCGCCGACAACGACCACGCGCGGCGTGGGTGCCAGCCCAGCCGCATCGGGGCGTCCACGGTGGGTTCGGTGGGTCACCCGGCGGGGGTCGGTCATCGCGGCGCTTCCGCGAGGAAGGTGTGCACGATGTTGCGTTGCCAGCCGGGCATCGACGCGCTGCGCACGTTGACGAATCCGTTGTTCCGCAACCGGTTCCGGAACGCGGATGCGCCGTCGAACTCGTTGACGCTGCGGCGCAGGTATCGGTAGAGCGCGGCGTCGCCGGTGCGCAGTCGTCCGCTCGGGATGATGATCGCGGCGCACACCGCGTTCCATATCGCGGTGGCGACGCGCGAATCGCGCACCGAGTACTCGTGGATGCCCAGCGTGGCGCCGGGCTGCAGCAGCGAACCGAAGGACCGCAACTGCGCGTCGCGGTCGCCGATGTTGCGGATCAGGTAGGCGGCGAAGATGCCGTCGAACGGGCCGACGACGCCGGCGTCGGTGAGGTGTTCGATGCGACTGTGCACGAAACGCACCGACTCGGGCCACTTCTTGGACCTCGCCTGAGCGAGCATGCCCGCCGAACCATCGACCGCGACGATCTGCGCGTGCGGCGCCGCCGCCAGCAGCGCGGCAGTAGAAGCGCCGGTGCCGCAACCGGCGTCGAGCAGGCGTAACCCGCGGCCGCCGTTCGGTATTTCCATCCGCTGTGCGGAGATCCGAAGGTGCGCATGGTAGCCGGGGTTGGCGCCGACCAGTTTGTCGTAGCTTGCTGCGCCTGCGTCGAACGCGTCGGGCACATCGCGGTGGGTGAGACTCATCGGGCGTCCTTCTTCGTCTGACGTCTGCGCTGGTGCTCCCAGAGCAGCAGCACCGCGGTGACCATCGCCCACCCGAACAGGAAATCCTCGACCGGGATGTCGAGCGGAAACCGAAGTCCACTGGTGTGGCGGTCGTCGTAGATGACGATCGGTGCGGACAGTTTGGTCAGCCACCCGTCAACGAGGATCTGGAAGCCGAACACGATCGCCATCGAGATCCAGTAGCCCGCGCGACGGAACAATCCGGTACGCAGTAGGGCGAACTCGATGACGCACACCACGATGACCGCCAGCACAGCGGGCAGCGTGTAACCCAGGGCGGTCACGGGACGTGTTCTTCCAGTCGCTCGCTGCGCCGAGCCCAGCACAGGATCGTCTCGACCGCGTTGTAGGTGAGCAACCCGCACAGCGGTATCACCACGAAGAACAGGAGTTCCTCGATCGGGAGGGCGCCGGGTAATTCGATGCCGGTGACGTAGCGCGGGTTGTACGTCCAGACGTGCGCCGCGATCGCCACCGCGTCCCACAGCACGAAGATCGCCGCAACCGGTAGGACGGCGCCGGCGACGCGCCGCGGCCTGCGGTAGACGCCTTGACCGAAGAACTC
Organism: Mycobacterium sp. ACS1612; assembly: GCF_001667505.1. Taxonomy (GTDB): domain Bacteria; phylum Actinomycetota; class Actinomycetes; order Mycobacteriales; family Mycobacteriaceae; genus Mycobacterium. The sequence continues at coordinate 57,718 of NZ_LZHZ01000032.1, forward strand.
CAGCGGAGCCGTTATCGCCAGACAGGTCGCCAACACGAGCAGGTACTGCCAATTGTCCATCGCTACAATCCTGCTGCCTTTGGTGCCAGGAGGCCAGCCGTCCACGCCTTGGCCAATCCGTTGGCGGCCACCTGGATTCGCCTGCCGGTGCCCACGGTGGCCCGATGGTTGAAGACGGCGAAATCAAGCTCTTCGATGCGCTCGAGGATCTCCGAGTACAGCGTCAACGCCGCCGCGATGCAGGGCCGCGAGCGGCGGGCCAGCAGCGGAATGCCCTTCTTCGCGAAGTCGTAGATGCGTCGCGTTTCGGCGTGCTGCTCTGCCAGCGCCACCCGGACCCGCTGGTCGGTGCGTTGATTCCAGTGGCACCACATCAACACGTCGCGGTCGACCTGATGGGCGGCCAGCTCGTCGGCGGGCAGATAGACGCGCCCGCGCACCAGGTCTTCGTCGACATCGCGCAGGAAGTTGGTGAGCTGGAAGGCCTTGCCGAGCGCCGCGGCGTACGGTGCGGCTTCCTCGCGCGGGCAGACGGTGCCGAGGACGGGAAGCATCTGCAGTCCGATCACTTCCGCCGAGCCGTACATGTACCGGTTCAACGCGTCGCGGTCAGGGTAGTCGGTCACCGTCAGATCCATCCGCATCGAGGCGAGGAAATCATCGAACAGTCCCCACGGTATGTCGTATCTGTGGGCCGTGTGTACGACTGCGGCAAGCGCGGGGTCGCCGTCGGTGGTGTCGTCCTGCACCAGCCGATTGAACAGCTGGGTGGTGAGCTGCTGAAGCCGGTCCGCCCGCTCGGCGACCGGCACCGACGGGTCGAGGTCGTCGAGGATGTCGTCCGCCCGCCTGGCGAATCCGTACAGTGCGTGCACCGCCGGACGTTGATGCGGCGCAAGCAATCTCGTCGCGAGGAAGAAGGTGCGACCGTGTTCAGCGTTGAGGGTGCGACAGCGCCGATAGGCGTCGCGCAGTGCCGGATCGCGGACTCCCGCGGCATCGAGTTCGGAACTGATCATTTTCTAACCACCTGTGCTGGCCGGCGGCCACTGACGACGCCGGTGATTCGGTCGGCAGCCAGCCGCCCGGAGATGAGAGCTGTCGGCACCCCTACACCGGGGACCGTCGAAGAACCCGCGAGCACCACGTTGTCGATGCCACGGATGGTGTTGGCGGGCCGGAACGGTCCGGTCTGGCCGAACGTGTGTGCCAGCGCGAACGGGGTGCCGGCCGCCATGCCTTGCCGCGCCCACCCTGCCGGGTCGACGACATGCAGCAGTTCGGCATCGACGCCCAACTGTGGCAGTCTGCGGGCGGCGACGTCGATGATCTGCTCCGCGTACGCCGCGCCGGTCGCACCCCAATCCACTGTTCCCACAGTGGTATTGGGCGCCGGCGCCAGGATATAGAGCAGGTCGCGGCCCGCAGGCGCGAGGCTCGGGTCGCCCGCGGTGGGCCTGGTGACCAACAACGACGGATCACCCATCACCCGTCCGTCGTCGATGATGTCGCGGAACGTCTGCTGCCATGCATCGCCGAAAACGATGGTGTGGTGCCCGATGTCGGCACCGGTGGCACGACAGCCGACGTGGGCGACGACCGCCGAGGGCGCGGGCCGCAGCGGTAGCACGCGCCGCGGCACCCGACCAAGCATGCGATATGTCTGGGGCAGTTCGGTGGTCAGCACGACCGCATCGGCGGGTATCCGCTCGCCCGTATCGGTGCACACTGCGCTGACTCTTCCCTGGCTGTGCTCCAAGGCGGAAACCATTGTGCCGTAATGGATGTCAACCCCTGCGTCGGACGCCGCGCCAGCCAGCGCATCGGGAAGCGCTCGCACGCCGCCGCGCGGGAAGTACACGCCTGCGACGGTGTCCATGTATGCGATCACGGCGTACACCGCCAGTGCCCGCTGCGGCGGCACACCGGCGTAGAGCGCTTGGAACGTGAACACCCGCAGCAGTCGTTCGTCGGTGATGAACCGTCGCACCATCCGCTCCCACCGCCTGAACGCGCCGATGGCCGCCAGCCTGGCCAACTGCGGGGTGAGCAACGACAGCGGTGAGTCGAAGTTGGCCGCGATGAACCCGTCGAACTCGGTCCGGTACAACCGGGCCAGCCACGAGCGCAGCCGCAGATAGCCGTCGGCCTGCTGCCTTCCGGCGAAGCGTTCGATCTCTGCGGCCATGGCGTCGCGGTCGGCGTGCACGTTCAACGCGCTGCCGTCGGCGAATGACGCGTGGTACGCGGGTTCGACCGGCATCAACGCGAGCCGGTCCGAGGTGGACTCGCCGACCGCGGCGAATGTGTCGTCGATGATGTCGGGCATCGTCAGCACGGTGGGGCCGGTGTCGAGGCGGTAGCCGTCGATGTCGAGACGGCCGACCCTGCCGCCCGGAGAGGGGTGGCGTTCGACGATGGTGACGGCGCGTCCGCGGCCCGCGAGGTGCAGCGCGGCCGACAAGCCGGACAATCCCGCTCCGACGACCACCACCCGGTCGGTGTTGCCCCCGACGGTGCGCATCAGGCTGCCCGCTCGGCGCACGTCGTGGCCATATCGGCCAGCGCCGCCCGCACCGCCACGTCGATCTGTCGGGTATCGATCCAGTCCAGTGCCCGGTCGATACGCGAATCGATCTGCTGCTCAACCCATTCCAGCGCGCCGGACGACGCGATCAGTGACCTCCACCGCCGCACGTCGTTCTCGTCGAGCGCTTCGGCGCTCATCAGTTCGCAGAGTTGACGACGAGTGGTTGCGTCGGCGAGGTGGTGGGCGGCGACCACGACGCTGGTGGCCTTCTGTTCGGTGAGGTCTCCGCCCGCCGGCTTGCCGGTGACCGTCGACACGCCGAACACGCCCAGCACGTCGTCGCGCAGTTGGAACGCCTCGCCGACCGCTTCACCGTAGTGGCCGAGCAGGGTCACGATGGCCGATCCGCAGCCCGACAGCACCGCGCCGATCTCCAGCGGGCGGCGAACGGTGTAGTTGCCCGATTTGCGGCGCGCCACGTCGAAAACGTGCGCGAGTGTCGGAAAGACACTGCTGTGATTGGTGAGGTCGGCGAACTGGCCGACCGCAAGCTCGGTGCGCATCGCGTCGTAGTGCGGCCACACCCGCGCCAGCGCGTCCTGACCGAGTCCGCTCTCTCGAAGCATCTGCTCCGCCCAGACCAGGCACAGATCGCCGAGTAGCACGGCCGCCGATTCGCCGAATCGTGCCGGGGATCCCGGTAACCCGCGCTGCTGGTGCCACTGTGCGAACGCGATATGGGCAGCCGGTCGGCCGCGACGCATGGTGGAACCGTCCATCACGTCGTCTTGCAACAAGGCGAAAGCGTGCAACAACTCGAAGCTCGCGGCTGCCTGCAGCGCCGCCTCGTCATCCGCCGCGCCGCACAACCAGCCGAGATAAGCGAATGTCGACCGCAGGCACTTGCCCCCTCCGACGAACTCCTGCAGCACGTCCACGGCGACGTCAATGCCCGCCTGGCCCAGCTCGGTGGCGCACCGAGTTGCGACGAAATCCGCGACTGACGCCAGCACATCGGCACGCAGCCGATCCCGCCAGTCCGCGGCGTTGCTTCCTAGATGGGCTTCTTGCCACGGTGCTGTCGGTGCAAAGTCGAGCACCTCACCCCGCGTGGAACCATCATTGCCGCCCAACGAGCCTCCTTTGACACCCCGCGGTTGATCTACCCGCCTTCCGGCGAACCAATCGGGCTGTGGGTGTTATACCCACTCTTGCGCGTATCGATGCATCGATTGTGCATCGAAAATGGCGGATGCGGGGGTGTCGGGTGCTGTTAGCGGGCGAGGCGCCCGGCGACCGTGACGACGCGGGTAGCTAGGTGGTCCAGCGCGTTGGTGGTGGCCTCGTCGAATTCGCTGATGTTGTCGTGGCCCGCCGTGAGGCTGACGCCGTAGGGATTGCCGTCGACGAACTTCAGCGCATCGGTGTATCCGGGCGGCACGATGATGCCGCCGAAGTGCATCAGCGTGATGTAGAGCGTGAGCAGCGTGGTCTCCTGCCCGCCGTGCGCGGTGTTGGTCGACGTGAACGCGGCGTACACCTTGTCCGCAAGCTGGCCCTGCGACCACAGGCCGCCGAGCGAGTCGAGAAAGTCGCGCAATTGCGACGACACCGAACCGAATCGCGTCGGCGATCCGAAGATCACCGCGTCGGCCCAGACGATGTCGTCGCCAGTTGCATGCGGGAGGTCCCTGGTGGCCTCGTAGTTCGCCGTCCACGCGGGGTTGTGCGCGAATGACGCGGGTTCACGCGTTTCGGCGACCGGTCTGATGCGCACCTCGGCGCCTGCGGCCTCGGCGGCCGCCGCGACGCGCCGCGCCATCGTGGTGCCATGCCCGGTGGCGGAGTAGTAGATCACGGCGAGTTTGGTCACGACACCACCCTAGGCAGGTTCGGGGCGGACCAGGGGAAGTCGATCCACCGATCGGTACGACGCCAGACGTACTCACAGTCAACTGTCGAATGCGGCTTCTGGTACACCACCGCGCACCGGGCCTCGGCGACGTGTGCGGTGCAGAAATCGCGCACCAACCGCAACGTCTCGCCGGTGTCGGCGACATCGTCGGCGATCAGCACCCGCGCGCGATCGCGAGAATCAGATCGGGTGTGAATCCGTCTGCGGCGACATCGGAAGCCAATTGCCTTGCAGCTGTGCCGAATTGCTCCCACGTCAACGCCTCGCGCGGGGTCACGGTGACAGCCTTGGCAGCTCTTTGATGCCGAATTCGCGGCGCAACACGCTGCGCGCAGCATAGTAACCAGCCATCCCGTGTACCCCGCCGCCGGGCGGTGTGGCCGAGGAGCACAAGTACACCTTCGGGATCGGTGTGCTCCACGGGTTCAGCCGTGGTGTCGGACCTGTGAACGCGTGGAACAACGTGTTGCCGCCGACGCCGATGTCGCCGCCGACGAGGTTGGCGTTGTGGTCGGCCAACCGCGATGCGGGTACCGATCGGACCGCCACCACGATGTCCCGGAAACCGGGCGCGAACCGCTCGAAAATTCTTGTCACGGTCTCCCGCTGGTCGATCGGAGAACCCGAAGGCACGTGCGCGTAGGTCCACAGCGGGCGTCTGCCTTCGGCGTCGATGCGGCTCGTGTCGGCGAGATGCGGCAACGCCGCAAGCACCATCGGCCATTCCGGATGACGACCCGCGGCGGCTTCCCGCTCGGCATGCGCCATCTGCTCGCGCGTGCCACCCATGTGCAGCGTCGGGGCGTCGGCCAGTCGTGGTTCGGTCCAGGGGATTTCGTCGGACAGCACGAAATCGACCTTCGCGACACCGGGCCCGAAGCGGTAGCGCCGCAGGGCCTTTGCATAGCGGGTGGGCAACCGGTCGCGGTAGATCGACAGCAGCGCGGTGGGTGCGGTGTCGAAAAGCGCGACTCCTGAAGGGGGTTCGGTGATCTCCTGACCGGACGTCACCGTACCGCCGTGCGCCTTCAGATCCGCGATCAGCGCGTCGGGGATGGCTTGGCTGCCGCCAACGGGTATCGGCCAGCCGACAGTGTGTGCCAAGGTGGCCAGCATCAGTCCCGCACCGGCGGAAACCAGCGACGGCATCTGCGAAATGGTATGTGCTGCAACACCGGTGAACAAAGCCCGGGCGTCGACTCCGCTCAGTGCCCGCCAGGCTGGAGTGCCCTGCTCGAGCAGCCGTCGAGCAACCGCGAACGCGGCGATCAGATCGGTGGTCGGAATCGAACGCTTGTCGCCGAGCAGCACTTTGAGCACCGCGTCGTCGCGTTGGACGAGCGGGCCGAGCAGGCGACGCCACGACTCGCCGTCGGTGAGCTCCGCGCAGGTGCGGTCCAGGTCGTGGTAGCCGACGGCGGACGGTTGGCCGGGCAGCGGGTTCGCATACGCCACTTCCGGGACCTTCAATGTCACGCCGCGGGCAGGCAGGTCGAACTCGGCGAGAAACGGTGAGGCCAGCGCCAGCGGATGCACCGCCGAACAGATGTCGTGCGCCACCCCGGAGAACTCCGGATCGGCCAGGGTGCGCGCGCCGCCGCCAAGGGTGGGTTGCGCCTCGAAGACCTGCACTGACAGCCCGGCCCTTGCGCAGATGACAGCGGCCGCCAGGCCGTTGGGGCCACTACCGACGACGGTGACGTCCACCTCAGTATTGAAGCCCACTACGCTCTGTGAACGTGAGTCTTCCCGTTGTGTTGATTGCCGACAAACTGGCTGAATCGACGGTCGCCGCGCTCGGCGACCAGGTAGAGGTCCGCTGGGTCGACGGCCCGGACCGAGAGAAGCTGCTGGCAGCGGTTCCGGACGCCGATGCGCTGTTGGTGCGCTCGGCGACCACCGTCGACGCCGAGGTGCTGGCCGCCGCACCCAAGCTCAAGATCGTCGCCCGCGCAGGCGTCGGCCTGGACAACGTCGACGTCGACGCCGCCACCGCCCGCGGTGTGCTGGTGGTCAACGCGCCGACGTCCAATATTCACAGCGCGGCCGAGCACGCCTTGGCGCTGATGCTGGCCGCCGCGCGGGAGATCCCCGCGGCGGACGCGTCGCTGCGCGAGCGCACCTGGAAGCGGTCGAAGTTCTCCGGCACCGAGATCTACGGCAAGACGGTCGGCGTGGTGGGGTTGGGCCGCATCGGTCAACTGGTAGCGCAGCGACTGGCCGCGTTCGGCACCCACGTCGTCGCGTACGACCCGTATGTGTCGGCGGCGCGCGCCGCACAGTTGGGGATCGAATTGCTGACCCTCGACGAGCTGCTGGCGCGGGCCGACTTCATCTCCGTGCATTTGCCGAAGACTCCGGAGACCGCCGGGCTGATCGGCAAGGAGGCGCTGGCCAAGACCAGGCCAGGGGTGATCATCGTCAACGCCGCCCGTGGCGGTCTGGTCGACGAGGAGGCGCTGGCTGACGCGGTGCGGTCCGGGCATGTGCGCGCGGCGGGCATCGATGTGTTCGCGACGGAGCCCACCACCGACAGCCCGTTGTTCGAACTGCCCCAGGTGGTCGTCACGCCGCACCTGGGCGCATCGACCGCCGAGGCGCAGGACCGCGCGGGCACCGACGTCGCCGAGAGCGTGCGGCTGGCGCTTGCCGGTGAGTTCGTGCCCGACGCGGTCAATGTCGGTGGCGGTGTTGTCGGTGAAGAGGTCGCACCGTGGCTCGATCTGGTCCGCAAACTCGGCGTGCTCGTCGGCGTGCTGTCCAGTGAGCTGCCCGTGTCGCTTGCGGTTCAGGTTCGCGGCGAGTTGGCCTCCGAACAGGTTGAGGTGCTGCGACTTTCGGCGCTGCGCGGACTGTTCTCGGCTGTCATCGAGGACCCGGTGACGTTCGTGAACGCGCCCGCGCTGGCCGCCGAACGTGGTGTGCAGGCCGAGATCAGCACGGCTACCGAGAGTCCCAACCACCGCAGCGTCGTCGATGTGCGGGCGGTGTACGCCGACGGTTCGACGGCCAACGTCGCGGGCACGCTGTCAGGGCCGCAGCAGGTCGAGAAGATCGTCCAGATCAACGGCCGCAACTTCGATCTGCGCGCTGAGGGTGTTTACCTGATCGTGAACTACATAGATCAGCCCGGCACGCTCGGCAAGATCGGCACCCTGCTCGGCAGCGCCGACATCAACATTCACGCGGCTCAACTCAGCGAGGACGCCGAAGGGCCCGGCGCAACCATCCTGCTGCGCGTCGACCGCGACGTTCCCGCCGACGTTCGCGCCGCGATCAGCGATGCCGTCGGCGCCAAACTGCTGGAAGTGGTGGACCTGTAATGAAACTGGCGATCATTGCCGGCGACGGCATCGGCCCCGAGGTCATCGGCGAGGCGCTCAAGGTCCTCGACGCGGTGGTGCCCGGCGTCGAGAAGACGAACTACGACCTCGGCGCGCGGCGCTACCACGCCACCGGCGAGGTGCTGCCCGACTCGGTGATCGACGAGTTGCGGGACCACGACGCGATCCTGCTCGGCGCCATCGGTGACCCGTCGGTGCCAAGCGGTGTGCTGGAACGAGGCCTGCTGCTGCGCATCCGGTTCGAACTCGACCACCATGTCAACCTGCGCCCGTCGCGGTTGTACCCCGGTGTCGAGAGCCCTCTGGCCGGTGACCCCGACATTGATTTCGTTGTCGTCAGGGAGGGCACCGAAGGTCCGTACACCGGCAACGGCGGAGCGATCCGGGTCGGCACGCCACACGAGATCGCCACCGAAGTCAGCGTCAACACCGCGTTCGGCGTCCAGCGTGTCGTACACGACGCGTTCCGCCGCGCGCAGCAGCGCCGCAAGCATCTGACGCTGGTGCACAAGAACAATGTGCTGACGTTTGCAGGCGCCTTGTGGTGGCGCACGGTGCAGGAGATCGCTGGGCAATACCCCCATGTGGAGATCGCGTATGAGCATGTGGATGCGGCGACGATTCACATGGTGACCGACCCCGGCCGGTTCGACGTGATAGTCACCGACAATCTGTTCGGCGATGTCATCACCGATCTTGCCGCCGCTGTGTGCGGTGGGATCGGGCTCGCCGCGAGCGGCAACATCGATGCGACGCGGAAGAATCCGTCGATGTTTGAACCCGTTCACGGCAGCGCGCCGGACATCGCCGGCCAGGGCATCGCCGATCCGACCGCGGCGATCATGTCGGTGGCGCTGCTGCTGTCCCACGTCGGTGAACACGACGCCGCGGCCCGAGTGGACAAAGCCGTCGAGCAGCATCTCGCCACCCGGGGCGACGAAAAGCTGACCACCACACAGCTTGGCGAGCGGATCGCGGCCAGCCTCTAGACGTGGCGACGCTGTCTCGGCAGTGCTGGTTGTTCGCGATCGGGTCGACGTTGTTCGCGTTCGCGACGATGCCGGGGGCGTCCGCCGTCGCAGGTGCCGGGTTGGCCAACCTGTTGTGTTTCATCGGCTCCTGGTTCTTCACCACCGCTGCCTGGATGCAGTTGGTGTTGGCCGGTCCTGCGCTGCGGATCGGCTGGCTCTCCGCGGCTACGCAATTCGCGGGCACGATCCTGTTCAACGTCAGCACCGGCGCCGCGTTGTGGGCTCACGCGGTCAAACCGGAGCGGCGCCTGGTGTGGGCGCCGGATTTCGTCGGCTCGTTGGCGTTCCTGGTGAGCGGAGCGCTTGGCGTCTTCGCGGTCACCGCCGTCGTCGGGCTCTTCGAGTTGAAAAACCGTGAGTGGCAGGCCGAGTGGATCAACATGATCGGGTGCGTGGCGTTCGGCGTGTCCGCGCTGGGCGCGTTCGTGACGACGTCGGGTGTCACCGAGGACGCGCTGCTCGCGAACACCGGCACGTTCGTGGGAGCCCTGTGTTTCCTCGTGGCGGCTGTGCTGATTCTTCCGCGGCGGTCTAAAAGTGTTAGTGCCGGTGATGCGTGCCCCAGTGATGCTTGACGGCACCACCCGATGCGGTGTCATCGGACGCCGACACGAACGCCTTCGAGGTGGGTGTCGACCCTTCGGTGGTCGACGGGGTACCGGTCCTCGACGAGGATGTCTTCGACTTGTGTGACGCCGACGCGGACGTGCTCGTCGTCGAAGAACCCTTGCTGTAGCCACCGTTCGGCGTCGCTTTCGCGGAGGTGCGGACGATGTGTTGCGTCGAGGCGTGCGTGTTCCCGGACGCCGACGGCGCGGCGGCAGCGGGGCCGGCGAGTGCGACGCTCAGTCCCGCGGTGGCCACCCCGATGGCGAGAAATGCTGGAACAGGCCTGCCCATACCGATTGTCTCCTTACATTTGCGTCAAATACCCAAGCGGCACAACGAATCCAACCAGCAGCCTAGAACGCTGATTTGAATTCCCTTATGCCCGAAGCGACAAAACGCGGATTGGCAGCGAACTCGCAGAAGACGTTCAGCGAGACTTCACGCGGCGTTGAATCTCTTTGACCGCAGCCCAATTGACGGCCGGCCGCTTGAGTCCGCGCTTGTCGAGATACTTCTGGGCCGAAGCGTTGTTGCTCCTGAGGAATTGGAGGAACGCCAGTTTCGACGGGGCGTCGAAATGGGTGCTCTGGAACACCCAGCGCTCACCGCGACGCTCGATGCGGCCCTTGATCTGGATCATCTGCAGGTGCCACATCTTGTCGTCGTGGCTGTGGGACAACAAGTTGGCAGGCCCTTCGAGGATGCGTAGCTCCGGCGGAAAATGCACCGGCAGCGCTCCGGTCGCGGAGTCGTAGCCGGAAGTTGCGACGCGGACGCTGACCGGGTACCCGTCCTCGTCGACACCGGTCACCACGGTCTCGCCGAACTTGGCCAACCATTTCGCCGCCTCAGCCCACATGGTGCACCTCGCTGAGGTCGAGGTCCTGCGGGGCGACTGCGAAATCACGAGTGGGCCAGAACCATCCCCGATGCGGTGTCACATAGATCAGGATGCGCATGTAATACGACCACCACATCCGCTTGCCCAGCCATGTGCTCCACAGCGCGCCCGACGGCTGCCGGGCGGACAAGGTTTCGGCGAGGCGCACGAAGTCCTTGTCCGATGAGACGTCGGTGACGATGCGGTCTTCGGCGCTGGCGTCACCTTGGATCAGCACCGCTGCGGGCGCGGGGACCCCACTTCCGGTCGGCTCGGAGAACAACATGCTGACTTTCGGATTGCGCCGGATGTTGAACGCCTTCTGTGGCAGGCCGACGCTGGTTGTCAGCAGAAAGCGGCCGTCGTCGAGCAATATCGGAGTCACCGGCCACGTGACCGGCGAACCGTCACGCGAGAACGTGGTGAATTCGCACGTGAAGTACTTGTTGATGACATCCAGCGGTGACGTGGCCACGTGCGGAGCGTAACCCTGTGAAGTTGCTCAATGGTCGTTATCGACAGGAACGAGCGGCAATGCGATGAGCGGGAACAACGCGCAGACGGCAAATGCGACGGGGTAGCCGGCGGCGCCGATCAGTGCGCCGAACAATGGCGGCGCCACCCCAGCGGTGAACAGCTGGCTGGTGTTCTGGGTGCCCAGCGCGCGGCCGCTCCAGAACGGCCCCGCGATCTCGGCGATGGCCGTGAACGCTAACCCGTTGTCGGACACGGTGATCACCGAAGCGATCATCATCACCGCGACGCTGACGGGGGAGTCGAGCCAGTCGGTCAGCGCCAGCAGACCCATCGAGGCCGCAGCGCCCATGGCGATGGTGCGTATCGGGCGCAGGCGAGAGCCGACCATGTCCGACCAGCGGCCCGCCGCGATTCGTCCAGCGGCGCCCAATAATTGGGCGGCGGTCACCATCGCGCCCGCCGACGTGGCCGACCAACCGCGGTCACTCATCAGCCACACCAGCGTGAACGTCCACACCAACACCTGCGGTGCCACCAATAGGCACGACACCGCGTGAATGCGCCACAGCACCGACGATCCGCGGTAGGGGTTGGCCAGGTCGGCTTGGTCCGCCTCGTGTCGTGGTGGACGCGGCGGGTCGAGCACGGCGATCGCGCACACCACCGCGGACACCGCACAGACCACGGCCGGAAACAGCAGCGTCACCGACACGCTGTGGCTTTCCGCCAGCCGCGGAATCACCAAGGCGCCCAGCCCGACTCCCAGCGGTTGCGCGGTCTGCCGAATACCCATCACGAGGCCGCGTCGTTGCGGCGGGAACCATCCGACCACCAGGCGGCCGCTGGCCGAATTGCTGCTGGCCGCCGCCATGCCGCCGAGCAACAGGAAGGCGCCGACTGCGATGAGTGAGTGCACCGATGCCGCCGCGAACGCTGCGGCCGCGGTCAGCGCCGAACCCAGCGCCAACACGATGCGTTCACCCACCCGGTCGACGATGTAGCCCCACGCGATCAGCGTGAGCACCATGCCGAAGCTGGGCATCGAGGACAGCAGGCCGGCTTTGGCCAGATCGAGGCCGCGTTCGGTGTGCAACGTGGGAATGAGGAATGCCGCGCCGTTGATGAAGACGTTGGCGCACAGTGTCGCGCTGAGTGCGATGACCAACATGGACCAGCGGCGCACGGAGCTGATCGTCTCGATGGACACCCGCACATCGTCGCACAACGTCTCAGGATGCCGAATCTGCGTTCCATATAGTGAGACATCGGACAGGACGGGGATGTCGGGTCAGCGGCCACTAGGCTGAGGCCATGCGCCTTGGTCGAATCGCCAGTCCGGACGGAGTGGCCTTTGTCAGCATTGAGGGAAACAGCGACGACCCGGCGGAGGCGGTCGCCAGGGAAATCGCCGAGCATCCCTTCGGTACGCCCAACTTCACGGGCCGCCAATGGCCGCTCGCCGACGTGCGCCTGCTGGCTCCGATACTCGCGAGCAAGGTGGTCTGCATTGGGAAGAACTACGCCGCGCACATCGCCGAGATGGGGGGCGGCGATTTCCCGGACCCGGTCATCTTCTTGAAGCCCAACACCGCAATCATCGGGCCGAATGTGCCGATCCAGATGCCTGCCGACGCCCATCCGGTGCACTTCGAAGGTGAACTGGCAGTGGTGATCGGACGCCCGTGCAAGGACGTGCCCGCCGCGCGGGCCGCCGAGAACATCCTCGGCTACACCATCGGCAATGACGTGACCGCACGCGATCAACAGAAGAAGGATGGCCAGTGGACCAGGGCGAAGGGCTACGACAGCTTCTGTCCCATCGGCCCGTGGATCGTCACCGACCTCGACCCGGCGGACCTCAGCCTTCGCACCGAGGTCAACGGTGAGGTCAAGCAGGACAGTCGGACGTCGCTGCTGATCCACGACATCGGTGCCATCGTCGAGTGGATCTCGGCGGTGATGACGCTGCTGCCCGGTGACCTGATTCTCACCGGCACACCCGAGGGCGTCGGGCCCATCGAGGACGGCGACACCGTCAGCGTCACCGTCGAGGGTATCGGCACGTTGAGCAATCCTGTTGTGCGCAAGGGAAAATGATGACCGCCGCGGACGCGAAAAGCGAAGAGATCGTTCGAGTCAGGTTCTGTCCGTCGCCCACCGGCACGCCGCATGTCGGGTTGATGCGTACCGCGCTGTTCAACTGGGCCTATGCCCGACACACCGGCGGCACCTTCGTGTTCCGGCTGGAGAACACCGACCCGCAACGCGACAGCGAGGAAAGCTATCTGGCACTGCTGGATGCGCTGAACTGGCTCGGGTTGAACTACGACGAGGGTCCCGACATCGGTGGGCCGTACGCGCCGTATAGGCAATCCGAACGCTTCGAGATCTACCGCGACGTCGTACAGCGGTTGTTGGAGGCCGGTGAGGCATACGAGGCGTTCTCGACGCCGGAAGAGGTGGAGGCGAGGCACGTCGCCGCGGGCCGCAATCCCAAGCTCGGTTACGACAACTTCGATCGCGACCTCACCGACACCCAGCGTGCGGCGTACGTCGCAGAGGGGCGCAAACCCGTCGTGCGACTGCGGATGCCGGACACGGACATCTCGTGGCGCGATCTCGTCCGCGGCGACACCACCTTCGCGGCAGGCACCGTGCCAGATTTTGCGTTGACGCGCGCCAACGGAGATCCGTTGTACACGTTGGTGAATCCGGTCGACGACGCGCTGATGAAGATCACCCATGTGCTGCGCGGGGAGGACATCCTGCCGTCGACACCTCGCCAGATCGCCCTGTACCAGGCGTTGATCCGCATCGGCATCGCCGAGCGTGTCCCCGAATTCGCCCATCTGCCAAGCGTTCTCGGTGACGCGAACAAGAAGCTGTCCAAGCGCGATCCGCAGTCCAATCTGTTTCTGCACCGCGAACGCGGCTTCATCCCGGAGGGGTTACTCAACTACCTGGCGTTGCTCGGCTGGGGTATCGCCGAGGACCGCGACGTCTTCAGCCTCGACGAGATGGTGGCCGCGTTCGACGTCGCCGACGTCAACTCCAACCCTGCCCGCTTCGACCAGAAAAAGGCCGACGCCCTCAACGCCGAACACATCCGGATGTTGAGCGAAGACGATTTCACCGAGCGACTGCGTGCCTACTTCTCGGAGCACGGCCACGACACCGGCCTGGACGCCGCGCAGTTCGCCGTGGCCGCAAAGCTGGTGCAGACCCGCATCGTGGTGCTGGGCGATGCCTGGGATCTGCTCAAGTTCCTCAACGACAACGACTTCGCTCTCGACGAAAAGGCCGCCGCCAAGGAACTTCACGGCGACGCGGCCCCCGTGCTGGACGCGGCCATCGCCGCCCTCGAAGAGGTGGGGGACTGGACCACGGCCAAGATCGAAATAGCGCTGAAGGTGGCGCTGCTGGAAAATCTGGCGCTCAAGCCCCGGAAAGCGTTCGGGCCGATTCGGGTGGCCGCCACCGGTGCCTCGATCAGTCCGCCGCTGTTCGAGTCGCTGGAGCTGCTGGGCCGCGAGCGCGCGTTGAGCCGGCTGCGTGCGGGGCGGGAGCGGGCCGGGGGGGCGGCGGCGGAGGCGTGAAAAACGAGGGCAGAATCTTTGGTAGTCTGCACGTCGGCCCGATACATCAACCGGTGGGAGCCCTCCACCGATTGATCGTCTCGAAAATAGCCTGTGACCTGCGGTTATAGGCGGCCAATGGGGTATGGTGTAATTGGCAACACAGCTGATTCTGGTTCAGCCATTCTAGGTTCGAGTCCTGGTACCCCAGCTGCAGTTACGGATTAGGTCGGCATGAACGCGTGCGCTATGCTGGCAATCCGGTTCTGGCCCCGTCGTCTAGCGGCCTAGGACGCCGCCCTCTCACGGCGGTAGCGTGGGTTCGAATCCCATCGGGGCTACAAAACCGGTTCACTCCTCTTCGTTCTAAAGGCGCCGGGTCAACGCATCAGCGGCCGCCAGCAAGTCGGCCGCCCAGCGTGCGCCAGGCCGACGGCCCATCCGATCGATCGGTCCCGACACGGACACCGCGGCGATCACCGCTCCGCGCGCGTCGCGCACCGGAGCCGACACACTGGCCACCCCGGGTTCGCGTTCCGCGGCGCTCTGCGCCCACCCGCGTTTGCGAACCTCGGCCAGCGCCCGGTCGGTGAACAGCGCGCCGGGCAGCACCGCCTGCTGTGTCGCCGCGTCGGCGTACGCCAACAGCACCTTGGCGCCCGACCCAGCGGTCATCGGCAGCCGCGTCCCAACCGGCACCGTATCGCGAAGTCCCGCAGGCGGTTCCAGCGCGGCGACGCAGATTCGCGTCGTCCCCTCGCGGCGATAGAGCTGCACGCTCTCACCCGTGATCTCGCGCAGTCGCGACAGCACCACTGCGCCGGCGGCCAACAGCGGATCATTGACCTGTCCGGCCAGTTCAGTCAGTGCCGGGCCCAGCTGCCAGCGACCGTCGCCGTTGCGGCTCAGCAGCCGGTGCACTTCGAGGCCCGCGGCCAGTCGATGCGCGGTGGCACGCGGCAGCCCGGTGCGTTCACACAATTCGGCCAGCCCGCACGGCGAATCGGCCACTGCATGCAGCACACCCACAGTTTTGTCGAGCACGCCAATACCGCTATCCTGTCTCACGGAGAGATACTAACGTCCCAGAATGTGAGAATGTCAAGTATGACCACCCCGCGCCCCATGGCAGAGAAGGTGTGGGCCGATCACGTCGTGGCCCACGGAACAGGCGAAGGCGACGCGCGCCACCCGGACCTGATCTACATCGACCTGCACCTCATCCACGAGGTGACCAGTCCGCAGGCCTTCGACGGACTTCGGCTCAACGGCCGCACAGTGCGCAGGCCCGACCTGACCATCGCCACCGAGGACCACAACGTGCCGACGGTCGACATCGACAAGCCGATCGCCGACCCGATCTCGCGCACACAGGTCGAGACGCTGAGACGCAACTGCGAAGAGTTCGGCGTCCGGTTACATCGGATGGGCGACGTCGAGCAAGGCATCGTGCACATCATCGGCCCGGAATTGGGACTGACCCAGCCGGGCATGACGGTGGTGTGTGGAGACAGTCACACCTCGACGCATGGCGCGTTTGGTGCGATTGCGATGGGCATCGGCACATCCGAGGTCGAACACGTTCTCGCAACGCAGACTCTGCCGCTGCGTCCGTTCAAGACGATGGCGGTCAACGTCGACGGCGAGTTGCCGCCCGGTGTCGGCGCGAAGGACATCATCCTCGCGGTGATCGCGAAAATCGGCACCGGTGGGGGCCAGGGGCATGTCATCGAATACCGCGGCAGCGCCATCGAATCGCTGTCGATGGAGGGTCGGATGACGATCTGCAACATGAGTATCGAGGCCGGCGCCCGCGCCGGCATGGTGGCCCCGGACGCAACCACGTTCGAATTTCTGCGTGGTCGTCCGCATGCGCCGAAGGGTCCCGAATGGGACGAGGCGGTCGCCGCGTGGACGGCCCTGCGCACTGACGAAGGCGCCGAATTCGATACCGAGGTGTACCTCGACGCCTCCACGTTGAGTCCGTTCGTGACGTGGGGTACGAACCCCGGCCAGGGCGTGCCGTTGTCGGAGTCGGTGCCGGATCCCGAGCTGATGTCCTCCGAGGGTGAACGCCAGTCAGCGGAAAAAGCGTTGGCCTACATGGATCTTCGGCCCGGCACCGCGATGCGCGACATCACGGTGGACGCCGTCTTCGTTGGGTCGTGCACCAACGGCCGGATTGAGGACTTGCGTGTGGTCGCCGACATCCTGCGTGGCCGCAGGGTTGCCGATGGGGTGCGGATGCTGATCGTGCCCGGTTCGATGCGTGTGCGGGCACAGGCCGAATCTGAAGGCCTCGGCGAGATCTTCACGGCGGCCGGTGCGCAGTGGCGCCAGGCCGGTTGTTCGATGTGTCTTGGCATGAATCCAGACCAACTGGCGCCGGGTGAGCGTTGCGCATCGACGTCCAACCGCAACTTCGAGGGCAGGCAGGGCAAGGGTGGCCGAACCCATTTGGTGTCTCCTGCCGTCGCCGCCGCGACCGCTGTGCGCGGCAAGCTCTCGTCCCCAGCCGACCTGACTCAGTAAGAGGAGAACGACATGGAAGCTTTTCGCACCCACACAGGCATCGGCGTCCCGTTGCGCCGGTCGAATGTGGATACCGACCAAATCATCCCCGCCGTCTATTTGAAGCGGGTCACCCGAACAGGTTTCGAGGACGGCCTATTCGCCGCCTGGCGCGCAGATCCGTCATTCATATTGAATCTGGCACCGTTCGACAAGGGATCGGTGTTGGTCGCGGGGCCCGATTTCGGCACTGGCTCGTCACGCGAGCATGCCGTCTGGGCGCTGATGGACTTCGGCTTCAGGGTCGTTATCTCATCGCGATTCGCCGACATTTTTCGCGGCAATGCGGGCAAGGCGGGCCTTCTGGCGGCAGAAGTCGCCCAAGATGATGTGGAACTCCTGTGGAAGCTCATCGAGGAGCAGCCGGGGGCGGAAATCACTGTGAATCTTCAAGATCGGAATATCGTCGCCGGAACGGTCATGGTGCCGTTCAAGATTGACGATTACACCGCCTGGCGACTGCTCGAGGGTCTCGACGATATAGGCCTTACGCTGCGAAAACTCGATGAAATCGAGTCATACGAGGCGAGCAGGCCGAGCTGGAAACCGCGCACTCTGCCAGCCTGATTATTCGGCCGCGGCGAGCCGAAATCGCCACCTTCACCCCAGTTCTCGGGACCTTCTGCTGGAGCCCAAGGGGGGCAAGAAAGTTCGCTAGTTTCGCTTGAAATTGCGCGTGGCTCTTGGAAATCAGTGGTCAATGGGTTTACCGTGTCCTCTAGTCGGTCCAAAGAGGACCACTGGTTTCGGAGGTTTTGGATGAACAAAGCGGAGCTCATCGACGTACTCACGGAGAAACTGGGCTCGGATCGTCGGCAAGCAACGGCGGCGGTGGAGAACGTTGTCGACACCATCGTGCGTGCGGTGCACAAGGGTGACAGCGTCACCATTACCGGCTTCGGCGTGTTCGAGCAGCGCCGCCGTGCCGCCCGTGTCGCGCGGAACCCGCGCACCGGCGAGACGGTGAAAGTCAAGCCCACCTCCGTGCCGGCATTCCGGCCCGGCGCTCAATTCAAAGCGGTTGTCTCTGGCGCACAAAAGCTCCCGGCGGAAGGACCAGCAGTGAAGCGTGGCGTGACTGCGGGCGGCGGCGCTCGCAAGGCCGTGAAGAGGGCGGCCGCCAAGAAGGCCGTGAAGAGAGCGGCCGTCAAGAAGGCCGTGAAGAAGGCGGCCGTCAAGAAGGCCGTCAAGCGCACCGCCGCGAAGAAGGCAGTGAAGCGCACCGCCGTCAAGAAGGCAGTGAAGCGCAGCGCGGCCAAGAAGGCAGTGAAGAAGGCTGCCGCCAAGAAGGCAGTGAAGAAGGCTGCTGCCAAGAAGGTGGTGGCCAAGCGGGCCGCCGCCAAGAAGACGGCTCGAAAGGCTCCGGCACGCAAGGCTCCGGCCAAGCGTGGTGGTCGCTGAATTTCGTCCTCAGACACGCCGTGGGTTCTCGTGACCCACGGCGTGTCTGCGTGCGGTGAGTTCGGCGGCGCCCCGCGCACTTTGGATTCAATGGCCCGGCACCTGCGTCGAGTCGCAGGCAGACCGGCCCGACGTTACCGTTTGACCGCCAGCGGGCTGCCGATGTGGTCGGCGGCTATCAAGCGATCGTCCGCGAAGGACATCACCCACACGCTGCCCTTGCGGTTGCGCGATTTGTCCGGGCGCACCCCGTCGCGCGCCGACCACCAGGCGACGAGATCGGGTATCACCTTGCCCTGGGTGCAGATGACGGGCGTGCCTGAAGCGGCGGCGATTTCAAGGAACCGGTGCCTGGCCGCCTTGCGGCTGTCGGCGTAGGCCTCCTCGGTCAACAAGGGCTCGTCTGCGATGGTGACGCCCAGTTCCTCCGCGAGCGGTTCAAGCGTCTGATGGCAGCGCACCCGGTCCGCGGCGTAGAGCGTATCGGCACCGAACGCCATCAGCACGCCAACGAGGGACTCGGCCTGTGCACGGCCGCGCTTGTCCAGTGGCCGCTTGCGGTCGTCGCCCTTGTACCGCGACTTGCTGCCCGCGGTGCCGTGCCGCACGATCAACACAGTCTTGGTGTCTACGGGGTGTTTTACGAAGCGGCGCAACACTTTTCGGTCGTGCGGGTACTCCAGTTGTTTCATCGCCTCGGCCATCGGAAGCCACTTGAGTTCGTCGACTTCCGCGTTCGGGGTGAATTCGCCCTCGCCGGCGCGTGCCGCCCAGTAGCGCACCTTCTTGACGCCTTGCTCGACGGGGTAGCTGACTGCAGTGAGCCGCCGTCCGAGGGTCGAGGAGTAGCCGGTCTCCTCACGAATTTCGCGTACGGCGGTCACCGGTTCGGATTCACCGGGGTCGACCTTGCCCTTGGGCAGAGACCAATCGTCGTAGCGCGGGCGATGGATGATCGCGACTTCGGGCGCCGACAGGTCGTCGTTGTGCCGCCAGAGCACGGCACCTGCCGCGAGTACGGCCTTGGTCGTCGGGACCGTGTCCGGGGCAACTTCCTTCGGCACCTCAACTCCTGCAGGTCATCCGACCGCCTCGGGTCGCGTCGTCACGGTTACGGATGTCGGTGGCGTTCCATCATCGACACCTGGTGATCGCGCACGGTTTCACCCGCGCTCGGCAGCGCCGTCCAGCGCCCGTCGGTACCCAACTCCCAGCAGCGGGTCGCAGGATCCATCGTGGACTCGAACACGTCGTTCAACTGCGTGGTCAACCGCGGATCCTTCACTTGCGCCATCACTTCGACCCGTCGGTCGAGATTTCGGTGCATCATGTCGGCGCTGCCGATCCAGAACTCGTCGATGGCATTGAAGTGGATTATCCGCGAGTGCTCGAGGAACCGGCCGAGAATCGAACGTACGACAATGTTGTCGGAGTACCCGGGCGCACCAGGTTTCAGCGCGCAGATGCCGCGCACCACCACCTCGACTCGAACTCCGGCTTGCGAGGCGCGGTACAGAGCGTCGATTACTTGTTCGTCGACCAACGCGTTGGCCTTCATCCGGATCCGGCCCTGCGCTCCGTCGAGGGTGGCCGCGATTTCGCGCTCGATGCGCTCGATGATGCCCTTGCGCACCCCGTATGGCGCCACCAGCAGATTGCGGTACGACTCCTTGCGTGAGTAGCCCGTCAGCGAGTTGAACAGATCGGTCAGGTCCGCACCGATGTCCGGCGCCGCGGTGAGCAGGCCAACATCTTCATACAGCCGGGCGGTTTTCGGGTTGTAGTTACCCGTGCCGATATGGCAGTAGCGACGGATCATCGAGCCTTCACGGCGCACCACCAAGCAGGTCTTGCAGTGCGTTTTGAGTCCGATGAGCCCGTAGACCACGTGCACACCGGCCTGTTCCAGTGCGCGCGCCCATTTGATGTTGGCCTGTTCGTCGAAGCGTGCCTTGATCTCGACGAGCGCGACCACCTGCTTGCCCGCCTCGGCTGCGTCGATGAGAGCGTTGACAATCGGGGAATCACCGGAGGTGCGGTAGAGCGTCTGCTTGATCGCCAGCACGTTCGGGTCGGCGGCGGCCTGCTCGATGAACCGCTGCACCGTGGTGGAGAACGAATCGTAGGGATGATGGACGAGCACGTCACCGTCGCGCAGCGTGGCGAAGATGCTCTTCGGGGTCTCGCGTTCACCGAACGCCGGCGGTGTCGCGGGCACGAACGGCGGATCCTTGAGTGCCGGACGGTCGACACCGTAGATCTGCCACAGCGACGACAAATCGAGCAGGCCGGGCACTTCGATCATATCGCCGGGGGCGACGTCGAGTTCGCGCAACAACAATTCGAGCATGCTCTCAGTCATGTCGTCGGACACCTCGAGACGCACGGGCGAACCGAACCGGCGCCGTGCGAGTTCCCGTTCGAGTGCCTGAAGCAGATCCTCGTCGCGATCCTCTTCGACCTCGAAATCCGCGTTGCGCGTGATGCGGAAGGCGTGATGCTCGACGACTTCGAGACCGGGGAACAGCACCGAGAGGAATGCGGCGATCAACTCCTCCATCGGAAGGAACCGCACGACATCCGAGCTGCCTTCGCGGGGCGCGAGTTCCACGAAGCGGTCGACGTTGTCGGGCACCTTGACACGAGCGAAGTGCTGGCCGCCGTCGTCGGGGTGTTTGACGGTGATCGCCAGGTTGAGGCTCAAGCCGCTGACGAACGGGAACGGGTGAGCCGGGTCGACCGCCAGCGGCGTCAACACCGGGAACACTTGTTCGTGAAAGTACGTCGACAGCCGTGAGCGTTCGTCGTCGTCGAGTTCGGCCCATGTGACGATGACGATGCCTTCGTCGGCCAGTGCCGGACGCACCGAGTCGAGAAAGACGTGGGCGTGCCGGTCGGCGATCTGCTGGGTGCGCTCGTTGATCCGGCGCAACTGCTCGCGCGGCGACAGACCGTCGGCCGAGCGCACCGACAAACCCATCTCGTCGCGACGCTTCAGGCCGGCAACGCGCACCATGTAGAACTCGTCGAGGTTCGACGCGAAGATCGCGAGGAACTTCGCGCGTTCCAGCAGAGGCAAGGAAGTGTCGGCGGCCAGCGCCAGCACCCTGGCGTTGAAGTCCAACCAGCTCAGTTCGCGGTTGAGGTAGCGATCCTCGGGCAGCGCGTTGTCCACCGCCGGTGACGTCGCGGCGGGCGGCGACTCGGGCGCCGAGGCGACCAAGTCCGAGCTAGCGGGTCGGATCTGGGCTTCGGCTTCGGTCATGGTGTCGATAATCCCTTATCGACCAGTCACCCGGCTACCGCGATGCCCGATCCCTTCGCCAGCTGTTCACCTCGTGCGGGCGATAGCCTGCGCGGTTGCCGCGCCGACGCCGAGTCGGCGCGCGACGAGCAAGTCGTCGGGGGTGTCGATGTCACACCGCAGCCCCGGCCATGGCCCGGTCAGCTCGATGGCACCTGAATGTCGATGGCGCTGAGCCGAATCAGACCCGAAATGCGGGTCGAGCGGCACGCCGAAGGCAAACAACGCCGAGGTTCCGGTGCCGTGCCGGTCGCCGACGAAGCTGCGTGGGTACTGGCGAGCGGCGGTGATCGCCTCGTCCAGTTCCTGCGGTTGCAGAGCCGGCAAATCACCCTGCAGCGCAATGATATTGGGGGTCTCATCGCGGATTGCAGCCTCAGCCGCGGCGATTGCGTTGTTCAGCGGGTCGCGGTGACCCTGCGGTGTCGGGTCGACCAGCACGCGCGCCCCGAGTGAGCGTGTCGCATCGGCGGCAACCTCGTCGGGGGTGACCACGGTGACGAAGCGCAGCGCTGAGACGGCGGATGCCGCAGTGATGGTGTCCATCAGCATGGCCAGCACCACGCTCTCCCGGGTCGCCGCCGAGAAAACCGGTGCCAACCTGGTCTTGGCGGCGGACAACCGCTTCACGGCGATGACCAGTCCCACATCGGCGGCGTCGCCTGTCCTCGTGCCGCTCATGAGGGCCATCCTGCCAGGGGAGATGTGAGAACCGACCGTCGCGGTTCGGAGGTGGCGGCCGAGCGCATCGAGGTGGGCCCACGCCCGTAGGGCACGGGACGGAACGAGGCCAGAACCGACCATCGCGCTACTGTGGAGCGGTGGTCGAGGCGGCGGTGATGGGGGCCGGTGCGTGGGGGACGGCACTGGCGAAGGTCTTGGCTGATGCCGGTAACAACGTCACTTTGTGGGCGCGTCGTCCCGAACTGGCGAATGAGATCAACGACACCCAGCACAACATCTCCTACCTGGGCGATGTCGAACTGCCGAAGTCGATCCGCGCGACCAGCGACCCGGCCGAGGCGCTGGCAGGCGCCTGCACGGTGCTGCTGGCGGTGCCGTCGCAGACTTTGCGCGCCAACCTCGAGCAATGGACGGGGCTGATCGGCGATGACGTCACCCTGGTGAGCCTGGCCAAGGGCATCGAACTGGACACGTTGATGCGCATGAGCCAAGTCGTGGTGCAGGTGACCGGTGCCGACCCGTCCCGGGTGGCGGTGGTCACCGGGCCGAATCTGGCCAGTGAGATCGCCGACGAACAGCCCGCGGCCACCGTGGTGGCATGCAGCGACTCCGGCAGGGCGGTGACCTTGCAACGGGCGCTGTCGACCGGATACCTGCGGCCGTACACCAACGCCGACGTGATCGGCGCGGAAGTCGGCGGGGCATGCAAGAACGTCATCGCATTGGCGTGCGGCATGGCGGCGGGCGTCGGACTGGGGGAGAACACCGCGGCGGCGATCATCACCAGGGGCCTCGCCGAGATCATGCGGCTGGGAATCGCGTTGGGCGCTAAACCCGCAACCATGGCGGGCCTGGCCGGCGTCGGGGATCTCGTCGCGACGTGCACCTCGCCGCACTCGCGCAATCGGTCGTTCGGCGAGCGACTCGGCAAGGGCGGCACCATGGAGTCGGCCCTGCAGGCCGCAGGCGGTCATGTCGCCGAGGGCGTCGCATCGTGTGAGTCGATACTCGCACTCGCGGCCAGCTACGACGTCGAGATGCCGCTGACCGATGCGGTCCAGCGGGTCTGCCACAAGGGCTTGTCGGTCGACGAGGCCGTCGCACTGCTGCTGGGGCGCAGCACTAAGCCGGAGTAGAGCCAGATGGACGGCACCTACGGCGATTCCACCCGCAGCGTCAAAGCCGTCGGCTCGGAAGCGATTCCGGGTAGACCTGTCGCCCCGCCACCTGTTCCGGCGTCGACGTACCACTTGTCGCCCGACGAGACAGAACCGCTGGACAGTTACGGTCGCAGCTCGAATCCCACGTGGCGGCAACTGGAATCGGCGCTCGCGCAACTCGAAGGGGCCGCGAAGGCGTTGACGTTCGCGTCCGGTATGGCGGCGATCACGTCGGCGCTGCGGGTGCTGGTCAAGCCGAACAGCAAGCTCGTCGTCCCGTCCGACGGGTATTACCAGGTACGCCGCTATGCCGCTGAATACCTTGCCTGCCAAGGGGTTACCGTCATCGAAGCGAGTAGTGCCGACATGTGCGCGGCCTCCACGGACGCCGATGTGGTGCTCGCTGAGACGCCGGCCAACCCGGGACTCGACGTCGTCGATCTGCACCAGCTCGCGCTTGGCTGCCGCGGCCGAGGCGCCATCCTGATCGTCGACAACACCACCGCGACGCCGCTCGGGCAGCAGCCGTTGTCGCTTGGTGCCGACCTGGTGGTGGCCAGCGCGACGAAAGCCCTTTCGGGACACAGTGATCTGCTCGCCGGCTATGTTGCGGGCAGCCAGCCTGACCTGATGGCCGCGATCGAACGTGACCGATTGTTGGCCGGACCCATCCTCGGTGCGTTCGAAGCGTGGCTGGTGCTGCGCAGCCTCGGCAGTGCCGGATTGCGATTCGAGCGACAGTGTCAGAACGCGCAGGCGCTCGCCATGACGCTGCGCGGGCATCCCGCGGTGAAGTCGGTGCGCTATCCCGGTCTGCCCGACGACCCTTCACATCGGATCGCCACGCTGCAGATGAGGCGCTACGGCGGACTGGTCGCCGTCGAGTTGAAGGACGCCGCCGCGGTGCGTGCACTGGTGGAACGCAGCGCGCTGCTGATCGCGTCAACCAGCTTCGGCGGAATTCACACCTCGGTGGACCGGCGTGCCCGCTGGGGCGATCCGGTCAGCGACGGCTTCGCCAGGATCTCGCTGGGCATCGAGGACACCGACGATCTGATCGCCGATTTCGAAGAGGCGCTCTCCGGCGATGGATGACTTCTCCGGTCGCGACGTCACATTCGCCGACCTGGAGATGTTAATAGCGTTCGCCCGTACCGAACACTTCGGCCACACTGCCGAAGAACTCGGGGTCAGCGTGGCCACGGTGCAACGCGCGATCCGGTCGCTGGAGCGCAAACTCGGCATCGCGCTGATCGAGCAGACCGGCCGTCGGGTGCGAATCGTGCATGCGGGAACCGTCTTGGTACGGCAGGCCCATGCGGTGCTGCGGGCGAGGCAGGATGCCATTGACAGCACATTGGCAGATGCCGGCCACCCGCAGCGGCTGTTGCGGATCGCGCATACCTTCTCGCTCGGGCTGGGATTCGTCCCTGGCGTACTCGCCGATGTGCTAGCTCTGCATCCGGGCCTGCGCTTCCGGTCGTGGCAAGGGTCGGCGACAGAAGTGGTGGCCGCGCTTCTGCGTGGAGAAGCGGACTTCGCGTTCACCTCGGTTTCGCCCAGTGAAGAAGATTTCATCGTCGAACCGCTGTTTTCCGAGTCGCTGCTGCTGGCAGTGCCCGCGGACGACCCGTTGGCGACGCTGGACAACGTATCGCTCGGTGCGGTGCGAGACCGGCCCTTCGTCGCGATGGAACTCGGCTCGAGCAGCCGCGCGCACATGGTGAACGCCTGTGCCAGAGCAGGCTTCGTGCCGCGCATCACCATCGAGGGCAACGACTTGTTCGTCGTCGAATCGATGGTGGGTGCGGGGATCGGGGTATCCGTGGTGCCCGAAGGGATGACCGACCACCAACACCCGCGGGTCGCGCGGATCCGGATCGTCGATCCAGCGCCTGCGTCGCGCATCGTGTTCGTGGCCTACCCACGAGCGGGTGCCCAGTATCAGAGCGTGCGTGATCTCGCCAGAATCGCACGCGAGCGCGGACGCAGGCGACAGGAATCGTTGCAGTAATTGCAATGATCTCGACGGTGAACGTCGTTGTTCGCGGACGACGTCGTTCATAGCGTCGATCACATGTCACCTACCGCTGTCATGCGGACTACTGAGTTCGCCGATGTGTTACTCGACGCGGCCGCCGTGCCGCTGCCCCCCGATGCGACGATTGCGGCCAAGCGGTCGATGTTCAACGTGTTGGGTACGGCGGTCGGCGCCGCATGGTCACCCGCGGCCGACGCGATCATCGCTGCGGCACGCGAATTGTCGGCACCCGGGCGGTCGCGAATACTCGGCCGTTCAGAGGTGCTCGATGAGCACTGGGCGGCACTGTTCAACGGAACCGCAAGTCACTATGACGATTTCGACGACACTCATCTGGCCACGGTTATTCACCCAGGCGCGGCGACGCTGGCGGTGCTTGTCGCGCTGCATGATTCAACCGGGGCGTCCGGCGAAGCGTGTCTGAGGGCGTTCGCGTTCGGGTGTGAGGTGCAACTGCGGATCGGCAATGCCATCTCACCGAATCACTACGACCGTGGCTGGCACATCACAGGAACATGTGGTGTCTTCGGTGCCACTGTGGCTGCTGCATTACTGATGGGCTTGAACGGTAACCAATTGCGGGCCGCGCTTGCCGCCGCGTCGACGATGACCCTCGGCCAACGGGAGGCATTCGGATCGATGACCAAGCCGTATCACGCCGGGAAGGCGGCGGCCAACGGGATCCTGGCTGCGCGTCTGGGATCGCGTGGATACACCGGCGATGCTGATCCGCTCGGTGACACCGGCGTACTGACGGTCTTCGCAGATTCGGTGGACGAGAGCCAGCTGCTCAAGTCGTGGACCGACGGCTGGGAACTCGAACGCAACGCATTCAAACCCTACCCGTGCGGCATCGTTGCGCATCCGGCGATCGATGCCGCGATCGACGCGTGCGGTCGCCTCACCGATCCGTCGGCGATCGAGTCGGTGGAGGTGAGCTGCCATCCGCTGGTTCCCGAATTGATGGGCATCGTCCAACCCGAGGACGGGCTGCAGGCACGGTTCAGCGCGCGACACGGGGTGGCCGTCGGATTGCTCGACGGCCGGGTCGGGCTGCACGAGTTCTCCGACACCCGCGCCACGGCGCCCGACGTGCGACGCGTTCGCGGCGTGACCGACCTGATTCCGTCATCCGAGATCGCCCGCGACGAAGCGAAAATCACCGTCTCGCTTGCGGACGGCACGCAGATCGTCGCGCACGTGCCGCATGCCCGCGGCAGCCTGGCCAGGCCCCTGACCGACGCTGAACTACTCGGTAAGGTCGATGCGCTGATGGTCCCCGTGCTGGGGGCCGGAAGCGCGGCGAGGATCAGCCAACTCGTGGAGACCGTCGACGTATCGACGAGTTTCGCCGACATCGTCGCCGCCGCGCGGCCCAAACAGGACGGACCGGCATAGTGACCTTCACCGACTCCATCGTTGACATCGCCGTCACCGCAACACCTCCCGACCAGGCCAGGGATTCGGCACAAAGCCAACTCGAGCAGATCCTGCCCACCTTGAGACATGGCGCCGTCGCGATCGACGATGCGCACCCCGCCGGACAACCGTCGGCGATGAACCGCGCGTGGCGGACGGTGTTCGCCACCGCGCCGATCGCCGGGGGTTGGCGCTGGCATGCCATCGGCGCGACCGTTGCGGCGCTGCACGATGTTTCAGCTCGGGATACCGCGTCGCCTGCGGCGGTGAACGCCTTCGCAACCGGAACAGTGATCGCCGACCGGATCGCGGCGGTGCTCGAGTCGACGACCGCCGCGGACCGGTGGAGTCACCGCACCGTCGCGGGTCTGGTCGGTGCGGGCGTCGCAGCCGGACTGTTGCTGAATCTCGACGAGGCCCAACTCCGCAACGTCGTTGGGCTGTGCGCGACCCAGGCGGCCGGCTTGCGTGCCGTCGACGACTCCGAGACGGCCGTCGTGCAGGTCGCCAAGGTGGCCGCCGATGCGGTCGAAGCCGCCGTGCTCGCGCGTTACGGGTTCACCTCGGCTGCCGACGGAATGAGCGGACGCAGGGGCCTCTTCGCGTTGCTGTCGCCCGATGCCACGTCGCAGGGCGACACCGACGTGGCCTGAACGACGTCGGCCACGAAAGCGTTAGGAGGTCATCGATGACTCAAACCAACAGCGGTGTCGAGTCGCCGCCCGCGGATTCGCCGCCCGAGGAGCACGACCCGCCCGAATCTGAACGCTCCGTTCTGGCCACGGCGCCGCTGGCGCAGGCCGCTCTGGGGCTCGCTGCGACGGCGGTCGGAGTGGTGGCATTCATCAACGCGTCCGGGCTGCCGATGTTCGGTAAGCACGGCGTGCCCGGCCCAGGGATGTTTCCGACCGCGCTGTCGGTCGCGGTGCTGGGACTCGGTCTGGCGCTGGTGGCGACGTCGATCGTGCGCCGCATCCGGCAAGGCCCCGCACCTGCCGGCCAACTGGCCGGCGTCGGACGCCAGTTCCTGCGCGCGGGAAGCGTATGGCTGGGATTGACGGTGAGCATTCCGTTGATGAATCTGTTCGGATTCGTGCCTGCGACCATCCTGCTGATCGCCTACCTGATACTTGTCATCGAGCGCATCCGCAGTATGAAAGCCGTTCTGGTGATCGTGCTGGTGCCGGTGCTGGCCTATGCACTGTTCGTGCTCGTGCTGGGCGTCGAACTGCCGACTTCTGCACTGTTCGAGGGCAATTGAGGCCCCAGCGTGGCGCCATGGCGGCGTCGCGGAAAGGGAGATGATGGACGCGCTGCACAATCTGCTGTCCGGGTTCGGTTCGGCGTTCACCCCGATGAACCTGTGCTGGGTGGCCGTCGGTGTGGTGATCGGAACGTTGGTCGGCATCCTGCCCGGTCTCGGTCCGCCCGCCACGCTCGCGATCCTGTTGCCGGTGACCACCAGCCTGCCCCCGACCACCGGGCTGATCATGATGGCGGGTATCTATCACGGCGCCAAGTTCGCGGGCGCGACCACCTCGATCCTGCTGAACATCCCTGGCGAAACCTCTTCGGTCGTATTGTGTCTGGACGGACACCCCCTCGCGCGCAAAGGACGGGCAGGACCCGCGATGGGCATGTCGGCGATCGCCGGCTTCATCGCGAGCACGTTCGGTGTCATCGCGTTGACCTTCACCGCCCCCTTCGTCGCGCACGTGGCCCTCGGCTTCGGCCCGCCGGAATACGCCGCGCTGATGGCCTTCGGTCTTCTGCTGGTGATCCTGATGGCGAGCGACTCGCCGTTGAAGGGGTTCCTGGCGATGGCCATCGGGTTGTTGATCTCGACGATCGGCATCGACATCTTCACCGGCCAGCAGCGACTGACCTTCGGGATGCCTGCGCTGTACGACGGCATCGAGTTCATCGCGATCAGCGTCGGCCTGTTCGCGGTGGGTGAGGTGCTGCTCAACGCCGAGAAGAAGATGAGCACACCGCTGTTCATGGTGCCGAAGGGCATTCGGAACCTGCTGCCCACGAGGCAGGATCTCAAGCAGTCGCGGCTGGCGATCGCGATGGGATCGGTCTTCGGGTTCTTCATCGGGGCGCTGCCTGGCGGCGGCTCCACGGTGGCGTCTTTCCTGTCGTACGCATTGGTGAAGCGAACCTCGAAGAATCCGGAGCGTTTTGGTAAGGGCGCTATCGAGGGTGTCGCCGGGCCGGAGGCCGCCAACAACTCCGAATCCGGCGGCGCGATGATTCCGCTGCTGTCACTGGGGCTGCCCGGCACCGCCAGCACGGCGGTGATGCTGGCGGCGCTGCTGCTCTACGGGCTGCAACCCGGTCCGCTGTTGTTCACCGATCACCCCGAGATCGGTTGGCCGGTGATCGCCAGCCTGTACATCGGCAACGTCATGCTGCTGATCCTGAATCTGCCGATGATCCCGGTGTGGGTGAGGATCCTCAAGATCCCGTACTGGGCGCTGTATCCCGCGATCCTGGTGCTCGCCGCCGTCGGTGTGTACAGCGTGCGCAGCTCGATGACCGACGTGTACTTGATGGCGTTCTTCGGTCTGCTCGGCTACCTGTTCGGCAAGCTCGGCGTGCCGGCGGCGCCACTGTTGATGGCGTTCGTGCTCGGGCCGATGGCCGAGAACGCGGTGCGGCAATCACTGGTGCTGTCCGACAACGATCCGTTGATCTTCGTGGAACGGCCGATCTCGGCGACCATCTTCGCCGCCGCGATCGTCGTGGGGCTGGCGCTGCTGATCACCGGCCGCCGCCGAAAGGCGTTGCAGAGCAGGGTTCTTTCCGCCGAACCAGCCGAACTCGTCGGGACGTAGGAGCAATGATGGAAGCGACGCAGTTCTCCCGTCGAAGCATGCTGATCGGCGGTATGGCGGCCACGTTCACTCTGGCCGGGTGCGGCCTTCAGCGCGCAGGCCTGCAGAACGGGGTACCCAGCCGGACGCAGGTCGTGGTGCACACCGGCCCGGGTGGCGGCAGTGACGTATTCGCCCGCCAGGTCATCAAGTTGATGCAGACCGACAAGCTGATCGACAGCGCATGGCCGGTGCGCAACCAGACGGAGGGATCGGGCATCGGTGCGATGTCCTATGTCAGGGGCCGCAAGGGCCGCTCCGACACCATCGCCGCGGTGACGCCGACGTGGTTGGTGACACCGCTCACCCTGTCCGGCACGTCGGTGTCGATCTCCGAACTGCAACCCATCGCCGCGCTGCTCGTCGAACCGCAGATCGTCGCCGTTCGCGCCGATTCGCCCTATCACACCGTCAAGGAATTCGTCGCCGATGCCCAACGCAGACCCGACGGATTGGTGCAGGTCGGCGGCTCGATCACCGCGACGGACTCGCTGACGGGAAAAGCGTTGCAGGCGAAGACGAATACCAGTTGGAAGTTCCTGTCGTTCGCCGACAGCGGCCAGCGCATCGGGGCGCTGTTGCGCAACGACGCGCAGATGATGATCGGGGCTACCACCGATTTCCTCGATCAGGTCAAGGTGGGCGCACTGCGGTTGATCGCCACCGTGGCCGACCGCAACGTGTCCGCGTTCCCCGAGCTGACGTCGATCAAGGAACAAGGGGTGGACGTCGGGCCGCTGCCCGAGGAGTTCCGCGGTTTCGTCGGCCCGCCGGGGATGCCGCGGCAGGCGCTCGCGTACTACCAGGACCGATTCCGCACGCTGGTGAGCGCGCCCGGCTGGAATGATTTCGTGGACCAAACTGGTTCTGTCACAGAATTTCTGGACGCAGAAAAGTTCGGTCCTTTCCTGAAACAGCAGAACGACGCGGTGGCGGCACTGGTCAGCAGCATCGGCTTGGCGGACCAATGACGGCCGTGACGGAACGGGTCGGCGGTTTGACCAGCAGGCTGGCGGATTTTGCCGCGTCGCTGCGGTTCGCCGACCTGCCCGCCAACGTCGTCCACGAGGCCAAACGCGCGCTGATCGACCACATCGGGGTCGCGATGGCGGCCGCCGAGCATCCCGCGGTGCACGCGATGGTGCGGGTGTCACAACGCGCGGCGGGCCCAGGCGCGCACACCGTCATCGGTCGAACAGAGCAGCCGCCGATGGCATTCGCGGCGCTGATCAACGGTTTCGCCGCGCACCTTCTCGACTACGACGACACCTTCAATCCCGGCGACACCACGGTGCACGGCAGCGCGCCGGTTTGGCCCGCGCTGTTCACCCTGGCCGAACGTGAACCGATCTCGGGTGCCGACGTGTTGACGGCATTCGTGGCGGGCTTCGAGACCGAGTGTCGAGTCGGCAGGGCTGCCGGCGACGCTCACTACGAAATCGGCTGGCACGTCACAGGAACGGTGGGCCACCTGGGGGCCGCCGCTGCGGCGGGCCGGGTGCTCGGGTTGACGCCGCCCGTGCTGAGTCAAGCGCTCGGCAGCGCAGGCACCCAGTCCGCCGGCCTGAAGGCGGTCTACGGCAGTGACGGCAAGGCGCTTCACGCAGGCAAGGCGGCGATGGACGGCCTACTCGCGGCGATCATGGCCGACGAGGGCATCACCTCATGTGTCGACATCATCGAAGGCACCCGGGGATTCCTCGACGTGATGTCCACCCGCGCTGACCCGGACAAGCTCGTCGCCGAATTGGGCACCCAGTGGAATCTGTTGGCGAACGGCTACAAGGCCTACCCGAGCGGCTCGCTCACGCACCCGGCCGTGGATGTGGTGTTGGCGCTGCGCGCCGAACACGGGTTCAGCGCAAGCGATGTCGTCGGGGTGCAGGCCGTGGTGAACTCCAAAGCCGCCACGGTGACCGGAAAGGTGAACCCACGCACCGGTTTGGAAGCCAAGTTCAGCATCACGCATGCTGTTGCGGTAGCGCTGGCCTCAGCGCGGCCGCGGTTGGATCACTTCACCGACGCGGCGGCCAGCGACCCCGAAATCTGTTCTCTCCGTGGACTTGTCGAGGTGCGCGCTGACAACTCTGTCGGGAAGCGGGCCGCCATGGTGACCGTGAAGCTGTCCGATGGCCGGTCACTGGCCGGTCGCGTCGACAACAACATCGGCACACCGGGCAACCCGCTGACAGACGCGGAGCTGGCCGCGAAGTTCACCGACAACACCGCCCCGCTGATCGGTACGGCGGGAGCAGCCGAATTGTTGACGATGTGTTGGAACGTCGAAAGTGTGGAGGATTTCTCAGATTTGGTGCACATGACGGGTATTCGGTCGTGAGCGGTGTCGCCGTCGTCACCGGCGGCGCCCGAAACCTGGGGCGGGCGATCGTGCTGGCGCTCGCCAGGGCCGGCCACGACGTCGTCGTCAACGCGCGCGCAGACGTCGAGGGCGCCGAGAAGGTCGCCGCCGAGGCTCGCGAGATCGGCGTGCGGGCAATGCACGCCATGGCTGACGTCGCAGTACCCGAACAGGTCGCGCGGATGTTCGCCGCCGCCGAGGAACTGGGACCGCTGCGGGTACTGGTCAACAATGCCGCCGTGCGCACCCGCGTCTGCGCCTACGACGTCACCGCCGCGGATTGGGAGGTGGCCCGCAGGGTGACCCTCGACGGTGCGATGCACTGCGTGTTCGAGGCGCTGCCCCGGCTCCGGTCCGCGGGAGGCGGCGCGATCGTCTCGGTCATCGGCGGCAACGCGCTGCGCGGAGACCCGCATCGGTTTCACGTGTCGGCGGCCAAACACGGGCTCGTCGGCATGACGAAGGGGTTGGCGGCCGCGTGCGCGGCCGACGGCATCACCGTCAACGCCGTGTCGCCGAGCAATATGGAACCCGGCCCGGACGCGCCCGCGGGGGAGATCCAGTGCCGACGTGACGCGGTCGCCGCCGCCGTCGCGTTCCTGGCCTCGTCCTGCGGAGTCGACGTCACAGGTCAACTGATCGAGGTCGGCGCTCACCGATGACGCCGGGGAAAGACCAGGTCGCCGGTGGGCGGCATGCGCCGTCCAGCCAGGCCGGTAGCCTCTCTAGGTTGTGACTGCCCAACAGCCCGCAGCCTCAGGACGCATCCGCGTCGCAGTTGTCTACGGTGGGCGCAGCTCCGAACACGCCATCTCGTGCGTTTCCGCTGGCAGCATCCTGCGCAATCTGGACCCGCAGCGGTTCGAGGTGGTCGCCGTCGGCATCACCCCCGGCGGCTCGTGGATGCTGACCGATGCCCGTCCCGAGACGCTGGCCATCACCGACGGGCGCCTGCCGGAGGTCAGTGGGCAGTCGGGCACCGAACTGGCGTTACCGGCCGACCCCGGACGCGGCGGTCAACTGTTGTCGCTCGGGCAGGGCGGCGAGGTGCTCGCCGCCGTCGACGTCGTGTTTCCCGTGCTGCACGGCCCGTACGGCGAGGACGGCACCATCCAGGGCCTGCTCGAACTCGCCGGGGTGCCGTATGTCGGCGCGGGCGTGTTGGCAAGCGCCACCGGCATGGACAAGGAATTCACCAAGAAGCTGATGATGGCGGAGGGCCTGCCGGTCGGCGATCACGTCGTGCTGCGGCCGCGACAGGACACCGTCGAACTCGACGATCGCGAACGGCTCGGCCTGCCGGTGTTCGTCAAACCCGCGCGAGGCGGATCGTCGATCGGCGTCAGCCGGGTGACCGCATGGGACCAGCTGCCCGCCGCTATCGAGTTGGCCCGCAGACACGACCCGAAGGTGATTGTCGAGGCGGCGATTCCAGGACGCGAATTGGAGTGCGGCGTACTGGAATTCCCCGACGGCCGGATCGAGGCGAGCACCGTCGGCGAGATCCGGGTCGCCGGTGTGCGCGGCCGCGAGGACGGGTTCTACGACTTCGAGACCAAATATCTCGACGACGCCGCCGAACTCGACGTGCCGGCCAAGATCGACGATGGAGTCGCAAATGCCGTGCAGCAGTTGGCCATTCGTGCCTTCAACGCCGTCGACTGTCAGGGGTTGGCTCGCGTCGACTTCTTCCTGACCGACGACGGGCCGGTGATCAACGAGATCAACACGATGCCCGGCTTCACGACCATCTCGATGTACCCGCGGATGTGGGCGGCAAGCGGTGTCGACTACCCGACGCTGCTTGCGACCATGGTGGAAACCGCGCTCGAGCGCGGGACTGGACTGCGCTAGCCCACCGGCGCGGGATCAATCTTCCTGACGGGCAACGCTTTCGCGATGACATCCGACACCTCTTGAATAGGTGTGGGCCCGGACCCCTGCGGCAACGTCAATGCGACATACACGGCCCGGTCCACCGCCAACCAGGTGCTGCGGCCTTCGCCGGTGAGCTGGAACCACTGCACCTCGTCGACCACCTGCAAGGCCGACCCGACGACGAACTCGGCGGGCCGGTCCAGACCGCACCGCAGGATGACCGGCTCGTCGCCCGACGTCCAGGCCGCCGTGCCAGGGGGCGCAGGCTGGACCACGGGCGTCCGATGGTAGTCACCCAGCTGTTGCGGAAGCGCGTCGAGCAGCGTCTTGCAGTCGGCGCTGTCGGCTTGCGGTGCCGGCACGGGGGGAATGGGCACCGCTTGCTGCTCGGGCGGCGACTGTCGCAGCGCGGCGACGACGAGAATCGCGATGATCGCCCCGGCCGCGACGACTACCGCGGCGATGAGTAAGGCCTTCGGGGGTCCGTCGCGGGTCTCGGCGTTCACCGCCCAAACTCTAGGGGGCCGCTGGACCGGCGATCGGGCAGGTCAGGGTGCGGGTGATGCCGGCGACCTGCTGCACCTTGGGCACCACGTTGGCCTGCAGATCCGGCAGGTTGTCGGCGCCGACGCGGACCACCACGTCGTACGGTCCGGTGACGTATTCCGAGGACAACACGCCCGGCAGGCCGGCGATCTGCTTGGCGACGACCTCGGCGCGGCCCACCTCGGTCTGGATCAGCATGAAAGCCTCGACCACCCGCTGTGCCCTCCGTTTCGCTGCATAGACTCCTGGCCGCAGGGCCCAAACGTACCGCAGCCCGGGGAAGGTGACATGGCGAGCGACGAGGCCGACACATTGGCTGGGGTAGGCGAGTTCGCCGTGATCGACCGGCTGGTCACCAACCGGGACCAGCCCGCCGCGGTGGTGCTGGGGCCGGGTGACGATGCCGCGGTGGTGGTCGCCGGCGACGGCAGGACGGTGGTGTCCACCGACATGCTCGTCGAAGGGCGGCACTTCCGCTTGGACTGGTCCACACCGCACGACGTCGGCCGCAAGGCGATCGCACAGAACGCCGCCGACATCGAGGCGATGGGGGCCCGGCCCACCGCTTTCGTCGTCGCGTTCGGTGCGCCCGCCGACACGCCGACGGCCATGGCGCTCCAGCTGGCGGACGGGATGTGGCACGAGGCCGGTTTGTTCGGCGCCGGAATCGTCGGCGGTGATCTGGTCAGCGCGCCGCACTGGGTGATCTCGGTGACGGTGCTGGGCGACCTGGGCGGGCGCGACCCGGTGCGCCGCGGCGGCGCGCGGCCAGGTGACACCGTGGCCGTCGCGGGGGAACTCGGCCGGTCGGCCGCCGGATATGCGTTGTGGCGCAAGGGAATTGATCGGTTCGAGTCGCTGCGCCGCCGGCACCTGACCCCGGCGCCGCCGTACGGACAGGGGCGCATTGCGGCCGAGGCGGGCGCCACCGCGATGACCGATGTGTCTGACGGCTTGATCGCGGATCTGGGGCATGTGGCCGCGGCCTCGCAGGTGGGCATCGACGTGTCGAGCGCGGCGCTGTCCGCCGACCGTGACGCGTTGACCGATGCGGCCGGGGCAGCTGCGGAGGACGCGTTGGCGTGGGTGCTCGGAGGCGGCGAGGACCACGCGCTGGTCGCGACGTTCCCCAGTGCGCCGCCCACCGGGTGGCGGCCGATCGGCCGGGTGGTCGAGGGACCTGCACGGGTGCTGGTCGACGGCGACACGTGGGCCGGAAATCCCGGTTGGCAGTCGTTCTGACCGGCATCGCCCGCTAGGTTGGCTACCCGTGACTGCACGTCCCCTGCATGAACTCGTCGAAGCTGGTTGGGCCGCCGCGCTGGAGCCGGTGAGCGCGCAGATCACTGCGATGGGGGAGTTTCTGCGCGCCGAGATCGCCGCAGGCAACCGCTATCTGCCCGCAGGGCCGAACGTGTTGCGCGCCTTCACGTTTCCGTTCGACCAGGTGCGGGTGCTGATCGTCGGACAGGATCCCTACCCGACGCCGGGGCACGCGGTGGGGTTGAGCTTCTCGGTGGCGCCCGATGTGCGACCGCTGCCGCGCAGCCTGGACAACATCTTCGCCGAATACGGTAAGGATCTAGGGTTCCCGCCGCCTGCCACCGGCGACCTGTCGCCGTGGGCCGAGCGGGGCGTGATGCTGCTGAACAGGGTCCTGACGGTGCGTCCGGGAAACCCGGCGTCACATCGCGGCAAGGGCTGGGAGGCCGTGACCGAATGCGCGATTCGCGCGCTGGTGGCGCGCAAGCAACCGTTGGTGGCGGTGCTGTGGGGACGCGACGCGTCGACGCTGAAGCCGTGGCTGGAGGGCGAGGACTGTGTGTCGATCGAATCGCCGCATCCGTCGCCGCTGTCGGCGTCACGCGGATTCTTCGGATCGCGACCGTTCAGCCGGGCCAACGAACTACTGGAGAAGATGGGCGCCGACCCGATCGACTGGCGCCTCCCCTAGGGGCGGGCTCAACCCCGCACGAGCAGACCTGCAGGCCCCGACACGCCGGGCGGTTTCAGCCGCGGGAGACCTTGCCTGCCTTGATGCAGGAGGTGCACACGTTCACACGCTTCTTGTTGCCGCCTGGGTGCGTCACCGCGCGGACGGTCTGGATGTTCGGGTCCCAGCGACGGCTGGTCCGGCGATGGGAGTGCGACACCGACTTGCCGAAGCCGGGGCCTTTTCCGCAGATCTCGCAGACGGCAGCCATATCTAGAACTCCTCGAATCAGTACTTGGGGTCTGGGCCTATCGCCGAAAACCGGCGTGGGTGATCCCGACAACCTGACCAGGATACCGGCCCGACCAGGGAACACCAAAAACGCATCCACCGGCACCAACGTTGCGCCGGGGCTGTCAGCCAAGGTAGCTAGGCTGGCGCGCGGGCGCCACATTTGATGGAGGTTTGCGGATGTCGGCTCGGCGGCTCGATGCCTCCGCGCTACGGGACTGGGCGCATGCCGCCGTCGGCGACCTGATTTCGCACACCGACGAGATCAACCGGCTCAACGTATTCCCGGTCGCTGACGCCGATACCGGGACAAACATGCTGTTCACGATGCGTTCGGCGTGGGCGCAGGCCGATACGCACGCCGACAGTGACGACGTCGTGGCGGTCGCCGCGGCGCTGGCCGCAGGTGCGCTGCACGGCGCCAGGGGCAACTCCGGGGTCATCCTGTCCCAGATCCTGCGGGGCCTCGCCGACGTCGTCACCTCGGTCGCGGCCGACCGCGGCGCGCTGGCCGACGTCGACGGCCACATCTTCGGGGCCGCCCTGCGGCACGCGGTCGGTCTGGTGGTCGCGTCGATGGGCGAACCCGTGCCCGGCACCATCGTCTCGGTGCTGCAGGAAGCGGCGGGCGCCGCGGAACATGCCGGCGGCGACGGCGCCGATCTCGCCGAGGTGGTGTCGGCGGCCGCCGACGCCGCGGCCGTCGCACTCGACAAGACGACGACGCAACTCGATGTGCTGGCCGAGGCCGGCGTGGTGGACGCCGGTGGTCGCGGGCTGCTGGTACTGCTTGACGCGATGAGCAGGACCCTGACCGGGCGGGCGCCGCAGCGACACGAATACGTGCCGTCGCCGCCCACGGCCACCGTCACGACGGCCACCGCCGCCGCGCCGCAGTTCGAGGTGATGTACCTACTGAACGGCTGCGACGCCCGCGGCGTCGAGACGCTCCGCGAGCGGCTGGATCAGCTGGGCGAATCCGTGGCCATCGCCGCGTCGGCAGGCGGGGACGGCCACTACTCGGTGCATGTGCATGCCGACGACGCGGGCGCCGCCGTGGAAGCGGCGCTGTCGGTCGGGAGTCCGAGCCGCATCCAGATCACCTCACTGTCGGTCGGTTCCACCGCGCGGTCTGCCGGTGGGTGGAGCCGCGAACGTGCGGTGCTCGCGGTCGTCGACGGCGACGGCGCCGCGGATCTGTTCTCAGGCGAGGGCGCGCACGTGCTGCGGCAGGAACCCGACGCGCCGGTGAGGGCCAAGCAGCTGCTGCACGCGCTGGTCAACACCGGCGCCGCGCAGATCATGGTGCTGCCCAATGGGTACGTCGCCGCCGAAGAACTCGTCGCGGGATGCACCGCGGCGATCGGCTGGGGCATCGACGTCGTCCCGGTGCCCGCCGGGTCGATGGTGCAGGGGCTGGCCGCGCTCGCGGTGCACGACGCCGAGCGGCAGGCCGTCGACGACGGCTACACCATGGCGCGCGCCGCCGCGGGCGCCCGGCACGGTTCGGTGCGGGTGGCCACCGAGGAGGCGCTGACGTGGGCGGGCACCTGTAAACCGGGCGATGGGTTGGCCATCGCGGGCGACGAGGTGCTGATCGTCGGCGCCGATATCACCGAGGCCGCCGCAGGCCTGATCGACCTGCTGCTGGCGTCGGGCGGCGAACTGGTGACCGTGCTGACGGGCGTGGGCGTCGACGGCAGTGTCGGCGATGCGCTGCAGCAGCACGCGCACCGCAGGCATCCGGGCACCGAACTGGTCGCCTATCACACGGACCACCGCGGCGACGCGTTGCTGATCGGGGTGGAGTAGCCGTGGCCACGCTGACTGATCGGCTGGAGTATGTCCTCGGCAAGAAGGCCGCAGGACCGCTGGAAGAGCATTTTGGCATCCGCACGGTCAACGATCTGCTGCGGCATTACCCGCGCAAGTACAGCGACGGGTTGACGGTGCTCGACGAGTTCGAGGAACTCGAAGAGGGTGACCACGTCACGTTCGTCGACGTCATCACCAAGGCCGAGGTCAAGTGGACCAACCGCACGCCCAAGCGGGAGTACCTCGTCGTGACAATCGGTGACCGGCGCCCCAAAGTGACAGCGACATTCTTCAACGCCAGATTCCTCAAGAAACAACTCGTCAAGGACACCCGGCTGATGCTCTCCGGCGAAGTCGGGTACTTCAAGGGCACACTGCAGCTCACGCATCCGGCGTTCTACGTTCTCGAATCACCCACTGGCGGCAGGAGTATCGGCACCAAGTCGCTGCGGACCATCGCCGACGCATCGGGTGCCAGCGGCGACGACGTGCTGTCGGTGTTCGAGCGGGAGTTCTTCCCGATCTACCCGGCCAACAGCAAGGTTCAGAGCTGGGACATCTACGCGTGCGTGCGACAGGTGCTCGCCGTGCTCGACCCCATCGACGAGCCGCTGCCGAAATCCATTCTGCAGCAACGGAATCTGATATCAGAAGACGAGGCGTTGCGCGCCATCCACACTGCGGAGAACGCCTTGGAGCGCGAGCGCGCCGAAGCGCGACTGACCTTCGACGAAGCGGTCGGGTTGCAGTGGGCTTTGGTGGAACGGCGGCACGGTGAACTGGGCGAAACCGGTCCCGTCGCCGACCCTGTCAGCGACGGACTGCTCAGCGCGATGCGTGAGCGGATGCCGTTCGAATTGACGCAGGGCCAAACCGAAGTGCTCGAGGTGCTGTCGGCGGAAATGTCGGCCAACCGACCGATGAACCGCATGCTGCAGGGGGAGGTCGGTTCGGGCAAGACCATCGTGTCTGTGCTCGCCATGCTGCAGATGGTCGACGCGGGATACCAGTGCGCGCTGTTGGCGCCGACGGAAGTCCTTGCCGCTCAACATGCCCGGTCGATCCGCGACGTGCTCGGCCCGTTGGCGATGGCCGGCCAGTTGGGTGGTGCCGACCGCGCCACCCGCGTCGCGCTGTTGACCGGGTCGATGTCGGCGCCGCAGAAGCGGGCAGTCCGCGACGAGATCGCGGCGGGGGAGGCCGGCATCGTGATCGGGACGCACGCGCTCCTGCAGGAGGCGGTGGAGTTCCAGCGGTTGGGCATGGTGGTCGTCGACGAGCAGCACCGGTTCGGGGTGGAGCAACGGGATCGGTTGCGCGCCAAGGCTCCCGAGGGTTTGACGCCGCACCTGCTGGTGATGACAGCGACGCCGATTCCACGCACCGTTGCGTTGACCTACTTCGGTGATCTCGAAACGTCGACATTGCGTGAGTTGCCGCGCGGACGCCAGCCGATCGCGACCAACGCCATCTTCGTCAGGGAGAAGCCCGCGTGGCTGGAACGGGCGTGGCAGCGGGTCATCGAAGAAGTGCGCGCGGGTCGGCAGGCCTACGTGGTGGCATCGCGTATCGACGACAGCGACAAGCCCGCGAAGAACGAGCAGGGGCCGCCCGCCACCACGGTGGTCAAGTTGTTCGACCAACTGCGTCATGGCCAACTGTCCGGACTTCGCCTCGGCTTGATGCACGGCCGACTGCCCAGCGACGAGAAGGACGCCGTGATGGCAGACTTCCGGGCAGGCAACATCGATGTGCTGGTCTGCACCACCGTCATCGAAGTGGGCGTGGATGTGCCGAACGCGACGGTGATGGTGGTCGTCGACGCCGACCGGTTCGGCATCAGCCAACTGCACCAGCTTCGTGGCCGGATCGGCCGCGGCCAGCATCCGAGCCTGTGCCTGTTGGCCACCCAGCTGCCGGAAGGGTCGAAAGCCGGGGCCCGGCTGAAGGCGGTGGCGGGCACGTTGGACGGCTTCAAGCTCGCCGACCTCGACCTCGAGGAACGTCAGGAAGGAGATGTGTTGGGCTACAGCCAGTCCGGGCGGCCCATCACGCTGCGATTCCTGTCGCTGTCCAAGCATCTGGAGATCATTCTCGCCGCGCGCGAGTTCTGCTTGCAGTTCTACGAACAACAGCCGGCGCATCGTGGGATGGCGGTGCTGGCAGCGCCGTTCACCAACGCCGACCGGGTCGAGTTCCTGGACAAGACGTGAGCCGGGGCAGGCTGGTCTGGCTGGCGCTCGTCGTCGCGTTGGCGGTGGTGGTCGCCGTCCAGACGGTGACGGCCACCGACCGGAGCCCGTTCGTCGCCGAGGCCGACATCCCCACCGTGGCACCGGGTGTCGACGTGCTTGCCGGCATCCTGGTCGTGCCGATACGGATCCGCAGCCACGACTACCGTCGCGACGCGTTCGGCGACTCCTGGACCGACGACAATCCCGCACCCGGCGGGCACAACGGCTGTGACACCCGCAACGACATCCTCGACCGCGATCTGATCGACAAGACGTACGTGTCGATCAAGCGGTGCCCCACCGCGGTCGCCACCGGCACGCTGCACGACCCGTACACCAGCGACACCATTGCGTTCACGCGTGGCGCGCAGGTCGGCGCGGCGGTGCAGATCGACCACATCGTCCCGTTGGCGTTGGCGTGGGACCTCGGCGCCCGCACCTGGACCCCGGACGTGCGGTTGCGCTTCGCCAACGATCCCGCGAATCTGCTTGCCGTCGAAGGGCAGACCAACCAGGACAAGGGCGACAAAGAACCGGCGGTGTGGATGCCGCCGAACATCGCGTTTCGTTGCCAGTACGCGATGCAGTTCATCGCGGTGTTGCGCGGCTACGCACTGCCGATCGATGCGCCGTCGGCGCAGGCGCTGCGGGCGGCCGCGGACACCTGCCCCAAGGGCTGAGTTCCGTCTGCTCGCCGGGGGCCAACGACTACGGCACCTTGGGTTTGACCTCCTCGATCACCCACTGCAGGTAGTCCAGGTAGGCGTCGACGTCGGGCACCGGCGGAATCGGCACACCGGTGATCGTGACACCCAACTCGGAGAAGTAGCCGAGTTGGTCGATGATCTCGTCGACGCTCATGCCCGGCCGCTGGGTGGGGTCGTCGACGACCACGTGACCCTCACCGATCTGCGAGACGCCGAGGCCGTACAGCACCTCGAACGGCCTGCCGTCATAGCCGGGTTGCGACTTGATGAAGTCGAGCTTCGCGGGAATCTCGGCGGGCGGCGTCAGCCACGGGAACCACCCCGACGCATACTTGGCCGCTCGTTTCAGCATCGGCTCGGCGTCACCGCCGATCCAGATCGGCACATGCGGCTTCTGAATCGGCTTCGGTTCGAACGTCACGTCCTTGAAAGAGACGTACCTGCCGTCGAATTCCGGGGTATCGCTGGTCCACAACTCGACGATCGCGGCGAGGTACTCGTCGGCCATCCGGCCTCGCTCGTGAAACGGCACGCCCAGGACCTTGAATTCCTCGGCGTCCCAACCCACCCCGAACGTGACACCGATTCGACCGTTGCTCATCCAGTCGGCGGTGGAGATGGCCTTGGCCATCACCACCGGGTGCTGCACCGGCAACAGTGTGACGCTGGAGACGAGCCGAATCCGTTGCGTCGCACCGGCCAGGAACGCCTGCGCGACGGTGGAGTGGAAGTAGTGCGGGCCGGACAGGTCGACGTGTGAGTTCGACACCACGAAGTGTTCCGGGATCGGGATCATGTCGAATCCGAGTTCCTCCGCGCGCCTTGCGACCCTGATCTGATCGGCGCCTGTGACGTCGGCCTCGAAGGGTTGCGACAGCGCCATGACACGGGCGGTGTTGGGCATCGTCAAAGAAAACTTCATGGCGCACTGTGCCTTTCGATAGACGACACCTCGACAGCCAATCGGCCTGCCTTCTTGCGGGGGAGGTGTCCGGCCTCGGCCATCCAGCGGATGGTGTCGGTGAACGTGTCGTCGACACAGCGGAACCGCAGGCCCGACGCCGCCAGGAAGCGGCTGGAATCCGCAGGCGGCCACTGCGTGTTGATGGCCATCGCTTCGGCGGAGATCTGAGTGTCGAAGGGCACCAACGTTTTCACCCCATCCGCGGCTACGCCGACCGCGCGCAGCACCCGCGGAGAAACGCGGGGACTGAACAGCCGCCTGCCCAGCACCGCCTCGAGGCGCCGCCGCAGATCGTCCCACGGATGGAAGTGGCCGCCGACGATATAGCGCGCGTCCTGGAAATCGGCCGCCGGCGGATGTTCCAGCAGCCACACGTGCGCCTCGGCGAGGTCGCGCACATCGACACACTGAAAGCCGGTGGTACTGCGCGGCAGCGCCTTTCCGACGCACATCGCCAACGCCCGGTTGGCCGCGCTCAGTTTGGGATCGTGAGGGCCGATGACGGCCGTCGGATAGGTGATCTGCAGCGGCGTGCCGCGGCGCTGGAATCCGCGGGCGACCACTTCGCTGTCACGCTTCGACCGTGCATAGGGATCACACACGTCGGCCAGCGGAGTGTCCTCATCGACGCGCGGTGCCCCGGGATGGAAGAACACCATGACGCTGGAGACGTAGACGACATTGCGGATGCCAGCTTCGCAGGCCGCGCTGAGCACCGCCGTGGTCCCGCCGACGTTGGTCTCGTACATCTCGCGCGCCCTGCGGGGGTCGACGGACACCGTTGCGGCGGTGTGCAAGACGGCGTCGCAACCGGTCATCGCGCGGGTCAGCGCGGCGGTGTCACCGAGACCGACGGTGACGCACCGCTCGATATGACGCCCGCGCGCATCGAACCAGGCGCGCGCGGCCTCCTCGTCGCGGACCAACAACCGCAATTCGTGGCCCGCCGCGACCAGCGCCAGCGCGCTGTGGGCGCCCACGAAACCCGTCGCTCCGGTGCAGAAGACCTTCATGCGGTGCCGATCCGTAAAGCTGTTTGGAGTGCCTCCTCAGCAATCGTGATGGCGCGCAGCAGCGCCGAATAGAGTAAGCGCGTACTCGTATTCGGGGCCGGGAAAACCGGTTACGTACCCGTGTAGGTCTCGGGGTCCGGACGGAAGCGGGTGCCGTCGTCGAGGCCGTTGAGCGTGGCCATCTGCTCCTCGGTCAATTCGAAGTCGAACACGTCGAGGTTCGACTTGATGCGCTCCGGGTTCGACGAGCGGGGAATGACCACGTTGCCGAGCTGGATGCTCCAGCGGATCAACACCTGTGCCGGAGTCTTGCCGTGGGCTTCCGCGACGCCGGCGATGGTCGGGTTGTCCAGCAGCTTGCCGACGCCCAGCGGACCGTAGGCCTCGGTCACGACGCCGTGTTCGGCGTTGATCCTGCGCAGCTCCGCCTGGTTGAGCAGCGGGTGCAATTCGATCTGGTTGACCGCCGGGGTGAAGAAGGACAGGTCGATGACGTTGGACAGGTGCTCTTCGTGGAAGTTGGCCACGCCGATCGACCGG
The DNA here is from genome assembly GCF_001667505.1 of Mycobacterium sp. ACS1612. Taxonomy (GTDB): domain Bacteria; phylum Actinomycetota; class Actinomycetes; order Mycobacteriales; family Mycobacteriaceae; genus Mycobacterium. Next base: position 101,818 of record NZ_LZHZ01000032.1, read on the forward strand.
ACGTCGCCGTCCTCCCTGCACTTCATCATGCCGCCCCAGCTGTCGATGTACTTGCCCTGCTCGCCTGCCGGCCAATGGATCAGGTAGAGGTCGACGTAGTCCAGGCCGAGCCGCTCGAGGCTGGCCTTGAGCGCGTCCTGCGACGACTGGAAGCCCAGATCCGTGGTGGCCAATTTGGTGGTGACGAACACTTCCTCACGCGGCACGCCCGAGGAGGCGATGGCCCGGCCGACGGCTTCCTCGTTGCCGTAGGCCGCCGCGGTGTCGATGAGTCGGTAGCCGGCTTCCAACGCCGCCGTCACCGCCTGCTGGGTCTCGGACTCGGACAATTCACCGACCCCGAGGCCGATCACCGGGATCGTGTTGTCGTCGTTGAGCGTGACGGTGGGAATCGCAGCCGGCGTCATAACACCTATCCTGTGAAGTTGAACGTCCGTGGATCGGGACCCAGTCGCGTTCCGTCGCCGAGCGACGAGATGGACGCCATGTCCTGCTCGCTCAGCTCGAAATCGAACACGTCGAAGTTACTCACAATTCGCTCGGGGGTCACCGACTTCGGGATGACTATATTGCCGAGTTGGATATGCCACCTAATCAGTACCTGGGCTGGCGTTTTGCGGTGGCTGTCGGCGACGCCCGTCACCGTCGGGTTGCTCAACAGCGATCCCTGCCCGAGCGGGCTCCACGCCTCTGTCGCGATGCCCAGTTGGGCGTGCATCTCACGCAACTCCTGTTGCTGCAGCAGCGGATGCAGTTCGATCTGGTTGACCGAGGGCACGATTCCGGTGGCGTCGATCAGGATCCGCAGGTGTTCGGGCTCGAAGTTGCTCACCCCGATCGACCGGATGCGGCCCTGGTCGCGGAGGTGAGCGAAGGCCTTGAAGGTGTCGACGAACGCGTTCTTCGCGGGCATCGGCCAGTGGATCAGGTACAGATCCAGGTAGTCCATTCCGAGACGTTCCATGCTGGCGTCGAACGCAGCAAGCGTGCTGTCGTAGCCCTGGTCGGCGTTCCAGAGCTTGGTGGTGACGAAGACGTCTTCTCGCGGCAGACCGGATGCCACCACCGCCTTACCGACCTCGCGTTCGTTGAAGTAACCTGCGGCCGTGTCCACGTGGCGGTACCCGGCCTCCAGTGCGGTCCTGACGGCACGCTCCGTTTCTTCCGGCGGCGTCTGCCAGACACCGAGCCCCACCTGAGGCATCGAAGTTCCGTCGTTGAGCGTGATCAAGGGAGCAGCCATGACTCAAAGTCTGCCAGCACCGGCGGCGGCCCGCGTCGCGGCGCGGCCCGCCAAGCCGCCGATCGTCAACGCGGTCTCCGCCGCCACGTTGCGGGTGCTGCCCCGGATTCCGGATGCGGTGAAACGGCTTCTGCTGGGCGGGCGTTCCATCACGATCGATGGCAACACGCTGGACACGACGTTGCAGTTGTTGCTCGCCGGGATGACGGTCGCGGGCCTGAACTGTCTCATCGCCGACAGGGACGTCGCGGTGGCGAGGGCACAGTTGCGCGTCACCGCCGCAGGCTTCAAGCAGAACATCCCCGTCGCGTCGGTGACCAATCTCTCGCTTCCGGGGCCGGCCGGCCCGATCGGCGCGCGGCATTACCGGCCCGTCGACGGTGACGGCGAACCGTTGCTGGTCTTCTATCACGGCGGCGGCCAGGTCATCGGTGACCTCGACGTACACGACGACGTGTGCCGGCTCATCTGCCGCGACGGCAGGCTGCACGTGTTGTCGGTGGATTACCGCCTCGCGCCCGAGCACAAGGCACCCGCCGGAGCCGACGACGCGTACGCCGCGTTTCGGTGGGCCCTCGACCACGCCGGTGAGTTGGGCGCCGACCCGGGCCGGGTGGCCGTCGGCGGTGACAGCGCCGGAGGCAACCTCGCCGCCCTGGTGTCGCTGCGGGCGCGCGACGAGGGCGGCCCGCTGCCCGCGTTGCAGTTCCTGCTGTATCCGGTCACCGATTACAGCGGCCAGACCCGGTCGCAGACGCTGTTCGCCGACGGGTTCTTCCTGACCAAACAGGACATCGACTTCTGCAGGCACCAGTTCGTGGAAGGCGCCGCCGTCGACGCCACCGATCCGCGGGTGTCTCCGCTGCTCGCCGACGATTTCTCCGGTCTGCCGCCCGCGTTGCTGCTGACCGCGGGCTTCGACCCGCTGCGTGACGAGGGCAGGCAGTACGCGGACGCGCTGCGTCAGGCCGGTGTGCCGGTCGATTTCCGCGAGTTCGGTTCCCTCATCCACGCGTTCGCCAATTTCTTCCCGCTGGGCGGGGGCAGCACGGCGGCGATGACCGAAACCGTCTCTGCCCTGCGGGCCCATCTCGCCCGCGCCTGAAATCCGCGCTGTACGCCGCCGGTACTCTTGACCCGTGGCGACCAAACCCAAGAAACCAGCCAGCTACGACCTGAAGGCGGCCGACCGCAAGCGCAACCTGGCGATCCAGATCGGGCTGACCTCGATCGTGGTGATCTTCGCCGTCGTGCTGGTGGGTTACATCGTCTTGTCCAACGACAAGAAGCCCGAGTCCGGTGAGACCAAGGCCGTCCGCGTGGCGTCGAGCAACGTCATCAAGAAGGAAGGCAGCGACGAACCCAAGGTCGTGCTGTCCATGTACGAAGACTTCCTCTGCCCGCACTGCGGCGTGTTCGAGCAGCAGTTCGGGCCGACGGTGAACAAACTCATCGACACCGGTGCGGTGGCCGCCGACTACTACATGGTCGCGATCCTGGATCGCCAGGGTGACGGCTATTCGTCCCGCGCCGCGAACGCCGCCTATTGCGTCGCCGATGAATCCAACGAAGCTTTCCGTCGGTTCCACGCCGCGCTGTTCGCCCAGCAACCCCAGGAGGGCGCCGCCTCGTATCCGGACAACGCGCGGCTGATCGAGATTGCCCGTCAGGCCGGTGTCACAGGCAAAGTGCCGGACTGCATCAACAAGGGCCGCTACACCGAGATGGCGCAGGGCCTGGCCCAGGCCGCGGGTATCCAGGCGACGCCGACCATCAAGATCAACGGGCAGGAATACTCGCCGACGACGCCTGACGCGCTGGTCGCCAAGGTCAAAGAGATCGTCGGCAACGTGCCCGGTCTCGACGGTCCGGCACCGGCCGCTCCGGCTCCCGCACCAGCACAGGCACCGGCACCCGCGCCATGACCGCGACCGCGCCTAGCGACGTCCAGCCCACCCCGGCCGCGGCGAATGCGCCGAACCGGGTGCCGGTGCGCAGAGCGAGCGCGGTCTGGATCCTGATCGCGGGCGTGGTCGGCCTCGCCGCAGCGCTCACGCTGACGGTCGAAAAGATCGAAATCCTGATCAACCCGGCCTACGTCCCGTCGTGCAGCATCAACCCCGTCCTTTCGTGCGGTTCGGTGATGGTCACCCCGCAAGCGTCGGCGTTCGGGTTCCCCAACCCGCTGATCGGCATCGTGGCGTTCACGGTCGTGGTGGTGACCGGGGTGCTCGCGCTGGCGAATGTGCGACTGCCGCGTTGGTACTGGGCCGGCCTGGCGGGCTGCACGCTGCTGGGCCTGGTGTTCGTGCACTGGCTGATCTTCCAGAGCCTCTACCGCATCGGCGCGCTGTGCCCGTACTGCATGGCGGTATGGGCGGTGACCATCACGCTGTTCTGCGTGGTCGCCTCGATCGCGCTGCAACCGCTGCAGTCGAATGCGGTGGCCAGGGTGGTGTACACGTGGCGATGGTCGCTGGTCGCGCTGTGGTTCACCGCGCTGATCCTCATGATTCTGGTGCGCTTCTGGGACTACTGGTCCACCCTGCTCTGACCGCGGGACACCACAGCGCCGCAGGGCGATAGGGTCAGCAGGTGATTTCGAAGGTCTTGGTCGCCAACCGCGGGGAGATCGCGATCCGCGCCTTCCGCGCGGCCTACGAGATGGGCATCGCGACGGTAGCCGTCTATCCGTACGAGGATCGCAATTCGTTGCATCGGCTCAAGGCCGACGAGTCGTATCAGATCGGCGAGAAGGGCCACCCGGTCCGGGCGTATCTGTCGGTCGACGAGATCGTCCGGGTGGCCCGCGAGGCCGGCGCCGATGCGATCTATCCGGGCTACGGCTTCCTGTCCGAGAATCCGGACCTCGCCGCCGCATGCGCCGCCGAGGGCATCACGTTCGTCGGGCCCAGCGCCGAGATCCTGGAGTTGGCGGGCAACAAGTCGCGGGCGATTGCGGCGGCCAGGGCGGCAGGGTTGCCGGTGCTGAACTCGTCGGCGCCGTCGGCGTCGGCCGACGAGTTGATGGCGGCCGCGCAGGGGATGGACTTCCCGCTGTTCGTCAAGGCGGTGTCGGGCGGCGGTGGGCGCGGGATGCGGCGCGTCGCCGACCTGGCGTCGCTGCCGGAGGCGATCGAGGCTGCCTCGCGGGAAGCCGAGTCGGCGTTCGGCGACCCGACGTTGTACCTCGAGCAGGCGGTGATCAACCCACGCCACATTGAAGTGCAGATCCTGGCCGACACGCACGGCAACGTGATGCACCTGTTCGAACGCGACTGCAGCGTGCAGCGTCGGCACCAGAAGGTCATCGAACTGGCGCCCGCGCCGAACCTGGCCGACGAACTGCGAACCCAGATCTGCGCCGACGCCGTGGCGTTCGCCCGCCAGATCGACTACACCTACGCGGGCACCGTCGAGTTCCTGCTCGACGAGCGCGGCCACTACGTGTTCATCGAGATGAACCCGCGCATCCAGGTCGAACACACCGTGACCGAGGAGATCACCGACGTCGACCTGGTCGCCAGCCAGATGCGCATCGCCGACGGTGAGACGTTGGAAAGCCTTGGGCTGAGCCAGGATTCGCTGCAGCTGCACGGTGCTGCGATGCAGTGCCGGATCACCACCGAGGATCCCGCCAACGGATTCCGGCCCGACACCGGCCGGATCACCGGCTACCGGACGCCCGGCGGGGCCGGGATCCGGCTCGACGGCGGCACGCATCTGGGCGCCGAGATCAGCGCGCACTTCGACTCGATGCTGGTCAAGCTGACTTGTCGGGGCAGGGATTTCTCCACCGCGGTGGCCAGGTCGCGCCGCGCGCTGGCCGAGTTCCGGATCCGCGGCGTGTCGACGAACATCCCGTTCCTGCAGGCGGTGGTCAACGACGCCGACTTCCGCGCAGGCCGCGTCACAACCTCGTTCATCGACGAGCGGCCCTATCTGCTGACCGCGCGCACCCCCGCCGACCGCGGCACCAAGATCCTGAACTACCTCGCCGATGTCACGGTCAACCAGCCGCACGGCGCGCGACCGTCGACGATCTATCCGCACGACAAGCTGCCGCAGACCGATCTGGACGCGGCGCCGCAGCGCGGCAGCAAGCAACTGCTCACCGAACTCGGGCCCGACGGCTTCGCCCGGTGGATGCGTGACTCGAAATCCGTCGGCCTCACCGACACGACGTTCCGCGACGCGCACCAGTCACTGCTGGCTACCCGGCTACGCACCACCGGCCTGCTTATGGTCGCGCCGTACGTCGCGCGGATGACCCCGCAACTGTTGAGCATCGAGTGCTGGGGTGGGGCGACTTACGATGTGGCGCTTCGGTTTTTGAAGGAAGACCCGTGGGAGCGGCTGGCCGCGCTGCGCGAAGCGGTGCCCAACATCTGCCTGCAGATGCTGCTGCGGGGACGCAACACTGTCGGCTACACGCCGTACCCGGAGACGGTCACCCACGCGTTCGTCGCGGAGGCCACCGCCACCGGCATCGACATCTACCGCATATTCGACGCGTTGAACAACGTCGACTCGATGCGGCCCGCGATCGACGCGGTGCGGGAAACCGGAACTGCGGTAGCCGAAGTCGCGATGAGCTACACCGGCGATCTGTCCGACCCCGGCGAGAATCTCTACACGCTGGACTACTACCTCAAGCTGGCCGAGCAGATCGTCGAGGCAGGCGCCCACGTGCTGGCGATCAAAGACATGGCGGGGCTGCTGCGTCCACAGGCTGCCCATCAGTTGGTCACCGCGCTGCGCAGCCGTTTCGATCTGCCGGTGCACGTGCACACCCACGACACCCCCGGTGGACAGTTGGCCACCTATCTGGCGGCCTGGCAGGCCGGTGCCAACGCCGTCGACGGCGCCTCGGGACCGCTGGCGGGCACCACCAGCCAGCCGTCGCTGTCATCGATCGTGGCGGCCACCGCACACACCGAATACGACACCGGTCTGTCGTTGTCGGCGGTCTGCGATCTGGAGCCGTACTGGGAGGCGCTGCGAAAGGTGTACGCGCCGTTCGAGTCTGGTATCCCTGGCCCGACGGGGCGGGTGTACACCCACGAGATCCCCGGCGGGCAGCTGTCGAATCTGCGCCAGCAGGCCATCGCGTTGGGGCTCGGCGACCGGTTCGAGGAGATCGAGGCCAGCTACGCCGCCGCCGACCGTCTGCTGGGCAGGCTGGTCAAGGTGACCCCGTCGTCGAAGGTGGTCGGTGATCTGGCTTTGGCGTTGGTCGGGGCGGGGGTGTCGGCCGACGAATTCGCCTCCGATCCCGCGAAATTCGACATTCCGGACTCGGTCATCGGCTTCCTGCGCGGTGAGCTCGGCGAGCCGCCGGGCGGCTGGCCGGAGCCGCTGCGCACCAAGGCGTTGGCCGGGCGGCCACCGGCCAAGCCGACCGAGGAACTGTCCGCCGAGGACGAGGCGGCGCTCAACGAAGCGGGCCCGACGCGGCAGGCCGCGCTGAACCGGTTGTTGTTCCCCGGCCCGACAAAGGAATTCGAGGCGCACCGGGAAACCTACGGCGACACCACGAGCCTGTCGGCCAACCAGTTCTTCTACGGTCTGCGCCAGGGTGACGAGCATCGGGTCAAGCTGGAACGCGGCGTCGAGTTGTTGATCGGACTCGAGGCCGTTTCCGAAGCCGACGAACGCGGGATGCGCACCGTGATGTGCCTTCTCAACGGCCAACTGCGACCGGTCGTCGTGCGCGACCGCAGCATCGCCAGCGACATCCCGGCCGCCGAGAAGGCCGACCGTGCCAACCCCGACCACGTCGCGGCGCCGTTCGCCGGTGTGGTCACCGTCGGCGTGTCCGACGGCGATCAGGTCGAAGCCGGGCAGACCATCGCCACCATCGAGGCGATGAAGATGGAAGCCGCGATCACGGCGCCCAAGGCGGGCAAGGTCAGCCGGGTCGCGGTGTCGGCCACCGCGCAGGTCGAAGGCGGTGACCTGCTGGCGGTGATCAGCTGACCCGCATTGTCGCCGGCGCGTACGGCGGTCGGCGAATCACCGTGCCGCGCACGGGAACTCGTCCGACCACCGATCGGGTGCGCGAGTCGTTGTTCAACGTGCTCACGTCCCGCATCGATTTCTCGGGCGCCGCGGTGCTCGACCTCTACGCGGGCTCAGGTGCGCTCGGACTCGAGGCGCTGTCGCGGGGCGCGGCGTCGGCGGTGTTCGTCGAATCCGACGCCCGCGCCGCGGCGGTCATCGCTGCGAACATCGCCGCGCTCGGCGCCCGGTCCGCAGACGTGCGCCGCGGACCGGTCGTCGCCGTGTTGGCAGGCGGCGCACCGCGGGCGGTGGATCTGGTGTTCGCCGACCCGCCGTACGACGTGCCTGCCACCGACATCGAGGCGATCCTGACCGGGCTGGACACCGGGGGATGGGTCCGCGGCGGCACCGTCGTCGTCGTGGAACGTGCCGCATCGGGTCCGGAGTTGGGCTGGCCCGACGGATGGCAGCCGTGGCCGTCGCGTCGGTACGGCGACACCCGCATCGAGTTGGCCGAGCGCACCTAGCCGACCCCTGTAGCGTCTTCGATCATGAGTGGCGCCGTCTGCCCAGGCTCCTTCGACCCGGTCACCCTCGGTCATGTCGACATCTTCGAGCGCGCGGCCGCTCAGTTCGACGAGGTCGTGGTCGCGGTGCTGATCAATCCCAACAAACAGGGCATGTTCAGCCTCGACGAGCGCATCGCGATGATCGAAGAGTCGACGTCGCACCTGCCCAACCTGCGGGTCGAGTCGGGGCAGGGATTGGTGGTCGACTTCGTCAAGGCCCGCGGACTGACCGCGATAGTCAAGGGGTTGCGCACCGGCACCGACTTCGAATACGAACTGCAGATGGCACAGATGAACAAGCACATCGCAGGCGTGGACACGTTTTTCGTCGCGACCACTCCGCGGTATTCGTTCGTGTCGTCGTCGTTGGCCAAAGAGGTGGCCACGCTGGGCGGCGACGTCTCCGCGCTGCTGCCCGAGCCGGTCAACGTGCGCCTGCAGGACAAGCTGAACGCGCAACGCAAGGGTTAATCTACGTCCTCCGCGGGTAGGCGTTGGGTGGCGCTCAGCCCCGTTGCGCCCAGTCAAACCCACGAATAGCGGAGGTGTATCGCCGTGGTCGAAACATTCGTTCAGTCGACGGACGACGTCGTGAAGTTCCTCAAGGATCAGCACAACCTGATCAAGGACATGTTCGAGGAGGTCTTCTCGGCATCCGAGCCGAAGGCCCGCGAAAAGGCGTTCATGGACTTGCGTCAGTTGTTGGCGGTGCATGAGACGGCCGAGGAGATGGTGGTGCACCCGCGGGCGCGGCGCGAAGTCGCCAATGGCGATGAGATAGTGGACGCCCGGTTGGAAGAGGAGCACGAGGCCAAGAAACAGCTCTCCAACCTGGAGAGCATGGACGTCTCGTCCAAGGAATTCATCGACGAATTGACGAAGTTCCGCGACGCCGTGGTCGACCATGCCGAACACGAAGAGAACGAAGAGTTCAACAAGCTTCAGCGCGAGTTGGACAAAGACGACCTCGGCAGGATGGCCAAGGCGGTGCAGGCGGCCGAGGCGATCGCCCCGACCCGTCCGCACGCCGGTGTCGAGTCGGCGAAGATGAACTTTGCTGCGGGGCCGTTTGCCTCGATGCTCGACAGGGCCCGCGACCTGATCAAACAGGCCACCTCATAGTGTGCTGAACCCGACTGAAACCGTCCGCCACCTCGGGGGTGCGGGCGGTTTCAGTTTGCCGGACGGCTGCGGAGAAGCACGGTTGCCGCATGTTGACATAATGTCGGGAAAGCAATTCAGACGGGAGTTGCGGCCTGGAGAGTGCAGGCGCAGCAAAAGGGTCCAGCACGACACACCGGCCCGGAAGCTGAGTCACACGGGTAACACCAGGCACACTAGTAACTGTCAACTACGCCTGGAGGGTGTTGCCGTGTACCGAGTGTTTGAAGCGCTGGATGAACTGGGCGCGATTGTCGAAGAAGCCCGCGGCGTGCCGATGACGGCCGGCTGCGTGGTGCCCCGCGGCGATGTCCTCGAATTGATCGACGACATCAAGGACGCAATACCCGGCGAACTCGATGACGCGCAGGACGTGCTCGACGCCCGCGACGGGATGCTGCGCGAAGCCAAGGAACACTCCGACCAGATGGTGGCCACGGCCACCGCCGAGGCGGATTCGTTGATCAACCATTCGCGCGCCGAAGCCGACCGGCTGCTCGCCGACGCGAAGGCGCAGGCCGACCGGATGGTGGCAGAGGCCCGTCAGCACAGCGAGCGGATGGTCGCCGAAGCCCGCGATGAGGCGCAACGCATTCTCGCGACCGCCAAGCGTGAGTACGAGGCCAGCACCGGGCGCGCGAAGACCGAGGCCGACCGGCTGATCGAGAACGGCAACCTCGCCTACGAGAAGGCGGTCCAGGAAGGCATCAAGGAGCAGCAGCGGCTGGTGTCGCAGACCGAGATCGTGCAGACCGCGACCGCGGAGGCGACCCGACTAGTCGATTCGGCCCACGCCGAGGCCGACCGGCTGCGTGGCGAATGCGACATCTACGTCGACAACAAGCTCGCGGAGTTCGAAGACTTCCTCAACGGCACCATCCGATCGGTGGGCCGCGGACGTCACCAGCTGCGCACCGCGGCGGGCACACACGACTACGCCGCACGGTAGCCGGCCGTCGTCGCCGTAGAATCCACATCCATGGCGACGCATGCGAAGGCGGCGGCGCGCCGCGCGTCACGGTCGCCGCTGGTCATCAACATCTCGCGGCTCGGCCGTCGGCCGGGTTCGATGATGACGTTCAACGAAACGGTGCCCAGCCCGTCGCGCATCGGCCTGGACTTGATCGGGATCGACGAGGGCGCACCGTTGACGTTGGATCTACGCATCGAATCGGTGTCCGAAGGCGTGCTGGTCAGCGGGACGGTGTCGGCGCCGACGGCCGGTGAGTGCGCGCGCTGCCTGACCCCGATCACCGGCGACGTGGAAATCCAGCTCACTGAGCTGTTCGCCTACCCCGACAGCACCACCGACGCGACCACCGAGTCCGACGAGATCGGGCGGGTCGGCGCGTCGGGTGAGCCCGACACCGTGGATCTCGAGCAGCCGATCATCGATGCGATCGGGCTGGCGCTGCCGTTCTCACCGCTGTGCGGACCAGACTGTGCGGGGCTGTGCCCGCAGTGCGGGGTGCCGCTGGCCACCGCGGAGCCGGATCATCACCACGAGCAGATCGACCCGCGATGGGCCAAGCTCGCAGGTCTGCTGGACCAGGACGAGCCGTGACGGACCGGGGACCGCTGCTCAAAGCCTTGGGTGTCGACCTGCCCGCCGAACTGCTGACCATCGCGCTGACCCACCGCAGCTACTCCTACGAAAACGGCGGGCTGCCGACCAATGAGCGCCTCGAGTTCCTCGGCGACGCCGTGCTCGGCCTGACCATCACCGAAGAGCTCTACCACCGCCACCCCGACCGCTCGGAGGGCGATCTGGCCAAGCTGCGCGCCAGCATCGTCAACACCCAGGCGCTGGCCGACGTCGGACGCCAGCTCTCCGACGACGGCCTTGGCGCGTACCTGTTGTTGGGCAAGGGCGAGGAGCACTCCGGCGGCGCCGACAAGTCGAGCATCCTGGCCGACGGCGTCGAATCCCTTTTGGGCGCAATCTATTTGGAGCACGGCATCGCCGTCGCACGGGAAGTGATCATGCAGCTGTTCAGCACGCTGCTCGACACCGCCCCGACGCTGGGTGCCGGCCTGGACTGGAAGAGCAGCCTGCAGGAGCTGACCGCGTCGCGGGGCATGGGTGCGCCGTCGTATGTGGTGACCTCCACCGGCCCCGACCACGACAAGGAGTTCACCGCGACGGTGGTGGTCGCCGATGTCGAATACGGCAAGGGCGTCGGGCGGACCAAGAAGGAGGCCGAGTTGAAGGCCGCAGCCGCGGCGTGGACCGCGCTGTCCACCTCCGGTGTAGATGCCTGAGCTGCCCGAAGTCGAGGTCGTTCGGCGCGGATTGGCGGCCCACGTGACGGGCAGAACCATCACCGCCGTGCGGGTGCACCATCCGCGCGCGGTGCGCAGGCACGAGGCAGGTCCCGCCGACCTGACTGCCCGACTGCTCGACGCCAAGATCACCGGCACCGGGCGGCGGGGTAAGTACATGTGGCTGACGCTGGACGACGGGATCGACGAGCCTCTCGGGCGCGGAGAATCGGGCACAGCGTTGGTGGTGCATCTCGGCATGAGTGGGCAGATGTTGTTGGGTGAGGTGCCCAACGAGAACCATTTGCGCATCGCGGCACTGCTCGACGACGGCACCGCGCTGAGCTTCGTCGACCAACGCACGTTCGGCGGCTGGATGCTCGCCGAGCTGGTCACCGTGGACGGCACCGACGTGCCGACGCCCGTCGCGCATCTGGCTCGCGATCCGCTCGACCCTCGGTTCGACCGCGACGGTGTCGTTACGGTGTTGCGCCGCAAGCATTCTGAGATCAAGCGTCAACTGCTCGACCAGACCGTGGTGTCGGGCATCGGCAACATCTACGCCGACGAGGCGCTGTGGCGCGCGCGGGTCAACGGCGCGCGACTGGCGTCGTCGCTGTCGCGGGCGAAGCTGGCCGAACTGCTCGACGCCGCCGCGGAGGTGATGACCGACGCGCTCGGTGAGGGTGGCACGTCGTTCGACTCGCTGTACGTCAACGTCAACGGTGAATCCGGCTACTTCGACCGGTCGCTGGATGCCTACGGCCGCGAAGGTGAGCCGTGCCGGCGGTGTGGCGCGGTGATGCGGCGGGAGAAGTTCATGAACCGGTCGTCGTTCTACTGCCCGAAATGCCAACCGGCCCCGCGGGTCCGCCGGGAATAAGCTGCCGCGACAGACCGTGTTTGTACGTAGACACGCCGTGAATGTGTGGCATTTTGCGGTCTCTCGCGAGGAAGAGGAGTCATGACCGAACTGTGGGTTGAGCGCACCGGCGTGCGCAGCTACACCGGGCGCAGCACGCGCGGCGCGGAGGTGCTCGTCGGCAACGAGGACGTCGAAGGCGTCTTCACCCCCGGCGAGCTGATGAAGATCGCGCTGGCGGCTTGCAGCGGGATGGCCAGTGATGCGCCGCTGCGTCGACGCCTCGGCGACGACTACCAGACGACGATCAAAGTGTCCGGTGCCGCCGACCGCGACCAGGAGCGCTACCCGCTGCTCGAGGAGCGCATGGAACTCGACCTGTCGGGACTGTCTGCCGACGAGGTGGCGCGGGTACTCACGGTCGTCGAGCGGGCGATCGATCAGGTGTGCACGGTCGGCCGCACGCTGAAGTCTGGGACCAAAGTGACGTTTGAGGTCGGTGATGCAGGAGTTAGCTGAGGTACGGCTGACGGCATGGGTGCACGGCTATGTCCAGGGGGTCGGGTTCCGATGGTGGACCCGCTCCAGGGCGTTGGAACTCGGCCTGGTCGGATACGCCTCGAACAGGCCCGATGGTCGCGTCCAAGTGGTCGCCCAGGGCCCTCGGGAGGCCTGCGAACGGCTGCTTGACCTGCTGCAAAGCGGCAACACCCCGGGTCGCGTCGACAAAGTCATCGCCGACTGGTCAGAACCTGGCGACTCGCTTCAGGGGTTCACCGAACGTTAGCCTCCGCGGCGGTAGTGTGGCGCGTTGTGCACCTCAAGAGTCTGACGCTGAAGGGCTTCAAGTCCTTTGCCGCACCCACGACTCTGCGCTTCGAGCCCGGGATCACCTGCGTGGTCGGTCCGAACGGGTCGGGCAAGTCGAACGTGGTCGACGCACTCACCTGGGTGATGGGTGAGCACAGCGCCAAGACGCTGCGCGGCGGCAAGATGGAGGACGTCATCTTCGCCGGGACGTCGTCGCGGGCCCCGTTGGGCCGCGCCGAGGTCACCGTGACGATCGACAACTCCGACAACGCGCTGCCGATCGAGTACTCCGAGGTGTCGATCACCCGGCGGATGTTCCGCGACGGCGCCAGCGAATACGAAATCAACGGCAGCAGTTGCCGTTTGATGGATATCCAGGAACTGCTGTCGGACTCCGGCATCGGCCGCGAGATGCACGTCATCGTCGGCCAGGGCAAGCTCTCGGAGATCCTCGAGTCGCGCCCCGAAGATCGCAGGGCGTTCATCGAAGAGGCCGCGGGCGTGCTCAAGCACCGCAAGCGTAAGGAAAAGGCTGTCCGCAAGCTCGACTCGATGTCGGCAAACCTTGCTCGGTTGACCGACCTGACCACGGAGTTGCGCCGCCAACTCAAGCCGCTCGGCAGGCAGGCCGAGATGGCCAGGCGCGCCCAGACCATCCAGGCCGATCTGCGCGACGCCAGGCTCCGGTTGGCCGCCGACGACCTGGTCACCCGCAAGGCGGAGTTCGACAACACCGATCAGGCCGAGACCACGCTGCGCCGTGAACACGACGAGGCCGCGACGCTGCACGACGCCAAGACCGTCGAACTCAATGCGCACGAGGCGGCGGTCACCTCGCTCAGTGAGCGCGCAGATGCGGCGCAGCAGACGTGGTTCCGGCTGTCGGCGCTCGCCGAACGGGTCAGCGCGACTGTGCGCATCGCCACCGAGCGCGCACAACACCTCGAGGCCGAGCCGGACGTGTCCACCGGTCCCGACCCCGACGAACTCGAGGCCCAAGCCGACGAGGTCGCCGAACAGGAGCGGCGGCTGCTCGCCGAGCTGACCGAATCGCGGGCACACCTGGAGTCGGCGCGCGCCGAGCTCACCGAATGCGAGCGCGTGGCCGCCGAGGCCGAACGGGCTCATCTGGCCGCCGCCCGGGCGGAAGCCGACCGCCGAGAAGGTTTGGCGCGCTTGGCCGGACAGGTCGACACCATGCGAACCCGGGTCGAGTCGATCGACGAGACGGTGGCGCGGTTGACGGGCGGCATCGAGGAGGCCGCCGCCAAGGCGCAACAGATGCAGGCAGAATTCGAGACCGTGCAGAGCCGCGTCGGCGAACTCGACGCCGGCGAGGTGGGTCTCGACGAACACCACGACCGCACGGTCGCCGCGCTGCGACTTGCCGACGAACGCGTCGCCGAATTGCAGGCCGCTGAACGCGCCGCCGAACGGCAGGTCGCCTCGCTGCGGGCCCGCATCGAGGCGTTGTCGGTCGGGCTGGACCGCAAGGACGGCGCCGCCTGGTTGCAGCAGAATCACAGTGGCGCAGGCATTTTCGGGTCGATCGCCGATCTGGTGAAGGTGCGGCCCGGATACGAGGTGGCGGTGGCCGCCGTGTTGGGCGCCGCCGCGGACGCCCTCGCCGCGGAGAACTTCGGCGCGGCCCGGTCGGCCGTCGCGGCGCTGAAGGAATCCGACGGCGGCCGGGCGGCCATCGTGCTGAGCGACTGGCCGCATCACCCTGCGCCGCGCGACCCGTTGCCGTACGGCGCGTCGTGGGCCGTCGACCTGGTCGAGGCGCCGTACCGGCTACAGGGCGCGATCATCGCGATGCTGTCCGGTGTCGTGGTGGTGGCCGACCTCGCCGCTGCGCTGGATCTCGTCGCGTCGCGGCCGCAACTGCGTGCCGTCACCAGCGACGGCGATCTTGTCGGCGCGGGCTGGGTCAGCGGCGGCTCTGACCGCAAACCCAGCACGCTGGAGATCACCTCCGAGGTGGAGAAGGCCCGCGCCGAACTGGCCGACGCCGAGCGTCAGTCGGCCGAGCTGTCTGCTGCGCTGTCGGGCGCGCTGACCGAGCAGACCGCCCGCCAGGACGCGGCCGAGCAGGCGTTGGCCGCGCTCAACGAATCCGACGCCGCGATCTCGGCGATCTATGAGCAACTCGGCAGGCTCGGGCAGGACGCCCGCGCGGCCGACGACGAGTGGCAGCGGCTGATCCAGCAGCGCGACGAGCTGGAGGCGGGTCGCAACCGCACCGTCGAGGAACTCGCCGAACTCGAGCAGCGGCTGCACAACGCGCAGCAGGAGCCGACCTTCGAAGCCGAGCCCGTCGACCGTCAGGCGTCGATGGCGGCCGCGGAGCACGCACGCGCCTTCGAAGTGGAGGCGCGGCTGGCGGTGCGTACCGCCGAGGAGCGAGCGAACGCTGTTCGGGGACGGGCGGATTCGCTGCGCCGGGCAGCGGCCGCCGAACGTGAGGCGCGGCTGCGGGCCCAGCGTGTACGCGAAGCCCGCGAACACGCCGCAGCGGTCGCGGCCGCGGTGGCCGAATCGGGACGTCTTGTCGCGCAACGGCTGAGCGCTGCGGTCGCCGTCGCGTCCCGCGCCCGCGACGAGGTCGCCGCCGAACGTCAGCACCGCGCCGGCGCGCTGACCAAGACGCGGGAAGAAGTCAACGAACTGTCCGCGAAGATCACCGCGATCACGGACGCGCTGCACCGCGACGAGGTGGCCAAAGCGCAAGCGGCGCTTCGCATCGAGCAACTCGAGGCGACGGTCCTTGAACAGTTCGGGATGGCGACCGCCGATCTGATCGCCGAGTACGGGCCCGACGTGCCGTTGCCGCCGTCGGATCTGGAGATGGCGGAGTACGAGCAGGCGCGTGAACGCGGCGAGCAGGTGACCGCGCCCGCACCGATGCCGTTCGACCGGCCCACCCAGGAGCGGCGCGCCAAGAAAGCCGAACGTGAGCTCAACGAACTTGGTCGCGTCAATCCTCTTGCGCTGGAAGAGTTCGCGGCGCTGGAGGAGCGCTACAACTTCCTGTCGACTCAACTCGAGGACGTCAAGGCGGCCCGTAAGGACCTGCTCGACGTCATCGCCGACGTCGACGAGCGCATCCTCCAGGTGTTCGCCGAGGCCTACGCCGACGTGGAGCGCGAATTCCAGACGGTGTTCGCCTCGCTGTTC
Organism: Mycobacterium sp. ACS1612; assembly: GCF_001667505.1. Classification (GTDB taxonomy): domain Bacteria; phylum Actinomycetota; class Actinomycetes; order Mycobacteriales; family Mycobacteriaceae; genus Mycobacterium. The sequence continues at coordinate 117,905 of NZ_LZHZ01000032.1, forward strand.
CCCGGCGGCGAGGGAAGGCTGCTGCTCACCGATCCCGACGACATGCTGACCACAGGCATCGAGGTCGAGGCCCGGCCGCCCGGTAAGAAGATCAAGCGGCTGTCGCTGCTGTCCGGTGGCGAGAAGTCGCTGACCGCGGTGGCGATGCTGGTGGCGATCTTCCGGGCCCGGCCTTCACCGTTCTACGTGATGGACGAGGTCGAGGCGGCGCTCGACGACGTGAACCTGCGCCGGCTGCTCGGGCTGTTCGAACAGCTGCGGTCGCAGTCGCAGCTGATCGTGATCACGCACCAGAAGCCGACGATGGAGGTGGCCGACGCGCTGTACGGCGTCACGATGCGCGACGACGGCATCACCCAGGTGATCAGCCAGCGCATGCGCGGCCAGGAACTGGTCGGCGCCGCCGCATCCGCCAACTGATCGGCGATTTGTGTGCGTTTCGGAGCGGTGAGCGCTCGAAACGTGCACGAATCACTGGATTTTGGTGACTCCGCGGCGGCGGAGCGCCGCCAGATTCGCCGCACCGCACCCGTGTAGGCACACCAGCAGCTCGTCGATGAACCGCTGCAGCCAATCGGCCACGGCCTCAGGCGAATCGATGGCAGGCGCCAGCAGCGGCCTGGCCACGGCGACCGCGTCCGCGCCCATCGCCAACGCCTTCGCCGCGTCCATGCCGGTGCGGATGCCGCCGGACGCGACGAGCGACACGTCGGGCAGCATGTGGCGCACCTCGACCAGTGCCTCGGCGGTGGGAATGCCCCACTCGGCCAGCGCGGGGTAGCGGATCTCGCCGTACCGGACGAACTGCTCCACACGCGCCCATGACGTGCCGCCCGCGCCCGCCACGTCGACGGCGGCGATGGGGGAGTCGACCAACTCAGCGGCCGCGGCCGCTCCGATGCCGTGGCCGACCTCCTTGAGCATCACCGGGAAGCCGATCGAGCCCGCGATGTCACGCAACCGCGCCACCGATCCGGAGAAGTCAGTGTCGCCCTCGTGCTGCATCGCCTCTTGCAGCGGATTGGTGTGCACCGCAACGGCATTGGCGCCGACGTGATCCAGCGCCGCGACGAGATCCGGCGCCATCACCGCGTTCAGCTGAGCCAACCCGATGTTGCCGATCAGCAACACATCCGGGGCCACGTCGCGCACCCGGAACGACGACGACGCCGCGCCCTTGTCGAGCATGATGCGCTGCGACCCGAGCATCATGCCGACGCCGAGTTGTTGCGCCGCCACCGCCAGATTGCGGTTGATGGTTTCGGACAGCTCGGCACCGCCGGTCATCGCGCCGATCAACACCGGCGCCCGCAACGCCACACCGAGGAATTCGGTGGACAGATCGACGCTGCCGAGATCCGTCTGGGTCAACGCGTTGTACGGCAACCGGTAGCGCTCCAGGCCGGTGGTGACAGACTGGAAATCGACCGCCTCGGACAGGCACATGTCGATGTGCCGTCGTTTGCGGGTCTCCATCCCGCCGGGGTCGACGGTCACCGGCTGTGCCCCCTGCGACAATGGCGTCGTGTCTGAAGCTGTGTGGATCGCAATCGCGGTCGTTGCCGTTCTGCTCGTGGTCGCGCTGGTCGTCGGGCTGGTGCGATACCGGCGCCGACGCATCAATCTGTCGTCTGCAGACACTGCCACGCCCATCGACCGCTCCGGCGGATATACCGCGTCTTCGGGCATCACGTTCACCCAATCGGCACCGACGCAGCCTGCCGAGCGCATCGACACCAGCGGCTTGCCCGCCGTGGGCGACGATGCCACCGTTCCGCGGGATGCGCCGAAACGGCCCATCGCCGACGTCAAGCTGCCTGAGCCCGCCGTCGAGCCGGTAGCGCCCGTAGAGCCGGTAGCGCCGGTAGAGCCGGTAGCGCCGGTAGAGCCGTTAGCGCCGGTAGCGCCCGTCGAGCCTGCCCCTGCCCCCGTCGAGGAGATCGCCCCGATTGACGGGCGCCTGGACCGGCTGCGCGGGCGGCTCGCCAAGTCGCAGAACACGCTCGGCCGCGGCATGCTCGGCCTGCTCGGCGGCGGCGACCTGGACGACGAGTCCTGGGAGGACGTCGAGGACACCCTGCTGATCGCCGACCTGGGGCCCGTCGTCACCGAATCGGTGGTGTCGTCGCTGCGGTCGCGGATGGCCAGCAGCCGGGTGCGCACCGAGGCCGACGCCAAGGCCGTCGTGCGGGAGGTGCTCATCGAAGAACTCCAGCCGCAGCTGGACCGGTCGATCAAGGCGTTGCCGCACCACGACAAGCCGTCGGTGCTGCTGGTCGTCGGTGTCAACGGCACGGGCAAGACGACGACGGTCGGCAAGCTGGCCCGTGTGCTGGTCGCCGACGGCCGCCGCGTGGTGCTCGGCGCCGCAGACACGTTCCGCGCCGCGGCGGCCGATCAGCTGCAGACCTGGGCTTCCCGGGTGGGTGCGGAAGTGGTGCGCGGCGCCGAGGGCGCCGATCCCGCGTCGGTGGCGTTCGACGCCGTCGACAAGGGCATCGACTCGGGCGCCGACGTCGTCGTCATCGACACCGCGGGCAGGCTGCACACCAAGACCGGCCTGATGGACGAGCTGGGCAAGGTCAAGCGCGTGGTCAGCAAGCGGGCAGAAGTCGACGAGGTGCTGCTGGTGCTCGACGCGACGATCGGCCAAAACAGCCTGCCGCAGGCGCGGGTGTTTGCCGAAGTCGTCGACATCACCGGCGTGGTGCTGACCAAACTCGATGGCACCGCCAAGGGCGGCATCGTGTTCCGCGTGCAGCAGGAGTTGGGCGTGCCCGTCAAACTCGTCGGCCTCGGCGAAGGCCCCGACGATCTCGCTCCCTTCGAACCCGCGGCCTTCGTCGACGCGCTGCTCGGTTAACGGGCAGCCGCGAAAACCGCACGACGTAACACCGGTGAAACGTCGTCGGCCAATCCGTTCACACGAGCGAAACACCGTGGCGTCTTAACCGAAACAACCACTCAGCAAAGTCTTGGACCAGGTCAACGGTCGCAAAAACGTTGCGGCCGTGGCGTGTCGAAGGAGGAAACTGCGAGTGGATGGATTTCCGACCCTCGGTATACCGGACACCGGTGATACCGCATGGATGCTGGCAAGCGCAGCGCTTGTCTTGCTGATGACGCCGGGGCTGGCCTTCTTCTACGGAGGCATGGTCCGAGCACGAGGCGTTCTCAACATGATCATGATGAGCGTCAGCGCGATGGGCGTCGTCACCGTGTTGTGGTCGCTGTACGGGTACTCGGTGGCCTTCGGCAACGACGTCGGCAACCTGTTCGGCAATCCGACCCAGTACTGGGGCCTCAAGGGGCTGATCGGCGGCACCTATCTGCAACTGGACTCAGCCGATCCTGCCGTGTCGATTCCGCTGGCAGGCACCATCCCGCAGACAGTCTTCGTGGCGTTCCAGCTGATGTTCGCGATCATCACGGTGGCGCTGGTCTCCGGTGCGGTGGCGGACCGGCTGAAGTTCGGCGGATGGCTGCTGTTCGTGGCGCTGTGGGTCACGGTGGTGTACTTCCCGGTGGCGCACTGGGTGTTCGCGTTCGACGGTGTCACCGCCGAGCATGGTGGCTGGATTGCCAACAAGCTCAAGGCGATTGACTTCGCAGGCGGTACCGCGGTGCACATCAACTCCGGTACCGCAGGCTTGGTGCTCGCGATCATCCTCGGCAAGCGCCTGGGCTGGCCGAAGACCCCGATGCGGCCGCACAACCTGCCGTTCGTGATGTTGGGCGCCGGCGTGCTGTGGTTCGGCTGGTACGGCTTCAACGCCGGTTCGGCCGTCGGCTCGAACGGCATTGCGGGGGCGACGTTCATCACCACCACCATCGCGACGGGGACGGCGATGCTGGGCTGGCTGCTCACCGAGCGCATCCGTGACGGCAAGGCCACCTCGCTGGGCGCCGCGTCCGGCATCGTGGCGGGCCTCGTCGCGATCACGCCGTCCTGCTCGTCGGTCAACGTGGTCGGCGCGATCGTGGTCGGGTTGTGCGCAGGTGTGATCTGCGCACTGGCTGTTGGCCTGAAATACAAACTGGGATTTGACGATTCGCTCGACGTCGTCGGTGTGCACATGGTCGGTGGCCTAGTCGGCACCCTGCTGGTGGGCCTGGTCGCTACGTCGGATGCGCCCGCGGCCGTCAATGGTCTGTTCTATGGCGGCGGTTTCGACCAGCTGTGGCGCCAGGCGGTTGGTGCGGGGGCGGTTCTGCTCTATTCCGCCGTTGGTACGGCTATCGTGGCCTTGATCGTGAAATACACCATCGGGCTGCGTATTAGCGAGGAGGACGAGTCGTCAGGCATCGATGAGGCCGAACACGCGGAAACCGGATACGACCTCGCCGCGGTCAGTGGTGGCAGCTCGGTACTGGCCCGTCACGGCGCGGAGGGATGAGGAACATGAAGCTGATAACTGCGATCGTCAAACCGTTCACGCTTGAAGACGTCAAGACCGGCCTCGAACAGACGGGTATTCTTGGAATGACTGTCAGCGAGGTTCAGGGTTACGGCCGCCAGAAAGGTCACACCGAGGTGTACCGCGGCGCCGAGTACTCGGTCGACTTCGTGCCAAAGGTGCGGGTCGAGGTCGTCGTCGATGACTCCGCGGTCGACAAGGTGGTTGACGTCATCGTCCAGGCAGCCCGGACCGGGAAGATTGGTGACGGCAAGGTGTGGGTCAGCCCAGTCGACACCGTGGTCCGGGTGCGCACGGGGGAGCGGGGGGCCGACGCCCTTTGAGCCGCAGGTGAAATGAGTCGTCGTCTCCCGGAACTACACCGTGAGCGTTGATGGGAAGGCCGGGAGAGGACTCTAAATGGCAAGTCAGACACCAGATTCTGCTGACGAGCGCTTGCGCGAGGAGCAGATCAACGCCGCCGGTGCGCCCAGATGGGTAGCACCGGCGGCGGCCTCGTCTCGTCCGGCGACCGATCTGGTGGCCGCCTGCGAGAAACTGCTCTCCGGTAAAGCGCGGCAACTCGATTCGGCCGCACTCCGTGACGCCCTGCTGGACCTGCACGATTTCTGGCTGACCACCAAGGCCACCGAGATCGGGATCACCGCGACGAGCGGGTTCGCGATCGTCGCGACGGGTGGTCTCGGCCGCGGCGAACTGTTGCCGTTCTCCGACCTCGACCTGATGCTGCTGCACGACAACATGCCGCGCGAAACCGTCAGCCAGGTCGCCGAGCTGTTGTGGTATCCGTTCTGGGACGCCAACATTCGCATCGACCACAGTGTGCGCACCGTCCCGGAGGCGCTGAAGGTCGCCGGGGAGGACATCTCGGCGGGCCTTGCGATGCTGGAGGCCCGCCACATCGCGGGCGACTCCGACCTGTCGTCGCTGTTGATCAGCGGGGCCCGTCGGCAGTGGCGCATTGGAATCGCCTCGCGTTTCGACGAACTCGTCGCACACACCGAGCAACGATGGGAACGCAGCGGGCAGATCGCCCACCGCGCCGAGCCCGACCTCAAGTGTGGCCGCGGCGGCCTGCGCGACGTGCAACTGCTCAATGCGCTGGCGATCGCGCAACTCGCCGACGTGTATCCCAGTCGCTCGCTGGCCTCACCGACGGGCACGCTGGGCGAGGCGCATCTCGCGCTGCTCAACGTGCGCACCGAACTGCACCGGGTGTCCGGTCGCGGTCGCGAACTGCTGCTGGCCCAGCACGCCGACGAGATCGGCGCCGCGCTGCACATCGGGGATCGATTCGACTTGGCACGCACACTGTCTGACGCAGCGCGCACTGTCAGCTACTACGTCGACGCGGGATTGCGCACCGCCGCGAATGCGTTGCCGCGCCGCGGGTTGGCGGCGTTCAAGCGTCCGGTGCGCCGCCCCCTCGACGAGGGGGTGATCGAGTATGCGGGCGAGGTCATCCTGGCTCGCGACGCGCGCCCGGAACGCGATCCCGGCCTGATCCTCCGGGTCGCCGCCGCATCGGCGACGACCGGGCTGCCGATCGCGGCGTCGACCCTGGCGCGGCTCACCGAGACCGCCCCGGAGTTGCGCACGCCGTGGCCGAGGCAGGCGCTCAAGGATCTGCTGGTGATGCTGGCCGCGGGCCCGAGCGCGGTGGCCACCATCGAGGCGCTGGACCGAACCGGGTTGTGGGGCAGGCTGTTCCCGGAGTGGGGCGCTGTGCGTGATCTGCCGCCTCGCGACGTGGTGCACATCTGGACCGTCGACCGGCATCTGGTCGAAACAGTGTCTCGGGCAAGCGCTTTCACTACCCGGGTGTCGCGGCCGGATATGTTGGTGCTCGGCGCGCTGTGCCACGACATCGGTAAGGGCCGCGGCGGGGACCACAGCATCATCGGCGCCGAACTGGCCACGCAGATCGGCACCAGACTGGGGCTGTGGCCGTCGGATGTCGAACTGCTGTCGAAGGTGGTGCGCCACCACCTGTTGCTTCCGCACACCGCGACGCGGCGAGACCTGCAGGATCCGAAGACCATCGAGGCCGTGGTGGAGGCGCTCGACGACGACCCGGTGCTGCTGGAACTGTTGCACGTACTGGCCGAGGCGGATTCGCTCGCCACCGGACCCGGCGTGTGGGGCGACTGGAAGGCGTCGTTGGTCGGGGACCTGGTCCGGCGCTGCCGGATGGTGATGGCGGGCGAACCGCTGCCAACACCGGATCCCATTGACCCGCGGTTCATTTCGCTGGCTGCTGACGGCGGTGTGCACGTCGAGATGACGCCCGGCGACAGCCCGCACATCTACAACCTGACGATGATCGCGCCGGATGTCCGGGGTCTGCTGTCGAAGGCCGCGGGTGTGCTGGCGCTCAATTCGCTTCGCGTGCACTCCGCGTCGGTGAACGGGCACGAGGGTTCGGCGATCAACACGTTCGTGGTGTCACCGCATTTCGGTTCGCCGCCCGCCGCCGAACTGTTGCGTCAGCAGTTCATCCTGGCGCTCGAGGGTGAACTCGACGTGCTGGCGTCGTTGGACAAACGGGACAGGGACGCGGTGCAGCACGGCACCACCCGGGCGGGACAGGTGCCCGACGCGGTGCCGATCAACCACGCGACCGCGCCGCCGAAGATCCTGTGGTCCGACGGCCCGCGGGAGGGGGAGTCGGTTGTGCAGATCCGTGCCACCGACCGGGCGGGGCTGCTGGCGAGGTTGACCGCGATCTTCGAACGCGACGGGGTCGACATCGCCTGGGCGAAGGTCACCACGCTTGGCTCGTCGGTGGTCGACGTGTTCGCGATCACCGTCGCGGGCTCGATGCGGGAGGAACTGCAGCGCGACCTCTATGCCGTGCTGCCGGCACCGGCGCCCGCGAAGCCGGTATCCGAAGCCAGTTAGGAGGTGGCGGGCGAGTGAGCATCGCAGGCGTCCGAACGGCGCCCGAGCGGTGGGCCCACGCCCGTAGGGCAGGGGACGAACCCAGAACCGACCATTCGTTAGGCTTGACAGCGTGTTTGAATCGCTGTCCGACCGGTTGACCGGCGCCCTGCAGGGGCTGCGTGGCAAGGGCAGGCTGACCGACGCCGACATCGACGCGACCACCAGAGAGATCCGGCTGGCGCTGCTCGAGGCCGACGTCTCGCTGCCTGTGGTGCGCGCGTTCGTGGCCCGCATCAAAGACCGCGCCAAGGGCGCTGAGGTCTCCGGTGCGCTGAACCCGGCCCAGCAGGTCGTCAAGATCGTCAACGACGAGCTGATCGGCATCCTCGGCGGCGAGACCCGCCAGTTGGCTTTCGCGAAGACGCCGCCGACGGTGATCATGCTCGCCGGTCTGCAAGGTTCCGGTAAGACCACATTGGCCGGCAAGCTGGCGAAATGGCTTAAGGATCAAGGCAATACGCCGCTGCTCGTGGCGTGCGACCTGCAGCGGCCCGGCGCGGTCAACCAGCTGCAGATCGTCGGTGAGCGCGCCGGTGTGCAGGTGTTCGCACCGCATCCCGGGGTTGGCCCGGAGGGCCGGGACAATGAAGCGGACGCCGGTCACGGCGATCCGGTGGCGGTGGCTGCCGCGGGCCTTGCCGAGGCGAAGGCCAAGCTCTTCGACGTCGTCATCATCGACACCGCGGGCCGGTTGGGCATCGATGACGAGCTGATGAGCCAGGCCGCCGCCATCCGCGACGCCGTTGACCCCGACGAAGTGATCTTCGTGCTCGACGCCATGATCGGCCAGGACGCCGTCACCACGGCAGAGGCGTTCCGCGGGGGCGTCGGCTTCACCGGCGTGGTGCTGACCAAGCTCGACGGCGACGCCCGCGGTGGCGCCGCGCTGTCGGTGCGCGAGATCACCGGGGTGCCGATCCTGTTCGCGTCCGCAGGCGAGAAGCTCGAGGACTTCGACGTCTTTCACCCCGATCGGATGGCCAGCCGCATCCTGGGCATGGGCGACGTGCTCACCCTGATCGAGCAGGCCGAACAGCATTTCGACGCGCAGAAGGCCGAGGAGGCGGCGGCCAAGATCGGCTCGGGCGAGCTGACCCTCGAAGACTTCCTCGAGCAGATGCTCGCGATCCGCAAGATGGGCCCGATCGGCAACCTGCTCGGCATGCTGCCCGGCGCGGGCCAGATGAAGGAGGCGCTGGCCGCGGTCGACGACAGCCAACTCGACCGCGTGCAGGCGATCATCCGCGGTATGACGCCCGCCGAACGTGCCGACCCGAAGATCATCAACGCCTCCCGTCGGCTGCGCATCGCCAACGGATCCGGCGTCACGGTGTCGGAGGTCAACCAGCTCGTCGACCGGTTCTTCGAAGCGCGCAAGATGATGTCGCAGATGGCCGGTCAGATGGGAATGCCGTTCGGCCGCAAGGGTTCTTCGCGGAAGGCGGCGAAGAACAAGAAGAAGGGGCAAAAGGGCCGTAAAAAGGTGGGTGGTCCGACGCCGCCGAAGGCGCGCAATCCGTTGGGCGCCGCAGGCATGCCTGCCGGGTTCCCCGACCTGTCGAACATGCCCAAGGGTCTCGACGAGCTGCCGCCGGGTCTTGCCGACATCGACCTGTCGAAGTTGAAGTTCCCGAAGAACTGATTGCGGGCGAGGTCATCGCGATGGACGACGCATTGTTGCTGCAGCACCGCGACGAGCGCGGCGTCGTCACGTTGACGCTCAACCGGCCGAAGGCTCTCAACGCACTGTCGGAGGCGATGCTCGCGGCGCTCGGTGAGGCTTTCGACGGGCTCGCCGACGACGAGTCGGTACGAGCCGTGGTGCTCGGCGCGGCAGGACGGGCTTTCAGTGCCGGCCACGACCTGAAGGAAATGCGCGCGGAGCCGTCGCTCGAGTACTACGAGCGACTGTTCGCGCAGTGCTCGGCCGTGATGCTCGCGATCCGTCGCGTGCCGGTGCCGGTGATCGCTCGGGTGCAAGGTCTTGCCACCGCAGCGGGCTGCCAGCTCGTCGCCATGTGCGACCTGGCGATCGCGAGTAGCGACGCCCAGTTCGCCGTCAACGGCGTCGACGTCGGGTTGTTCTGCTCGACGCCGGGCGTCGCGTTGTCACGCAACGTGCCGACGAAGGCCGCCTTCGAGATGCTCGTCACCGGCGATTTCATCACTGCCGAGGAGGCCTGCGCGAAGGGTCTCGTGAACCGTGTCGTGACACCCGACGCGCTCGACGGCGCGGTCGACGCGCTGATCAGGCGAATCGTCGCGAAGCCGCGCGTCGCGCTCGCGCTTGGCAAGAGCCTGTTCTACCGCCAGAGGGAAGAAACGATGGAGTCCGCTTACACCGACGCTGGTGCGACGATGGCCTGCAACATGATGGACCCGAGTGCGCTGGAAGGCGTGCAGGCTTTCCTCGAGAAGCGGCCGCCGAGCTGGTCAGCCAGCTAGCGTGCGGCTCCATGTGCGCGGCCGCGGGCTCCCGGACGGGGAGCCGGTCGAGTGGTGGATCGTCGACGGCGTATTGAGCGCCGAACCGGTCAGCGACGCGGAGACCATCTTCGACGGTGGCTGGGTGGTGCCAGGGCTGGTCGACGCGCACTGCCACGTCGGGCTCGGCCAGGACGGCGAGGTGCCGCTGGACGAGGCCGTCACGCATGCCGAGACCGAACGTGACGTCGGCGCGTTGCTGCTGCGTGACGCCGGGTCGCCGACGGACACCCGCAGCTTCGACGACCGCGACGACCTGCCCCGCATCATCCGTGCCGGGAGGCACCTGGCCAGGCCGAAGCGCTATCAGCGTGGATTCGCCCTCGAGTTGGATGACGAATCGCAGTTGCCCGACGCGGTCGCCGAGCAGGCCCGCTGGGGCGACGGCTGGGTCAAGCTGGTGGGCGACTGGATCGACCGGGACACCGGCGACCTGGCGCCGCTGTGGTCCGACGACGTCCTCAAGCAGGCGATCGACGCCGCTCACGACAACGGCGCCAGGGTGACCGCCCACGTGTTCAGCGAGGACGCCCTGCCCAGCCTGATCAACGCGGGTATCGACTGCATCGAGCACGGCACCGGACTGACCGACGACACCATCGAGTTGATGGTCGAGCACGGCACCGCGCTGGTCCCGACGCTGATCAACGTCGAGAACTTTCCCGGCATCGCCGCTGCGGCGCAGAAGTACCCGACCTACGCGCGGCACATGCGCGACCTCTACGCCAGCTGCTACCCGCGGACCAGCGCCGCGCTTGACGCAGGCATTCCGATCTTCGCGGGCACCGACGCAGGCAGCACGGTGGCGCACGGCCGGATCGCCGACGAGATCGAGGCGCTCAAGCGCATCGGGATGAGCCCGACCGAGGCGCTGGGCGCCGCCTGCTGGACGGCTCGAGAGTGGTTAGGCCGTCCCGGAATTCAGCATGGCGCGTCGGCCGATCTGGTGTGTTACGACGACGATCCGCGCTCCGGTGCCGACGTGATCAACAACCCGGCCCGCGTCATCCTGCGAGGCCGCGTTTTCTAGCGAGACGTCTCACCGGTATTGGCTGAAGCCCCAATCCAGTAGGCCGATGGCCTGGCCGTACATGTCGCCGTCGCCGTACATCTGCACGACGACGACGCGGTGGCCGTTGCGCTGGGCGGCCCCGACGAACGTGTGCTGCGCGAGATTGGTGAACCCGGTCTTGCCGACGAGGGTGCCGGGGTAGCGCTCGAGCAGCTGGTTCTGGTTGTCGATGGTCTTCGGCCCGTCGTCGGTCGGAAACAGCGACGACGGTTGACGCACGATCGCGGCGAAGGCCGGATAGCGCAGGGCGGCGCGGTAGATGAGGGCCAGGTCGTACGACGTCGTGATCGACTCCATCCCCGGGCCGTCGAGCCCCGACGGCGAGGATGCGTGCGTGTTGCGAGCACCCAGCGCGGCGGCCTTGGCGTTCATCCGCGCGACGGCGGACTGGTAGCCGCCGAGGCCTTCGGCGAGCGTGTTGGCGGCGTCGTTGCCGGACACCAGCAGCAGGCCGTCGAGCAACTGCCGCACGGTGTACGGCCTGCCCGCCTTGACCCCGACGCACGAACACTCCACGTCGGTGTTCGCGGGCGTCGCCGTGATCACCGCGTTGAGCGGGAGTTGGTCGAGCACCACCATCGCAAGCAACGCCTTGATGGTGCTGGCGGGTGCGTGTGGCTGATATGGGTTGCGGGAGGCCAGGATTCGACCGTTGTCGAGATCGGCCAGCAGCCATGCCTGCGCGGGCCCCTGCGGGAGATCTACCGCGCCTGCCGGTTGGATACCCGGCTCAGCGGATGTCGGGGCGGCGACCAGTATGGCCGCGGACAGCGCGATGCTCCACGCGGCCAATAAGATTCGCACGGCCGCCGAGCGTACTCAGCTCGTTCGCCGGTGAGGTCTCGGATGCGTTGCGATTGCGCAACTCAGAGCGTGCCGATGTCTGCGCCTGGGCTTTGGGTGAAGCCCCAGTCCAGAAGCCACGACGCTTGATCCCAATATGTCGGGCCGCCTTCTTTGATCAGCCCGTACATCATCGCGATCACCAGTCGTCGACCGCCGCGGTCGGCGGCCGCGACGAACGTCTTCTTGGCCGCATCGGTGAACCCGGTTTTGCCACCGATCGCGCCGGGGTAGCGGTGCAGCAGTTCGTCCTCGTTGACCAGCTGCTTGTCGCCGGCGCCGGAGGGGAACATCGCTGTCGGCTGCGCAGTGATCTGAGCGAACGTCGGGTTGGCCATCGCGGCGCGGAAAATGATCGCAAGGTCACGCGGGGTGGTGGCGCCCGATCCGGCGGCCCCGTCCAACCCGGACGGTGTCGTGGCGTGGGTGTTCACCGCCCCCAGCGACGCGGCCTTGGCGTTCATCTTCGCGACGGCGGTGCCGTAGCCGCCGATCATGTCGGCCAGCGCGTTGGCGGCGTCGTTACCGGACACCAGCAGCACCGCGTCGAGCAGTTGGCGCGCCGTATAGGTGCCGCCCGGCTTGATGCCCACACAATTGCACTCGACCTGGGTGTCGGCCGCGGTGCCGACGACCGTCGCGTCGAGGTTGGGCAACTCCTCCAGCGCGGTCAGCGCCAGCAGCGTCTTGATCGTGCTCGCGGGCGGGTGCGCAACGTCCATGTCGCGGCCTGCCAGCACCTGTCCGGTGTCCATGTCGGCGACGATCCAGGCGGGCGCGGGACCGTCGGGAATCGGCACGCTGCCCACCGGTTGGATGCCGGCGTCGGCCGCGGCCACCGGCGTGATCGACAGCGTGATCAAACTGAGGCAGGCGGCGACGGCCGTGACGAATCTCCCCATGGGGTCTGGAGCCTAACCGGGGTGCTTCATCGTGTTCAATATCGTGTTCAATCGACGCATGCTGAGCCTGGAGGAGATCTCGGACCGGTTCGAGATTCAGCAGTTGCTGATCGATTATTCGACGGCGATCGACAGCCGACGCTTCGACGATCTCGACAGGGTGTTCACACAGGACGCCTACATCGACTACCGGGCGATGGGCGGCATCGACGGTCATTTCCCCGAGGTGAAGGCGTGGCTGGCGGACACGCTGCCGAAGATCTTCGCCTCGCACGCCCACATGCTCGGCAACTTCGACGTGCGCATCTTCGGCGACACCGCGTCGTCGCGGACCTTTTGCTTCAACCCGATGGTGTTCGCAGGTGACAACAACCAGGTGATGTTCTGCGGGCTGTGGTATGTCGACGATTTCGTCCGCACGTCCGAGGGCTGGCGGATGAGCCGGCGTGTCGAGGAGAAGTGCTTCGACAAGGTGGTCTAGTCATTAGTGGCGTGCCAGGGCCGGTTTCGACACCACGGCCGTGAAACCGCCGGATCGGTGTCCCTAGGTTCGTCAGCTCAGCACTCGGTGCACGGCCCGCTTGATCCGATTCGACAGATACACGGAGATGAACACATTGAAGATGTCTTCGCGCAGCCTGGTCAGCGTCGAACTGGTGATGCGCCACTGCCCGTCGCGCTTCTCGTAGGTCTCCTGATAGTGGCCATAGCCGCGCAGGTTGAACCCCGGCGCCAACCGGACCACGTCTTCGAGCGCCCAGATGCCCCGCGCCGTGGTCGCCGACGTCAGTTCGATTTCGGGTGCATGCACCTGGTGGGCCGTGGCCCGGTTGCCGACGCCCTTACGGGTGAACGCGACGAAGTCGTCGGCGCCGCGGATCACCTCGCCGCCCGCCTGTGAGGTGTCGCTGAGGAAGTCGTCGGTGAACAGCCCACGCCACGCCGTCCAGTCCTTGGTGTCGAGGTAGCGGCAGTACCGTGCCTTCAACTGCTTGATCGCCTCGATCTCCATCAGGGCGGTGGCGTCGTCCATCGCCGAAGCGTGACACCGGAGGCAGATGTTGTAAAGGTGGGTGGGCCGCGATTTCCGCCGGGACCGGCTGTTCTGGCACAATGAGCGGCTGTCTGCCATGCGACCCGCCCTGAGCGATCCGCCTTCGGCTTCTCGCTGGGTGCTTGCATGGCGGTCACACACGTAAGGCAAAACCGGATCCGGGCATCCCGCCCGCGATCGCCGAATTGCAGCGTGGCAACCCCAGGAGATCGTTTCATCATGGCTGTCAAGATCAAGCTCACCCGGCTTGGCAAGATCCGCAATCCCCAGTACCGCATCGCCGTCGCCGACGCGCGCACCCGCCGCGACGGTCGCGCCATCGAGATCATCGGCCGCTACCACCCGAAGGAAGAGCCGAGCTTGATCGAGATCAACTCGGAGCGGGCCCAGTACTGGCTCGGCGTCGGCGCCCAGCCCACCGAACCGGTGTTGCAACTGCTGAAGATCACCGGCGACTGGCAGAAGTTCAAGGGTCTGCCCGGCGCGGAGGGCACGCTGAAGGTCAAGGAACCCAAGCCGTCCAAGCTGGATCTGTTCAATGCCGCGCTGGCCGAGGCCGAAGGCGGGCCGTCGACCGAGGCCACCACGCCCAAGAAGAAGAAGGCTCCGGCCAAGAAGGCCGCCGACAAGGTCGAGGCCGCCGAGGCAGAGGCGCCCGCTGACGCAGAGGCGCCCGCTGAGGCTGCCTCCGAAGCCACCGAAAGCTGACCACGGCCATGAGCTCTGTCGTCGTTGACGCCGTCGAGCATCTGGTCCGCGGGATCGTCGACAATCCCGATGATGTCCGGGTCGACATGGTGACCAGTCGTCGCGGCCGCACCGTCGAGGTGCATGTGCATCCCGATGACCTCGGCAAGGTCATCGGTCGCGGTGGTCGCACCGCGACCGCGCTGCGCACGCTGGTCGCCGGGATCGGCGGCCGGGGCATCCGCGTCGACGTGGTGGACACCGACCAGTAAGGGTCGCATGGACCTGGTAGTCGGGCGGGTCGTCAAAGCGCACGGCGTCACCGGCGAAGTGGTCGTCGAGATCCGCACCGACGACCCCGATTCCCGTTTCGCGCCCGGTTCGACGCTGCGAGGCAGGCCATCTCGCGGTGGTCGCGAAAGCCGGTACCTCATCGAATCGGTGCGCGACCACGCCGGGCGGCTGCTGGTGCGGCTGGACGGGGTGACCGATCGCGATACCGCGGATTCCTTGCGGGGCACCGTTTTTCTCGTCGACTCTGACGACCTTCCGCCGATCGAGGATCCCGACGAGTTCTACGACCATCAACTCGAAGGGCTGCACGTGGTGACCACCGCAGGCGCGGCCGTCGGCTCGGTGGCCGAGGTATTGCACACCGCGGCGGGCGAATTGCTGTCGGTGCGAAACGACGACGGCGAGGTGCTGGTGCCGTTCGTCAGCGCCATCGTCACGTCGGTGTCGCTGGCTGACCAGACGATCGTGATCGACCCGCCCGAGGGCCTGCTGGAGCTGGGCTGAACATCATGCGAATCGACGTCGTCACGATCTTCCCGGGTTACCTGGATCCGCTGCGACAGTCGTTACCCGGCAAGGCGATTGACGCGGGCATCGTCGACGTCGCGGTACACGACCTACGCCGGTGGACCCACGACGTGCACAAGTCCGTTGACGACTCCCCCTACGGCGGCGGCCCCGGCATGGTGATGAAGGCGCCGGTGTGGGGCGAGGCGCTAGACGAAATCTGTTCGGACGAAACGCTGTTGATCGTTCCGACCCCGGCGGGACGACTGTTCACACAGGGCAACGCGCACCGCTGGAGCACGGAGAAGCACCTGGTGTTCGCATGCGGCCGATACGAGGGCATCGACCAGCGGGTCATCGACGACGCGGCACGCCGGATGCGGGTCGAGGAGGTGTCGATCGGCGACTACGTGCTGCCCGGCGGAGAATCGGCCACGTTGGTGATGATCGAGGCTGTGGTGCGCCTGCTGCCTGACGTGCTCGGCAATCCAGCGTCGCACCAACAGGATTCGCATTCCAACGGCTTGCTGGAAGGGCCGAGCTACACCCGGCCGCCGAGTTGGCGCGGCCTCGACGTGCCCGAGGTGCTGCTGTCGGGTGACCACGCGAAGATCGCGGCGTGGCGCCGCGAGCAGGGGTTGCAGCGGACGCGGGAGCGTCGCCCCGATCTGCTGGACTAGATTCGGCCGCCCGGGAACATCGTCTTGACGGCCTGGGTGATCGTGTTGCGCGCGGTGACGTCGTCGACGGGCTGCATCGAGGCGATGGCCATCACATACCGACGGTCGGGTCCGACCACACCGGTCGACCAGTGCACCCAGTTGGCGCCGTTCCAACAGCAGAACCAGCCCTGCTTGACAGCCACCGGCTCAGCGAACAGCCCCTCGGGGATCCCGAACCGCTGCGGATAGATCCCGCCGGGCTGGGTGCCGTCCGGCGCGGTGGGCGTCGAGGCCGCCAGGTTGGCCATGATGAGATTGGCCCGCTCCGGCGGCAACCCGCCCTTACCGGACAGCAGCTTGTCGTAGTACTCGACGAGGTCGGCGGTGGTGCTCGTGGTGTTGAACCACCGCCCGTTGTACGGCGTCGAGGTCGACGCCAATCCGTAGCGCGCGGTGACCCGCGAAATGATCGCGCTGCCACCGCTGCGATTCCAGAAGACCTCGGCGGCGCTGTCGTCGGAAGACCGCAGCATCGCGTCGAACGCCTGCCGGTCGGCGGGGGATAGCTGAGTCTGGCCCTGTGCCTCCTGCAGCAGGAGGTCGTCGGCGATGAACAGCTTGACCACCGACGCGATCGGCATCGCTTCGCCGTTGCCGTTGGACAGGATCTGACCGGTATTGCGGTCCAGAACGGTGATCGTGATGTCGGCGCCGGCCTTCGACGCTTCTGCGGTGGCCTGCCGGATGCGGTCGGCCAGGCCGGTGAACGTCGCGGCGGGTTCGTCGGGCGGGGACTCGGGCAGCGGCGCCCTGGTGCCCATCGGCGCGACGACCGTCAGTTGGGGCATTGCGGACTCGGCGGTGTCGCCGTACACCTTCGCTTCGCAACCGGCAATCAAGGGGACCGCAACGACGACAGCTGCGGTCGCCGTGACCAGTCTCGGCGGCCGCCCTCGCATGGTCCTCCTTGCCGAATTTGTCACCCGAAAAGTCAGGTTTGCTCACCGCCTGGCGGTGGCTTAAGCCTAGCGGCTGACTGCGCACGACGTATGGTTAGTTCGCCTTGGCGTTTCGGGCGTCGTCAGCGACGATTTCAGGGATCGACGCCGATCTGGCACAATTGAGCAGTTGTCCGCGCAGGCCCAGTTCGCCCGCTGCGAGACGCCCCAGATAGGCCCGACAGACCGGCTCGGCGACGCGTCACCTCGTGACCCACTGTCCGCAGCCGCCAACAGCAAGGAAGTGTCACCGATGAACACGCTGGACTTCGTCGATCAGACGTCGCTGCGCGACGACATTCCGGTTTTCGGCCCCGGCGACACCGTGAACGTGCACGTCAAGGTCATCGAGGGCTCCAAGGAACGCATCCAGGTGTTCAAGGGTGTCGTTCTTCGCCGCCAGGGCGGCGGCGTCCGCGAGACCTTCACCGTGCGCAAGGAAAGCTACGGCGTCGGCGTCGAGCGCACCTTCCCCGTGCATTCGCCCAACATCGACCACATCGACGTCGTCACCCGTGGTGACGTGCGCCGCGCCAAGCTGTACTACCTGCGCGAGCTGCGGGGCAAGAAGGCCAAGATCAAGGAGAAGCGCTGACTTCGCGCATCGGAGTCTGATCCTTGGAAAGCGACGAGCGCGGCGGTGAGCCCCGCGCTGGCTACCCTGATGCGGTGACCGACGCTACGGACCCTCAGGACTCGACTTCTGATCCTTCGCCCGAGGCCGCCCAATCGGTCACCGACGAAACAACAGAAGAGCCCAAGAAGCGCGGCGCGCTGCGTGAAGCGGCGATCCTGATCACCATCGCGGTGGTCCTCTACTACGTAATGCTGACGTTCGTCGCGCGGCCGTATCTGATTCCGTCCGAGTCGATGGAGCCGACGCTGCACGGCTGCGCCGGCTGCACGGGCGACCGGATCATGGTCGACAAGGTCACCTACCGGTTCAGCACGCCGGAACCCGGCGACGTGATCGTGTTCAAGGGCCCGCCGAACTGGAACATCGGCTACAAGTCGATCCGCTCCAAGAACACCGCGGTGCGCTGGGTGCAGAACG
Source organism: Mycobacterium sp. ACS1612 (assembly GCF_001667505.1). Classification (GTDB taxonomy): domain Bacteria; phylum Actinomycetota; class Actinomycetes; order Mycobacteriales; family Mycobacteriaceae; genus Mycobacterium. The sequence continues at coordinate 135,823 of NZ_LZHZ01000032.1, forward strand.
CGTTGTCGTTCGTCGGCTTTGTGCCCCCCGACGAGAACGATCTCGTCAAACGGGTCATAGCGGTGGGCGGGCAGACCGTGCAATGTCGCGCCGACACCGGACTGACCGTCGACGGCAAGCGGCTCGACGAGCCGTACCTCGATCCGACGACCATGATGGCCGACCCCAAGCTCTACCCGTGTCTGGGGCCCGAATTCGGCCCGGTGCACGTGCCGGAGGGCAGGCTGTGGGTGATGGGTGACAACCGCACGCACTCGGCCGATTCGCGTGCGCATTGCGGCAATACACCCGAAGCCGCCCAACAGGGTCTCATCTGCACGGGCGACCCGATACCGGGCACCGTGCCGGTGGACAATGTCATTGGAAAGGCACGGTTCATCGCCTGGCCACCGTCGCGGTGGGGTGGAGTCCATGCGGTGAACCCGCAGACTCAGTAGCTCACTAGGGGGAACCTGCTCTTGCCGGCTACATGGCCTCCGCGAACTGTGATCCGGAAGTCCTCGGGCCTGCGCACTCTGGAGTCCGCGCTGTACCGCGGCGGGCTCGGCCCGGTGGCGGGTGTCGACGAGGTGGGCCGCGGTGCATGCGCGGGCCCGCTGGTGGTCGCGGCGTGTGTGCTGGGACCCAACCGGTTGGAGAGCCTTTCGGCGCTCGACGACTCCAAGAAGCTCAACGAGAAGGAACGCGAGCGGCTTTTCCCGCTGATTCGCCGCTACGCGCTGGCGTACCACGTGGTGTTCATCCCGTCGGCCGAGGTCGACCGGCGCGGGGTGCACGTCGCCAACATCGAGGGCATGCGCAGGGCCGTGGCGGGCCTGCCGGTGCGGCCGGGCTACGTGCTTTCCGACGGGTTCCGGGTACCCGGTCTGCCGATGCCGTCGCTGCCGGTGGTCGGCGGTGACACGGCCGCGGCGTGCATCGCGGCGGCCAGCGTGCTGGCGAAGGTGAGCAGGGACCGGCTGATGGTGAAGATGGAATCCGAGCACCCCGGCTACGGATTCGCCGACCACAAGGGCTACAGCACCCCGGCCCACAGTGCCGCTCTGGCCGAACTCGGACCGTGCCGCGAACACCGGTACTCGTTCATCAACGTGCGCCGGCTGGTGGCGGTCGAAGGCGAGCTCGTACCGGATGATGCGCTCGACTGGGAACCCGAGCAGCAGAGCCAACTGGGGTAGGGGAGAATGGACTCGATCGATATGAAGGACAGCTGAGCAGATGAGTGCCGAAGATCTCGAGAAATATGAAACCGAGATGGAGCTCTCGCTCTACCGCGAATACAAGGACATCGTCGGGCAGTTCAGCTATGTCGTGGAGACCGAGCGGCGGTTCTACCTGGCCAACAGCGTGGAATTGGTGCCCCGCAACTCCGACGGCGAGGTCTACTTCGAGCTCCGGCTGGCCGATGCCTGGGTGTGGGACATGTACCGGCCCGCCCGCTTCGTCAAGCAGGTGCGGGTGATCACGTTCAAGGACGTGAACATCGAAGAGGTCGAGAAGCCCGAACTGCGGCTGCCCGAATAGTCACCCGAATGCGCCGCTCGGGATCGTCAGCGGCAAGTCGACCGAGCTGAGCAGGCCGGGCCCACGTACGGGATGGCGTTGACGACGCGCATCGCGGTCGCCACCATTGCGCCCGCTCCCGACGTCATGCTCGCACCCAAGCCCCGATCAACTCGAGGTTGGCGCGGATGCCACACGACGACGCGATGGGGTTGCGCCATGCCTCCTCCTTCGAGGGCTGTTAAAAGCAATCACTATTAAAGGAGAACAAATTTTAGGTTAGAGTGCGCTTTGATGTTCACGCTGCGTTTCGATATGCGGTTGTCCCAGACTGCCGCGACCGAGCTCTACGCCGCCGCCGTCGACATGTGCGCGTGGGCCGAGACACGAGGCGCGGTGATCGCGGTGTTGTCAGAGCATCACGCGACCGAGGACGGGCACCTGCCTGCACCGCATCTGATGGCTGCGGCTTTGGCGGCTCGCACAAGGCATCTGGCGATCCTGCTGGCCGCCGTGCCGATCACGTTCTGGGACCCGGTTCGACTCGCCGAGGAGATGGCCGTGCTGGACATCCTCAGCAACGGCCGGATGTCCTTCGCTTTCGGCATAGGCCACCGCCCCGAAGAGTACGAACACTTCGGCATCGAGATGCATCAGCGCGGCAAGCTCGCCGATGAATCCCTGGCACTGCTGCTGCGCCTGCTGCGCGGCGACCCGATCGATCATTGCGGCAGGCGAATTCACGTCACGCCGGCACCGGCGACCCCCGGCGGTCCAGCCATTCTGATTGCCGGAGGCAGCAGGGCGGCGGCGCGGCGGGCAGCGAGGTTCGGCCTCGGGTTCATCTCGCAGACGGATGCGCCGGGCCTGGCGGAGTACTACGAGTCGCGGTGCCGGGCCTTCGGGCATGCGCCGGGACCGGCCCAGTTCCCCGTCTCCGGGGCTCCCACAGCGGTTTTCGTCGCCGACGACGTGGACGCCGCCTGGCATGAGTTGGGCCCCTACCTCCTGCGTGACGCGGTGATGGCGGCGTCGTACCGGCACGGCGACGACTCGGTGGCCAGCATCTCGCGTGCGGACAGCGTGTCGGCTCTGCGTGAGGCGCAGGGGGCCTACCGCATCTTCACCATCGACGAGGCGGCCGCCTACGTCCGCGGCGGCAGGCCACTTCCGCTACTCCCGCTGTGCGGCGGTGTACCGCCCGAGGTGGCGTGGCCCTACCTCGAACGCGCGGTGATGGCGAGCGAGCGCGCATGACGCCGCTGCGCACAGTGGTGTGGTCGACCGGTGGTGTCGGGTCGATCGCGGTGGAAGCGATCCTGCGACGACCGGACCTCGACCTGGTCGGCGTCTGGGTGCATTCCGCCGACAAAATCGGCAGGGACGCAGGTGAACTGATCGGTGGTGCGCCGGTCGGCGTCACCACCACCAATGACGCCGACCAACTCATCGCCGTGAAACCGGACTGCGTCGTGTATGCCGCCAGCGGACCAGAACGGGACGCCGCCGCGATACCCGACTACCTGAGGCTGCTGTCGGCCGGAATCAACGTGGTGTCAACGAGTTCCACCGCCCTGGTGTACCCGCCCTCGTTCTACTCGCCGGTCTGGCGTGACCAGTTGGACGAGGCCGCGAAGGCGGGGAACGCGTCGTTCTACGCCTCAGGCGTATTCCCTGGCTTTGGATCGGATCAGTTGGCGTTGCTGCTGACCACCCAGTCCAAGTCGATCCGAACGCTCAAGGTGACCGAGGTGGCGCTCAACGACCACTATCCGGTGGCGGACGTGATGCGCAACGGCATGGGTTTCGGTCATCCGCTCGACTTCGAGCCGATGCTGCAGACCCCCGGCGTCATCGAAATGGCATGGAGCGCACCGATTCATCTCATGGCCGCCGGGCTCGGAGCTCGGGTCGACGAGGTGCGCGGTTCGCTGGACCGCCGTCTCACCGACAGGGACATCGAGGTGGCCTTCGGGACGGTCGAGGCTGGGACGTGCGGTGCGGTGTGCACCCGCGCCGCGGGCGTGGTCAACGGCCGTGAGGCGATTGTCGTCGAACACATCATCAGGATGGCCCGCGACGTCGCGCCCGACTGGTTGTCCTCGGAGTTCGATGCCACCTATCGGGTCGACATCGAAGGGGATCCCGACATTCACTGCTCGATGAACCTCGGCGAGGCCGAGGGCCACGGGGCGGGCCGTGCCGCGATGGCCGCCACTGCGATGCGGGTGGTCAATGCGATCCCCTACGTGGTCGAAGCGCCCGCCGGGCTGCTCAGCAGCCTCGACGTGCCGAACACGTTGCCCCGCTACGCGTTCGACTGAGCCGGGAAGGAGGTGCGGATGTATTCGATCAGGTTCGACATGCGGGCTCCGGTTTTCGGCGCGCCGACCACCACATCGACGTGCTCCGTGCTGCGTTGCCGAATGGACCGGCAATGATGTGGGGCGGCGCCAGCCTTGCCGCCGCGCGCCGGGCGGGCAGGTATGAACTGGGCATGCTCGCCAACGGCAACGTCGCCGGGATGCGCGAGACCTACGAGGCGACCTGTCGCGAGTACGGGTTCGAGCCCGGCTTCGTCCTGATTCCAGAATCCGATACCCCGGCGGTGACGTTCGTCGCGGACGACGTCGACGCGGCGTGGCACGAACTCGGCGAATACCTGCTGCACGACGCTCGCGGGTACGCGAAGTGGAACCCGGACAACGACACGTCGGCGGGCATTACTCATGCCGAGAGTGTCGACGAACTGCGGAGGAAGTCGACGTCGCACCGGATTCTCAGCGTCGCCGAGGCGATCAACTCCATCGGTGCAGGCGAAATGCTGAACCTCTCACCACTGTGCGGAGGGGTGCCTCCGGACATCGCGTGGCCGTATCTGAAACGCGTCGGTGAGGTCGTCCTTTCCGCAGCCGCGACGAAAGGGAACTGATTGTGACGGATATCAACGCGGTCGAAGTGTATTACGACCCTTTCGATTTCGACATCGACGACAACCCGCACCCGACGTGGAAGCGGATGCGCGACGAAGCCCCGCTGTACTACAACGAGAAGTTCAACTTCTATGCCCTCAGCCGCTATGAGGACGTTGCCCGGGAACTTCCGAACTTCCACACCTACCGCTCGGGGCGCGGCACCACCATCGACGTGATCATGAGCGGCATCGAGGTGCCCCCAGGGGTGATTCTGTTCGAGGACCCGCCGTCGCATGATCTGCACAGGCGGTTGCTGTCGAGGGTTTTCACACCGCGCCGGATGGAGGCGATCGAACCGCTGGTGCGCCAGTACTGTGTCGGTGCGCTGGACCCGTTGATCGGCTCGGGACGGTTCGATTTCATCGAGAATCTGGGTGCGCAGATCCCAATGCGCACCATCGGTTATCTGCTCGGCATTCCTGAGAGTGATCAGGCGCAGATCCGGGACTCCACCGGCCGGGTTCTCGGGCTCAAGGACGGAACGTTCAGGACGGTCGCCGCGGAGGCATTCGAGAACAGCTATCAACTGTTCGCCGAGTACATCGACTGGCGTGCCGGCCACCCGTCGGATGACCTGATGACGCAACTGCTGAACGCCGAGATCGAAGAGGACGGCGCGCTTCGGCCGTTGACCCGCACCGAGGTGCTCACCTACACCAGCATGATCGCCGGTGCGGGCAACGAGACGACCACGAGGCTGATCGGCTTCGTCGGCCAACTGCTGGCCGAACATCCCGATCAACGGCGCCAACTGGTCGACGACTTCGCATTGATACCCCGGGCCATCGAGGAGGTGCTGCGCTACGAGGCGCCCTCGCCTGTGCAGGCCCGCTACGTCGCCCACGACACGCAATGCCGCGGCGAAACCATCCCAGCAGCCTCGGTCATGTTGTTGCTCAACGGATCTGCCAATAGGGACGAGCGACATTTCCCGGACGCCGACCGCTTCGACATCCACCGCGCCGGTGCACACCTGTCGTTCGGGCAGGGCCTGCACTTCTGCCTCGGATCGGCGCTGGCGCGGATGCAGGCGCGGGTGGCGACAGAGGAGATCCTCACCCGCTGGCCGGAATGGCAGGTCGACTACGACAACTCGGCGATGGCGCACACGTCGAGCGTGCGTGGTTGGGGAAAGCTGCCCGTCACCATCGGATAGTCATCTGCCGCGGTCTACGACGCCACGCAGTGAGGTGTCGCGGACGTGAATCAACGACGCCCGCGTGCCGAGGTCGTGAAGGATGTTCTCTGGTACCCATCCGACGCCGATGACGGACCGCGCCAGCATTTCGTTCGACGGGCTGTCGATGGTGATATCACCCGATTTGATGCCGTGAGCCAGCAGGGATTTCATCTGTTTGACCCGTTTCGCGAACAGCCACCCGATATTCGGAGTGTTCGGCGGCGACTGCCGCATCCACGCCAGCTGGATACGGAACTCGTCCCCGAATCGAGCCAACACGTTGGTGTTCACCCAAGACAGCGCGTCCAACTTCTCGATCGCCGATGAATCGGAGTGCAAGACATTGGTCCAGCCCAGCGCCACCTTCTCGCCGAAGGACTGCATGATCGAGGCGAGCAGTTCCTCTTTCGAACCGATCAGCCGGTAAACGGTGCCGGTGCCCAGCCCCGCCGCGGCGGCGATGTCGCGAATTGTCGTGACCTCGTATCCCTTACGACCGAACTCCGCGCGAGCCACCGCGCGGATGTGCGCGCCCTTGTCGTCACCATCGTCGTCGGTGTCGTGCCAGGATCGCACGACTTCGTCGGCGGCCACGAACGCCTTCGAGGAGTCGAGCTGTTCGTCGGTCGGTGGGACGGTGGCCAGGCCCTCCAGCAGGATTCGGCACAGCAGCGCGGCGGCCTTCGGCGCGCTCGCGTTGTGGCGGATCACGTCGAGGCCGACCTGCAGCATGGTCTGAACGATTCGATCCGCCAGCACCGGCAGTTCGACGTCGGGCCGCAAGTAGCCGCTCCACCTGGCGGCGCGCAGCGTCTGCACCATCGCCTGCAACACGGCGGTGGGCCGTTGCTGCGCGAGTGCCGTCAGTTCCGGATTGGATCGGGGGCCTTCGTAGAAGGTCATCTGCATGGCGGCGCCGTGCGTGACCGCGCACTGAGCAATCGCCGAACCGAGGTCGACGATGCGGTCGAAGGCCGACAGCGAGGTCGGGTCGTCCAACCTGCTCTGCGCGTGCTCGGCGATGCGGTCGAGGTCGGCGTGGTAGCGCCGCAGCAACTCGACGAGGATCGCTTCCTTCGATTCGAAGTGGTGGTAAAGGCTGCCCGGCAGGATGCCTGCCGCGTCCGCGATCTCCTGTAGTGAGGTGCGCAGCCCCGAACTGGCGATCAATGAGGCTGCGGTTTGGAGGATTTCGGTGCGTCGGGTGCCGTCGTCAAACGAGTGCCCGGCGTGGGCGGCGAGGTCAGCTTTCGGCGTCATGCGACGGCGCCCCACAGCACCCTCAAGCCCCGGCTCCCGTCCGTCGGTTTGGTCTGACCGACCCAATGTTTGGTTAAACGCTACCAGAACGGGGTCGTCGCGCGGCCTCTCCCGACACACGAATGCGCCGGTAGACGGGCTGCGCGGGGGAGTCATGGCCCGCCGATCCCCAGTCTCTCGGTCACGGAGAACACTTCCTCATAGATCGAGCCGGGCACAGTAAAGGGTTGCGTCGCAGAGATTTCCCCGATGTGGGCCGCGACGTCGTCCGCAGTGGGGACCTCGTCGGAGTCGGCCAGCCAGCCCTGGCCGAGGCCGGCGAACACCCGTGCAAACCGGCCCCCGCACGCCGAGAAGTTCTGGTGGCTGAGCGTGCACGCCCTGCTGGCCAGGTACACCACCAGCGGCGTCACCAGTTCCGGTCGGATCGCCCTGAAGAAGCCACTGGTTTCGAGCAGATCCGGGTCGCCGAGCGTCTCGGTGACCATTCGGGAGATGCCGAACGGCAGCACCGTGTTGGCGAGAATTCCGTGCGGTTCCCCTTCGAGTGCGATGACGTTCGTCAGCCCCACCAGGCCGGCCTTCGCCGCGGCGTAGTGCGCTTCGAGGTGTTGGCCGAACATGCCTGCCGACGAGGTGATGAACACGAAGCGGCCGTAGCCCTGCGCCTTCATCACCCGGTAGGCGGGTTGCGATAGATAGAAGCCGCCGTCCAGATGCACCCGAAGCATCCGGCGCCAGTCGTCTGCGGACAGTTCGTCGAACGGCACGCTCGTGAAGATGCCGGCGTTGCTCACCACCGTGTCGAGGCGGCCGAACGCATCGAGTGCAATCTGCACGATTGCCTGGCCGCCCGCCACACTGTCGACCGAGTCGTGCGAAGCCACTGCGGTGCCCCCCGCGGCGGTGATCTCGTCGACGACCAGCGCGGCGACGCCCGCGTCGGCACCGTCGCCCGCCATCGAGCCACCGAGGTCGTTCACCACGACCGAGGCGCCGCGCCTTGCCAATTCGAGTGCGTATTCGCGGCCAAGTCCACGGCCTGCGCCCGTCACGACAGCAACCTGCCCGGTGAAGTCGATCATGTCCCCTCCGATGGTTGACCGGTGGTGGTGCCGGACTCTACGTTGGAACAGATATTTGGTCAACGACGAAGGAGGCCGGTGCAGGGCCTGGGCACGGTCGACGACGACGACGGCCCGCAGCGGCTGGCGATGCTGGCATCTGCGCTGGCCGGCCGCACCGTCATTGTGGCGCCTGCCGCGCCGGGCGAACCGGCGTGGACCGACGGCGTCACGGTGTTCGTCGACGCGGCGGCGGATGCCCGGGCGCAACTCGAATCGGTGACGGTGCAGGCATCTCTGCTCGCGAGCGGGGGACTGGATCCTGACGTGGTGCGCAGGCTGGTCAGGCGTCGGGCCTTGACCCGGCGGTACCTCGCGGTCGAGGGCCAACGCGCACTGGCGGTGAACGACGATCTGCTGCCGTATTCCGTCCGATCGATGATCGATCTCGACCTCGCGTTGCGGGCCGATTCGCCCGCCGGGTCGCTGGAACTCGCAAGCGGCAAGAACATCGCCGATCCGCCAACGAGCTTCGGCGTCATCAAGCCGCGCAATCTGCTTGCCGCGCATGCCGACGTCGCGCAGGCAGACGGGGCCGCCACTCATCATGCGCGCCGCAACCCGACAAAGGATCTCGCCGACCTCGGCGACGAATCCGACGATGCGGACGACGACTATCAGGATCCATTCTCCAGCCCGGTCGGCGGTGGCGGCGCGATCGGAAAACTGTTGCAGGGCATGTTGAACAGAGTCAGACAGCTCAACGGCAGCGGTCCGCCCGGCGCCGACACGCCAACGCATCGTTCGCACAACGGTATTCGTGGTGCCGGAATGGTGACGTCTACATCGAGGCTGACTGAAGCCGACGACGCTGCCGACAGCGAGGGTGGGGGCAGGAAGTATCCCGAGTGGGACGTGCACCGCAGGCGCTACAAGCGCGACTGGTGCACGGTCAGCGAGGTCGACGCCCCGCTCGACGGACATCCGTTGGCGCATCCCGATGTCCACGCCCTACGCCGTCCGCTGACCCGATTAGGGATCGGGTTGGATCGCTGTCGCCGCCAGGTGCAGGGCGACGACATCGACGTCGATGCGGCGGTCGAGGCACGGGTCGAATTGCTCGCCGGATCGGCCCCCGACGAAGCCGTCTACGTCGACAGCCTGCGACGCCGACGCGACCTCGCCGTGCTCGTGCTGCTCGATGTGTCCGGATCCTCTTCCGAGGCAGGAACTTTCGGTCAAACGGTGCACGAACAGCAGCGGGACGCCGCCGCTGCCCTGGCGCTCGCGCTGCACGAACTCGGCGATCGCGTCGCGCTGTACGCCTACCAGTCACAGGGCAGGGACGCGGTGCACATGCTGCCGGTGAAGCGGTTCGACGACAACATCGACGCGCTGGTGATGCAACGCCTCGGCAGCCTCGTCCCAGGCTCGTACTCCCGGTTGGGTGCCGCCATCCGTCATGGCACCGCGATCGTCACCGAAAAGGCGGGCACCGCGCGTCGGCTGCTGGTGGTGCTGTCCGACGGGTTGGCCTACGACCACGGATACGAACGTGACTACGGCGCGGCCGACGCACGACGCGCGCTCGGCGAAGCCCGTCGTCGCGGAATCGGTTGCCTGTGCCTGACGATCGGCGCGGCCACCGACAGCGGCGACTTGCGCAAGGTGTTCGGCAGCGCCGCGCACGCGTCGATACCGAAGCCGCGGCAATTGGCCGACGTGATCGGGCCGCTGTTCCGCGCCGCACTGCGCAGCGCGGACCTGCGGCGCAGGGTGTTATGAGACGGTCAGTCTTGAACCAAACATCTGTTCCGCGTTACTGTGCTGGGAAGCGATCCGACGGAGAGGATGCGATGCCGGTGAAGCCGCCCCGCCCGTACTACGTGCCAGTTGGCAGCGAGGAGCAGGTCTTCAAGGCCGCGTACCGGCAGGGTCTGTCCATCGCGCTCAAGGGCCCTACCGGGTGCGGGAAGACGCGGTTCGTCGAGGCAATGGCGCACGATCTGGACCGCCCGCTTGTCACCGTCTCCTGCCACGACGATCTGACCACCGCCGATCTCGTCGGGCGCTTCCTGTTGCGGGGCGGCGACACCGAATGGGTCGACGGTCCGCTGACGCGGGCGGTGCGCGACGGTGCGATCTGCTACCTCGACGAGGTGGTGGAAGCCCGTCAGGACACCACGGTGGTGCTGCATCCACTGTCCGACCACCGACGGCAACTGCCGATCGAGCGGTTGGGGGAGACGCTCGATGCGGCACCCGGGTTCTGCCTCGTGGTGTCGTACAACCCGGGGTATCAGAGCGTGCTCAAGGACCTCAAGGACTCCACCCGGCAACGGATGGTCGCCATCGAATTCGGTTTCCCCACACCGGATGTCGAGGAGAAAATCCTCGTCAACGAGGCGGGTATCGGACACGAACAGGCCGCCGAACTGGTCCGGCTCGGGCAGGCCATCCGTCGGCTGGAGACCGGTGGCCTGCGCGAGGTGGCCTCGACGCGTGTGCTGATCGCCGCGGGCCAACTGATCGGCGAGGGGTTGAGCCCGCGCGACGCCGCCCGTGCGGCCATCGCAGGCCCACTCACCGACGACGCAGGCGTGACACGTGGACTTCTCGAAATGATCGACGTTTACCTGTCCGCCGATTCACCCACCGACTGAAGCAGCCCACCCACGGAGGCCGGATGTCCTACGAGAGCACAGCCGAACCGATCAAGGTCGGATACCTGATGGATTTCACACTGCCACCAGGATTTCCTGAGGAACTGTCGGCGTCCTTCACCCAGACGTTCGATCTGGTCTTCGAGGAGGCGCACGCCGAGGGCCTGATGGACCGACCGGTGCAGATGATCTACCGCGAAGTGGAAGGCCTGCCCAAGGGTTCGGTCAAGGCGGTCATCGACGCGTACGGCGAACTCGTCCACGAGGGCTGCCTGGTGGTCTTCGGTCCCAACATCACCGACAACTGTGTCGCGGTGCGCGAAGCCATCGAGGAACGTTTCAAGGTGCCCGCCATCAGCGTCACCGGCACCGACGACTGGCTGGGCGAATGGACGTTCGCGTTCCCACAGGGCTCGATGACCGACGAGCCGATCTTCCTGGCCGATCTGGTGGCCAAGCGCGGACTCAACGAGATCGGCGTGCTGGTCGAACAGAATCTGATCGGCGAGAGCTACCTGAGGAATCTACGAACTGCGTGTGCCCGCAAGGGTATCCGGATCGTCGCCGAGGCCGCCATCGCGCAGACTGCACAGGACATCAGCGCAGCGGTGAGCACACTGCACGAGGCCAAGGCGCAGGCGATCGTGCACCTGGGCTTCGGCTTCGGCATCGTGTTCATCAACCCGGCCCTGGAGGCCGTCGGTTGGGATCCGCCGCGGTTCACCACCACCGCCTTCCAGAACGCATGGGTGAACCCGATCATGTGGAACGCGTTCCTCGGCTGGATCGGGGTCGACCAGTACGACGAGAACAACCCGATCGGCCAGGCCTGGCTGGACCGGTATGCGCAGAGATACAACGGCAGTCGGCCGGAATACTGCGTGTCTGTCGTGAACCACGATGTGGCCGCCACGCTGGTGCGGGCCTTCACCGACGCACATCCGCTCAGCCCGCGCGGCGTCAAGGAGGCGCTGGAGCGGGTCAAGATGATGCCCGCCGCATCGGGAGCACCGGGAACCCGGGTGTCCCTGGGTAAGTGGACCCGGCGGGCGTGGATGGGATCCGGCTACCTGGTGGCCAGGACGCTCGACCCCGACGGCATCAATTCCCACCTGGTCGACCGCTTCGGGGAGGACTGAGAGTGACCACACAGCAGTCGAAACCGGTTGGCACCGACACGAACTCCCCGGCGCCGCCGCGCACTGGCCCGAACTGGGGCCGGGTGATCGCGCTACTCGCGTGGCTCGGCTTCCTCGGACTGTTCGCCGCGGTCGGACGTACCGACGTCGATCCGCGGGTGGCCAATCCGAACGTCGACGGACGTCCGCGTCCGGTGGGGTTCCTGACGTCGTTCGACCACTGGCAGATCATTCCGCAGGTGGGCGCCGTGATCATCGTCGTGGTGTTCACCGTCGCCTTCATCCGCGGGTGGCGGAAGAACCCGGGCAGTCCGGTGCTGCTGATGGTGCTGTGCACCACGCTGATCGTGTGGCAGGACCCGATCATGAACTGGTCGCCGTACGCGGTGTACAACCCGATGCTCCTGCACTGGCCGGAGAACTGGCCGCTGATCATGATGTCGCCGACCGTCGAACCCTTCATCGTGTTCGGCTACGTCCTGTTCTACTTCGGGCCGTACTTTCCAGGCATCTGGATCCTGCGCAAGTTACAGGCCAAACGCGGGCCCGAAGCGTTCGTCTCCCGCCACCCTCTCATCAGCCTGGGCGCGCTGGTGCTGGTGATCGGCTTCATCTTCGACGCCATCCTGGAAGTCAGCCTGGTGCGCACCGGGCTGTACATCTACTCGCAGGCGATTCCGTTCGGAACGTTGTTTCCAGGCAGCACCTTCCAGTTCCCGCTGATCTGGGAGTCGTTGTCGGTGACCTTCGTGATGATCCCGGCCGCCATCCTCGTCTACCGCGATGACACGGGTAAGTCGGTGGCGGAGAAGCTCGCCGCGAAGGCCAGGTTGTTCCCGACGAAGCCGGTGCTCGGCACCTTCCTGGTGATGTTCGCGATCATCAACGTGTCGTACTTCGCCTACGGCGGTTGGTTCTGGGCGATCAAGGCCAGCGGCCTGGCGACCTCGGTCGCCTGCCCGTGGCCCTATCCGGAGGCCAAAGTGTATGACCCGCAGGGCTATTACCGGGCGAACGGAGCCGAGGGGCCGTACTCGGTGGGCAAATGGGCCACCTGGCAGCAGGGCCCGTTCCGCAACACCGACGTGGAACTGGGTTCGAAGAGCAAGCGGTGCGCCACCGAAGGCACCAATGACTGACGGTCGCAGCGTCGTCATCACCGGCGCGTCCCGCGGACTCGGCTTCGCGTCCGCCTGCCACCTGTACAAGCAGGGGTGGCGCGTCGTCGCCGCGATGCGGTCGGTCGACACGGGCATGGACCGACTGCGTGAGGCGACCGGCGCTGGCGAAGATGACCCGCGCCTGATCGGGATTGTGCTCGACCTCACCGATTCCGCGTCGGTCGCCGCGGCCGCCAAGTCGATCGACGAGGCGATCGGCGCGCCCTACGCGCTTGTGCACAATGCAGGCATCTCGGCGGCCGGGATGCTCGAGGAGACTCCGCTGAGCGTGTGGGAACGCATGTTCGCGACGAACATCTTCGGCCCGGTCGCGCTGACCAAGGCACTTCTGCCAGGTATGCGGGAGGCGGGCCGCGGCCGCATCGTGCTGATCTCGAGCGTTGCCGGTGTGCGCGGAATGCCCGCCACCGCACCGTATTCCGCGGTCAAGGGTGCGCTCGAACGCTGGGGTGAAGCGATGGCGGGCGAAGTCGCCCCGTTCGGTATCGGTGTCACCGTCCTGGTCACCGGCACCTACGACACCGAGATCATCACCGATGCCGGCACGACCGACACCCGTGAGTTCGACGGGCCGTACGCCGCTCACCACCGCACCATGGACAAGCGCGGGCGGGCGATGATGAAGCGCGCCGCCAAGTCACCGGACGAATTCGCCACGGGCCTCGCCAAGGCCCTTGACGACAAGGCGCCCTACGCCAAAAACGCGGTCGGCGTTGACGCGCGAATGCTGTTGGTCGCCAATCGGTTGTTGCCGAGCTCCGGTCTGCACCACATCACGCGGCTGTTGATGGGGATTCCGCGCTTCGGCGCACTGCGAGGAAGCGTGAAGCATGCCTGACGTCGCATTCGAGACCAAGATGATGATCGACGGCAAGCTCGTCGACGGTGAGGCGGGCACCTTCACCAACATCAACCCGGCGACCGAAGCGGTGCTCGGCGAGGTCGCGGACGCGTCGAAGGCCGATATGCACCGCGCCATCGACGCCGCGCGCCGCGCGTTCGACGAGACCGACTGGGCGACCAACCATGCATTCCGGCAGCGCTGCCTCCTGCAACTGCACGACGCAATCGAAGCCGAAAAAGAACAGTTGCGTGAGGAACTCATCCTCGAGGTGGGCTGTCCCCGCGCGGTCACCTACGGCCCGCAGTTGGACGCCCCGCTGGAGGACGGGCTGAAGTATCCGGCCCGGCTCATCGGCGAATACCCTTGGGAGACATCGCTGGGTGACACGGTGGTGTCGCTCACCGGGGTGAACACCACACGCAAGGTCTGGCGCGAACCCGCCGGTGTGGTCGGCGCGATCGTGCCGTGGAACTTTCCGTTCGAGGTCACCATCCAGAAACTCGGCCAGGCACTCGGCACAGGCAACACCGTCGTCTTGAAACCGGCGCCGAATACGCCGTACAACGCGACCCGGTTGGGTCGGCTCATCGCCGAGCAGACCGATATCCCTGCGGGCGTGGTGAATGTGGTGACCGCGTCGGACCACTTCGTCGGCGAAGAGTTGACGTTGTCGCCGAAAGTGGACCTGATCTCGTTCACCGGGTCGACCGTCGTCGGCAAGCGGATCATGGAAAAAGGGGCGGCGACCATGAAGCGCCTGTTCCTCGAATTGGGCGGTAAGTCGGCGACGATCGTCCTGGAAGACGCCGACTTCGCGATGGGTTGCATGATCGGCATCGGGGTCTGCATGCACGCGGGCCAAGGCTGCGCGATGCCCACCAGGATGCTGCTGCCGCGCTCACGCTACGACGAGGGCGTCGAGATCCTGAAAGGCATCTACGAGGGCATCACGCCCGGGGACCCGCAGGATGCGGGTGTCATCTGCGGGCCGGTCATTTCCGACAAGCAGCGCAGTCGGATTCGGGGCTACATCGCCAAGGGTGTCGAGGAGGGCGCCAAACTTGTTGTGGGCGGGGCAGAGCCGCCCGCCGGTATGGACAAGGGCTTCTTCGTCAAGCCGACGCTGTTCGTCGATGTCGACAACTCGATGACGATTGCGCAGGAGGAGATCTTCGGCCCGGTGCTCGTCGTGATCCCGTACGAGGACGAGGACGACGCCGTGCGGATCGCGAACGACAGCCAGTACGGGCTGGCGGGCAACGTCATGGCAGGAACCCTCGATCGCGCGCTGGCCGTCGCGAAACGGTTGCGTGCCGGGTTCATCGGTCTCAACGGCACCGCGGGATACGGCGCCGACACGCCGTTCGGTGGTTACAAGGCAAGCGGTGTCGGGCGCCAGAACGGAGTCGCCGGGTTCGACCAGTACACCGAAGTCAAGTCCGTCGCTTACCCCGCTCAGTGAAGGAGTAGTTCGTGCAGTTGTTCGATGATCTCGAGGACTTCGGAGAATTCGACGATTTCGTGTCCGGCGATGTGCGGGATCCGTACACCGAGCTTGCCCGACTGCGGCGCGAGGAACCCGTGCAGAAGATCGAGATCCCCGGCATCCCTGGCCAGGAGGGTAAGCCGATCTTCATGGTGTACCGCTACGAGGAAGCCCAGCAGATGCTGCGGGACAACGAGACGTTCTCGTCGTCGATCATCATCCAGGCGTTCGGCGACGTCTTCGGTAAGCACGTGATGCTCGGCATGGACGAACCCGAGCACGGCAGGCACCGGGCGCTGGTGTCGAAGGCGTTCTCGCAGAAGGCGTTGGCGCGCTGGGAGG
Source organism: Mycobacterium sp. ACS1612 (assembly GCF_001667505.1). Lineage (GTDB taxonomy): Bacteria > Actinomycetota > Actinomycetes > Mycobacteriales > Mycobacteriaceae > Mycobacterium. The sequence continues at coordinate 151,460 of NZ_LZHZ01000032.1, forward strand.
ACGACCTGGTCGGCAGGGTGGGCAACGCGCTCATCGACCGCTTCGTCGACCGCGGTAGCGCAGATCTGGTGAAAGAGTTCAACTTTCCGTATCCCACACTGATCATCGCAGGCCTGCTCGGTCTGCCGCAGGAGGACTACGCCCAGTTCCAGAAGTGGTCGATCTCGCTGCTGTCGTTCACCGTCAACGCCGAGCGGGGGCGGGAGGCGTCGCAGGCACTGGCGGACTACTTCACCCCGATCCTGGCGGCGCGGCGTGCGGATCCGCGCGACGATCTGATCAGCGGGCTGGCCGCGGCCGAGATCGACGGGGAGAAGCTGTCCGACGAGGAGATCTTCTCGTTTTTGCGGTTGCTGCTGCCCGCCGGCGTCGAAACCACCTACCGGGCGCTGGGCAACCTGTTGTTCGGGCTGCTGTCCAACCCCGATCAGCTCGCCGCGGTCCGCGCCGACCGGTCGCTGTTACCGCAGGCGATCGAGGAGGCGGTGCGGTGGGAGCCGCCGCTGATCATGATCACCCGGGTGGCCACCCGGGACACCGAACTCGGCGGGGTGCAGATCCCGGAGGGCTGCTCGGTGATGCCGGTGCTGGGTGCGGCCAACCGGCAGGACGAGCGTTACGCCGACCCGGACACCTTCGACATCTTCCGCGACGTCAAACCCAATATCGGTTGGGGACACGGTGTTCACGTCTGCCTCGGCATGCATCTGGCACGGCTGGAGATGCGGGTGGCGCTGAACTTGCTACTCGACCGTCTGCCGAACATGCGGCTCGATCCCGCGGGCGACGATCCCTACATCCGCGGTCAGGCCTTCCGCTCGCCCACATCGGTGCCCATCCTGTTCGACCCGGTTCGCGCGTCTGCTCGCGGAAGCTCGCGGCAGAAAGAGAGTGCTTCGTGACCGAATTCGACACCGTCGATTTCTTCACCGACGAGTCCCTCGTGGGTGACCCGTACCCGTATTTCGACCACCTGCGGTCGAAATGCCCTGTCACACAGGCGACACCGTTCAACGTGCTGACGGTCACCGGCTACGAGGAGGCGCTGGCAGTCTACAAGGATCCGGCGTTCTCGTCGTGCGTGTCGGTGGCGGGCCCGTTCTCCGGCATGCCCTTCAGCCCCGGCGAGAGCGACGACGTCACCGAGCTGATCGAGCAGCATCGGGCGAACGTCCCGATGGCCGAACACATCACGTCACAGGACCCGCCGCTGCACACCAGGACGCGCGGTCTGCTGAACAAGCTGATCACACCGAAGCGCCTCAAAGAGAACGAGGACTTCATGTGGCGGCTGGCCGACCAGCAGCTCGACACCTTCATCGAGCGGGGGTCGTGTGAGTTCCTCGAGGACTACGCGAAACCGTTCTCCCTCCTGGTGATCGCGGATCTGCTCGGTGTGCCCGCTGAGGACCACGAAGAGTTCCGCGCCGTGTTCGCAGGGGAACTCGTGGGCCAACTCGGCGAAGAGGCGCCGACGACGCACAACCCGCTGCAGTGGCTGAACGAGAAGTTCTACGGCTACATCGAAGACCGGCGGCGCGAACCGCGGGCGGATGTGCTGACCGAACTCGCGCAGGCCAAACACGAAGACGGGAAGACGCCCGACATCGAGGACGTGATGAACCTGTCGACGTTCCTGTTCGCCGCGGGTACCGAGACGACGACCAAGCTGGTCAGTTCCGCGGTGCGGATCATCGCTGAGAACCCCGACTTCGAGAAGACGTTGCGCGAGGACCGCGGCCGGATTCCGGCGTTCCTCGAAGAGACGCTGCGGATGGAAAGCCCTGTCAAATCACACTTCCGGATGGCCCGCACCACCACCACGGTGGGGGACGTCAAGGTGCCTGCGGGCACCACCGTCATGGTGCTACCGGGCGCGTGCAATCGCGACGAGCGAAAGTTCGCCGATCCCAACGTGTTCAACCCGGACCGGCCGAACGTGCGCGAGCAGATCGCGTTCATCCGCGGTGTGCATTCTTGTCCGGGCGCCCCGCTGGCGCGCGCGGAAGGCCGCATCTCGCTGAACCGGATCCTCGACCGGATGGTCGACATCACGGTCTCCCAACAGCATCACGGCCCGGCCGACGACCGTCGCTACACCTACGAGCCGACCTTCATCATGCGCGGGCTCGCCGAACTACACATCACGTTCACACCGGTCTAGGCCGGCGCGGGGACGCGAGAGAGGAGATCCATCACGTGACCGCATGACGCGATGTCATTCGTCGACGCCAGCGACGTCGACCTGCGCGGCGTGATAAGCACCGTCGCGGTCACCATCCCGCACCTGCCCGACGGAGCGTCGGTCATCATCACCGGATCGACCGCGGGAATGATCCGCGGCACCACCGACAACCCGAACATGGGTCCCGGTGGCCGGGGTTACGGCTGGAGCAAACGGGTACTGATCGAATACGTCGAAGAGATGTCGATGGCGCTGGCCGACAGGATGATAGGGAAGACGCCGAGCCGTTGTTCTCGCTCTTCCAAGCAATGCCGATCCGTACATCGAACCGCAGGACGTGGCCAATCTCGCGGTGTTCCTGGCCAGCGAGGAGAGCCGCTACGTCACGGGTCAGCAGATCCGCGTCGATGCCGGATCACTTCTGAAGTGGCCCAACGTGCCCGGGGGATAGGCCCGCTCAGTCGGGGCGGTGCAGGAACCCGTACAGCGTCGCCTGGACAAGTTCGTCGATGATCGCCTTGCGTGAGGGCTGCTTGGCTCCGAAGAACGTCGACCGCATGGCCACCATGCCGACGATCATCGCCACGGTGGAGTGCGCGGGCAGGTCCGGATGGCTCGAGTGCATCCCGCGAATCTGCATGCCCTCCGCGCTGATCCGGCTGAGCACGGTGAGCGCCCGCCGGATGTCGGCGATGCCCGCGCTCTCGATCTCCTCGTCGCTCAGGCTGTCGGATGCGACGAGGGTCAGCAGCAGACCCCGATGCTCGACGAGAACGTCGTAGAGTCGGCCGACAAACTGCCGCGCCAGTTCCTCCTCGTCGGTTTCCTCGGGGACGACCGCCTGCCACGTCTGCCCGAACTCGTCGACGAAGGTCGTGAACGGCAGCACCAGAGCCTCGCGGAACAGTCCGGCCTTCGAGCCGAAGTGTCGGAACAGCAGGTATTCGCTGACGCCGGCCGCCTCGGCGATCTCCCGTGTGGTCGTGCTGCGGTAGTCACGACGGGCGAAGAGCTCGCGGGCGGCGTCGAGCAGAAGTCTGCGCGGCTCGCCGCGGGGCCTGCGGGCCGGCGAACGTCGCGGGGGCATGGACATTGACGATAGCCGTCGCGTTTGACCTTCCACTTAGAATAGTGTGCACTATTAGACGCCGAACGGCCGAAAGGAACGTCGTGGGTCAACTCATCATGCTCGGCACCCTGTTCGGGCTCATCGTGCTGATCTTCGCTGCGGTCATCTATTTCGACCCCGAAGCGCGGGGCGGCGACGACCGGTGAACACAGAGTTGACGCCGCTGCTGGCGGCGGCCGTTACCTTCGGTTGGCTCAGCGGCATCGTCTTCGTCGTCGCAGGGATCTATCTGAGCGTTCGGCGCGGCCGCCTGCACCCACTGCTGCTGCTGTGCATCTCGGCGATCTCGTTCTCCTGGATCGAGGCGCCGTATGACTGGGCGATGTATGCGCAGTTCCCGCCCGCGCTACCGCGCATGCCGTCGTGGTGGCCGTTGAACATGACGTGGGGCGGGCTGCCCTCGTCGGTGCCGTTGGGCTACATCGGCTACTTCTGCATTCCAGCGGTCGTCGGCGCGGCGCTGGGGTGTCGGCTCAGCGCGCGATTCCACTGGCGTAGGCCGATCACCCTGCTGATCGTGGGCCTGCTCGTCGGCTTCTGCTGGGCGCTGCTGTTCAACGGCGGCCTCGGGGCCCGACTCGGAGTCTTCCACTACGCCTACGTGATTCCCGGTCTGGGACTCTTCGAGGGCACGCTGCACCAGTACCCCATCTACGACGCGATCGCGATGGGCATCCAGATGATGGTGTTCACATATCTGCTGGGCAGGACGGACCCACAGGGCCGCAACGTCATCGAGATGTGGTCCGACAGCGTCGGCAAGACCAGAGTCCGGTCGTCGATCTTGTCGGTCGTCGCCGTCATCGTCGTCGGAAACCTGCTCTACGCCGCCGTTTTCGCGCCGCATCTGGTGACCAAGCAGCTGGGCTTGGTGACCTCGGGGCCCGACGTGCAACTGTTCCCCGGGGTGCCGAACCAGCCGCGCTAGGGCTCGACATCATCGCCGAACGTGAGCTCGCGACTGACATTTCGCGAAACACTCGAACACAACTTTACGTTCGACACCGCGGAAACTAAGCCGTGACCGCGGCCGCGATCGCCGCCGCCGAGCGGTCGATGTCCTCATCGGTGGTGGCCCAGTTCGAGATCGATACGCGCAGAACGTATTCGCCGTTCCAGGTCGTGCCGCCGAGCCAACACGTCCCGTCGTGCTGAATCGCGGTGACGGCGGCGCGGTTGGCGTCGTCGCCGCCGGGGAGTCGGACCAGCACCTGATTGAGTACCACGTCGTTGAGAACCGCGGCACCCGGGACAGCGGCCAGCAGGCCGGCCATACGGCGGGCCTGCGCACAGTTGCGTTCCACCATCTCCGCGATGCCCGCGCGTCCCAGCGAGCGGATCGCCGCGTAGATCGGGATCGCCCTGGCGCGACGCGAACTCTCCGGCACGAAATTGGTGCCGTCACGCTGGCCCGGATCGGCAACGAGATACGGCCCCGCCAGGCTCATCGCGGCGACGTGCGCGCCCCGGTCCGCGACGATCGCCATCGCGCTGTCGTAGGGCACGTTGAGCCACTTGTGTGCGTCGACGGCCCACGAGTCGGCGCGCTCTATGCCGACGGTCAGCGACCGAATGGCCGGTGCGGCGGCGGCCCACAGGCCGAACGCGCCGTCGATGTGCAGCCACGCGCCGTGCTCGGCGCACGCGTCGGCGATCGGCCCGAACGCGTCGAACGCGCCGGTGGCCACATTGCCCGCCTGGGCGCACACGATCGCCGGTCCGTCGTTGCCCGCCAATGCTTTTGCCAGCGCCTCCGGATCCATCCGGCCCTGCTCATCGGCGGGTAGCCGGATCACCGTTTCGGCACCCAGGCCCAGCAGACGCAACGCCGTGTAGATGGTCGCGTGCGCCTGCTCACCGCACAGCACGCGGACGGCCGGTGCACCGATCAGCCCGTCGCGCTCCACATCCCAACCCTGCCGGGACAGGACGGCGTTGCGCGCGGCGGCCAGACATGTCGTGTTCGCGCCCTGCCCGCCGGTGACGAAGCCGACGCTGGCAGTGCCAGGCAGGCCGAGCAACTCGAGCGTCCAAGCCGACGTGATCTCCTCGATGGCGGCCGCAGCAGGCGACAGCGAATGGAATGCGGCGTTCTGGTCCCAGGCCGACGCCAGCCAGTCGGCGGCCAACGCGGCGGGCAGTGTGCCTCCTATGACAAAGCCGAAATGGCGCGGACCCGCGGTCGCCACCAGGCCCGGTTCAGCGCCCGCAGCCAGCGCGTCGATGACCGCGGCAGGGCTATCGCCGCGATCCGGCAGCGGTCCGCCGAGGCGGTCGCGGACGGCCGACGCGTCGGCCCTGGCGGCCACCGGTCTTTCGTCGAGTGTGCTCAAGAACGACTCCGCGTGCGCTGCGGCGGCGCGGAGGCCGGCGGTGCGGTCAGGCATGGGCAAAACCTACCGCGTACCGATGTATAGCCCGGAATATGTAGTTTGACGGTGCCTTCAATTTCCGGAGGCGCGACCGAGCACGGGTCATCTAGCGTTCGATGTCCAGATACGTTGCTACACAGTTGTATTTGGTTCGAATGGCGGCGGGCGATCCGCCGGGTCGGCGTCGCTACCGAGCCGGCGAGTTACCTGTGAATTTGCTGTCACACGCTTCGGATTGCCGCTATATAGGGCACATGATATAGATACCGTGTGCAACAACAGCCTGGTCAAGCAGACGCCGGCGATTGCGTCGGCGAGCTGTTGGATCAGGCGATGGATCTCACCGCGAGGTTCCTCAGCGATCGCGCCGAGTTGAGCGCATCGGCGGCATTCGTGTTGAACAGGGTCTGCCGAGAAGGGCCGGTGCGGCTCACGGCCCTCGCGGCCAGGGAAGGCGTCAGCCAGCCGTCGATGACACAGCTGGTCCAGCGGCTCGAAAAGCTGGGGCTGGTGGTCAGGCTCGCGGATCCCGACGACGGGCGCGCCGCGCTGATCGGAATAACCGAGGACGGTCAGGCGCTGCTGAACGACCGGAAGCAGTTACGCCGCGAGCGTCTAAAGGCGTTGATGGCGACGCTGACCCCGGAGGAGGAGTCCGCTTTGTGGCTTGCCGCCCGGGTCGCGCTTCCCACGCTGCACCGGCTTGCCGCGAACGCGGGCTGTCCGGCAGACGATGCTGCGGTGGACTCGGCGGCCACACGAAAGGTGTTCGGGTGAAGGTTGTTTCCGCGGGGCGCGTGCTGAAACGCGCGTGGCTCCCGATCCTGCTGATCGTCGTGCTGGCCGTGTCGGGTCTGGTCGTGTCGCGGCTGCACAAGATGTTCGCGTCGCAGGATCTGAACGCCGGTTCCGGCGCTGGTATCGAGATCGTCCAGTTCAACCCGAAGATCATGGTCTACGACGTCTACGGTTCACCCGGAACGACCGCCCAGATCAGTTATTTCGACCCGGACGCGAACGTGCACACGATCACCGCGTCGCTGCCCTGGTCGGTCACGCTCTCGACGACGTTGCCGACGGTCAGCGCCAATCTGATGGCGCGCGCCGACGGCGACCAGATTGGATGCCGCGTCACCGTAAATGGAGTCGTCCGTGAGGAGCAGTCCGCCGATGGCATCAACGCCCAGACGTACTGCCTGGTGAAGTCCGCATGACCGGCCTGAGCGCCAGGCACGAGAAGCGGCCCGTGCTCGCGCACAGCCTGCGGGTCCTGGCGGTGCCGATCATCCTGTTCTGGGTCGTGGTCGCTGTCCTGGTGAATGTGCTTGCGCCGCAACTGGAAGTCGTCGGCGAGCTGCACTCGGCGCCGATGGCGCCAGAGGATGCGCCGTCGATGGTGGCGATGAAGCGGATGGGCGCCAACTTCAAGGAGTTCGACTCCAACAGCACCATCATGGTGGTGGTCGAGGGGCAGAAGCCCCTCGGTCCGGACGCGCACGCCTACTACGACGAGATCATTCGCAAACTGCGCCAGGATCCCGTGCACATCCAGCACATTCAGGATTTCTGGGGTGACACCTTGACCGCGGCCGGCGCGCAGAGCGCCGACGGCAAGGCCTCCTACGTGATGCTCAACCTCGCAGGCGAGCAGGGCCAAACGCTGGCCAACGAAGGTGTGGAAGCTGTCCGCAAGGTCATCGAGGAAACCAAAGCGCCACCGGGAGTGCAGGCTTACGTCGCGGGCCCGGCAGCACTGACCGACGACCTGCACGTGATCGGCAACGCGAGCCTGGCGCAGATCACGTTGTTCACCCTGGCCGCGATCGCGTTGATGCTGCTGATCGTGTACCGGTCGATCGTCACCACGCTGATCCAGTTGTTCCTGACGTTCATCGGGTTGCTGACCGCTCGCGGGGTGATCTCCGTGCTCGCGATGCACGGCGCATTCGGGCTGACGACGTTTGCGGGAAACATCCTGACGATGCTCGCGATTGCCGCCGCGACCGACTACGGCATCTTCATCTTCGGACGTTATCGCGAGGCGCGGGCCTCCGGTCTCGACCGGGAAGACGCGTACTACACCACGTTCAAATCCGTCGCTCCTGTCATCGTGGGTTCGGGCCTGACGATCGCCGGGGCGACGTACTGCCTGAGTTTCGCGCGGTTGCCGTACTTTTCCACGATGGGGGCGCCCGTCGCGATCGGCATGGTCGTGGTGGTGGCGTCGGCGGTCACGCTCGGTCCTGCGGTGCTGTTCCTCGGCAGCCGCGTCGGTCTGTACGAATGGAAACGCCCGCCGAAGGGCCGATTCTGGCGACGTGTCGGCACCATCGTGGTGCGTTGGCCCGCACCTGTGCTGGTGGCCAGCGGCTTCGTGGTGGTGGTGGGGTTGGTCGCCGTCCCGGGTTACAAGCCGGCGTACAACGAC
>NZ_LZHZ01000033.1 GCF_001667505.1 Mycobacterium sp. ACS1612
TGACACCCCACCCCCCCCCCCACCCGCCCCCCCACCACAACCACCGAGCCGCACTCCCCCCCCCCCCCCCCCCCCCCCACCACCCCCCCCCCCCCACCCCCCCCCCCCACCCCCACCCCCCCCACCCCCCACCCCCCCCGCGCGGTGCGCGGGCGCCGGTCGAAGCTCGACGACAGTGACCGCATCGAACTGACACGGCTGCTGAGGGAGCCGACGCTGGAAGTGTCGCGCCAGCCGATTCCGTTGGCGCAGCGCACAATCAGCGGACACGCAGAGACCGTCGAATACGTCGGGCTGGCCGACACGGCTGAGCGCATGCACGCAACCTATCCAGGCGTGGTCGACTTCCTCGACGCGGTCGACCGGGTCAACTCGCTGGTCGCCGAGAAGCTGGCCCCGACGCGGAAACTCCTCGACGCGGCAGGCGCACCCGAACCCGAGCAGATGGTCGAGTTGCTCGAGATCTCCGCGACCGACCCGCTGTCCCTCGCCGCCCGCGACATCGAACAGCGCGTCGCCGCCATCGCGGAACTGGCTGACATACAGTCGAATTGGGTACGGGCGGTCGCGGCTGTAGCCAACCGACTCGACGAGTTGCGCGACGCGAGCACGCGTGCGGCAGAGGTGCGAGGGTACGCCTTGCAGAAGGTGCTCGCCGGGACGTTCCCGCAACGCCGCGACGAACACCCGGCGTTACGCGACGAACTGACGTCCCTCACGGCACCGGACCCGAAAGCATTGCGGTCACTGCGGGGCCGCGTCGAGGCGGCCCTGCAAGCCGCACGCGAGGAGGAGCAACTCGCGCAGGGACTGCTCGACCGGCGCACTGAGCTCAAGGGCCGATTGACGGCCTACCAAGCGAAGGCCGCGAGACTCGGGCTGGGGGAGGACCGGGACCTGCTGGCCTGCCTGCGGATAGCGGAAGGTCTACTGTCACGGCGGCCGTGTGACCTTCGCGCCGTGACGCGTGCGATCTCGGACTACCAGCAGATGATCGCCGACAAGCGGGAGAAGACGGTATGAAATGCGCCGAGCCGGACTGCGACGGCACCATCGTCGACGGCTACTGTGACGTCTGCGGCACGGCACCGCAACCCGCTGCCCCGCAGGCGGTTTCGGTGGCGACGGCACCCAGGCATTCGGCCCCTTCGGTGCGCACGGCCTCGGTGCGCACCGCAAGGAGCACGTCGTCGCCGATGGGCAGCGGCCGCGGTCGCCTCGGCGGCGGGCTGGTCGAGATGCCCCGCATCCCTAGGGGCGATCCGTCCGCCGCCATCCTGACCGACCCGCAGGTACCGGAGGCCAGCCGATACTGCGGCAACCACGAATGCAATAAGCCGGTGGGCCGGCAACGGGACGGTAACCCGGGGCGCACGGAGGGCTTCTGCCCCGAATGCGGCACGCGATATTCCTTCGTCCCCAAGCTGTCTCGCGGCGACCTGGTCGCAGGCCAATACGAAGTCCAGGGGTGTATCGCACACGGCGGATTGGGGTGGATCTACCTGGCGACCGACCGCAACGTCGAGAACCGCTGGGTGGTGCTCAAAGGCCTGCTGAATTCCGGTGACGCCGAGGCGATGGCGGTTGCCAAGGCCGAGGTGCTGGCCCTCGCAGGGGTGGAACACCCGAACATCGTCCGGATCTACAACTTCGTTCAGCATCCCGATTCGGCCGGAGTGCCGGTGGGCTACATCGTGATGGAGTTCGTCGGCGGCACCTCGCTGAAGCAGATCCGCAAGGCCCGCGGCGCACCGCTCCCGCCGGACCAGGCCGTCGCCTACATGATCGAGATCGTGCCCGCGCTGGGCTACCTGCACTCGCAGGGGCTGGCCTACTGCGACTTCAAACCCGACAACGTGATGCAGACCGAGGACCAACTCAAGCTGATCGACCTCGGTGCGGTGATCGCGATGGACGACGAACAGAGTGCGATCTACGGAACCCTCGGCTACCAGGCGCCCGAGATCGCCGAAACCGGTCCGACCGTCGCCAGCGATGTGTACACGGTGGGCCGCACGCTCGCGGTGTTGGTGATGGATGTGCCGCAGGAGAAGGGACGCTTCGTCGAGCAGTTGCCGGGCCCCGACACTGTACCTGTGCTCGCGAGATACGAATCACTGCACCGGGCGATCGTTCGCGCCACCCACCCCGACCCCGACTGCCGCTTCGAATCGATGGAGGTGCTCGCCGATCAACTGACCGGTGTGCTGCACGAGATCGCGGCGGCAGAGACCGGCGATCCGCAGCCGCGGATGTCGAGTCATTTCAGTCCGCAACGTGGTATCTACGGCGCGGGCACGGACAAGCCGGTCGCCGCCGACGCGGTGATCGCCGCGCTTCCCGTTCCGGTCGTCGATCCCAGCGATCCTGGCGCGGCGATCCTGGCCACGACGAGCGGGACCCCGCCCGCCCAGCTGGAGCACGCGCTGCAGATCGCCAGAACCGGTGCGCAACAAGCCAACAGGACCTCGGTGGAGGTGCCGCTGCGGCTGGTGCGGGCGTCGCTGGAGATCGGCGCACCCGAGGACGCGAGGAAACGGCTCGCAGAGTTGGAGTCCACGATTCCCGGCGATTGGCGACTGCGCTGGTATCGCGGACAGTGCGCACTGCTGGAGGGTGCCTACGACGACGCGGCCGCCGATTTCGAGGCAGTGCTGGCGGGGCTGCCGGGTGAGCTCGCCCCCAAGATGGCCATTGCCGCCACCGCGGAACTGAACGGTGCACGCGATGTGGCGGCGCGCTACTACGAGACGGTGTGGCGGACCGACCGCAGTTATGTCAGCGCGGCATTCGGGCTCGCGCGGCAGCGGGTACATGCCGGGGACCGAACGAGTGCGATCGCGGCGCTCGACGAAGTTCCCACGGAATCAGCCCATTTCACTCCTGCTGCGGCGAGCGCCGTCGAAGTGCTGCTCGATGGCGCCGAATCGGCGAAGCTCGATGAGCAGACGCTGCTGGACGCCGGCAGGCGCGCGTCCGAATTGAACCTGGAGTCGGCCGCCAAACGCGCGTCGATCCGGCTCGGCGTGTTGGGCGCCGCGCTGGACTGGCTGCAGGCGGGCCACCAGCCCAGCCTCGGCGGGCGATTGTTGGGTGCGGCGTTCGACGAACCCAGCATCCGCGTCGGCATGGAACGTGGTTATCGCGAGCTGGCACATGAGGCGACCGACATGTGGGAACGTATTGCATTGGTGGAGAGAGCCAACCAGATCCGACCGAGGACGCGCGTATGACTCAGGCAGCCACCTGTCCGCACTGCGACACCATGGTGCTACGCGCCGACCGGTTCTGCGAAGGCTGTGGCGCCTCGCTGGCGGAGGTGCGTCGGGTGGCCATCCCGCGACACGAAACCGCGAAAGATGCGCCGTGCGCCGACTGCGGCAACCCGGCCGATTTCGACGAGTACTGCACGGTCTGCGGACACCGCCGCGAGGAACCGGACCGCGACGAGGCCACCGTCGGTCCTGTCGTACTGGTCACCGACCGCGGTATCGAACACGCCCGCAACGAGGACGCCGCCGCGGCGGCAATCCTTCTCGGCGGCGACGGGCAACGACCGGAGGCGATCGTGGTGGCGGTGTGCGACGGCGTTTCGTCGTCTGCCCAGGCGCAGATCGCCGCGGCCGCCGCATCGCAAGCAGGCGTCGGTGCCATGATCACCACACTGGCCGCGGGAAAACCGGGGCGGGCCGCCATGCTGGCCGGGCTGGATGGGGCAGCCGCTGCGGCCAGCGCCGCCGGTGGTGACGCCGCGTCGGCGCCGTCGTGCACCTACACCGCCGCCATCGTCATCCCGACGACTGAGGGCACGGCGCAGGTGACCCTTGGCAACGTAGGCGACAGCAGGGCGTACTGGCTGCCGGAGCCGCCCGGCGAACCGAGGCAGCTGACGGTCGACGATTCGTTGGCCCAGGAACTGATCACCGCGGGCGCTGCGCCGGATTCCTATGCGGTGCAACGCGGTGCGCACACCCTGACCCGGTGGCTCGGCGCGGACAGCGAACCGCAACCCTGGTCGGACTCCAGCGTGCAGACGGTCACCGCGACCGGGCCCGGCACGCTGCTGCTGTGCAGTGACGGGCTGTGGAACTACCTGCCCGACGCCGCCGACATCGCCCGCTTCTGCACCGCCACCGATCCGGGCGCCGCCGCCAGGACGCTGACTCAATTCGCGTTGGACGGCGGGGGTCAGGACAACATCACCGTCGCAGTGATCCCGATCGGAGGGCCGGATGAGTTCGGCTGAGCGGCACGGCATTTCCGTTGATGTCGACCACAATCCGTACCTCGCGGAGGGCAGCGGAACGGTGGACGCGATCGTCAGCATCACCGCCGACGTGACGGCGACGGTCGCGGCGCCTGATCGGGTCGAGGCCATCATCATCGACTGCTCGACGTCGATGCAGGCGCCGATCGAAAAGTTCGAAGCCGCCAAACGGGCCACCGCCGCCGCCATCATGGAACTCGTCGACGGAACGTATTTCACCATCGTCGACGGCACCGAGAAGGCCACCAGTGTTTACCCCAAGGAGGGGTTGGCGCGGGCGAGCACCGAAACCAAGGCTGCGGCAATGCGTGCCGTCGACGCACTCCGGCCACACGGCGGCACCGCGATGGGAACGTGGCTCGCGCATGTTCGCGGCATCGTCGGTCAGCGAAAAGGTGCGATCACCCATGCCATCCTGCTCACCGACGGCAAGGACGAGCACGAGACGCCGGAGGAGCTGGGCGAGGAGATCGGTCTCAGCGAAGGCGAATTCACCTGTGACTGCCGCGGGGTGGGTACCGACTGGGAGGTCGACGAGCTACGCGCGATCTCGACCGCGCTGCTTGGCACCGTCGACATCGTCGCCGATCCCGAGGACCTCGCGGACGACTTTGCGTCGATGATGAAAGGGTCTATGGCCAAGGCGTTTCCGGCGCTGACGCTGCGACTGTGGACGCCCGCAGGGGCGACCGTCGAATTCGTCAAGCAGGTGGCGCCGACCGTCGAGGACCTGACGCACCGCCGAATCGACGCAGGAAACCAGTGCGGGGAGTACCCGTTGGGCTCGTGGGGCTCCGAGGACCGCGACTACCACATCCAGGTCGAGGTGGAACCGGCCGCAGTCGGCAGGGAGAAGCTCGCCGTGAGGGTGAGTGTCGTTGCGGGGCAGGATGTTCTGGGCGAGGGCCTGGTCAAGGCGGTGTGGACGGCAGACACAGCGTTGTCGGCGCAGATCAGTCGACGCGTCGCGCACTACACCGGCCAGGAGGAGTTGGCGCAGGCCGTGCAGGAGGGGTTGAGCGCGCGCAAGTCCGGAGATGTCCGCACCGCCACCGCGAAGTTGCAACGCGCGATGGAACTGGCCGTCGAATCCAGGAACGACGGGACGGCCAAGCTCCTCAGGGGAGTGGTCGAGGTCGACGAACGCACCGGCACCGTTGCGCTGCGGCGTGACGTCGCCGCCGCCGATGAGATGGCTCTGGATGCCCGGTCCACCAGGACGGCCCGAGTGCGGAAGGAGGCGTGATGCCGACCTGCGTCGAGGGGCATACGTCGAAAGCCGCCGACTACTGCGATGTTTGCGGGGCGCCGATCGGAAGCGCTGCGGAAGAACCGGTTTCGGGTCCCGCGGTCGAGGCCAAGGCCTGCCCGTCGTGTGGGATGCCGGTGACAGGCCGGTTCTGTGAAGCGTGTGGCCACGATTCCGCGCTGCCGGAACCGTCGGCGCCGTCGACGCCGGCAGCACCGATCTGGACGGCCGTCGTCACCGCCGACCGCGACCTCTACGAACGCGTACGGGCCCAGGGTGGCCCCGAGAGCGTCGAGTTTCCTGGGTTCTTTCCGGAACGGAGGATCGCGCTGCAGGGTGAGAGCACGCTGATCGGAAGGGGCAACCGGAAACAGGGGGTGAACCCCGAGATCGACCTGGGCATCCATCCGGTCGACCGGGGCGTCTCGTCGCAGCACGCGGTGCTGCGGATACACCAGTCCGTGCTGACCATCACCGACCTGGGATCGACCAACGGGACCTACCTCAACGGCGACAGCCGTCTGGCAGAAGGCGAGGAGACACCGCTGGCCGACGGCGACCGCATCCACATCGGTGCGTGGACCACGATCAGGATCGTCCGGGGTTAGATGTCGTACTCCCAGCTTTCGGCTTCCCAGCCGTTGCGTGATGCGCGGGGCCGCGACCGGTTCTCGGCACGGGTGTCGCTCTCATCGGCACCGCGGTAGCGGACCCGCGACACCGGATGGTGCGTACCACTGCCGTTGCCGTTGCTGGCGTGTGGCTCGCGCGGCGGATAGTCGTCGTAGCGGCGGCGTTCCGGGCGTTCGTAGGAGGTGCGCCGCTCCGGTGGCATCGCCTTGCGGGGTTCGCGCGTCGACGACGAGCGTGACCGCCTGCGCGGCGGATCGGCGGGCGGCGGCTGATCGGTCTGCCGGAGCGGGCGGGGTCTGCGCGGGCGGTCAACGACGGGTTCGATGAGCTCGGTCTCCGGCGGGCGGGTGTGCCGGGAACGCGACGGCGCGGTCCGCTTGGTGGTCCGCGTCGTGCGGGCGGCGCCCTGTCCCGACCTGGCGGTTTTGGTCGCTCTGCTGGGCCGGTCGATGGTGTGCTTGCGCCGCGGTTCCTCAGCGGCGTCTTCTTCGTCGGCGTCACCGGTCAGCAGCGACGACATCTTCGATGTGACCGAAGACACACGACCGGATTTCGCCTTGGCGGCCTTGGTGTCGTTGGCGGTGGACTGCCCCGCACCACGGCGCGACGACATCGCGTAATACCAGCGGCCGAGCCCGACGAGCAGGACCGCCGCGGAGGTGAAGAACATCAATGGGAACCGCTCGATCAGCGGATAACCGCAGTTGATCGCCAGGTCTTTGACGCCGCCGACTTGTGCACCGTGGAACAGGAAGTACGCCGTCGGCACGGCGACGAACAGGAGGAGCGGCGGCTGGATGACGGCGGTGAAGATCCCGGACTGGCGCACCGCGAGCACGGCGAATACGCAGCCCAGCACATACAGCGCCGCGAACACGACGTCCAGCTCTTTGTTACCGGAGCCCGCGTCGTACGCGAAGCCGACGGCGGTCATCGTGACGGCGAACAGCACAGCACCCCACCACGGAACGCCCGGGACGTTGGGGTGCGCAGAGCGGTGATCGGCCGGCACCGCCGACCGCGCGCGCTGAGCTGACACAGGTAGACCGTACCGGCTGTTACCGAATGTAGCTGTCAGCGCGCTTCTGGCGTGCCCGTCACAGTCTCCTAAACTCTGGTGCCTGTGGGCCTGAACCTCGGAATCGTCGGCTTGCCGAATGTCGGTAAGTCGACCTTGTTCAATGCGCTGACGCGCAACAACGTGCTGGCAGCCAATTATCCGTTCGCGACGATCGAACCGAACGAGGGTGTCGTGCCGCTGCCTGACCCGCGGTTGGCCAAACTCGCCGAGATGTTCGACTCGGCGAAGATCGTGCCCGCGCCGGTGACGTTCGTCGATATCGCCGGGATCGTCAAAGGTGCCTCGGAGGGTGCTGGGCTCGGCAACAAGTTCCTGGCCAACATCCGCGAGAGTGACGCGATCTGCCAAGTGGTGCGCGTGTTCACCGACGACGACGTCGCGCACGTCGACGGCAGGATCGACCCGAAGTCGGATATCGAGGTCATCGAAACCGAGCTGATCCTGGCCGACCTGCAGACGCTGGAGCGCGCGGTGCCGCGACTGGAGAAGGAGGCGCGCACGCACAAGGACCGCCGGCCGGCGTATGAGGCGGCGGTGGCGGCGCAGGAGGTACTGAACGGCGGCACGACGCTGTTCGCCTCGGGCGTCGACGCGTCGCTGCTGCGGGAGCTGAACCTGCTGACCACCAAACCGTTCCTATATGTCTTCAACGCCGACGAGGCGGTGTTGACGGACGAGGCACGCGTGGCGTCGCTGCGCGAACTGGTGGCGCCTGCGGACGCGGTGTTCCTGGACGCGAAGATCGAGGCCGAACTGCAGGAACTCGACGACGAGTCGGCCGCTGAACTGCTGGAGTCGATCGGGCAGACCGAACGCGGCCTGGATGCGTTGGCGCGGGCGGGTTTTCACACGCTGCGGCTGCAGACGTTCTTGACCGCAGGACCGAAAGAGGCCCGCGCCTGGACCATTCATCAGGGCGATACCGCGCCGAAGGCTGCTGGCGTCATTCACACCGACTTCGAGAAGGGCTTCATCAAGGCCGAGATCGTGTCCTACGACGACCTGGTCGAGGCCGGGTCGATGGCCGCCGCCAAGGCCGCGGGCAAGGTGCGGATGGAAGGCAAGGACTACGTGATGGCCGACGGCGACGTGGTCGAGTTCCGCTTCAACGTCTGAAGTACCAGTTCAGCAGCACTTTTAAACAAGTGGGACCACACTGGGACGACGATTAGCGATAGATCGCCAGCAAACGGCGTAGTGTCCCCGCCGTGGGTGGAACCGCAATCCAAGCGCCATCGGCTTTGGATGACAGTTGGTTCAAACCAGGACGGCGCGAAGAGCGTTAGGCACAGCACTGGTAGGCGCTTCCGCGCCAGTTGGAACGACGACGACGGCAAGCAACGTTCGGCCAGCTTTTCAAGTGAGAAGGCGGCCAAGGCACATCTGAGGTCTGTCGCCAGAGGTGAATACGCCAGTGCCAGCGGGGCGGATGGCCTTCTCGGCGTTCTACGAACAGTGGTCGGCGGACCAGCCGTGGGTGCCTGGGACTGTGCGGGCAACGGATCTCGCCGCTAGGTCCGTCACGTTCGGCAACATCGCCCTGAACGACTGCGTCCTTCTCATCTTCAGCCCTGGGTAAAGTCTATGCAAGACAAGCCCCTTGAAGCCAGTACCATCCGGACTCGGTTCAACAAGGTACGGTGCGTAATTGGTGCTGCTGTCGCTGACCGTGCCATCCCTTTTGACATCACTCTGAACGTTCGCCTCCCGAGAGCGGAAAGGGCCGATACCGCCGATGACGACGGCCTGACAATTCCTGCCCGGGTCAGGTGGGTGCTCTGCTCAGTTGCGCCCACGGCAAGTTCGTCGCGTTCATCGGTCTATGTGCTTTCGGCGGGATGCGTTTGGGAGAGGCTGCTGCACTTAAGGTTCTGACATCGACTTTCTGCGCCATGAAATTCGCATCGTCCGCCAGGTTCAGCGCGCCAATGGGAAGCAAGTAGAAATCAGGCCACCAAAATACGGCAGCAGTCGCACTATGTACGTACCTAAGGGCCTCATCAACTTGTTGAGCGAGCACGTCCGTACCCAGGTGCCGGGTGATGACCCAGACCGTTGGCTGTTCCGTGGGGAGGCTGGAAATCCGGTGCACCAGAATTCGGTGGGCTATCTGTGGCGCAAGGCCAAAAGCATTGCGGGCGTCGACTATCGTCTGCATGACCTCAGGCATTTCTTGGCGTCGGGATTAATCGAGGCGGGCTGTGGCGTGGTCATGGTACAGCGGCCGATGGGTCACAAATCCGCGACGGCGACACTCAATACGTACGCCCATCGGTGGCCAAAGGCGGAAGACAAAACTCGGAAAGCGGCTGCTGTCCTGTTCGCGGCGATGGGAGCTGAGGAGCGTGCCGCCACCCGTTGATTGGGCACGACGGGGCTACCGCTAATCGGTGGGAGTATCTGGTACGCACACGATTACACGACTCAACACACAACAAGTTCTGAGACGTACAGTAGGGGTTGGTCAGATCCAAGCGAACAGATCTCGCGTGGTCAGTCGGGTTTAACAAGAATGCATGGAGTTGAGCGATACCCACTTTCTGATGCGTAATCATCTTGGTTGCGCTTGGCGAACGTTTGGTACGCGTTTGAGGGATGGATGGTGAAGCCGCAGGTGATTGAACGACAGCAGAGCATCGCCGACACCTTGGCGGACCGTAGTCCGCGCCTTGCCGGCATGTACCGGACCGCGCTGCGAGGCCTAGAGGAGACAGCGGAGGAAGGGTGTGAATCAGCTCGAATTTCAGTAATTTGCCATTGTATGCGTGAATTAATAAACGGCTTGCCTGCGGCGCTAAAGGTCGACACTATCCCAAGGCCAAATCCGTCTTCTGGTTCTCTCACGAGTAAATTGCCGAGAC
This sequence comes from Mycobacterium sp. ACS1612, assembly GCF_001667505.1. Lineage (GTDB taxonomy): Bacteria > Actinomycetota > Actinomycetes > Mycobacteriales > Mycobacteriaceae > Mycobacterium. The sequence continues at coordinate 10,092 of NZ_LZHZ01000033.1, forward strand.
TGCTTCGGAAAAATCCAGAGGTAGACCTGTCCGCCGATCAAGACATAATACCGCTACCCAAAGCTGTGGCTCAGGTTATTGATTCGATCATTGCTGCTGCTGCTCAAGAAGACAGTCGGAACAAGCTAAATGCTGCTTCGTTGGTGACCGGCGAAAAAGACAAAAATCACCCAGCCGTAAGACAATGGGATCAGGCGTACCAATTTTTCGTTGGATGGGCTCATATTGACCGCAATCACGATGCGGAGAGGCCTCTGCCCTCTGACGCTGACCTGGTAGCCAACATCAGGGTCGTCGAGGATGTTATCGAAGTCCGAACTGGTGTCTTCTTCGAGAACCTAAGGGCCTTGAAGCCATTGCTCGATGACATCAATGCTCTGGTAGATGAGGAGGAGGAGTGACATCGCGGTTCAAAGCGCCCAACAATGAGCAGGTTAAGGAAGTGTTGCGCAGGATTCCTACCCTGCAGCTTAGGCGCGCATTCTTTGAGGGCATCAAAAACCCCCTTTGGGTCAAGCCCCTTGCGGAACACGGAATATTCAGCAGCCCTCCCGAGCCGGAAGTGACCGATGATGGGTTGGTCCGAGACGTCTACTGGCCAGAGATCGATTATTTGATTCGTGCTGCCCCCGATGTGCCGGAAGCAGTAGTTGACGTGCTACTCAAACTTGGTAAAAGTAACAACGCTTGGGTTCGGCGAGGTGCATTCGCGATCGGCGCAGCGATCCCAGCCGAACAAGCTGCGCGTTTAGAACCTCTGATCAAGTCGTGGAAGTCAACTGGGATGGGATGGCGGACTGATCCACGAGACCTAGTGGCCGTCGTGGCAAATTTGTTTCAAGGCGGGCAGACTGAGGTCGGCAAGTGGTTAGCCGGGGTGATCTTCAAGCCCACCCGAGGGAAAGACCGTCTTAAGCCCGCAACCACTATCGAGGACTATTGGTATGAGTTAGGGCTCTCAAAATTGGTTGCGGCGATCGGAAACGACGGCCTAGCGGTCGTTTTGCCATGGCTTATTGGGTACGAGCGCATGGCCGGAAAGCTGAAGAAGGATTACGACAACACCCACTTTTCGCGGGAATCCATACGCAAACGAAGCCACGACCACGAAGACGTCGAGCAGGCGTTGATTGAGGCGGTAAGAGATCTGGCGATCAGGGCGATGCTAGTTGACGCGGCAGGTGCTACCGGGACACTGTTGCAAACCAACATGCTCCTTGGCCGGAAGCTCGCCCTGTTCTCGCTCGGCGAAGCAATCCGCCAAACCGACGGTGCTGACCCGCACATGATTGAGCTACTGGACTTGGCGCGCACGCTGCTATTTGACGAACTTTCACTTCACTATTCATGTCGAATTGACTACGCGGAGCTAGCGCGTGCTGTCGCCAACGTTTCGCCGAGAGTGCTTGATGACCTCCCTGGTTTCATCGAGCGAGGCTGTCTGGCCGAGAGTGATCGGCGAAGAGAACAGTTGCGCGGCGACGGCGAGGAGTCCGCCGATATCGACGAGCAAGTTCAGGAATACGGGAACCTCTGGAAACACAGTTGGTTGTCTGCTATCGGCCGCGAAGCATTGCCAGCGCAGCTGCAGGCGACCTTGGCGGATCTAGATCGCAGCTACGGAGTCATCGATGCACCACTAGAACCGGCCCCGATTGTCTGGAGCTGGTCGGGGCCGAATAGTCCTCTGCGCCAAGATGATATGGCAGCGATGAGCGCTACGGAGTTAATCAACCATCTTGAAAGTTGGCACGACGCGGGCGATGGATGGGGCCCTGAGCCTTCGCATGAGGGGCAAGGACGCGAATTGACCGCACTTCTGACAGGGAGTCCGAAAGCGGTTGCGGGGGTGGGCAACCTTGTCGATCGGCTGCGTCCTACCTACTTGAGGGCGATCGTTAGTGGGTGGCGGGACGCCGCGAAAGCTGGTATTGAGCCAGATTGGACACAGCTTATTGAGGTAATTGGGGGCATCCTAGAACATGACGATCAGTCTCCTTTCCCTCCAGAGGGTGGACATGGAGACGACGATCCGGACTTTCGCTCTGCCAAACGGGCTGCCGTAGGACTTCTCGAACAGTTGGCTAAGCCGCAGTCCAAACTTGTGATTCCTGAGGGAGTAATGCCTCAGGTCGCCGAGCTGATAATTGGATCCTTCTCAGACGAAATAGCTTGGGACGGGTACATCGCGAGCGCCGGCAGCACTGGGATGGATGCCTTCACAACTTCGCTTAATTGGCAGTGGCCGATGGGGATACGCGGATTGACCTACTTGATGGCCCACGGTACGGACACCATCTGGTACCAATCAGCGAGGTCCACCCTGATGCGAGAGTTATCGCGGGACGATATCCACGGCGCGTCGAGTGCCGCCGTGGGCGAAGGGGTGGGGCGGCTGCTGATGACCGACCCAGAGTGGTTGGAAACAAATGCTTCTGACTTCTTTGGCTCAGAAGTTGGGTTGTCGACCCAGCAGCAGATCGCCCTCACCACGGCGATCACTACCCATCATTACAACGTTTCAATCTTTAAACTGCTCTCCTCATCGATGACTGGAGCAATTCGGCTTGAGCAGCCGGTAGTTGCCGGATGGCGTACGCAGTTTGATCCGCTCCAGCGGATCGGTGACTGGGTCATTAATGCAATTATCCGGGGACACAACACGATCGAGGAGAGTCCTGCTCGCGAGTTCTTCTCTGTCGTCCCGCCCAAGGTTCGTGGTGATGCCATCGGCCATGTTGGTTGGGCATTCACACACGCACAGGCCGTCGATGACCCAATCCGGAACCGGCTCGCAGAACTTTGGGACTCTCGGGTTGCCCATGTACAGGATAAGCCTGATGACCGGGAGGAGCTCGCAGAGTTCTGCTGGTTCGTGAAGTGCCACAAGTTCGCGGTGGAGTGGTGGCTTCCGCGCTTAAAGCAGGCGATAGAGCTGTGCCCAGATGTTAGGTCGGAATCCCACATGATTGGCAAGGAGATTGCCTTTGCGGCTGACCTCGATCCGCATGCGGCGCTTGAAGTCTTGAAGATGTTGCTTGAGGGCCAAGACGAGTCGGGACTGGTAACTTTCGAGCTCATGCAGGACGCCGTGCCGACCGTAATTGCGCGAGCGATTGCGTCAGGCGATGAGAGCCTGAAACAAGACGCCATGGACTACATGAACGAGCTCGGAGAGAAGGGGCATTTCTCGCTAGAGGCAGAAGTAGCGAAATTTCTCTGACTCGGCAGTCGCGCCTGTGGAGAACCGAAAGACGACTGATCTGGAGCTCCATCTGGTGCGCCAAAGGGCGTTCAGCGTGCCTGGACGCCAAAACTGAAGATCGCCAGCTCCATCGAGTCGTGAACAAGGGAGAGACTAACGACATGTCTCGCGGCCAATCGTCACGCATATGGCTCTGGATGGTTTCCACGACCGTCTTCGGTCTGGTTTCCGTTGTTCTTGGGGTACTGACCTTAGTGCAGTGGGGCCAACTCAGCGAACGGGGCATGGGCGTGAATTGGGGATCGGTACCGGATTGGGTGGCTGGTGTCGGCACGGTCCTAGCGTTCGCGATCGAAACCACCGTGTTCGCTTACGAAGTTTGGGAACGGCGGCGTTCTGACAAGCGTCGCCAGGCTGAGCAAATCACCGCATGGCTAGGCCCCGGTTTAAGCTCCCGGTATCGCGAGTGGATTCAAGGGCGGGGATTGGAAATGCTCGTCAATGTTCCTGGTTTTGCTCATCAATGCTTCAGACTCCGTGATCTATGACCTGATCGTCGTTGTCACCTGCAAGCACAGTGACGTTGCCTTGCCGATGCAGCTCGATTCCGGCCAGCTCGTGCAGTCGACACCTACAGCATGGGAGCCACGCAGGGATCGTCTGGCGTTCGGACGGGCAGCAGCGCTTCCGCCCGGTCAATGGAAGGTGTCAATTCGGTTGGCCAACACTTCGGTTCGACCACATCACGTCGATATATTCTTTCGCGACAATCGGGGGGGAGTACTGGCGCCGGGCCTCGCTTGGGCAATTGTCGGGGCAACCCCAACTGTCCTCAGAGGAGCCCACGCAAGAAGCGCTCCGCGAGGTCGTCGTGAAAGCACTTGGCGAGGGGCAGTCGGATGCTCGATTCGGCATTCTGGTGCCCAAGCAATTGAAGATGAAGGAGGCCACGTAGACGGGGTCAACGGACCATACTGGGGCCACAGTTGGTGCCTAACGGCAAGACTGGAAAATGATGGGTGGGTGCTGGTCAGAGCCCTTTTTCGCACAACAGCCCATCGAAGCCCATCAGGGGAAACGCCCGGTGCGAAGTTCCGCTTCAACGTCTGAGCCACCTCAACGGCTTGGCGGCGGGCGCATGCCAGGATGTGCGCATGGCGGTCGTATTGGTACACGGCAATCCGGAGACGGCCGCGCTTTGGACACCGCTGGTCGATGCCCTCGGCCGCGACGACGTGGTCCGGTTGTCACCTCCGGGCTTCGGAGCTCCGCTGCCCGAGGGGTTTTCGGCGACGTACCTCGATTACCGCGACTGGCTCGAGGATCAGCTCGAGAGCATTGACGGCCCAGTCGATCTGGTCGGACACGACTTCGGCGGCATCCATGCGATGAACGTGGTGATGCATCGCCCGGAGCTCGTCCGCAGTTGGGTCAGCGATGTCGTCGGAATGTTCGATCCCGACTACGAGTGGCACGAGCTGGCCCAGGTATGGCAGACGCCCGGCGAAGGCGAGCAGCTGATCGAAACGTTCCTCGGTGGCACGCCGGAAGAACGGGCCGCCATGTACGCCACCGCAGGTATGCCGTTGGCGGTCGGCACCGAAATCGCTGCGGGCCAGGGACCGGAGATGGGCCGCGCAATCCTGCTGCTGTACCGCTCGGCAACCCAGCCTGCGATGCAGCACGCGGGACGCGATCTGGAGAAGGCGGCGGTCCGCCCAGGGCTTTCGGTACTCGCCACCGAAGACACCTACGTCGGATCCGCTGAGATGCGGCGTCGCGCCGCTGACCGGGCCGGCGCCCGCACCGCAATCCTCGACGGATTGGGGCACTGGTGGATGGTCGAGGATCCGGCCCGAAGCGCCGCGGTCCTCACTGCCTTCTGGGATGAGCTCGACTAGCTTGTCGGGGGCCGCGTCTAGCGCGCGCGGCATGAAACTGGTTTCGATTCGCATCATCACCGCCGACGTGCAGCGCGTCGTCTCGTTCTACGAGGTGATCACCAACGCCCAGGCGGTGTGGGCCAATGAACTGTTCGCCGAGATTCCCACCGCGACGGGCACGCTGGCGATCGGGAGTGACAAGACGGTCCCACTGTTCGGGGCGGGATCCGCGGAGCCGGCAGCGCACCGGGGCGCCATCACCGAGTTCATCGTCGAGGGCGTCGACGCCGAATTCGAGCGGTTACGCGGCGAATGGAACGAGGTGGTCACCGAGCCGACGACCATGCCGTGGGGCAACCGCGCGCTGCTGTTCCGCGACCCGGACGGCAACCTGGTCAACCTGTTCACCCCGGTCACCGAGCAGGCCCGCGCTAAGTTCGGCGTGTGACCAGCGATCTGCTCACGGTGTATCGCGACTACCTGGCGTGCCTGAACGCCCGACGCTGGGACGAACTCGGACGGTTCGTGGCCGACGAGGTCGTCCACAACGGAGACCCGCTGGGTCTTAGCGGCTACCGGGCGATGTTGGTGGCCGACACCGACGCCACACCGGACCTTCGGTACGTCCCCGAGATCCTGATCGCCGACGGCGACTTCGTCTCATGCAGGCTCTACTTTCAGTGCACGCCACATAACGAGTTCCTGGGTCTCGAGTCGACAGGACGCCGAATCTCGTTCGCCGAACACGTGTTTTACCGGTTTGTTGACGGCAGGATCGCTGAGGTCTGGTCGTTGATCGACAGGGATGCGATTCGTGCCCAGCTGCCTGCTGCGCAGTCATAGCATTCGCTGATGAGTTTCGATGTCCCGCCGGACGCTTACGCACGGTTCATGGGGCGATACGCCGATCCGCTCGCGACGGTCTTCGCGGCATTCGGCGGCGTGCAGGCGGGCGACAGGGTGCTCGACGTCGGCTGCGGGCCTGGCGCGTTGACCGCGCACCTGCTGTCCCTCGGCGCCCAGGTCACCGCGATCGATCCCTCGCCGTCCTTCGTCGACGGACTTCACGCGTGCTTTCCGAACGTCGACGTGCGTGTCGGCACCGCAGAGGAATTGCCTTACGACTCCGGTGCTTTCGACGCCGCCTTCGCGCAGTTGGTGGTGCACTTCATGACCGACGCGGTGGGCGGCATCGCCCAGATGGCGCGCGTGACCAGGCCCGGTGGCGTCGTCGCCGCATGCGTCTGGGACGGGCCGACCGGCGCTCTGGCCCCGTTCTGGGATTCGGTACATGTGATCGACCCCGAAGCCGTCGACGAATCACTGCTGTCGGGCGCGCACGCCGGGCACCTGACCGAGATCTTCGAAGCTGCCGGCCTGCACGAGGTGAACGAAGCAGCCATTTCCGTCGACCTGGTGCACCCGACTTTCGACGAGTGGTGGCAGCCGTACACCTTCGGCATCGGTCCCGCCGGCGAACATGTCCGCCGACTCGACGACGCCGACCGTGCCCGCCTCGAATCAGTGGCGCGAAACCGCCTGGGAAACGGCCCGTTCACGGTGACCGCGACCGCGTGGGCTGCCCGCGGCAGAGTGTGAGAGTTACCGTGAGCTGTGGTCAGTGGCGAGGCTGAGCTGACACGTCGCGAGCGTTCCGCCGCCGAACGCGACAAAATCGCCGATGAGCGGGACCGCGTCGCCGACGTTCGCGAGGACACCGCAGACGAACGCGAGAGGCTCGCGGACGAACGCGAGGGCACCGCTGCCGCCTGGGAACGGGAGAGGCTGCAGCGGATAGACGACCAGTCGGAGCGCTCGTCAGCGGCGGCGCGGCGGCAGCAAGCCGACGTCGCCAGGGAAATGGCCGAAGCCGAACGTCGCCAAAACGAGTAAATCTCCGACCCTGCTGTACTACCGTGTGTAGTAGCCGAGTGCTGGGGAGGGATGATGCGGTGGCGCGGCGTCAGCCACGTGGAGTTCGCGGTATCGGACTATGACGACTCCATCGCGTTCTATGACGCGTTGTTCGGCTGGCTGGGATACGACAGCTTCTCGTCGCTGGACATGGAGTACCAGTCGATCTACTACTTCACGCGGTACGTCAACCCGCACAGCTACATCGGCATCCAGCCTGCGCGCACCGGCCACAAGCTCAGGCACGTCGACCAGGCCGTGGGTATCAACCACATCGCGTTGTGGGCGCGCAGCCGGAAAGAAGTCGACCGGTTTCACCACGAGTTCCTGCTGCCGCGCGACATCGACGTCACTGATGCGCCGAAGGATTACCCGCAATACTGGCCGGGCTACTACGCTGTGTTCTTCGACGACCCCATCAACGGCATTCACTGGGAGCTGTCATGGGTGCCGAAAGTCCCCACCCCACGCCAGGTTTGGTCCTTCTGCCGCGCCATCAACAGCTTCGCCAGGAGTCGCCTGGACCTCGCACGTACCGTGCCCGGGGTGATGTGGCAGGCCCGTCGAACTCTGCCAGGCCCAGAGGCTGCCCGACGATGCGGTTTTGCCGAGCGCTCCTGATCGCCGCAGTGCTCGTGTCGTGCTCGCCGGCCGGCGAGTCGACACCATCGGCACTGAAAACCATTGACCCACAGACTCTTCAAGCTGTCGTGGAAAGCGCCGCGACAAAATTGAAGGTGCCCGGCACTATGGTGCTGGTGCGCACACCGAAGGGCGACGTCACCGCCGGCGTGGGAACCACCGACCTCGGCGCCCGAATACCCCCGACCGCCGCCACCCACTTCCGGATCGCGTCGAACACCAAGACCATGACCGCCGCGCTGATCGTGCTGCTCGCCCAGGACGGCAAACTGAACTTCCGCGACCCGGTGTCGCGCTACGTTCCCGACGTGCCGAATGGCGAAAGCATCACCGTCGCACAGCTTCTGAAGATGCGCAGCGGTCTGTACGGCTACACGTTCGACCCCGCACTCGCCGCCGCGATGGATGCCACCCCCGAGAAGGCGTGGACGCCGCAGGAGGCGCTGGCGATCGCGTTCCGGCACCCGCCGCTGTTCGCGCCCGACGCCTCGTACGACTACAGCAACACCAACTACACGCTGCTCGGTGTCATCGCGGAGAAGGTCGGCGGACGCCCGTTGGTGGAGCAGTTGCAGGAGCGACTGTTCGGCCCCGCCGGCCTGACGCAGACATCGCTTCCCGCCGCCGACGACACCTCCATGCCTGCGCCCTACTCGCACGGCTACATGTATGGCGGAAGCGTCTACGCGCTCGCCGACGTCGCCTATCCCGCCGACGTCAAGGCCGACGCCGAAGCCGGAACGCTGCAGCCCGTCGACTACACGAACCAGAACCCCTCATATGCCACCGCGGCAGGGGGGGCGATCTCCACCGCCGACGACCTCGCCACCTGGATGAAGGCGCTGGTATCGGGCAAGGTGTTCACCGCCGACTCACACAGAGAATGGTTGGCCAGCCCGCAAGCCGAGGATCCCGACCAGCCCGACGGTCAGAAATACGGCTACGGCATCTCGTATCAGCGGTTCGGCCCGAACGCCGCGATGTTCTATCACGGGGGCGAACTGCCCGGCTTCAACTCGTTCATGGGTTACGACCCGGACAACGATGTGGCACTTGTGATTTGGACGAACCTGACGCTCTCGCCCGACGGCAGAACGACAGCGCAGGCCATGCTGCCGACGATGCTGAACGAGATCTACGCGGGCTTGTCGCTGCCCACCGAATGAGCCAAAGACCCCACCTGCGATGTGCAGATGGGGTCTTGGTCACCGACGCTCAGAAGGGCACGTCGGTGTCGTCGCCGAGCCACGTGTGGTAGCCGAAGATGGCTGGGCTCTCGGGGTCGGTGCCGTACGGCGTGGCCGGATCGGTGTCGGTGACCGCGGCGTGCGGCGACTGCGTCGGCGCCGGCGTCGCATGGGTGGCAGCGCTGGCGATCGGGGCGAACGCAACCGCGACACCCAGCGTGGCGGCGGCCAGCGACGGCGCGGCGTACTTGAAGGTCTTCATGATGATCTCCTGCCTGCTCAGAACGGAACGTCGACTTGACCGTTGGTGGTGTTGGACTCGTCGTGGTCTGAGGTGTGGTACCCCAGCACGTACGGGCTGTGCGGGTCGGTGCCGAACGGCACGATCGGGTCGGTGCCCGCGGTGCTCACGGCGGACGGTGCGGTATGCGATGTCGCCGCGGTCGCGGCGCTGGCGACGGGGGCGAGCGCGACACCGATGGCAGCGACGGCCATCACCGGGGCGAGGTACTTGATCCTGTTCTGCATGTCGTCCTCCTGGCTTGTCGGGCACCCTGTTGGGCTGGTTAGAAGACTGCCGCCTCAGCAAGCCGAAGTCGTCACCGCTGACACCCGTCGTTGCCTGCGGCTACCTGCAACCCGGGTGCGGTAGCCAACGGGAACGGCGCGGGCCGGGCCCAACATGAGGCAGAATCGCGCAGGTGACTCCGCCGCAACGCCCCCGGCAGCCTGACTGGCGCGGCAGGGGCGCGCCGCCGCCGGGGCCCCCCCGGCCGCCGCGACGGCCGGAGCCGCCGACCGAGCGTCTGCGCGGGCCGTATCGCCCCGCCGACGCCGGCCCGACGCAGCGGATTCCGCGGCCACCGTCACCGGCCGATGCGTCACCCACCGAACAGATTTGGCGCACGCCGCCGCCCCCACCGCCGCCGCGACCGGGAATGCCGGCACCGCCACCGCCCCCGTCGCCCGAGCAGAAGCGGCGTCGACGCGGGCTGTCGCGGATGTCGATTGTGCTCATCGTCGTGATCGTGGTCGCGCTGCTCATCGGAGGACTGGCAGGTGGTGAACTCTATGCCCGGTACAGGGCCGACAGCATCCTGACCGAGGTCGCCGAATGCGTCGTCAAGGACGGCGCCTCCATCTCATTCGGCGTCAATCCGCCGTTTCTGTGGCAGCACATCACCGGCCACTACACCAACATCACGGTGGAAACCGACGGGAACAGGGTGCAGAGCGCCGACGGAATGACCGCCGACGTGACGCTCAAAGACGTGCGACTGCAGGACTCCGCGAACGGCAAGGGCACCATCGGATCGTTGACCGCGACCCTGAGCTGGAAGTCCTCCGGCATCAAGGACACTGTGGCGGCCAACCTGCCCGGGGTCGGCAATCTGGTCACCGGTGTCAGCACCGACGCCGCTGCAGGCACCATCATCCTGACTGCACCCGGCAGCAGCGTCACCGCGAAACCCGTTGTCACCGACGGTGATCTGAACCTCCAGGTCGTCGACGTCACCGGCGTGTTGCCGCAAGACGCGGTGCAGGCAGGGCTGGACACGCTGACCAAGAAGCTGAACGACAACTATCCGCTCGGCATTCATGCCGACAGTGTGAAGGTGACGAGCACGGGCGTCGTCGGGACGTTCTCCAGCCAGAACGCGACGATTCCGAAAGCGGACGCCAACCCGTGCTTCGCGCGGCTGTGAGCGCGGATCAGTCTGCGACCACAGCGATTTCGTCGCCCAACTGGTAACCGGGTGCCAGCGGAAGCTCGTCACCGCTCCAGAACACGCCCGGGTCGAACCAGTTGTAATGCTTCTCCGTCGACAGGAGACCCATCTCCTCATAGGTGATGGCGACGGTCTCCGCGCAGTACGCCGTCTCCAGCCCGACCTGAAGTTTCTCCTTCTTCCTGCGCTGGGCGGCTGCCCGAACACTGTTGTGCACGAACGGAAGTCCGCGGGTGAAGTCGGCGACCGCGAGCCGGCCGCGAAACCACCGGCCCGTCAGCCGAGCCGTGGTGGGAAACGGCGTGCCGTCCATCCTCGCGACGACCTTCAACGCGAGGTCTTCCTGCTCGCGGGTGGCGTACGGCGTGAGCTGACGCAGCCAGCAGCGCTGGTGATAGCTGTTCATCCACCGCTCGACGGCCTGCCTCGCGTCGTGCAGCTGAACTCCGCGGTGGTGACCTCCGGTCCACATGTCGGTCAGCTTGTCGCCCAGCTCGGCGTGCCAGATCAGCGGTGGCAGATCCTCGATCGCGATGGTCATCCCCACGTGATTGACCGGTGCGTTGCTCATCGTCTGGATCGCCCGGTCCGGCCCGGAGGTCCCCCGGAACAGCCAGATATCGCCCGTCCTGGTCTCGTCCAGCGCCCGACTCAGCGACACGGTGCTTTCCTTCACACGGGCAGCTTAGGCAAACTGTCGCGATGCGCAGCTTATGGAAGTGGGTTGGACTGGCGGGAGTCGCCGGCGTAGTGGCGGGCGGCGTGCTGGTCGCACGCGACCAACGCAAGCGCAACGCCTACACCCCCGAAGACATCCGCGCCCGACTGCACCAGCGCGTCGCAGACGCCGACAAGGCCACCTAGGACGCGACGGCGTAAAGCCGGTGCGAGCCGGAGAACCCCTTCAACTGGACGTCGCGCCCGTCGTCGAACGCGATGTTGTCCGCATCGGTGAGGGCGTCCCGAACCACCTCGCTGACCAGGATCTCGCCGCCGTCGGCCTGCGCGGCCACCCGGGCCGCCATCGCGACGTTGCGGCCGAACAGATCGTCACCGCGACGTACCGACTTGCCCATATGAATGCCGATGCGAACCCGAATCCCGTTGGGCCGCCTGCGAAGTGAACGCTGCACGGCCATGCTGCACCGCACCGCCTCGTCGGCCTGCGCGAACGCGATCATGAAACCGTCACCCTGGCTCTTCACCACATGGCCGGAGTGTTTGTCGACGAGCCTGCGGACCATCTTGTCGTGACTGCCGATCAGCCTGACCCACGACCGGTCGCCGATGCGCTCGTTGAGCGCCGTCGAGTCCTCGATGTCGGAGAACACGATGGCGACCTTGCCGCTCGGCGCCAACCGGGCGAGGTCAGGTCGTTCCACCTCGGCCCAATCGGCCAGGTCCTCGATCGACGACCGCACCGCCGCGCCGAGGCCATCCTTGCGCAGGATGTTGGCGGTCTGCCAGACCTGCTTGACGGCCTCCCGACCGCCGGTGAACAGCATGTTCCTGGTGTCGACGCGCCGGCGCAACTCGTCGAGTTCCTGCTGCTGGCGCCGATAGCGCAGGCCGAGGACGACGAGCGCCGCCGCCTCCACCGCCGCGACGCCCGCGAGTACGTAAGCAGCAATCTGCGCTCCGATCACCGGTCAAGTATTGGATGCTGATCGCGTGAAGCCGCAGGCGCCCTACTACGAGAGCCGTTACATCCGCGCGAACCACCCTGAACTGCCACAGGCGCTGTGGCTGCGCGAGACCCTGCTGCTGCCCACGATGGGCGACCCGGTGGCCGACGTGTGGGTGATGGTGTTCGACCCGGACGGTCAGGGCAACCGCGCGCTCAAGGAGCCGTACCCGATCGACGCCGCCGACTACGAATACGACGACTGGACCGCCCGCATCGGCGCGACGTCCATCGACGACAGGTCGGCGCAGGGTGTGGTGACGGGCGGGAGCCGTTCGGCGCGATGGGACCTGCGCATCACCCCTGGCGGTGAGGACTCGGTGAAACTGCTCACCGACCGCGCGTACAAGGCGCGCATTCCGACCGCGAAAACCACGGTGCGCCATCCGTTGGCGCAGTTCGACGGGCGGGTGGAACTCGACGACGCCTGTCTCGTGCTCGACGGTTGGACCGGCAGTGTCAACCACAATTGGGGCACGCGGCATACCCCCGCCTATGCGTTCGGGCAGGTGTGCGGTTTCGACGATGCGCCGGATACGACGCTGGAGATCGTCACCGCGCGGGCCGCGATCGGGCCGGTGTTGACGCCCGCCGCGACGCTGTTCGTGTTCAGGCATGCCGGGCAGGAGTTCGCGGTCCGTTCGATCGTGGGCAGTCTGCAGACTCACGGGAGGTATCAGCCGTTCTCGTGGGCGTTCGGCGGGCGCGTCGGGGATCAGATGATCGAAGGCGAGATCGTGGCGGAGCCGTCGGATGTCATCGGGCTGACCTACACCGACACCGACGGGGCGCAGAAGTACTGCTACAACTCGGCGATCGCGACATGTCGAGTTCAGTTAGCGGGCAAGGCTTTCGAGCGCGCGGAGCTGGTGGCCCCCCGCCGGGCGATGTTCGAGATCCTCACCGATAAGCGACACGCCGAGGTGCCGCTGCTGGCCTGACCCTGCCTGCCGCGCACGTCCCGAGTGCGCCGCAACTCAGACTCCGGTCGTCGACCCCGGCCGCACGATCATCAGGACGGTCACGGCGACCCACAGCAGGTTGAAAACTCCTGTGGTCATGGCTAATCGAGTGACGGTGTCCCCCGCCAACGCCGCCCGCTGGTCGGGCAGGATGCCCGCGATCAAGACCACCGCGGCGACGACCGTCAGCCCGATTGAGACCAGCACCCAGGCCTGCGTCAGCACACCCATCGACACCGCCGTGGCGATGCCCAGCAACGGAACCGCCACGGCTACCGCGGCGTACGTCCGACAGATGCGGTACAACACATCGGCGACAGCACCACCGTCGCGGGCATACCGCGGAAACATGCTCGCCGCGACGGCAATTGGCCCAACCGCCAGGATCGCGACGATGACGTGGGCGCTGAGCAGGATCGCGGACATTGCGGTAAGGTTAGGCGACTGCCGGCGGACCGGACTTCTCGTTTCTTGCCAAGATCCGAGTGGATCTGGCCACGCTCCTCCGCGCTCGCGGGCTGGGATTACCAGCCCTCCGTCAGGACCCGATCCAGGGTGTCGACGTAGAAGTCCGCGCCCTCGACGTCAATGCACAACGGCGGCTTCGTCTTCAGGATGTTCTGATGGTCGCCGGTGGGCTGGATGATCACCCCGAGTTCGAGCATCCGGTCGCAGATCGCCGACGTCTCCTGCACGGCAGGCTCCAGCGTCGACCGGTCGCGCACCATCTCCACACCGAGATACAACCCGATCCCGTGCACGGTGCCAATGATGGGGTGCTTGTGCTGCAGCGCCTGCAGTCTCGCCTTCAGGTGCGCTCCGACCGTCGCAGCGTTCTCCTGTAACCGCTCGTCGTGGAGCACGTCGAGGACCGTCATCCCGATCGCACACGACAGCGGACTGCCACCGGTCGAGGAGAAGAAATACCCCTGTGACCGGAACCCTTCCGCGACCGCGCGACTGGTGATCACCGCACCCAACGGATAGCCGTTGCCGACCGATTTCGCGACCGCGACGATGTCGGGCACCGCGTCCTGCTGCTGAAAACCCCAAAACCACTCGCCGAGACGGCCATAGCCGACCTGAACCTCATCCGAGATCGCCAGTCCGCCCTGGGCTCGGACCGCGGCATACACCTGCTGCAGATACCCGTCTGGCAGCGCCATACCGCCCGCGTTGCCGTAGACGCTCTCGCAGATGAACCCCGCGGGCGGTCGGCCCTCCGCCGCCAACTGCTCGATCACCGCCACCGCATCGGCGGCGTACCGCACCGCCTCGGCGCCGCGGTACTTGCCGCGGAAGCTGTTCGGCGACTCCACGGTGTGCACCCAATCCGGCCGAGTGGCAAGCGCATTGGGATTGTCGGCCGTGGACGTAGACACCGCGTCCGTGCCGTACGTCCAACCGTGGTACGCCTCGCGGACGGCGACCACATCCCGTCGGCCCGTCGCCGCCGTCGCCAGCCGGATCGCCAGATCACTCGCCTCAGAACCGGAATTGACCAGGAAGACGGTGTCCAGCGGATCCGGCAGCAGCCCCGCCAGCCGCTCGCTGAATTCGACGACCGCTTCGTAGTTGAACCGTGAGTTCGTGTTCAACTTGCGCAGCTGTCTGGCCGCCGTATCCGCGATCCGCGGATGCGCGTGGCCGAGCACCGTCACGTTGTTGACCATGTCCAGGTACGTGCGGCCCGCCGTGGACATCAGATAGTGCCGTCGGCCGCGCTCGATCTGCGGCGGCCTGCGGTAGTAGAACTCTTGTACCGGCGCGAAACTCGCATCGCGTCGCGACAGCAGATCGCCCGCCTCGAGTGCGCTCACCGCAGGCAGCCCGAGCAGCGGCCGTGGGTCGCGGGTCAGCGCCAGCCAGCCGGGCGCCAACTCCGGCCGCACCAACGCCGGCGCAGCGGGCGCGCCGACCGGCCGCACCGCCACCTCAACCCAGCGGCCCGCCGGAACATCGGCCAGCGGCTCGCCCGCGCGCACGCTGCCCGACGCGACGTCGGCTCCGGTCAATGCCAGTTCGTAGTCGGCGCCCCGCAACGTCGAACCGTCGATCTCACCGTCCCACGGCGCGACGAGGGCCAGCCCGGACGCTGCCCACAGCCTGACGCCGGTCGCGACCACCTCGGGGCTCTGCTGGCTGAGCCTGACCGTCCTGCTGAGTTGCGCCTCGCCGTACCGCGTGACGACGACCCCGGCGCCTGCCCTGGCCAATTCGTCCTCGACGTCGCGCCGCAGCGATCCGTCGTCGGTGAACGCGAAATCGTAGACGTCCGAGGTGGTGCCGAGGTCCAGCGTCGTCACCGAAGCGGGATCGACGTCGAGCAGCGACCCCGGCACCGGTGGCGGTGACGCGGCGAACCCGAGGTCGGCCTTGATCACCTCCGTCATCACGTCGATCGGGATCGAGGTCGCCTGTTCGAACATGCGCCACTCGCTGCCCGCCTGGTCGGCGAGATACGGGTTGTCGGGGTCGAGGCTGGTCTGCTGCGCTCCGCTGACGATCAGCACCGCGGCCCGCAGCACCAGCAGCGGCCACAACGCCTCCGCCTCCGCCCCCGTCAGCGGCCTGATCGCGTGAAACGCCCTGACCGCAGGCAGGATCGAGACCGGTTCGCTGCCGACGTGGCCCAGCACCGACGACGCGGTGATCGCCAGATCGGCCACCGCCCAGGTGTCGGACAGGTCACCGAAGTCGATCACGCCATCCGGCACGCCGTCGCCGAGGACCACGTTCGCGTCGGTCATGTCCAGATGCACCGCTTGGCGCGGCAGGTAGTCGACGAGAGGCGCGACACGCGCCCATGCTTCCTGCGCCGCCGCGTCAAGCCGGGCCCGGTGCAACGGATCCGCGACGTACGAGATCAGTTCGGACACGACGGCCTCGGCATACCGCAGATCCCACTGCAGGATCCGGTCGAGACCGGGATGGCTGAACCCCTCGAGCGCTCTGCTCACCCGCCCGGCCACTTCGCCCAAACCGGCGACCTTGTCCGGCGACAGGTAGCCCGGCTCGAACAGCGTCCCGCCTGGCAGGTAGCGCAACAGCCGCACATACGCGGTGCCATCCACCAAACCGTCGACGGCCGTGCACATTTCGCCGGCGGAATTAGGCATCGGCACGGCGATCCGCAACGCGGGTTCGGCCTCGGCGATGCGCAGCGCCGCCAGATCCTGCGCCTCGATCTCGGTGGCGTTGAAGGCAGGATTGGCGATCTTCAGCACACCGACGATGGCGCCGTCGGCGTCGGTCATCACGAAGTTCTTGTCCTGTTGGCTGCCGAGCGATGTCGCGCGGGCCTGCCGTCCGTAGTGCCGGGCCAGGATCTCCCCGGCTTGCGTCTCACTCACTTGAGGCGCCGGAAGCTCCGGTGCCTCAAGGAAATTGAACCCGACGGTCACCGGCTGACGAATTGGACGACGGCTTGGGTGAATGCATCGTTGTCGTCTCCCGCCGCGGTATGCCCGGCGTCGGAGAGTTCGACGAACTCCGCGTGCGGCACCTTCTCCAGGAAGTCCTTCACCCCTTCTGGGCTGACCACATCGGACAGCTTGCCGCGAATCAGCAGGATCGGGACGGTCAGACTCATCGCCGCCTGCTCGAGCTTTTCCTCCCGCACGAACGCGTCGTCCGCCGGGGCGGTAAGGAACTTCGGGTCCCAATGCCAATACCAGCGGCCGTCGCGTCGTCGCAGGTTCTTCTTCAAACCCTCCGGGCTGCGCGGCTTGGACCGATGCGGCAGATACTCCGCGACCGCGTCGGCCGCCTCGTCCAAGGTCGCGAAGCCGTGCACGTGACTGAACATGAACTCGCGAATCCGGGCGCTGCCGCTCTTCTCGTATCGCGGCACCACGTCGACGAGCACCAGCTTGGTGACCTTCGCCGGCCCCGCAGCATCGGCGACCAGGATGCCGGTCATGCCACCCATGCTGGCGCCGATCAGGATCACCGGGCCCGCGATCTGCTCGAGCACGACGAGCGTGTCGGCGGCCAACGCATCGACCGTGTAGGTCGCGTCGGGGGAACGGTCGCTGTCCCCGTGGCCGCGGCTGTCCAACGCGACGACGTGGAATCCGTAGTCGGCCAGGATCTGGCCCGTGTTCTTCCAGGAGAAGCGGTTCTGCCCGCCGCCGTGCAGCAACAATACGGAAGGCCCGCTGCTAACCCTGGGATTCCACTCGTCGGCAACCAGAACAAGGTCGTCGATGCCGCGGAACTTGACGGTCTGCGGCTCGCAGCGGGCGGTGCTCACGGCCTCACGTTACCCAGGTGATAATTTGCGTCGATCTTCGGCCCAGCAGGTGCATAGCGTCCCTAGACTTTGCGATCGTGCAGCCAGATCCCGCCAGCGAAGACGACCGCGGCTGCATCATCGACGCAGCCTATCGCTGCCTGTCTGAGCCGCACTCGGGCCCGATCCCGGTTGCCGCGATTTTGCAGCGCGCCCGGGTGTCGACGCGGGCCTTCTACCGTCACTTCGAATCCAAGGACGAGTTGTTCCTGGCGCTGTTGCGGCAGGAGAGCGACGCACTGGCCGCTCGGCTCGACCGCATCGTCGACGAGCCCGGCAATCCCGTCGACCACTTGCGTGCCTGGATCGGCGGGATGTTCGGCTGGATGCATGACGAAGAACTGCGCATGCACTTGACCGTGATCGACTCCGACGAGGTGCGCGCCGCGAAGGGGTATCGGGAAACCCGTGAGCGCGCCCACCACGACAGGGAACGTTCACTGGTCGAGATCCTCCGGCGCGGCCGAGAAGATGGTTCGTTTCCGCTGGCCGACCCCGAACACGACGCGGCGGCCATCAGCGCGGTGATCAGCCGTGAAATGGCCAATCAGTCGCCAGACGACGAACAGCGACTGCACCGGTCGATGGACTGGGTGCTTCAGTTCGCGCTGCGCGCGCTCGGAGCCAAGGCGCCCGCCGACGGGCGATGAGTCTCTGACGCGAGGACGGTCAGTACAGCGAGAGCCGTTCATACGATAGGAGTCTGCGATGCCAGCGATCACCCCGTGTCTGTGGTTCGACAACAACGTCGAGGAAGCCGCACAGTTCTACACGACGGTCTTTCCGAACTCGTCGATCGAACAGATCGCGCGCTACACCGATGCCGGCCCTGGAAAACCTGGCGACGCGGTGTGGGCCGCCTTCGTGCTCGACGGCACGCGATTCATCGGCATCAACGGCGGGCCTGCGTTCCAATTCACCGAGGCGGTGTCTTTCATGATCGAGTGCAAGGACCAAGCCGAGGTCGACTACTACTGGGACCGATTGGTCGACGGTGGCGAAGAGTCCGAATGTGGTTGGCTCAAGGACCGTTTCGGGGTGAGTTGGCAGGTCACCCCCGCCCGCGTTCTCGAGTTGACTTCCGACCCCGATCCGGCCCGTGCCACCGCGGCGACGAAGGCGCTGCACGGAATGCGCAAGATCGTCATCGCCGATATCGAGGACGCTGTCGACGCGTGAGGCGGCGCAGGCACTCGATCGTCGCATCGGTGATGGGCCCGACCTCGTCGGCGTTCGCGCACACCATCACCATCGCCGAAGCCTCGGTCATCACGTCGATGAGGAGACGCATCAGCAGCTGACCGCGCGGCGAGGTGTCGAGTTCGAGCACCGACATCCAGCGGTGGAACCCGCGCTGGATGTCGCTGCGCCGGACCTCGTCGAAGCCGGCCGGGGTGTCACCGGACGCCAGCACCACCGCCGCGCGCCGATAAAACCAGATCGCGTTGAGATACGCCCGCGCGTTCGCCTCGAAGGCGCGCTGGCGGCTGCCGCCGCGATAGGCGTCGGCGGCTTCTTCGATGTAGCGGTCGATATCGGCGGTGAGCCGCTCGAAGATAGCCAGAAACAACTCGCGCTTACCGCCGAAGTGGTGGTAAATACTGCCGATGCTGGCCCGGGACTGGTCGACGATATCGGCCATCGTCGCCGCGGTGTATCCGCGCGCGGCGAAAACCTCGGTGGCAGCGTCGAGAATGCGCTGTTGATCGCATCGGTCTTCGCCCAACGCCGCGTCGCGGTGGTCATGAGATCAAGGTAGAGCACTTTTTGTCGCAGCTGGAACGCAATTCCAGAAACCCCGGCGGTGCCGGTCCTGCGTTTTGCTGTTAGGGCACGCGCACCTCGACAAGCGGTGATTCTCACCGGGCCAGGGCTACGTGTTGTGCGGCCAGAAATCTGTGATGTACGGTTCTGCCGCGTCATCCCGTGCAACACTCACAACTTGCGCACCAGGTTGTTCGCGGGAGGGATCGGCAGCCTATGGCGATGAGGGAAAGACGAGGGAGGACCCGCTGATGGTCGCTTCCAGTCTCTTAGCCAAACCGGTGCGCGGCTTCGGCGGCTTTTATGCGATGGCGCTCGACACCTTCGTCGCCATGTTCAAGCCGCCCTTCGCGTGGCGCGAATTCATCTCGCAGTCTTGGTTTGTCGCTCGGGTCTCCATCGTCCCGACGCTGATGCTCACGATCCCTTACACGGTGCTGCTGACGTTCACGTTCAACATCCTGCTGACCGAATTCGGTGCCGCCGATTTCTCCGGCACCGGCGCGGCGCTCGGCACGGTGCGACAGATCGGACCGATCGTCACGGTGTTGGTGGTGGCCGGCGCGGGGGCCACCGCGATGTGTGCCGACCTCGGTGCGCGCACCATCCGTGAAGAACTTGACGCCCTCCGAGTGATGGGCGTCAATCCTATTCAGGCTCTTGTTGTTCCGCGGGTGCTGGCCGCCACGCTGGTGTCGCTGGCCCTGGCCGCGACGGTGATTCTGGTCGGCCTGGCAGGCGCCTACCTGTTCTGCGTCTACATCCAGCACGTGTCGCCCGGCGCGTTCGCGGCAGGTCTGACGCTGATCATCGGTGCCGCGGACGTCACGATCGCATTGCTGAAGGCCGCGTTGTTCGGGTTGTCCGCCGGAATGATCGCCTGCTACAAGGGCGTTTCGGTGGGCGGCGGCCCGGCAGGCGTCGGAATCGCGGTCAACGAAACCGTCGTGTTCACGTTCATGGCGCTGTTCGCCATCAACGTGGTCGCGACCGCCGTCGCCGTGAAGGTGACGATGTGACCGTCTCCCGACCCCATTCGCAGTTCCCGTGGCTGAAGGCCAGGTATCGGTCAGTGGCCGAGCCCTGGAACCGAATCGGCAGGCAGACGAAGTTCTACGGCACGACACTGCGCTCAATCCACATCGCCGTCACCTCGTACCGCGTCGAGTTGATCCGGCAGATCGCCGCCATGGGTCTGGGCGCGGGTGCGCTGATCGTCATCGGTGGAACGGTCGCCATCGTCGGCTTCCTGACCGTGACGACGGGCGCGTTGGTGGCCGTGCAGGGGTACACCGACTTCTCCGAGATCGGTGTCGAAGCCCTGACCGGCTTCGCGTCAGCATTTTTCAACGTCCGGCTGATCGCGCCTGCCACCACGGCGGTCGCACTGTCTGCCACGATCGGGGCCGGTGCCACCGCGCAACTGGGCGCGATGCGGATCAACGAAGAGATCGACGCGCTCGAAGTGATGGGCATCCGGTCGGTCGCCTACCTGGCGTCCACCCGTGTGCTCGCGGGTCTGCTCGTCGTCATCCCGCTGTATTGCGTTGGGGTGATTGCCTCGTTCTGGGCGGCGAAGTTCGGCACCACCGTCATCTACGGGCAGTCGACCGGCGTGTACGACCACTACTTCCGTACCTTCCTCAACCCGACCGACCTGATGTGGTCCTTCCTGCAGTGCGTCGTGCTGGCCGTGGTGATCATGCTCGTGCACACGTTCTACGGCTACACCGCCCGTGGCGGACCGGCGGGCGTCGGTGAAGCGGTCGGGCGCGCCGTTCGCACGTCGCTGATCGTCGCCGCGTTCGTTCTCGTGATGATGTCGCTGGCCGTGTACGGCCAGTCCGGAAATTTCAACTTGGCCGGGTAGCAGATGGACAGCGACGACACCGGCCTGCACCCCGCGTGGTACACGCTGATCCTGGTGGTGGGTTCCGCCCTGTTGATCTGGCTGTGCCTGGCCCTGTTCGCCGGCACCTTCCGAAGCGAGGTCCCGGTCACGCTGACGTCGGACCGCGCGGGTTTGGTGATGGAGACCAACGCCAAGGTCAAGATGCGCGGCGTCCAGGTCGGCCGGGTGTCCGCCATCCACGGCGGCCGAGAGCCGGTGTCGCTGAAGCTGGAGATCGACCGCGACCAGATCGAGTTCATCCCCGCCAACGTCGAGGCGCAGATCCGTGCCACCACGGTGTTCGGCGCGAAGTTCGTCGACCTCGTCTATCCGGAGAACCCCAGCCCGCAGCGGCTGGCCGCCGGTCAGGTGCTGCAGTCGCGCAACGTCAGCACCGAGGTCAACACGGTCTTCCAGAACGTGGTGGCGGTGCTCAACCAGGTCGACACCGCGAAACTCAACAGCACGCTTGCCGCGCTCGCCGAAGGTGTTCGCGGACAGGGAGAGAAGATCGGCCAGGCCACCACCGACGCCAACCAGGTGCTGCTACAACTCAATCCGCGTAGCGAGACGATCCGCGCGGACTGGCAGGCGCTCAAGGGGTTCAACGACGCGTACAGCGGTGCGGCGCAGGACATCCTGACGGTGTTGAACGCGGCGAGCACCACCAGCCAGACGGTCACCAGTCACGCCAAGCAGCTGGATGCGTTGTTGCTGGCCACCATTGGGTTCTCCAACAGCGGCATCAACCTGTTGGCGCCGAATCAGGCGAACCTGATCAAGGCCATCAACGTGCTGGAGCCGACGACGAATCTGCTCTACAAGTACAACCCCGAGTACACCTGCCTGCTGATGGGCGCGAAGACCATCCTGGACACCGGCGGTTACGAATCGGCGGGCGGCAACGGCCGCACACTCGTGCTCGACACGTCCCTGGCCCTCGGCGACGACCCCTACCACTATCCGGACAACCTGCCCGTCATCGGCGCCAAGGGTGGACCAGGCGGCAAGCCGGGATGCGGGTCGCTGCCCGACGTCGCGAAGAACTGGCCGGTGCGCAACCTCGTCACCAACACCGGATTCGGCACCGGCATCGACTGGCGGCCCAACCCCGGCATCGGCTTCCCGGCCTGGGCGAACTACCTGCCGGTCACCCGCGCGGTGCCCGAACCGCCGAGCATCCGCAACCTGTTCGGCGGGCCGGCGCCAGGACCGATCCCGTATCCCGGTGCGCCGGCGTACGGCGCCGACCTGTACGCACCGGACGGCACCCCGCTGTGGCCCGGACTTCCGCCCGCGCCGCCCCCGATGGCGCCGCGCGAGCCGGGGCCGACGCCGGGCTCGGAGCCGTTCATCGTGCACTCGCCTGCACAGATGCAGCCGACACCGCTGCCGCCCGTACCGCTTCCGGAGCTTGCCGCTCCGTCGCCCTGACCGAACCCCGCAACCGCGAAAGGTAACCAGCCATGAAAGAGAACCTGCGAGCCACGGTGGTGCGCCTCGCTGTCTTTCTGGTTGTGTGCCTGCTCGGCGTGTTCGGGCTGTACGCCGTGTTCGGGCAGATGCGCTTCGGGGAGAAGGCCCACACCTACCGGGCCGCGTTCACCAATGTCACCGGGCTCGAGAAGAACGACTTCGTCCGCATCGCAGGCGTCGAGGTCGGTCAGGTGAAAGACGTTGCCATTCAGCCGGATACCACGGCGATGGTCGAATTCACTGCCGACGACTCGGTGGTGCTGACCGAGGGCAGCAGGGCCGTCATCCGGTACGACGACCTGATCGGCGGCCGGTACCTCGCCCTGGAGGAAGGTGCCGGAGGCGTCAAGAAGCTCAACCCGGGCGACACCATTCCGCTGGCCCGCACGTCGCCTGCGCTCGACCTCGACGCGCTGATCGGTGGGTTCCGGCCGCTGTTCCGTGCGCTGGATCCCGAGCAGGTGAATGCGTTGTCCGGCCAGTTGATTGCGGCACTACAAGGTCAGGGCGGGACGATCAATTCGTTCCTGTCGCAGACCGCCGCGCTGACCAGCACGCTCGCCGACCGCGACCAGTTGATCGGCGAGACCATCGTCAGCCTCAACACCGTGCTGGGCTCGCTCGGCGACCAGAGCGACCAATTCGGCAAGGCGGTCGACGCTCTCGCAGACTTGACGACGACGCTGGCAGACCGCAGGCAGGACATCAGCAACGGCGTGGCCTACGCCAACGCCGCGGCGGGAAGCATCACCGACCTGTTGGCCCAGGCGCGGCCACCGTTTGCGAAGACCGTCCACGAAACCGACCGCGCTTCGGCGATCGTCGTCGCGGACCACGACTACTTCGACAACTTCCTGAACACCCTGCCGGACGCCTACCAAGCTCTTGCGCGACAAGGCATTTACGGCGACTTCTTCAGCTTCTACCTGTGCGACATCGTGCTGAAGCTGAATGGCAAGGGCGGCCAGCCGGTGTACGTCAAGGTCGCGGGCCAGAGCACGGGGAGGTGCGCGCCGCGATGAAACCATTCGCTGAACGCAACCTCTTCGTCATCGGTGCCATCGGGATTGCCATCACGATCGCGATCATTCTGGGCGCGGTCAACTACGAGAAGCTGCCGTTCATCAACCAGGGCAAGGAGTACTCCGCCTACTTCGCCGAAGCAGGCGGGCTGATGGACGA
This sequence comes from Mycobacterium sp. ACS1612, assembly GCF_001667505.1. Classification (GTDB taxonomy): domain Bacteria; phylum Actinomycetota; class Actinomycetes; order Mycobacteriales; family Mycobacteriaceae; genus Mycobacterium. The sequence goes on from NZ_LZHZ01000033.1 coordinate 33,906, forward strand.
TGCCGCCGTCCAGGTTTCGGGCTTCCAGGTCGGCAAGGTCGAATCGATCGGACTCGACGGGACGCGGGTGCTGGTGAAGTTCACCGTGGACAAGGGCATCCGGCTCGGCGACCGCACCGAGGCCGCAATCAAGACCAAGGGCCTGCTCGGCACGAAGATCCTCGAGGTCACCTCCCGCGGTGAGGGGCAACAGGACGGCGTCATCCCGCTCGACCGCACCACCTCGCCCTACCAACTACCCGATGCGCTCGGCGAGTTGGCCACCACGATCAGCGGATTGAACACCAACCAACTGTCGGATTCGTTGCGTGTGCTCTCGGAGACGTTCGCCGACACCCCACCCGAATTGAAGATCGCCGTCGAGGGAGTGGCCCGGTTCTCCCAGACCCTCAACGAGCGCGATGCCCAGTTGCGTGGGCTGTTGACCAACGCCGACAAGGCCACCACGGTGCTGGCTGAGCGCAGCAACCAGGTGGTCAGCCTGATCGGCAACACCAACGCGCTGCTCGCCGAGCTGCAAAGTCAAAGCGCCGCAGTCGATCAGATCTCCGGCAACATTTCGGCGCTGTCTCAACAGCTGCACGGCTTCATCGGCGAGAACAAGGCCACGCTGCGCCCGGCGCTCGACAAGCTCAACGGCGTGTTGACGATGCTGGACAACCGGAAGGACCGGCTGCAGAGGTCGCTACACCTGCTCACCGAATACTCGATGTCGCTCGGCGAATCGGTGGCGTCGGGTCCGTTCTTCAAGACCTACGTCGCCAACCTGCTGCCCGGCCAGTTCCTGCAGCCCTTCATCGACGCGGCGTTCTCCGATCTCGGTCTCGACCCGAACGTGAAGCTGCCGTCCCAGTTGAGCGACCCGCAGGTCGGCCAGCCCGGCACCCCGGCCCTGCCGGTGCCCTTCCCGAGGACGGGGCAGGGCGGCGAACCGCATCTGACGCTGCCCGACGCCATCACCGGCAATCCCGGCGATCAGGGCTGCGGGCCGCCCGGCCTGCCGCTGCCCGGCCCGACGGGCTGTTACCCGTACCGCGAGCCGCTGCCCGCGCCGCCGCCTGGTGGTCCGCCGCCGGGTCCGCCCGCGCTGGCGCCACCGGGGCTCGATTCGACACCGCAGCCGACGCCGAGCCCAGTCGCGGTTCCCGGCCCAGGGGCGGTGGGTCCATGAGCCACATCCGCAGAAGTTGGGTTGCCCTGGCCCTCGTCGTGCTCCTGGTGGCCGGTGTGGTGGCGGTGCTGCGGACCACCGACACCATCAATCGCACGAATGTCGTGGCGTACTTCGAGAACAGCAACGGCATCTACGTCGGGGACGACGTCCGCATTCTCGGCGTCAATGTCGGCAAGATCACCGAGATCGAGCCGCAGCCCGAACGGGTGAAGATCTCGTTCTACTACGACAGCAAGTACAAGGTGCCCGCCGACGCGAAGGCGGCGATCCTGTCGCCGACTCTGGTGACCGCCCGCGCCATCCAGCTCACCCCGGTCTACACCACCGGTCCGGTGCTCAAGGACAACGCGGTGATCCCGAGGGACCGCACCGTGGTACCCGTTGAATGGGACCAGGTCCGTACGCAATTGGAGAAACTGGCCGACACCCTGCAGCCGACCGAACCGGGCGGGGTGGCGCCGCTGGGCTCGGTGATCAACACCACCGCCGACAACCTGCGCGGGCAGGGCGCCAACATCCGCGACACCGTGATCAAGCTGTCGCAAGCGTTTTCGGCGCTCGGCGACCACAGCACCGACATCTTCTCCACCGTCAAGAACCTCGCGATCCTGGTGTCGGCGTTGCAGGACAGCACCAACCTGATGCGTCAGCTGAACCAGAACCTGGCCTCGGTGACGGGCCTGCTCGCCGACAACCCGAACGAAGTCGCCGACGCGGTGCGCGATCTCAACGCGGTGATACCGGAGGTGCAGCAGTTCGTCGCGGACAACCGCGAAGCGCTCGGCACCACGACGGACAAGTTGGCGGGCGTCACCCAGGCGTTGAACGACAGCCTCGCCGACGTCAAGCAGTTCCTGCACGTGGCACCCAACACGTTGCAGAACTACGTGAACATCTGGCAGCCCGCCCAGGGCGCGGTGAGCAGCGTGCCGATGATCAACAACTTCGCCAATCCGATCTCGTTCCTGTGCGGCGCCATTCAGGCCGCGTCCCGGCTTGGCGCCGAGGAGTCGGCGAAGCTGTGCGTGCAATACCTGGCGCCGATCGTCAAGAACCGGCAGTACAACTTCCTGCCGCTGGCGCAGAACGTGTTCGTCGGCGCAACGACGCGGCCGAACGAGTTGACCTACAGCGAGGACTGGATGCGCCCGGATTACATTCCGCCGCAACCCCCGCCGGCCGCCGCGCCGTCGGCGCCGCGCGCGCCGGATGCCGCGCCGCCACCCCCGCCGGGACCACCGTTGGCGGCAGAGATGCCGGTTGCGACGAATCCGGCCGACGGGCTGAGCGGCATGATGGTGCCACCTGGGGTGGGGCCATGATGCGCGGCAACGGAATTCGCATCGCGGTGGGCATGCTGGTGCTGGCGCTCGGGTTGGCGGGCTGCAGCGACTGGAGGGGACTGAACTCGGTGCCGCTGCCCGGCGTGCAGGGCGTCGGCCCTGGCTCGTTCACCATCCAGGCGCAGATGCCCGACGTCGACAACATCGAGCAGAACTCCCGGGTCCGCGTCGGCGACGTCAACGTCGGCACGGTCACCAAGATCGAGCGTCAGGGCTGGCACGCGCTGGTCACGATGCGGCTCAATCGCGACGTCGAACTGCCCGCCAACGCGACCGCCACGCTCGGACAGACCAGCCTGTTGGGGTCACTGCACATCGAACTGGCCCCCCCGAAAGACGTTCCGCCGCAAGGCAGATTGCGCGAAGGCTCGCTGATCCCGCTGGCATCCTCGGGTAAATACCCCAGTACCGAACAAACGTTGTCCGCGATTGCGTTGCTGCTCAACGGTGGCGGCATCGGCAACATTCAGGACATCACCGAGGCGCTCAGCGTCGCGTTCGCGGGGCGGGAGAACGACCTGCGCAGCCTGATCGAGCAGCTCGACAAGGCCATCGGCTACCTCGACGACCAAAAAGACGACATCATCGCGGCCACCGAGAGCCTCAACAACCTCGTCGGCCAGTTCGCGGCGCAGAAACCCGTGGTGGACAAGGCTTTGAAGACCATCCCCGACGCGCTGGTGGTGCTGAAGGACCAACGCAACAACCTTTCGGAAGCACTAGCGCAGCTCGGCAAGTTCAGCGCGCTGGCCGCCGATTCGGTCAACCAGACCAAGGACGCGCTCGTCCAGGAGCTCAAAGACCTTGGGCCGGTGCTGCAATCGCTCGCCGACTCCGGGCCGGCGCTGACCCGGGCGCTGAGCTTCCTGCCCACGTTCCCGTTCCCCAAGGAAACGCTCACCAACTGGATGCGCGGTGACTACGCCAACCTGACGTTGATGCTCGACCTGACGCTGAGTCGGATCGACCAGGGCATATTCACCGGGTCGCGGTGGGAATGCGATCTGACGTGGCTCGAGCTTCAGTGGGGCCGCACCATCGGCCAGTTCCCCAGCCCCTGCATGTCCGGCGGACCCGGCACCGCGGGTAACCCGCTGATCGCTCCCTACCGATTCGATCAGGGGCCCTAGCCATGATCCTGACGCGCAGAATCCTGATCCAGATGGCGATTTTCGCCGTCATCGCGACGACCGCGCTTGCCGTCATGTTGTTCGGTTACATGCGGGTGCAGGACATGGTGGGAGTCGGACAGTACACCGTGAAGCTGGAACTGCACGAGACCGGCGGCCTGTACCCGCGGAGCAACGTCACGTATCGCGGCGCACAGGTCGGCATCGTGGACAGTGTCAAGCTGACCGACACCGGTGTCCAGGCGGTGCTTTCGCTGGACAAGAACGTCCCGATTCCCGCCGACCTGACGGCCGAAGTGCACAGCGTGTCCTCGGTCGGTGAGCAGTTCGTCCAGTTGATACCGCGCAGCGCCAGCGGCCCGTCGTTGAAGGACGGCGACGTGATTCCCGCAGACCGCACGACGGTGCCGACGGACATCAACAAGGTGTTGACCGACACCACCCGTGGCCTGCAAGCGATTCCGCAGGAGAACCTGAAGACCGTCGTCGACGAGGCGTACGTGGCGGTGGGCGGCCTCGGCCCCGAGTTGCGCCGGTTGGTCAACGGCAGCAGCACCCTCGCGATCGACGCCCGCAAAAACCTCGACTCGCTGACCACGCTGATCGATCAGTCCAAGCCGGTGCTGGACTCGCAGACCGATACCGCGCCTTCGATCCGGGCGTGGGCGTCGAACCTGGCGAACGTCACCAGCCAACTGCAGAGCCAGGATTCGGCCGTCGCCGGGATCCTGGAGAACGGCCCCGGCGCCGCTGACGAGGCGCGCGCATTGTTCGACCGGCTGCAGCCGACGCTGCCGATCGTGCTGGCCAACCTCGTCAGCGTCGGCGACGTGGCCGTCACGTACCGGCCGAGCCTTGAGCAGCTGCTGGTGCTGCTGCCACAGGGCACCGCGGTCACCCAGGCCGTCGGCGTGCACAAGCGCAACACCAAACAGGACTACGAAGGCGACGCCCTGACGTTCAACCTGAACCTGATGATCCCGGCGTTCCCGGCGCCGATACCGCTGCCGCCGCAGCAGCTGCCGCCGCCCTGCACCACGGGCTTCCTGCCCGCCCAGCAGCAACGCGTGCCGACCTTCGAGGACTACCCCGACAGGCCGCCAGGCGATCTGTACTGCCGGGTGCCCCAGGACGCGCCGTTCAACGTGCGCGGCGCGCGCAACCTGCCCTGCATCACGGTGCCTGGCAAACGCGCCCCGACATGGCAGCAGTGTGAGAGCAACGAGAATTACGTGCCTCTCAACGACGGCTACAACTGGAAAGGCGACCCCAACGCGACATTGTCTGGGCAAGCCGTCCCGCATGTGCCGCCGGGGGTGCCACCTGCGCAAGCCGCTCCGCCGCCGGGTCCGGCGCCGCCGCCGATAGCGGCCGCCGAGTACGACCCAGCGACTGGCACGTACGTTGGACCGGACGGACGTGTGTACACACAGTCCAACCTGGCCCGCAGTGCCACAGAGGAGCAAACATGGCAGACGATGCTGTTGCCCCCGAAGGGGAAGTGAGCGATTCGACGGCCATCGAGCCGGAACCCAGCGGTGTCGAGCAGTCCGATGCGGTCGTCACCGATGAGGTGACCGACTCGGTCGAGGACACCGAGCAGTCCGACGAGGCGGTCGCACCGCCCGCCAAGGTCAGGACGCCGATGTCGCACGTCAAACTCGGCGCCATCATCGGCACCGTCCTGGTCGTGGGGCTGGCAGGGCTGACGGGCTGGCTGGGTTTCCGCACCTACCAGTCGCACCAGATCAACGAGCGGGAGAAGCTGTTCCTCCAGGTCGGCAGGCAGGGTGCGCTGAACCTGACCACGATCGACTGGCAGCACGCGGACGCCGACGTGAAACGCATCCTGGACTCCGCGACCGGCACCTTCTACGACGACTTCCAGAGGCGCGCCCAACCGTTCACCGAGGTGGTCAAGCAGGCGCAGTCCAAATCGGAGGGCACCGTCGCCGAAGCCGGACTGGTGCCGGACTCGATCACCGACAAGGGCGCTGACGTGTTGGTGGCCATGACGGTCAAGACCTCCAATGCCGGTGCGCCGGACCAGGCTCCACGCGCCTGGCGGATGCGGATCTCGGTGGAGAAGGTCGGTGACGAGGCCAAGGTCGCCAACGTGGAGTTCGTGCCGTGACCAAGCACAGACAGGACCAGACCTCGGAGGAAGAAACCACTGTGCCTGCCGACACCGAAATCGACACCGAAACCGACGCTGACGCCGACAAGGTGGAGGACACGGTCACCGACGACACGGCCGAGTCGACCGACACCGCCGCTGAACCGGCCGCCAAGCCGAGGCGACGTATCCAGTGGTCGCGAGTGTTCGTCTTCGGTGTGCTGCCCGCGGTGGCGCTGCTGCTGGCGCTCGGCGCCGGATACCTGAAATGGATGGACAACACCGTGCGCGACAACGACCGTGCGCGCGACGAATCGGTGCAGGCCGCCAAGGACAGCACCGTCAAGCTGCTGTCCTACAAGGCCGAAACCGTCGAGCAGGAACTCGGGGCCGCCCGCGATCTGTTGACCGGCGACTTCCGCGACTCGTACACCTCGTTGACCAACGACGTGGTGATTCCGGGGGCCAAGCAGAAGAACATCTCCGCGGTGGCAACGGTTCCCGTGGCGGCGTCGGTGTCGGCCAATCCGCGTGAAGCCGTGGTGCTGGTCTTCGTCAACCAGACCGTGGTCGTCGGACAGGACGCGCCGACCGATACCGCGTCCAGTGTGCGGGTCACGCTGGACAAGGTGGACGGCCGTTGGCTGATCTCCAAATTCGACCCGGTGTAGCGTGGCCGACCCTGGGTGGCTGGACGTCTCGGCGCCGGCTGTACAGCTGCGGGCGCTGACATGGGGGCCGACTGACGCGCCAATCGCGTTGTGCCTGCACGGTTTTCCCGACACCGCCTACGGGTGGCGAAAGGTGGCGCCCGCGTTGGTCAACGCGGGCTGGCGCGTGGTGGCACCGTTCATGCGCGGCTACGCGCCCTCGTCGCTGCCTTCTGACGGCAGCTACCACGTCGGCGCGTACATGGACGACGCGCTGCGGGTGCTCGACGCCGCGGGCCCGACGGGACGTGACGTGTTCATCGGTCACGACTGGGGTGCGATCGCGGGGGCTGGACTCGCCGCGATGCCTGATGCCCCGTTCCGCAAAGCGGTGATCATGTCGGTGCCGTTCGGCGCGGCGTTCCGCCCGCTCGGTCGGGTGCCCCAGCCGGTACGACTCGCCGCCAAACTGCCGCGCCAGTTGCTGCTTAGCTGGTACCTCATGTACTTCCAATTGCCTTGGCTGCCAGACCGTTCCGCGTCCTGGGTGGTTCCGAAGCTGTGGCGCAGATGGTCACCCGGCTATCAGGCCGACGAGGATCTGCGCTACGTCGACGACGCGATCGGGGTGCCTGAGCGGTGGCGGGCCGCGCTCGCGTTCTACCGCGCCACCATCCGGGGTAGTAGGCCACTGGCCCGCTACGCCGAACTCGACAAGCATTGGCTGGACGCGCCGCGGCTGCCGACGCTGTATCTGCACGGCACCGACGACGGCTGCTCCCAGGACTACACGCCGTGGATCGCGAGGGTACTGCCCGACGACAGCGAGATCGCGCTGATCGAAAACGGCGGACATTTCCTGCAGTTGGATCAGCCCGATGCGGTCGGCCGCCGCATCGTCGAGTTCATCGGCAGCATCTAGTCCTTCAGCCCGGGATGACTGCGCGCCACCAGTCGGGTGATCAGGGGGCGGGGCAGAAGGTGATTGGCCGCCGCCGCGATCCGGTTCGCCGCTCCAGGAATGATCACGCCCTTACCCGACGCCAACCCGTCGACCGCGGCCTTGGCCACCGCGTCCGGCCTCACCCACAGGAACTTGGGCAGCGACTTCTCGGCTACTTCGTCGGGGATGCCTGCCGCCTCGCCGAAACCGGTCTTCACGGGACCCGGGCAGAGCGTCGCGGCGCTGACGCCGGTGCCGTGCAACTCTTCTCGCAGCGCATGGGTGTAGGACAACACGAACGCTTTTGCCGCGCCGTAGGACGCCTGGCCGGGCACAGGACCGAATGCCCCCACCGACGCGACGTTGAGCACCGCACCGCGGCCCCGCTTGACCATGTCGGGGACGAACCGGCTGCACAGGTCGACCACGGCGGCGACGTCGACCTCCACCAGGTCGAGTTCGGCCCGCGGATCGGAATCGGCAACGGCGCCAAGCGTCGCCAGCCCTGCGTTGTTGATCAGGACGTCCGCCACGACGCCGAGCGCGGCCACCTGATCGGGCAGCGTCGCGCGGTCCTCGCGATCGGACAGGTCGACCGGCAGCACGTGGGCCAGGCCGCCAACGTCTTCGGCCAGTTGCCGCAGTCGGTCGGCCCGCCGAGCGACGAGGACCAATCGGTATCCGCGGCGGGCGAATTCGCGGGCGATCTGCTCGCCGATACCCGACGACGCGCCGGTGACGACCACGACGCCGTCGTCGCGCTTGGGTGGAAGCATGGGCAGACAATAGCCTGAAACCCATGATGGTCCGACGGCTTGCGGCGGTCGATGCGCAAACGTATTGGATGTCGGCCAAGATCCCCAACGATCAGTTCCTGCTCTACGCCTTCGCGGGTGTGCCCACCGATCACGAGCAGGCGGTGCAGGAGCTCCGGCGCCGGGCATACGCGGCCGAGGAGTTGAGGCTGCGGATCGAGGACCGCAATCGGTTCAGCTACCCGGCGTGGGTACGGTCCGACATCGACGTCGACCATGTCGCGGTGCACGATCCCGTCGGCGACTGGGCCGACTGCCTGACCGCTGTCGCCAGGCTGGCCGAACACCAACTCGACCCGCGCAGGAAGGCGTGGCGTGTGCACGTGTACCCGTCCGTCGACGAGGTGCCGGGTGTGGGCATCGGAACGGTCGCGGTGCTTCAGTCCGCCCACGTGCTCGGCGACGGCGTCCGCTCGTCGGCGCTGGCGGCGTGGCTGTTCGGTCGCGCAGTGGAGGTGCCGCCCGTTTCCGCGCCACCGCCGATGCGGGGTGCCGCACTGCCGTGGCGCGCGTTCACCGCGGCGAGGGCGCACCGGCAGTTGAGCCGCGATGTGGCCGCGGGTCTGATTCCCGCACAGGCGGATTCGCGTCCCGCATTACGCAGCAACGCGCGCCCCGACGGGACGCGCAGCATCCGCACGGTGATCCGCAACCGTGCCACGCTGTCGGGGCCGACCGTCACCGTCGGTGTGTTGGCGGCGGTGGCCACCGCGCTGGCGGGCCACCTGCGCGAACTCGGCGACGACCCGTCAACGCTCGGCGCCGAGGTGCCTATGGCGAAAGCCGGTGTCCGCCGCGCGCACAACCACTTCGGCAACGTCGGCGTCGGTTTGTACCCGGATCTGCCGATCGACGCACGCATCGCCGGAATCGTCGAGGACATGGCCGACCGGCGCCGACGGGCGGCGCACCCGGCGATGCGGGCCGCGAGCCGGGCCGCGGCGTCGGTCCCCGCGCCGCTATTGCGCTGGGGCGTCGCACAATTCGACCCGACGCTGCGCTCGCCGACCGTCACCGGCAACACAGTCGTGTCCAGCGTCAACCGCGGGCCGGCCGACCTGCGCTTCGGCGGGCTGCCCGTGGTGGCGACGGCCGGCTATCCGGGGCTGTCACCGATGATGGGCCTGACGCATGGGGTGCACGGCATCGGCGACACGATCGCGGTCAGCGTGCACGCCGCCGAATCGGCGGTCGGGGACATCGACGCCTACGTCGAACGACTCGAGGCCGCGCTGTAGGTCCTATGCAGGGACTCGATGCCGACGTCGAGCGCGGCCTCGAGGTAACTGAGGTCGCCGGTGGCCAGCAGTACGCCTACCCCGCCCTGGATTCCGGCCAGTAGCGCCGCGGCGATGCGGTCCGCGTCGAACCGCGCATCGACCTTGGCCTGCAGTTGCATGTAGCGCACGCCGGCGGCGATCTCGCCGTGCCATTTACGCATCAGCGCGGCCGTCACGGCCTGCGCGCCAGGCGTCGTGCGGCCGATCTCCGACATCAGCACGGCGAGCGGGCAGTGCTGGCCCTGTTTGCGGTACCGGTCGACGACCGCGTCGCGCCAGCGTTGCCATGCTGCCCACGACGTCAACGCACCGAGGTATGGCTGCTGATCCTGTAAGACCATCTGAGCCTCGTGCTCGGCCACTGCGAGCAGCAACTGCTCCTTACCGTCGGGGAAGTAGTGAAACAGCTGGCTTTTCGAGGTTCGGGTGCGTGCTCGGATGTCGTCGAGGGTGGCGATCGCGACGCCGTTCTCGCGTATCTCGGCTGCAGCGCCCTCGATGATGCGCTGTCTGGTCGCCCGCCCCTTGACGGTCAACTTCTGGACTTGCAGGTCCATTTTTCCGAGCGTACCAGTGAATTCATGAGTTCAAGCAACGCGCGGCTGGCTGGCCGCACAGCACTGGTTACCGGTTCCACGGGCGGCCTTGGCGTGGCGATCGCCTCGGCGTTGGCTGCGCAGGATGCCTTCGTCGTCGTCAGCGGCCGTGACAAGGTCCGCGGCGATGCCGTGGTCGCGGACATAACAACCGCGGGCGGTTCCGCGGAATTCGTCGTCGCCGACCTGGGCGCAGGCGAGCACGAGGTGCGCCGGCTGGCAGAAGAGGCCACCGCCGCCGCGGGCGGTCGGATCGATATCCTGGTCAACAACGCGGCGATGCTGTTGATGCCGTCGCCGACCGCCGAGATACCCGAAGAACTGCTGCGGAAAGCCTTCGCGGTGAATGTGTTTGCGCCGTTTTTGCTCACCGGGCAGCTGGCGCCGGCGATGGTTGAGCGCGGCGACGGCGTCATCGTGAACATCGGAAGCATCACCGGACTGCGCGGCAGCGCGGGCTCGGCGATTTACTCCGCGAACAAGGCGGCGATCCATTCATTCACTCAGTCGTGGGCCGACGAGTACGGACCGTTCGGCGTTCGGGTGAATGCAGTCGCGCCAGGTCCGATCGCCACTGAACGTCAAGAGCAGTTCGCCGACCACATCGCCCCAATGCTCACGCGCATTCCGTCGCGCCGGATGAGCACGCCGGAGGAGGTCGCGGCTGCGGTGGTTTTTCTGGCCGGCGACGAGGCGGCAAACATCCACGGCACGATCCTCGGAATGGACGGGGGCTGGTCGGCCGTTTAACACATGGCTTAGATTTTGTTGCATGACTGACCACACGGCGATCGACACGGGGCTGCTGATATTGCGGGTGGTGCTGGGTCTGACCATGGCTGCCCACGGATACAACAAGTTCTTCGGCAAGGGTGGTTTGTCCGGGACCGCCGGCTGGTTCGACAGCATGGGTATGCGGCCGGGCATGTTCCACGCGCGGGTGGCTGCGACCACGGAGATGTCGGCGGGTATCGGGTTGGCGGTGGGTTTGTTGACGCCGATTCCAGCCGCGGGGTTCGTGGCGCTGATGTTGGTGGCGGCGTGGACGGTGCATCGGCCCAACGGGTTCTTCATCGTCAAGGAGGGTTGGGAGTACAACCTGATCTTGGCGGTATCGGCGGTGGCGGTGGCCACCATCGGGGCGGGCAGGTTCAGCCTGGACTATGCGCTGTTTGGCTCGTCGGGGTTCTACGACTACCTGCACGGATGGTGGGGTCTGTTGATCTCGGCGGTGCTCGGCCTTGCCGGCGGCATCGGCCAGCTGGTCATCTTCTGGCGCCCGCCGGCGAACGCCGAAGCCTGACAACAGAAGTCATGCGAGTACAGGTGACCGGTCACCGGCCACCTGCATCCACCCGCCGCTGGCTAGCGGTTGTTCTTGCCGAGCAGGCTGTTCAACAAGCCGGAAACTGCCCGCCCCGTCTGCGTCAGCGCGTAGGAACCCGCCCGGCCAGTCTGCGTCACCGCGTAGGAGGCGGCGCGGCCGGTCTGCACGCTGTAGTAGGTGCCTGCGTGGCCGACCTGATGATTCAGGAACGTGCCCAGGTGCCCGAGTTGGTGGTTGTAGTACGTGCCGGCGTGGCCGATCTGATGGTCGATCCGTTCGCCCGGTTGGGCCGAAGCCATGCCGGCGCCCGCAAGCGCGATCCCGCCGGACACGATTGCCGTCCCTGATACCAACGCGACCCGCGAGAGCAGCCCCTTACGATGCATGGTCAATTCCCCTCTCCCTGTAACCCTTACCGTCCAGCAAACGGTTTTGCCGGGCGCGCAGTGGGGTTAACCATCTTGGTCGGAGTTGAAACCGTGACTTTTCAAGAACTTTTTCGGTTTGCCCTTCACGGGATTCTCACGGTTCACGGGCGATGTGGCTCTTTGTTGCCGTCAACCGCTCGCCGGGGCCGTCGGCGGTGAGACGCGGGCCGTGCAGACGCGTCCGAAAGTAGCCAGTTAACGGATTGTGCGGACGCCTCCGCCGCGCTTGAGGCCAAACCGTCCCGCTCGGCTAGAACACGTTCTAGTCTGATCCGACATGGGGTTTCTGAAGCAGGACGCGCCCGTCGTGGACTACGAGGAGTGGAGCAAGGGCACGCGCGCCGAGAAGATCGTGCCGATGGCCCGGCACTGGGCCGAGGTGGGATTCGGTACCCCGGTGGTGCTGCACCTGTTCTACGTCGTCAAGATCCTGCTCTACGTGCTGGTGGGCTGGTTGTTCGCGCTCGCCACCGACGGCGTCGACGGCTTCACCAATGTGGGGCAGTGGTACGCCGAGCCGATCGTGTTCGAGAAGGTCGTGCTGTACACCATGTTGTTCGAGGTCGTCGGACTCGGCTGTGGCTTCGGTCCGCTGAACAACCGGTTCTTCCCGCCGATGGGCTCGATCCTGTACTGGTTGCGGCCCAACACGATTCGGCTGCCACCGTGGCCCACCAGGGTGCCGCTGACGAAGGGCACCACCCGCGCGCCGCTCGACGCCGTGCTCTACGCGGCGCTGCTCGTCGTGCTGGTGATCGCGCTGTTCTCCGACGGCACTGGGCCGATGCCCGCGCTCGGCACGGCCGTGGGTGTGCTGCCGATGTGGCAGATCTGGACGATCCTCGGCCTGCTGGCCGTGCTCGGCCTGCGCGACAAGGTCATCTTCCTGGCGGCGCGCGGTGAGGTGTACGCGTCGTTCACCGTGGCGTTCCTGTTCGCCGGCCACGGGGTGGACATGATCATCGCCGCCAAACTGGTGTGTCTGACCATCTGGCTCGGTGCGGCGACATCGAAGCTGAACAAGCACTTCCCGTTCGTCATTTCGACGATGATGAGCAACAATCCGGTGTTCCGGCCGCGGTTCATCAAGCGCAGGTTCTTCGAGCACTTCCCCGACGATTTGCGGCCGGGCAGGCTGTCGCGGTGGCTCGCGCACTTCAGCACCGCGATCGAGGGACTGGTGCCGTTGGTGTTGTTCTTCTCCCACGGTGGCTGGCCGACCGCGATCGCCGCGTTCGTGATGCTGTGTTTCCACTTCGGCATCCTGTCGTCGATTCCGATGGGCGTGCCACTGGAGTGGAACGTCTTCATGATGTTCTCGGTGCTGGCGCTGTTCGTCGGCCACGCCGACGTCGGCTTGGGCGACATGTCGACGCCGCTGCCGGTGCTGTTGTTCGTCGTCGTCGCAGGCACCGTCGCGGTGGGAAACCTGTTCCCGCGCAAGGTGTCCTTCCTGCCTGGCATGCGGTACTACGCGGGCAACTGGGACACCGGGCTGTGGTGTGTCAAACCGTCGGCCGCAGAGAAGATCGAGAAGAACATCGTCTCGATCGCGAGCATGCCGCAGGCGCAGATGGAGCGCTACTACGGGAGTCCGGAGACCGCGCAGATGTACCTGTATATGGGATATGCGTTCCGCGCCTTCAACACTCACGGTCGCGCGATGTTCACACTCGCGCACCGCGCGATGGCCGGGCAGAACGAGGCCGACTACGTGCTGACCGACGGTGAGCGCATCTGTTCGACGGCGATCGGCTGGAACTTCGGCGACGGCCACATGCATAACGAGCAGTTGATCGAGGCTCTGCACGAGCGGTGCCGCTTCGAGCCAGGGGAGGTGCGTATCGTGTTGATCGACGCGCAGCCGATCCACAAGCAGCGCCAGGAGTACCGGCTCGTCGACGCGGCCACCGGCGAATTCGAAAGCGGCTACGTCAAAGTCGCCGATATGGTGACCCGCCAGCCGTGGGACGACACCGTGCCAGTGCACGTGTACAGGAGCGACCACGTCTCGGCATCCTGAACCGGTATCGGTGTGGTTCGACGGGACCGGGCAGCTGCAAAGCGACCTCGGGCCGGTCGACAGGAACTGTGTGGTGCGGGTGATCGGTGGGCACTGCCCGGACCGGCACCAGTGCGTGCTGCTGTACCGGGCGCCAGGCCCGCGGCTGCTGTACGGCAGCGAACTGATGTCGGACCTCGACGACGAACGCGGCCTTTACTTCGAGACACACGCCAAACACCTTGACGACGAGCTGATTTCGATTGCTGTCGACCATGTTGGTGAGGACGGCCGCCCGGGCAGTTGGCGCTACCGGCTGCTGCCGATGCAATGGAAGACATCCGACGGGCTGGTGGAGACGTCTACGCGGCTCGCGGTGTGGCCGGACTAGGCCACTCTGCGCGGGGTGCGGTGGGGCAGCAGCGACACCGAAGCGGTTGCGAGTGCCTCCCTTGCCCGAGTCGGCAACAAGTAGTGCTGATGATTCCGCAATCACATTAGTATCGCTAATGCAAAACACTAACATATGGCGCAATTATCGGCGGACGGCAGCGGCATCTGTCGGTGTCTTGGAGTAGCTTCCAACTCGTGATAGCTGCGATGAGGTGGTGACAGCGTGCAGGGGGACGTGTCAGTCGGTGACGTCGACCCATTGGCAGGTGTCGTCGCGCTTCAACTTGTTCCCGGTAATCTGCATTACCTTAATGCGCTGAGTCGACTCGCTTCGTTCGCAGCACGAGACCGCTCACATACCGACGCGCCTGCCATTATCGCTGACTATGAGTCTCGTGAAGGCAGGGCTTTGTCGCAAATGCGGTCGGTTTTCGGCGGGTTCATCGCTGTTGAAGTGCCTTTCTTCGAGCAGACCTACCTCGTTCTTGAGGGTCTCAACACTGACGCCGGCGTAGTGGTACGACATCTACTTCCCGCGATCTTTGGCCGCCATCGGCAACGCTTCCCGAGCGAGTTCGTCCGCAATGTGCAGGCATGCGCCCTCCTACTTCTCATGACAAGTGACAATCTGGCGGCGCACATGATGCTCGAGCGCTATTCGACTGCGCCATCCCCGTCTTCCTGCCTGACCATTGACGATGGGAGCTGTCCGACGCTAGCGCGTGCACTTACGTTCGACGAGGACGAGTTCTTTGAAGGACTGCCAGGCGCTCTGGTCGCCTACCTGAACAGCATGTTCTTCGTCGATTCGGACGTTCTGCCGGCGTGGGACGGCAATGAACCCGACGAGAGCCTCATCTCACACCCATTCGTGCGCACGCGCGCTGGGAACGTGGTTATCGCGGCGCCGCATGAGTTGATGGTGACTCTGCGCCATGCGATTTGTTTAGAGGCAACGAGATGCGATTGCCACGCCCAGTTGCAGGAGGCGCTGACTGCGCACGCCGCACACCTAACCCGCAACTTGTGCGAGTCGTTGTTCGACGACGACCCAACGGAAGAAATCTCTACCGGCCTGACCTTGCTGCGCGGCGCAATTGACACCGACAAGGTGCTGGAGATTCGGAGTCATATCCCGAGTCTCGAAGCGTCGAGCAGCGCGGTATTCGCCGATCCTCTCACTGTCGCCGCGCCGCCTGCGCAGCTGGCGGACACTGGCGAGCGAAGGCTAACGGTGGACGTGTTCTGGATGTTGGGCAGAGATTTCAACCTGTTGACACCGAACGAGGACCACCATCTATGTACGACTTTTGAGGACCTTGAGACGATCCTCTTCACTTCGGGCACCCACAAGCTGAGCCTTTGGTATTTTGCCGAAGCCCTCGATCGGCTGAACGATAACGACACAACTGTGCTGCATAGCGGCCTCGCGGATCTCTACGGCCTCTACGAGGAGAATGATGAGTCGTTCTATGCTGGGGACGACTCACCGCCTCCGACGGCGCTCGTTGTTGAGTCGGACTATTCTGAGGCCCTTCGAGTCAAGATTTCGCAGCGGTTGGGGCGACGGTTCGTACACATCGCCAACGTAGTTCACGAGTCCTTTCTAGTTCATGGTGCTTCCACATCGGTTTGTGAGGTCTTCGCGCCGCCTCGCGTAATCTTTTCGGCGGAGTTCCCCGACTTTACGATCTGGGTAGAACTTCGGGCGAGTTCTAACGTGGACGGTATTCGGCTCAGATCGATCGCTGAATCGTCGACGTACTGGGCTTACCAGATCTATCAGGCGGAGCCTGAGCTGTTCTCGACGTTCGGACACGAAGTTCAGTTGCTTCTTCTCGAGACCGAGTTCTCCGGCGGCGACGACGATCGATGGATACGACGCGGCGCAGACGTGGACGGCAAAGACGTGACATTCGAGTTCAAGGCTCCCTCCAAGCCCGAAAGGTCGTCGGTCCCAAATGCACTCGACCGCGATCTTGTTGCCGTGATGCTCTCTTCATTGCGGCACCTTGCCGGTATGTCGCATCCAGATCACGAGTCCGATCCGTTACTGGAAGTGCTGGTACCGCCAGGGGAGCGACGCATGTTGCACATCGTGCAGTCAGACGTTGATCTGATCGCGTGGCCAGGCGCGCTGCCGCCCGATAGAACTGTCTCTGGTGCTGTCATCTCAAAGCTCCTCGACGAATTGGGCGCTCACTTGCGCCTCGACTGCGGACGTCCGGTTGGAGCTGTCCCGTCGAGCGAGCGCACTGCCCTGCTGAACAACGAAGTCGTCGCCTACTTGCGTGAACGACTCATGACGGATTTGACTGCCTACGACGGTGCGGCGCTACTGGAGTACCTGATCTGCGCCAACGAATCACTACTGCACCATCACTACGTTGAGCGCGTTAGATACCCGTCGACATTGGCGTGCTTCGGTCAAGATTCTCAGGATGTTCAAGATCTCGCCAAGCGAATCGCGAAGACCACCACGGCTTCGGTAGCGTCGCGATTCCTCATAGAGTTGGTCTCTGCGATACAGCCCGGGTCAATCGCGGTGCCGACGCTCGAAAAATACGACTCATTGCTCGGAATCGCTTCTGAGATCGTTAACAAGGGGTTTCTCTCCGACGCCATCCACACCGGACTGTCACACGTAGAACTTTCGATCCTTCCGTCAGGTCGCCTCGGCATCGGTCGTGACGATGACCGATATGTCCAAGGCCTGCAGAGTCTAATGAGTGCGAATGCGCAGTCGGTCATCGATGATGCGGCTCGGCAGGAGACATGGGATCCGAACCATGACGACTCTGCAGACGATGATTTCCCGCTGGCGGACAGCCTCGCCGCAGTCGAGTGGGGATTTTCGTTTACTGAATTAGCCTTGTTTACAAGCGAATTGATCAATCTGTCCACTGAACGCGATCAGCAGGACGTTGGCGTGTTGACCGTGCAGGCCATCAGAGAACGTATGGAGTCCAAGTTCGCCTGGAACGACGAGAAGATTACTGCCCTCTTGGATGAGCTGACGATGACGCGCGAAGCCGATTTCTGGGCGCTCGGATCCGAAGTCTTTCCGTGGCGCTACAACCGCGCTCGCTCGTATCTGCGACGACCACTGATCGCCTACGTGTCGAAGGGGGTCGACTACGTAATGTTCGGACATCGCAACACGCTGCGCACTTCCTTCGAACTGCACGGGCAGTACGTTTCAGGTCGCTTGAAAGCTAGAACCTCGGCCATGAAAGCCGCGCTTAGTGCCGCAAAGGACCGGAAGGGCACCAGGTTTGAGTCGCGCGTCGCAGAGGAATTTGATCGGTGGTGCGATCCCGTCCACCGTCGGGTACGTCGCCTCGGGAACCTAGACTTTAGGAACATCGAAGAGCGGAACCTCGGCGATATCGACATCGTCGCGTTCCACGAACCGTCGCAGACTCTGTACCTAGTTGAAGCGAAGGCACTTCTGGTCGCACGCACGCCGCGGGAGATGGCCAATGAAATTGCGGCCTTGATCGAAGGTCAAGGATCAGCCGTCGAACGGCTCAGAGCGCGTCATCGGTTCGTAGTCAGACACTTGCCGGAAGTGTTGCAGTCGTTGGGCATCCGCGCTGATGATCCAAGCGTCACCGCACTGATTGTCGTCGACGTCGACCTGTTGTCAGCACGCTTCAGCTCTCCGTATCAAATCATTCCAGTGGCGAAGCTGAACGAACTGATTGATAACGCAGGAGCCCAGAACGGGAGTTTACGCAGTGCTCAAGGTTTGTAAGTAATGGGGACCGATCAAGCGATCGGAGCGAAGTGGGGCGAATTCGCCGCGGCGGTAGAACGGCTCGCCGAACGGATCGGTGATATCAACGATTTTGTAGTAGCACCGGGAAGCTCCTTGGCGGGCGATGACCGCGCAGCTCACCCCTTCGAGATAAGCCACGCAATTCGACACATCGTAAACACGACGGTCGACCAGCTCCACGGAATCAAGGTTGCGGTACATGACGCGCAGCAACAGCACCTCGCCGTAAGTACGACGCTTGCACGGACCGCTCTAGAGAACACCGCAACGGGACTGTGGATACTTGGACCACGCAAGAGGAGCGTTCGCCTCGAACGGGTATTGCGTTGGCATTCACGCAATTACCACGATTTCGAGAACTTCCTCGTTAGAACAGGCCGCGACGCGACCGCCGCGCGCGCTAGAAACCGCTCGGCGTTGGACGAGGTACGGACGGTGGCCGTATCAGGTGGTATCGACGCGGGAATCGCCACGTCAGGCTTCAGCGTCACCGTACCGATCAAGGAAGGCGCGGAGTTCACCGATCTGCCGGTTTTCAGCGACTGGCAGATCGCCTCAGGCTTCGCACATGCTCGTCCGTGGGCGCACCATGGATTTCTCCACCGCGAGAAGGTCGCGACTGGGCAGGGGAAACATTCCTTCTACAAGATGACCGCGCGTGAGGAGATGACGATCTACTTCCCGCTACAAGCGCTGCACTTGTTAAGTCAGCTTCTTCGCCTGCGTGACCGCCGAGCGGGCTTAGATATGCCACCTCTGCCGGGTGGCTTTCCCGACGGGGAACCGCAACACGCACGGCGCACGACGGATTCGAACAGAACCGAACGAAGCAAAACGTAGCAACTGTCCACCTGTGGGAGGAACTGAAGCCGCGTTCGCGTGCCGGCTAAACCATCTGGACCTTCTACTCGGCCGTGAATCGATTACTTACCGGCGGCGACAGCTGCGTTCGATTTGTGCTCAATTGCGCTCTCCCGCCGGTGACATAGTTGCACGATCGTACGGTTCTAGACATCCCACGGTGGTAAGTCGTCAAGCGGCGGCCGCTTGGCGGTGGGCCCAGGCGGTGTTTTCGTCGTTGGTTTCGTGGTGGCTCAGGCAGCCGTGCAGGATGCCCACGAGACGGTTGCCCAGGGCGCGGAGCGTTTGATGGTGTGTGTTCCCGGCCGCGCGGTGCCGGTCGTAGTAGGCGCGGGCGCCGGGACTGGTGGACAGGGCGCAAAACGCCCAGAGGTAGATCGCGTCATATAGACGGCGGTTGCGCACGTGGCGCGCCAGTACCGCGCGTTTCTTGCCTGAGGCGATGGTCAATGGTGAAGTGCCGGCGTAGTTTCTGCGAGACTTGGCGTCGGTGTAGCGGTTCGGGTCGTCCCCGAACTCACCGAGCACCCGGGCGCCGAGGATGACACCAAGTCCTGGCAGGGAGAGGTAGATGTCGGCGTCCGGGTGTGTCTCAAAATGCTGTGCCAGTGTTGCTTCGAGGTCGCTGATCTGGCGGTTGATCTCGGCGATGATGGCCACGGTGGCGCGGGTGGTGGCCGCGAACGCGGCACTGATGGGGGCCGGGGCGGTCAGCTGATCGGTGCGCAGCGTGGCGTGGATCTCTCGGGCGCGCTCGGCGATGTTCCGTTGGCGCCCACCACGTTTGAGCGCTGATTGAATCGCCGCCAAGGACAATCGAGCTGCCTGCTCGGGGCTAGGTGCGCGGTCGAGCACCCCCATGGCATCGCGGTGGGCTAGATCGTCGAAAGTCTGCAGCGCGGCGGGGTAATACTCGCGCAGCGCGTTCCGCAGGGCATTGGTATGGCGGATGCGGGTCCAGAGCAGGCTTTGATGGGCCCGGGCGAGCACCTTGATCGCCTCGGCATCGGCGCTGTCGCCGGCGACGCTGCGATGGTTGTGCCGGTCGGTGCGCACCAGGTCGGCCAGCAGTTTGGCGTCGGAAGCATCAGATTTGGCGCCCGAGACGTGGTGGCGGTCGCGGTAGCGGGCCACCGCCAGCGGGTTGACCGCGTACACCTGATATCCGGCGGCAACAAGTGCCGCCACCCACAGGCCGCGGTCCGTTTCGATGCCCACCACCACTTGATCGGGTTCCTCGGTGCGTTCGCCGATCAGCGCATGGAGTTCGCTGATGCCGTTGAGTCCTTCCGGTAGTCGGCGCGACGCCAGCCGCCGCCCGGCCTCATCCATCACATGCACGTCGTGATGGTCTTCGGCCCAATCGTCGCCCACGAAGATCATCGGCTCCCTCCTCGACTTGTCGTGTGGTGCAACCACTGTCGAGCCCGAGGACACCCGGCGACAACCTAATGGATCAGTGCTCGAGCGGCACAACATCCCACCAGTGCTTCAGGTGACCTCACCAACCGGCCGGGGCACGATCTAGAACTAGGAATCAAACAACGCTCCCGGACCCGCGAGTGCTCACCGGCTGGCGGCTCGGTGATCAGCTTCGCTCGATCACGGGTCCAAACCCGTCAACGGCACGCTGATCAAATCCCATTAGGATCCGCCACGAAAATGAGAAAAACGCATCCGCCATTTCGTTGAGAATCTTGCAAACCTGCAGGTAGAGACATCGCCATCCGCCACGCAAATTGAGAACCTACAATAAATAGCAAGACTTCTGAGACGTGCACGCCTTCTGGCAGCGGTTTCGGTGAACAGTCTTCGATTGCGCCGCCTCTCCGGATAAATGTGCCAAAGTCCCAGCGTGTGAGGCGTTTACACGCAGCCGCTGGCGAGGGCAGGCTGGGCACCAGCCCGATCGCGGCACAGGGCCGCGACCTCACACGGCACCAGTTCGGACGAGACCACAGGGTTGGTGATCGTGACCGCGCAGACCACCGCTCCGACGATAAAGAGCACCGCACTGACGTGAAGGAGCCGTGCAAAGCTTGCGTCGGTCAGCGTGCCGGCGGCGATCAGCCTCATGCACGCCACCGCGATCAGTCCCGACAATCGCGCAACGGCGTTGTTGATCGCTGAGGCCATGCCGCCGTGCATCGAGTCAACCGCCAACATGCAGATGGAGGTCAACGGGGTGACTGTGAAGACCAATCCCGTTGCAAGGAGCGTCGTTCCAGGCAACAGCTGTAACGCGACGTGGAAACCCTGGGCCGAGAGCCGGATAAGCAACAACCCGGCCCCTGCGATCATCGGACCGGCGATCACGAATATCGCGGGCCGATGCGGGTGGCGGCATTGCCGACCTGGCGGGCAAAAAGAAACGACAGGATCGGGATCGGCAGAGTGGTCAGCCCTGCCGCGGTTGCCGAATAGCCGACGACTTCCTGGGTGTAGAGCGCGATGATCAACGACCCCAGCGCCAGTCCTCCGTAGATGAACGCGGTCGCGAGATTGCCCCCGGCGAAATTGCGACTGCTGAACAACTGCAAGGGCAGCATCGGGTGCGGTGCGCGGCGGTGCCATCGGACGAATCCGATGAGTGCGACGGCGCCGACGATGAAAGACCCGCTCACTGCAGGGTCGAGCCAGCCTCGTCGCTGGGATTCGATGAGCGCGTACACGGTGGCGGCCAAGCCCGCCGCCGACAACAACCCGCCGGCGATGTCGACGTGAGCGGTCCTGGACGGCTCGGACATGGGGCACATCGAAAACGTCAAGGCAAAACCGATGACCATCGGGATGGCCGAGAGTGCATAGATCCACCGCCAGCTGAGGAAGTCCACGGCCAGCCCACCGATCAGCGGGCCGAACGCGAACGCGGTGCCGGTCCATGCGGTCCACTTGCCGATAGCCGCTGACTTGCGGGCGTTGTCGAATGCGGCGTTGATCATCGCCAGCGAGCCAGGCCAAAAAGGCCGCACCCGCACCTTGACCGACGCGGTCGGCGACCAGGATCGCCGGCGACGGCGCGGTTGCGGCCAGTATCGAACCGACTCCGAAGGCCAGCAGCCCGAAGCGCATTATCCGCACTCGACCGAAAGATCGGAGATCGACCCGCCGGGCAGGATCATGGCGCCCAGTGCCAGGAGGTATCCGTCAATGACCCACTGCTGCAGGCCCATCCCGCCGCCAAGATCGCGTGTGGTGGCCGACAGCGCCAAGTTCACCACTGTGCTGTCGAGGAAGGCGGCCATCGACACCATCACGGCCACCACCATGACCCGACTGGTCGGGACGGCGGCGCGGATCCTCACGTCCATCCCCACGGCGTGACGACCCAGCGCACCGCTACTGATGGGTGGCCGGAGCAGTCACGCCGGGACGGACGGCGTCCACGATGCTCTGGTATTCGGGATTGTCGGCAATGAAGGCGGCGACGAATCCGCAGTAGTTGGTGATTCGTTCACCACGCTCACGTACACCATCGAGGACGATTCGGACCAACTGTGTTCCCAGACCGTCGCCGCGGAACTTGGGCTCGATGACTGCGTGGCGGATGACGATGCGACTGCCGATGCGCCGGTAATGCACGGCGCCGACGACTTGGCCGTCGATCACTCCCTGATAGCAACCTCGCTGTCGTTATAGATGACTTGCATGACTGAACTGACGAAAGCCCTTCTGTGTCGTATGTATATCGCTGCGAATAGGTCTGTACGGAAACATGTTTCACTTGATCCGCACGGGGCAACCGATCACGTCGGCAGGATGGCGATGGCTTCGACTTCCACCCGCAGGTTGGGCCACACCAGCCCGTCAATGACGCTGAGCATGGCGGCGGGCTGGTGTGTGATCACCTCCCTGCTCACCGACAGGTAGGCCGACACATGGTCACGGCTGGTGAGCCATTGGCGCATGTAGACGATGTCGGTGAGTTTGGCGCCGGCCTTCTCCAACGCCATTTCGACGTTGACCCAGCACTGCCGGGCTTCGTCGGTGAAATCCTCCGGTGGGGTGCCGTCCTCGCGCAATCCTGGGGTTCCGGAGACGAAAATCTGTGTACAGCCAGCGGATACGGCCACCGCGTCGGCATAGTTGCCGATGTGTGACGCCACGCCGGTGTGGATCGGGCTAACGGTGGTCATCTTCGGACTCCTTGCATGTTTCTCGTCGGTCAGCGGGGCGAGGGCCGATGTCTAACGGTGTTGGTACGTAGGGCGTTTCACTTCGTACACGTCGGCACTCATGGCTCGGGTTCTCAATAATGACCAAGGTCGGACTCCTCGGCGAGCAGCAGGTCCCACACCTGGTTGATGGTCCGATGGGGTGCGACAGCATGGCGCAGAAGGCTGACTGGGACTTTTGCGAGGACAGCAAAGGTCGCTGCTTGAGCCAGTTCCGAGAACTGCGGGCCGACGAACGTCGCTCCGAGTAAGGTGTTGGTTCCGGCGTCGATGACCAGCTTCGCTCCATCCGTGGAAACCATCCCGGTAAAGGCGCAGAAACCGCAACGTGCCCGGGTAGTGAGCGGTTCGCGTCCGGAAAACGTATCCGTCTGCTCGGGCCTGACTCTCTGTGCGCCCGACCCTGACTATTTGCGGTTCAGTGAAGATGACTTGTGCGAGGGTGCCTGCATCGCGGGCGGCCAACTCGTTGTCGGTGAGTTCTCGCCCCGCCGCGCGGGCCGCGATGATCTCGGCCACCAGGCGGTCGTGGTAGGTGGAGATATGGGACAGCCGCGCACGCCCAGTGGTGTAGCCCAGAGCGTAGAGCCAGCTGCCGGTAACGCCGACCGCCTGCAGATGGTCGTTCACCGAAACGAACTCCCCGCCCGGAAGGCCAACAGACTCCAGCCCGACGTCGTCGGTGTTGACCAATCGTCCCGCGGCTAGCACGATCTCGTCAACCTTGAGGGTTTGGCCGTGAAAGGTTGCGGTGACGGGGTCACCGACCCCGGGACGTGCTACCGAGGACAACTCGGTGTCGAAATGAATTTTGACACCGCTGTTTCGGAGTGACTGTGCGACTATGTCGCGGACTTCGGGCTCGCAGCCGCACAGCACGGCGGACTCACGTACGAGAAGCGTTACGTCCGAACCCAAACCGGTCAGGATCGTCGCGGCTTCGACGGCGCCCGGACCACCTCCCACCACCAGCGCGCGCGGTGGTACGTGTGTCATGGTCGTCAACTCGCGGTTGGTCCACGCGCGCGCCTGGGCCAACCCTGGTATGTCCGGTACGGTGGGCCGAGTTCCGGTGCACAGCACAGCCGCGTGGCGTGCCTTCAGAACGGATTCGGTGTCATCGTTATGCGCTACGCGCACGGTTCGTTCGCCGTTCAGCCGGCCGATGCCGTGAAAGACGGCGACGCCGGCTTGGCGCAGCGATGCTGTTCGGTCGTCATCGGAGAGGTGCTCGATCATCCAGTCGCACTTGGCGAAGACGGCCGCGAGATCCGGTCCCTCGTTCGAAATGACCTCTCGCACATCAGGAACAGCCTTGGCCAGGTTGAACACCTCGATCGGTCGAAGGAATGTTTTGCTCGGGTTGCAGCCGAAGTACTGACACTCCCCACCGACCAGCCGATCCTCGACAAGTGCTACCGCTAGGTCGGCCGAGGCAAGCTTGCGCACGGTGGCCACCCCGCCCACCCCGCCGCCTACGACGACCACGTCGAAGGTTTCGGCAGTCACATCAGGGCTCCTTTCCGGTGATCTGTTGCGTTGTATTCGATTGTGAATCAGAGCATTCAAGCCGAAGTGCACAGCGGCGCGGACACAGGCTGTGGCAGGTTCAGCAGGCCGGTGTGCTGGGGTCCGATTCAGGTTCGCGTCTGGTGGGGTGACTGATCATCACCCTCACTGCATGTTCACCCAGGTGATCCTGAAGATGGTTTGTCCCTGAAGGGGCGTAGAGCCGGATGGGTCATCGCAAGCCGAGTTCCCGTGCTCGGGTGACCGCTCCGCAGATGCGTTCTGTTGTCCTTGCAGAGCGGGAGATTTCGCTCCGCGGGTGTGACCAGTCAGAAACGGAATGGAGACTGCGCCGGTGGCGATCTCGAGGCTCATTTCCTCGAGCCAGAAGAAAGCGACACGCACACAGGTCGGCTCGTTGCCTTCGCGTCGATAGCACTGACCCTGGCAGTGGGTCGGGGTCGGACGCCCGGGCGGCTTGAAAGAGGCGTTGTGGGCTATCGCCGCCTGAGCGCGGCCAGGCGATCGCGCGCAACCTGCGCTATCCGGTCGGGGGGTAAGGCCGAACTCGACGTGCAGTTGTTTCAGCGGCTCCGACGCGCCGAATGTGTGGCGCGGTGGCTGGCGCGGAAAGCCCCGGCGCGTTCTGACGCTTGTTCGGATCGGATGACGTGCGTGACAGCGTTGATCAGTGCGAGGTGGGTAGACGCTTGGGGGAAGTTGCCCAGATGCTGGCCGGTGCGCGGCTGGATCCCCTCGGCGTAGAGGTTCAGCGGGCTGGCGAACGACAGCAGCCGCTCACACAGTCGCCTTGCGCGGGTGACCTCACCGATTTCCGCCAGCGCCGAGACCAGCCAGAACGAGCAGATGATGAATGCGTCTTCCTCACCGGCCAATGCGTCGTCGGTATCCTTGACGCGGTAGCGCAGCACCAATCCGTCTTCGGTGAGCTCATCGGCAATCGTCAGCACGGTGGCATGTATCCGCGCGTCGTCGGCCGGCAGGAAGCGGGTCAGCACGGCCAGCAGCAATGACGCGTCCAGCGCGTCGGAGCCATAGCGTTGAACGAGCACACCGCGGGAATCGACGCCGTTTTGCAAGACGTCGGCCCGGATCTCTTCGGCGATCGCGCGCCAAGTCTGTGCGTACGACTTTTCACCCTGCAGCTCGGCCAGTTTCGCGCCACGGTCGAGCGCGACCCAGCACATGATCTTCGACGATGTGAAATGCTGCGGTTCGCCGCGGATCTCCCAGATGCCATGGTCGGGGTCGCGCCAGTGCTTTATCGCCTCCTCGACCTGCTGCTTGAGCATGAGCCACAATATTTCTGGTATGTCTTCGCGTGATTTGGCATGCACATACACCGTTTCGAGAATCGTGCCCCAAATGTCGTGCTGCTCCAGCTTGTAGGCGCCGTTGCCGACCCGCACGGGGCGGGCTCCGTCATACCCCGTCAGATGGGGCAGCTCCTCCTCGACCAGTTCCCGCTCTCCGCCGACGGCGTACATCTCTTGCAGCGGACGACGTCCACCGTCGTTGGCGTAGGACGCGTCGGCGATGAACGAGAAGAAGTCGTCGGCCTCGCGGTCCAGGCCCAGCTTGTATAGGCCCATCAGAGCGAACGTCGAATCGCGCACCCACGCGTAGCGGTAGTCCCAGTTCCGTTCCCCGCGTGGGGCTTGTGGCAACGACGTGGTGCTCGCCGCCAGCAGCGCGCCGGTAGGCGAGTACGTCAGCCCTTTCAGCGTCAGCGCACTGCGTTCTAGATATGACCTCGACGGGTGGTCGGGGAAGTTGCCCATATTGATCCATTCCCGCCACATTTCGCCGGTCTGCCACATCTTGTGGGTGGCCTGCTCGTAGGTCTGCGGCGGCGGCTGTTCGGACCAGGACAGCGCGACAAAGACGTTGTCGCCCTCCTTCATCCGTGTACGGGCGCGGGCCTCGCGGCCCTCGAGACCCAGCCGCAGATTGGTCGTGAGCGTGAGTTTCGGGTGTGTGTCAGGATCTGTCTGGGCCTGCGCAACGGCCTCGCCGTAAGCGGGGGTGGGGTATCGCCAACTGCCGCCGGCGCGGTTGTAGTCGAACGATGGTTCGCAGTTCACCACCAGCTCGACGGTGCCGCTGACGCAGCGCACAGTGCGCAGCAGGGTGTGCTCGGCGGCCCAGTCCATTGGGGTGCGGCGATAGGTGGGTGACCGCGACCCGACGTCATGCCAGGGGCCCATCACAAGCGCGTCGCGCACGATGAGCCAGCCCGTTCGCGTCTGCCAGGTGGTTTCCACGATCAGGCCGCCCGGCAGATAGCGCCGTGCGGCCGGCACCGACACCCCGTGGGGGCCGAGCCGAAAATGGCCGGCCGACCGATCAAGGAGTGCGCCGAACACGCTGGGCGAGTCCGGGCGGGGTACGCACATCCACTCCACCGACCCTGCCGACGAGATCAGGCAGGTGGTCTCGCAGTCTGACAGGAACGCGTAGTCGGCGATGGGCGGGAACGGATTTCGGCTGGGCGCGGTCGCGATGTCGGGAACCGCACCGGTGTCCGGCACTTGCGACACGTCAACGCTTCGGTTCATACGCAACCGGATCGTCTGATGATCGCACGGTGGCAAGGTCAGGATGAGTGGCGAATGTCAGAACGTTTGGTTGTGACCAATGTACGTCTGCGGGTTGCGTCGATGCGTCCGCAAGCAGCCACAGCGATGAGCCGTCCTTCATCAAGAACCCCCCGTCGGCGGACAAAACGGGAAACCCACCGGCAGAAGCTTCACCGACGCCAGGGGTCGTGATCATGAAACTCAGCGTGGTCACGAAGAACAGCCAGGCGATGACCGCGCCCACTACGGAAGCCTTCGGGAACCACGGCTTGACGGCCAACAGTGCGGCGACAATCAACTCTATTGATCCGGTCAATCGGCCAAAGCCGTCGATGGACATGATGTTGTAGAGCCAGCTCAAAGGGGGGCTATTATCACTCAATGTGAAATCCCTTGGGACTCAGAGGAAGTGAACTTCATAGCGCCGAACCACGCGGTGACTATGACCAGCGCATAGCGGGCGACGAGTGCCGCGATGTCGGTCGTTCGGGAGCTTCTCAGCTCATCAGCCATCCTGCCGGTTGCTTGATCGTGTGACATGCTGTCTCCGCTCATATCTCATTGCGCCGCTGTGGCCCTGCCGAACCATCCCTGTCTGGTGGCGCATAAGGTTGAGGTGGACTCGGTGTTGCCCGTATTGGGTTGGATCACCGATAACCATCGGTCCGCATGGGGTGAATTGTCTTGACCCGGCCGCGTATTTCACCCGGGTGAGAGGCCGACGCCTCGGACGCCTTTTGGTAGCGCAGGTCATCGGCGTACATCTGCTTGTCACTCGGGCGCATCGCCGCGGATGCTGGCATGAATTCCTCGCTGGCCGAGAACCGTGCCACCGCCGGCTGGGCCAACCCGATCGACACCAGCGGCCGGGTAAACAGAATGTTGGTGAGGTATCCCAGTGCGACGGCCCACCTGTTTGCATTACGCGGAATGGCATACAAGTGATAGAGCCGGGTTACGAGTTTCGCGGCAAACCCTGACAGCGGAATGTTGAGCGGATTTGCAACGGCGAACCCAGGACCCAGATCGACAACGGTTCCCAAATCGCGGTGTCGATATTCCCGTGCGCGGCCGTAACCCAGACTCGCAGCTACGTTTTGGGCGAGGACTTTGCCTTGCCGTTTGGCGTGTTGTGCAGTTGGCGGCGTTATCGTTCCAGGGTTGGTGACATCGGGCACGGCCGCGGCGTCACCGCCGGCGTAGACGCCGTCGAAACCGGGCACCCGTAGATCCGACAGGACCTGGAGTCGGCCCTTTTCAGTGGGCAACCCGGTCGCTGCGATAAGCGGGCTGGCGACCACGCCGGCTACCCATGCGACGGTGTAAGTGCCAATGCGGGTTCCGTCGCTGAGGACGACATGATCGGCCGCAACCCGCGAAAGCGTGACGCCGACAAGAGTCTGTACGCCACGCCGTCTGAGCTCCTGCTCGGCTCGTGTGGCCAACTTGTGGGGGAGTTCAGGCATCAACTTTCCTGAGCGTTCGACGAGTATCAACCGGACGTCACCGGGCTGGAATCTGAAGTCGTGCGCCGCCACTGCGGCCATTGCGCATAGCTGGGTGATGAGTTCTGTTCCGGAGTAGGAAGATCCGACGACGACGATGGTCTTGCGTGCGGCCGCGCGTTCACGGTCACCGTCGATGCGCGCCAGTTCGAACTGCTCGATGATGTGGTCGCGTAGGTAGAGCGCCTGCGCTGTCGATTTGAGGCCGCGTGCGTGCTCGGCCAGTCCCGGAATGTCGAACAGGCGGCTGATCGAGCCGGGAGTCAGGACGAGCCGATCCCACGCGAGCTCATGGGAGTTGTTCTCCTGGTCGCGACAGCGCAGCGAACGAGCGGACAAGTCCACCGAATCGACATAAGCCCGAAACAGCCGGACCCCCGGCAGCATGTCGATCAAAGGCACGGTGGCGAAACGGGGGTCGATCGCACCGCCGGCGACCTCGGGCAGGAGGGGGGTGTACAGCAGGTAGTCGACGGGCGAGACCAGGGTCACGGTGGCGGCAGAGCGGTGCCGCCGTAGCAGCCTGTCGAGTCGGCGTGCACATTCGAATCCGGCGAATCCGCTACCGACGATCAGAATGGAGCCGCGCTGGCGCGCGGCGTTTTCGCGCTGGCGGTTTTTGACCGAACCGGCGCGTGTTCGGGTTGGGCGCATGTGATCTCCGTTGGTCGCGGTGCGAGGACTTCCCTTG
This sequence comes from Mycobacterium sp. ACS1612, assembly GCF_001667505.1. Lineage (GTDB taxonomy): Bacteria > Actinomycetota > Actinomycetes > Mycobacteriales > Mycobacteriaceae > Mycobacterium. The sequence continues at coordinate 63,225 of NZ_LZHZ01000033.1, forward strand.
CGGCGCTTGTCCGCGGGTCTGCAGTGGCGGTCTGTGGACAGGGCGTGTTGGAGGTGGCTTCGCGTAGAGCCGTGCTTCTTTTGATGGAGCCTGTCGTCGCGTCGGGTGAACGGTCATCACCCGCGGATCAGGATCACCCGGGTGATCTGTGGCCCGGGTTCTGGATCACTGCGCCATCGGGCTCCCGCAGCGCAGGGAGGCGTTCGGAGACGAAATCCACAATGCCGCAGCAATCGCCCGGGTGAACAGGCCCCGAAGGTGATGACCAATCACCCAGCCCGGCGGAAACCTCGTCGACAACAGCCGTGCGCCAACCGTCCCCACGCTGCCACAACAACGACGCGCCACACGCAACGACCGGATCAAGGACCACGCAATGAAATACAACGGCCTCCACCGCCATTCACCAAACGCAGGAAGGAAACCTGAACATGGTACAGACGTCGACGCCGAATGCCCCACACCGGAGCTAATCTCAAACATCACTCCGCTGAAGACGACCCCGGCTGTTGTTCGCGCCGTGACCCATCGCCTTGACTTCGCCCCACAGTGTGAGCTGGGGTTCCTTGACAACGGATTCCGGTGCGCCTTGCCGGCGGTGGCGTATGTGGAATTTCACATGGTCGGACACTGTCAACGCTTCGACTGTGATGCGCAGGGCAATGCGTGCGGTTACGTGTGCGCTGATCACTTAGACGCGCTGGACTACACGGCGCGATGCACTGCGGCCGAGATGCAGCCCACGGCCCTGCGGCGACTGTTCAACCGAGTCGCTCGATGCCCAGCCTGTGACAGACCGCTTCTGAGCGAGTCCGACATCCTGCAAGCTGTGGTGATGCTCTGATGGAAAACGCGCGGGCAACTGGGCATTCATTCGTGGTCGCGTCGCTGCGCCTTGCTGTGCGAAACCAATTGGCCCGCAGCTCCTTTCGCCCTGGTAGGTAGGTGCTAGATGACTGCCGCATTGGCACCATCTGCGACGTGAGATCGACTGAGCCGTCATTGCCGGCGCCGACCACGGTTGACGTATCGATCGTCTCGGACGCGGACATGGCATGGATGCTCGCCGAAGCGGTCGATGTGTGTCTGACGGGTCATGAACGCACCATGACGTTTGTCGAATTGGGCTCCGGGGAAAATCATCTCGCGATCGAGCGGATCCTCAACGCGGTGATGTCGAGCCGGATGACGTTGCCGGCCGCGATATTCGATAGGCTTACTTCCTGGCTACGAGGGTACGCCGGCAGCCCAGAAGAGCCGCAACTCCGCGCAATCCTTGCTGAAGTGTGGACGCAGCGGCTCGAGCCGGTTCCGTTGCGAATCCAACAGGCGCAATGTGGCGATGCACGGCGCACAGCCGGTGCTGGGTGCCGCGTCAGCGTGATGCGTTGATGGAGGGCGCAGGCCGGGGTTCGTGACGTCGTCATCGTCGGCTCAGGTCCCGCCGGCTACACCGCGGCGATCTATGCCGCACGAGCGGGACTCGACACCTTGGTGGTAGCGGGCCGTCTGCGCGGCGGCGCCCTGATGGCCGCGGGGCAGTTGGACAACTACCCCAGCTTTTCTCAGCCTGTGTGTAGACCCAGCCTCGCCCGCGCGATGCGCGCACAAGCACAACGTTTCGGCGCCGAGTTCCACACCGGCGATGTCGACGGCTTCGATCTGGAAGGTGAAGTCAAGTCGATCGCCATCAACGACGACCTGCGTCATGCTTCCGCGCTGATCCTTGCGATGGGCGAAGTCAACCGGCCGCTCAACGTGCCCGGAGAGCATGAGCTGCAAGGCAATGGAGTCAGCGACAGCGCTAAACGCGATGGTGATCGGTTCGCCAGCTGCGAGGTCGCCGTCGTCGGAAGCGGCGAGGCCGCTATCGAGGAGGCCCTGTTTCTTGCGCCGTTGGCTGCGGCGTGACGGTCATCCACCATCGGCCCCGACTGCGCGCGTCGACTGCGATGGTTGCCCGGTTGCGCGCTCAGCCCAATGTCGTTGTCCTGGACTCGACCGAAGTGATCGCCATAATGGGCCGACACCGCGTCACAGGGCTGCGCGTACGGCGGGTGCGCACCGCCGCGGAGTACGACATTGGCCTCGCCGCGGTGTTCGTGGCCATCGGTCAGACTCCTCGCTCGGGTCTGCTGGTGGGACTGGTTGACCTCGACGCACGCGGCTATGTCCTGACCCGCGACCAGAGCACCCATACCCGTGTAGATGGCGTTTTCGACGGGCGACCTGATCGACCGCCGGTACCGCCAGGCGGAGCGCTGGATTGCCCAATCACGCACTGCCCCAACCAATGTCACTGTCTGGAAGGACACCGCACGAAAATGACCCAGTCCTATTCGGTCACAGTCACTGATGCCTCATTTATGGCGGATGTCCTCGAGAGCGCCACACCCGTACTGGTGGACTTCTGGGCGCAATGGTGCGGTCCGTGCCGCGCCGTGGCACGAGTACTTGAAGAAGTCGCCGCCGAAAACGTCGAGCGCCTCACCGTCGCCAAGCTCGACGTCGACGCCAACCCCCTGACCGCTCGGCAATACCAGGTGGTGTCCATCCCTACCCTGATCGTCTTCAAGGGAGGCGACCCGATCGCGCGCATCGTGGGCGCGCGCGGAAATCGGCCCTCCTCAGCGAACTCAGCGACTATCTCTGAAACGCTTGGCAGAAGCGTTCGCGCCAAATTCAACACAAGATCCCGATTCCTGTCGTTGTCTCCCAAGCGACTTCACAAGAAGGGCCGGCGTCTCACCCGGGTGAACGAAGTAGTCGGGCGAGGACAGCTCGCCCCGCTGCGCGGCATGCTCAAAGTCGACCGCGATGCGCAGCGAGACCGCGATAGGGAATGGAGACAGCACGGATGGGCAATTCTGAGTTCGATGACGTGGCAGCCCATCTGCTCGAACCAGAAGAGAGCCTGGACTCGGAACAGACTGGTATCGACCTGGACGAAGGCTATTCACCCCCGGAAAGCCCCCGAGAGCTGGGGGCATGGGGCTGATCACCAGCGAAGCGCGCACCCATGAAAGTCTGGCGCGCCGCCTGGCCCGCGAGGTGCCTGACGTGAGCGACCGGTGGGATGGTGACGCGATCGGCGACAGCGCCGATAGCGATGGCGAGCCGATCGACGATCAGGTCGGCGACAGCCGTGCAACTCGGCTCGTCGCCGTCGGCCTCGATCCCAGAAATTCCACTACCGATTACCGCGCCCCACGATGTGGGGATCGACGGCGGTGCTGCGTCGGCTGAGGAAGCGGCCATGCCTATCATCCCCGATGAGGACACCATCGCCGACCAACGATGGAGAGTCCGATGACACCACCTCATCGGCCTAGCCTCGCGCGACTCAGGGTTAAGCGCGCGGTTCGTTATCGGCGTGCTGCGATGGGAGCACCAGCCAGATCGCCCTGTTGCAGCGATGGCTCGACAAGGGCTCACCTGTAACCGCGCGCCCGACAACCGACCACATGTCCAAGAGTTCGGGCCTAGATTTCACCGCCATGTGGCGGTGCAACCACAACCTGATAGGAGAACCGGTGGGCATCAACACCTTTCGTGAGGTCGTCGATATCCTCGACGCGGCGGTCAATGGTCCAGGGACCGAGGTAGGTCCCCCGCACCACGCCTTCTGGCGCGGTATCACTCGGGATGAGTTCGTCGCTAAGAAGCTGCTCGGACAACCGATCCTGGTGCTCGGTGACGGAGCGCACTCGAATTTGATCTTGTCTTTGAAGGGGCAGCCGCCGTTCGGCTCCGGGCCTGGTGCGGAGTTTCCCCGCATGCCAGTTGGTTTCGACCCGGTGCCGGACGACTCCATACATCTGATTGAGCTATGGATCGACGACGGCTGCCCCGACGGGTAGAACGCCGCCGAAGCTGCATAGCAGTCCGCCGAATTAAGCCTGAGCCGCTGGTTTGCCCAGCGTTTTCTCTCGCGGTCACGGTTGTTCGGTTCGGGTGGGTGATGGTTCAGACGATGGATAGTCGACTGATGGTCTTGGTCGCGATCATCCAGGCACTGCGCCTCCAGCCCGAAACTGTTGAGGAACGGAGAACCGACCGCCACGGCATAGAAAGCCGAGAGCGAGTCATGCAGCAGCCCGGGGCACGTTCGCTTCAACTGCGCGCGGCCCCCGGTCGATCCCAAGCCGAACGATGGAGACTTCTATGACCTCGCCCTTTCACCTACGCCCCGTGGCTCAGATACGCGAAATCGTCGAAGGCGAGACCGCGCGAGCTGCCGAGGCAATGCTCTTGCTCAGGTCGCGCTGGAGGACCGCCGACGCCGTTATCGACTTCATTGACACCAAGCTTCGGCCGACGGGATATCGGCTAGTCGGCGCGTTCGAGCTTTCCTCGGGTGCGGCGGTATCGATCATTGGTTTCCGCGAGCTGTGGTCGACCGTGTCGGGGCACTACATGTACATCGACGACGTGAGCACACTAGAGGCAGCAGGTGGAACGGATTTGCCGACGAACTCATCCGCTGGGTGATCGCTGATGCCAAACGCCGCCAATGCGAAGGAGTCCAACTGGATTCAGGCGTTGGAAGCGATAGCGCAGCGGCACATCGGCTGTACATGCGAAACCGCCTGCAGATCTCTGCCCATCACTTCCCGCTGGAAGTCCGCAGCTGACGGAAAAATCCGCGTATCACATCGGCAAATACACGAATACTACATGACGCAACCTGTTTCGGCGGATTGGACCACCGCTGCACATCGAATTTCGGGCCTTCGTGCACTAATCGCGGTAACACCAACTACACAGTGCGCCTATGGCGCGGCGCAATTGCACCGCGCCTACAGCGTTGCAGCGACCTGGGCAATGCGATACCGCGCTCACGGTCTTGGTCTGTGCTCACCCAGGTGATTGACGCTGCGGGGTGAAGACAGTTCACCCCTGGGCGGCCCAGGCTTGACTCCCGACAGACCTGAGCTGCGGTCCAGTCGGAGCCGTCAGGAGAACCAGGAAGGGATCCCGGACATGCATTTTGAGGGCAAGAAGGTCATTGTTGTCGGCGGCAGTGCCGGCATGGGACGGCAGGTTGCGATCGACGTCGTCGAGTACGGGGGCAGCGCGGTGATCATTGGACGCGCGAAAGATCGTGTCGATGACACCGTGGCCGAGCTCACCAGTCGGCGCGGTCAATCCTGGGGGATCGCCGCCGAGCTGACGGACCGATCCGCGGTCACCGATGTCCAGGGCGCGCTATCTGAGCACCACGGGGATGCAACGCTGATGGTCAACGCGGCCGGCTACTTCATCCCAAAACCATTCATGGACTACGACGCCGAGGTCTACGACTCGTACCTCGACTTGAACTACGCGCTGTTCTTTCTCACCCAGACCGTGGTCGCGGGCATGATCACCAACGGTGCGGGTGGCTCGATCGTCAATATCGGCGCCATGTGGGCGCATCAGGCCATCGGCGCGACACCGTCGTCGGGCTACTCCATGCAGAAGGCAGGGCTACACGCCCTCACCCACAATCTGGCCATCGAACTGGCCGGCCATCAGATCCGTGTCAACGCCGTCGCCCCGGCGGTGGTGAAAACACCTCTCTACGAAAAATTTGTCTCCAAGGACGAGATCGACGCCACGCTGGCGACTTTCGCGCCACTGCACCCGCTGGGACGTGTCGGCACCCCGGCCGACGTGGCCAACGCCATCACTTTTCTGCTCTCCGACCAAGCAAGCTGGATCACGGGCACGATTCTCAACGTTGATGGCGGCATCATGGCCGGCCGCAACTAGCCCATTGGACGACAAGCCCCGCATTGATGACGAGGATCACCTGTGACGCACGACTACCACAAGAATCCGGCCGCGATTGACGCGTTGCGCCCCGAGCAGTACTACGTCACCCAGGAAAGCGGCACCGAGCGACCCTTCACCGGCGAATATCTCGACAACCACGAGCCGGGCATCTACGTCGACGTGGTGTCTGGTGAGCCGCTGTTCGCATCTGTCGATAAGTTCGACAGCGGTACGGGCTGGCCGAGTTTCACCAAGCCGCTCGACGGCGACAACGTCGTCGAAAAGTCTGATCACAGCCACTTCATGGTGCGCACCGAAGTGCGCTCGTGCCATGGCGACAGCCACCTCGGGCATGTTTTCGCCGACGGACCCCGTTCCGAAGGCGGCCTGCGCACTGCATCAATTCCGCGGCGCTGCGTTTCATCCACCGCGACGACCTCGATGCGCAGGGTTATGGGGGGCTACCTGAGCCTCTTTGAATCCGCGAAAAACTCAGGACAGCAGGCTGATTCAGAGCTCACGGAGCCGCGACGACGACCACCAACATCGCGATCCTGGCGGGTGGATGCTTCTGGGGAGTCCAAGACCTCATGCGCGAGCTGCCTGGCGTGATAGCGACCCGCCGCTGCGGCGATCTCTGCTCACCCGCGTGAATGGCCTCATGGGCGGGACACTACGCGCGAGGCCCCGACCAGTGGCGTGACCGAAGAGCACGCGTGTTGTCATTTGCAGTCATGCTCCTGCTCACATGACGTTGCTGCGCCGTCACCGAAGCGTCACTGGCAGAAGCGACACCGAAAGGCCAAGAAAACGAACTTAGATTGAGAAGCGACGGGGCAATAGACGGCCGCAGCGAAATGCGTTGTGGCGAAATGCACCTCGCTACATTTAACTGACGATAGGTCGGGCAGACGCGGCGCTGGACCCGCTCACTGCGACGATGCCCACAGTGCGGGTCCTGCTGTACGCTCGCACCCAGCGACCGGCGGCGGCTGAACCGCGAATGTTTGTGTGGCGATGCCTAGCACGCCGGGCCAGCCCGACCTTCCCGGCATGGCCACCGAATCGGCGTTCCTCCAACAACTTCTGTCCGACCGCGTCGAGGTGCTTGGCCTGCCGGACACTGAGGCCGCGACCTCCGCCACCGTCACCGCCGCCCTGCCCCACCATAATTGGGTGCACTTCGCCTGCCACGGCGACAGCAGTCTCAACGATCCGAGAGCCGGGCTCCTATTGTTCTCCGACTGGCGCACAAAACCTTTCACGGTGATGACCTCGCCGCAGCTCACTCCCCAGGTGCGGTATTGGCTTTCCTATCGGCCTGCACCACGGCGCGTACCGGCACCCGCCTGCTCGACGAACCGATCCATCTGGCCGCAGCCTGTCAGCTGGCCGGATACCGCCACGTCGTCGCCGCGCTGTGGCCGATAAACGACGCCGACGCCGCAAGAGTCACGCAAGGCTTCTACAGCACCCTCGCCCAGATGACGCCCGGCACCGCCGATGCCGCCGCTGTAGCCCTGCACCATGCCGCCCGCCAGCTACGCGCCCTCAACCGCCACCATCACAGCCGATGGGCGCCCTACATTCACGCAGGGCCCTAGCAACGTCAGAATCCAACCCTCCGAATACTTCGGCATACCTCGCCGGCGACAGTGCCGCGCTTGCCTCGAAAGCTGTCCGCGGCTTCAGTGTCTTGGGTGAACTGGCACAGCACGCCCGTCGGTTCGGAACGCATTTGAACTGGGTGCCATTACTTCAAGGGGTTAGCTTGCCCAGGAAAGCCGCAATACCTGGTTGATTCGGGCGCGCCAGCGTGCTCTCAATGATTTCTGCACGACCGTATGGTTCTAGGATCCGCCACGAAAATGAGAAAAACGCGTCCGCCATTTCGTTGAGAATTCTGCGACGCCGCTCACTCCGTGTCGATCAGCGGAATGTGCGCCGAAAGAGCATCTGAGCTGGTTTCGCCGTGATCCCATCGCGCTTCATGGTAACGACGATTACTCGGGAGGCATGCTGCTAAATGCGTTGTCGCACAGCAATTGTGGTGGTATGCGACGCTCGATGCGCGCATCAAGCGCCGGGCGACGGAGTCGGTCGTTGTCGACGCGGCGGATGGGTGAAAGCGATTTTTGCAAACCGGTCCACACCGACATAGCGCAACGTTATAGGCCACACGGCTGGCGGTCGGCTCGGTCAGCCCATCACGTCGCGGACCTTGACGGTCTCCAGCCCTTCCAGCAGCAGGCTGCGCGCCACGTCGAGGTGTTTGCGCCAATGCGCCTCGGCCGCTTCGCCGTCGCCGGACCGCAACAACTTCATCAGCCGTCCGTAGGACCGCATCAGCTTGTCGTAGTCCGACTTCGACACCGGCCGGCGTTCCTTGAACAGAAACGCGGTGTGCCGCACGGTGATCTCGTGCAGCATGCCAGCGATGATCGCCAGTGAGGCGTTTCCCGACAGCTCCACCATGCGGCGGTGAAAGTCGCCCGTCGTCTCGGCCAGCCGGCCCGACTGCCACCCGGTGGGGATGTGTTCGGCCAGCATCTTGTCGAGTTCGTCGAACGCCTCCGTGCTGCCGGACTCCGCCAGCAGCCGGGCCGCCATCGGCTCGATGCCCGCCTGGGCCACCATCACGTCGGCGATGGTCGCGCCCGTCAGTTCGAGCAGCAGACCCGCCGGACGCGCGACGATCTCCGCGCCCGGCACCCGCACGCGGGCGCCGGTGCGCGAACCGCGGCGCACCTCGACGAGCCGCTCGGACTCCAGCACCCGGACGGCTTCGCGCAGCGTCGGCCGGCTGACGCCGAAGTGGGCCATCAGCTCTGCCTCGTTGGGCAGGAAGTCGCCGTCCTTGAGCTGACCGTCGACGACCATGCGGCGCAGCGTGCCCGCGACCAGTTCGGCTGTCTTCGGCGAGCGGACCGCCGCGCCGGAGCCGACGCCGTTCGGGCCGATCATCGGCGCCAGCGGTGTGCTTCGCGTCACATCAACTTCTCCCACGCAGTGTCCCCCGAGCTATGCAACTCAGTAAACCATGTCGAACAGGGCAAAACCGGCCACGATGCCGCTACCAGCCTACCAACCAGCAGGTTGACCTAGTAAACCTTGTTGATCTACCTTCGGGGAAACACCGCATTCAAAGGAGAAAGTGTCATGGCTGAAGCCGTCATCGTCGAGGCCGTACGGTCACCCGTCGGCAAGCGCAACGGTGGGCTGTCGGGTGTGCATGCCGGCGACCTGTCCGCGCAGGTGCTCAACGGCCTCGTCGAGCGTGCAGGCATCGACCCCGAGATCGTCGACGACGTCATCTGGGGTTGCGTCATGCAGGCCGGCGAGCAGGCGCTCGACATCGCCCGCACCGCGGTGCTCGCCGCCGGGTGGCCCGAGAGCGTGCCCGGCGTGACCGTCGACCGTCAGTGCGGGTCGAGCCAACAGTCCCTTCACTTCGCCGCGGCGGGCGTGGTCGCCGGACACTACGACGTCGTGGTGGCAGGCGGCGTGGAGTCGATGTCGCGCACTCCGATGGGCTCCTCCCTTGCCAACGGCGGGCATCCGTACCCTGAGGCGTTCCGCAACCGCTACAGCCAAACCCCGAATCAAGGCATCGGCGCCGAGATGATCGCCGAGCAGTGGGGCTTCGACCGCACCGCCGTCGACTCGTTCTCGCTCGGCTCTCACGAGAAGGCCGCGGCGGCACAGGATTCCGGTGCGTTCGACGACCAGATCGTCGCCATCAAGGTGAAGGACGAGCACGGAACAAGCACAGTGCTCAAGGACGAGGGTATCCGGCGCGGCACCACCATCGAGAAGATGGCTGAGCTCAAGCCCGCGTTCAAGGAGGGCGGTGTGATTCACGCGGGCAACTCCAGCCAGATCTCCGACGGTTCGGCCGCAATCCTGTTGATGTCGGCGGAGAAGGCGAAGTCGCTGGGTCTCAAGCCGATCGCCAAGGTGCACACCGCGGTGCTGGCCGGCGCCGATCCGGTGATCATGCTGACCGCGCCGATCCCGGCGACCCAGAAGGCGCTGAAGCGCTCGGGCCTGAGCCTCGACGAGATCGGCGTGTTCGAGGTCAACGAGGCGTTCGCCCCGGTGCCGCTGGCGTGGCTGAAGGATATCGGCGCCGACGAGAAGAAGCTGAACCCCAACGGTGGCGCGATCGCGCTGGGCCACCCGCTCGGCGGGTCCGGTGCCCGCATCATGACCACGATGCTGTATCACATGCGCGACAAGGGGATTCAGTACGGTCTGCAGACGATGTGTGAGGGCGGCGGCCAGGCCAACGCCACCATCATCGAACTGCTGTGACACCAGACGTACACCCCCCCGCCGCTCTCACCGAGCGGCGGGGCAACGTCCTCATCATCACGATCAACCGTCCCGAAGCCCGCAACGCGGTCAACGGCGCGGTGAGCACCGCGGTCGGTGACGCGCTGCAGGCCGCGCAGGACGACCCCGGGGTGCGCGCTGTTGTCATCACCGGGGCTGGCGAATCGTTCTGCGCTGGAGCGGATCTCAAGGCGATATCGCGGCGGGAGAACTTGTTCCACCCGGACCACGCCGAGTGGGGGTTCGCCGGTTACGTGCACCACTACATCGACAAGCCCACCATCGCGGCCGTCAACGGCACCGCGCTCGGCGGCGGTTCGGAGTTGGCGCTCGCGAGCGATCTGGTGGTGGCCGAGGAGCGCGCGAAATTCGGGCTGCCCGAAGTCAAACGCGGGCTGATCGCGGCCGCGGGTGGCGTGTTCCGGATCGTCGACCACCTGCCGCGCAAGGTTGCGATGGAACTGATCTTCACCGGTGAGCCGATGTCGTCGGCCGACGCGCTGAGGTGGGGACTGATCAACCAGGTCGTACCCGACGGCACCGCCGTCGAAGCGGCGCTCGCGCTCGCCGAACGCGTCACATCCAACGCGCCGCTTGCGGTCTGGGCCAGTAAGCGGGTGGCCATGGGCGTCGACGACGGCGTGATCGTCGGCGACGAACCTGGGTGGACAAGGACCATGCGCGAGATCGGGACCTTGATGCGTTCCGAGGACGCCAAGGAAGGGCCGTTGGCGTTTGCTCAGAAGCGCGAACCTGTATGGAAGGCAAAGTAGATGAAGCGTCTGGTATTCGAAGCCGAGCACGAGCAGTTGCGCGAGACCGCGCGCCAGTTCCTGGAGAAGGAATGCGCGCCGCACGCCGAGAAGTGGGAGAGCGAACGGCTGGTCGACCGCGAATCCTATGTGGCCGCAGGCAAGTACGGCCTCATCGGGTTCAACATGCCCGAGCAGTACGGCGGCGGTGGCGTCGACGACTTCCGGTTCAACGCGGTGATCGTCGAGGAGTTCGCAAAGTTCGGGCCCGCGACGCCCGGCCTGAGCCTGCAGAACGACATCGTCGGCCCGTACTTCGCCTCGCTGGCCACCGACGAGCAGAAGGAGCGGTGGCTGCCGGGTTACATCACCGGTGAGCTGATCGGCGCAATCGCGATGACCGAACCCGGCGCTGGCAGTGACCTCGCCGGCATCAAGACCACCGCGGTGCGCGACGGCGACGACTGGATTCTGAACGGCTCCAAGACATTCATCTCAGCGGGCATCAACAGCGACCTGGTCATCGTCGTCGCTCGCACCAATCCCGAAGCCGGCCACAAGGGCTTCTCGCTGTTGGTCGTCGAGCGGGGGATGGAGGGCTTCGAGCGCGGCCGGAAGCTCGACAAGATGGGCCTGCACGCCGCCGACACCGCCGAGTTGCACTTCGAGAACGTCCGCGTGCCCGGCAAAAACGTGCTCGGCGAGGAGGGCAAGGGCTTCTACCACCTGATGCACAACCTGCCGTCGGAGCGGTTGTCCATCGCCATCGCCGCCATCGCGGGTGCACGCGAAACCTGGCGCGAGACACTGCAATACGTCAAGGATCGCAAGGCGTTCGGGCAGCCGATCGGCAGCTTCCAGCACAACCGGTTCCTGATGGCCGAGATGGACACCGAACTCGAGATCGCTGAGCAGTACATCGACCGGTGCCTGCGCGCCGCCGTCGACAAGGAGCTCACCGCGGTGCAGGCGTCGAAGGCCAAGTGGTGGTGCACCGAACTCGGCAAGCGTGTCGTCGACAACTGCGTGCAACTGCACGGCGGGTACGGCTACATGAACGAGTACAAGGTTGCCCGCGACTACGTCGACGTGCGGATCCAGACCATCTTCGGCGGCACCACCGAGATCATGAAGGAGATCATCGGCCGCGACCTCGGCCTCTAGCCGGCTCGGCCGGCGTGGCCTCTAGCCGGCTCGGCCGGCGTGGCCTCTAGCCGGCGTGGCCCCTAGCCAGCAGGCGGGGGAGCGGCCGACGTCGTCGTGGTCGTCATGGTCGTCGCGCTGGTGCCGGTCGGCGTGATCGGTTCCGGGGCCGCATTGGGGTCGAGCACCTGGTCGATGATGTAGATCCGCGCGTTGTCGGCCTGGATACCGCCGCAGACGACCTTCGCGGTGTCGTTGACCTTGATGTCGCCACCTTTACCGGTCACCTTGACCTCGGCGCCCTGCTGCGACGGCCGCTGGCCGTGCAGGTCGTCGGGGCCGAGCAGGCCGAGGAACACGTGGTAGTAGTCGAGCTTGCCGAGGGCGGCCGGGTCGGCCTTGATCGCTTCGAGCTGAGCCGGGTCCATCGCGGCGAACGCCTCGTTGGACGGTGCGTACACCACGAACGGGCCGTTCTCCAGCACTGGGACGATGTTGACGGCGGGGTTGGCGCCACCGGAAACCAGCGCGTTGAACGTCGAGAGGTCCGGGATGCTGGCCAGCACCTTGCCGACCGGCTGGCTGTCGAAGCTCTTCCAGTTCGGCAGCGCGGTCTTGAACGCGTCGCAGCCGGGGCCCTGCGGGTCGGGTATCTGGGTCAAGGAACTCGTGCTGGGGTCTGCCGGCGGATCGGCGTAGGCCCTACCCGCCACCGGCGCGTTGATTGCGAACGGCACCGATGCCACGATCGCGGCTATCCCAACCGCGGCTCCCATTCCCTTGCTGGCGCGAGTCTTCAATGTCGGCTCCTTCGTCAGGTCGCATCGCATGTTAAGGGCAGCGAACACCCAATTCCAAAGTCGCTGCGACGACCCGATTACGTTACAGCAGGGCTGACCTGGGCCTTTCGCACACTGAAACAGAGTACGGCCGCGACGAAACACAGGCACGCCGCCAGGTGGAACGCCATGTCGTAAGTGCCCTGCTGATCACGCAGCCAGCCCGCGGCCGCGGCGGCGACCGCGGCGCCCAACTGATGTGACGCGAACACCCAACCGAACACCACCGGGGTGCGGGCGCCGAAGTACTGCCGGCACAACACGATGGTCGGCGGCACGGTCGCGACCCAGTCCAGGCCGTAGAAGATGACGAACACCCAGGTGCTCGGCTCGGCGTGCGGCGAAAGGAGCGAGGGCAGCAACAGCAGCGACACGCCGCGCCCGGTGTAGTAGACGACGAGCAGCAGTCGGGGGTCGACCCTGTCGGTCAGCCAACCTGAGAAGATGGTGCCCGCGACGTCCAACACGCCGATGGTCGCCAGTAGCCCCGCCGCCACCGTGGTCGGCATGCCGTGGTCGTTGGCCGCCGGGATGAAGTGCGTGCCGATCAACCCGTTCGTCGTCATCCCGCAGATCGCGAAGCTGCCCGCCAACAACCAGAACGCCGGCACCCGCGCACCGATCCACAATCCGTCGAACGCGGCTCGGAAACTCGACGCGGGCACAACCGCGGGTCCGACGGCACCGGAGGTGCCGTAGGCCGTTAAACCCTTGTCCTGCGGGTAGTTTCGCATGAACATCAGCACCAGCGGGACCACGGACAGCGCCGCCGCCGCCACGATCAGCGACGCCCACCGCCACCCGTGCCTGGTGGTCACCTCGGCGACGATGGGCAGGAAGATCAGCTGTCCGGTGGCGCTCGCCGCGGTCAGCACGCCGGTGACGAGGCCGCGGCGCGCCTCGAACCAGCGCGTCGCCACGGTCGCGACGAAGCCCATCGAGATGGACCCGGTCCCGACGCCGACGAGCACGCCCCACAGCAGCACCAGCTGCCAGCTTGCGGTCATCGTCACGGACAGCGACGATCCGGTCGCGATCAGCACGAGGGCCGCCGACAACACCGGTCGCACCCCGAAGCGGTCCATCAAGGCCGCGGCGAACGGCGCGGTCAGCCCGAACAGCGTCATGTTGACCGACATCGCCAGCCCGACCACGCCGTGCGACCAGCCGAACTCGTGGTGCAGCGGGTTCATCATCACGCCGGGCACCGAGCGGAAACCCGCCGCGCCGAGGATCGCGATGAAGCTGACGGCGGCCACTACCCAGGCCCAGTGGAACCGGCCGAGGGGCGTGCGGGTCTGCGCGGCAGTGGCTGTCACCGGATCACTGTCGCCGATCAGCCGAGTGCAGGCTAGTGGCATGAATGACACCAATCGTCAAAAACATGCCAAAATGGCGGGCATGCATCGCGTCGCGGTCCTGCTACTGCCGCCGGTCGTCGGGTTCGACGCCGCCATCGCGCCGACCTTCTTCTCGTCGGTGTCGGACGACGACGGCAAGGCGTTGTATGACGTCGTCACCTGCGGGGTGGGGCCCGGTCCGGTCGCGGCCACGACGGGTTTCGACCTGCTGCCGTCGGGGGGCCTGGACGCGCTGGAGACCGCCGACACCGTCGTGGTTCCCGGTACGCATTACCCGCCTGCCCGCGTCGACGGGGTGCTGGGCCAGGAGGCCGTAGACGCGTTCGCCCGGATCCGGCCGGGCACCAGGCTGGTGTCGATCTGCACCGGCGCCTTCGTGCTGGCCGCGGCGGGCCTGCTCGACGGGCGCCGGACGACCACGCACTGGAAATTCGCCGACCAACTGCGGCGGCTGCACCCCGAGGTGCTGGTCGACGAGAACGTGTTGTTCGTCGACGACGGCGACGTGCTCACCTCGGCCGGTCTCGCCGCGGGAATCGACTTGTGCCTGCACATCATTCGCTGCGATCACGGCACCAAAGTGGCCAATGCGGTCGCCAGGTACTGCGTGGTGCCGCCGTGGCGGGAGGGTGGCCAGGCGCAGTTCATCGACCGGCAAGTGCCTGAGCCGGACCACTTTTCGACAGCGGCCACCCGCGAGTGGGCGCTGCGGCACCTCGACGAGGAACTGACCGTGCAGCGGTTGGCGCGGCACGCGAAGATGAGTGCGCGCACGTTCAACCGTCGGTTCCGCGAAGAGACCGGGCAGGCGCCGGGCGCATGGGTACGCAGCCGTCGCATCGACCGCGCCCGCGAGTTGCTGGAGTCGCGCGATCTGCCGGTCGACGAGGTGGCCCGGCTCGCCGGTCTGGGGTCCGGCGGTAATCTGCGTCACCATTTGCGCCGCGGTGTGGGCATGTCACCGTCGAGTTATCGCAAGGTGTATCAAGGCGTCTAACAACAGGTGCCTACGATGGCCGTCATGTCTGGACCCCTGATCCTGCCCATTCGCGGGCGTGCACCGCAGCTACACGATGAGTCCTGGGTGGCGCCCAACGCCAGTGTGATCGGTCAGGTCACATTGGCCGCCGGGTCCAGCGTCTGGTACGGCGCGACGTTGCGCGCGGAGGCCGAACTCATCGAGATCGGGTTCGGCACCAACGTCCAGGACGGCGCCACGATCCACGTCGACCCGGGGTTTCCCATCCGCATCGGCGCGAACGTCAGCGTCGGGCACAACGCTGTTCTGCACGGGTGTGAGATCGAGGACGGCTGCCTGGTCGGGATGGGCGCGGTCATCCTCAACGGCGCCAAGATCGGTGCCGGGTCGCTGATCGCCGCGAGCGCTCTGGTACCGCAGGGTCTGGTGGTGCCGCCGCGCTCGCTGGTGGCAGGCGTGCCGGGTAAGGTGCGTCGGGAACTGTCCGATGCCGAGGTGGCACACAACCGCAACAATGCCCAGGTGTACCAGGCCCTCGTCGAGTTGCATCGCGACGCCGTCAATTAATTCCGCACGCGCACAAGGTCTTCAACCGACGCTGTGAAGTCCCTACCAGAATGTGATTTCGATTTGATGGCCGCGGGTACCTCCGTACGGTGACTCCCGTGCGAATTCTGGTGACCGGTGCGACCGGGTACGTCGGCTCACGGCTCGTCAGTGCTCTGCTCGACGAGGGGCACGGCGTGATTGCCGCATCACGAAACCCCGCCAGGCTGGCCGACTTCGGCTGGTACGACCAGATCGCCGCGGTCGCGCTCGACGCGCATGACGAGGCATCGGCCGAGCAGGCGTTCGCCGATGCGGGTCCGGTCGACGTCGTCTACTACCTGGTGCACACCATCGGGCAGCCCGACTTTCGCGAGGCGGACAATCGCGCCGCGGCCAACGTCGCCAACGCGGCGAAGGACGCCGGGGTGCGACGGATCGTCTATCTCGGTGGCTTCGTGCCCGACGACGAGGAACTGTCCGAACACCTGACCAGTCGCGCCGAGGTGGCGCACGCGTTGAGCGTCGACGGCGGCGCGGATGTGGTGTGGCTCGGCGCGGCGATGATCATCGGTGCCGGGTCGACGTCGTTCGAGATGCTGCGCTACGTCGGCGACCGGTTCGTGCTGATCCCGATGCCTGCCTGGTCGGTGAATCCGATGGACCCGATCTCGATCCGCGACGTGCTCTACTACCTCGTGGCCGCCGCCGACGGCCAGCGCGTGCCCGCCGGTGCCTACGACATCTTCGGCCCCGAGACGACGTCCTATGGCGATCTGCTGCGGTCCTATGCGCGGATCTCGGGCAAGTGGCGCGCGGAATTGCCTGTGCCGATGGTGGACACCAGCGTGGTGTCGAGGATGACGGCCGCGGTGCTGCCGGTCCCGGGTGGGCTGGCCTCCGATCTGGTGGAGTCGCTCGACCATCCGATGATGGCGTCGGAAGCCAGGTTGCGCGATGTGGTGCCCGACCCGCCCGGCGGGCTGTTGAGTATCGACGACGCGATATCCCGTGCGCTGTGGAGCGATCGGCCGCGGCCGGTCAACGAGTTGGCCGATCCGCACCATCTGGCCGACACCGACCCAGTGTGGGCAGGCGGGGACACTGCTCGCATCCGGCAGTTGGCGCGGGCCGTCATGCCGCCCATCGCATGGCCGGTGCTCGGTCTGCTCGGGCTGGTGCCGGGTCCCGTTGCGGGCGCGCTGCGCACCGGACTCGACACCCTGATCAGTTTGGCGCCGAGGGCGAAATCGGCATGACGACGGGATTCCTCGACGACGTCAGAGGCATCGTCGGCGCGTGCCCCGTCGCGCACCACGAGCCGCCGAGCGTGATCCAGCGACGCCGCATCGTCGTCGCTGTGGTACTGGTGATCGGCGGTGCGCTGCTTGGGTATTCGCTGACGCGGCCGCCGGGCGACGAGTCGTTCTACTGGCTCACGCTCGCGCTGGCCGGGGTCTGGACGCTCGGCGCCTTCTTGTCTGGGCCGTTGCACCTCGGCTGTATCCGCTTCCGGGGCCGCAACCAACGGCCGGTGATCACCGGAACCGCGATCGGAGTTGCGCTGGGCGCCGTCTTTCTGCTCGGCGGTTTGATCGCGCGCGAAATACCACCCGTGCGCGAATACATCACCCGGGTACTGGAATTCGCCGACTACGGGCCGCTGGCGCTGGTCACATTCATCACGGTGATCAACGGCCTCGCCGAGGAGTTGTTCTTCCGCGGCGCGCTCTACACCGCGCTGGGCAAGTGGCATCCGGTGCTGGTGTCGACGGTCGTCTACGTCATCGCCACCGGGGCCACCACCGGCAACCCGATGCTGGGCTTTGCCGCCCTGATCCTCGGCGTGGTGTGCGCCTTCGAACGACGGGCCACCGGCGGCGTGCTCGCACCGATGCTGACCCACTTCTTCTGGGGTCTGGTCATGGTGCTCGCACTGCCGCCGCTGTTCGGCGTCTAGCGCAGCGGGTGGGCCAACTCGTCGCGGCGCATCTTGGCGGCGTACATCGCGACCGCCGCGAGCAACACCGGCGCGATACCCGCCACCAGGAAGATCGTCTGCATTGAAACGACTTTCGACAGCGGGCCGACGATCGCGAACGACACCGGCATGAAGGCCAGCGACACGAAGAAGTCCAGGCTCGACACCCGTCCCAGCATCGCGGTCGGAACGCGTCGCTGCAGCAGCGTGCCCCAGATCACCATGCCCGCGCCGTCGGTGCAGCCGATGACGAACGTCGCGACGGCCATCAACGGGAACGACGACGTGATGCCGACAACCACCAGCGGAACCGAACCGACGCTCCACATCGTCATCATCACCGTGAGGTAGCGACGCGGCAGTCGCCCCGACGACACCGCCAGCGCGCCGAGCGCGCTGCCGACACCGAAGAAGGCCAGGATGAAGCCGTAGGTGCGGGCGCCGTCCTCGAAGCGTTGTTTGGCGATGAACGGCAGCAGCACCTCGATCGGGCCGAGCACCAACAGCACGAACATGCTGGCGAACAGCAGCGTCCACAGCAGCCACGGGGTGCCGACCATGAAGACGAAGCCTTCCCGCAGATCGCGCAGCAGGTGCGGCCGCTCCTGATCCGCTTCAGGCGCAGCGGGTTTCATCGCGGGCCTGGTGGCGACCAGCAGTGTCAGCCCGACGGCGAACAGCGCGGCCACCACCGCCGCGCCGAGCGACGGGAACGTCGCGCCGACCACCAGGCCTGCAATCGCGGGGCCGACGGCCCGCTGGAACACCGGACGCATGACGCCTTCGACACCGTTGGCGGCGAGTAACTGCTCAGGCGGCAAAATCCGCGGCAGGATCGCGCTGTAGGCGGGAAAGAAGAACGCCGCGGCGATGCCGAGCGCCGCGGCGGCCACCGCCATATGCCAAATCCGCAGGGCACCAACGAGTCCGAGCACCGCGATGGTGGACACGGCGATAACGTTGACGGTCTCGACGGCGATGATGATGGCGCGTTGGCTGATCCGGTCGGCGGCAAGCCCGCCGACCAACACGAACGCGACCAGGCCCGCGCCCAGGCAGGTGGCGACCAGCGACAGCGACGCCGGGTCGTCGGACAATTCGATGACCTGCAGCGCCATCACGACGGCCCACATGCCTTCGGCGAAGATCGACAACGACACCGCCGCGATCAGCAGGCGGTACTCGCGGAACTTGAAGGGTGCGAGCACACGCCAGCCACCGGCATTGCCCACCGGCTGTTCAATGTCGAATTGCGTACTCACCACTAGATGGTGGCGGAGTGACGGTGGTCGAGTCCACCGATTTTCACGCGCTCGCCGGTGGTGTCAGTCAGAGAACTGGGCCGGTCGGCGCTGCTGGAACGCCTTGGTGCCCTCGCGGAAGTCGTCCGACCCGAGCAGGACCAATTGGCCTTTCTTCTCACGCTCCAGCGCGGCCTCCAACTCGACCAGCGTCGCGGCGTTGATCGCATTCTTGGTTTTGCGCAACGCCACTGCGGGCCCGGACACCAGCGTCTCGATCACCTTGTCGACCTGCGCCTCGAATTCGTTGGACGGATACACCGCCGTCACCAGTCCCCAGTCGAATGCCTCCGCGGCCGGGATCCGCTCTGCGAGCAACGCCATTCGCATCGCCCGAATACGGCCCGCCGCCGCCGCGATCAACGCCGACGCGCCGCCGTCCGGCATCAGCCCGATCTTGGTGAAGGCCAGCATGAAAAATGCCTTCTCCGAAGCCAATACGACATCAGACGCCAGCGCCAGTGACGCGCCGACACCGGCCGCGGGCCCCTGCACCACGGCCACCACCGGCTGCGGCAGGTTCACGATCGACCGGACCGCCCGGTTGGCCGCGTCGAGCACGTCAGCGGGCGTTCCCGCCGCGCCCGGGTTCGCGTGGTCCTCTTCGCTGATCCCGGCGCCCGACGAGAAGCCGCGACCTGCACCGCCGAGGCGCACCACCTTCACGCGCGGATCGGCGGCCGCCTGCTCCAGCGCATCACCGATGCCCTTGAGCATCGGCGCGGTCAACGAGTTCAGGCTGTCCGGGCGGTTCAGCGTCACGGTCAGCACCCCGTCGGTGAGCTCGACAAGTAGATCGTCGATGCTCGTGTAGGCGTCGGTGCGGGCGTCAGTCCTCGTCATAGAAGGCACCCTAAGTCGGCCCACATGGTTATACAAGTAAGATATGTCGGCGGTCACTGGGTACCTGGCAGAGAGGGCGGGGTTTGGACATGGCTGGACCACTGGAAGGATTGCGAGTCGTCGAATTGGCCGGCATCGGCCCAGGGCCGCACGCCGCGATGCTGCTGGGTGATCTCGGCGCGGACGTGGTCCGCGTCGAGCGGCCCGGTAAGGGGCCGGGGCCCGCGACTCAACCCGGTCGCGACTACCTGTTGCGCAACCGGCGCTCGGTCACTGCAGACCTCAAGAGCGACGAAGGCCGCCAGTTCGTCCTGCAACTCGTCGCGAAGGCTGACGTGCTGATCGAAGGTTTCCGGCCCGGCGTCACGGAGCGACTCGGCCTGGGCCCGGAGGACTGTGCGAAGGTCAACGACAAGCTGATCTACGGCCGGATGACCGGTTGGGGCCAGACCGGTCCGCGCAGCCAGCAGGCCGGCCACGACATCAACTACATCTCGCTCAACGGGGTGCTGCACGCGATCGGCCGGGCAGGCGAACGCCCCGTCCCGCCGCTGAACCTGGTCGGCGACTTCGGCGGTGGCTCAATGTTTTTGGTCGTCGGCATCCTGTCGGCGCTGTGGGAGCGCGAGCGCTCCGGCAAGGGTCAGGTCATCGACGCGGCGATGGTGGACGGGTCCAGCGTGCTGTCGACCATGATGTGGGCGTTCCGCGGGATGGGGATGTGGAGCGACGAGCGGGGTGTCAACATGCTCGACACCGGCGCGCCGTACTACGACACCTATACCTGCGCCGACGGCCGCTACGTGTCGGTGGGCTCGATCGAACCGCAGTTCTTCGCCGAACTGCTCGACAAGCTCGGACTGGACGCCAACCAACTGCCCGACCAGAACGACATGAGCCGCTGGCCGGAACTGCGGGCCAAGCTCACCGAGGTGTTCGCCTCGCAGGACCGCGACCACTGGGCCAAGGTGTTCGCCGACAGCGACGCCTGCGTGGCGCCGGTGCTGTCGTTCGCCGAAGTCGAGGCCGAGCCTCACAACAGCGAGCGCGACACGTTCTACCGCGAGAACGACTACCTGTATCCCTCACCGGCGCCGCGATTTTCGCGCACCGCCCCCGGCAAGCCGAAACCGCCCGGTGTGCCGGGCGCCGACACCGACGCTGTCCTACGCGACTGGGTTTAGAGAAAGGAACACAATCAGTGGAGATCAAAGACGCTGTAGCCGTTGTCACGGGTGGGGCATCGGGCTTGGGGTTGGCGACGACGAAGCGCCTGCTCGACCGGGGCGCGTCCGTGGTCGTCATCGACCTCAAGGGTGAGGACGCGGTCAAAGAACTCGGCGATCGCGCCCAGTTCGTCGAGACCAACGTGACCGACCCCGACGCGGTGAGCGCTGCGCTGGATGCGGCCGAGAAGATGGGCCCGCTGCGCATCAACGTCAACTGCGCGGGCATCGGCAACGCGATCAAGACGCTGAGCAAGGACGGCCCGTTCCCGCTCGACGGGTTCAAGAAGGTCATCGAGGTCAACCTGATCGGCACGTTCAACGTGCTGCGGCTGGCCGCCGAGCGGATCGCCAAGACCGAACCCGTCGACGGTGAGCGCGGCGTCATCATCAACACCGCGTCCGTCGCCGCGTTCGAAGGCCAGATCGGTCAGGCCGCGTACTCGGCATCCAAGGGCGGCGTCGTCGGCATGACCCTGCCGATCGCGCGTGACCTGTCCCGCGAGTTGATCCGCGTCGTGACGATCGCCCCCGGTCTGTTCAAGACTCCGCTGCTCGGCTCGCTGCCGGAGGAGGCGCAGGCCTCGCTGGGCAAGCAGGTGCCGCACCCGGCGCGTCTCGGTGATCCCGACGAGTACGGCGCGCTGGCGGTACACATCGTCGAGAACCCGATGCTCAACGGCGAGGTTATCCGCTTGGACGGGGCCATCAGGATGGCGCCGCGGTGACGATCAACACGAAGTTCACCGAGACGTTCGGGATCGAGCACCCGATCGTGCAGGGTGGTATGCAATGGGTCGGCCGCGCGGAACTCGTTGCCGCCGTGGCGAACTCGGGTGCGCTCGGTTTCATCACCGCGCTGACCCAGCCCACGCCGAAGGATCTGGCCAGCGAGATCGCCAAGTGCCGCGACCTGACGGACAGGCCGTTCGGGGTCAACCTGACCATCCTGCCGACGATCAACCCGCCGCCCTACGATGAGTACCGCCAGGTGATCGTCGACTCCGGCATCAAGATCGTCGAGACCGCCGGGTCGAACCCGGCGCCACACCTGCCGATGTTCCACGACAACGGGATCAAGGTGCTGCACAAGTGCACCTCGGTGCGGCATGCGGTCAAGGCACAGAGCCTGGGCGTCGACGGCATCAGCATCGACGGGTTCGAATGCGCCGGGCATCCCGGCGAGGACGACATCCCGGGCCTGGTGCTGATCCCGGCTGCCGCCGCCAAGATCGACATTCCGATGATCGCGTCCGGCGGTTTCGCCGACGCGCGCGGCCTGGTCGCGGCGCTGGCGCTCGGTGCCGACGGCATCAACATGGGCTCGCGGTTCATGTGCACCGTCGAGTCGGCGATCCACCAGAACGTCAAGGAAGCGATCGTCGCGGGCAGCGAGCTCGACACCGAACTGATCTTCCGTCCGCTGCGCAACACCGCGCGGGTGGCCAGCAATGCGGTGTCGCGGGAGGTGGTCGAGATCCTCAACCGTGGCGGACAGTTCGAGGACGTCAAGGACCTGGTCGCAGGCAAGCGGGGCGTCAAGGTCTACGAGGTCGGCGACTTGGATGCAGGCATCTGGTCGGTCGGCACCGCGATGGGCCTGATCAACGACATCCCGACCTGTGGCGAGCTGGTGTCGCGGATCGTCGCGGAAGCCGAGGAGCTGATCACCGGCAGGCTGGCCGACATGGTCGAGCTAGACGCTGAAGAGAACGTGGCCTAGAAAAGGGACGATCGACGCACTGCCCGTCGTGGGCAAACTGTCATGGGTGAACGCGCGCCTCGCGGCGCGCGCCTACTCAGACTGCGGTGGGAAGGGTGTGCTCGTCGTCGAGCTGCTCCGAGGTATCACCCTCGACCAGGACATCGCCGTGGTAGAGCGCCTCGAAGTCAACCTTGATGACATCCGCACTGGTGTCGTCGATCCACATGTACTGAACAGTAACCATCACCATTAAGGAATCTTTGAGTCTCGATTCGGAAAATGGTGGCAATTCTTACCGCCGGGTAGGTTCAGGCTGGCGGGGGCGCCGTGAAGTGGATCGGGTTCGTGCCGTTCAGCAAGGTCCAGGTGAGCAGCGCCGCGGCGACGGCCACCACCAGCAAACTCACCGCGACGCGGACGCCGAACCGGGTGCGGCCGAAGACCTTGGCGTCCACTGAATAGCAGCCTGCGCCGGTGAACAGCACCGTCGCGGCGCCGATCGCGAGCAGGAACGGGACATTGAACGGTTCCGACCAGAACGCGGCGGCCGAGACGTTGACCGCCCAGGCGTCGAGCATCGCGGCGATCACGGCGCAGGCCGCCAACGGCGTCAACGCTCCGAGCAGCAGACCGACGCCACCTGCGGTTTCGGCGGCGGTGACCATGAACGCGGCGAATCCGGGCAGACGCCAACCGCCGGCTTCCATGAAGTCGACCGTGGTGCGGAAGTCGAACGCTTTGAGCAGCCCGGCCTGAACCATCGCTGCGCCGACGCCGATCCGCAAGATGAGCAGGCCGACGTCCGCTATGGACGCCTCGCTGCGGGTACTCACTTGTGTGGTCGCCATGAGCCGCAGCCTATTCCGCTGTGAGAACGCTGTGAATGGTTCCTTGGTGAACGATCCGGTGGTGACGTCTCGTACTAACCGATGAGCGGGTTGATTGACCGCCCTAAGTTATCGTTGATAAGTTATCGCCGATAGCGCACTGTGAAGGAGGCTCCGTGCTGCAACGCATCGCACTGCTCGCCATTGCCGCACCCCTGCGGATCCTCGCGGTAGCCCTTCTGGTGATGGTGGCCTGCGGAATTTTCGGCATCCCGGTGGCCAAGCACCTGTCGGCGGGCGGATTCCAGGATCCGACGTCGGAGTCGGCGCAGGCGACCACGCTGCTCGTCGACAAGTTCGGTCAGGGCGACATGGAGCTGTTGATCAGCGTCACGTCCGACCGCGGCGCCCAGGCGCCGGCCGCGCGCGCCGTCGGCACCGAGATCACCGACCAATTGAAGGCATCGCCGTATGTGGGGGAGGTGACCTCCGCGTGGACCGCGCCGGCGTCCGCCGCTCCCGCGCTGGTCAGCAAGGACGGTAAGACGGGGCTGATCGTCGCAGGTATCACCGGCGGCGAGAGCGGTGCCCAGCAGCACGCCAAGGAGCTGACCGAAAAGCTGGTGCACGACCGCGACGGCATCACCGTGCGCGCTGGCGGTGAGGCGATGATCTACGTGCAGATCAACGGCCAGAGCGAAAAGGACCTGCTGACAATGGAATCCATCGCGATTCCGTTGAGCTTCCTCGTGCTGGTCTGGGTGTTCGGCGGTGTGATCTCCGCCGCGCTGCCGTTGGCCGTCGGCGGATTCGCGATCCTGGGTTCAATGGCGGTACTGCGGGCCGTCACGTTGATCACCGACGTGTCGATCTTCGCGATGAACCTGACGGTCGCGATGGGGTTGGCGCTGGCCATCGACTACACGTTGCTGATCATCAGCAGGTATCGCGACGAACTCGCAGACGGCGCCGACCGTGACCGCGCGTTGGTGCGCACCATGACCACCGCGGGCCGCACCGTGTTGTTCTCGGCGATGACGGTCGCGCTGTCGATGGTCGCGATGGTGCTCTTCCCGATGTACTTCCTGAAGTCGTTCGCCTATGCGGGCATCGCGGTGGTCGCGTTCGCGGCGGTGGCCGCGATCGTGGTGGCACCCGCGGCTATCGCTCTGCTCGGCGACCGGTTGGATTCCCTCGACGTGCGACGACTGGCCCGTTGGGCGTTTCGCCGGCCCGACCCGGTGCGCAAATCGATCGAGCAGACCTTCTGGTATCGCACCACCAAAGGCGTTATGCGGCGCGCAATTCCGATCGGATTGGCGATCGTCACCCTGCTGCTGGTGTTGGGCGCGCCGTTCCTCGGCATCAGATGGGGCTTCCCCGACGATCGTGTCCTGCCGCAGTCGCTGTCCGCGCGACAAGTGGGCGACGACATGCGTGACAACTTCGCCGTCGACTCCGCACGCAACGTCACCGTCGTCATGCCGGAGACCACCGGCGTGACACCGCCCGATCTCGACCGGTACGCGTCGGCGCTGTCGCAGGTGCCCGACGTGTCGTCGGTGTCGGCGCCCGGCGGCACGTACGTCGACGGCAGGAAGGCCGGGCCACCCTCTGCCGCAACGGGATTCAAGGACGGCAGCGCGTTTTTGACTGTCGGCAGCACTGCACCGCTGTTCAGCGATGCGTCGGAGGCCCAACTCGAGAGACTGCGCGCGGTGCCTGCGCCCGCGGGTGAGCACGTGCAGTTGACCGGTGTCGCACAGATCAATCGCGACAGCTCCGCTGCGATCACCTCACGGTTGCCGATGGTCCTGGGCGTCATCGCCGCGATCACGTTCGTGCTGCTGTTCCTGCTGACCGGCAGCGTGGTGTTGCCACTGAAGGCGTTGGTGCTCAACGTTTTGTCGCTGACCGCCGCGTTCGGTGCGCTGGTGTGGATCTTCCAGGAGGGTCATCTCGGTGCGCTCGGCACCACGCCGACGGGCACGATCGTCGCCAATCTGCCGGTGTTGTTGTTCTGCATCGCGTTCGGGCTGTCGATGGACTACGAGGTGTTCCTGGTGTCGCGGATCCGGGAGTACTGGCTAAAGTCCGGCAAGACGCGTGCAGATAACGACGAGAGTGTCGCGCTCGGCCTGGCCCGCACCGGTCGCGTCGTGACCGCCGCCGCCTTGTTGATGGCGATTTCCTTCGCCGCGCTGATCGCGGCTCAGGTGGCGTTCATGCGGATGTTCGGGATCGGCCTGACGCTCGCGGTGCTCGCCGACGCGACCCTGGTCCGCATGCTGTTGGTGCCTGCCTTCATGCATGTGCTCGGCCGGTGGAACTGGTGGGCGCCCAAACCGTTGGCCAAGTTGCACGAGCGCATCGGAATCAGTGAAACGGCCGACGACGAGCCACGGGTCGATGATCGACAGCGCGTCGCCGCGGCCGTGGCGGACACTGGTTAGCGTGACGGTTGAACGGTTGCGTCGTCGACGGCGGGCGCCGCGCGGTTCCGGTGACCAGTTACGCGAGGACATTCTGGACGCGGCGACTGAACTGCTGCTCGAGACCGGACACGCGAAGGCGGTGTCCATCCGGTCGGTGGCGCAGCGGGTCGGGGTGACGCCGCCGTCGATCTATCTGCACTTCGCCGACAAGGACGCGTTGCTGGACGCCGTGTGCGCGAGGTACTTCGAGAAACTCGACGAGGAGATGCAGCGCGTCGCGGCGGATCAGCCGTCGAACATCGACGTGCTGCGCGCCCAGGGGCTGGCCTATGTCAGGTTCGCGGTGAAAACACCCGAGCTGTACCGCATCGCGATGATGAGTGAGAGCACGCCGGGCAGCGATGTCGACATGGCGCTGAACACGTCGGCGTTCGTGCACATGCGCAACGCCGTGGAGGCGTTGATCGGCGACGGCACGTACCCGGCGGGCGACGCGACCACTTTCGCGTTGGAACTGTGGACGGTGGCCCACGGGTTGGCGGCGCTGTTGATCTCGCGGCCGTATCTTCCATGGGGGGACACCGAGGCGTTCGTCGACCGGGTGTTGAGGGCGATGTGCGTCGGTCAGATTGTGACCGGACCGCTCGACCTCGACCTGTCGCCCACACAGACCATCGGAATGCTGAAGGGGATGCTCGATGAGCAGCACGACCGTCGATAATCCATTGTTCGCCAGGGTGTGGACCTGGATGGCGAGCCACGAGCCCGAACCGCTCAAGCGGCTGCGGCGGGAGAACCTCGCGGGCCTTTCGGGCCGTGTGCTCGAGGTCGGCGCGGGCACCGGGACGAACTTCGCGCTGTATCCGGACACCGTGACCGAGGTGGTCGCGGTCGAGCCCGAGCGCAGGCTGGCAGTGCAGGCGCAGCAGGCGGCGGCCGCGGCGCCGGTGCCGGTCACCGTCAGCAGCCAGACGGTGGAGCAGTTCTCGGACAGCGAGCCGTTCGACGCGGCCGTGTGCTCGTTGGTGCTGTGCTCCGTCGACGACCCGTCCAGCGTTGTGCGGCAACTGTTTTCGGTGCTGAAGCCGGGCGGCGAGTTGCGCTACTTCGAGCACATCGCCAGCACCGGCGCGCGAGCCAGGTTGCAGCGCATCGCCGACGCCACGCTGTGGCCGCGGTTGGCAGGCAACTGTCATACGCATCGGCACACCGAGCAGACCATCGCCGACGCGGGCTTCACGGTGACCCGTGCGCGCCGCGAGTGGGTGGTTCCGCGGTGGCTGCCGGTGCCGACGTCGGAGGTCGCGCTCGGCCGTGCCGTCAAGCCTCCGGCGGCGTGATTCCGCGATTTGGGTGTGGATAGTCGCGGCGAGCGCGACCGATCACACCGAAATCGCTAAGAGAGCAGGGTCGGTATCCGCTGCAGCAGGCCCGGCAGCGCGGTCGCGGCCGATTCGCGCACCACCGCCGTCGCCGAGTCGGACAGCGGTGTCGGCTCAGGGTTGACCTCGATGACCGGGGTGCCCTTGGCCACCGCGAACTCGGGCAGTCCGGCCGCCGGATAGACGATCGAGGAAGTGCCCACGACGACCACCAGATCGGCGTTGGTCACCGCGTCGACCGACCGCTGCCACGCGTCCTCGGGCAGCGCTTCGCCGAACCACACCACGTTCGGACGGATCAGCCCGCCGCACGGGCATTGCGGCGGATCGACAGATGCCACCGGTTCGGGCATATCGGGAATCGCCTCGCGATACTCGCCCTGGCAATGGTCGCAACGGAATTCGAACAGGCTGCCGTGCAGGTGGTAAACCTGCTGGCTGCCGGCGCGCTCGTGCAGATTGTCGACGTTCTGGGTGACGACGTGCACGTCGGCGTGGTCCTGCCAGGCCGCGACGGCCAGGTGGCCGGTGTTGGGTTGCACCGACCCCATCATGTGATGCCGCCACAGGTACCAGGCCCACACCTTGTCCGGGTGCTCCCGCCAGCCCTCGGTGCTCGA
This sequence comes from Mycobacterium sp. ACS1612, assembly GCF_001667505.1. Lineage (GTDB taxonomy): Bacteria > Actinomycetota > Actinomycetes > Mycobacteriales > Mycobacteriaceae > Mycobacterium. The sequence goes on from NZ_LZHZ01000033.1 coordinate 91,257, forward strand.
GATCTCGTAGGGGTCAACCTTCGCCCACAGCCCCGTCTCGGCGTCGCGGAAGGTCGGCACTCCGCTCTCGGCGGAAATGCCTGCTCCGCTGAGCACCGTCAGTTGCACATCACCAAAGTAGCCGGTTTGCGGAATACTGATGCACGTGGCCGAGTTGGGGGATTGGGTACGCATTGACCAGAACGCCGCCAAGCCGCTTTTCGACCAGCTCAGGACGCAGATCATCGACGGGGTCAGAGACGGCAAGCTGCCGCCGGGGACCCGGCTGCCGACGGTCCGCGAACTAGCGGGGCAAATGGGGCTGGCGGTCAACACAGTGGCACGCGCATATCGGGAACTGGAAACGGCGGGGATTCTCGAAACCCGGGGGCGTTTCGGCACTTTCGTCGCGCGGGTCGATCCGGCGGACATCGCGATGGCGACCGCCGCGCACACGTTCGTCACCGCGGCGCGTGCGCTGGGGATCGAGAAGGACGACGCGTTGCGCTACGTCGAGGCCGCGTTCGGCTGACTAGCCGAATTCGAGCAGGGTGAACACCGGTCTGATCGAATCGAGGAGCGGAATGCGCTGCGCGGTCCACAGCAGCGTGTTCATCACCTTGCCGCGAGCAGCGGGAAACGGCACATCGTGCACGGCCCTGATGCCTGGCACCGTGTTCACCAGGTTTGCGATCTCCGACACCGACAACGAGAACGGCATGGGCGGCACCCGGTAGCGCAGCGACGCCCGCACGCCGCGACGCTGCAACGCCTTCAAACCGCTCGGCGGCAGGTCGAACATCATCTGGCCGCCGGGGAAGCGCTTGGCGCATTCGGTTATCAACCCCATCGCCTCGTCGGGTGGCAAATACATCAGCAGCCCCTCGGCGGTGACGAACACGCCGTGCTCGGTGTCGACCTGGTCCATCCAGCTGAAGTCGAGTGCCGACTGGGCCAGCATCCTGATCCGGTCCGAGGTGGGCAGCAGCTTGCGGCGCAATGCGATCATCGGTGGGAGATCCACGGTGAGCCAATGAAATTCGTCACCGACTCCGGCCGCGTCGAGACGGTAGAAGCTGGTCTGCAAGCCCTCGGCGAGCGCGATGACCGTCGCCTTCGGGTGGTCGCCGAGGTAGCGGCGGGTGGCCCTGTCGTAGGCCAGCGCCCGCAGCGCCATGTCTTGGCGCCTGCTGAAGCCGAACTTCGCATAGTCGTAGTCGATGGCGTCGGCCAACTCGATCGCCATCGGGTCGTCGATGATCGAATCCGGCCTGCGTGCCTCGTTGGCCCGCACCCTCAGCGTCAGCAGGGCGGACTCGGAGACGCCCGTCAACACCGTGCCGTCCGCCTTCGCCGTCGGGGCCGCCGTCACCGCAGCACTTTCTCGACGGTGCGCAGATTGCGGGTGGTGGTCGACGATTTGTACCGCTTCTTGCCCATGGTCTTCCCGATCGTGGTGTCCAGCGTGCCCGTCTTTGGCACCTGCCAATAGATGACGCCGTCGCCGCGGGTGATCTTTTCGTCGGGCCCCGCGTCTTTGGCGAGCGCAGCGAGCTCGTCGAGCACCTGCTCGTCGGTGACGAAGGTGACGTAGGAGTGGTGGCCTTCGACTTCGCGGTCGAACGGATAGTTCTCGGAGATCTTGGCGACGGTGTCCATGTCGTATGCGAGTACCCAGGCGTCGTAACCGAACGCGTCGCGCAGCGCCTTCTCGGCCTTCTTCCGCACCACGTCCACCCCGGCGCGGCTCTCAAACACCACGTTCCCGCTCGCCAAGATCGTTCGGACGCTTGTCAATCCAGCATCTTCGAATGCCTTGGCCACGTCGGGCATCTTGAGATTGACGCCGCCGACGTTTACGCCACGCAGGAAAGCAGCGTACCGGGCCATGACCGCAATCTTAGTTGCCTAGTCATGAGCCACCGAACCGCTGCGCGGAACCAGGGGGTGGTGCCGCGACGCCGGTGAAACAATTCGTCGCGGGGGAGGTGGCGTCATGGGCCTGCGGCTCGGGGCGTGCGTCACGGACACCGCCCGCCGCAACCCCGCGGTGACGGCGCAGGCCGCCGCGACGCTGCATCTGCTGACCCGCGGCCGAGCGATACTCGGCATCGGCACCGGCGAACGTGAGGGCAAGAACCCTACGGAGTGGATTGGTCCAAGCCGGTGGGTCGCTTCGAGGAAGCCCTCGCGACGATCCGCGCGCTGTGGCAGTCCAACGGTGAATTCGTCAACCGGGACTCGGAATGGTTTCCGCTGCGCACCGCGGTGTTTGACTTGCCGCCGTATCGGGGGCTGTGGCCCGAGATCTGGGTGGCCGCGCACGGCCCGCGCATGCTCGGCATCACCGGGCGCCACGCGGATGCATGGTTTCCCGCCTTCATCTTCCGGCCGAAGGACTACGCCCGGTCCCTGGACGTCGTGCGGTCGGCGGCCTCCGATGCGGGCCGCGACCCGTCGGCGGTGACGCCCGCGGCGATGCTGGCCGTCATCACCGGCCGTTGCGAGGACGACGTCGAGGAGGCGCTGGACTGCGAAACCGCCAAGGCATACGGGCTGACCGCGTCGGTTGAGGTGTGGCCGCGCCATGGCGTCGAGCATCCGATGGGCACCGATTTCACTGGCGCACAAGACATTCAACCGCAACTGCTCGACGAGCAGACCGCCCTGGCGCACACGGCGAAGGTGCCGCTCTCGCTGCTCGAGGAGATGTATCTGACGGGAACGGCCGATCAGGTGATCGACCAGGTCACGCTATGTCGTGGTGACCAACGCCAGCGGTTCACAGCGCAGCCTGCGCAAGGGGATGGCTTCGGTGTTGCCGTTCTCGAAGATCATGCGCGGGCTGAGAAAGTTGTAGCCGTCGCAGGCCGATCCGGACGTAGGCTCGAACCATGGGGCGCCAGGTGTTCGACGACAAGTTGTTGGCCGTGCTGTGCGGGAACTCGCTGGGCGTGCTGGCCACCATCAAACGCGATGGCAGGCCGCAGTTGTCGAACGTGTCGTACTGGTTCGACAAGCCCAATCTGACCATGCAGGCGTCGATCACCGAGAACCGGGCCAAGACCCGCAACCTGCGCCGCGACCCGCGGGCGTCGATCCACGTCAGTTCCGACGACGGTTGGGCGTACGCGGTCGCCGAGGGTGAGGCGTTGTTGACCCCGCCCGCCGCGGCGCGGGACGACGACACCGTCGAGGCGCTGATTGCGTTGTATCGCAATATCGCAGGCGAGCATCCCGACTGGGACGACTACCGGCGCGCCATGGTCGACGAACGCCGGGTGGTGTTGACGCTGCCGATCGCCCACGTCTACGGGATGCCGCCGGGCAGGCGATAAAGCACACGACGGCGACGGCCGCAGGGGGATAGGCTTCCGTCATGGCTGATCAACCGGAAGACGACACCAAGCGCAAGTTCCGGGAAGCGCTGGAGCGGAAGAAGGCCAAGGCAGCGGGCGGTGCCGACCACAAGGACGGCGGCGCGAAGCAGCCTCGGGCGCACGGACCGTTGGAGAGCCGTCGGGAGTTCCGCCGCAAGAGCGGTTAGGGGCCGGGATGACGCCGGAGTTCCTGCTGACCACGCTGATCGTGGTTGCCACGCCGGGGGCAGGTGTGCTGTACACCGTCGCGGCCGGGCTGTCCCGTGGCTGGCGGGCCAGTCTGGTGGCGGCGTTCGCCTGCACGCTGGGCATCGTGCCGCACATGATCGCCGCGGTGACGGGGTTGGCGGCCATCATGCACGCCAGCGCGATGGCGTTCTCGATCATCAAGTTGCTGGGCGTCGCCTACCTTCTTTATTTGGCGTGGAAGACATTTCGCGATAAGTCGGTGTTCCAGGTGCAGGACGGTCCGGCGACGGTGTCACCGTGGCGGGTGATCGTGTCCGGCGTTCTGGTCAATACGCTCAACCCGAAGTTGACCATCTTCTTCTTCGCGTTCCTGCCGCAGTTCGTCGCGCCGGACCGGCCAGGCGCGGTGGGCCTGATGGTGTACCTCAGCGCGATCTTCATGGTGGTGACGCTGGTGGTGTTCAGCGTCTACGGCGTGTTCGCCGCGGCCGTCCGCCGCGAGGTGATCTCGCGGCCGCGGGTGGTTGCGTGGATGCGGCGCAGCTTCGCGGCCACCTACGTCATCCTCGCGGGCAGGCTCGCGGCGTCGACCCGCTGATCTTCACCTGCCAGCGCCGGCCGCCTCAAAGTGGCTCCGCCGAACGTGGGTTACCCGCACACTTGTCGGCAGAAATCCGTACATCAACCCCACACTCGGCGGGACGTGGTCAGGATTGGCTCACGCTCGTCGGCGCTTCGGAAGCCTTGACCAACTGCACTTCGGGCCTGGCGGGCACCTCGTCGGCCAAAAACCAGCGGAACGCCAGGTTGCCACGCGGATAGTCCAGCGTGGTCAGTGAATTCGGGTGCGCCGTCAAGCCGCGCGAAACCACGATCGTCACCGAACCGTCCGAATTCGGCATGGCGCCGTGGCCATTGACCGAGCTGCGCGCATCGTTGACGTTGTGGGTGGCCATGAACTGGTTCCACACCACCAGATTCCAGAACCGGCACTGCGGTGGCCGATGGGTGATGACGAGTGCTTCGTCGTCTTCGAGCACAAAGCTGCCGTACGCGTAGCACGCGTCGCGCGCGGACCAGCCGAAGTTGGCGTCGGGCACCTGGTAGGGATCCGCGAATTGGTTTGCCACTTGCGATATCTCGTGCCCGAGCGTGTGCGAGTCGTCGACGCGGACCCCGACCGCGAGCGGCACGATCGCGAACATCGTGCGCAGCCACGCGGCGCTGGCCCGCAGCGCGGCGGCTGTCTCGGCGTCCCCGTGCCGAATCGGTTCCGGCTCGTCGAGCGTCTCGATGCGCCAACGGACTGGCCGCCCGGTCATCGGATCGGCTTGGTAGTCGCGGGTGATCAGCACCGCGGCGTCGGGCGTCGGCCCCAACTCGAACGAGAAGTTGCCGTCGTCGTCGAAGTCGAGGTCGTCGTCGCGCACGAGCGCCACGATCCGGTCGGACCAGGTGCCGGGGGCAGGCTCGTTGTACGCCGTCACCGAGAAGTAGACGCTGTCGCCTCGGTTACCGCTGATCCGGTAGCGGCGCTTCGGGTCGACCGGGCACATGTAGTAGTAGGCGTCCGTGTTGTCCCCGCCCCACCGGCGGTCGCGCCGGAACGGCGTATTGAGTTCGACGAACATCGGCCGGCTTGGCTCTGCGAACAGGTAGGTGTCGAACGCCACGCCCAGCGTGGTGGCGAGCATTCGATAGCCGTCGGCGATGTGCCGGTCGTCGCTGACCGCGCGGTCGCCTTCGAGGAAGGAACGGTCAAGGCTGCCAAGCGTTTCCAGCAGCTCATGCCACGCAACGGTCGATTCGTGGGTCATGCACTGATTCCTCTCAATATCAGGGTGGCGGTGCGCTCGACCCAGGCGTCGTCGAGTGCTGCGCCGCGAGTGAGCAGCGCCAGGAGCGTAATACCCGCGAGCGCCTCGGTCAGATCCGCCGCCGTGACATCGGGCCGAATCTCGTTGCGCGCCAGCGCCTTCTCCAGGCGTTCGGTCAGACCCTGCGACAGGATCCCGCTGAACCGCGTCAGCAGGGCCGCGTGCAGGGTCAGGTCGGCGGCCATCTCGCCGACGAGGCCCGGCAGGGCCGCCCGTGCCGCCGGAGTGGTCAGCACCGCTGCCGTGCGGCGCACCATTTCACGAACGTCGCCGTCCAGCGAACCGGTGTCGGGCAGGTCGGTTCCGCTGTCGATCGGAAAGACCGCCTCGTGCACCAGGTGCGCCTTGCTCGGCCAGCGGCGATAGATCGCAGGCTTGCTGGTGTGCGCCCGGCGCGCGATCGCGTCGACGGAGAGCGCGGCGTACCCGGTCTCGCCGAGGAGGTCGACCGTCGCGCGCAGCACCGCACTGTCGATGCGCCGGTCCCGGGGCCTGCCGATCTCTACCGTCATTACGAAACTCAGAGTAACATAAGTCGGCGTGACGCACGCCACACCGGGATTGGTGCAACTCGACGACCTCGCCGACCCGCAGTTCAGCGTTGAGGCCCAACAGATCCGCGAGATGATGGCCACGCTGGCGGCCGACTGTCCGCTCGAGGCGGGCGCGTTGCATGCCAGGGCGATCGCCGACACGGGTCTCGACGACTTCGGACCGGACGACTACCGCGAACGCCTCGACGTCTACCTGGCGGCGCTCCACGACATCGACGACATGCACGCGCCGGGCATCGTCAACTTCTTCGGCCAACTGTCGCAATGGCTGAAGAACCGGCTACTGCTGACCGATCTGTTGAAGCGGCATCCCGAGATTCACGACATCGACCTGCTGCCGCCGGTGGTCATCGCGGGCCTGCCGCGCACCGGCACCACGCATCTGCACAACCTGCTCGCAACGGCGTCCACATTTCGGACCTTGCCCTACTGGGAGAGTTTCGAACCGTTCCCGCTGCCCGCCGAGGCCGGCGTCGAACCGGATCCCCGGGTCGCGCGGATGGACATGGCGGTCAGCGTGATGAACACGCTCATGCCGCATTTCGCGCTCATGCACGAGATGACCACCGAACACGTGCACGAGGAGATCCAGTTGCTGGCCAACGACTTCTCCACGATGTTCATGGAGACCCTCGCGTACGTCCCGCGGTGGGAGTCCTATTACCTCAGCCATGACCAGACGTCGACGTACGAGTACCTGGCCACCCAACTTCGGGCGCTGCAGTTCCTGCGCGGGGGCAGGCGCTGGCTGCTCAAGTCGCCGCAGCATCTCGAGCAGCTTCCGGTGTTGAACACGGTGTTTCCGGGTGTCGCGGTGGTGTGCACGCACCGTGACCCGATCCCGGTGGCGATCTCGATGGTCGCGATGCTCGTCTACTCCGCGCGGATGCACCGGTCACCGGTCCCCGTCGAGCAGATCGCCACGGCTTGGATCGACCGGCTTGGGCTGATGCTCGACGCGCTCGTCCGCGATCGCGACGTCATCGTCCCGGAACGCTCGATCGACGTGACCTTCGACGATTTCATGGCAGACGAACTCGGTGTCGCCGAACGTGTTTTCGGGCTCGTCGGGGAACTGATGAGCGGCGAAACTCGCGCGGCGATCACGGATTACCTGGGGGGCCACCAGCGCGGCAGGCTCGGCACGGTCGCCACGTCGTGTGAGATGTTCGGGCTGGATGAAAACCAGATGCGTGAGCGTTTCGCGCCCTACGTCAGCAGATTCCTGAACTGACGACCTCACGCGACTGCCGCGCCTCGAGTATCAGGATGCCGACCAGGCAGATCGCCGACAGGATCGCCACGGCGATCGCGAAAGTCACACCGGCCGTCTGCAATCCCCAGTGCCTTGCCGCGACGCCTTCGCCGACCACCGGCAGTGAGATCGCGATGTACGCGACGACGAAGTACGTCGAACTGACCTCGGCCCGACGGTCGGCGGGTGTGCGTTCGGCGACCGCCGCCAGGCCCCGGCTGAAGCTGATGCCCTGCCCGATACCCGCCACCACCGCGGCCGCGATCAGCCCGGTCAGCGACGACACCTCCAGCGCCACAGCGAGAACCACCATGCCTGCCACCAGGATCGCGCAGCCGATCGCGACCGCACGGTTCGGGTCGAGGTTGCGCGCGGCCAGCTGGGCCATCGCCGACGCGAAGAAGATCGTGCTGGCGATGAGCCCGGCCACCGCGTGGTTGTCGATGCCGACGACCCCGGAGAGGAACGACGGGGCCACCGCGGCGAACAATCCCGTCACCGCGAAGCCGGCGAATGCGGCAAGCGAGGCGACGACGAACACGGCGCGCACCTCGGGAGGCACCGACAACCGCTGCACACCGATGCTGCCCGTGCGCGCAGAGGTTTCCGGCACGACGAACACCGCTACGCCCGCCAACACCGCCAGCACGATGTGCACGACGAAGCTGAGCTTCAACGGCGCAGGCGCGTACTCCACGAGCAGCCCGGCCAACAACGGCCCGACGCCGAGGCCGCCCATGTTGGCGACCGTCGCCACCGCCGCGGCCCTGGTGCGCCACGACTCCGGTGCGGCTTCGATGACGGCCGCGGTGGCGGTGCCGGTGAAGATGCCCGCCGACAGGCCGGACAAGACGCGCCCGACGAGCAACAGCGACACCGAGTCGGCGGCGAGGAAGACTGCGGCGCTCGCCAGCGCGGCCACCACACCCGCCAGCAGCACGGGCCGTCTGCCGATCGCGTCGGACCAGCGTCCGAACACCAGCAGGGCGAACAGCACGCCGCCCGCGTAGCTCGCGTAGATCACCGTGGTGGTCAACACCGCAAAGTGCATATGCTCGCCGTACAGCGCGTACATCGGCGTCGGCAAAGTGGTGCCGACCATGATGGCCGCAAACGCATAGGCCAACAGGCCGAAGGCGAAGCGTCGAGCGGTCACGGGTGAAGATAACCCACCTGGACGCCTCGGTAATCCCGTGGTGCTAGTGGCTAACGGCCTTCTCCGCGCCGATGCCGGTCAGCGAGCGCACCTCGAATTCGGCGTTGACCATCGGGTCGCCGCGGTCGGGTGAGGTCAGCGTGCCGACGATGCCGAGCAAGAATGCCAGCGGTATCGACACGATGCCGGGATTGGCCAGCGGGAACCACGCGAAGTCGACGCTCGGCAGCATCGCGGTCTTGGCGCCCGAGACCGCGGGGGAGAAGACGATCAGCACGATCGTGGAGATCAGCCCGCCGTACATGCTCCACAGCGCGCCGCGGGTGTTGAACCGCGGCCAGTACAGCGAGTACAGGATCGTCGGCAGGTTGGCTGCCGCCGCGACCGCGAACGCCAGTGCGACCAGGAAGGCAATGTTCTGTTCGGCGGCCAGGACGCCGAGGCCGATCGCGAGAATGCCGAGCACGACGACCGTGATGCGGGAGACCCGCACCTGTTCGTCCTCGGTCACCTGATGGCTCTTCATCACGCTGGCGTAGATGTCGTGCGCGAATGACGTTGCGGCAGTGATGGTCAGGCCGGCCACCACCGCGAGGATGGTGGCGAACGCGACCGCGGAGATCACACCGAGCAGGATCACGCCGCCGAGTTCGAAGGCGAGCAACGGCGCGGCGGAGTTCTGCGCGCCTGGCGCCGCCAGGATCTCGTCCGGGCCGACCAGCGCCGCGGCGCCGTAACCCAGTGCCAGCGTGAACAGGTAAAACGCGCCGATCAACACGATCGCCCAGACCACCGAGCGGCGGGCCTCCTTGGCCGTCGGCACCGTGTAGAAACGCATCAGCACGTGCGGCAGGCCCGCGGTGCCGAGCACCAGGGCCAGCGCCAGCGAGATGAAGTTGATCTGCGATGTCAGGGACGTGCCGTACTGGGCGCCGGGCGCCAGCACGTCGCGCTTGGCGACGGCCGCGTTGGCCGAGTCGGAGACGGCGGTCTGTGCGGCGCCGAGGATCTCGGAGAAGTTCAGCCCGAACTTGCCGAGCACGATGGCGGTCATCAGCGCGGCGCCGCCGATCAGCAGCACGGCCTTGATGATCTGCACCCAGGTGGTGCCCTTCATCCCGCCGATCAACACATAGAGGATCATCAGCAAGCCGACGACGGCGATCACCAGCGCCTGGCCCAGATCGCCGGTGACGTTGAGCAGCAGCGCGACCAGGCCGCCCGCGCCGGCCATCTGGGCGAGCAGGTAGAACAGGCACACGGCCAGGGTGGTGGTGGCCGCGGCGATGCGTACCGGACGCTGCCTGAGCCGGAAGCTGAGCACATCGGCCATGGTGAATTTGCCTGAGTTCCTGAGCAATTCGGCCACCAGCAGCAAGGCGACCAGCCAGGCGACCAGGAAGCCGATGGAGTACAGGAAGCCGTCGTAGCCGTAAACCGCGATGGCGCCGGCGATGCCGAGGAAGCTGGCCGCAGACAGATAGTCGCCCGATATCGCGATGCCGTTCTGCGGGCCCGTGAAGGCGCGTCCCGCGGTGAAGAATTCGGCGGCGGTGGTGTTCTTCTTGCTGGCCCGGATCACGATGAACAGGGTGATCGCGACGAACAGCGCGAAGATCCCGATGTTGGCGACGGGGTTGCCGACGGCCTCGGCGGCAACGATGTCGACGGTCATGCCGCACCGCCCTCTAGCTCGGCGCGAATGGCTGCAGCGCGTGGGTCGAGTTCACGGTTGGCGAACCGGACGTAGATACCTGTGATGACGAATGTCGACACGAATTGACCGAGGCCGATGAGCAATCCGACGTTGATGTTGCCCCACACCTTGATGGCCATGAAGTCGTGTGCGAACGCGCCGAGCAGCACGTAGGCGAAGTACCAGACCAGGAACAGGGCGCTCATAGGAAAGACGAAGCGGCGCAGTCTGTTTCGCAACTCCTGAAACTCCGGACTGGACTGCACGGCCAGATACTCTTCGCCGCTGACAATGGTTTCCTGCGGTGGATGTTGGGTCCCGGGCACGATGACTCCTGACCTCGATGTGTAGTTGTGCGCGCAGCCTCGCGGTGAGACCTGCGTCACAATAAGCTAGTTCCCAGGCAACTCCAAGCTCAAACGCGGGATCTAGACTGACGAAGTGGCGAAACTGCAGCTAGTTCAAGACCCGGCGGCCGATGCGCTGCTGGAGTCCAATCCGTTCGCGCTGCTGGTGGGCATGCTTCTCGACCAGCAGTACCCGATGGAGGCGGCGTTCGCGGGGCCCAAGAAGATCGCCGACCGGATCGGCGGGGTGGACGCCCGCGAGATCGCCGATTACGACCCCGACAAATTCGCGGCGCTGTGCTCGAAAACCCCTGCAATACACCGCTTTCCGGGATCCATGGCGAAGCGGATCCAGGATCTGGCGCAGATCATCGTCGACCAGTACGACGGTGACGCGTCGGCGCTGTGGACGGCGGGCAGCCCGGACGGCCCAGAGGTGCTGCGTCGAATCAAGGCGCTGCCTGGGTTCGGCGAGCAGAAGGCGAAGATCTTTCTCGCGCTGCTGGGCAAGCAGTACGGAGTGACGCCTAAGGGGTGGCGGCAGGCAGCGGGGGACTACGGCAAGGCGGGGTCGTACATGTCGGTGGCCGACGTGACAGACGCGGGATCGCTGGAGAAGGTGCGGTCGTACAAGAAGCAGGCGAAAGCGGCAGCCAAGGCGGCGAAGGGTTAGCTCGCGTGGTGGTCGTGCTGCAGGTCGAGTTGGGCCAGTGACGTCAGGATGTGGGCGACGACGCGGCCCGTCGACGTCCCGGTGTCGAGCCCCTCTTTCAGGGTGCGCAGCCTGATTCCGCGGTCGGTGAGGTCGGCGATCGTGCGCGTCACCTCGGCGGCCGAGCGGCCAAGGCGGTCGACCGCGACGACGATGACGGTGTCGCCCGAACGCGCGTAGCTCAGCATCGCGTGCAGGCCGGCACGGGCCCGCTCAGCGGTATCGGACAACTTGTCGGTGAACACCCGTCGCGGGTCGACGCCTGCAGCATTGAGTTCCGCGAGCTGTCCCTCCAGGTTCTGCTCGGCGGCGCTGGCTGTGGCGTAGCCCAGCGTGCAGGTCACGGATCCAAGGTCTCACGGCTGCCGTCGCGAAGGGAAGCGATGACACCTCATCGATTTCAGCTAACTGCCGAACCGTTACCCGACGACAAACGGCTTACCGTCGAAGCGTTCGCGGGTCGCGAGTTCGCTGACCGGCTTGCGGGTGAGCTTGGTGAACTGTTTGACGGGCTTGCCGATCGGAAGGATGGCGGCGATCGCGTAATCGTCGGGGATGCCGAGCAATTCCTTGACCCGCGGCTCCTCGGGCACCGCCATGGTGGTCAGCACGCCGCCGTAGCCCTCGTTGCGGGCGGCAAGCAGGATGTTCCAGACGAACGGATACACAGACGCGCCGGAGACGACGCCAATGCGGTCGAGGTCCTGGTCCATTGCCGCACAGATGTTGAGGTCAACCGTGACGACGAGGACGGCGGCGGCGCTGAGCACAGGGGCGCCGAGCTGGGGCGGCACCTCGGTGGCGGCGACCTGTTCGGGCGAAACCCGCATGGGCTGCACCGGGTTCCACGGGCCCTCGCCGTTCCTGGACTGCGCGATGTAGCGCTGCGCGCCGGTGACACTCAGTTCGACGATCGCTTCACGGGTGGCCCGGTCCCGTACGACGATCACCCGTGCGCCCTGGCGGTTGCCACCGCTGGGTGCGAAGCGGGCGTTGTCGAGGATGCGCTCGATGACTTCGTCGGGCAGCGCGTCGTCGGTGAATCGGCGGGCCGCACCGGCGGTGCGCATCACGTCGTACAAGTCCATGACCGCCATCTTGGCGGATATGCGATTGTGAACATATGAAGACTCACTTGAATTGCCCCTGTGGTGAGGCGATCACCGGCAAGGACGAGGACGACCTCGTCGAGAAGGCCCAGGCTCATCTGGCCGAGGCACATCCCGGCCGCGAGTACGACCGGGACATGATCCTCTTCATGGCCTACTGATCAACCCAGCTTTGGGCAGACGCCGAATTCACGGAACGACCGTCGACCCGATCGTCGGCATGAACTGGCACTGCTTGTCGAGCGTGGTCACCTGTCCGAAGATCGTCGAGATGATGCTGCCCGAGCCGGTTTCGACGATGGCCGACAGTGTCGTCGGCCCGTTCGGGTTGATGTCAGGCCGCGGCTTGAGCGTCGCGCTGCCCGACTTGCCCGTCGTCAGATTCACCCACGTGACGTTCAACGGCAGCTTCTGTTCGGCGGCAGGCGCGGGGGTGCCAATCGCGGTGAACACATAGGCCGTCTGGCCCGCGGTCGGGCCGGGTGACGGGATCTTCGCCGGGCCCGCCACCGAGATCGCGGTCGCCAACACATTGCCGCCGTCGGCCAGGCAGCCGTTGCTGATCGACGGGTACAGGAAGTCCTGGGTCGTCGGTGAGTCAGGACCGAAGCCCGGCGCCGCGGCCGGGGCCGCCGCGGGGTCGGGTGGGGGCGCGGGTGCTGCTGCCGCTGCGGGTACCGCAACCGGCGCCGCCGCGGGAGCTGCCGCGGGTGCCGCCGCCGGAGCGGGCGGGAGCACCGGTGCCGCATCGGGCACCGGACCGACGGCGTGCGCCGGGTCCACCCCCAACGGCAGATGCGCCTCCGTGCCAGGAATTGCGCCTGGCGCGGGAACGTGTGCGACGAACTGGTTCACCGCCGTCGCCACGTTTCGCGAATCCGACGGCAGCGCCGAGTTTCCCGCGAAGGCGGCCGCGGCCGCCATCAACGTCGACGCGGCGTTGGTCGGATCCGCCGCTGCCTGTTGTATCACCGGGCCGATGCCCTGCACCGCCGACAAGCCCGGCGCCTGCATTGCATCGATCGGCAGCGGCGCGGGCGCCGGGTCGGCATTGGCCGCAGGCACCATTCCACCCAACAGCAGCGCTACCGACGACCCGACGACGGCCGCGGCGCCGCCGAACTTCGTGCTGATCGATCCCATGATGTCCCCGATTCCTGGTAGTGGCTATCGCTGCGCGGGCGCCGTCACGGCAAGGCGGACAACGGCATCAACAGCGGCGCGACGCCCGCGGCCGGTGCAGGAGCAGCAGCAGGAGCGGCAGCCGGAGCGGCCGCTGCCGGCGCCGCGGGTGCAGCCGCCGGAGTCGCCGCGGGCAACAGGCCTGCCAACGGCATGCCCTGCGGCAGCAGCGAGGCGAGGCCGGTGGGCAATCCGGACAGCAGGTTCTGTGCCGGGGCGGCGGCAGCAGCCGGAGCGGTGGCGGCAGCCGGTGCGGCCGCGGGGGCCGCCGGAGCCGCCGGAGCCTGCGGAAGCGTCAGAGACGCCGTCGCGGTCGGTGCAGGGGTGGCCGCCGGCGCCGCCGCCGGAGCCGCGGCCTGCGTACCGCTGAGCACTGACGTCAGGCCCTGCATCAGGGTGGTCGCGGCGGCTGGGTTGGTCGCCAACTGCTGCAGGAACGGCAGGCCCGGCACGCCCGGGGTGGGCGCCGGCGCCGCCGCCGGCTCAGCTGCCGCGGTGGCGCTGAGTCCCAATGCGACCGGTACCGCACTCGCCGCGGCGATCAGGCTGGTGACAAGCATTTTTCTGGTCAATTTCATGGTTCTCCCAAATTCGTTGGTGGACGCCTGCGCCCGACAGTCGTCCAGTTACTGGTGTTACTCAAGTGACACGTGTGGCGGTTATTCAACCGTTACGGATGCGAAGGGAATCGGTGACCGTCGCTAGAGTCGGGCGGATAGACACCTCGACTGACGCCGCACCGCGCATGGCCGCCCGCTTGGCCGCCGCGGCGCCCGTGCTTTTGGCGCTCAGCATCGCCGCGCGCTTCGCGTGGACATACCTGGTGCCCAACGGCGCCAATTTCGTCGACCTTCGGGTGTACGTCGGCGGCGCGGCGGCACTCGACCACCACGGCACGCTGTACGACTACGTCTACGCCGACCAGACGCCCGACTTCCCGCTGCCCTTCACCTATCCGCCGTTCGCGGCCGTCGTGTTCTATCCACTGCATCTGATTCCGTTCGGAATCCTCGCGTTCGCGTGGCAACTCGGCATCATCGCCGCGCTCTACGGTGTGGCGCGGATCAGCCAGCGACTGGTGACCGGCCCGCAAAGCGATCGACGCATCGCGATGGTGTGGACCGCGGTCGGCATCTGGATCGAACCGCTGCGCAGCACCTTCGACTACGGCCAGATCAACGTGCTTCTCACGCTGGCCGTGTTATACGCCGTCTACAGCACGCGCTGGTGGCTGTCCGGGCTGCTCGTCGGGCTCGCGGCAGGTGTGAAACTCACGCCTGCGGTGTCCGGTTTGTACTTCGTCGGCGCCCGGCGATGGGGCGCGGTGGTGTTCTCCGCGGTGGTGTTCTTCGCGACCATCGCCGTCTCTGCGCTCGTCGTCGGCGACCAAACCCGTTACTACTTCACGGAATTGCTCGGCGACGCGGACCGGGTGGGCCCGATCGGGACGTCGTTCAACCAGTCATGGCGTGGCGGGATTTCGCGGATCCTCGGACACGACGCCGGCTACGGGCCGATCGTGATCGCAGGCATCGTGGTCACCGCGGTGCTCGCGGTGCTCGCGTGGCGCGCTATCGGCGGCGCCGCCGACCGGCTCGGCGCCATCGTCATCGTGCAACTGTTCGGGCTGCTGCTGTCGCCCATCTCGTGGACTCATCACTGGGTGTGGCTGATCCCGCTGATGATCTGGCTGCTGCACGGTCCGCTGCGGCACCTGCTCGGCGCACGGGTGCTGGGATGGGGCTGGCTCGTCCTCACGCTGATCGGCGTGCCGTGGCTGTTGAGCTTCGCCCAGCCGACGATCTGGGTGATCTCCCGGCCGTGGTATCTGGCCTGGGCAGGCCTGATCTACATCGTCGCCACGCTGGCGACGCTCGGGTGGATCGCCGCTACGGGTTCCCGACGATCTGATTTATCTCCCGCGCCATCGCCAGATCCTTCTCGGTGATACCGCCCTCCGAATGCGTCACCAACGCGAAAGTCACCGTCCGCCAGCGGATGTCGATGTCGGGATGATGGTCTTTCTGCTCCGCCTTCTCGCCGACACGTCGCACGGCGTCGATGCCGTCGAGAAACGCGGGAAACTTGACCGAGCGGCGCAGTGCGCCATCAGCGCGTTCCCAGCCGGGTAGGTCGGGCAGTGCGGCATCTACTTGGTCGTCCGTCAACACAGCCATCTAGTCAACGTAGCGCGACCGTGGTTCGCCTGACAGGTCCCTGACAGACACATTTCGCAGGATTGAGGTGTGCATCGGCGTTCTGTTTCTGTTGTCGCCGCGGGCGGGCTGTTGGTCGTCCTGTTGGTCGGGTTGGTCGTGTCGGTCTTCTGGGTGTCCGACAGCGCCGAACACCAACCAAGGCAACCGGTTTCGTTCCCGCCGACGACGACGGCGTTGCCCACGCCCAGCGCGACGCGCGCCGTCGCCCCGATGCCGTCGCCCACCGTCACCCACGAGCCGGTCCCGTTCGACGTGTCACATGCGGCGCAGCTGACGGCGGAGACGATGAAGCCTCCGCCACCCGATCCGGGGCGCTCGCTGTTGCACCAGCTGTTTCCGCATCTGTTCCCGAGCGGCTGATGCGCCGTATACCGTCGCGGCAGTGTCGAACCAGATCGTCGTTGCCGGTGCACTGATCTCGGGTCCCCTGCTGCTGGTCGCCCAGCGGGCACGACCGCCGGAGTTGGCCGGGCTGTGGGAACTGCCAGGCGGGAAAGTGGCAGCGGGCGAAACCGACGCCGCGGCCCTGGTGCGCGAGTTGCGCGAGGAGCTGGGCGTCGACGTCATCGTGGGTTCGCGCATCGGCGCCGACGTGTCGTTGAGCCCGACGATGACGCTGCGCGCCTACCGCGTCACGCAAACCGGTGGCGTCTTACATCCCAACGATCACCGCGCGCTGCGGTGGGTGGGCGCCGAGGAACTAGGCGACCTGCCGTGGGTGCCCGCGGACCGCGCGTGGGTCGGTCACCTCAAGAAGGCGCTCACTGCGTGATTCATGTTTGCGCCTTCGGACGCGGCACACATTATTCTTCCCACCCATGCGCGTGCTGCGGTTCATCTGGCGGGGTGTGCTCGCCTTCGACCGGATCGGATCGCGAATTCCGCAACTGATCCAGATTTGGCTGCTCGAGCTGTTCTTCGCCGTGCCGTTGATGTTCTTCATCGCCAAGCTCATCGACATTCGCGGCGCATTCGGTGTGCCAGGCACCCGTGGCTCGCTGCCCGGCGTCTTCTGGGGCGCGCTGGTCGTGTCGCTGGTGTGCGGATTCTTCTTCGTCAAGAACTTGATCCGGCCACGGGTGGTGGACGGCAGCTGGACGCCGATGATCAAGGCCGACGTCGGGGATTACGTGGTGGCCGCGGGCAATCCGCAGTGGACGGCGCATTACCAGTACCTCACCAGCCACCCGTCGTATGCGCTGCTGCTGCTTCTCACCGCGCCCATCCCCGCGGTGATGGTGGCGATGACGGCCAATCAGGGTGACAGCACCTTCTACTGGCGAGTGGCGGGCACCATCGGGCTGATCATCCTGGCGTTGATGGCCCTGGCGCGCGTATTGGCCTGGTACGTCTTCGGGTTCGGCCGCAAGCAACTCGACGCCCAGACCGCCGACGCGGGGACCTCGCAACGGAAGCTGGGGTGGGAGATCGCCTGGAAACCGATGCTGATGCTGATGGTGATGATCTATGCGATCGTCGGTATCCCGTTGAGCTGGATGTGGATTCAGGAACTGCGCACCATCGCCAAGCTGCCGGTCGTCACGGTCGCCGACAGCGTCGACGCCGTCGACCAATACCGCAGGGTCGAGGGCTCGTTGGCCTCTGAAGCGGTGTACTGGGCGCCGCGTGGCACGGGCCGCGGTGGCAACAACTATGCGGGCGCCGGTGTGCTGGTGCAACTTGCGTCGGGTGGTGAAGCGCTGCTGCTGGCCGAATCGTTGTCGGTGCCCGACTTCGTCGGCGCCATGAAGGACGTGGCGGACGGCGAGATCAAGACACAGGGCAAGGTGATCGACGCCATCACCGACACCCAACTGCAGTATTACGGCTTCGACGAGAGCGACTTCCCCGACCCGTCATCCGACGGCCGGGTGATGGTGCTCATGTCATATCCGTAGGCCCGGTCGGCTGTATTCTCAACGGCCGCGAGCTCTTCGCCGTGGACGAACCGGCCGTGGGTTTCCGGTAGGCGGAACAAGCCGATGAACACGATGACGATCAGCGCGGACACCACAGTCGTCGCCATCGCGATACTGCCGCCGAACCAACTGGTCGCGATGACGCCCGCAAAGAGCGGTCCGGCGGCGGTGAAGAAGCGACCGATGCTGTTGGTCACCGCCATCGCCGACGCCCGCACCGAAGGTCCGAACAGTTCCGGGAAGTACACCGCCGACCCACCGATGGTTCCGAACACGCCGAATCCGACGACGGGAAGCAACGCCAGATACATCGCATAGCTGTGCGCGAACGGATAGAGGGCGCAGATCGCGCCGAGCCCGATCAGCACGCTCATCACGAAAGTGTTCTTCCTGCCGATCTTGTCAGCGATGAAACCCCAACTGGCATAACCGATTGCGCCGCCGATGTTCAGCATCGCCGTGCCCCACGCGACGGCGGTGACCACCTCGCCGCCGGTGACTCCCTGGTCGGCCATGACGGCCCGGATGTTCGCCGGTGTCCACGTGGTGACGCCCCAGAACGCGAACAGCGCGCCGATGCAGATGAGCGTGCAGGCGACAGTGGTCGACAGCAGCGGCTTGGTGAACAGCCGGACCAGTACGAAGCGGTCGGTGGCGGCCTTGGCGGCTCCCGCGGAGCGTTCCGCTTTGCGTTGCCGGCGTGCGGCTTTCACCTCGACCATCGACTCGGGTTCGTGCACGGTGCGCCGGATGTAGAAGACCAGGAGCGCCGGAAGCAGGCCGAAGGCCATCGTCCACCGCCACCCGAGATGGCCGACGAAGTTGTAGACCACGGCGGACAACAGCGCGCCGAGGGCCAGCCCCGACATCATCACCCCGCTGGCCTTGGCCCGGTGCCTGCTGCTCGACCATGCCTCGGCCACCAACGCCGCGCCGATCGGAAGCTCCACCCCGGACCCGATACCGGCAATGAACCGGAACGCGACGAACTGCTCGTAATTCACCACCGCGACGGCGAGTGCGGTGAACACCGAGTAGAGCAGCACGCCGGTGATCAGCACGCGGACCCGGCCCACATAGTCCGCGATCACGCCGAACATGATCGCGCCGATCGCCCAGCCCGTCAGGAAGACAGTGACGGCGAGCCCGGCGTGAAAGGTGGACGGATGCCCGAGCAGATCGGCCGTCGCCGGCCCCGCGACTTGGGTGAACAGGCTGTAGTCGAACCCATCGAGCGCCCAGCCCAGCGTGGTCGCCAACAGCACCGACCATTGGTATCGGGTGATCTCCCGGTGCCACGGCGTGCGCGCGCCCGCGGTCCCTGCGGTCATAGCTGGCTCCTTTGCCACTTGGAACGAGATACTTGCTGACTTGTCAAACGTCGTGGCGGCGCAGCGCCCCGACCACCAACCGATTCACGCTGAACTCAAGAGCCTGGTCCTCGTCGAGCGAACGAAACGCCCGCAGGAGGTCCTTGATCTCGGAGTGAATGCGCGGGTGTCGAGCCCGCAGTGCTGCCACCCGCTCGGCCACTTCCTTGGTCAACGCGTCGGCTCCGCTGACGACCTCGTTCACCAGACCCATGTCCCGGGCGCGGTTCGCACTGATCGATTCGCCGGTCGCGGTGAGCCAGAACGCTTCTCGTTCGCCGACCACGCGTGGCAGCCACGCCAGCACCAGAGCAGGCGCCAGGTTGATACCCACCTCGGGGAACGAGAACTGGGCGTCGGAAACGGCGATCGCGACGTCACACGCCGCGATCAAACCAACCCCGAAACCCGCTGCGTCACCGTGTACTTCGGCGATCGTCACCAACGGCGAGTCACGCAGCGCCTGATGCAGCCCGACCAGGATCCTGGTCTCGGAGACGAGATCGCCCGGTGTCGCGCCTGCACGTTCCCGGCCCAGGCAGAACACCGATCCGTTGGCCCGCAACACCACGACGTGGGCGCCCGCAGGCGGATGGCGCAGCAGTTCGGTGAGCTCGGCGCACAGTTCGACGGTCAACAGATTGTGCGGTGGCCGGTCGATGACCACCTCGAGGACGCCATCCGACGTGGACTCGACGCGCAGGCCGGCCACCTCAGTTCAGCCGATCCGTCGCCACGCCGCCGTACCAGTCGACGTCGTCGGGCGCGGTCCGGACGGTGACCGCGCGGACATGGGTGAAGTCGTGGAACGACTCCCAGCCGCCCTCTCTGCCCACGCCGCTGTCTCGCACGCCGCCCCACGGAGACGACGGGTCGAGGCGGTGGTGGTCGTTGATCCACACCATTCCCGTCTCCAGTTGGCCGGCCACCCGGTGCGCGCGGGCCACATCCCGCGTCCAGATCGACGAACCCAACCCGAAGTCGGAATCGTTGGCCATCGCGATGGCATCCGCCTCGTCGTCGAACGGAATGGCGACGACCACCGGTCCGAAGATCTCCTCGCGCGCGACCCGCATGTCGTTGGTCACGTCGGCCAACACCGTCGGTTCGACGAAGAAGCCCCCGCCCAGACCGGGCACGTCGGCGGCCCGTCCACCGGTGACCACCCGCGCCCCTTCACCGACAGCGATGTCGACATAGTTGAGGATGCGCTGCTGAGCGCGTTTCGAAATGACCGGTCCCAGTTGGGTTGTCGCCAGTGCGGGATCTCCGATGCGCACCGACGCCGCGACCTTGGCAAGCGCGGCGACCACGTCGTCGTACACCGTGCGCTGGATCAGCAGCCTGCTACCTGCGATGCAGGTCTGGCCGGCGCCGATGAAACCACCGAAGGCAGCACCGCGCGCGGCCACGTCGACCGGGATGTCGTCGAAGATGAGAACCGGTGACTTACCGCCCAATTCGAGTGTCGCCTTGGCGAACCGTTTCGCCGTCGCCACCGCAATCGCCCTGCCCGGTTCCGTGCCGCCGGTGAACACCGCCTTCTTGACCAACGGGTGTTCGGTGAGCGCCGCGCCGGCCGTCGGGCCGAGGCCGGGGACGACGTTGAGCACACCGTCGGGGATGCCTGCCTCGATCGCGATCTTGCCGAGCAGCAGCGCGGTTAGCGGCGTCTGCTCAGAAGGCTTGAGCACCACCGTGTTTCCCGTCGCCAAGGCGGGCGCCAGACTCTTGGAGGCGATCATCATCGGGTGGTTGAACGACGCCAGGATGCCGACCACGCCGATCGGGAACCGGCTGGTGTAGGAGTGGTAGTCACCGCGCAGCGGGACCACCGAGGTGCGGTCGGCGAGCAGCAGTGCGGCGTTGTACCGGTACCACTCCGCCAGCCGGGTGATCTGTGCCTTGGTCTCGGTGATCGGCCGTCCGTTGTTCAGCGTCTCGAGCTCGTACAGCTCGGCCATGTGCGCTTCGATGCCGTCGGCGAACCGGTGGATCAGCCGCGCCCGGTCGTGGATCGGCATGGTCCGCCAGACGCCGTGCCGGAAGGCCTCGTTGGCTGTGCGGACCGCGTCGTCGACGTCCTCGGCGCTGGCGCCTGCCACCTCGGTGATCAGCTCGCCGGTCGCGGGATTGATGACGCGGATGGGTTCTGCCCGCCCCTCGACCTCGCGACCGCCGATCAGCAGCCCGGTCGGATAGGGCCGTCGCTGATCCGCGGTGGTATCAGAGGGGGAGTCGATCAAGGTCATCGCGCAGGCTCCAAGTCGTATACCAAAACATAAACTCGTATACCGCAAGCTAGTCGATGTGTGTTCCAGGTCGCAAGGGGATACATTCGGGTCCGATAGACTCGGTTTGCCACGGATGTCCGACGGTGAGGGTTCGAGAGAGGCGACATGGCGAGTGAGTCCGCGGCGGGCCGAGTCGCCCACGCGCTTCGGCAGCGGTTGCTGAGCGGAGAACTCCGCCCGGGGACGCGGCTGTCACAACAGCAGATCGCCAGCGAGTACGGCGTCAGCCGGATGCCCGCCCGCGACGCCCTTCAGGCGCTGGCGAGTGAGGGGTTGGTCGACATCAGCGCGGCCACCGCCGTCGTGCGCAGGCTGTCGGTCGCCGAGCTACAAGAGCTTTACGAACTGCGCGAGGCGGTCGAGCCGGTGCTGACCAGAATCGCGGTGCCGAACGTCGGGCGGGCCGAACTCACCCGGATGTCTTCGATATTGGAGACGATGGAGGCCGGGCCGTCGCCACACGAGTGGCTGGAGCTCAACACGCAGTTCCACGCCCTGATCTACACGCAGGCCAACCGGCCCACGATGATTCACCTCACCGAGCAATTGCGGCGACTGACCGACCGCTACCTCTACCTTCACGTCGGCGTGTTCGGCTACATGGGTCATCTGCATGAGGAGCACCGGCAGATCTACGAAGCGGTGAGTCTCGGCGACGCCATCGCCGCCGCCGAGTTGACGCGCAAACACCTCTCGACGTCACACGACTTCATCTTGCGGTTCCTGCTGGACAGCGAGGTCGCGACATCCGAAGAACCCAGTGCGTCAATGACTTTCGGCATCCTGGGGGTCGGCGGAACGGCGTGACACCGGGTCAGTAATGCAACCGGTCGTTGACCACGCGCACGCCGGAGTGGCGCAGCGAGTAGATCGGGTGCAGCAACGCAGGGTGCCGGCAGTGGGCGCATGATTGCTGCGCGTTGTTGGCCGACGAGAACGTCAGGTGATGGCACGCTTCGCAGCGGACGACGTAGAACGCGCCCATCCAATTGAGCAGTCCGAGGTAGATCGCCGCGGTCGCGGCGGTCGCCAGAACGGCGATGACCGTGATGGTGAAGACCTCTTCGAACGTCATAGGTCAACCTCCAACCTGTCTTGACGAACACGTCAGACGCTACGCGCGCGAGCTGTGAGCCAGATGTGTAAGCCGACAGACCCGACCAAGAGCGCGCCTGATAGCCGGCGAGTGACCGGCATCTCTCGTTTTCGTGATTGGCCGACCACACTGGGATGATCTGGGCGTGGATTTGCGCCCTGATTTCAGAAACGTCGCCATCGTGGCCCATGTCGACCATGGGAAGACGACCCTCGTCGACGCGATGCTGCGCCAGTCGGGCGCCCTGCACCACCGCGGCGACGACGCCATCGAACGCCTGATGGACTCCGGCGACCTGGAGAAGGAAAAGGGCATCACCATCCTGGCCAAGAACACCGCGGTGCACCGCAAGCACCCTGACGGTTCGACCACGGTGATCAACGTCATCGACACCCCCGGCCACGCCGACTTCGGCGGTGAGGTCGAGCGCGGCCTGTCGATGGTCGACGGCGTCCTGCTCCTGGTCGACGCCTCCGAGGGCCCGCTGCCGCAGACCCGTTTCGTGCTGCGCAAGGCGTTGGCCGCGCATCTGCCCGTGATCCTCGTCGTCAACAAGACCGACCGACCCGACGCCCGCATCGCCGAGGTCGTCAACGAAAGCCACGACCTGTTGCTCGACGTCGCCTCCGACCTCGACGAGGAGGCCCAGAAGGCCGCGGAGGACGCGCTCGGATTGCCGACGCTCTACGCGTCCGGTCGCGCGGGCATCGCCAGCACCGTCGAACCTGCCAACGGCGAGAACCCCGAAGGGGACAACCTCGACCCGCTGTTCGACGTGCTGCTGGAGCACATTCCGCCGCCGAAGGGCGATCCGGAGGCGCCGCTGCAAGCGCTGGTGACCAACCTCGACGCGTCGACGTTCCTCGGCCGCCTCGCGCTGATCCGCATCTACAACGGCAAGATCCGCAAGGGCCAGCAGGTCGCCTGGATGCGCGAGGTCGACGGCCACCCGGTGATCACGAACGCCAAGATCACCGAACTGTTGGTGACCGAGGGCATCGAAAGAACGAGCACGCACTCCGCCATCGCGGGGGACATCGTCGCCGTCGCCGGCCTGCCCGAGATCATGATCGGCGACACGCTGGCCGATCCGGATCACGCGCACGCGCTGCCGCGCATCACCGTCGACGAGCCGGCCATCTCGGTCACCATCGGCACCAACACCTCGCCGTTGGCGGGCAAGGTTTCCGGCCACAAGCTGACCGCGCGGATGGTGAAGGCGCGGCTGGACGCCGAACTCGTCGGCAACGTGTCGATCAAGGTCGTCGACATCGACCGGCCCGACGCGTGGGAGGTGCAGGGCCGCGGTGAGCTGGCGTTGGCCGTGCTGGTCGAGACCATGCGGCGGGAGGGGTTCGAGCTCACAGTCGGTAAGCCGCAGGTGGTCACCCAGATGATCGACGGCAAGCTGCACGAACCGTTCGAGGCGATGACCATCGACTGCCCCGAGGAGTTCGTCGGTGCCATCACCCAGCTGATGGCCGGCCGGAAGGGCCGGATGGAGGAGATGACCAACCACGCTGCGGGCTGGGTGCGGATGGATTTCATCGTGCCGAGCCGAGGGTTGATCGGATTCCGCACCGACTTCCTGACGTTGACGCGCGGCACCGGCATCGCCAACGCGGTGTTCGACGGCTACCGGCCGTGGGCCGGGGACATCCGGGCGCGGCACACCGGTTCGCTGGTGTCGGACCGCTCGGGCACCATCACCCCGTTCGCGATGATCCAGTTGGCCGACCGCGGCCAGTTTTTCGTCGAACCCGGCCAGGACACCTACGAGGGTCAGGTGGTCGGCATCAATCCGCGCGCCGAGGACCTCGACGTCAACGTCACCCGCGAGAAGAAGCTGACCAACATGCGCAGCTCCACCGCTGACGTGATCGAGACGCTGGCTCGCCCGCTGGAGTTGGACCTCGAGCAGGCGATGGAGTTCTGCGCCGCCGACGAATGCGTAGAGGTGACGCCGGAGGTGGTCAGGGTGCGCAAGGTCGAACTCGACGCCACGCAACGGGCCAGGGCGAAGGCGCGCGCCAAGGCCCGCAGTTAGTGCTGCCGATACCCTGAACACCGTGCCGGGGCCCCTACGCGTCATAGCTGCGCTATCCGCGCTGGTGACCTTGGTGGGCGGATGTACCGTCAGCCCGCCGCCGGCGCCGCAGAGCACCGACACCAGTCAGTCGACGCCGCCGCCGCCGGCCAAGGCGACGCAGATCATCATGGCCATCGATTCGATCGGCCCCGGCTTCAATCCGCACCTGCTGTCCGACCAGTCCCCGGTGAACGCCGCGATCAGCTCGCTGGTGCTGCCCAGCTCGTTTCGGCCGGTACCGGATCCCAACTCGCCCACAGGGTCTCGCTGGGAACTGGACCCCACGCTGTTGGAGTCGGCCGAGGTGATCAGCCAGAACCCGTTCACCGTCGCCTACAAGATCCGGCCGGAGGCGTCGTGGACGGACAACGCCCCGATCGCCGCCGACGACTTCTGGTACCTGTGGCGCCAGATGGTCGGCCAACCCGGTGTCGTCGACCCGGCCGGCTACGACCTAATCACCGGTGTGCAGTCGATCGAGGGCGGAAAGACGGCGGTGGTGACGTTCGCGCAGCCGTACCCGGCGTGGCGCGAACTGTTCAACAACATCCTGCCCGCGCATATCGTCAAGGACGTGCCCGGCGGATTCGCGGCGGGACTGGCGCGGGCGCTGCCGGTCACCGGCGGCCAGTTCCGCGTGGAGAGCATCGACCCGCAGCGCGACGAGATCCTGCTCGCCCGCAACGACCGGTACTGGAGCGCGCCCGCCAAACCCGACCAGGTGCTGTTCCGTCGCGGCGGTGCCCCCGCCGCGTTGGCCGATTCGATCCGCAACGGCGATACCCAGGTGGCCCAGGTGCACGGCGGCGCGGCGGCGTTCGCCCAACTGTCGGCGATCCCCGACGTGCGAACGGCACGCATCGTCACACCGCGCGTCATGCAGTTGACGTTGCGAGCTCAGCAGCCCGCACTCTCGGATTCCCAAGTGCGCAAAGCGATTTTGGGTCTGCTCGACGTCGACTTGCTCGCGTCGGTTGGTGCGGGTGACGACAACACCGTCACACTTGCGCAGGCGCAGGTGCGTTCGCCGTCTGACCCCGGCTACGTTCCGACCGCGCCGCCCGCGATGACCAAGGAGGCTGCGCTGGCACTGTTGGCCGAGGCGGGCTACCAGGTCGAGCCGATCGACACGACCGCGCCGACGACGCCGGGCGCGCCAACGCCCGAGAACCGCGGCCGCATCACCAAGGACGGTGTCCCGCTGACGCTCGTGCTCGGGGTGGCGGCCAACGACCCAACCGCGGTCGCCGTGGCCAACACCGCCGCGGACCAACTCCGCAACGTCGGCATCGCCGCGTCGGTGTCGGCGCTGGATCCAGTGGTGCTGTACGGCGATGCGCTGATCAACAATCGGGTCGACGCGGTGGTCGGCTGGCATCAGGCGGGCGGCGACCTGGCGACCTCGCTGGCGTCGCGCTACGGCTGTCCGGCGCTGGAAGCGACGGCGGTGTCCACCGCGACGCCTGGCACGACGCCGTCCCCCTCACCCTCGCCGACCAGTACGTCACCGACGTCGCTGAAGCCGGCCACCACGGCCACGCAAACCAGTCCGCCGCCGACCCCGGAGTCCGGTCAGCTGGTGCAGGCGCCGAGCAACATCACCGGCATCTGCGATCGCAGCATTCAGCCGAAGATCGACGCCGCGCTCGACGGCACCGAAGACATCGGGCAAGTGATCAACGCCGTCGAACCACGGCTGTGGAACATGGCGACCGTGCTACCGATCCTGCAGGACACCACGATCGTCGCGGCTGGGCCCAGCGTCCAGAACGTCAGCCTGACCGGAACGGTGCCGGTGGGCATCGTCGGCGACGCCGGAAAGTGGGTCAAGGCGCCTCAGTGATCACTTCACGCACGGAGTGTTCGTCCCGACCATCTCCGTGAGATCGGTGGGTGCAGGCGCCTGGGTGCCGGTGGCTGTCGCGTCGACCGTGGTGACCGGTGTTGCGGTGGTGGTCGTCGGGCTGGAATCGGTCATGTACTGATCGGCGGGGAAGTCGGCGCCGATGGTCAGTCGCACGGTGCCGGCTGCGACGGTGTCCGAGGCGGTCGCGGTGACCTGCAACCGGTCGGCCAGCGTGCGGGCTGCATCGCCGGCGCCCGCGCCGTAGGCGATGGTGCTGGTGTCGGCCAACCGGTCCGCCGTCGACACCGTCCCGGCGATCAGCCCGTCGGTACCGAAGGTGCGCTCTATCGCTGATCCAAGGCCGTCGTGGTCCGTGGCGTTGACGACATCGAGTGTTGCTGGAGCAGAGGGATTTTGGCTCGGAGTGGGGGTGGGCGGAGTTGAGCCATCGGTGAACAGGCTGTGCACTATCTGCCGAATACCTTGCACGTCAACGATGTTGACGTCCTCGCCTTGGGAGTTCTGGCCGAACTCACTGATCGGTAGCGTGTACAGGGTCAGGCGGCTGTCGGCCAGCGACGATGCCCGGTCGACGAAGCGGGCAAGGTCGAAGCCGTCGTCCACGGCGATGTTCTGCTCGGCGACCTGCAGCAGGTTCTTCAGGTCGGCGGGATTGGACAATGCGCCGCCGTGCCGCAACGCGGTCACCAGCGAGACGATGAACGCCTGCTGCCGACGGGTGCGGTCCATGTCGGTGAACAGTTCGTCGTTCGCGTCGCGGCGCTGCCGTACGAACGCCATCGCCTGCGCGGCGTTGATCTGTTGGACCCCGCGGTGAAAGTCCGCCCCGGAGTAGCTATCCGACGTGTCGTCGTTGAGGCACACCGTGATGGGCTGCACGACCTGTGCGATCTGAAAGAACGCGCCGAGCGTGACTTCGATGAAGTGGTCGATCGACACACTCAACAGGTTGCGCACCGTGTTGATCTCGGCTTTGCGGCCCGCCTCGCGGGCGGTCTGCTCGCGGCTGGACTGGGCGATGCTGTCGCTCAGCGAGTCCATCTTCTGCTGATAGGCCAACCCGTAGGCCTGCTTGACCTTGCCCTTGCACACCCCGCTGGGACAGCCGGGCAGATCGACGTAGTCGTCGCGAGGCACCGATACCGCGCTGACGTTCGCGCCGCCGCCTGACAAATGCAGCAGGATCAACACGTTGGCGTTGTAGCCGCCGACGGTTTCGTCGCCGGCGTGCAACGCGTCGTAGATGTCCTGGGGCAGTGGCTGGCCGTGCTGGTCGAGTCGACTGTCCAGTCCCATGATCAGGATGTTCTCGTCGCCACCGACAGACGCGGGAGCGCCGACCAACGCCTGCGATGTGGTGATGCCGCCGGACAGATTGCGGTAACCGCTCCACCCCGCAGCCGTCACCGCCAGGGCGGCGACAGCGGCCAACGCGCCCAGCACTCGGCCCGTGGCGAGCGCTTGGCGCCTGCTGCGCGCACTCGGAAGCCGGTGCCGTGGCCCTGCCACTGGCGGTATCGGCTCGGTTTCCCACCCCGAAACGGCTGGTCGACTCATAACAGAGGGGGATTATCCCGGCGGCTCCTGAGCGGAGACTGAGGGCCGCGACGACGTAATCGGCCCCCACCGGTAGCGGAGGGGGCCGACTGGATCTTCAGCGATTACTTCTTCTTCTTACCGGTCTTGGCGGTGCCTGACTTTTTGACCGTTTCCTTCTTGGCGTCGCCCGACTTCGCGGTGCTGTCGTCCTTCGCAGACGAGCCGGAGTCAGACCCCTTGGCTCCCCCGGAATTACCGGTGCCGCCCTTGGCGCCGGCGTTGTCCTTGGCACCGGTGTTGTCCTTGGCACCGGTGTTGTCCTTGGCGCCGGTGTTGTCCTTGGCGCCGGTGTTGTCCTTGGCGCCGGTGTTGTCCTTGGCGCCGGTGTCGTCCTTGGCGCCGGTGTCGTCCTTGGCGCCGGTGTCGTCCTTGGCGGAGGTGTCGTTGGCAGTGCCAGTCGACCCGTTCGAGGACTCCGCTTCGGTGGACGTCGACTCGGCGGCCTTACCGGCCGTCTCGTCCTTGGCGGCGGTCTCATCCGTGGCCGCGGCGTCCTTCTTTACGCTCTCCGTGTCACCGGTGGAGGTGATCGCCGACGAAGCGTCCGTCGACGCCGTGTCGGTCTTGGCCGCCGCGACGTCCAGGGTGACGGTCCTGGCGGCCGCCGTCTTCGCCGAGGCCACCTCGTCAGTCGCGGCCGTTGTCTTGGCCGCTGCAACCGCCGGCGGGGTGATCGCGGTGACGATCGCGTCCCGGATGGTGACCAGCAGGCTGAGGGTGCCCAGTCCCGGCGACAATAGTCCGCCCGTCTGGGTCGGCGCGTAACCGTTCAGGAAGCCGTCGAGCATCACAGCGGGGGCGTTGATGATCGCGTTGACGACGCCAAGGGGATCGCCGGACGTCGCGGCGTCGAAGACATTCTGCAGGGCCTGGCCTGTGGCCTGCACCAGCGCCAGCGGCGGCTGTATCACCCCGAGACTGACCCCGAGCACTACGGTCGGCAACTGATCCACCACGTGGACGAAGTTATTCAGCGGCTGCAGAAGCGGCGGCAAGAATGGAAATGCGGCCTGGATCAAACCGGTGGCGACGGTCTCTGACGCACCCTGGATATTGCCGGCGCGCAGTTCGCTCAACGCTTTCTGCAGCAACGCCGGAAAGCTGGACGGGTTGCTGATTTGCAGCGACTGCTCCAACGCCTGGCCGAGTTGAGTGATCATGGTCGACTGGTTCTTCAGTACTTGCGCTAAAAGCGGTGCGACACCGTTCGCGAACGTCTGTTGGAACAAGTCGTTGAGATTGGTGACCGTGTTTTCCAGCAGCTGTCCGTAAGGACTGGTTGCCGCCGACAGCGCGACTTCGGCAGAGCGAACGCCAGGCAGCGACACGTGGGGCGGCGCTGGTGCGAGGGGAGCGACCGCGATGACGCTTGCCCCGACCAGGGCGACACCCGCATTGAGATAAGGACGACGAACAGTGGCACCGTGCATAGCATCTCCTCAAAATGCAGTAGATCGAGCATTCGGAACTTACTCAGAAGTAATGCGCTAAATACGGCTTTTCGAAATATTATTTGTGACTCACAGCTTCCTGTTAGATAGTGGTCAGTAGCTGGACTAATGGGGTCGGAGTGGTGGGGCTAACAAGGAAATTCGAAGGCTAGGTAAGTGCTATTACGTGGGCCGCCGGGCCAAGCCATTAACATTGTTTATTAGCTAGTCTTTCCGAAAATTCGGCAAACGTCGGCAGTACGTGTGTCCGCCGGATTCGGGCGATGTTGCCGGCAGGTTGCCCACGGGTCCGCACGGATCGATGCGCCATCCGAACGATCGTCAGCCGCAGCAATCCTTGACAACACAACAAATCAGTGCCGGCTGGTTTGCCAAGCAGGGGATGAATCAAGTAGTGGGATTTGCGGCGTGTCGCTCACGGAGCAGGCGCAGCCCGTGTGACGCGTAAGCTGCGATCGCGAACACCGCGAGCAGCCAGTAGGGCGGACGGGCGAGTTCCCAGACGAAGAGCGCCGCGAACAACGGGGCCCGCTGCGTGATCGCCAGGACGCCCGCGGCGCATGTCAATGAGACAGCGGCGACGTGGATTTCGGTGCCCGCCCACTGGTTCAACGCGAGGGCGGCAAGCGATCCCGCGGCGGCGCCGGTCGCCATGGCGGGCGTGAGTAGGCCACCGACCGCGCCCGCGCGTAAGAACAGCGCGCTCAAGAGCGGCTTCAGCAGCAAGATGACCGCGGCTGCGCCCAGAGTCAGACCGCTGTTGATGCTGACGGTCAGGATGCTTCGTCCGTTGCCGGGGAGTTCCGGCCACCAGATCGAGCAGATGCCGGTCAACAGACCCGCGGCGGCGACCGACGTGATGAGTACCCACGACTTGAACTGCACCTTGGGCCGCGCGAGGGCCATAACGCGGTTGAACGCGAGTCCCACTGCGGCCGCCAGAGGCGCGACCACGAGGGCGAGGAAGGCGAATAGATAGGAAAGGGTTGCGTCCGGCCACGTCAGCGCGTGCTCGAGGTGGGTGACGGGGGCGGCCACCGCGACCGCGAGGCTGGACGTGATCAACGCGGTGCCGAGCGCGCGCGGATGCCACGTGCGGAGCAGGATGCGAGCCGTGAACAAGGCGCCGCCGAGAGGGACGCTGTAGACCGCTCCGAGTCCTGCCCCGGCCGCGCACGCGAGCAGGATTTCGCGGTCGCGCGGGGTCAGGGCCAACCGTTTGGTGCCGAAATCGCTTAGCGCTGCGGCAAATTGGCGGGGCGCCCCTTCGCGGCCGAGCGACGCGCCCGACCCGACCAGCAGCACCTGGAGGCCGGCGTCGATCGACAGCGGCACGCGTGCGACGGCGCGGTGACTCTTGATCGTCTCGGTCATGCCGGGGACCTCGCGGCGTCGTCGAAGAAGCCACCAGCCGCAACCGGCCAGTGCGCCACCGATCATGGGGCCGACAGCGCGACGGACCGGGCTGCTGCCGCCGACGCCGGTCAGCAGGCTGCCGAAGGAGTAGTGGTAGGTGAGGTGTTCGATGGCATGCAGCAACAGCGTCGTGGCCGCGCCGGCGACACCGGCCAGCAGGCCGACAATGACGATCGCGCAGCCGAACTCAACGGTGCGCCGGGACACGAGCTGAATCTATATGTGAATCGGCCCCCTCTTCGGACGGAAGAGGGGGCCGATTCATTTGAGCGGCGCTATATCTGCATCTGCCTAGTCGCCACGGTCACCCGCCGAGCGCGCCCCTCACCGCGCCGTCGAGATTCTTGGCGACTGAGCTGTCACTCGGCGTCGGCACGATCGGTGCGACAGCGATGACGCTGGCGCCGACGATTGCTACGCCGGTCGTGACGTAGGGCCTGAGCGCCAGCTGCATGGTTCCTCCGAAGCCGAGCAGTAGTGAGCCGCACACACGAACCTATGTCACACGATTCATCTGATTCTCAGGTTCTTACCGCGGTTTGCCGACATTGTTGCAGACAAAACTATCCGGCCGAAATCCCAACGTTAGCTGTTCAGCTCCGTCCAACTTCGACTACGGCAAATTCAAACTAGTGAACCTATGCAAAGTAGTCCGTTCGACCGAAGCCACTTTATAAGCCTGTCAATAAGTTAGCTGAATTTAAATTGCTGCTAATGTCAATAATGTGCTGGTTCGCACCGTAGGTTATTTGCTAACGGCCCCGCCTCGTCTCACACCCGGACGTAGAGGATCGCCGACTGACTCGCCCGCCATCGAGCCCCATCGTCGCATGTGTAACGGTTCGGCAACGTCGCTGGGACCGACCGGGGGCCGCGCCAAAAGTTAACTGACGTCTATGCCAATTTGGGTGCCCGACGACAGTTTGGTTCTTTGACTTTCTTTGACTTTGTGCAGCAAATCGCAATCCTGGCAACGTTCGCGAAGTTATACAGCAACATCGCTAGCTGCTACCTACCCGACAACGCTGGGTGTCAGATCACGCAGCGGCGGCCCCAGATCGCCCGCAACAGTCACCCGCGCCGCAGCGGTGTCATCGGCCAGCTCACACCTCTCGTCCGCGTGACGGGCACCTCTCATCGCTCCCAGATCGACACCTCCAGGCGCGGTTGGGCCGACCGCCGGTAGCGTGGCTATCGATGCCATCTCAGGAAACCCCGCGCCTGTTGTTCGTGCACGCCCATCCAGACGACGAAACGCTGACAACCGGTGCCACCATTGCGCATTACGCTGCACGTGGCGCCGAGGTTCACGTCGTCACGTGCACACTCGGCGAAGAGGGCGAAGTCATCGGCGACCGCTATGCGTACCTGGCGGTCGACGCCGCCGACCAGTTGGGCGGCTACCGCATCGGTGAGTTGTCGAGCGCCCTGCGTGCGCTCGGCATCGCGCAACCGATCTTCCTCGGCGGTGCGGGCCGCTACCGCGATTCGGGGATGGACGGCACCCCGCCGAGGCGTTGGCAGCGGTTCGTCGACGCCGACATGAACGAAGTTGTCGGCGAACTCGTCGCGCTGATTCGGCAACTTAGACCCCACGTCGTCGTTACGTATGACACCCACGGCGGATACGGGCATCCTGACCACATTCGCGCGCATGAAATCACGATGGCTGCGGTGGCCGCTTCGGGGCGCGGGGAGTTCGCCGGGACGCCCTGGACCGTGCCGAAGGTGTACTGGACGGTGATGGCCACGTCCGCGATGGCCGAGGGTTTGAAGGCGCTCGGCGACGCACCGCCGGAGTGGCATCGGGTGTCCGTCGACGACCTGCCGTTCGGTCACCCCGACGACGCCATCGACGCGGTCATCGATGTGCCCGACCAGCATTCCGCCAAGGTCGCGGCCCTGCGCGCGCACGCCACCCAGGTCACCGTCGCCCCCGACGGACGATCATGTGCGCTGTCGAACAACATCGCGCTGCCGATCGGCGCTGTCGAGCACTACATCCTCGCCGCGGGCACCCCGGGGGAGCGCGACGACCGAGGCTGGGAAACCGACCTGCTGGCCGGGTTGAATCTGGAATAGCGCGCCGGGCTCGCGGTAAGCTGCCCGTCAACTGCTCACGTGTGAAAGGGAGGGCGATGGACCCGGATATGGATCCCAACCTGCAGCACTGGCAGGACCGCGCTGACAGCTTCCAATGGGTGGTCGGGTCGCTCGTCTCACTGCTCGACAGCATTCCCACCTGACGCCGCTGCGTCGCCTCGTCCTGACGCTGCTCGCAGTTGACGGCGTCCTGTCGGCCATTGCGGCCGCATTCCTCCTTCAGTTCCGGCTTGGTGCCGTGCCTTTTCCGGTGAGCGCGTTGATAAGTGGGTTCGTCAACGCCGCTCTCGTCTGGGCGGCGATGCAATGGACAGATTCACCGCGAGTGGCCGCGTTGCCGTTGTGGTGCTGGCTGTTGACCGTCGCCGGGCTGACTTTCGGCGGCCCCGGTGACGACATCGTGTTCGGCGGCGTCGGTGTCATGGAGTACGCACCGCTGCTGCTGATCGTGTTGGGCGCGCTGCCGCCCGCCCTGCTGCTGTGGCGGCGCGTGCGCGCGCAGGCCTGACCGCTACTGGTCGTCCTTCTTGTCGGAGTCCTTCTTGTTGGAGTCCTTCTTGTTGGAGTCCTTCTTCTTCCCGCCCTTGTCGGTGGTGTCCTTGGTCTTCGGCGAGGTCGACGATTCCGTTCCGCCTCTGGGCCCCTTCTTCTTCTCGGTTGTCGAGGCCTTCTTGGGGCTGGAGGAGTTGTCGTTGGACTCGCTGCTGTCCTCGGCCCCGGCCGCGACGTCGGTCGACGACTTGGGTCCCTTGGGCTCCTCGGGCTCCTTGGGTGCCTTGAGCTCCTTGGGCGCCTTGGGCTCTTTGGTTTCGTTGACCGTCGTCTCGTTGACCGTCGTCTCGTCGGTCACGGCAACGACGTCCTCACCCTCGACACCGTCCTGCTTCTCCCTCGGCTGCGTGGTGGCGGCGACCGCCAGCGTCGTGGCGTCTTCGGTCGTCGTCGTGGCCGCAGCCGCCGCCAACGGGAAAGGTGGCAACGGTGGCAGGGACGGTAGCCAGAAATTCCACTGATCGATGCCCAATTGGATGAACGCATCGATGGTCCATGCGATGCCGTCGCCGACGTTCTGCAAGAAGCTACCGTTACCAGCCAGCCAGTCCAGGGTGTTGTGGGCGATCGCGTGGACGATGCTTTCGCCGAAGTGGTAGAAGATCATGATCTGGCCGGACAGCCAGCCGACCCAGGGAATCCAGCCCACCGCGTAGGTCGCAAGCTCGAAGCCATACTGCACCCACGGCTCGATGGCGTGGTAGGCCCATTCCAGTGAGCCCGTGAGCGATTGGGGCGCCGGGGCTGGACCTGACGGCGGCGCCGGGAACGCTTGGCTCGCGCTCGGCGGCACGATGAATCGCTCCACCCAACCGATCAGAAGGTTCGGCAGTTCTGCCACCGCGAGGGGCCGCACCTGCGCTGCCAAGTCGACCGGCGCAGACCTGACCGCAACAACGGGGGCAGGTGGCGCGGCAGGCATCGGCTCCTGAATGGATGGACCGAAGGCGACAGCGGTTGCGGTGACGGCGGCAACCCCGACGGTCAGAACTGAGCGAAACAAAATTCCCACCTTGAACTCCCCCTCCAGCTACGGCAGCTACTGGACCAATCGGGAACTTACGCGCGTGTCAACAAGATCGGGGGTAATTGAGCAACGTGTCGGGGGCGGGGCCGCAACGCGGCGCCCGACTGGGACTACTGTGGCCGATATGTTCGGCGCAGTGGTTTCAGAATGTGAGACTTGCGGATGATTTTCGACGACCGTGGGGTTACACGGGAGTGGCTCTGAACCCCCAGCGCGGCGCCGATCTGCCCAGCCCGGTGGTCGCTCCGAAGTCTGGTGCGCCCTCCTCCGCCTCGTTGAGACGTGTCCTGCGGCGGGCCCGCGACGGCGTTGCGCTCAACGTCGAGGAAGCCGCGGTCGCGATGACTGCCCGCGGCGAGGATCTGGGCGACCTGTGCGCCAGCGCGGCGAGGGTTCGCGACGCGGGCCTGAAGTCCGCAGGCAGGCGCGGCGCCACCGGTCGGTTGCCGGTCAGTTATTCGCGCAAGGTCTTCATCCCGGTCACTCATCTGTGCCGTGACACCTGCCACTACTGCACGTTCGTCACCGTGCCGGGCAAGCTGCGCGCACAGGGCATGGGCATGTACATGGAGCCCGACGAGATCCTCGACGTGGCCCGCCGCGGCGCCGAATTGGGTTGCAAAGAAGCCTTGTTCACTCTCGGTGACCGTCCCGAGGTGCGGTGGGACGAGGCACGGCAGTGGCTCGACGAACGTGGTTACGACTCGACGCTGGACTACGTGCGCGCCATGGCGATCCGGGTGCTCGAAGAGACCGGGCTACTGCCGCATTTGAATCCCGGCGTCATGTCGTGGTCGGAGTTGTCACGGCTCAAGCCGGTCGCGCCGTCGATGGGCATGATGCTGGAGACCACGTCGCGGCGACTGTTCGAGACCAAGGGCCTGGCGCATTACGGCAGCCCCGACAAGGACCCCGAGGTGCGGTTGCGCACACTGGCCGACGCCGGCCGGTTGTCGATCCCCTTCACCACCGGACTGCTGGTCGGAATCGGCGAGACGCTCGTCGAGCGCGCCGAGACCATCCACGCAATTCGCCAGTCACACAAGGAGTTCGGTCACGTCCAGGAAGTGATCGTGCAGAACTTCCGGGCCAAGGACCACACCGCGATGGCTAGCGTGCCTGACGCCGGTTTCGACGACTTCGTCGCCACGGTCGCGGTCACCCGGTTGGTGATGGGCCCCAAGATGCGTATCCAGGCGCCGCCGAATCTCGTGTCGCGCGCCGAGTGCCTAGCGCTGATCGGTGCCGGCGTCGACGACTGGGGCGGGGTGTCGCCGTTGACGCCGGATCACGTCAACCCGGAGCGGCCGTGGCCTGCGCTGGACGATCTCTCGGCCGTCACCGCCGAGGCGGGCTACGACCTGGTGCAGCGGTTGACCGCGCAACCGCAGTACGTGCAGGCGGGGGCGGCGTGGATCGACCCGCGGGTGCGCGGACACGTCGACGCGTTGGCTGACCCGAAGACCGGCCTGGCCCTGGACGTCAATCCGGTGGGGAGGCCGTGGCAGGAACCCGACGAGGCTGCAGAGTCGTTGGGCCGCACCGATTTGCATTCGGCGATCGATTCCGAAGGCCGTCTCACCGCCACCCGCAGCGACCTCGGCAGCGCGTTCGGCGACTGGGAGTCGATCCGCGAGAAGGTGCACGAACTGGCGGCGCGCGCGCCCGAACGCATCGACACCGATGTCCTGGCGGCGCTGCGTTCGGCGGAGCGCAACCCGGCAGGCTGCACCGACGACGAGTACCTCGCGTTGGCCACCGCGGACGGCCCGGCGCTGGACGCCGTTACCGCGCTTGCTGATTCGCTACGCAAAGACACTGTCGGTGATGACGTCACGTTCGTCGTCAACCGCAACATCAACTTCACCAACATCTGCTACACGGGCTGCCGGTTCTGTGCGTTCGCCCAACGCAAGGGCGACGCCGACGCGTACTCGCTGTCGACGGCCGAAGTGGCCGACCGGGCGTGGGAAGCACACGTCGCCGGCGCTACCGAGGTTTGCATGCAGGGCGGCATCGACCCGGAGCTACCGGTCACCGGCTACGCCGATCTGGTGCGCGCGGTCAAAAACCGTGTCCCGTCGATGCACGTGCACGCGTTTTCCCCGATGGAGATCGCCAATGGCGTTACCAAGAGCGGGCTTTCGATTCGGGAGTGGCTGACCAGCTTGCGCGAAGCGGGGCTGGGAAGTATCCCCGGTACGGCCGCCGAGATCCTCGACGACGAGGTGCGCTGGGTGCTCACCAAGGGCAAGCTGCCGACGTCGATGTGGATCGAGGTCGTCACCACCGCGCACGAAGTCGGGCTGCGCTCGTCGTCGACGATGATGTACGGCCACGTGGACCAGCCGCATCACTGGGTCGGACACCTCAACGTGCTGCGCGGTATCCAGGATCGGACCGGCGGGTTCACCGAGTTCGTGCCGTTGCCGTTCGTGCACCAGAGCAGCCCGCTGTATCTGGCGGGCGGGGCGCGGCCTGGGCCTACGCACCGCGACAACCGCGCGGTGCACGCGCTCGCGCGAATCATGCTGCACGGCAGGATCGCCAACATCCAGACCAGCTGGGTCAAGCTGGGCACCGAGCGCACGCAGGTGATGCTCAAGGGCGGCGCGAACGATCTGGGCGGCACGCTGATGGAAGAGACCATCTCCAGGATGGCCGGTTCGGAGTTCGGCTCGGCAAAGAGCGTCGAAGAACTGGTCGACATCGCGGCGGGCATCGGCAGGCCCGCGCGGCAACGTTCCACGACGTACGCACCCCTCGCGGCGTAAAACTCGGCGCAGTCGTGAACTAGCTGCCACGCTCGGCACGTGTACACGACGAACCGTCGCCGAGGAGGGCCATGACCACGATCACCGGTATTCCCGCGCACGCGCTGCTTGTGCACGCCATCGTTGTGCTGGCGCCACTGACCGCGCTGCTCGAGATGCTGTGCGCAGTGTGGCCAGCGGCCCGCCGACGCTTCGTGTGGCTGGTGTTGGCGTTCGCGGCGGTGACCCTGGTGCTGACGCCGCTGACCACGGAGGCGGGGGAGTGGTTGTACGACCAGCAGGCCCAGCCGAGTCCGATCCTGCAGGAACACGCCGAGCGCGCCGATTGGATGATCTACTTCTCGATCGGCCTATTGCTCGTCGCGGTCGCGCTCGCTGTATTGCACTGGCTGACAAACAGATCGGATAAGCCGAGAACAGTGCTGACGGTGATTGTCGCGGTCCTGGCGCTAGCCGTCGGAGTGTCGTCGATCGTCGGTGTGGTGCGCATCGGCGACGCCGGCGCGGAGGCGGTGTGGGGCCGGCAGGGCTGACGCCCCACCGGCCCGCGCGTCGTCAGGCCTGCTTGACCGCCTCGATCTCGAGCGCGATGGTGACCTTGTCGCCGACGACCGTGCCGCCGGTCTCCAGCGGCATCTCGATGTCGATGCCGAAGTCCTTGCGGTTCAACACCACTGACGCGTCGAAGCCGGCGACCTCACCGTGGCCCATACCCGGGTTGACGCCGTTGAACTCGAGGTCAAGGGTGACCGGCTTGGTAACGCCCTTCAGTGTGAACTCGCCGTCGAGTGCGTAGTGGTCGCCGTTGGCCCGCACATTGGTGGACCGGAAGGTGGCCGTCGGGTACTTCTCGACCTCGAAGAAGTCCGCCGACTTGATGTGCCCGTCACGCTGCTCGTTGTTGGTGTTGATCGAGTCGACCGCGATCTCGGCCGTCACCGACGGGGTGCCGTCCTCAGCGACGACGATGGCGCCGCTGAACTTCTCGAAGCGGCCTCGAACCTTGCTCACCATCAGGTGGCGCACCGAAAAACTGATCGACGAGTGCACCGGATCGATGGCCCAGGTGCCCGCGCCGAGCTTGCTGGTGGTGGTGGCTTCAGAAGTCGAGGTCATGTGCGTCTCTTTCACCTAGTGGTGTCGGCCCTTCCGACACCTTCGACGTACTAAACGGACCACAGTCCGAATACATTCCCCTGGCGCGAAATGCGTCATACGCGGTTGACGTGCGCGTTAATGTGGAGTTCACCTTTTGTTCAGCGTGAGTTCAAAGGAGAACTTCGGTGGTTGGAAAGGCTGTTGCCGCGATGTCGTTGGTCGCGGCCGGACTGTCTGTGCCCGCCGTGGCGCAGGCCGACAACATCATGAATCTCGGCACGTACGCCGGTGACGTCATCGAGCAGCTGCAGGACTGGGGCTACAACGTGATGCTCAACGGCCTCGACCGGGACATCGCCTATATGGACGAGAACCTCAAGCGGCACTGCCACGTGCTGGGCATCTATCCCACCGTCGCTGAGCCCCTGAACGCCGGTGAATTCCAGACGGTGCACGTCCAGTTGTCATGTCCGGAGAACCCGGCGAGCACGAGTCCGTCGCCTTAGAGTTTGGCCGCCAGCTCGGTGCCCTGCCGGATGGCGCGCGTGGCGTCGAGTTCGGCGGCCAGCGCCGCCCCGCCGATGACGTGCGGCTCGACACCGCGGCGGCGCAGGCCTTCTTCGAGGGCGCGGACCGCGTCCCGGCCCGCGCAGATCA
The DNA here is from genome assembly GCF_001667505.1 of Mycobacterium sp. ACS1612. Lineage (GTDB taxonomy): Bacteria > Actinomycetota > Actinomycetes > Mycobacteriales > Mycobacteriaceae > Mycobacterium. Next base: position 130,224 of record NZ_LZHZ01000033.1, read on the forward strand.
CCACGTTGTCGACCGCCAGCAGTCGCACGTCGGAGCGATCGGGCCCGAAGCTGATGTGCAGCCCGTCGTCGTCGATGCGTTCGTAGTTGACGCCCGAAAGCTGCTGCACCCCTTTAGCGTTCAGCGCAGCCCTGTGCACCCAACCCGACGTCTTGCCAAGCCGCTTACCCTGCGGCCCCTTGGTCCGCTGCAGCAGATACACCTCACGCGCAGGTGGTGCCGGGATGGGGGTGGTCAGCGCGCCGCGTGCCTCTTGCGGATCGGCCGCGCCCCACTCGGCCTTCCACTCCTTCAGAATTAATGACGGTGACCTGTAGTCGTCTGCCTGCTCAGCCGGCGTGGTGACACACCGGTGGCGAGCACCACCTCGTCGAAACCGGTGAGGTCGTCCACCGTGGCGCGGGTGCGAAGCCGAACGTCGACGCCATGCTTGTCGGGCATCCGGGTGTAGTAGCGGATCGTTTCGGCGAACTCTTCCTTGCCGGGAATCCTTCGTGCCAAATCGAATTGGCCGCCGATCACGTCGCCGGCGTCGAACAGCGTCACCCGATGGCCGCGCTGGGCGGCGGTGACGGCGGCCGCCAGTCCGGCGGGCCCGCGCCGACCACGGCGACCTGCTTGGCGCGTCGCATCGGGTCGGACAGCAGCGGACGCGCCACCGAAATCAGTTGCACGTTGCCGTCGGCGAGGATCTGCTCGGCGGCTTCCGGCATGTTGATCCGGTTCGACGCGATCACCGGGATCGTCACGTGTTCGGCCACGCGTTGCTGATGTCGACGAAGGCGCTGTTGGGCACCGAGGTGACGGCACCCGCGCCTCATGCCAGCCGATGCCGGGTGTTGATCAGGGTGGCGCCCGCCGCCTCCACTTCAGTTGCCAGTGCGGTGATTTCGTCCCAGCTCTGACCGTCCTCGACGGAGTCGGCCATCGACATCCGGCAGCAGATGATGAAGTCGTCGCCGACGCGGATACCGCCACGCAGCACGAGGTATTGATGCAGGGCGGCACCTGACAGCCCGTTAGGGTCGGGGAATTGCCGCTTCTCGAAACCGCGGTAGGTGTCGAGCAGTTCGGCGCGCTCAGCGCGCAGCGCAGCCACTTGAGCGCGCACCGCGTCAGGGTCACCGTATTCGCAGCCGCGCACTTTCACCGCGATGTCGCGGGTACGGTTGTCGGCCACCGAACTTCCGCGCCCCGACAGCGGTTCGGCGATCCAGCGCGCGAGTTCGGCGCGACCGGCGTCGCAGACGGCGTAGACCTTGTTGTCCGGCCGACCCTGCTGTGCGACCGGAGTGACGGTCACCAAACCGTCATCCTCCGTCGACTTCAAAGTGCGATAGGTCTGCTGATGGGTGGCCGCCCAAAATCGCGTGGGGCAGGGCCACGCGGATCGTCACCTCAGCACCAGTTCACGCCGACGTCGGTGCCGCCCGAGTTGACGTGCACCGAGCAGTCGACGGCCTGATACGAAGCGTCGCTCGGCGCGGCCAAGGCGGGCCCGGCCATACCGAGGGCCGTCACCGCGAGGGTGGCTGCGGTTGCGACGGAGATGGCAAACTTCTTCATTTCAGGACTCCTCTGTCCGACTTAGTTGAGCTAAGTACTGGAACCCGTTACGTGAGGATGCTGTTCCGTTACCTGCAGGTGATCACAGCGCCGACCGGTGTGTGAGTGACGCCATCTGTCAGCGCCAGCTGATGTCGTCACCTGCAGCGGGGTAGTTGATCTGCACCGCGCTGTCGACCGGCCGGACCGTGGTCGACAGGGGTTGCCTGGTGTACGCGTCGTCCCGACCTGGGAGGACGTAGTCCGGCGACGCCATTGCAGGGCCGGCCAAACCGATGGTGATCGCCGCGAAGGCGCCAGCGCTGGCCAGGCCGAGGGCGAATTTCCTCATTCCTGACTCCTTGGATATGACTTAGGCAGGCCTAAGTAATTAACATCTGGTTAAACGTCTGGACAATTGCCGCTTCTTCCTGAAAATCGGGGTTTTCGCTGAATGCGGCCAAGATCACTGCGACCAGGGCATGTGCCGCGCCGTCACATGACCCCGACGCAGGGAAGGCCAGGTGTGTCCCTAGGCGTGCTGTATGTGCAACGTCTAGTATCAGTAACCACGCGGAACCCTTAACCGGGCGACGCGGAAGTTAGGGCACACTGACACGCGCGTCCAAGTTTCGGCGACGGATACTTGGCAACGACTTTCGGCGGGCCCGACCAAAGCACGGCAGCCCCACTGACAGGAGATCGAGGAGACCTCAGTGACGTACACGATTGCCGAACCCTGCGTCGACATCAAAGACAAGGCTTGTATCGAAGAGTGCCCTGTCGATTGCATCTACGAGGGCGCACGCATGCTGTACATCCACCCGGACGAGTGCGTCGACTGCGGCGCATGCGAGCCGGTCTGCCCGGTCGAGGCCATCTACTACGAAGATGACGTGCCCGATCAGTGGAGTGGATACACCCAGATCAACGCCGACTTCTTCAGCGAACTCGGATCGCCGGGCGGGGCCTCGAAGGTGGGGCTCACCGAGAACGATCCCGAGTCGGTGAAGAGCCTGCCTCCACAAGGTGAGGACTCCTAACGGCTCGCGCGGAGCTTCGTAAGCGCGTCTCGACGTTTCTGCCGGAATTCCCATGGGACACCCTGGCTGACGTCACCGCCCTCGCGAAGTCGCACCCCGACGGCATAGTCGATCTGTCGGTCGGCACACCAATCGATCCGGTGGCACCGGTGATCCGCGACGCGCTCGCCGCGGCCAGTTCAGCTCCGGGCTATCCGACGACCGCTGGCACCCCCGCGTTGCGGGCGTCGGCGGTGGCGGCCCTACGTCGCAGGTACGGGATCACCGGGCTGGCTGACGATGCCGTGCTTCCGGTCATCGGGACCAAGGAACTAATCGCGTGGCTGCCGACGCTGCTCGGCCTCGGCCCCGATGACGTTGTCGTCGTGCCTGAATTGGCTTATCCCACATACGAGGTCGGCGCGCTGCTGGCGGGCGCCCAGGTGCTGCGGGCTGATTCGCTGACGCAACTCGGTCCGCAAACGCCCGCGCTGGTCTACCTCAACTCGCCCAGCAACCCGACTGGCAAGGTGCTTGGCGTCGACCACCTCCGCAAGGTCGTTGGGTGGGCCCGCGAGCGCGGCGCGCTGGTGGCCTCCGACGAGTGCTATCTGGGGCTCGGGTGGGATGCGCAGCCGTATTCGGTGCTGCATCCCGACGTCTGCGACGGCGACCACACCGGGTTGCTGGCCGTGCACTCGCTGTCGAAGACGTCGTCGCTGGCGGGTTACCGCGCGGGCTTCGTCGCCGGCGACCCTGCCGTGGTCGGCGAACTGCTGGCGGTGCGCAAACACGCGGGCATGATGGTGCCGACGCCGATCCAGGCCGCGATGGTGGCCGCACTGGACGACGATCCGCACGAAGTCGAGCAGCGCCGGCGCTATGAGCGACGCCGGGCCGTGCTGATGCCCGCGCTGCAGGCGGCCGGCCTGGCCGTCGACCACTCCGAGGCCGGGCTGTACATCTGGGGCAGCCGCGGCGAACCGTGCCGCGACACCCTCGCGTGGTTGGCGCAGCGCGGGATCCTGGTGGCGCCCGGCGAGTTCTACGGTCCGCGGGGAGCGCAGCATGTCCGGGTCGCCTTGACGGCGTCCGACGAGCGGATCGACGCGGCGGTGCAGCGGCTGCGCGGCTGAACGAAGGAGCCTCTGTCGTCGGCGAACGTTCGTTACCGCTCGAAAAATCTCCAAATTCTCGTATACGAGCGCACGTTCGGCGACTAAGGCTCCGTCGCACGCAAGCTCAGCGCCAGCACTAAGCGGTCGTCGGGATCATCCAACGACGTCGACAGCAGCTTCTCGATCCGGCGAACGCGATAGCGCACCGTATTCGGATGCACATGCAACCGCTGGGCGACCGCGGCGATATCGCCGAACCCGTCGAGGTACGCCTGCAACGTCTCGGCCAATATCGGTTCGTCGTCGCGCAGCCGACGCACCCGCGGATCCACCAGTCGGGGCTGACCCGCCACCTGCGAGACGATCTCGTCGAGCAGCACCGTGGTACGCGCCTCGTCGAGCGAACTGACCTGACCGATGGCGCCGGGATGCCGCTCGGCGCTGTCGAACACCCGATCCACCTCGGCACGCGCCGACGCCGCCGCAGCCAGTCCGGCCAGCGGGGCCGCGATCACCGCGCGCAGCGTCAGACCGAGTTCGCGCCGCAATGCCGCGACGACGCCGCGCACCCACGACGCCACCGACGACGCGCCGCCGGTCTTGGGCAGCAGCACGTACACCCGCTCGCCGGTCGACGCGATCTGGGCGTCGGCGCGAAAAGCGCTGGCACTCAATGCGATCACGTCCGCCGGCACGGAACTCTTTACGCCGACGAAACCGATCAGGGCCGCGCGGCCGTCGGCCGCGATGCCTAGTTCGCTGGCGATCGCCCCGATGTCGGGATCCTCGCCGACCAGCCCGAGCAACTCCTGCACCCGCAACGTGTGGGTCGACGGCGTCGCCGCCAGCCGTGACATGATGCGCGCGGCCAGCACCGCGCCACCGCGCAGAATGTCCTCGACGTCGTCGGCCAACGGTGCCGAACCCTGTTGCAGCCAAATGGTTCCGGCGTAACCCGGCCGCCGCCGCGAATCCGCCGACGGCAGATGAATACCGACCGCGAGGCGCGGCCGCAGCCCCAACTCCGGGCGCTCGGCGACCCGGACCACATCGCCGCTGGCGCGCAGCGCATCGAAAATGCCCCACTGCCCAATCCACTCCAGATGTTCGGGCGGACCCGCGCGGCCCAGGATCGTCAGCCGGCGCAGTTCGTCGGCCTCGTCGCTGGACGCCGAATAGGCCAGCATGTGAGAGTCGGCGTCCTCGATGCTGATCATCCCGCGGGTCCGATCGGCGATCGACTGGGCGAGGCCGAACAGATCGGTGCCGGAGTCGTAGAGCGGATCGCCGCGGTCGCCGTGATGCTCGAAGGCGTGGTTGACCAGTTTGTAGAGCAGCTCCCACCGGGCCCGCGGTTCGACGGCCACGACCGCGATGCCGAGCGCGACCGCCCGCTTGATCGCGGCCGCCGACGGCTCCTTGACGAAGATGGCGGCGGGCACACCCGGCTGCTGGCCGATCCACCGCACCGCCTCGGCGTCCGAGACTCCGAGGAGGAAGAACAGATCCGCCGAGCCGGGCCCGACCGCCAGGCCGAGTCGCACGTCGTCGGCATCCACCAGCGCCACCGAGTTCACCGGCATGTCCAGGCCGCGGGGCGCCTCGACCAGCGAGACCATCGTGCGGTCCAGCGCCAGCAGCAGCTGCCCAAGGCCCAGTCCGGCGGCCTGCTCGACCATGGGCGCACTCCTTTGTCCGATTCGACTATAAACGCCACATGCTGTTGTCGGATCGACCATGTGTTGTGCGTCGCATTCCAGGGATCCTTGCAGCATGGACGCCATCACCGACGTGCCCCTGCCGGCCAACGAGCCGGTTCACGATTACGCACCAGGTTCGGGTGAACGCACCCGGCTCACCGAACAGCTCCGCACCCTGGCCGACGACCCGATCGACCTGCCGCATGTCATCGGCGGCGCACACCGGATGGGCGCCGGCGACCGCGTCGACGTCGTCCAGCCACACCGGCACTCGGCGCGGTTGGGCACCTTCACCAACGCCCAGCATGCCGACGCGTCGGCAGCGATCGAGGCGGCGATGGCCGCCAAGCCCGACTGGGAGGCCACCCCGTTCGACGAGCGCGCCGCGGTGTTCCTGCGCGCGGCCGACCTGCTGGCCGGACCGTGGCGGGAGAAAATCGCCGCAGCCACCATGCTCGGGCAGTCCAAGACCGCCTACCAAGCCGAGATCGACTCGCCGTGTGAGCTCATCGACTTCTGGCGATTCAACGTCGCGTTCGCGCGGCAGATCCTGGCGCAGCAGCCGATCAGCAGCCGCGGGGTGTGGAACCGCACCGACTACCGCCCGCTGGAGGGCTTCGTCTACGCCATCACGCCGTTCAACTTCACCGCGATCGCGGGCAACCTGCCGACCGCGCCCGCGCTGATGGGTAACACCGTGGTGTGGAAACCCTCGCCGACGCAGACATTCGCCGCGTACCTGACCATGCAGCTGCTGGAGGCCGCAGGTTTGCCGCCGGGAGTGATCAACCTGCTCGCGGGCGACGGGATCGCGGTTTCCGATGTGGCGCTTGCCGATCCGCGGCTGGCAGGCATCCACTTCACCGGCTCGACGACGACGTTCCAGCATCTGTGGCGTACCGTCGGCGCGAACATCGAGCGCTACCACACCTATCCGCGGCTCGTCGGAGAGACCGGCGGCAAGGATTTCGTGGTCGCACACTCGTCGGCGCGCCCGGATGTGTTGGGCGCCGCGCTGATTCGCGGCGCCTTCGACTACCAGGGTCAGAAGTGCTCGGCGGCGTCGCGCGCGTTCATTCCGCGCTCGGTGTGGCAGCAGATGGGCGACGACTTCCTGGCGGCCACCGAGGCGGTGCGCTACGGCGACGTCACCGATCTGAGCAACTACGGCGGGGCGGTCATCGACGAGCGGGCGTTCGCGAAGAACGTCAAAGCCATCGAACGAGCCAAGAGTGCGGCTAACGTGACCATCGCCGTCGGCGGCGAATACGACGACAGCGATGGCTATTTCGTGCGCCCGACGGTGCTGTTGTCCGACGACCCGACCGACGAGTCGTTCTGCACCGAATACTTCGGCCCCATCCTGTCGGTGCACGTGTACGCCGACGACGAGTACGACCGGATACTCGACGTCGTCGACACCGGTGCGAAGTATGCCTTGACTGGTGCGGTGATCGCCGACGACCGATCCGCGGTGCTGGCCGCCGAGAAGCGGCTACGGCATGCGGCGGGCAACTTCTACGTCAATGACAAGCCGACGGGAGCCGTGGTCGGGCAGCAGCCTTTCGGCGGGTCGCGGGCGTCGGGCACCAACGACAAGGCCGGTTCGGCGCTGAATCTGCTGCGCTGGACGTCGGCCCGGTCGATCAAGGAGACGTTCGTGCCGCCCACCGATCACAATTACCCGCACATGGAGTCTTAAATGATGACCGAATTGTTCCACCGGGTCGCGCGTCCGGCGATCCTGGCCGCCAGCAGGCGGGAAGGGCTGCGCAGGACCGCCGAGCGGCTGCCGGTCACCAGGGACGTGGTGCACCGCTTTGTTCCCGGCGAGACGGTCGCTGATGCGATGAAATCCATTGCTAAGCTTCGTGATTCGCACCGTCTGGTCAGCATCGACTACCTCGGTGAGGACGTCACCGACGTCGACACCGCGAACACCACCGTCGCCGCCTACCTCGAGTTGCTCGACGCGCTCGGCGGCCGCGACGAACCGTGCGATCGGGTGCGACCGCTCGAGGTGTCGCTGAAGTTGTCCGCGCTGGGTCAGTCGCTGCCGCGCGACGGCGAGAAGATCGCGCTGGAGAATGCACACACGATCTGCGAGCGGGCCCAGCAGGTCGGGGCGTGGGTGACGGTCGACGCCGAAGACCACACCACCACCGATTCGACGCTGTCGATCGTGCGTGACCTGCGCACCGAATTCAGTTGGCTGGGAACGGTGTTGCAGGCCTATCTGAAGCGCACCGAAGCCGACTGCCGCGAGTTCGCGGATTCAGGCGCGCGGATCCGCTTGTGCAAGGGCGCCTATGACGAACCGGCGTCGGTGGCTTACCGCTCCGGCGACGACGTCGCCGACTCCTACCTGCGGTGCCTGGCGGTGTTGATGGCGGGGTCGGGCTACCCGATGGTGGCGTCGCATGACCCGCAGATCATCGAGGCGGTGCCCGCGCTGGCCCGGGAGAACGGGCGCAGCGTCGACGATTTCGAATACCAGATGCTCTACGGCATCCGCGATACCGAGCAACGGCGGTTGGCCGACGCGGGTAACCACGTCCGCGTCTATGTCCCGTTCGGCACGCAGTGGTACGGCTACTTCGTCCGCCGGCTGGCCGAGCGTCCGGCGAATCTGACGTTCTTCCTGCGCGCGCTCGCCGAGCGCAGACACTAGCCGGTCAGCGGGAACGAGCCGTGCTCGTGCGTGACGACCCAGCGGCCGTCGCGTTTGCGCAGACCGAAGGTCATTCGCAGCCGATTGTCGGGGTTGTTCTCGAAGTCCTCGGGTTTACCGCAGCGCGCTAGCGCGTACGCGTACGCCACGTCATCGCCGGCCGTCACATCCAGCTCGGTGATCTCGAAGATGGCGCCCTGGCGTTGCCACTCGAAGAAGTCCGGCCAGGAGTTCCGGTAGGCGTCGATGCCCCGAAGGCCGTCGTACGGAGGCGGCACGTCGAACATGACGATGTCCGGATCACGATCGGCCAGAACGGCTTCGATATCACCGGCGTGAACGGCGTCTGCCCAGCGGAGGATGAGTTGGCGGATGGTGTCCGCATCATTCATCGGGCTTGCATCCTTTGCATTCGGAGGTGCTGCCGGATGACACGAGGACGTAGCCTGCACTGGCGAACAGCACGGGCATCATTGCCATCATCCCGAACATTGCGGTCATCGTGTCACCTCCTCAGACCTCATGTTTGTTCAACGGTCTAGAACGTTGTGCGGTTCAAAATGCTTGTCAGCCACGCGGTTCACATCCATATAGACCCCGCGGGCCGCCGGAACTCATCACAACGACTGACCGATCCGGTCGCCATCACGCTGTCCATTTGTTCGGTGATGTGTGCCGTGCCGGTGTTCTGGGCGCCTCTCAGCGGATTCCTCGGACCGGACGTGACCGGGCGACTGACCGATTTGACCGGCGACGCCAAGCTGGCGATGTGGGTCGTCGGCGTGCCGTCTCTGGCTGCGGCGGCGGCGGTGGTCGGGTTGGGAGCCAAACCTCCGCATGTGATCTCAGCCACCGGACAACAGCAGCAAAGCCCACGCCGCGACGGACTGTGAATCGGTGATTTCGCCATCGCGCATCATCCGTTCGAGCTGACCACGGGTGAACCACCCGTTGCGCATGTCCTGCTCCTCGTGCTCGCGGTCGTGCTCACCTTCGGTGATGCCCGTCGCGAGAAACACCGCGCACCGCTGGCTGCTCATTCCCGGCGCCACGTCGACTGTGCCCAGCAGTTCCATCGACGCCGCTCGCAACCCGGTCTCCTCGCTCAACTCACGGTTCGCAAGCTCGGTGGGTTCGAGTTCCTCCTGGCCCGGCGCGGCGCCCTGCGGAAATTCCCAGCGCCGCCTGCCCAGCGGATAACGGAACTGCTCGACCAGGTGGAACCGGTCGCTGTCACGCGGAATCACCAGCGCACACGTCGGCTTGTCGACCACCGAGTAAATGCCGGGGCTGCCGTCTGGACGCCGGATGTCGTCTTCTCGCAAAGTCAGCCAATTGTTCCTATACACCTCGCGCGAGCCCACCCGCTGGATCTGGTTCACGCGCCCAGTATCGCCGAGCCCCATATGGGTAACCTCACGTCGTGCTCTTGGCCTCGCTGAACCCAGCCGCCGTCGCAGGCGGCGCCGACATCGCCGACGCGGTACGCATCGACGGCGCCACGCTGAGCCGTAGCGATCTGGTAGGCGCTGCCACGTCGGTGGCCGAGCGGGTCGCCGACGCCGACCGCGTGGCCGTCCTGGCCACCCCCAGTGCCACCACAGTGCTGGCGGTCGCGGGATGTCTGATCGCAGGCGTGCCCGTCGTGCCCGTGCCGGCGGACGTCGGCGCCAGCGAGCGCAGGCACATGCTGACCGACTCCGGCGCACAGGTGTGGCTCGGGGAAAAACCCGCCGAGGCCGACGGCCTGTCCCATATACCGGTGCGACTGCATGCCCGGTCGTGGCATCGCTATCCCGAACCGCACCCGGATACGACGGCCCTGATCGTCTACACGTCGGGCACCACGGGCCCGCCCAAGGGTGTGGTGCTGAGCAGGCGCGCGCTCGCCGCCGACATCGACATGCTCGCCGAGGCCTGGCAGTGGACCGCCGAGGACACGCTGGTGCACGGGCTGCCGATGTATCACGTACATGGCCTGGTGCTGGGGTTGATCGGCTCGCTGCGAATCGGAAACCGTTTCCTGCACACCGGAAGACCGACGCCGGAGGCCTACGCGCAAGCCGGTGGCTCGATATACTTCGGGGTGCCGACGGTGTGGACGCGCATCGTCGCCGACGAGTCGGCGGCGCGCGCGTTGTCCTCGGCGCGGCTGCTGGTGTCGGGAAGCGCGCCGCTGCCGGTGCCGATCTTCGACAAGCTGACCGAGTTGACCGGACACCGGCCGGTCGAACGCTACGGGGCGACGGAGTCGCTGATCACGCTGTCCACCCGCATCGACGGTGAGCGCAGACCCGGTTCGGTGGGGCTGCCGTTGACCGGCGTGCAGACGCGACTCGTCGACGAGCACGGCGAAACGGTGCCGCACGACGGGAAAACCATCGGGCGCCTGCAGATTCAGAGCCCCACGATGTTCGACGGCTACCTCAACAAGCCGGAGGCCACCGCCGAGGCGTACGACGCCGACTGGTACCGCACCGGTGATGTCGCGGTGATCGACGACGCGGGCATGCATCGCATCGTCGGACGCGAGTCCGTCGATCTGATCAAGACCGGCGGCTTCCGGGTCGGGGCAGGGGAGATCGAGACCGTACTGCTGGGCCATCCCGACGTCCACGAGGTGGCGGTGGTCGGCGTGCCCGACGACGATCTCGGTCAGCGGATCGTGGCATTCGTCGTGGGAGACGCCGACCCGCAAGCATTGATCGACTATGTCGCGCAACAACTTGCGGTGCACAAGCGGCCGCGCGAGGTGCGGTTGGTGGACAGTCTGCCGCGCAACGCGATGGGTAAGGTGCTGAAGAAGGAGTTGACCGGATGACCCTGAGGTTCGACGAGATCTGCATCGACGCCCACGACGCGGGCGCGCTCGGCGCCTGGTGGTCGGAGGTTCTCGGGTGGCGGCACTACCGCGACGACGACGGCGACGTGGTGCTCGAGGCTCCGCCTGGTGCGGGACCCAACTGGTTGTTCCTCGACGTGCCTGACGACAAAGTGGTGAAGAACCGGATTCACCTCGACTTCCGGCCCGACGATCAGCAGGCTGAGATCGACCGTGTAGTTGCCTTGGGCGCACGGCATGTCGACATCGGCCAGGGCGAGCAGTCCTGGGTGGTGCTGGCCGACCCGGAGGGCAACGAGTTCTGCATCCTCGCGGCACACGATTGATGCGCACGGTATCCCTGATCCTCGTCGCCGCTTCGCTGATCGGTGGGTGCGCGACGACGATCCCGATCCAACCGGTGTCCACCACCGAATCGCCGTTGCCTCCGGCGCCGCTGAACATCGGCCCGGCCGCCACCGATACCTACGGCGGATGGATTCCCGACGGTCAGACGCTGAGCCCCTACGACACGTCGAACCCCACGGTGACCAACCTGGATCCGACGTTGCTCGCCGCCGTCCAGAAGGCCGCCGACACCGCCAAAGCGCAGGGCGTCGACCTCAGGATCAACTCCGGGTGGCGATCAAAAGGGTTCCAGCAGAAGCTGTTCGACGACGCCGTGCACACCTACGGCAGCGTCGACGTCGCCAGGCAATTCGTGGCGTCGCCGGATGTGTCGAAACATGTTGTCGGACAGGCCGTCGATATCGCGCCAGTCGAGGCGGACAAGTGGCTGATCCGCAACGGCGCGCAGTTCGGGTTGTGTCAGATCTACGCCAACGAGATCTGGCATTTCGAGTTGGCGCTCGATGCGCAGGGCAACTGCCCGCCACTGCGGCCCAACGCGGCGGGCTAGGCCGTCGCGGGAAACGCCTTGGGCGACAGCACGACCACCAGGAGGCCGATGCCGATCAACGCAGCGCCCACCCACGGCAGCGACGAGAGGCCCGCGGTCTGAAGCAGACCGGCGCCGATCGCCGCGCCGCCTGCGATGCCCGCGTTAGCGGTCGCGTTCACCCACGCCCCCGCCAATTCAGGCGACACCGCATGTGTGCGCACAGCGCAGGCCTGATAAATCGACGGCAGACCGCCGAAGGCGCCGTTCCAGACGGCCGTCGCGGCGACGACGGCGACCATCGCGGGCCACGTGCCGCCGAGCGTGAGGACGGCGACGACCACCGTGCCGAGCACAGCCACCGCGGCGGTGCGGGGGCTTCGGTCGAGGTGCCTGCCGACCCACCACAGCGAGAGCAAACCGCATGCGCCGCACACCAACAGGATCGGGCCGACGAACGCCGGGCTGACGCCGCTGTTCAGCAGCAGCACGCTGACGTACGTGTACACCGTGAACTGCCCGAGAAACGAGAACAGGTTCGACGCCGAGACGGCGGTGAGCGCCTTGCGGCCCGCAGTCGCCGAACGATCCGACACCGGTTCGGAATTCACCCGCGGCAATACCCGGGCGACGAGCACCAGCGTCACGACCGACAGCACGGCCAGCAGCGCGTACGACGCTCGCCACCCCACCGCGGTGCCCAACGACGTCGTCACCGGAACCCCGAGGACCATGCCCGCCGAGGCGCCGCCTCCGGCCAGCGCCAGCGCCCGCCCCACATGCGCCCGCGACACCAAACGCGGTGCGTATCCGATCATCAACGAGAAGAACAGCGCGTGCGTCACCCCGCCGATGGCCCGCCCGGTTGCGACGACCGCGAATAGCGGAGCGACGGCGACCAGCAGGTTGCTCACCGCGTACCCGAACACGGTCGCCAGCAGCAGCGGCTTGCGTCCGAACCGGGCAGTCGCGACGGTCAGCGGCACCGAAAGGGTGGCGACCATCACGGCGTACAGACCGACCAGCAGGCCGGTGACCGAATTGGACACACTGAAGGTCGCGCCGACCGCGGGCAGCAGTCCCACCAAGGAAACCTCGGTCGTGACTGCGAGAAATGCGGCCAGCGCTAGAGACAGCAGTCCTGGCACGCTGTCCCGAAGCCCTTGACTTGGGGCGCGTTCCGCGGTGACCGACATTGCCACGAATATACTCGGCAACCGAGCATATTCAAGTGAGATACTACCGGCGATGGCACAGGACCCACGGCAGGCCGCGCATGTGCGCTGGTTGGGCGCCGGCCAACTGATCGACGCGGTGCGGTCCGAGCCCGGCATCACCCGCGCCGCCGCCGCCCAGCGACTGGGCATCGGCAGCGGCGGCGCCACCGAACTGGTCGCCCGCATGCGGCAGGCGCGACTGCTCGACGAGACGCCTGCGCCTACACAGGGACGTGGACGACCGACCACCGTGCTCGGTCCGCACCCGCAGGGCCCGCTGGTGCTTGCGGCCGACCTGCGGGCCACCGACTGGCGCCTTGCGTTGGCCGGCATCGACGGCCTACCGCAACCGGTGACGCAGGCCGCGTATCCTGGCGACGAATTGGGGCCGGTCCTTGCTCGGCTTGCCGACGCCATCGGTGCCGTCTATCGGCGGAAGTCCGAGCGGCTCAGGGCGATTGCGGTATCGGTGGCGGGCACGGTCAGCGACTCGCGGCTGGTGCAGTTCACCTCCAGGGGCTGGAGCGACGTCGACCTTTCGGTGTTGACGTCGAAGATTCCTGCCCGTGCTGGTATTTCACTGCTGCTGGGTAACGATGCGACGCTGGCCGGGTTGGCCGAGGCGCGTACCGGCGCCGCCAGGGGCGCCACGACCGCGCTGTATTTGATTGTGGCGCAAGGTATCGGCGGTACTTTGGTGGTCAACGGCGAGACGCTCACCGGGGCGCACGGCGCGGCGGGGGAGTACGGCCACGTTCCGTTCGGGAACCCTGCACTGGAGTGCCCGTGTGGTGCGCGCGGATGCTGGGACCTCACCGTGGACGGCCGCGCACTGGCCAGACATCGAGGCGATCGACCGCCCGACGACCCGGTCGGTTACGTGCACGAGTTGATCGGACGCCGCGACGCCGCGACCCGCCGAGCCGTCGATGCCGTCGCCGCGTCGCTCGGGCGCGGTGTCGGCGGCCTGGTGAACCTGCACGATCCCGAGGTGGTGACGCTCGGCGGGGTCGCCGCCCTGATCAGGTCCGCCGCGCCAGAGGTCTTCGACACCGCGTACCGCGACGGGTTGATGGCGTTCCGCAAAGTGTCGCCGCCGCCGGTGTGCGACGCCCAACACGGTGAAGAGGGACCACTGCACGGCGCCGTCGCCATGGCCCTTGACCACGTCACCAATGCCGCGGGACTGGCCGATTGGGTTGGCCGGCAGCGGGTTTGACCGCTAGCCGCGGCGGCTAGTTGGCGTGCAGCGCCTCGTTCAGCGTGATGCCGGTGCCGTCGCGCTTGACCACCTCGACGGCGCCGGTGACCGAGTTGCGGCGGAACAGCAGCTTGTTGGCGCCCGACAACTCGCGAGCCTTGACCGTCTGGCCGTCGGCGGTCTGCACCTTGGTCCCCGCCGTGACGTACAGACCCGCCTCGACGACGCAGTCGTCGCCGAGCGAGATGCCCAACCCGGCGTTGGCGCCGAGCAGACAGCGCTTGCCGACGGAGATCACCTGCGTGCCGCCGCCGGACAGCGTGCCCATGATCGACGCGCCCCCGCCCACGTCGGAGCCGTCGTCGACGACGACACCCGCGGAGATGCGGCCCTCGATCATCGAAGTGCCCAGCGTGCCCGCGTTGAAGTTGACGAAGCCCTCGTGCATGACGGTGGTACCCGACGCCAGGTGCGCACCCAACCGCACCCGGTCCGCATCGGCGATGCGCACGCCTGAGGGCACCACATAGTCGACCATCCGCGGGAACTTGTCGATGCCGTAGACCGTCACCGGTCCGCGGCGGCGAAGCCGCGCCCGCACCACCTCGAAGCCGTCCACCGCACACGGGCCGTAATTGGTCCACACCACGTTGGTCAGCACGCCGAAGAAGCCGTCGGCGTTGAGTCCGTGCGGGGCCACCCGCCGGTGCGACAGCAGGTGAAGTCGCAGGTAGGCGTCGTAGGCGTCGGTGGCCTTGTCGTCAAGCGATGCGATCGTCGTGCGCACCGCCACCGTCTCGACGTCGCGGTCCTCGTCGCGGCCGGTCAGCTCGGCCAACTCGGCGGGCACCTCGGCGACCGACAGCCGCGTGGTGCCGGTCGGACCGTCGGCGCCCAGTTCGGGCGCCGGGAACCAGGTGTCGAGGACGGATCCGTCGGCGGCGATGGTCGCCAGGCCGACGCCTGCTGCAGAAGTCACGTCGCCAAAGGCTACTCGACTAACCTCGACTCCTGTGGCTGCATCTTCGGCTCCTCGCCCGAGCGGCTCGTCGCTGGATTTATGCGGCGACCCCGTTGCGCTGACCGCGGCGCTGGTGGACATCCCCAGCGAATCGCGCGACGAGCGTCGCATCGCCGACGAAATCGAGGCCGCTTTGCGCGCGCAGACCACCGGCTTCGAAGTGCTGCGCAACGGCAACGCGGTGCTGGCCCGCACGAACCGGGGCCTGCCGTCGCGGGTGTTACTCGCAGGCCACACCGATACCGTGCCGATCGCCGACAACCTGCCGAGCCGACTCGAGAACGGCGAACTCTACGGCTGCGGCACCTCCGACATGAAAGCCGGCGACGCGGTGTTCCTGCACCTGGCCGCGACGGTGACCGACCCGGCGCACGACCTGACGCTGGTGATGTACGACTGCGAGGAGATCGAAGCGGCCGCCAACGGGTTGGGCCGCATCGAACGCGAACTGCCCGACTGGCTGCACGCCGACGTCGCGATTCTCGGTGAGCCGTCGGGCGGCTACATCGAAGCGGGCTGCCAGGGCACGCTACGTGTCGTCGTCAGCGCTACCGGTACCCGCGCGCACTCGGCGCGATCGTGGTTGGGCGACAACGCCGTTCACAAGCTGGGCGACGTGCTGGCCCGGCTCAAGGAGTATCACGCCCGCAGCGTCGACATCGACGGATGTGTGTATCGCGAAGGGCTGTCGGCGGTGCGCATCGACGGCGGGATCGCGGGCAACGTCATCCCCGACGCTGCGTCGGTCACCGTGAACTTCCGGTTCGCGCCCGACCGCAGCGTCGAGCAGGCGCTGCAACATGTCCGCGAGGTGCTCGACGGGTTGGATGTGCAGATCGAAATGACCGATGCCGCCCCAGGCGCGCTACCGGGGCTGACCCAGCCGGCGGCCGCCGCGCTCATCGACGCCGCGGGCGGGCAGGTGCGCGCGAAGTACGGGTGGACCGACGTCGCGCGCTTTGCGGCGCTGGGCATTCCGGCCGTCAACTACGGTCCCGGCGACCCGAATCTCGCGCACCGCGCCGACGAGCGCGTCGACGTCGCCGCGATCACCGCTTCCGCGCACATGCTGCGCCGATATTTATCCGCTTGACCGGGTTCGTACCCTTGGGGCATGTGAGTTAGCGACTGCCTTCGGCCGTCCGTCCGTGCATCGTCACGAGAGATCCTCACATGTCCATCACCTGTTCGAACCTGTCCTTTTCCTGGCCTGACGACACGCCGCTGTTCACCGACCTGTCGTTCACCGTCGACGACGGCCACACGGGGTTGGTGGCGCCCAACGGCGCGGGAAAGAGCACCCTGCTCAAGCTGATCGCGGGCGTATACCGACCCATCGCAGGCACTGTCGTCGTCGACGGCACAGTCGGGTATCTACCGCAGACACTGCCGTTCGTGGCCGATCGCAGCGTCGCCGACCTGCTGGGCGTGGCACCCGTGCTCGCGGCGCTCTCGGCGTTGGCCGCGGGCGACGCACGCGAGGAGGTCTTCGGCGTGATCGGCGACGACTGGGACATCGAGGAGCGCACCCGCGCCCAGTTGGACCGGCTGGGGTTGGGGCACATCGATTTCGACCGCCGCCTGGGGTCGCTGTCCGGTGGCGAAGTCGTGTCGTTGGGATTGGCGGCGCAGTTGGTCAAGCGACCCGACGTGCTGCTGCTCGACGAGCCGACCAACAACATGGACCTCGCAGCCCGGCGGCGGCTGTACGCGGCGCTCGACGACTATCCGGGATGTCTGTTGCTTGTCAGCCACGACCGCGTGCTGCTGGACCGGATGGACCGCATCGCCGAGCTCTATCACGGCGAAATGCTGTTCTACGGAGGCAATTTCAGCATGTATCAACAGGCCGTGCAGGACATGCAGCAGACCGCGGAGGTCAACCTGCGCAACGCCGAGCAGCAGTTGAAGCGCGAGAAGCGGCAGCGGCAGGAGGCACGAGAACGAGTCGCGCGGAGGTCCAGCACAGCGGCACGCAACCTGAAGAATGCGGGCCTGCCGAAAATCGTCGCAGGCAAGCTGAAACGCGATGCCCAGGAGTCGGCGGGTAAGTCCGACGACGTGCACGCCAAGCGGTTGATCCGGGCGCGGACTCAGGTGGACGAGGCCGAGCAGGCGCTTCGCGACGACGACGTGCTCGTGCTCGACCTGCCAGACACCGACGTCCCCGCGGGGCGCACCGTCTTTCACGGCGAAGGCATACAGGTCAGCCGTGGCGGACGAAAGTTGTTCGCCGGCAACGGCGTCGACCTCGACATCCGTGGGCCTGAGCGCATCGCGTTGACGGGATGCAACGGCGCGGGCAAGTCGACGCTGCTGCGCGTCGTCGGCGCAGATGTGCACCCGGATGCGGGTGTGGTGCAGCGGGTCGACGGCCGCGTCGCCTACCTGTCGCAGCGGCTGGATCTGCTCGACGAACAGCGCACCGTGGCCGAAAGCCTCGCCGCCTGTGCGCCGAGCCTGACCCACACCCGCAGAATGCATCTGCTGGCCCAATTCCTGTTCAGCGGCAACCGGATTCACCTTCCGGTGGCGGCGCTGTCGGGCGGTGAGCGGCTGCGCGCCACATTGGCCTGCCTGCTCTACGCCGAGCCCGCTCCGCAGTTGCTGTTGCTCGACGAGCCCACCAACAATCTGGACCTGGTCAGCGTTGCGCAGCTGGAGTCGGCGCTGAACGCCTATCGGGGTGCGTTCGTCGTCGTCAGCCACGACGAGCGGTTCCTCGCGCAGATCGGCATCCAGCGCTGGCTACAGCTGCGCGACGGCCGGTTGGAGTCGATTTAGCGGACCGGCAGCTACCCCCAGCACGGTAAATTCGACGTCATGGCAATCGAGCCCGACAGCAGCCCGTACGGGTCGCAGACGGTGACGGGTCCCGGCTGGCCGAACGTCGACGAGGAGATGCTGGCGGCCACGGCGGCCACCTACGAGGCCCTGGCCACCAAGATCACCGGGCAGGTCGTGCCGCAGCAGCAAGGTCAGCTGATGAAGCTGGCCGATGTGTGGGAGGGCGCCGGCGCGCTGGCCGCCACCGGCGAGGCCACCACCATCATCGGTGGCCACGAGGCCAACGCGGCGCACGCCGCGGCGATCGCGGGCAAGCTGCGCGCGATGGAAGCCACCGTCGTCAAGGCGAAGATGCTGGCGAACACCATCGCCCAGGAGGTCCAGCACGAGTGCGAGGCGCTGTCGGCGATGCCGTTCAGCAACGCCCAGGAGCTGGTGGCCAGCCGCATCAAGATGGGTCTGTCGCAGAACATCGCCAACGTGACGGCCCACACGACCGAACTGGCCAACACCCTCGGCGTGCCGCCCAGTATCCCGTTTCCGGGGGTCGCGCCGTCGGTGCCCGGCGGCAAGGAGGCCAAGGACACCAGCGAGGAGGCCGGGAAACAGGCTGCCCAGGCCCCGCAGCAGGCGATGCAGATGATGAGCCAGATGGGCTCGATGGCCGCGCAGCTTCCCATGCAGCTCGGCCAGGCGGTGATGGCCGTGCCGCAGCAGATGGGGCAACAGCTGCAGCAGCTCTCCCAGCCGCTGCAACAGCTGACCTCGATGTTCGGTAAGGGCGGCACGTCGGATTCACTGGGTGCCGGCGGCCTACCATTCTCCGCGTTCTCCAACCACCCGTTGGCGGGCGGCTCGGGTGCGGGTGGGGGCTCCGGGATGGTGCGGTCGGCGTCGCTGCCGGGCGCGGGTGGCAGTCCGTTGCAGACGCCGCAGATGGCCAACCTGGTCGGCACCAAGTCGGTGAGCACCGCACCGGCCGAGGGCGCCGCGGCCGGAACCAGTGCATCGGGTGGGGTCGCACCGGTGGCCGCGGGCAGCGGGATGGGCGGCATGGCGCCGATGATGGGCCACCGCGGCGAAAGCGGCGGCACCGGCGCGAGCCTGGCGGTGCCCGCGCTGCTCGAGTACGACCTTGCCGAGGACGATGTCGATGACGATTGGTGACGTTTCATGACCGACCCGCTGCGCAAACCCGAAGGCCTGGCCTGGAATCCGGCCTCCGTCGAGCTGCCCGAGATTCCGATGCTGCCCGCCGGACAGGACGCGTTGAGCGCCACCATCTCGGCCGTGCTGCCGACGTTGGCCGCGCCGCTGGCGGCGAATGTCGCGACGCTTCAGGCCAAAGAGGGCGTGTTCGCAGGCAAGCTGGGCGTGGCGCAGGCGGCGTATCAGAACTCGGATGACGCCGGTTCGCAGTCGGTGGGCCAGGTGGTCGGCATGC
Source organism: Mycobacterium sp. ACS1612 (assembly GCF_001667505.1). GTDB lineage: Bacteria > Actinomycetota > Actinomycetes > Mycobacteriales > Mycobacteriaceae > Mycobacterium. The sequence goes on from NZ_LZHZ01000033.1 coordinate 149,669, forward strand.
TCGGCCAGCTGGGGCAGCAGGCCGGCCAGATGGGGCAGATGGCCGGTGCGCCCGCGCAGGCGATCGGCGGACAGACGGGCATGTTCGGCTCGCTGATGCAGCAGGCGATGCAGGGCGCGCAGGGCGGCGGGGGAGGCCAGACTGCCGGTGCGCCCGCGGCCCCGACCCAGGGGGCTGCGGCAGGAGCACCACCACCTGCGCCTGCGCACGCGCGCGAGCACGCCGCACCGGCACCGCAAACGCACGAACAGCCCCGGCGTGAGGAACGCGAACCGCTGCACCGCCTGGAGACCAACGACCGCACGACTGCGGGGCCGTCGGAGAACGGCAAGCAGGGCCACGCTCCGGCGAAGCCGCCGGAGCACCGCGACGAGGATCTGCGCCGCAGACTCTGACCGCTCAGCCCGACTTGGGTTGGCTGACCATCTGGCCCATCATCTCGGCGCCCTTCTGATCGCCAGCACCCGATGCGCCGGCCGACGCAGGCGATCCGGCCGCCCCGCCCGAAGTGCCTTGCGCCCCTTGCATTGCCTCGGCCGCGGCCCGCAGCGTCGCGGCGCCCTTCTGATCGCCGTGCTCGTAGGCCTGCGCGGCCTTGGCCAGCAGTTCCGAAATGGTCTGTGCTGAGGACGATGTCGCCTGTAGCGTGCCCTGGCGGCCACCGAGCACCTGGTTCAGCGCGCTGCTGACTGATGCCGCGATCACGCCGTGGCTGTTCTGCACACCGGCGGCTTCGGGTGCCGCGGCCCCCATCAATTGCGACAGCCCGGTCGCCACCTCGTCGTGGATCTGCGAGTACGTCCGCACCCCGTCAGGCTGTACGTACAGCGGGTCACTCATCCCGATATTGTATGGCCGGCGCAGGCCACCTCATCGCGCCGAATCGGCTTGCGCGGTCGCTGCGGCGGCGGCGCGCTTCATCCCGATCGCGTCGTACCGGGTGGATACCGTATCGAGCGCATCCGCGTCCTTGGCCACCAGCGCCTGCGCGTGCGCGAGAGCCAACTGGCCAAGCACACAGTCGACTTCACCGGTGAGTCGCGCGATGCTGTCGACCGCACGGAGGTCGCCGAACCGGGTCGCGTCGAGCAGGGCGCGCAGCGCCACTGCGGTCTGACCCCCACGCTCGGCGGCCTTCGCGGCGTCGCGCGCGGCGGCTACCGCGCCGTGCTCGTCGCGCCGTGCCCACTGTGTCCACGCGCGCGCCAACGCAAGCTCCGGCGCGAACAGCATCGACTTCAACCCGTGCCGAGTTTCGGCTCGCGACAAGATCTTTCCCGCCTCGGCCGTCTCACCCAGTTGGCCGAGCGCGTGCGCCAACAACATCCACGCCAGCGGACCCCACGAATATCCGGTCGGCGCCAGCGCCGCCGCGGCACCGCGCAGCAGTGACACCGCCGACTCGAGCTCACCCTTGGCGATCAACACATCGGCCACCAACACCTCGCCGATCGCGCGACCGGGCTGCTGCAGCTGCGCGAAGTCTGTGAGCCGCTGCGCCAACGCCTGCGCGCGGTCCAATTCGCCTACCATCACCAGCGCCGTCGTCTGACCGAAGCCGCTGGTGAATCGCAAGAGGCCGGGATGCCCCGCCGCGATCGCGCGTTCGGCCAGCGCGTCCACCTCACTGAATCGGCCCATCCGCGCCGCACTGAGCGCCGCCGCGGCCGCCGCCCACCCGACCGCGGTGTCGTCGGCGTCCGGCGAAGACAACACCTCGTCGGCGATCTGCTTGGCGCGGTTGGGGCTGCCCGCGTTCATCGTGAACGTCGCCGACAGCGCGTCCAGCGTGGTTTGCGCTGCTGGCGTCGAGACCCGGTTCCGCGTCGTCCGCAGGAACGCGGTCGCCCGCTCCGGCTCGGAGAGCATCCAGAACTGGTTGGCCGCGCGCGGCAGCGCCCACGCCATCAGGTCGGTCTCCGACAGCGTCGACGCATCCACCGCGCCGAGCACCGCATCGGCCTCCCTGCCGCGGCCCTGCCACGCCAGTGCATAGGCCAGCGTCAGCCGGGGAGAAAGCTCCGCAGACCGCTCGACCGCAGCGCGGGCCAACCGCTCGGCGAACTCCAGATCACCAAGCCGCAGCGCGTCCTCGGCCGCGGCCGCCAGATCGGCCGCCGGCTGCGGGCTGTCGCTGTCGAGCGCCAGCACCGCGAACCGCAGTCGCGCCACCACTCCGACCGGCGGGGCCAGCCGAGTCACCAACTCCGACCGCAGCCGCCGCAGTTCGGGCCCACCCAGCGCGTCGCGCACCGCGTCGACGAACAGCGGGTGCTTAGGCCGGACGAGGTCCCCGTCGACCACGACGGCGCCTGAAGCCTCCGCATCGCTGATGTCACCTATGAGCGCGGTGACGTCGGCGCGCGACAGCGGATCGGCGACGGCCAGATACTCCAACACCCGGTGCGCCGGTTCTGGCAGCGCCGCGACGAAATCCCTGACAACTGCGGCCTGCCTGCTGTCGTCGTGTCCGGCCGGGTCGACGTCCACCCTGGCCAGCAGATCGTCCCGCCATAGCGCTGAGATCTCCTCCGGCACAACGCTATTCGGGTCAATGGTGACGACCAGCTTGACCGCACCGCTGACCGCCAGTTGGTAGACCAGTGCGGCGGACAGCTTGTCCAGCAGATGCGCGTCGTCGACTATCAACAGCCTGCCGTCGCTCAGCGACTCCCGCGCGGTCCGCAGCACCTCGGCCGTCTTACCGGAGTCGGGCACCTCGATCAGGTGGTCGAACGCCGCGAACGGAACGGCGTCCGCGGTCCCCGTGACCCAATCGACGCGGTCGAACTGTGCCGCCAACCGGTCGGCCGTCGCGCGCGCCAACCACGTCTTGCCGACACCCGCGGACCCGATGAGCACCGCGCCCGCTTGTCCGCGCACCCCCGCTTCGACCAATTCCAGTGCCGGTTCGGGCGGCGCGGTTACCCACTCAACTGGCACCGCCGGAGACTATCGCTACCTTGTGCGTGTGTCCCCAGAACCCAACCGCGAATGGGCGGTCTGCGTGTACTGCGCGTCCGGCCCAACACATCCGGAGCTGTTGTCCCTGGCCGTCGAGGTCGGTGAAGCGATCGCCGCGCGCGGCTGGACGCTGGTCTCCGGCGGCGGCAACGTGTCGGCGATGGGGGCGCTCGCCAACGCAGCCAGGGCGCGCGGCGGCCGAACCGTCGGGGTGATCCCCAAGGCGCTGGTGCATCGGGAGGTGGCCGACACCGACGCCGACGAACTCGTGGTCACCGACACCATGCGCGAACGCAAGCAAGTCATGGAGGACCGCGCCGACGCGTTCATCGCTTTGCCGGGAGGCATCGGAACCCTCGAAGAGTTCTTCGAAGCCTGGACAGCGGGGTATTTGGGTATGCACGACAAGCCGGTGGTCATGCTCGACCCGATCGGGCACTACGACGGCCTGCTGGCCTGGTTGCACGGGCTGGTCGACAGCGGTTATGTCGCCGAAGGTGCGCTGGACCGATTGGTCGTTGTCGGCGAGGTAGCCGCGGCGATGGCGGTGTGCGCACCTGCCCGGTGACCGTGGTCACTAGGGTGTGGCACAACAGAAGAGTGAGGGGACGCACCGAACATGAGTGACAAGGGGACTCGCAGCAGCGTCGGGTTGCTCGACATCGCCAGTCAGGTACCGGGTCTGCTGATGGACCTACCGACCATCTTGAGTGGCGTGATCACCGGATTCGGCGCCCGCCCGTCGGCCAAGACGTCCATCGGCAAGGTTTTCCAGGACCGAGCGGCCCGCTACGGCGACAAGGTGTTCCTGCGGTTCGAGGACCGCGACATCACCTACCGGCAGGCCAACGAGACCGCCAATCGGTACGCCGCCGTGCTCGCGGCACGCGGGGTCGGCCACGGCGACGTTGTCGGCATCATGCTGCGCAACTCGCCGGAACCCGTCCTCCTGATGCTCGCCGCGGTCAAGTGCGGCGCCATCTCCGGCATGCTGAATTACCACCAGCGCGGCGACGTACTCAAGCACAGCCTGGGACTGCTTTCGGCGAAGGTCGTCGTCGCCGACTCCGAATTCGTCGACCCGATTCATGAAAGCGGCGCCGACACCGACGGTCTCGTGACGCTCGACGAATTCAACCGTCTCGCCGAAACCGCGCCGACAGGCAACCCGGCCACCGCGTCGGCCGTCCTCGCCAAGGACAAAGCGTTCTACATCTTCACGTCGGGCACGACCGGCATGCCGAAGGCCAGCGTGATGACGCACTACCGGTGGCTGCGGGCGCTCGCCGGGTTCGGCGGTCTGGGGATGCGGCTGAACAGCAACGACACCCTGTACTGCTGTCTGCCGCTTTACCACAACAACGCGTTGACGGTCGCGTTGTCGGCGGTGCTCAACGGGGGCTCGACACTGGCACTGGGCAAGTCGTTCTCGGCGTCGAAATTCTGGGACGAGGTCATCCGCTACGACGCAACCGCATTCGTCTACATCGGCGAGATCTGCGCGTATCTGCTCAATCAGCCGGAGAAGGACACCGACCGCAAGCACAAAGTGCGGGTGATCGCCGGAAACGGTCTGCGCCCTGCGATTTGGGACGATTTCACCAAGCGGTTCGGGATCGCCCGGGTGTGCGAGTTCTACGCCGCCAGCGAGGGCAACACCGCATTCGTCAACGTGCTCAACGTCGACAAGACGACAGGCATCTGCCCGACGCCGGTGGCGTTCGTCGAATATGACTCGGAGACAGGCGATCCGGTGCGCGATGACAACGGCCGCGTCCGTAAGGTGCGCAATGGCGAACCCGGACTGCTGCTGTCGAAGGTCAGCAGCTTCCAGCCGTTCGACGGCTACACCGACAAGGAAGAGTCCGAGAAGAAGCTGGTGCGCGACGCCTTCAAGGACGGCGACGTGTGGTTCAACACCGGCGACTTGATGCGCTCGCAGGGCTTCGGGCACGCGGCGTTCACCGACCGGCTCGGCGATACCTTCCGATGGAAAGGCGAGAACGTGGCCACCACCGAGGTCGAGGCGGCGATCTCCACCGACCCGCAGGTCGAGGAGGCGACGGTGTTCGGGGTCGAGGTGGAGGGCGCCGGCGGCAAGGCAGGCATGGCGGCCATACAGCTCAAGGAGGGCGAGGAGTTCGACGGCAAGGCCTTGGCCGAAGCGGCTTACGACAAATTGCCCGGTTATGCGGTGCCGCTGTTCGTCCGCGTCGTCAAGGAGTTGGCGCACACATCGACGTTCAAGAGTCAGAAGGTCGACCTCCGCAAGGAGGGCTACGGCGGCAACACCGGCGAGGGTGACGAAGAAGCCGACAAGATCGAAGACCCGATCTACGTGCTGGCCGGCCGCGACGAGGGCTACGTCGAGTTCTACGACGAGTACCCGAAAGAGGTCGCGGACGGCAAGCGGCCCAAGAACTAGCGATTCGGTCAGTCGTAAACGATCACCGCGCGGCCGAGCACATCGCCGCGAGCGATCGATTCGAGCGTCTCGTTCACGTCGTCGAAGCGAATGTCGACGCGGTTGCCGATCAAGCCGACGGAAGCCACCGCGCCAGCCGGATGGAGTCCTCGGAGCCCGCGCATTCGATGACCGCGTCGAGTTCGGGGCGCCCGGTGAGCGCCTCCAATTCCGAGCGCACCGATGCGGCCGTCTTGTCCCGAACGTTGATCGCGTGGTCCGCGCCATTGTCGAGGGCGATCTTCCGCGAGACCGGACGCCTTCGGCACGTCCGGGCCGACGCTGTCGACCCAGCCGGCGACCTCATGACCTGGGGTCATCGGAAACGCCATGGCGAGCCCGGTGTCGAAGTAGCCGTCGAGCACCTCTTCGTGGATTCACTGGGCGCCGATTTCGGTGTGCCGGGTCGCGCTGGCCGCGACTGAACACACCCAAATCGCAGGCCCGTAGCCTGGAAGGCGTGTTGTCCACCTTCTGCGGTCGTCCGGTGGCCGCCGATCGCGCCTTGATCATGGCGATCGTCAACCGCACACCGGACTCGTTTTACGACCGCGGCGCCACCTTCACCGACGAAGCCGCGAAGACGGCGGCGCACTGGGTGGTCGAAGAGGGCGCGGACGTGGTCGACGTGGGCGGCGTGAAGGCCGGACCGGGCGAGACCGTCGGCATCGACGAGGAGATCGTGCGCGTCGTGCCGTTCATCGAGTGGCTGCGGGCCACCTTCCCCGATCAGGTGCTCAGCGTCGACACCTGGCGCGCCGAGGTGGCCAAGCAGGCCTGCGCGGCCGGGGCGGACCTGATCAACGACACCTGGGGCGGCGCCGACCCCGCTCTGGCCGAGGTCGCGGCCGAATTCGGCGCCGGGCTGGTGTGCTCGCACACCGGGGGTGCCACGCCAAGGACCCGGCCGTTTCGGGTCAACTACGGTATCTCCGAACGCGGAGTCGTCGACGACGTGATCGCAGAGGTGACCGCGGCGGCCGAGCGCGCGGTGGCCGTCGGCGTTGCCAGAGACGCGGTGATGATCGACCCGACCCACGATTTCGGCAAGAACACTTACCACGGTCTTACTTTGTTGCGCCATGTGAAAGAGCTTGTAAACACTGGATGGCCCGTCCTGATGGCACTGAGCAACAAGGATTTCGTCGGGGAGACTCTGGGTGTGGGACTGACTGAGCGCCTGGAGGGCACCCTGGCCGCGACCGCTCTGGCTGCGGCGGAGGGGGCTGCCATGTTCCGCGTGCACGAAGTCGGCCCCACCCGGCGCGTGCTGGAAATGGTCGCGTCGATTCAGGGCGTGCGGCCACCAGCGCGCACAGTGAGGGGACTGTCATGACCGTGATCATCGAGCCGACGCCCGGCTCCTCAGGAACGGACGTCGTCACCGGCAGATGGCTGGCCGACCACACCTGGAACCGGCCGTCGTGGACGGTCGACGAACTGGTCGCCGCCAAGGCCGGCCGGACCATCTCGGTGGTGCTGCCCGCCCTCAACGAGGAAGAGACCGTCGGCAGTGTCGTCGAGACCATCACGCCGCTGCTCGGTGGGCTGGTCGACGAACTCATCGTGCTCGACTCCGGATCCACCGACGAGACCGAGATCCGCGCGATCGCCGCGGGCGCCAAGGTGGTCAGCCGCGAGGTCGCACTGCCGGAGGTGGAGCCACAGCCGGGCAAGGGCGAGGTGCTGTGGCGGTCGCTGGCCGCCACCACCGGCGACATCATCGTGTTCGTCGACTCCGACCTGATCGACCCCGACCCGATGTTCGTGCCCAAGCTGGTCGGCCCGCTGCTGACCACCGACGGGGTGCATCTGGTCAAGGGCTTCTACCGGCGGCCGCTGAAGGTCAGCGGCAGCGAGGACGCCAACGGCGGCGGCCGGGTCACCGAACTGGTCGCCCGCCCGCTGCTGGCGTCGCTGCGACCCGAACTGAGCTGTCTGCTGCAGCCGCTGGGCGGCGAGTACGCGGGCACCCGGGAACTGCTGACCTCGGTGCCGTTCGCACCCGGCTACGGCGTGGAGATCGGACTGCTGATCGACACCTACGACCGGCTCGGCCTCGACGCGATCGCCCAGGTCAACCTGGGAGTTCGGACACACCGCAACCGGCCCCTGACCGAACTGGCGTCGATGAGCCGCCAGGTGATCGCGACCCTGCTGTCGCGCTGCGGCGTACCCGACTCCGGGGTGGCGCTGACCCAGTTCTTCGCCGACGGCGACGACTACACCCCGCGCACCTCGGCGGTGTCGTTGGCGGACCGGCCTCCGATGAACACGTTGCGCGGTTAGCGACCTGTCGGAGCCATCCGGCAATATCGACGTGTGACCTTGGTTCTGCTCTATCTGGTCGTGCTGATCTTGGTGGCCGTCGTGCTGTTCGGCCTCGGTAGCGTGCTGTTCGGCCGCGGTGAATCGTTGCCGCCGCTGCCGCGCGCCACCACCGCGACGGTGCTGCCCGCGTCGGGCGTCACAGGCGCCGACGTCGACGCCGTCAAGTTCACCCAGGCGGTGCGCGGCTACAAGACCAGCGAGGTGGACTGGGTGCTCGACCGACTCGGCCAGGAACTCGACCTGCTGCGCGGTCAACTCGCCGCGGTGCGCGCGGCCAACGGCATCCAGGACGACACTGACGACGTCGACGAGCACCGGGGCGCCCACGCGTTGCCCTCCGGCGAGGACGACGCGTGACTGTCACCGACGACGGCCGCACCCGATGCGGCTGGATCGATCAATCGCGTTTGGCGCCAGACGATTTCGTGCTGTACCGGGACTACCACGACACCGAGTGGGGTCGTCCGCTGCGCAATTCGGCCGCGCTGTTCGAACGGATCAGCCTCGAGGCGTTTCAGAGCGGACTCTCCTGGTTGATCATCCTGCGCAAGCGCGAGAACTTCAGGCGTGCGTTCCACGGGTTCGACGCCGAACGCGTCGCCCGCTACACCGAACGCGACATCGACCGCCTGATGGCCGACACCGGAATCGTGCGCAACCGGATGAAGGTGGAAGCCACCATCGCCAATGCGCGCGCGGTGGCCGATTTGGACGTCGATCTCGGCGAGTTGCTGTGGTCGTTCGCGCCGCCGCCACGCCCGCGGCCGGCCGACCTGTCGCAGGTGCCTGCGGTGACGCCGGAGTCGACCGCGATGGCCAAGGAGTTGAAGCGCCGAGGCTTCAAATTCGTCGGCCCCACGACGGCCTACGCCTTGATGCAAGCCACTGGAATGGTCGACGACCACACCGCCGACTGCTGGGTCCCGGCCATCAAAGCCGCATGATATCGACGGTCATAGCCGGGTCTTTGCACACCGAACGCCGCGGATAGGGAACAATAGGAGAAGATCAACAGCCCGAGCGGGCCAGCTCATGTGGAGGGAGCACTCGATGGCGGCGATGAAGCCCCGGACCGGAGACGGTCCACTGGAAGCAACCAAGGAGGGGCGCGGCATCGTGATGCGGGTACCACTGGAGGGCGGTGGGCGGCTCGTCGTCGAACTGACCCCCGAAGAAGCGGCCGCCCTCGGCGACGAACTCAAGGGCGTCACCAGCTAGGCGCCTGTACCGCCTACGAAGACACTTTTCGGTAGATCTCCAAAGTCTGTTCGGCGATGTGCGCCCAGGAGAATTCCTGGATGCAGCGCTGGCGGCCGGCTTGGCCGTACTGGCGGGCCCGCTGCGGGTCGGCCACCAACGAGTTGACCGCCTCGGCGAGTTGCCGCTCGAACAGCGCTGGGTCGTCCGCTCCGTAGTGCACCAGCAGACCCGTCTGCTGGTCCGCGACCACCTCGGGAATGCCGCCGACATCGGAGGCGACCACCGCCGTCGCGCAGGCCATCGCCTCCAGGTTCACGATGCCAAGCGGTTCATACACCGACGGGCAGACGAAAACGGCCGCCGCCGAGAGTATTTCGCGGATCTTGCCGATGGGCAGCATCTCGCGGACCCAGTAGACGCCGCTGCGGGCGCGCGCCAACTCCTGCACCGCCGACGTCACCTCGGCGGCGATCTCGGGGGTGTCCGGGGCACCCGCACACAGCACCAACTGGATCTCGGGGGCGAAGTGATGCGTCGCCGCGATCAGATGTGCGACGCCCTTCTGCCGGGTTATCCGCCCGACGAACGCGACGATCGGGCGGGTCATGTCGACGCCCAGCTCTTCGAGCACCGAGTCCCCCGGCTCCGGGTCGACCGGATACCAGACGTCGGTGTCGATCCCGTTGCGCACCACGTGCACCCGGTTGGGATCCAGCGCCGGATACGTCTTGAGCACGTCGTCGCGCATCCCGGAGCTGACCGCGATCACCGCGTCGGCGGCCTCGACGGCCGTCTTCTCCACCCACGACGACACCCGGTAGCCGCCGCCGAGTTGTTCGGCCTTCCACGGCCGCATCGGCTCGAGCGAATGCGCGGTCAGCACGTGCGGGACGCCGTACAGCAGCGCGGCCAGGTGGCCGGCCAGCCCGGTGTACCAGGTGTGCGAATGAACGACGGTGGCGTTGGACGCCCCGTTGACCATGTCGAGGTCCGCCGACAGCGTCGACAACGCCGGATTGGCGCCCTTGAGCGCCGGATCGGGTTGGTGGACGAACGCGCCCGGCCGCGGCGCTCCCATGCAGTGCACGTCGACCTCACACAGGTGGCGCAGCTGCGCGACGAGTTCGGTGACGTGGACGCCTGCCCCGCCGTAAACCTCGGGTGGATACTCCCGAGTCATCATCGCCACCCGCATAGTGACGACCGTAGTAGCTGCCGGAGGTTTATTCGACTGCCAATACGCCAAATACCTTGACTGACAAAACCGATCAATAGCACTCAATGGCTGGCAGCCACGTGCACCTGCGGATAGGTTTGATTCATGAGGGAGTTGCCACATGTGCTTGGCATCGTCCTGGCCGGCGGGGAAGGCAAGCGGCTCTACCCGCTGACGGCCGACCGCGCCAAGCCGGCGGTTCCTTTCGGCGGCGCGTACCGGCTGATTGATTTTGTGCTGTCTAACCTGGTGAACGCGCGATACCTGCGTATCTGCGTGCTGACCCAATACAAATCGCATTCGCTGGACCGGCACATCTCGCAGAACTGGCGGCTGTCCGGGTTGGCCGGTGAGTACATCACCCCGGTGCCTGCCCAGCAGCGGCTCGGCCCGCGCTGGTACACCGGTTCGGCCGACGCGATCTATCAGTCGCTGAACCTGATCTACGACGAGGATCCCGATTACATCGTCGTGTTCGGCGCCGACCACGTGTACCGGATGGACCCCGAGCAGATGGTCCAGTTCCACATCGAGAGCGGCGCGGGAGCCACGGTCGCGGGTATCCGGGTGCCGCGGGCGGAGGCCAGCGCGTTCGGCTGCATCGACGCCGACGAGTCCGGACGCATCCGCGAGTTCGTCGAGAAGCCTGCCGATCCGCCGGGCACCCCTGACGACCCGGAGTCGACGTTCGTGTCGATGGGCAACTACATCTTCACCACCAAGGTGCTGATCGACGCGATCCGCGCCGACGCCGACGACGACCACTCCGACCACGACATGGGTGGCGACATCATCCCGCGGCTGGTCGCCGACGGCATGGCCGCGGTGTACGACTTCCACAACAACGAGGTGCCCGGCGCCACCGAACGCGACCACGGCTACTGGCGCGACGTCGGGACGTTGGACGCGTTCTACGACGCCCACATGGACCTGGTGTCGGTGCATCCGGTGTTCAATCTCTACAACAAGCGCTGGCCGATCCGCGGCGAGTCGGAAATGCTGGCGCCCGCCAAGTTCGTCAACGGCGGTTCCGCGCAGGAGTCGGTGGTCGGCGCGGGCAGCATCATTTCGGCTGCATCCGTTCGCAATTCGGTGCTGTCGTCCAACGTTGTTGTCGACGACGGGGCGATCGTCGAGGGCAGCGTGATCATGCCGGGCACCCGGATAGGCCGCGGCGCGGTGGTGCGCCACGCGATCCTCGACAAGAACGTCGTCGTGGGGCCCGGCGAGATGGTCGGTGTCGACTTGGAGAAGGACCGCGAGCGATTCGCGATCAGCGCAGGGGGAGTGGTCGCGGTCGGTAAGGGCGTTTGGATCTAGCCGAGCGCGCGAACCTCGACCACAAGCAGGCCGAGCGCCAGCAGCGGGATGTAGGCGTTCAGCCCCGCCGCGATGGCCAGCCCGGAGCCGTTCAACAGTTCCATCTAGTCAGCATGGGTGTGTAGAGGTCAGTCAGGCGGCGTTGCGCCACGCGATCTCGTCGGCGAACGCGATTTCGATGCTGCTCACTGAGGATCGCGGCCTGCCCGGCAATGGTGGTGCCTTCGATTTGTGGCGGGCTCCGGTGGGCGTGGTGACCTCGGAGGTGTGTGTGCCGTCCCGATCGCGTTTCGTGGTGATCCGCCAACCGGGAGCCTCTTTCGCGTAGTTGCAGGCCTCGCAGGCGCCGCGTCCGTTGAGGCCATTTGTCTCGCCACCAGTGGCGTGCGAGTTCGCATAGTCGGTGTGGCGGATCGGCGCGTCGCAGTAGGGAGTGCGGCAGGTGTCGTCCCTGAAGGCGATGAATTGCGCGAGTCCTTTGGGGAACAAGCGAGCCCGCGACTCCATAGCCACCAGCGCACCGGAGGCGGGATGGCGGTAGAGCCGACGCAGAGTGGCCTTGGAGCGTTCGTCGGCGATAGCTCTGCTCGCCAGGTGGCAGGCGATGGCAGCGGGGATCGGCCCGTACCCCTGGACCCGAGCCGGAGTGGTGTCGCCGCCCAGCAGCGTCTCATCAGAGATCACCAGGTCTATCGCGACGGGAGCGGGAACGTCCGCAGGGCGACCAGTGATCCTCTCGTAAGCCGTGTCGGCCATGACCTGACCACGGGATCGGTCGTCGAAGGTGGTGTCGGCTGCGCGCTTGAGCGAGGCGTAGATCCCGACCCCCTGCGCCATCGGCAGCAGCACTGTCACATAGGACATGTTGTCGGGTGCCGGACGCACAGTCACTGTGCGCTCTGACTCCGCGCGCACAGCGCGGTCGACAACAGCCTGCGGGTCCAGTTCGTAGGCAATGGATTTGGCGTCGGCCTCAATTGTCTTGTCGCCCTTGCCCTCGAGCTCAGACTGATCTGCGCACATCCGCACATCGAGCTTTCCGCGATCCTCGATGCTCAGGCACGCCGACTCCTTCACGATCAGGGTGGCCCGCCATTCGGAGAGCGCGCCGGCCTCCAATGCCGCCAGGGTGTGGGGCATCTCGTGAACCAGAGCCTTGGCGAAGCCGAGATGGCGATTGCCGCGGTTGGGGGCGTCGTGGCGAGCCAGTGCGATCTCGCTGGCCAGACCCTTGCCGCGGTTGGCCGCGGGTATGCCCTCGACCTCTTCCCGGGCCCGACGCTTCAGGTCGAGTGCTGCAGTCAGCCGCGCCTGGCCGGCAGCAGCGACAGCCTTTAGGTGTTCGAGCTCAGCGATGCCCTCGACCAGGGCCGCCTCATCGGCGTCCGGATCGACGTTCGCAAGTAGTTCGAACATACGTTCGAGTATAGGCGGTTCCACTGACTCAAACTTTCTGACAGGGTCGCGGTATTCACAGCGTGGCTGTCGAGGAGGTTGGGTGGATCATGGTCCGATCACGACGAACGAAGATCCCGGCCGAGGAGAAGACGCGGCTGGTGCTGGCGGTATTGGCCG
>NZ_LZHZ01000034.1 GCF_001667505.1 Mycobacterium sp. ACS1612
GGGTGGTGTTGAGTCCGCGCGAGCAGTTCGCCTATCTGCAGCGCCGTGCTGCGGTGCCCAGGGTGGGTTGGCTTCGGCGGGCGGAGTTGTCGGCGGCGGTGCGAGAGGCCGGTTTTCATCGGCTCACCGACGATGAGTTCGCGGGTTTGGTGGCTGCGGTGCGGGATTGGGCGGGTAGCGGTTGGCGGGGCGTGTTCGGGGATACGTTTGCATTGTTGGTGGGTCATGCGATGGGGGTTCAGGTCCACCAAGTCGGTCATCTATCCCCTCAGGCGGGTCCGGAAGGTGCTGAGCGCAGTGTCACTGTGTTCTACAACGGGGACAATCATTACGACGCGTGGGCGCCAGTCCAGTGGTCCGACTCCCTCGGTGCGGTGGGGGTGGCAAACCTGGATTCGGACGAAAGCTCCGCGATTTCGAGAACCGACCCTCGGAACTCGGGTGGGACGGAGCCGTATCGGAGGCGCGAGTCGGCGAGGGTTGGACGTCATGACCATTTGCGGCAACACATTTCGAATCCGCTGGACGAGGCGCTGTCGGGCGACGCCGATCAAGTGGTGCATCCAATGCCGGGGAGTTGGACATTCGGTGATCGGGGCGGATCTGCTGTCGGTGCGTACGTGGGGGCGCGTGATTCGGTGACTGGACCGTCGTCGAACAATCGCGATGTTCGCGAGCGGGCCTTGGGCGCTGGGCATGGGATAATCGACGAAAGTTTCTTCACTACAGCAGATGTCGACGATGGCGGACCGGGATCGGCAGACGCGGATCTCCACTCGGAAGAGCCCGCAATGCCCGGAGCCTATCCGTTGGCGGCGGCGCATCGGTCAAGCGGGCAGGGCTCGGGCGATCGGGATTCATCGGCGTTGGCTTCGGTCGGTGATGTAGAGGCGCAGGAGCCGACGTCGATTGCGCGGTTCCCGGGCACCCTTGCGGGGATGGCCGAGGTGGCCAAGGCGTCCCGGGAGCGTCACATCGACCTCAACGCGATCGCTGCGCTGATCAACAAGCGGCCTTTTGGGCCGCGCGCCCTGCATGCCGGCGAGCAGGTCAGTAGCCACGATGAGGTGGCCAAGGTGTTCGACGGCGACGACGTAACGACTTTCATGCGGGCGGCGGGTTTGAGCGATCACGACATCGACGAGGTGAAGTCGACGAGCTACAAGTCTGGGGTGGTGTATCCGAGCGCTACATTGCTGGGCACTGTCTTGCAGTACGTCGTGGTTCCTGTCATCGGACTGACGCACGGGTCGACTGCCTCGTTCGGGGCCAGTGCGGGTTTCGTGGTGGTCCAGATCGGCAGTGCCGCGGCTGCCCAGCCGGCGGTGATCACCCTTTCCGAGCACCTCGCCAAGGGCAACGGCCCGTTCATTGAGGTCGATAAGGACACCATCAACTACAAAGTGCGGTTGACCCAGGCCGCCCGGGAGGCGCAGGAGGCCAGCGAGACCTACACCCTGAGGGTTGCGGAGTTTCAGCAGCTGACCGACGGGTTGGCGGCTATGTCTCCAACCCAACTCGCGGACTATCTGGCGAGCGTATCGGCCCAGAAGCGTGAGGAGCTGCGGCAAGCCAGTACCGCAGTGACCACCGGCAGGTCGACCGTGCATGCCAAGCAGCAGCAGCTTTTTACCGTCCAGGGCGGGCTGCAGCGGCAGCAGGAGGGCGCGTTTTGGCAGATGCCGGTACGGGTCTTCAGGGCACCGATATCGACGCTGCTAGGCCTGTTCTCCGGTGTTTCATCGCAATCGGCTGCCGATACGGGGTTGCGCGCCCAGACGTTGTCGCCGCTGAATCTCTTCGGGCTCCAGGCCGGGGTCAACATGCTGCTGCAGGGCTTGGGGCATGGCGGGGCCTCATGGGACGAATACAACAAGGTCAGGTTCAAGACTCAGCTCAACGTCATGTACGCCGATCTGTTCAACGACATCGGTCGCGACCAGTGGGGGCGTGGAGAGCCGGTCACCGCGGCCGGGATCGACGCGGGCAAGGTTCGAGGCTTGTTTTCTTCACCGCCCGAGGCCATCGGCAAGGTGGTGCGTAACTTGTACAAAACCGATGTCAAGACGCTGCCTGCCGAGCAGGGTGAAGTTCTGCAACGCGAATTGGACCTGCTGCAAACGGGCCAGTTCGACCAGTTGGACCCCCGGGGTGCGGTCGCGCGAACCATGATCGCTGCCAGCGGCCGTTGGGGTTGGCTGCATGTGGTGGCACGCGAAGCGCTGAGCAAGTACACATGGCCTGAGTTGAAAGCTCAACTCGTACAGCGCTTCAACCAGACCTTTCATGGCGGCGTATTCGGATCAGGAGTGGCCACGTTGTTGCCCCGCGGGGTGGCCGCGCACTTCGGTGGCTCCTCTCACCTCACCACCCCTGCGATCAGTGGATTGGCCGTGGCATCAACCGCTTTGGCCGCCGTCGGGGCTATTTCGCAGTCCAAGAGCACAGTGCAGAAAAACAACAACAAGGAGGGTGAACCCGCCTACAGCCTGAGCAGACAAATCGGGGAGGGCATGAGTGCCGGCTATCTGATGGTTGCGGAAAACCGTCAAGCCACCAGCGCTGGCCAACTAGCCGCTGCAGCCCTGATCGAACACCGAACCACAGCCCAATACGCCCAAGACCTGGTCGACCACCTCGACAACCTCGAACAAACCATAAGACACTTCCAAGAACTCCCATACGCAATCGAAGACCTCCGCGCCGCGGGATTCCATGGCGGCCAGGCGTCACGTGACGAGGCTGCGTCGCATGTTGCAGGCCAAGCCCGTCAACGGGTTTCGAGCACACGACACGACGTTGCGGGACAGCGCCCACCGTCCGCGTCGGAACCGCCGCCGAGTCGCGACGCAGCGAAGACAACCGGCGAAAGCGATGGCCGCAGTTCGGGGGCAAAACAACCCGACCACGGGGGTAGTCGCGAATCAACCAGTGATAGCAACCTCATTGGTGGTCCGGGGCAGCCGGACGGGGCGGGATTAGAGGCATCGTTTGGTCCAAGGGCGTGGATTTCGGAACTGGCGGGTGGCGTGCCGCAACGTATCGCTTTGCCCGTTGCGCGGAGCGTCGAGGCCCTGCGCGATGCGCAGGACGCGCAACTTCGGGATGAGTTCTCCCCGCGGGGACGCCGCTGGTCGCGATGACATCGCCAATTCGATTCCTCGTCGAGCGTATGACGTGAGAGCGAGACCGGCGCGTGTCTCTGCGTGAGCGGCGCCTCAAAGCGCGCCGCCCGACAGGTTCAAGAACGGGCCGCAGCCGTCCACAGACTAAGGATTTAACTTCTGCGACAGCCCAGGACATGAATAGAAGCGAAGCGGGTCACGAGAGCTTCGGTGGTTCACCGCCACCAGAAAGGCATATCCGATGTTACGAAATCTGGATCTGGTTCAGCCGTGCCTAAAGTGACCCGCTCCGGCTGTTCATCGACGACGGCTTCGTCGAGTCTGCGGGTGGCGATTACCTCGACGCCACCAACCCAGCGACGGGCCGGGTGTTCACACAAATTCCGGATGCCTTGGCGCCGACACCGACCGGACCGGACCGCTTCGCGGATGGCCTTCGAAGGGGAGTGGGCCAACGGCGCGCGTCTGCTCCGACGTCGAAGCCCATCGTTTCAGTGAGGGTCGGTTGGTGCGCGCAGCCGCGAAAATTTCTCGGATACGGCGCCGGCGAGGTCCAGAAAGGCCTGCAGTGTGGCCGGTCTAAGCAGACTGAAGTCGAAGTCGGCGCCTTCGGCGAGATGGGGCTCGAACGGAATCACGTGGATCGATCCGCACCGGGTCTCGAAGTGCTCGTAAACCTTGTCGAGTTTCACGGTCGCCGAACTCGGGTGTGACTCGCTGAGCACCACGTGCGCTTCGCGGACCAGATCGGCGTGATCGTGCTGGTCGAGCCAGTCCAATGTGGCGGACGCGCTTCGTGCGGCATCGATCGCCGGCGAACTCACCAACACAATGGCATGCGCCAGATCCAGCACACCGGCCATCGCGGAATGCATGATTCCGGTGCCGCAATCGGTGAGGATGACGTTGTAGTAGCTGCGGAGGATCTCCACCGTGCGTCGGTAGTCTTCTTCACCGAAGATCTCTGCCACCGCGGGATCCTGTTCACTCGCCAGCACCTCGAGCCTGCTCGTCGCCAGTCGGGTGTGATGGCGCACATCGGCGTAGCGCCTGATGCTCGGATCGCGAAGTAGGTCGCGCACGGTCGACATCGTTGACGTGTCCGCCACGCGTTCGGCGAGGGTTCCGCGGTCGGGATTGGCGTCGATCGCGATCACACGATCAGCGCGAACCATCGCCAAAGCCGAGCCCAAACCCAGAGTGGTCGTGGTCTTTCCGACGCCGCCCTTGATGGAGAGCACCGCGATCCGGAAATCGCCTACTATAGGCTGCCGGATCTGCTCGAGCAGGTCCTGAAAGTCACCCTCCTTGCGCGACACACCGGGATTGAGCCGCCCACCGGTGGCTCTGTGCACGAAGCGCCGCCAACCGGATTTCGGTACGTAGTGATCGCGACTGAGGATCTCGGCGTCATCGAGTGACGATGGTTCCTCAAACATCTCCGGCATAGAGAAATCATCGGGAGGCGGATAAGGCTGCGCGCCCGGCTGATGGACGGAGTGGCGACCTCCAGCGAGTGCGTCCCCGGCCTCCCGTGGACCGTATTCGGCGCCCGGTTGCGGCATACGGCGTGGTGAAAGGCCTGGCCAGCCCTGTCCCGGCGGCGGAGGCATCCACGGCGGCGGTCCCTGCCAACCGGGCGGCATGGGAGGCGGAGGCATCATCGGCGGCCAACCTGGTTGTGGCGCTTGCCAACCAACGGGTGGCGGCTGCATCCCGGCCGGCCACCCCGGCCGTGCCGACGCCGCGGGACCGGGTGCTTGCTCGGTGCCGGCCTCTGATTCCTCACCGTCATCCCCGGAGTCGGCGTCGTTCAGTCTTTCGACAAAGTCAGGACTGGCGTGGACGGGCCGGCTCATCGAGGTGCCCGCGGACTGCCACGGGGGCGTTGCCATGCGGCGTGTCGAACGATGCCGACCCCGGGTCTCCGATATCGCGTCATCATCACGCTGCGGCGTCTCAGGAATGATCGATTCGTCGGCTTCGGTGCCAGTGCTATCGGCAACGACCGATTCGCTGGGGTCGAGATCGACCGCCTCGAAACTCAATTCGTCGTCCGCGGCGCGCGGGTACTCGAACTCGGACTGTTCATCCGTGTGGATAGCTTCATCCGGTTCGGCCGGCGGTTCAGCGACCGGCCTGCGCGCCCGTCGCGACGCCATCTGGGCCATCAATCGCGCCGCCCTGCTGTCGATGTCGTCAAGTTCTCGTCGCACGACTTGCGAATCTTCCTCGGGCCACTCATGTGTCGCCACTGTCGTACTCCTTCTCCGCCATCATCATTGAGCCGGTTTCTTGATCACCGCGACGGCGATGGCTGCCAGTGCCACACATGTACTCACTGCGACGAGCACGATATTGCGGAAGCGGGAACTGCTCGGATCCTGCCTCGGCGACCCGGAAATCGGCTGCCCCCCAGGGGGAGCGTCCATGCTGGCCGCGGGCGGTAGCTGATATGTCAACGCCGCGACCGGGTCGACGACGCCGTATCCGGTCTCCGCGTTGGGGCCTGCCTGCGGTGTGTGCGCGGTTCGCTTGATGAGGTTCATCACCTGCGCTGCCGACAGTTCCGGGAACCGGGAGCGAACCAGGGCGACCACTCCGGAGACAAGGGGCGCGGCGAACCCCGTGCCATTGAGCGGCACCATCCCGCCCTTTCCGTCTGGGAAGGCGTTGACAAGCCCGACACCGTTGGGGTCCAGCGAGGAAACTTTCTCCCCCGGCGCGGCGACATCGACCCACGGGCCATGGAGGGAGAACTCACTGGGCCTGGCATCGGGCGTAACAGCACCGACGGCGAGAACATAGTCGCCGAACCACGCGGGGCTGGCGATGGTGCGCGCCGTGCGCCAACCGTCTGCGAGGGGAAGGTTCGGATCGCGGACTTCATTTTGCGCGCTGCACAATCCTTCGGAGGCGAGATCGCCTGTGGCGGCGACGACGACGACATTCCTCTCGAACGCGTAACGCACGGCTTGGCCGACTGCGGCGTCATCCATACCAGCGCCGACCGCTGCGCAAGCCACGTCGGAAATGTTGATGACCGTCGCCCCCAGATCGACGGCATGCACTATCGCCAGCGCAAGCGTCTGCGTACTGCCGTAGCCAGGCGAGGTGGCGTTCGGGTCATTCTGCCGCGCACCGGTTCCCTGCGCCCCGTAGGCGCCGCTGGCCTGCCGGATCGACAGAATGGTGGCGTCGGGTGCCACTCCTGCGAACGCATCGTCGGTGCTTGGGGCCGCGGCGATGAGTCCGGCTACCAGCGTGCCGTGCGCGTCGCAGTCCACCAACCCGTTCGACGCTGACACGTAGTCGCCGCCGGGCTGAAGTCCTGGAAGCCGGGGATTCGGCATCACTCCAGTGTCGATGACCGCGACCTTCTGCCCGGCGCCGCGCGAAAAACGCCATGCCGCCTTGTAATCGAGCAGTGTGTCGGCAATCGTCCGGTTTCTGAATTGGGTATTCGGGAACACCGTCCCCATCCCGCAAACCGCCTTCTGCTCGGTCGGTCCCGGGGGGGCTACCGGACCAGCCGGGGGTGGACCCGGGGGTACCTGGGGAGGCTCGATCGCCACCGCGCACGCGGGCGCCATCGCCCCGCCTACGACGAGCAGCATGACGAGCAGCAGCGATACCCAGCGCGTCACGAGATGCCCAAACCTGCGAAAGCGCCCACCGCCCAGAGAGCCAACGGAATCACGGCGGCCGTCGCGAGATACGTCATGTAATCAACGGCTTGCCGAGTCCGCCTGGCCAATCGCTCGGTCGGCGGCTTCACCGCGATGAAGGCGGATGCGACCGTCGAGACGAGCAGAACCGCGAACGCGACAGGCGGCATGGGCTGACGACCCGACTGAGCAACCGCACAAGTCATCACGGTGACGGCGAAGGCGGGTACTGCCAGGGCCGCCCGCTCGACCGCCGTCGTGGCCCGTTGAGCGTAGATCCCCAGTGCTGCCGCGCAGGCCGAAGTGAACGCCACACTCGGCCAGTCGGTTTGAGGCGACGACGTCAGGATGGTTGAAGCCCCGACAACGGCAGAGCTGGCCAGGCCGGCATAGATTCCTGCGCGAGTCAAGGTTGTCGTCCGCACGCGCTCCCAAACATTCGTCGTAACCGCAGGTGAGTCTGCAACGGCCTGTTCGGGTACGTCCTGTTCGTCTGGCAAGAAGGGGTCAGCGGACTGTCGATTGCCTCGCGGCTCGCCGACCGATGGGCCGAGACGTGCTGATCGCGTTTTCAGCATGGGCACGGCAAGGCAGCTCAGCGTGGCGATGGCCGCGGTCGCAGCGCCGACGACGGGCGCACCCACACCGACGGCGTGCGCGGCAAGCGCCCCTGAACTGGCTGCGAAGAACAGGCCGGCACCGAGGTAGCCCCAGTGGCCAGTGCCGATCGCCCTGAACACCGCATAGCAGACACCCACCATGCCCGCGCTGCCAGCCGCCAACCCGTAACCGCCGACCCCCGACAGTCCAGCCCAGACGACACCGGAGAATATCGGGATCGAAGCCCATCCCATCGCTGCTCCGACGTCCGACCGCCCGTACGAACGGCATGCCAATGCGCCGACGCCAACCAAGGCGACGGCCACCACGACCGAGAGACCTACCAAAGCTGGACGATTCGGGCGCAGCGCCCGAGCGACCAGAAAATACACCCACATTGCGGATGCCAGGTAGACACCGGCGAAAGCCATCCATCGCGCGGCCGTAGCGTTCCAACTCGGATATCCAGTTTTGTTCAAACGGGCGGCCGCATCCACGACATCGTCGTAGAGCGTGGGCGCTGACAGGGCCCGCTCAGATGTCAGACGCAGCAGCTCACCGTCTACAATTTTCTCCTGGCGCAGGGTATTTGACAGTTGCAGGGGCGTTCGTTCCCGAAGGCGGATCAGCGACCAGACGATCCGATTGGCGTCTTTGGGGAATTCTCTCTCGGAGACAGGGGCGTCGATTGTTTCGCGAGACCGCACCAGCCTCATCAGGTCCGGCAAGAGGAGGCCGATTGGCACATCCTGCGGCAGCGAAACGTCCACCTGGGTACGAGCGCCCAACACGGACAGGCGCACTCGATCCGGGACAGCGGAGACTGTCCGGGAATCGTTCAGGTCGACCACTTCTCGTATGCCAGTCATTGGTCGGGCATGTAGCTGAGTTGAATCACGTCACTTGCCAAGGTCCGGGAGATGAGCATGCCGCGTCCGACAGGCATTGGTTGAGCTCGATAGCCGAAGATCGACCCTTCTTCCTTCGATCCATTCATCACCAGGCCGTTGCACGAAAGATCCTTGAGTCGCCCGATGATTGGATCCATCAAAGCCCGTCCTGCACCGCCGATTCGGCGGGCGATGACCACGCGTAAGCCGATATCCCGCGCCTGTGGGAGGTATTCGATCAACGGCTGAAGCGGGTTGCTGAGCGAGCCTCCGGAAACCAAGTCATAGTCATCGATCAACACATACAGATCCGGCCCGCTCCACCACGATCTTTCCTTGAGCTGCTGCTGTGTGATGTCGCTCGGTGGGAGGCGCCCCTTCAACGCTTCTGCGAGCGAGGTCATCAGTTCGGTGCATGACGGTGCTGCGGTGGCGTAGCCGCCGAGATAGTCGTTGTCCACGACTCCAAGTAGGGTGCGGCGAAAGTCGACCAGGATGATCTTGCAGTCTTGCGAGGAGTTGTTCTCCATCAAGCCGGCGGTGATGTTGCGCAGCAGGCCGGTCTTGCCGCATTCGGTGTCACCGAACACCACCAGGTGGGGTTGGATGTCAAAATCGATCACCACAGGCGCCAGATCCGCCTCACCGATGCCGATCGCGACCTTCGCGCTTCCGATGGTGCCCGACTCGCGGGCAGTCTCGACGACGACGGTCCGGTCGACCTTGTGTGGCAGCATCCTGACAGGCGCTGCTCGGCGGTCACCATATTTCTCTCGCACCGCCTCGCAGGCGGCCGCCACACCCGTCGGGAGACTCTCGATATCGGAATTCGAATCCAGGCGCGGTAACCCGATCAGGATGTGCAGATGTTGTGGGTTCATTCCGCGGCCGGGCCGTCCGACGGGGACGAGTTCGGCGAACCTACGCCCGATTTCGCTGTCGATGGGGTCTCCCATCCGCAGCTCGATACGGCTACCGAGCATGTCTTTCACCGCGGGGCGAATCTCCATCCAGCGACTGGCCGTCACAGCGAGGTGGATGCCATAGGAGAGGCCACCGATAGCGATAGCCTGCAACGCGGGCTCGAGCATGTCGAAATCACTTTTGATCGATGCCCATCCGTCGACGACCAGCACGACATCGCCGAACCTGTCCTCGCTCAACGGGTCTCGGGCCGCCTCGTCCGGTGGCATCGTGGCCAACCTGGCCTTGCGCTGACGGAAGTCGCGCATCGATTCGATCGCCAGGTCGCGAAATCGGAGTTCACGTTCGCGCATCAGGCCGGTGACCTCGGCCACGGTTCGACGAATCCTGTCAGCATCCATACGTCCGGCGACACTGCCGACGTGGGGCAGGTTCGTCAGGCTGGCGAGCGTACCGCCACCGAAGTCCAGGCAGTAGAACTGTAGCTGTTCGGGCGTGTGGGTAGCGGCCGCAGCCATGATCAGTGTTCGAATCGTGGTGGACTTACCCGACTGCGGACCTCCGACTACCGCGACGTTGCCACTGGCCCCGGACAGATCGACCATCAGCACATCTCGACGCTGATCGTACGGGCGATCGACCACGCCGATCGGAAGTCGCAAACCCCAGTTGAGAATGTCTTGATTCTGCCAATTTTCCTCCGGCAGGAGAGAATTGACTGCCGGGCTGGCATCCAGCGGCGGCAACCACACTTCATGGGCACCCCTGCCGTGTCCGCGTAACCGACCGGCAACCACATCGAGCAGCGTGGTCTTTGTCGGTGAAGACGAGACCTCGGGCTCTTCGACCTCGTCGTCGTCGATGGTCGGCACGACCGGTGCGGAATCCTTTTCTACAGGAGTGGCGGTGAACAGTTTGGGCGCCAAAACACCTAACTGCGAGGTCCGGCCCGTACGCGGCGCCACCCTGGGTTTGACGTACTCCCCGGAGACGTAGGACGCGTTGAAGCGGATGGGTTCGTCGGCGTCACATTTCAAAAATGCGGAGCCAGGAATGCTCGGCAAGTGGTATGCATCAGGAACGCCGAGCACGCTGCGGGACTCGCCGGCTGAGAAAGTCTTGAGGCCTATCCGGTACGACAGATGCGAGTCGAGACCGCGGAGCTTGCCCTCCTCCAGCCGTTGGGACGCAAGCAACAGATGGATGTGCAGTGAGCGGCCGAGCCTGCCGATCATGACGAACAGCTCAGCGAAATCAGGCTTTTGCGAAAGCAACTCGGAAAACTCGTCGACGACAATGAAAAGTGCGGGAAGAGGATCCAGGGCCGCCCCGTTGGCGCGAGCACGTTCGTACTCGGTCACGTTCGGAAAGTTGCCCGCCGCGCGCAGCAGCTCCTGTCGGCGGTTCATTTCACCCGCGAGTGCGTCCCGCATACGGTCGACCATCGTCAACTCGTCTTCGAGGTTGGTGATGATCGCGGCGATGTGGGGCACACCTTCCAAACCGAGGAACGTCGCGCCACCCTTGAAATCGACCAGCACCAGGTTCAGCATCTCCGGTGAATGTGACGTGATCATCGCCAACACCAGGGTGCGGAGAAACTCTGACTTCCCCGAGCCGGTCGCTCCGATGCACAGACCGTGCGGACCCATGCCGCCCTCAGCCGATTCCTTGATATCCAGTTCCAGGGGCTGACCGGACGGGGTGTAGCCGACCGGGACCCGCAGCCGGCTACGCGGGCTGGGTTTGCGCCATACTGTCTCAGGAACGATCTCGGCAGCATCGGGGATCTTCAGCAACGCCATCAAACCTGGATCACTGGCGCGGGTTTCAGATTCCAGGTTCATGATATGCGCGGCACCACCGGGACGAAAACGACTGAAGGCCCGTGCGGTCGCCTCGGCCTCGACAAGTGTCATGCGATCAGGGCTGGCGAAACGCTCGGTACCCGCAGCGGTGCGTGCCCCGATGTCATCGCCTTCGACCACGAGTTGGAGACCGCGGCCCGCCGCTGTGGCCGCCGGCGTGCCATTGAGATCGAGGACTGTGACGCTGTCCAATCCCGCGTCGGTGACGAGTCGTTCGCTGCCGGTGACGTAACCGTCGTCGATGACGACGACGAGTTGCTTGACTCCCTGCGTCGGCTGGGCGTTGCGGGCGAACCGGCCGCGTTCGGCGAGATCCGCTGCCAACGAATTCTCCAGTAGCTCCAGCGATGGGTAGAGCATGCGCATAGTCCCGCAACCGTCCTGCGTCGACGCGTGCTGAGCGTGTGGCAGCCACTTGACCCAATTCCAACTCTCCCCGTCGGGGTCTGCCGTCACCAGCGCGACCTGGAGGTGGTCCGGACCGTGAAATGCGCACAGCTCCAGAATCATCGACCGAACCAGTTGCTGACTCAGGTCACGGTCACCGTTGAGCCAGATCGCTGGAAACGCACGTAGTGACACCGCCGTAGGAAGGGCATGGACCACCGAATGTGCCGTGACGAACCGCCGTAATGCGACGGTCGATACTGGCTCCAAGTCTTCCGGTGGACCGGTCTCAGGCGCCATGAGCCGGGTAGCGAGCCGATGAGTCCCGACGCCGACCCGGACATGGCAGAAGTCGTGGTCCGTCGGTCGGCGCTCCCACATTCGGCGGGTCGCCGCTACTTCGATCAGGGTTCGTGGATCTGGGTGGCTCCACTCCAGGGCCGCGCGTTGCGCTTCGGCGGTGTCGTTGGCGTCGCTACGCAAGGTGGCCAAGTAGCTGAAGAAATCCTTGCGCTCTTCGTCCAGTTCGGCTGCGGCTTTGCCGCCTCTGCCACCGCCTTGGGCGAACATACCTGCCAGGGACATCACCATCATCATGGGGAAGATGAGAAAAGTGGGGTTACGCGTGACGTCGCGGCCTCCCACCGTGAGCATCAGAGCGACCATGCCGACGACGGCGACCAGCATGACAATCGGCAACAACTTGCCCAAGAGGTTGCCCGGAATGATGCGCGGCACTTCGGGAGGAGATTGCAGCGTTACTTCGCCACCGGGCATGCGTGGCGGTGCTACTCGAAGCCGCCGGGCGAATCCCTGCCTAGCCAAGGCGCCTCCCGCGTTGATGTGGACTTCGATGTCGAACCGATATGGCCCTCCGCATCAAATGCAAACTCATTCGACTGCGCGAGTGGTCGATCACAGAAATGTGATCCTGGTCATACTTGCGATGTAACACGGAGATGCGCCCGCGTGCATCCCTCATCGCCGAACGGTCAACTCGGACAACGGTACTGTCGCATCGTGGCAATTGCGAAGAGGATGGGCGAGGTCTGGTGACGGCACCCGCAGCCCGCCCGGGAATTGATGCCGAGCCCGATGACGAACTCGAGTTGAGCAGGATCACCGTTCTGGTAGGGGGGGTGCTGGTCGACGTCGGGGTGCCATCGCGGGTGCGTATCTCGGCAGTCGTCAACGATGTCATCGATCTGGCAAACCAGCAGCTGGCCGCGCGGGAAGATGAGCCTGAGTTCGAGAATGCCGAAGGCCGAATGACTTTCGCCCGATTGACCGGAGCCGCGCTCGACCCTGGTCGGTCCCTCGCCGAACTGGGCGTATACGACGGTGAGCTGTTGGTCATTCACGAGATCGGCGCGAATGAATCGTCGGTTCTCATTGACGAATTGAAAGGCACGGCGAGTGCTGCCGACCGCCACTTGCAGTGTTTCACCGGAAACGGTTGGACGGCGGGATGGTTCGCACTCGGCATCGCGTTATCCGTCGCAGCGGCGGTACTACTGCCACGCGTCGCGGTCGCGTCCGTGGCGGGTATTTCCAGCGCCGCGATCGCCGCTCTCCTCGTCGCGCTCGGTTGTGTTGCTGCAGCATGCATCATTCCGTACCGATCCGGTAATTCCGGTGTTGCGGCCCTGCTCGCAGGCATTTCGCTACCGTTGAGCTTCGGGGGGGTACTGGACATCTTGCCCGGTGGACATGAGTTGCAAGCACTCCCGATGGCCTTTGCCGTTGTGGCCCTTGTTGCGCTTGTTCAGCTATTGATCACCGGTCGGGGCCGAACGCTGTACAGCGGAGTGATCGCCGTAGCGCTTCTCGGCGGATCGGGCGCCTTGGCGCATGGGGTGTTCGGAGTGAGCGGGCGCTCGGTTGCGGTGGTCCTGACGACCGCTTCGGTGATCGTCGTCTATTTGGCACCAAGGGTCACCATCTTGCTGTCCAGCGTGCCTGTACCTCGGGTTCCGACGGCCGGTGAACCTCTGGGCGATATCGAAACCCAAGGCGGCACGGCCGTGGAGGGGGTGAGTGCGATCGGCAAGCAGGTAATTCCCAACGAAGAGGCGATGACCGACCGGGTGTGGCAGGCGACGGAGTATCTGACCGGGATCATGGCTGCGGCTGGGCTGACGGCGGCTGCGGGTTGTTATCTCGTGGCGGATGTCGACAACGGCTTCTATTGGCAGGGAACAGCGTTCGCGTTCGCTGTCGCAACGGTGTTGTGTCTGCGTGGGCGTAGCCACCACGGGCTGGTTCAGTCGGCCGCGCTGATCGGATGTGGTTTGGCGGTTCCATTGTCGGTAATCGCCAAGACGGCCACATTCGTGACCAGTTGGCAGGTCAACGCCGCGGTGACGTTGATTGCCCTGACCGTTGTCGTCGTCCTTTGCGGCATCGTCGCGCCCGCTCTGGACTTCTCGCCGACGATTCGGCGCCGTGTCGAGATCGCTGAATACATCGCGGTTGGTTTGGTGTTTCCTTTGGCTTGCTGGATTCTCGGTGTGTACGCGTACTTCCGAGGTCTACGTATCTGATGTCAGCTCGCCGGGACCACAACCTTCGCTCCGCCAGGGTCAGCCGGCATCCCGTCATGGGCGATCATCGCAGCTTCCTGCGACAGCTTTGGCCCCGCGGGCAACAGGGACAACACCGGCCACGGAGCGGCCTGGGGAGCGTCGTTCTCCCCGGGTCTGCGAACTCCGACGACACCGAGCGTCGCCGCGGTGGGGAGATCGCTGATCTGGTAACGCAGACCGACGTCACTGACGTAGAACAGCTGGCCTGCGGCACGGCTATCCGGCGCGTCGCCGGTTGCCTGAACGAACTCTCCCGTGCCAGGCTTCACGTACACATTGTCGAGCCGTGGACCGCTGCCGTCTGCGGATGCCAACTTCACGGGTTCGGCATCGCTCGGTATCGGAAGACGGTGACCTACCACGAGGCGGCTATCCGCTTCAGCGGCGGAGCTGCCTCGTAGCCATGACATGCACACCACCTCATTGGATTCCGGTCGAACGAAGCTCAGTGAGGTGGTGGGGTAATGATCAACCGGCAACAAGTGCACGATGGGGGCGGCGCTGATAACCGTAGGAGCGACGTTCATCGGCCCTGCAGTGCTGGCCGAACGTGGGTCACCGTACCGAATGATGTCCGCTGTAGCTTCGGAAACAGGCTGCAATCCGGTCTGTAGTACGACATACGTGTGGCTGCCACGCGAATCGACGGTTTTCAACAGCGAACCGACTGGATACATGGACGGAAGGTAGTCTGTGGGCACGCCGGTTCCCTGAATCTGGATCGGCACAATCGGGTCGACCATCGGGAATGAGTTCAGCAGGCCCGGCGACATTTCACGGACCTCGCCGTCATCGAGTTGCAAAGCGCCTCGCAAGACTGGATCGGCCGGATTGATCGGGGCGCGCACTCCGTTGTAGAGGAGGTACACCGTGCCACCACCGCTCGTCGCGAGGACAGCTTGGTCGGGTGATGCGGCATGCATATCGTTGCCGAGTACAGGGTCGTTGGCCAAGACCGTTGTCTCGATGCCGGGATCGCCGGCCTGGGGGTCACCGGATGGCTGGCGTGTGGTGTCGCAAACCGTCCACGAGGACATCGACATGTCGTCTCCGCCGTCGATATTGTTCGGAGCTCCGACGATGCCGACGGTAGGGCCGAGGGGGACGGTGTTGAGAAACTTGTCATCGACCTGCTGTGGAGGATCGGCCTTTCCGGCGACCAATCGTGCCGATGCCAGGTTGAGCGCAGGGTGCAGATGGTCGCCGATCCGCACGAAGAGGCCGCCGTTGGTCTTGCTCGTCATGATCGCCGAATGGCCGAAATCAGGGGCGGGCTTGAAGAATGCAAGTATTGTCGCACCACCCGCAACGAGCATCGAGATGACCACCCCCACGAGAAGCGCGCGAATCTGACCGCGCATCGGGTCATGAATCATCCGCGAGTCACCCCGGATGAGTGCATGTTCCAGTCGACGGATGAGAAAACGGTACCCGTTGACCTGTGCGCGCGTTGTCACTTGCGCTGGCATGCTTGCCCCCTATCGACGTCCGATGGATGGACACGGCCACAATCAGCGTAACTGTTAGTAGGCAGGTGAAAACTCACCCGAATGAACGATATGCATTTCCGACCGCGAAAGGGCGGTAGCGTTGACTCGTCGTGGAAGTGCCCGGCTTCTAACGTCTTCCGCGTCTGCGGCATCTCCTGGATTTTCTAAGACGGCCGCCATCCTTCCGCAGCGCGCGGTACCGATCGCCGGTCTTCTCGCGTTGGAATGTCTTGGAACCAGTGGACTGGCGATTGCGTTGTCGCTTGGCCGGCGCGGGTGGTACGGCGTCGTAGCCGGCATCTGCGTGGCGTTGACCTTTGTGCTGCGTGTCCGCGGCCGGACAATCGCGACGCTGCTAGTGAGCCGGTTTCGCTTCTGGTGGACACGGCGCCAGCGCACCCACACGGCGCAACACTTCGAGCCGTTCGACTTCCAGCTCAGCGACGGGTCGTTGATGGGGTTTCATTGGGACGGCAGGGTTCTCACGGCGTCGATGCGCATACAGGAGAAGCCACACGCCCTGACTGTGATGGATCGAGCGGGAATAGTGTCCGGCGAGGTGATATCGGTGCGGATGCTCGCGGACTGCCTCCGGCAGTTCGACATAACACTCGATTCCATCGACATCATCAGTCAGGGAGCCAGATCGCGCGGCCACGGCCAGCTCGCTGCGACCTACGATGCGCTGCTGGGGCCGCTGCCCGCCATCGCGGTCCGGTCGGTGTTGGTGACGGTGCGGCTGGACCCGACGCTGTGCCCGGAAGCAGTGCGCAATCGTGGCGGTGGATGGGACGGCATCCTACGAACTGCGGTCATCGCCACCAGGCGGGTGGCGAACAAGCTTTCGGACACCGGGCTTCGACCTCAGATTCTCCCGGCACGCGAGGTGAGCCTGGCCACGGATGAACTACTAGACGGATTGGGGCTTGCCGCTCTCGAAGAGAAGTGGTTGGTTTGTCGGAGGGGGCGGTTCCAGGTTCGCTCGTTCGCCCTCAGGCCGGCGTTGTTCACAACAGCAGGTCTGGCTCGCTTATGGGCGGTGCCGAGTTACTCAACAACCCTGTGTGTTTCGCTACGCCGGGATGAACACAGCGGTTTCGTCGCACTTCGTGGGCTGACGCGGTTCAGCAGGCATGGACGAGTTCGAGTGCCGTTGCGAGGACTCAGTGAATTGCGGGGCGCACAGTATGCGGCACTGGTGTGCAGTCTGCCAGTGCCGTCGCCGCGACGATCTATCCAACAATGGTTCGTCGGCAAGACCGAGGACGCAGTCGAAGGCCTTGTGTTGCCCGCCTATGGATGCGGTCAGTTGCTGGGTGCCGACGAGCACGACCGAGCGGTTGCGCTGACGCTGTTCGGGCCGAATATCGGCCGCGTGGAGATGTACGGCACGTTGCATCTGGCGCAGCAGGTGGTGTTGCGAGCGTTAGCGCTTGGCGCTCGAATTCGGGTTCACACCAACCGAATAGACGGATGGTCTGCGATGGTCAGGCAGGTCGGCGACGAGAGTTTCCTGCGAATCGGTGCCGGCGGCCGCAGCGCCTCGTCTGAATATTCGGTGGAGATGTTCGACGGCGTCGCTGAACACTCTGTCAGGCCCGGGGTCACCACGATGGTCATCAATCCATCGCAGGCCAGACCGTCACAGCAGCCAGATGTCACCATGCGTCTGCTGGACGAGGACCGCGACACTGTGCACGTCGAGACAAACTCCGGATCTACCATAGTGACTATGGTCACGACTGACGACGAAATGCGTTATTTGCGACCATCATTCACCATGGGTGATTGAGATCTTGTTCTTGCTCGCAAGTATATCCGGGCGGGAATCACGCGGACGATCAGGGAGCAGCCATGTCAGCAGATCTAAATCACACACATAATCCCGACTACGGTATGCCGGCCGACAGCTACAACTGGTACGCGCCCTCGGTCGAAGGTTCCACCGAAGCGACGAACCGGGTCGGCCGTTCGTTGTGGGGAATCGTAGCCATCTTTGGCGCGGCCACCTTCGGGGTCAGTGTCGGCTCACCTTTGGGCACAGGGTTTTTGGTCCGCCTGGCCGTGCTCGCAGCGGTGATTGCCGCCGTCGGACTACTGCCGCGGCAACCCGGCCGGGGTTGGATCGTGGTGGCCTTCGCGGTCACCGGCTTCCTTGACGCTCTGGCCACCTGGCTTTCGGCGAGCAATTCGGGTTGGATGCTGCCCGTAATTGCCGTTCTCAACGCGTTGCAATCCTTGGCCGCGGTGGGAGCGCTACTCAGCGAGACGGGCACGATCCGCTCGCGGGAGGAAAGCACGCAGACGTATTCGGCGTATGCCGATTTCGTCGCTGCCTATCAGGGCTATGTGGCCCACTACCAACAGGCGCCCACGCAGTACTACGCGTCCGGGCAGGCGGAGCCTGCTGCCCACGCCGGGGCGGAACAATCGGCTGAGCGCTTCTCCGACGCAGATCAGAAGGCAGAGGCGTTGCGCGCCAAATACGCCCAGTACGACCCACTCTCCGCTGAAGCGACCGGCGCCGGTGGGTTACGCGATGGATCGATATCGCAGACACCTGGCGATCCTCGTGTGCCAGGGGCGATCCGCGCGAAGCCGAGAAATCACGCTCAGCGTCGTCAGCAGGGACGCTCCGACGGGAGGTCATCGACAGAGCCGGGCCGCTGACTTCCGGAATCAGTGAAGGCCAGTATCGCTGTCGCCGAACGCACCCGCCACTGACGAGGCAAGGGTCATGTACGCCTGACGCGCTTTCCGGCTGATCAGCTCGAGTGAGATCTCGCCGCCTTCTGCGAGGTGACCGTCGTAGGGAATGACGACGACCGACCGGACACGCTCCTGAAAGTAGCCTGCCATCTTGTCGATGTTGATCGACGCCCCGCCTGGGCGAGCTGAACTGACAACGACTGATGCCGTAGAGGCCAGTCGGGCGTGCCCGTGATGCCGCAGCCAGTCGAGTGTCGCCAGCGCACTACGTGCAGAGTCCACCGCGGGTGCCGCGACCACAACCAGCGCGTCAGCGGTGTCGAGGACGCCGTTCATCGCCGAATGCGTCAGCCCCGTACCGCAGTCGGTCAGGATAATGTTGTAGAAGCGGTCAAGGATCTTGTGGACAGCAAGGTAGTCGGTTTCCGAGAATGCTTCAGAAACCGCAGGATCGCGCTCCGAGGCGAGTAACTCGAGCCGACTGGAACTCTGCGACGTATGCCTGCGGATGTCGGAGTAGCGATCGATGTGTTGATCAGCGAGCAGATCACGGACTGTCGAACGAGTTTCATTCGGCCCTCGCTGAGCAAGCGTACCGAAGTCCGGGTTGGCGTCTACCGCGATCACGCGGTCACCTCTCCAAGAGGCGAACGTGGCTCCCAATCCGATTGTCGTCGTTGTCTTACCCACTCCACCCTTGAGCGACATCACGGCGATGCATTTCGCTCCGCCACCATGTCTGTTGGTTCGGTCGGCGAAAGACACGTCGATCGGCTCTGACGTCGACGATGGCATGGTGCCACCGCTGAGGTTCTTAAGCGTCTTACGCCAGCGCTGGCGTGCGAGCGGCTTCGAACGGCGTTGCAGGCCCAGTTCCTTCGCCGTGGGCGTGTTCAGCAGTTGCTGCCAGTTTGGCGTACCAGGTTCTGTCGTGGTGAAGCTTGTGTCGGCTGGCACCGAGGTCGTCGACGGCGTTGGACGCAGTGCGCGGATGGGCCTCGTGATCGGCTCACTTGACACGTCGGCTTCTTCGAAAATGCTCATACGGCCTCAACTCCTGATGGCAGGCTGTGGGTGGTAAGAATCCGCGTCAAGTCAAGTTGAGTGTCTGCAAGATACTACTCAGTGCCGCCTTCACATCGCTGGCTTCGATGAGTCTCAACGCATCATCGTCGAGACTGTTCAGTGATTCCCCGTTGGTCTCTGTGAGTCGGAATGCGCGTTCCTCCTCGGCGGCTTCAATCACGTTGCGCACAAAACGGCCATTACCGGCGAGGTCGATACTGCTGCGGACATTGCCCTCCCGGTCTTCCGACTTGTCGTCGCAGAGTCGTGTACACACGCCGACGAGGGTGTCATAGGCGTCAGACGTGAGTTCGGAATCGCGGTACCTAGCCGTCAACCGGGCGATATCGCCGAGCTCAGCTGGTGTGTAGGAGGGAAAGCGAATTCGCTTGGTGAACCGCGACGAGAGGCCTTCGTTCGATGAGAGAAAGCGATCGATCTCGGCGTCGTAACCGGCGATGATCACCACCAGCCGATCACGGTCGTTCTCCATCCTCGCCAGCAGAGTGTCAACAGCCTCACGACCAAATGCGTCACCACCGGACAACCCGGTCTGGATCAAGGTGTACGCCTCATCGATGAACAACACCCCGCCAAGGGCGGTGTCGATCAACGCGTCGGTCTTGATTGCCGTGCTACCAAGGTGCTGACCGACGAAATCCTGCCGTTTCGCTTCGACGACGTTTAGCGTTTCCAAAAGTCCCAGGCCGCAATAGGTCTGCGCAACGATACGAGCGATGGTTGTCTTACCGGTTCCCGGCGGTCCGGTGAACGCCAGATGTAGACTTCTCGACGCCGTACTGAATCCCTTGTCTTCGCGGAGTTTCGCCAACCGAACCGCCGAGCGCAGTTTTGCCACCTGCATCTTGACGTCCACGAGGCCGACCTGGCGGTCGAGTTGCTCTTGAGCGGCGCGTAGGTGCTCGTTTCCTCGCTCGGCCGCACTGACTGCGTCGACGCTCGCCGACGTCGGTGCACTGGCTGGATCCCATTTGTCTAAACGGGATTCGATGACTTCCTTAGTGGTGACAACGAGCCGGTAGTTGAGGTCGCGCAATGCCGAGTAATTGGCTTCGAAACCTGGGTCTTCGCTGTAGATACGTTCGAAGATGCTACGGGCTTCGTCTTCGTTGCCCATTTCCCGCAAGGTCAGCCCCTTGCAGAACTCGGCTGCTCGGCGAGCGGCCGGGATCGGGCCCGTGAGGGCCTGGTCAAGTCGGCGCAGCCCCTCACCGAATAAGCCCATCTGCGCGCAGGCAGAGCCCACCATGAGATGCGCACCCGCTGCGATGTACGGATCCACGAAAGATGCGGAATTGGCCAGTGCCGTAAGCACATCAGGCCAGCGCTGGGTGGTGAAGTGCAAGATGCCCCGAACGTATGCGCAGATCTCCTCGCCGGCCGCGTCGCCGCCCTCGGCCGCCAAGTCGTCAAGGATCCGTTCACTTTCGTCGTAATCCTGGCCTTGGATCAGGCTGGCTGCGTACGCCAACCTGATCTCAGTGCTCGAGCTGAGGGTGTAGTCCAGATAGAGACCGGTTTCGAAACGGCCCGTGAGTGAACGTGGGGGTAGCCCCAGTCGCCGCTGCTCGCGGCCGAGAAACTTGCTGGTCCGGTACAGGTGGTGCACAACCTCGGAGGTGTTCTCACCCGCGGCAGCGCGACCGAGCCATGCATCACACATGTCTGGGTCATACTCAGTTGCTCGCCTGAAGGCCATTCCGGCGTAGTCGATGTCGCGTTCGACCTCCAACCCGTCGAGCGGAATCCCCAGAGAGAGTACACCAGCGTCGAATACGTCCTGCGCATCCACGTTGACAACACCCATCAAGCAGTCAACCTCTTCCATCGGGTATCGACCGCTGGGGCTTTGTCGCTCAAGCGGTTCTTGCCGGGCCGATCACTAGAGCCGGATTCTCTGCATTGTATTAAGTTCGGAATCAGACATTTTCGTTCGTTTGGTGAGGATTGATCTTGGAAGGAACGCTACGCTCCCGCGACGCGGGTATATACGTTCGGGCGACAGAACGTGGTCTACCGATCGGCCTCGAACTGCACCAGAGTGAGTTATCCAAGGCGCCAACAGAACTAGCGCGTGAGATCCTGTTGATGTGTCAGCTGATCGCCAAACGTGCGCAGGTCGCCAGGCGGAAGGATCTGGTTGCTCGCGGCTTCAGCGCTCAGGTCATACGTGGCTTGAATCTGAGTACTGAAGAAGAAGTGGCAGAATTGGAGGCAGAACTGAACGGCCGCGACCCGAGCGGGCTCCCTGATACGTGGATGAGGCCAGTGTGAATGGCGGCCTGGCCGATTCGGTGGTTGCGCGCATGGCACTGCAGCGTGATTTGCTGGCGGCAATGCACGAGCATTGTCAGTCCATTTCCGCGCGTGTGACGACTCGGGACAGGTCGGTGAGTGTCGAGGTGAACGGCCTCGGGGCGATGACCGGATTATGGTTGGGCGACTCTGCGTACCGCAACGGCGCAGATGCACTGTCGAAGCTGATCGTCGACACCGCCGATGCGGCGGCGAAGGTTGCGGTGGCGCGGCAGAGCTTCTTGGTCAAAGAATTCAACGAGCGTTTGACCGCGTTGCAACAAAATCCGCTGACGGATCAGCGCACTCAGGATTCCGCGAGCGCCGACAACTCCGGTCCTGACACCCGGTAGGTGATCCACTCGCTCTGCTGTCGCCCACCGACGGCGTCGTAGAGCGCGATGGCGTTGACGTTCCAGTCCAGCACCGCCCACGACAGCCGGCTGTAGCCGTTTTCGACGCATTCACGGGCCAGCGTCGACAGCATCTTGCGGGCCAGTCCGCGGCGGCGGAACTGCGGGCGCACGTAGAGGTCCTCGAGGTAGATGCCCGCGACGCCGTCCCATGTGGAGAAGTTGAGGAACCACAACGCGCCCGCCGCGGCCCGGCCGTCGACCTCCGCGATGTGGCCGTATACCGTCGGGTGGGCGCCGAAAAGTGCGTCCGCCAACTGCTTTTCGGTCACCGTGCAGTCGTCGCTGGCGCGTTCGAACTCGGCCAGTTCGTGGATCATCGCGGTCAGTTCGGTCTCGTCGCCCGGCCGGACGCGCCGGATGGTCTCGCTCATGGCTGCACTCCCAGCGCCGACAGGATTGTCTTGAATTTCGTTGTGGTTTCCGCGACTTCGTCATCAGGATCGGACTCGGCGACGATGCCACCGCCGGAGTGCGCGTCGGCGGTGCGGCGGTCCGCGGACAGTTGCGCGCCCCGGATCGACACCACCCATCGGCCGTCGCCGCGCTGATCGCACCAACCCACCGCGCCGGCGTAGAAGCCGCGGTCGCCTTCCAGTTCGTTGATCAGTTCGGCCGCGCCGCTGGCGGGCACGCCGCCCACCGCGGGCGTCGGATGCAGCGCAATCGCCAAATCCAAAGCAGTAGTCGCCTTTTCGCGCAACATGCCGGTGATCGGGGTGTACAGGTGCCACACCGCCGCAGTCTTGCTCAGCTGCGGCTCCGGTGCGATCTGCAGTTCGGTGCACAGCGGGTCCAATGCCTCGCGCATCGCGTCCACCACCAGCCGGTGTTCGTGACGGTCCTTGGCCGACGCAGCCAGGGCCGCGCCGCTGGCCTCGTCGGCGGCGGGGTCAGCGAGCCGGGGTGCCGACCCGGCGAACGGGCGGCAGCTCACCTGATCGCCGCGCCTGGCGACCAGCAATTCCGGGCTGGCGCCCACCAGTGCGGTACCGGAGTAGCCGCCGCCCGCGGCGGTCAGGTCGACAAGGTATGCGTTGGCGGTGGGATCGTTGGCCACCAGCCGCGACACGATCGTGCGGGCGTCCAGCGGTCCGTCGGCGATCAGTCGCAGCGCCCTGGCCAGCACCACCTTGTGCAGGTCGCTACCGGGGTCCTGCAACCGGCGCAACGCGGCGCCGATGCGGGCCCGGTGCTCCTCGGGATCGGGCATGGTCTGGGCGATCTGCGTCGTCGGCAACTCGCGCACCGGCCAGTCCGGCAGCGTTTCGGTGAACTGCACCGTCTGCGGACGGATCAGCGCTGCGGGCTTCGTGACATCAAAAGGCAACGCGCCCAGGATGATCGGCGCACTATGCGAGGCAAGGGCGGCGCGGGCGTCACCGAGCCGGGGGAAGGCGGTGTGCACGCCCTCGGCGACCACCACGCCGGTGCGCCCGGCGAGCACGAAGGCCGGTTCGCGGGTCACGTCGGAAGGCACGGGTGGCGGTGACCCGTGAGGCCCAATGCGCTGATCTGGCGCTCGCCGTGCTCGAAGCCGCACACCGCGATGGATGCGGCCACCATCGCGAACCTGATGCCCTCGGAGATGTCGAGTTCGACCCAGCGGGTCACCACTGCGCGGGAGAAGTGCCCATGCCCGACGAACAGCACATCGCGCGACTCCATCTGCGTCAGCGCGTAGCCGATCACCTCGTCGGCCCTGTCGCTGACCTGCTGCAGGCTTTCCCCACCAGGGCAGCCGTGCGTCCACACCAGCCAGTCGGGCACCTGTTCGCGGATCTGCTGGGTGGTCAGTCCTTCGTAGTCGCCGTAATCCCATTCAGTCAGAAGGGGAGACACCTCGTCGACTTTCAAGCCTGCCAGTTTGGCGGTGTCAAGGGCGCGTTGCCGCGGGCTGGACACCACCAGCGGGTTGTGCAAAGTCAGAACCGAGAGCGCGTCGGCAGCCAGCTTGGCCTGCTCGCGTCCGGTTTCGGTCAGTTCGAGTTCGGTCCGGCTGGTGTGCTGGCCGGACTTCGACCACTCGGTTTCGCCGTGACGGAGCAGAAACAGCCGGTGCTGCAGAAGGCTCACGCAGAAAGATTGTGCCGCACGTCGGCTGTCGCGTGGGTACCCGTGCAACGATGAACACCGTGACGCGGGTACTTGCGGTCGCCAATCAAAAGGGTGGGGTCGCCAAAACGACGACGGTGGCGTCGCTGGGCGCGGCGATGACGGAGAAGGGCAATCGGGTCCTGCTGGTAGACCTGGACCCCCAGGGGTGCCTGACGTTTTCGCTGGGCCAGGATCCCGACAAGCTGGCCGTGTCGGTCCACGAGGTGCTGTTGGGTGAGGTCGAACCCGACGCAGCGCTGGTCGACACGTCGGAGGGGATGACGCTGCTGCCTGCCAACATCGACCTGGCGGGCGCCGAGGCGATGCTGCTGATGCGGGCGGGCCGCGAGTACGCGCTGAAGCGGGCGCTGGCCAAGATTCGCGACCGCTACGACGTGGTGATCATCGACTGCCCACCGTCGCTGGGCGTGCTCACCCTCAACGGGTTGACCGCCGCCGACGACGTTATCGTGCCGCTGCAGTGCGAAACGCTGGCGCATCGCGGTGTCGGGCAATTCCTGCGCACGATCACCGATGTACAGCAGATCACCAACTCCGACCTCAAGCTGCTGGGCGCGCTGCCGACGCTCTACGACTCGCGCACCACGCACAGCCGCGATGTCCTGCTCGACGTGGCCGACCGCTACGAGCTGCCGGTGCTGGCGCCGCCGATCCCGCGCACGGTGCGCTTCGCCGAAGCCAGTGCGTCGGGGTGCTCGGTGTTGGCGGGGCGCAAGAACAAGGGCGCACACGCCTACCGCGAGTTCGCCAGCGCGCTGCTGAAGCACTGGAAGAACGGCAAGGCGCTGGCCACCTTCACCCCGGAGCTCTAGCGATTGATGTGCGTTTCGGAGCGCTCGCCGCTCTCGCACGCACACAAATCGCCACTTAACCGAGCGCGACGAGTTGGTCGCCACGCTGCTCGACGATCATCGAACCCGCGACCCCTGGCACCACCGCCACAGAACCCGGTGGACGTTGCACCGGAATGTGTTCGATGCCCGCGCCTGTCGCCGGGTCGAAGACGTCATAGCCGCCGGTGACGGGCACCAGCAACTTGCCCGCCATCATCGTCGCGGGCCCGAGCGGCCTGTTGGCGCCCGCCGAGCTGACGCTGTAGCGATAGCGAAGTCCGTTGGCGGAGAACACCATTACGGTGTCGCCCGTCCACCATGTGATCAGGTCGCCTGCCCGCGACATCACCGCGTCGGGCGACGGCGGCGTCGGCACCAGCGTGCTCGCGACAGTGGCACCGGTCTCGTCGACGATGTTCACCGTCGGCTTCGGGACGGGGACGTACACCGCGGTGGTGGTGTCCGACACCGCTACGACGCGAGCCCCGGAGTTGTCGGTCACCCCTGGCTGCGGAACGTATTTCAGCTCCGGGGTGTCCTCTTCGTCGGAGGGCCGCAGCAGCGTCAGTCGCAGGTCGGCGTGTTTCGGGCAGGCCTCCAGCACCGACACTGCCGTCGAACTCGACTGTGCATCCACCAGTCGGCAGAGCGGGTACGTCGGCACGCCCGGCTTGATCCGCGCGTCGAGCTGGCCGTAGGACAGCATCCGCACCATGTCCGAGCGCCACAATTCCAGTCGGCTGTCGCCGGCCGACAGCACGACGGTGCCGTCGGACGACAACCGCACCCGGGGATCGGCGTAGGCGCTGCGACTGGGCCCGCGCTCGCCGGTCTTGGCGTCGATGGTGCTGACCTGTCCGCAGCCGCGGACGTCCGGATACACCGCGACGGCGTAGTTGTAAACGTAAGTGACACCGCACAATTCGAGGTCACGGGCGTAGCTCCACCGCGTCTGTCCGGTAACTGGATCCCGGCCGTCGACCTCGCGGCCGTCACCGGTGACGACATTGCCGCCGATCACCAACGGCATGGCGGTCTTCGGGCTGGCCGCCGTCCACAGCTGACGCAGCGTCTTCGGCACCGCCTTGGCGGTGGGCAGCGCCTGCGCCGGCGCTGCGGCGGGCTGGCTGAGCGTGGCCCTGGCATCGCTGGTCCACCAGATCAGGGCCGCGACGATGACGACCACTGCCGCGATCACCGCGGCCGCCACCATGTCGCCCCTGGTGCGGCGTTCGGGTTTGACCATCTCCGTCGGAGGTGACCCTCGGCTAGCCGGCGTTTGCGGCCGCGGTCTTGCGCGGGCGGCGGCGGCGACGGCGCTTGGCCGGCGACGCCCCGTCTGCGGGGGTGTCGTCCGACGCAGGTTCGGGCTCGGTCGCCGACGCGGGATGCCCGGTGGTCGGCTTGCCGCCACGGGTCCGCCGACGGGTCCGCGTGCGGGCGGGACGTTCGGCCTTCTTCGCGGGGGCGCGCTTGACCGGCGCCTTGGGCGGCTCGCCGACCGCGCCGCCGGCATCGGTCGGAATGTCGAGCTCCTCGTAGAGATGCGGCGAGCTGGAATACGTCTCCGCGGGATCCGGGCAACCGAGGCCCAGCGCCTTGTCGATCATCTCCCAGCGGGTCAGTTCGTCCCAGTCCACCAACGTGATGGCGA
This sequence comes from Mycobacterium sp. ACS1612, assembly GCF_001667505.1. GTDB lineage: Bacteria > Actinomycetota > Actinomycetes > Mycobacteriales > Mycobacteriaceae > Mycobacterium. The sequence continues at coordinate 26,646 of NZ_LZHZ01000034.1, forward strand.
CGCCGGTCTTGCCCGCGCGCCCGGTACGGCCGATGCGGTGCACGTAGGCCTGCTCGTCCTCGGGGATCTGGTAGTTGACGACGTGGGTGACGTCGTCGATGTCGATACCGCGCGCGGCGACGTCGGTGGCGACCAGGACATCGATGGCGCCGGTGCGGAATGCCTTGAGCGCCTTCTCGCGGGCACCCTGGCCGAGATCACCGTGCACGGCGCCGACCTTGAAGCCGCGCTCGGCCAGTTCGTCGGACACCTTCTGGGCGGTGCGCTTGGTACGGGTGAAGATCATGGTCGCGCCGCGTCCCTTGGCCTGCAGTACCCGGCTGACCAGTTCCACCTTGTCCAGCGCGTGGGCGCGGTAGACGAACTGCTCGGTGGTGTCGTGGGTGGCCGCCGAATGCGGGGCCTCGGCCCTGATGTGCGTCGGCTGGTTCATGAAAGTGCGGGCCAGCGTGATGATCGGGTCCGGCATCGTCGCCGAGAACAGCATCGCCTGCCGCTCGTCGGGGATCTGCTTGAGGATCCGCTCGATGTCGGGCAGGAAGCCAAGGTCGAGCATCTCGTCGGCCTCATCGAGCACCAGCATCGACAGCCCGCCAAGCTGCAGGTGGCCCTGCTGCGCCAGGTCGAGCAGGCGGCCGGGCGTTCCGACGACTACGTCGACGCCCTTGGCCAGCGCCTCGATCTGCGGCTCGTAGGGCCTGCCACCGTAGATCGACGTCACGGTCAGCTTGCGGTCCACTGCGGTCAGGTATTTCCCCGCCATCGCCAGGTCGCCGTAGACCTGCAGGCACAGTTCGCGGGTAGGGACCACGACCAACGCGCGGGGGATGCCGGTCAGCGGGCGCGACTCGTCGGTCGTGATGCGCTGCAACAGCGGCACACCAAAGGCAAGCGTCTTGCCCATACCGGTGCGCGCCTGACCGATCAGGTCGTCGCCTGCGAGGGCGAGCGGCAGTGTCAGTTCCTGAATGGCAAAGGGATGCTCCTTGCCGTCTTCGGCCAATGCGCGCACTATTTCGTCGCGGACGCCGAGTTCGGCAAACTTCGGATTGAGATGAGTCATGCTTGTGGTAGGTAGCCTTTCTGGGTCGAACCTCGTATGACCTCGCGGATTCCACACGCGCGCACGAGTTCGACGGAGCTACGGCCGAGGGCCCGGCGTTGAGGTCGCGGGCCGACTGCGTGCACGCACATTTCTTCGGTAGCGGCTGTCTCGAAATGCCGCTGCCGGTACCCATGGTACCTGGTCGGGTTTGCCCGGCGGTTCACGCCGCGGTCGGCGTCTAGAGTTGGGCCATGACTTCGACGCCCCACGCCACTTCTCCCGAACAGAGCACCTCGGGCGTGTCGGCCAACCATCCCGGCGTCAACGAACTCTTCGCACTGTTGGCCTACGGCGAGGTCGCGGCGTTCTACCGGCTCACCGACGAGGCGCGGATGGCGCCCAACCTCCGCGGCCGGATCAACATGGCCAGCATGGCCGCCGCCGAGATGAACCACTACGAAGTGCTTCGGGATGCGTTGGAGCGCAGGGGCGTCGACGTCGTGCCCGCAATGACGAAGTACGCGTCGGCGCTGGAGAACTATCACCGGCTGACAACGCCGAGCACCTGGCTGGAGGCACTGGTGAAGACGTATGTCGGCGACGCGCTGGCCGCCGACTTCTACCTCGAGATCGCCGACGCGCTGCCCGACGCGGTCGCCGACGTGGTGCGCGCGGTGCTGTCGGAGACCGGGCATTCACAGTTCGTCGTCGCCGAGGTGCAGGCCGCGGTGACGGCGAGCGAGAAGCAGCGCCACCGGCTGGCACTGTGGTCGCGCCGACTGCTCGGCGAGGCCATCACGCAGGCCCAGTACGTGATGGCCGACCACGACGAACTCGTCGACCTGGTGATGGCCAGCGGCGAGGGGCTGTCGCAGATGACCGAGTTCTTCGACCGGCTGCAGCAGACGCACAGCACGCGGATGCGTGAGCTCGGCCTGGCCTGAGCCGGCACCCCTACTTCGTGCAGTTCGCGATCATCGTGTTGTTGTTCTGCACGGCGACCAGCGTGCCCGCCGCATCGGTGATGCTGCAGTTCAGCTGACCCGTCACGCTCGTCGCGGTGACCGAACCCAACGTCACACCGGGATCCAGCGTCACGGTCTTGGCCCACGGCAGCGCGACGTTCACGTCGGTCTGCAGTGCACCCTGCGAATCGGTGTAGATGACCGTCACCAGGTCGAGCAGGCTGCGTTGACCGGTGACCCGGTAGGTGATGGTGTTCGGCGCCGCAGCGGGCGCGGGAGCCGCCTGGGCGGGCGTATCAGTCGGTGTGGCGACGGCCGTGGGCGTCGGCGTCACCGTCGTCACGGTCTCCGGCGGCAGCGTGGCAGCGGGCGGCGGCGCCGCTGAAGTGGTGACCGGCGGCGCCGACGTGGTGGCGGCCGGCTGGCTGGTGGTCACGGGCGGAGCGACCGTGGTCGACACCGAGCCACTGTCCCCGCCGCCCAGGATGACGACAGTGCAGATCACCGCGACGAGCAGGATCACGCCTGCGACGGCGGCGATCCAGATCCACCGCCGATCGATGGGCTCGTAGTACTCCTCGATGTCCTCGTACTCGTCGGGCCCCTCGTCGTCGTCGTAGCGATCGCGGTCGAGATCGACCGTCTCGCTGCCGTCGTCCCACTGACTCGGAATCCGTTCGGTCGGAGTCAGGGAGTACGGCGAATATGCGGTATATGGCCTGTTCATGCAGCTGTCCCGGGTCGTTTCGTCCAATGCCTGCCTGATGCTATCGAGACTGGTGTGACGAATGAGGTTGACCCGCTGGCCCTTTGGTCACGGTCCGGACTCGGTTCGGTCGCGGTCGTTTCGCTATTCGCGAAGGGGCGCGCGCGGCGTCGGCCCGCAGTCGTCCACTAGCCTTCTTGGCGAGGAACACACGAACGGAAAGGGTCAGCGTGGAGGTCAAGATCGGTGTCACCGACAGCCCGCGTGAGCTGAGCTTCAACAGTGCGCAGACACCCAGCGAGGTGGAGAAGTTGATCGCCGACGCGTTGGAGAAGGATGCGGGCGTGCTGGCCCTGACCGACGAGAAGGGCCGCCGTTTTCTGGTGCAGGCGAAGAAGATCGCTTACGTCGAGATCGGCGCCGCCGATGTGCGCCGCGTCGGGTTCGGTGTGGGCGTGGTCGGTTCGGAGGCCGTCAAGAGCGGGTGAGCGGCACGTGGGACAGGCCGCCCCAGATGAACTGCACCGTGCCCTCGACCGCATCCTCCTTGGAGATCGGCCGGTCGTTGTTCAGCCAGTATCGGGCTGAATCGACGCTGATGGCGACGAGACCGACGGCGATCATCCTGGCGCGGTGCGGTTCCAGCCCCGAGTCGTGGCTGATCAGGTCGAACACGGCGTCGGTGCATGCTTCGGTGGCGACCTTGACCTGCGCCGATACCTGCGGCTCGGTCACGTAGTCGTTCTCGAAGATCAGCCGGTAGCCCTGACCGTCGTGCTCGATGAAGTCGAAGAAGGCATCCACCGCGGCCCGCACCCGCTGACGGTTGTCGGTGGTAGTGCGCAGCGCTTGGCGCACACCGGAGACCAGGTTGTCGGCGTGCCGTTGCAACACGGCCAGGTACAGCTCGAGCTTCGACGTAAAGTGTTGATACAGAACGGGTTTGCTCACACCCGCCCGGTCGGCGATTTCATCCATTCCGGCCGCGTGATAGCCACGGTCGACGAAAACTTCGCTGGCAGCGGCTAGTAGCTGCCCGCGGCGTTCGTCGCGCGGAAGCCGGTTTCCGCGCCGACCCGCACCGCCGTTGGCCACTTTCCTGGCGGCGGAGTTGGCGAGATCGCTCATCACGTCCTTCGTCCGAGTGGGTTTCGCAACGACATTACTACCGTTGGTCAGGCGTTTGCGGATCCACGGCTTCACGCCGAGGTGGTGGCGCGCCGGAAGTGCAGGCCCAGCAGACTATGCCATCCTGTTCCGGTGACCTACGACTCCCGCGCGCGAGGAGGATCGACGGGTCAGGGGCGTCGCGAGAGCGGCCGCGTACCCGTGTTGCGTGACGAGTGGCGAGAGCCTCTGCGCGCGCAGCGTGACCCGATCGCCGAGGATTCCGGTCGGGTCAGGTCCAATCGCGACGAACATCGCCGCGCCCGCAAGCAGACCTGGCTGGGCCGCTTCGTCTCCACCTACGGCTGGCGCGCCTATGCGCTGCCGGTGCTGATCGCGCTGACGGCCGTGGTGGTCTATCAAACGATCGCGGGCACCAGCGCGCCCGCGCCCAAGCAGGCCGAAGGTCCGGTGCAGGGGCCTCCGACCATCGGCGTGGCGAGCACGCAGATCATCGGCGCCCCGCCCAAGGGGCTGACCCAGTTCGATGTGAACCTGCCGACCGGCATCCTGCCCGACGGCGGACCGTTCACCGAGGCGGGCGCCAAGACCTGGCACGTGGTGCCGGGCGCCACGCCGAAGGTCGGGGAGGGCACCGCCAAGACATTCACCTACACCGTCGAAGTGGAAGACGGTGTCGACACCACAGGCTTCGGCGGCGACGACGGGTTCGCCAGGATGGTCAGCGAAACTCTCGCCAATCCGAAGAGCTGGACCCACAATCCGCAATTCGCGTTCACCCGCATCGATTCCGGTGCGCCGGATTTCCGGGTGTCGCTGAGCTCGCCGATGACCGTGCGCGAGGGCTGCGGCTACGACATTCAGCTCGAGGCGTCCTGCTACAACCCGGCCTACGACGGCCAGCCGCGCGTGTTCATCAACGAGGCCCGCTGGGTGCGCGGCGCCGTGCCGTTCCAGGGCGACGTCGGCTCCTACCGGCAGTACCTGATCAACCATGAGGTCGGCCACGCGATCGGCTATCAACGCCACGAGCCGTGCGGCGACAACGGCGCACTGGCGCCGGTGATGATGCAGCAGACGTTCTCCACCAACAACAGCGACGCCGCCCGGTTCGACCCGCAGTCGGTCAAGCCCGACGGCAAGACGTGTCGGTTCAACCCCTGGCCGTATCCGATCGCCTGACACGTCGTCGGGAAGCATCGGGACCGGACTACCGTTGTGCTGGGTACTGCAGTGACCGTCAAATAAGGAGCAGTTCGGTGCCGACACCGTTGCCGCCGCTGGTAGAACCGGCGGCCGAGCTCACTCGTGAAGAAGTTCAGCGCTACAGCCGCCACCTCATCATCCCGGACGTGGGGTTGGCCGGACAGAAGCGGCTGAAAAACGCCAAGGTGCTGGTCATCGGCGCGGGCGGACTGGGTTCGCCGACGCTGCTGTACCTGGCCGCCGCGGGCGTGGGCACCATCGGCATCGTCGAGTTCGACGTGGTCGATGAGTCGAACCTGCAGCGCCAGATCATTCACGGCCAGTCCGACATCGGCCGGTCCAAGGCCGAGAGCGCGCGCGACTCCATCCTCGAGGTCAATCCGCTTGTCGAGGTCCGCCTGCACGAGTTCCGCCTGGAACCGGACAACGCCGTCGACCTGTTCAAGCAGTACGACCTGATCCTGGACGGCACCGACAACTTCGCGACCCGCTATCTGGTCAACGACGCCGCCGTGCTGGCAGGCAAGCCGTACGTGTGGGGGTCGATCTACCGCTTCGAGGGCCAGGTGTCGGTGTTCTGGGAAGACGCGCCGGCCGATGAGGTCGGCAATGAGCGGGGCCTGAACTACCGCGATCTCTACCCGGAACCGCCGCCACCTGGAATGGTGCCGTCATGCGCCGAGGGCGGTGTGCTCGGCATTCTGTGCGCGTCGATCGCGTCGGTGATGGGCACCGAAGCCATCAAGCTGATCACCGGCATCGGGGAGCCCCTGCTGGGCCGGTTGATGGTGTACGACGCACTGGACATGAGCTATCGCACCATCAAGATCCGCAAGGATCCGGCGACGCCCAAGATCACCGAACTGATCGACTACGAGGAGTTCTGCGGCGTGGTGTCCGAGGCGGCCGCTGAGGCCGCGGCGGATTCCACCATCACCCCGCGGGAACTGCGCGAGTTGATGGACTCCGGTAAGCCGTTGGCGTTGATCGACGTTCGCGAGCCCGTCGAATGGGACATCAACCACATCGAAGGCGCCGAACTGATTCCGAAGGGCGCGTTCGAGTCCGGCGAGGCGTTGGCCAAGCTCCAGGTGGACAAAACCCCGGTGTTCTACTGCAAGACCGGCGTTCGCTCGGCCGAGGTGTTGGCCATCGTGAAGAAGGCAGGCTTCTCCGACGCCGTACATGTGCAGGGCGGGATCGTCGCATGGGGCACGCAACTCGAACCCGACATGGTGATGTACTAACGGCGTCTTTGCCGCACTTCGCTTTAGGCTGAGGTGGTGACTGTCGAACGGCCGCCGGACCATGTGCTGGCGGCGTTCGGCTTGACGGGTGTGCGCCCGGTCGCGCTCGGCTCCAGCTGGGAGGGTGGCTGGCGCTGTGGCGAGGTCGTGCTGTCGATGGTGGCCGATCACGCCCGCGCCGCATGGTCGGCCAAGGTTCGCGAGACGTTGTTCGTCGACGGAGTGCGGCTGGCCCGCCCGGTGCGCTCGACCGACGGCCGCTATGTGGTGGCCGGTTGGCGCGCCGACACCTACGTCGCGGGAACGCCCGAACCGCGCCACGACGAAGTGGTCTCGGCGGCGGTGCGGCTTCACGAAGCGACGGCGAAGCTCGAACGGCCGCGCTTCCTGACGCAGCCGCCCGTCGCGCCGTGGGCCGACGTGGACGTGTTCATCGCGGCCGACCGCGCCGCGTGGGAGGAGCGCCCGCTGCACAACCTGCCCCCGGGTGCGCGGGTGTCGCCGGGCACCGCGGACGGCCAACGTTCGGTGGAGCTGATCAATCAACTGGCTGCGCTGCGCCGACCGACCAAGAGCCCGAACCAACTTGTACACGGCGACCTCTACGGCACAGTACTTTTCGCGGGCACAGCGGCGCCCGGCATCACCGACATCACGCCGTACTGGCGGCCGGCGTCGTGGGCGGCGGGCGTGGTGGTCGTCGACGCGCTGTCGTGGGGTGAGGCCGACGACGGGCTGATCGAGCGCTGGAGCCCGCTGCCGGAGTGGCCGCAGATGCTGTTGCGGGCGTTGATGTTCCGGCTCGCCGTGCATGCACTGCATCCGCGGTCGACGGCCGCGGCGTTTCCCGGTCTGGCCCGGACGGCGGCCCTGGTGCGTTTGGTGCTGTAGCGCTCAGGCGCGCCGAACGTGGGTTACCCGCACGCAAAACGGGCCTGCGGCGTGTCACGACCCCACACTCGGCGCGATGGCTTCAGAACTCGTGGCGCACCGCGGCCAGGTCGACGCGGCCGTCGCTGGCCAGCACGCCCTCGGCGCGCAGCAGTTCCAGTTGCCGAGTGGTCAGATGCGGCGCGGGCCTGCCCGACGCCCGGATGACCCGGTGCCACGGCAGATCCGACGAGTCGGTGCGCATGATCCACCCGACGATGCGCGGGCTGGACAGCCCCGCGGCGTCGGCGATGTCGCCGTAGGTCGACACCCGGCCTGCCGGGATGGCAGCGACGAGTGCGCGTACCGCCTCGACCTGCTCGTCGGTGATCGCGGCCATTTCAGCCGCCCGCCAACTGTTCGATCACCGCCGCGGTCTCGGCGGGCCGCGCCTGGGGCACCATGTGATCGCAATCGAACTCCACCAGCGTGAAGTCGGACCGCTCGGCCAGTCGGGTCCGCAGTTCCTCGGTCACATACGGCGGCCGGGTCTTGGTGGCGACCACCAGGGTGATCGGTATGCCGTTGCGGGGCAGACGGATTGGTCTGGCCAGCTCACTCCAGTACGACAACATCGCCGGGATGCTGATCCGCCAGCCGACCCGGCCACCGGGCAGGTCGATCAGGTGCTCGTCGAGTTCGCGGTCCAGTTCGCCCGCATCGACCTCGCCCCACGAGCCGTTGACCTTCTCCGAGCGGGCCTCCGCACGGTCGGTGTAGTCGGGCGAGGCGAACATGTCGTCGGCGATTTCGCGCATCCAGTCGCCGTCGAGACCGACGGCGGGGTCGAGCAGCACCAGCGACGCCACCAGATCCGGCCGTGCCGCAGCCAGATTCAGCGCCACCGCCCCGCCGAACGAATGCCCGACCACGACCACCGGGCCCTCGGCTTCGGCGTCGAGCACGTCGGCCAGTGCGGCGACATTAGCGTCGATGTTCCACGGCGCGGCCCACGACGACCGCCCGTGCCCGATCAGGTCCGGTGCGACGATCGCGTAGTCGGGCAGGTGCCGGGTGGCCAGCGTCTGCCATCGCAGGCCGTGGCCCGTCAAACCGTGCACGGCCAATATCTGCGGTGGGCGGGACGGTCCGAAGCGGTGTACGTGCAGCAGATCGGTCACGGAGTCGATGCTGCCAGCAGCCGAAGAGGGCCGCTTGTCGGACCCCCGTGGTGTCATGCCAACATGTCCGCACCGCAGACCGAACTGACGCCGGCCTCCTTGACCGAACCTGGCTTGCGCGGCGTGGTGCGCGTGCTCGGCGGAGCCGGTACGGGCAAGAGCAGCTTGCTGATTCGCGCCGCCACGGCCCACATCGGCGCCGGCAGCGATCCGGAATCGGTTCTGCTGCTGACGGGTTCGGCCCGGCTCGGCGCCAAGGCGCGCGCAGCCATCACGTCGGCGCTGTTGTCGGCGGGCAGCCGCGCGGTGGTCCGCGAACCGCTGGTCCGCACCGTGCACTCCTACGCGTTCGCGGTGCTGCGGCTGGCCGCGCAGCGCAACGGCGATCCGCCGCCGCGCCTGATCACCAGCGCCGAGCAGGACGGCATCATCCGTGAACTGCTAGCAGGCGACCTCGAGGACGGCGACGCCTCTCCGGTGGCGTGGCCCAGCCAGCTCCGCCCGGCGTTGAGCACCGTCGGGTTCGCAGCGGAACTGCGTGACCTGTTGGCGCGCTGCACCGAGCGCGGCGTGGATCCCCTTGCGCTGCAACGCATCGGACGCAGCTACGGCAGGCCGGAATGGCTCGCCGCAGGACAGTTCGCGCAAGCCTACGAACAGATCATGCTGTTGCGCTCCGCCGTCGGCATGGCCGCACCGCAGGCCACTGTGCCCGCACTGGGCGCCGCCGAACTGGTCGGCGCCGCGCTCGAAGCGCTGGCCACCGACGCCGACCTGCTTGCCGCCGAGCGCAATCGGATCAAGCTGCTTCTGGTCGACGACGCGCAGCACCTCGATCCACAGGCAGCCCGCCTCGTCCGCGTGCTGTCGGCAGGCGCCGAGCTGACCATCGTCGCCGGCGACGTCACCCAATCGGTGTTCAGCTACCGCGGGGCCGACCCCTCCCTGCTGCGCGGCGACGAGCCCGCCATCACGCTCACCCGGTCACTCCGGTGCGCACCCGTCATCGCCGACGCCATCACCGCGGTCACCCGGCGGCTGCCAGGCGCCGAGCCCGGGGTGACCGGTGCCGAGCGCGGCCCCGGCTCCTTGCACGTCCGCATTGCCGCGACACCGCACGCCGAGTCGGCTCTGATCGCGGATGCGCTGCGCCGCGCGCACCTGGTCGATGGCGTGCCGTGGTCGCAGATGGCGGTGATCGTGCGTTCGGTGCCGCGGACGGGTGCGCCGCTGGCCCGTGCGCTCCTCTCGGCGGGTGTGCCGGTGGACGCCCCGTCTTCAAACACGCCGTTGGCCGAGCAGCCCGCGGTGCGCGCGCTGCTGACGGTGCTCGACGCCACGACGCACGGGCTGGACGGCGAACGGGCGCTGTCGCTGCTGACCGGGCCCATCGGCCGGGTGGATCCGGTCTCGCTGCGCCAGGTGCGCCGGGCGCTGCGCCGCGTCGACGGCAGTCAGCCGCCGCGCGAGTTCACCGATCTGCTCGTCGACGCCCTCGACGCCGACTCCGACGGGCTCTCCGCCGAACTCGGCCGTCCGCTGCGCCGCGTGCGCACGGTGCTCGCCGCCGCGCGCGGCGCAGCGCAGGACGGTCTGGATCCCCGCTACATCCTCTGGCAGGCCTGGCATCGGTCCGGTCTGCAGCGGCGCTGGCTCGCGGCCAGCGAGCGCGGCGGCCTCGGCGGCGCGCAGGCCGACCGCGACCTCGACGCGGTGACCGCGCTGTTCGATGTGGCCGAGCAGTACGTGAGCCGGACGACGGGCGCGTCGCTGCGCGGCCTCATCGACCACGTCCAGGCGATGGGGGCGCCCGCGGCTTCGCGTGATCAGCGCCCGCAGCCCGATGCGGTCGCCGTCGTCAGCGCCCATGCCGCGCTGGGCCGGGAGTGGGAGTTCGTCGTCATCGCGGGTCTGCAGGAAGGGCTGTGGCCCAACACGACTCCGCGCGGCGGCGTGCTGGGCACCCAGCGCCTCGTCGACGTGATGGACGGCGTCGTGACGGAGGCCGACCGCGGACTGTCCAGTCGCGCGCCGCTGCTCGCCGAGGAACGCAGGTTGTTGATCGCCGCGATGGGCCGCGCACGTACCCGCCTGCTGGTGACCGCCGTCGACAGCGACGGCGGGGACGAGGCGATGCTGCCGTCGCCGTTCTGCTACGAGTTGTCGGCGCTGGCGACCGACGCCGACACCGACCCGCCCGCACCCATCCAGGCGCCGCCGGTGCTGTCCCCGCCCGACCTGGTCGGTCGGCTACGTGCGGTGGTGTGCGCAGCGCCGAGAATGGTCGACGACGCCGCACGAGCCTGCGCGGCAACGCAATTGGCGCGCCTCGCGCTGGCGGGTGTCACCGGTGCCGACCCGCAGCAGTGGTACGGCATGACGTCGCTGTCCAGCGACGCGCCGTTGTGGGAAGGCGACGATCACGTGGTCACGGTGTCACCGTCGACGCTGCAGACCCTGACCGACTGCCCGTTGCGGTGGTTGCTCGAACGTCACGGCGGCACCGACGGGCGAGACGTCAGGTCCGCGGTCGGCACACTGCTGCACGCGTTGGTCGCCGAGCCGGGTAAGGCCGAGAACCAGATGCTCAACGAGCTCGAAAAGCTATGGAGCAAGCTGCCGTTCGACGCACAGTGGTATTCGGACAACGAACTCGCGCGCCACCGCGCGATGCTCTCGGCGTTCGCGGAGTGGCGGGCGCAGACCCGCCGAGAGCTCACCGAAGTCGGCACCGAGATCGACGTCGACGGGGTAGTCGGGCATGGGGTGCGGGTACGCGGGCGGCTGGACCGGCTGGAGCGTGACGCGGCGGGCCGGTTGGTGGTCGTCGACATCAAGACCGGCAAGACCCCAGTCAGCAAGGACGAAGCCAAACGCCACGCTCAGCTGGCGCTGTACCAGTTGGCGGTCGCCGAAGGGCTGCTGCCGCAGGGTGAAACACCCGGCGGGGGAAGGCTGGTTTATCTCGGCAAGACGTCGGCGGGGGGCGCCACCGAACGGGTGCAGGATCCACAGAACGCCGACTCCCGCGCGGAATGGCTCGAGTTGGTGCAGCACGCGGCGGCCGCCACGAAGGGCCCGCAGTTCATCGCGCGGATCAACGACGGCTGCACGCATTGTCCGGTGCGCGCCATGTGCCCGGCCCAACACGCAGCAGGAGGACGAGCATGACCGCGCGCTACAGCCCGGCCGAATTGGCCTCAGCGCTAGGTCTTTTCGCGCCCACCGACGAGCAGGCCGCGGTGATCGCCGCACCGCCGGGTCCACTGGTCGTCATCGCCGGTGCGGGCGCGGGCAAGACCGAGACCATGGCGGCCAGGGTGGTATGGCTGGTCGCCAACGGGTACGCCCGCCCCGGCCAGGTGCTCGGGTTGACGTTCACCCGCAAGGCCGCGGGCCAACTGCTGCGCCGGGTCCGCACCCGGCTGGCCAGGCTGGCGGGTGCAGGCCTCGTCCCCCCTGCAGACGTCACCGACGACCCGGCCACCGTCAGCACCTATCACGCGTTCGCAGGCACCCTGCTACGCGAGCACGGCCTGCTGCTGCCGGTCGAGCCGGACACCAGGCTGCTCAGCGAAACCGAATTGTGGCAGTTGGCGTTTCGGGTGGTTTGCGAGCACCCGCAGCACCTCGACACGGAGAAGAGCCCAGCCGCTATCACCGCGATGATGCTGCGGCTGTCGGGACAGCTCGCCGAGCACCTCGTCGACACCGCACAACTGCGCGACACCCACGTCGAGCTGGAACGGCTGGTGCACACGCTGCCCGCCGGGCCCTACCAGCGCGACCGCGGGCCCAGCCAATGGCTGCTGCGCATGTTGGCCACTCAGACCGAGCGCACCGAACTGGTGCCGCTGATCGACGCGCTGCACGCGCGCATGCGAGCCGAGAAGGTGATGGACTTCGGCATGCAGATGGCCTCGGCCGCCCAGCTGGCGTCGACGTTCCCACAAGTCGGCGCGCAACTGCGGGACCGCTACCGGGTGGTGTTGCTCGACGAATACCAGGACACCGGGCACGCCCAGCGGGTGGCGTTGTCGTCGCTGTTCGGCCGCGGCGTCGACGACGGTCTGGCGCTGACGGCCGTCGGCGATCCGATCCAGTCGATCTACGGCTGGCGTGGCGCGTCGGCGACCAACTTGCCGCGCTTCACCACCGACTTCCCCCTCGCCGACGGCACACCCGCTCCCACTTTGGAATTGCGGACCAGCTGGCGCAATCCGCCGCGGGCGCTGCACTTGGCCAACGCGGTGTCCGCCGAAGCCCGGCGCCGATCCGTCGCGGTGCGGTCCCTGCGGCCCCGGCCGGACGCCCAGCCAGGCGTCATTCGTTGCGCTCTGTTTAATGACGTTGCCGCCGAACGTGATTGGCTGGCAGACCACTTGGCGGGCAGCTATCACGGCGCACGTGAGAACGGCGTCGCCGCACCTACCGCGGCAGTGCTCGTACGGCGCAACGCCGATGCCGCTCCGATGGCCGACGCGCTGACCGCACGCGGCGTCCCGGTGGAGGTCGTCGGCCTGGCCGGGCTGCTGGCGGTGCCCGAGGTCGCGGACCTGGTGGCCATGCTGCGCCTGGTGGCCGATCCCACCGCGGGGTCGGCGGCGATGCGGGTGCTCACCGGACCCCGGTGGCGGCTCGGCGGTCGCGACGTCGCCGCGCTGTGGCGCCGCGCGGTCGAACTGGACGACCGGCCGACACGTGAGGTCAGCACCGAGCAGATCGTCGCGCAGGCCGCCGCGGACGCGGACGCGGCGTGTCTGGCCGACGCGATCTGCGATCCGGGACCGGCGGACGCCTACTCCGAGGCCGGGTATCGCCGCATCGTCGCGCTCGGCCGCGAGTTGACCGCGTTGCGAGCACATTTGACGCACCCGCTGCCCGACCTCGTCGCCGAGGTGCGTCGGGTGCTCGGCCTCGACGCCGAGGTCCGCGCCGCCGTGCCGGTCAGCGCCGGGTGGTCCGGCGCCGAACACCTCGACGCGTTCGCCGACGTGGTCGCCGACGTGGCCGCGCGACCGGGTGCCACCGTGCTCGGCCTGCTCGCCTACCTCGACGCCGCCGAACAGGTGGAAAACGGCCTCGCGCCCGCCGAGATCAGCGTCGCCAACGACCGCGTCCAGATCCTGACCGTGCACGCCGCCAAGGGGCTGGAATGGCAGGTCGTCGCGGTGCCGCACTTGAGCGGCCGGGTGTTTCCCTCCACGGCGTCGGCGCGCACCTGGCTCACCGACGCCGGTGATCTGCCGCCGCTGCTGCGTGGTGACAGGGCCACCGTGTCGGAGCACGGCGTCCCGGTACTCGACACGTCGGACGTCAACGACCGAAAGAGGTTGTCGGACAAGATATCCGACCACAAGCGCAGCCTGGAGCAGCGGCGTACCGACGAGGAGCGCAGGCTGCTCTACGTCGCGCTGACCCGCGCCGAGGATACGCTGCTGCTGTCGGGCCATCACTGGGGCGCCTCGGAGGCCAAACCGCGTGGCCCGTCCGCTTTCCTGTGTGAACTCAAGGACATCATCGAGGCGTCGGAGGCCGCAGGCGACCCGTGTGGCGTCATCGAACACTGGGCGCCGGCGCCACCTGACGGCACCCCGAACCCACTGCGCGACAAGGTCGTCGAAGCGCTGTGGCCCACCGATCCCGTCGGTGTGCAGCGACCGCACGTTGACACCGGGGCGGCGATGGTGGCGCAGGCAATGTCAGGTGGCTTGGAAGTCGACGCCGACAACGGTTGGGTCGCCGACGTCGACGCACTGCTGGCCGAGCGTGACCGCGCCCAAGAAAAGCCCGCGCCGCCGTTGCCCGGTCAACTTTCGGTCAGCACGCTGGTCGAGTTGGGGCGTGAGCCGGATGCGGTCGTCCAGCGGATGCGCCGCCGCCTGCCCACCCGCCCCGATCCACATGCTCTGCTGGGCACCGCATTTCACGACTGGGTGCAAAGGTTCTTCCACGCCGAGCGGCTATTCGACCTCGACGACCTGCCCGGCGCGATGGATCGCGACGCCGGAGACGCCGAGGAACTCGCCGAACTGCAGGCGGCGTTCGCGCTCTCGCCGTGGGCGGCCCGCACACCGATCGACGTCGAGGTGCCGTTCGACATGGTGCTAGCGGGGCGCGTCGTGCGGGGCCGGATCGACGCGGTCTTCGCCGACGACGACGGCGGCGCCACCGTGGTGGACTGGAAGACCGGCGATCCGCCCGGCACACCAGAAGCCATGCAGCAGGCGGCGATTCAGCTCGCGGTGTACCGGCTGGCGTGGGCGCAACTGGACGATTGTCCGCCCGACAAGGTCCGCGCGGTCTTCCATTACGTCCGATCCGGGCGGACCGTCACCCCCGACGCGCTGCCCGGCGCCGACGACCTCGTGGCGCTGCTGGACGCCGCTTAGGAGCTGCGGTAGATCTTCAGCGCCGAAGCGATCATCGGGATCTGCAGTGGCAGCCGGGCGAACGCGCCAAGCCGCATGAACAGCGGCTTGTCCTTCCACAGCCGGCACATGTTGAAGTTCGCAGGCCACACCGCCAGGAACAGCGCGACCGCCGCCAATGCGCCCAGCTTGCGGGTGCGCGGCGAGAGCAGCAGCGCGCCGGTGGTCAACTCCGCCACCCCCGAGGCATAGGTGTAGAACCGCTGGCTGCCAGGAAGCTCGGCCGGGACGATGTCGTCGAATGGCTTGGGCGCAACGAAATGCAACGCGCCGATGCCGAACAGCATCGCGGCTATCCGCAAGGCCGGTGCCGGGTTGGCGATCTGCTGCAGTTCGGGTGGGGGAGAGGTCATGGTTACATTGTGGCGTGCGCCCACTCGGATCGATGGCGGGTACCCGTGGCTAAAGGCAGGTTGCGACGCCGCCTCGAGGCGATCGACGAGAACCTGTCCTCACGACCGGACGCCGCGCTCGTCGACATCCTCCGCATCCCCGAACCATTTGTCAGTCCTGGTCAGCGCATTTTCCGCCGGATCATCTACGCGACGTTGGCGCTGTTCGCGGCGGTGATGATCGTGTACCTCGACCGTGACGGCTACCGCGACGTCCAGGACAACCGGCTGTCGTTTCTGGACTGCCTGTACTACGCGACAGTCTCGTTGTCGACCACCGGATACGGCGACATCACGCCGTTCACGCCGGGCGCTCGACTGGTCAACGTGCTGGTGATCACACCGCTGCGGATCGCCTTCCTGATCGTCCTCATCGGTACCACTGTGGAGACGCTGACCACCCAGTCGCGCCAGGCGTTGAAGATCCAGCGATGGAGGAGCAGAGTGCGCAACCACACCGTCGTCATCGGTTACGGCACCAAAGGCAGAACGGCGGTGGCCGCGATGGTCGGCGACGAGGTGGCGCCCGCCGACATCGTCGTCGTCGACGAGAACGTCACGGCGCTCGAACGGGCGAGAAGCGCGGGCCTTGTCACCGTGCACGGTGACGCGACCAAGTCCGAGGTGCTGCGGTTGGCCAGCGCCCAGCACGCCAAGTCGATCATCGTCGCGACAGACGACGACGCGAGTGCGGTGCTGGTGACCTTGACCGCCCGCGAGTTGGCGCCCAAGGCCAAGATCATCGCCGCCGCACGGGAAGCCGAGAATCAGCACCTGCTGCAGCAGTCCGGCGCGGATTCGACGGTGGTGTCGTCCGAGACCGCGGGCCGGCTGCTCGGAATCGCCACGCAGACACCGAGCGTTGTCGAGATGATGGAAGACCTACTGACGCCCGACGCGGGGTTCGCATTGGCCGAACGCGAAGTCAGCCCCAAGGAGGCGGGCGGTTCGCCGCGGCACCTTTCCGACATCGTGCTCGGCGTCGTGCGGGGCGGCGAGCTGTTGCGCGTCGACGCCCCTGAGGTGGACGCCCTCGAGCTCGGCGACCGGCTGCTCTACATCCGCAGCGCGGAAGCCGAGCGATGACAAGGAGTTTCGAGCTTCGCAACGTCCCGCTGTTGTCCCGTGTCGGGGCGGACCGTGCCGACGCATTGCGCACCGACATCGACGCGGCCATCGCGGGCTGGTCGGACGCCCTGCTGCTGCGGGTCGACCGCCGCAACCAGGTGCTGATCTCCGGTGGCCAAGTGGTGCTGAGCAACGCCGCCAAGCTCGGTGACAAGCCACCGGAGAGCGCCGTGTTCCTCGGGCGCCTCCCCGACGGCCGCCACGTGTGGGGGATCCGGTCAGCCCTGGAAGGCCCCGAGGACCCGCACGCCGAGACCGAGGTGCTCGACCTGCGCCGCGCCGGGCAGATCTTCGACGACGTCAGCGCACAACTCGTCGCCACCGCCACCGCACTGCTGAACTGGCACGAC
The DNA here is from genome assembly GCF_001667505.1 of Mycobacterium sp. ACS1612. GTDB lineage: Bacteria > Actinomycetota > Actinomycetes > Mycobacteriales > Mycobacteriaceae > Mycobacterium. Next base: position 43,295 of record NZ_LZHZ01000034.1, read on the forward strand.
CATGCGCGGTTCAGCGCGATCGACGGCGCACCCACCAAGCCGATCAAGGGCGGTTGGGCGCGCGTCAACGCCGCCAACGGCCACGAGGAGTTTCCCCGAATCGACCCCGCCGTGATCTGCCTGGTCCACGACGGCCACGACCGCGCCGTGCTGGCCCGCCAGACCGTGTGGCCCGAGCGGCTGTTCTCTCTGCTGGCCGGTTTCGTCGAGGCGGGCGAGTCGTTCGAGGCCTGCGTCGCGCGCGAGATCGCCGAGGAGATCGGGCTGACGGTGTCCGACGTCCGCTACCTGGGCAGCCAGCCGTGGCCGTTTCCGCGGTCGCTGATGGTCGGCTTCCACGCGATCGGCGACCCGGAGCAGGAGTTCTCGTTCAACGACGGCGAAATCGCCGAGGCGGCGTGGTTCACACGCGCCGAGATCCGCGAAGCGCTCGCCCACGGCGACTGGAACAGCGACTCACCGTCGCGGTTGCTACTGCCCGGATCGATCTCCATCGCCAGGGAGATCATCGAATCCTGGGCTGCGCAAGACTGATTGACTCGGCGCGGATGTCGCTGGTCACCATCAGGTCGACGAGTTCCTCGAACGACATCTCGGGTTTCCAGTCCAACGCCGCATGCGCCTTCGACGCGTCGCCGATGAGCACGTCCACCTCGGCCGGTCGCATGCGTGCCTGGTCGACGCGGACATACGGCGTCCAGTCGGAGACGCCGATCGCGGCGAAGGCCAAGTCGACGAACTCCGAAACCGAATGCGCTTCGCCGGTGGCGAGCACGTAGTCATCCGGTTGGTCCTGCTGCAGCATCAGATGCATGGCCTGCACGTAGTCGCCGGCGAAACCCCAGTCCCGCAACGCCTCCAAGTTGCCGAGCGACACGCTGTCCTGAAGCCCGAGCGAGATCCGCGCCACCGCCCTCGAGATCCGTCGCGTCACGAATTCCGTTCCGCGCCGCGGGGATTCGTGATTGAACAGGATCGCCGAGCTGGCATGCATGCCATAGGACTCGCGGTAGTTGACGGTTATGTAGTGGCCATACGCCTTGGCGACGCCGTACGGCGAGCGGGGATGGAACGCAGACGTCTCGGACAGCGGGATCTCGCGTGCCTTGCCGTACATCTCCGCGCTGGACGCCTGGTAGAACCGCACCTCGTGCCCGGTGGCCTGCTGGTACGCCCGCACCGCTTCCAGCATGTTCAACACGCCGCCACCGGTGACGTCGCGCGTCAGATGCGCCGTCTTCCAGGAATAACCGACGTACGTTATGGCGGCCAGGTTGTACACCTCGTCGGGTCGCGCGTCGTCGAGGGCTTGGCGCAGGCTCGACACGTCGAGCACATCGCCGTACAGCAGATGCAGTTGCGGGATCTCCTCGTACAGCGACGGTTCCTTCGGGTTGTTCTGCCCGCGAATCAACCCGTAGACGCGGTAGCCCTTGGAGATCAACAACTCGGCGAGATATCTGCCGTCCTGACCGGTGATGCCAGTGATGAGTGCTGTTCTCTGTGTGGCCACATGCACCCCCGATGGTTCGCCCCGCGAGAAAAGCGTGCTTAGCTATTTGCCACTTTCCTTCGCAACCAAACCTTCACAGGTGACGTACAGAAAAGCCCACACCAGCGGCGTCCGTGGCCGAATACGGCGAGGCCGCCCCGAGGCGGTTATCGCTTCAGCTTTGCCTTGACCTCGGCACCACTCGGGTTGGTCAGGGTCGACCCGTCGGCGAACTTCAGCGTCGGCACCGTCTGATTGCCGCCGTTGACCGAGGCCACGAAGTCCGCCGCCGCGGGATCGGTCTCGATGTCGACCTCGGTGAACGCGATGCCTTCGTTCTTCAACACCTTCTTCAGGCGGAAGCAGTAGCCACACCACGAGGTGGTGTACATGGTCAGGGAGGAGCTCATAAGACTGTCAACGTATCGGATCGCGCCAACATGCCCGCGCTGTGTCCCGCATATGTCACAGCCCCCTGCCAAGATGGACCGCATGTCGGTCGAGGCGCCTTCGTCGCGCGACGAGCTCATCGCTGACCTCGACGACGAACAGCGCGAAGCCGTCCTCGCCGCCCGCGGCCCGGTGTGCGTGCTGGCGGGGGCGGGCACCGGCAAGACACGAACCATCACCCGCCGCATCGCCCACCTCGTCGCGGCCGGACACGTCGCCCCGCAACAGGTGCTGGCGGTGACCTTCACGTCGCGCGCGGCGGGGGAGATGCGCGGCCGGTTGCGGGCGTTGGACGACGGGGTCGGCACCGGTTCGGTGCAGGCGATGACGTTCCATGCCGCGGCCCGCCGTCAGCTGTCCTACTTCTGGCCGCGCGTCGTCGGCGACACCGGATGGCAGCTGCTGGACACCAAGTTCGCCGTCGTCGCGCAGGCCGCCAACCGCATCGGACTGCCCACAAGCACCGACGACGTGCGCGACCTCGCAAGCGAAATCGAATGGGCCAAGGCGTCTTTGATCAGCCCCGAGGGCTATGCCGGCGCGGTCGCGACGGCGGGGCGCGACATCCCGTTCGACGCCGCGAAGATCGCCGACGTCTACGCCGCGTACGAGAAGCTCAAGGCACGCCACGAGGACATGGCACTGCTCGACTTCGACGATCTGCTGCTGCACACCGCGGCCGCCATCGAGAACGACGCGGGCGTGGCGCAGGAATTCCGCGACCGTTACCGCTGCTTCGTCGTCGACGAATACCAGGACGTCACCCCGTTGCAGCAGCGGGTGCTCGACGCGTGGCTCGGCAACCGCGACGACCTCACGGTGGTCGGCGACGCGAACCAGACCATCTACTCGTTCACCGGCGCCACACCCCGATACCTGCTCGACTTTTCGCGGCGCTTCCCCGACGCCGCCGTGGTGCGCCTCGAGCGTGACTACCGGTCCACACCGCAGGTGGTGTCGCTGGCGAACCGGGTGATCGCTGCGGCCCGCGGCCGAATGGCGGGCAGCAAGCTGCACCTGGTCGGCCAACGCGATCCGGGTTCGAATCCCACCTTCAGCGAGCATCCCGACGAGGTGGCAGAGGCCGCCGCGGTCGCCAAGAAGATCAAGAACCTGATCGAGTCGGGCACCCCCGCCTCCGAAATCGCGGTGCTCTACCGCATCAACGCCCAGTCCGAGGTCTACGAAGAGGCGCTCACCGCGGCCGGTGTCGCGTTCCAGGTGCGCGGCGGGGAAGGGTTCTTCAGCCGCCAGGAGATCCGCCAGGCGCTGCTGGCGCTGCAACGGGCCGCCGAGCGTGAGGCCGAGGGCGCCCTGCCCGACGTGGTACGCGTCGTGCTCGAACCGCTGGGGTTGACCGCAGAACCGCCCGCCGGAACCCGGGCCCGCGAGCGGTGGGAGGCGCTGACCGCGTTGGCCGAACTCGTCGACGAAGAGGTGGCGCTGCGGCCGACGCTGGATCTTCGCTCGCTGCTCGCCGAACTGCGGCAGCGTGCCGACGCCCGTCACCCCCCGACAGTGCAGGGCGTCACCTTGGCGTCGCTGCACGCCGCCAAGGGCCTGGAGTGGGACGCCGTGTTCCTGGTCGGCCTCGCCGACAACACCTTGCCCATCTCGCATGCGTTGGCGCACGGACCCGACAGTGAGCCGGTCGAAGAGGAACGTCGGCTCCTTTACGTCGGAATCACAAGGGCCAGAGTGTATTTGGCGCTCAGCTGGGCGTTGGCGCGAGCTCCGGGCGGTCGGCAGAGTCGACGGCCGTCGCGGTTTCTCAACGGCATCGCACCGCAGTCGCCCAGCGACGGCGGCCCCAGCAAGCCCCGCCGTCCCCGCGGTGCCACACCGCGCTGCCGGGTCTGCAACAGTGCGCTGACCACTCCGCCTGCCATCATGTTGCGTCGTTGTGAGACATGTCCATCCGACATCGACGAGGATTTGCTCGTCGAACTCAAGGAGTGGCGTCTACGCATCTCCAAAGAGATGAGCGTGCCCGCCTATGTGGTGTTCACCGACAACACCCTGATCGCGATCGCCGAGACGCTGCCCACCGACGACGCCGCGCTGGTCGCCATCCCCGGCATCGGCGCACGCAAGCTGGAGCAGTACGGCCCGGATGTGCTGGCGATGGTCAGACACCGCCAAAAGTCGTAAACATCGTGCCAAAACCGCTGGTGAGAAAATCGATTGAGTTCTCAAGCTGATACGCTTAGCCTCAAGATCACACCGCGAGTCGAAAGGAGGGTGCCCGAACAATGTTGAGCAAGGAAGCGTTCACCGGCGTAGGCAGTGGTGTTTTGGCTGCCGGCATGTCGCGCACCCTTCATGTCGCCGAGGCTGCTGCCCCGGCGCATCCCGCTTTTTGGGCGTACCCAGGCGCGGGAACCGCGGCCGCCATTACCCCGCAGCGTAAGCGCCGCAACGCCGCCGCGACTGGACAGTCCGTGGATCGAGGCACCACTTAGGGAGCGCCTCGAACGAAGCCGAAAGGCCACGGACCCGCAGTCAAGGATCCGTGGCCATTTTTATCGGAACACCTGGTCAGGGATCCATCAGAAGACAGATGGCCGACGAGAAGTAACGACCAGGAAGCAGAGGACTGGACATGTCAGTCGAGACATGCCGTGAGAGATCGATGCTGTCGGTGCCGTGTCATGTCGGGGACCCCGATTTGTGGTTCGCCGAGAACCCGCTTGACCTCGAGCAGGCCAAGGCGCTGTGCGCGGATTGCCCGATCCGCCGCGAGTGTTTGGCCGCGGCGCTGGAACGCCAGGAGCCGTGGGGTGTTTGGGGTGGCGAGATCCTCGAGCGCGGCTCGATCATCGCGCGCAAGCGCCCGCGTGGACGGCCGCGCAAGAACACTGTGGCCGCGCACGCCGGCAGCACGAACGGCGACAACTCGGCAGCCGCGTAAGCGCTGCCGGGTTGTCCCCGCGCCGACCTAGGCCGCCTCCTCGGCGAAGCCGGGAATCAATTCGGTGGCAAGACGCCTGGCGGGCACGTGCGCGTCGAGTTGGCATGCGATCGCGACGTTGGAGGCGATCACCCGCATCGGGATGGCCAGTTTCGCCGGGATGTCCATCTGCCGGGCCGCCTTGATCTGACCCGCTGCGCGATCCGGCTTCATGTTCGCGGCGGTGATGCGCTGCAACCATTTCCGTGTGTAGTGGAAGACCTCGACCTCGAGCGGCTCCACGTATTGCCGCATCAGTTCGTCCATTTCGCGTTTGGACACCTGCTCGCCCTTTTGCACGAACCCGATGGCCTGCATGGTGGTCAGCAGGTTGTCGTAGTCATCGTTGAGGGCATACCGCGTAGCCAGTCCGATCTCGGCTGGGATCCCGCCCGGCATCGGTGCCACCGCGCCGAAGTCGATGACACCCATCTTGCCGTCAGGCAACAGCATGAAGTTCCCCGGATGCGCATCGCCGTGCATCATCTCCAGCCGCCGCGGCGCATCGTAGGTCAGTTCAAAAAGCCTGCTGCCCATTAGGTCTCGCTGCTCGGTGGTGCCCTCGCGGATGATCACCGACAACGGAATGCCTTCGATCCATTCCTGGATCACCACCTTCGGCGCGCTCGCCACGATGCGCGGGACGGCGAAATGCGGATGCCCCTCATAGGCTTTCGCGAACGCGCGCTGGTTATCGGCCTCGAGCCGGTAATCGAGCTCCATCTCGGTGCGCTCGATCAGCTCGTCAACGACGCCCTGGACGTCGGCGCCGGGGGAGAGCTGCTTGAGCACACTGACCATCCGCTGCATGGTCTTCAGGTCCGCCCGTAGCGCTTCGTCGGCACCCGGGTACTGGATCTTGACCGCGACTTCGCGGCCGTCCGACCACACCGCCTTGTGGACCTGGCCGATGCTGGCCGACGCGACGGGGGTGTCGTCGAATGAGGAGAACCGTTCGCGCCATTTGGTGCCCAGCTGGCCGTCGAGCACGCGGTGCACCTTCGCCGCGGCCAACGGCGGCGCCTCCCGCTGCAACTTCGTCAACGCCTCGCGGTACGGCTTGCCGTACTGCTCGGGAATGGCGGCCTCCATCACCGACAGCGCTTGCCCGACTTTCATCGCCCCGCCCTTGAGCTCACCGAGCACGGTGAACAACTGCTGGGCGGCCTTGTCCATCAGTTCCGCGTTGACCTCGTCTTTCGACTTACCGGTCAGCCGTTTGCCGAAGCCCAACGCGGCCCGACCCGCCATGCCGACTGGCAAGCTTGCCAGCTTGGCGTTGCGCGCGGCTCGACCCCGTTTGATGTCAGTCACCAAACCATCATCCCTGACGTTTCTGAGTGCCTCGCACCGACTTGGCAACAAAGGTTTTCAACACCAGCACCGGGGATGGCGCGACCACCTGCGCGCCACGATCGCACCGGCGTCGACGTTGAACTCCAGCGTGGTGTCAAGCGTCGGCGGCGGTTCCGCCGAAGCCGCGACGGCATGGCCGTCTCGCACCGCGCGGATCACCCGGTCGACCTGATTGAGCGCCAGCGCGGCGGTGCCAAGCACCGTGGCTCGGTCGGCGCTGCCGACCACATTGCGCAACTGCGATGCGACCGCGGGCCACGCGGCGTCGCGGTCGGTGCGGTGCAGATCCGCACACTGCAGACAGCTCGTCACCCCGGGAATCACCAGCGGGCCGACGAGGCCCGCGCCGTCGCGCAGTCGCACCGGCAGGTGCGCCACCCGTGCGGTGTGCAGGTCGCGGACCACTCGCGGCTCGGCGACCAGGAAATCGGCCAGCACCACCAGGTCGGTCGTCCCGGGCGGGGCCGCTTGCGTGATGCTCGACCGGGTCACCCTGGCGCCCGAGCACCGCAGCCCGCGGGCGACCAGATCCGACAGCGGCCCGCGTCCGTGCACCCGGACGGACGGGCAGCGCCTCCGTTCGGGCGCAACCGACACCACGCCCGCCTCGATCAGCGAGGTGACGAGGTCGCCGGCGTCCACCTCGAAGCGCTCCTGCAGGCCGGCCAGTGTCGCGCCGGCCTGCAATGCGCGCAGCAGGTCGGCCAGGCCTGCCGCGGTCAACCCGGCGGGCGGGTGTACCAGCACCCCGCGCCGCGGGTCCCACCCCACCTGCACGGCGCCGTCGGGGCGCAGCAGCACCGGCATCGCCGGATCCAGTGTGTAGCGCTCCATGCGCCGACTCTGCCACGGACCGCGCTGCGCCCCGACCAGTTATCCACAGGCCTAGGCGGCGACCGCCTCGATCACGCTTTGTGGAGTGTCCGCCGTCAGCACCGCGGTGCGGCGCAGTCCCGCCCGCTTTAGCAGCGCGTCGAACTCCGGCAGTGTGCGCTCGCGGCCGTTGACGACGGCGAGCATGTTCAGGTCCATCATGGCGCCCAGCCTGTTCTCACCGGCGTCATCGACGATGAATTCGAAGATCGCGATCCGGCCGCCGGGTTCCATCGCCTTGCGGCAACTGCGCAGGATCTTCACGCTGTCCTCGTCGTCCCAGTCGTGCAGGATGAACTTCAGCAGGTACAGGTCACCCGCGGGCACGGACTCGAAGAAGTCGCCGCCGACCACCTCGGTGCGTTCGGCGTAGCCGTGCGCTGCGATGTGCGCCTTCGCGTCCTGGGCGATGTTCGGCCGGTCGAACAGTACGCCCTGCAGTTCCGGGTTGGCGCGCTGCAGCAATGTCAGCAGTGCGCCGTTGGCGCCGCCGATGTCGACGGCGCGACGCACGTTGCTGGTGTCGATCAGTCCGGCGAGTTCAGGCGCCCACACCGATGTGCCGCTGCTCATGGCCGCGCTGAATTCCTCTGCAAGCAAGGGGTTCTGCCCGAGATAGTCGAAGAAGTCCATGCCGAGCGCGTTGTGTGCATGGCTGTGCCCACTGCGCACCGATGCGGCGATATTCGCCCACGGCAGCCACGACGCCTTGTTGGTGATGCCCCTGGCGAATGCATTCAACGAGCGCGGCGCGTCGGAGCGCAGGGTGTCCAGCAGTGCGGTGCCGTGAAATCGACCGGCGTCGTCGACGGTGACCATGCCGAACGCGGCGCAAGCCCGCAGCAACCGCAAAGTCGTTGCGGGTGCACTTGTTTCGCGCTCGGCGATCTCGTCGGCCGTTAGCGGACCTGCGGCCAGATGGTCGGCGAGCGAGAGATCGGCTGCGGTGCGGACGATTCCGCTGACGCAGTACCCGAAGATCATCTCGATCATCTGCTGGTGCACGTCAACGACAGGTTCAGACAACGACATCAGGGTCCTCTCGACGGTGGGCCTGCAGGTTCGGCCCGTCGATCAGACAAACGGCCAACGTCTCCGATACCGTTCAATTCCAAACGGAATTCTCAGTTTTCGGTGTCGTCGTCCTTGTCGGATTCCTTCTGCAGATCGGCGATCGCCTGGTCGATCGCTGCGTCCATATCGCTGGTGTCCCCGCCGATCATCCGGTCGATGAAGCCCGCGGGGGCGTCGAGGTCCTCGGCGGTGGGCAGCAGGTCAGGGTGCTGCCATACCGCGTCACGCGCGTCGGAGCCGACGGCCTGCGTGAGGCGCTCCCACAGCACCGCGGCTTCCCGCATCTTGCGCGGCCGCAACTCCAGCCCGACCAGGGTCGCGAAGGTCTGCTCGGCAGGGCCGCCGGTGGCGCGGCGCCTGCGCAGCGTCTCGCTCAATGCGGGCGTGCCGGGGATCCGGTCGCCCAGCGCATCGGAGACGACGGTCTGCACCCAGCCTTCGATCAACGCCAGCATCGTCTCCAGCCGCTCCAGCGCGGCCGTCTGCTCCGGCGTCGCCTTGGGCTCGAAGATGCCCTGATTGAGCAGCTGCTCCATCTGCGAGGGATCGGTCAGCGCCGCCGGGTTGAAGCCCTGCGCGAAGTCCTCGATGCCGCTCATGTCGATCTTCATGCCCTTGGCGAACGCCTCGACCGCGTTGAGCAGCTGGCTGGACAGCCACGGCACGTGGCTGAACAACCGGTGGTGCGCGGCCTCACGGGCGGCCAGGAATGTGATGACCTCGCTGCGCGGCTGTTCGAGCCCCTCCGACAGCGATTCGATGGCCTCGGGCATCAACGCCGCCACACCCTTGGGGCCCAGCGGCAGCCCGATGTCGGTGGACGTCAGCACTTCGCGGCTCAACTTGCCCAGCGCCTGACCGAGCTGCGAGCCGAACGCCATGCCACCCATCTGCGACATCATCGCCAGCAGCGGCGCCGCCATGCTCTTCGCTTCTTCGGGCAACGCCGAAGCCCACACCGTCGAGATCTGTTCGGCGACCGGATCGCATAACCGCTTCCAGGTGTCCAGCGTGTTGTCGATCCAGTCGTTCGGGGTCCACGCGGCCGCTTTGGTGGTGCCGGCAGGCAGCGCGGTCGCGCCGTCCAGCCACGTCTCTGCCAGATGCACCGCATCGGAGATCGCGGTCGTGGTCTTCTCCGGCACCGGCGCGACGAACCCGATGGCGCTGGACGCCAGTTGCCGGGCAAGGTCGTAGTTCACCGGACCGGTCTGCTTGCCGCCGGTCATCACGTTGCCGGCGCCGCTGAACATCTCGCCGAGTCTGCTGAAGATCTGGCCGAGCTGTGACATGTCGAATTCGGACCCGCCCAGCCCGAAGGGATCCCCACCGGCGTCGGGGTCTTTCTTGGGCTTATCGCGGTCGGGGTCGTCCCCGGAGGAAAAGCCGAAAGGCAGGTCAGCCATGCCCTCAACGGTACTCACCGGCTTGCGGTCATGTGGCTCGGCGGGTCACGCCGAGAGCGAACCGTACATTGGTCGCCGTGAACAGGCGGATTTCTACGCTGCTGGTCGCCTTGGTGCCTATCTTGGCGTTCGGGGTGCTGCTCTCGCTGGTGACGGTGCCGTATGTGTCGCTCGGGCCGGGCCCGACGTTCGACACGCTAGGCGCTGTCGACGGCAAACAGGTCGTCGACATCGAGGGCGCCGACGTCAAGAAAACGTCCGGACACCTCAACATGACCACGGTGTCCCAGCGCGACGACCTCACCCTCGGGCAGGCGTTGACGCTGTGGATGTCGGGCCGCGAGCAGCTGGTCCCGCGTGATCTTGTGTATCCGCCGGACAAGTCGAAGGACGAGATCGACCAGGCCAACAACACCGATTTCAAGCGTTCCGAGGACAGCGCCGAGTATGCGGCCCTGAGCTTTTTGAAGTACCCGTCGGCGGTGACGGTGGAGAACGTCAGCGACCCCGGTCCGTCGGTCGGCAAGCTGCAGCGCGGGGACGCCATCGACGGCTTCAACGGCAAGCCGGTTGCCAACCTCGACCAGTTCACCAGCCTGCTCAAGGCCACCAAGCCCGGCGACGCCATCGTCTTGGATTACCGCCGTAAGAACGCGCCGGCGGGCGTCGCCACCATCACGCTGGGTTCCAACCCGGACCGCGACTACGGATACCTCGGCGTCGGTGTGCTGGACGCGCCGTGGGCGCCGTTCGCGATCGATTTCAACCTCGCCAACATCGGCGGCCCGTCGGCGGGCCTGATGTTCTCGCTAGCCGTGGTCGACAAGCTGACCACGGGCGATCTCAACGACGGGAAGTTCGTCGCGGGTACCGGGACCATCGACAGCGAGGGCAAAGTCGGGTCGATCGGCGGCATCACCCACAAGATGCTGGCGGCCAAGGAAGCGGGCGCCACGGTCTTCCTGGTGCCCGCCGACAACTGTGACGAGGCCAAATCGGCGCACGAGGACGGGCTCGAGTTGATCAAGGTGGACAACCTGCCGCAGGCCGTGGATGCGTTACATGCGCTTTCTGCCGGTGGCGAACCTCCCCGTTGCTGAGAATCTGCCGTGCAGCGAATGCGTAAAGTTGGGACCACATCGTCGGTCGACGTTCACAAATCCCAAGACTGGAGTTGACGAGTGGGTATGCGGCCCGCGGCGCGAATGCCGAAGCTGACACGACGTAGCCGGATTCTGATCGGGGTCGCCCTGGCGATCGTGCTGCTGTTGTTGTTTGGACCGCGGCTGGTCGACGCCTACGTCGACTGGCTGTGGTTCGGCGAACTCGGGTACCGCTCGGTGTTCACCACTAAGTTGCTCACCCGGCTCGTCGTCGGTCTGGTGGCGGGCCTGGTGATGGCCGCCATCGTCTTCGGTGCGCTCGCGCTGGCCTACCGCACTCGGCCCGTGTTCGTCCCGACCGCGGGCCCGAACGATCCGGTGGCCCGGTACCGGACCGCGGTGATGACACGGCTGCGGCTGATCGGCATCGGGGTGCCGGTGGTCATCGGCGTCTTCACCGGCTTCTTCCTCCAGACGTACTGGGATCGCGTTCAGCTGTTCCTGCACGGGGGCAGCTTCGGGGTGGCCGATCCGCAGTTCGGCAAGGACCTCGGCTTCTACGCGTTCGATCTGCCGTTCTACCGGCTGCTGCTCAGCTACCTCTTCGGTGCGGTGTTCATCGCGTTCATCGCCAACTTGGTGACGCATTACCTGTTCGGCGGCATCCGGCTGTCCGGACGTACCGGGGCGCTGAGCCGCTCGGCGCGCATCCAGCTGATCACGCTGGTCGGCATCCTGATGCTGCTCAAGGCGGTCGCGTACTGGTTCGACCGATACGAACTGCTGAGCCACGCCGACAGCCGCAAACCGTTCACCGGCGCCGGCTACACCGACATCAACGCGGTGCTGCCCGCCAAACTCATCATGATGACCATCGCGGTGATCTGCGCGGTCGCCGTGTTCTCCGCGATTGTGTTGCGGGACTTGCGCATCCCGGCGATCGGGGTGGTGCTGCTGCTGCTGAGTTCGCTGATCGTGGGCTGGGGCTGGCCGACGATTGTCGAGCAAATCAGCGTCAAACCCAATGCAGCACAAAAGGAAAGCGACTACATCAGTCGAAGTATCACGGCCACTAGACAGGCGTACGGGTTGACGGCGGACACCGTCACCTACCGTGACTACAGCGGCAACGCGCAGACCAACGCGCAGCAGGTCGCCGCCGACCGCGCGACGACGTCGAACATCCGACTGCTCGACCCGACCATCGTCAGCCCGGCGTTCACCCAGTTTCAGCAGGGCAAAAACTTCTACTACTTCCCGGATCAGCTGTCGATCGACCGCTACAACGGACCCGACGGCAACCTGCGCGACTTCGTGGTCGCGGCGCGAGAGCTCAACCCAGACAGGCTGATCGACAACCAGCGGGACTGGATCAACCGGCACTTCGTTTACACCCACGGCAACGGATTCATCGCCTCGCCGGCCAACACGGTCCGTGGCGTCGCCAACGACCCGAATCAGAACGGTGGCTATCCGGAGTTCCTCGCCAGTGTGGTGGGCGCCAACGGCAGCGTGATCTCGCCGGGGCCTGCGCCGCTGGACCAGCCGCGGATCTACTTCGGCCCGGTCATCGCCAGCACCTCGGACGACTACGCGATCGTCGGCAAGAACGGCAACGACCGCGAATACGACTACGAGACCAACACCGAAACCAAGAACTACACCTACAGCGGTAAGGGTGGCGTCCCGATCGGCAACTGGTTGGCGCGTGCCGTATTCGCCGCCAAGTTCTCCGAGCGAAAACTGGTGTTCCCCAACCCAATCGGGCCCGACAGCAAGATCCTGTTCAATCGTGATCCCGCGCAGCGGGTGAAGGCCGTTGCGCCGTGGTTGACCACTGACACCAGTGTGTACCCGGCGATCGTCAACAAGCGGATGGTGTGGATCGTCGACGGCTACACCACACTGGACAACTACCCGTACTCACAACTGACGTCGTTGTCGTCGGCCACTGCTGACTCCAACGAGGTGGCGGTCAACCGTCTTGCCCCCGACAAGATGGTGTCCTACATCCGCAACTCGGTGAAGGCCACCGTCGACGCCTACGACGGCACCGTCACGCTGTACGCACAGGACGAGAAGGACCCCGTGCTGCAGGCGTGGATGAAGGTGTTCCCGGGAACGGTGAAGCCCAAGAGCGACATCTCGCCGGAACTGCAGTCCCACCTGCGCTATCCCGAGGACCTGTTCAAGGTGCAGCGCAGTCTGTTGGCGAAGTATCACGTCAACGATCCGGTCACGTTCTTCTCGACGTCGGACTTCTGGGACGTGCCGCTGGACCCGAACCCGACCGCGAGCAGCTTCCAACCGCCGTACTACATCGTCGCCAAAGACCTTGCATCCGACGACAATTCGGCTTCTTTCCAGCTGACCAGCGCGATGAACCGGTTCAGGCGCGACTTCCTGGCCGCCTACATCAGCGCGAGTTCGGATCCGGCCACGTACGGCAAGATCACGGTGTTGACGATTCCGGGTCAGGTCAACGGGCCCAAGCTGGCCAACAACGCGATCACCACGGACACCGCGGTCAGCCAGGACCTCGGTGTGATCGGGCGCGACAACCAGAACCGGATCCGGTGGGGCAATCTGCTGACGTTGCCGGTCGCGCAGGGCGGCCTGCTCTACGTCGAGCCGGTGTACGCGTCACCGGGGGCCAGCGACGCGGCGTCGTCGTATCCGCGATTGATCCGCGTGGCGATGATGTACAACGACCGGGTTGGCTACGGCCCGACGGTCCGTGATGCGCTCACCGAGTTGTTCGGCCCCGGTGCCGATGCCACGGCGACCGGCCCGGCACCGGCCGGGCCGGTGAATGGACCCCCGCCTGCCTCCCCACCGCCGTCTGACGGCCAGCGGGCGGCAGCGCCGCCGCCCAGCCAAGGCCAGGCACCGGAGGTGCCCACTCCGATCGCGGTGCCGCCGAATGGCGGTGCGGCGCAGTTGTCAGCGGCCAAAGCCGCAGCGCTGCAAGAGGTCAACTCGGCGCTCGACAACATCCGGCAGGCGCAGCAGAGCGGTAACTTCGCCGACTACGGCCAGGCGCTGCAGCGCCTCGACGACGCGATGAAGCAGTACCAATCGGCCAAATGACCCGCCGGAATCTGCGTGTGCTGGCGGCGGATAGCAGGCGATTTGGAAGTGCGGCAGCGCCTTGGGTAACCTTGTGTTCACCGACGCGGGGTGGAGCAGCTCGGTAGCTCGCTGGGCTCATAACCCAGAGGTCGCAGGTTCGAATCCTGTCCCCGCTACTAAGTGGAACGGCCCCCGGAGATCACTCCGGGGGCCGTTCTCGTGCCATTTGGGAACGGATTTGTGAACATGAGGCTTGCTAACGACCTTTATGGTGTCTCGGGACATCGTTGACACTTTTGTCTCGGGACATCGCTGACAGTCATGATGCCGGTTTGGGTTCGCGTTTGCCGTGGTTCCTGGCTTGCGTTGACCGTTCTGGTATCGGCGGTTGGGGTTGGCGGTGAGTTCACGCACTACGTGGTTCCGCTGAAGACGACGACGTGGGTGCCGTCGCAGATCGTGTCGCAGGTGTGTCCGCTCCATCGGCGTCCGACGTTGATGACGTAGGGCCCGACGACCGCGGCCGCGGTCCGGCCCGGTGAACGCAGCGGCCGTCGCGACCGTTCTCCAAGTCCGGCCAGGCCGCTCTCACCGAAACGGCGCTGGTAATTGTAAAACGTCTGTCGACTGATCTGATGCTCACGGCAGAGCGCTAGTAGACTGAGCCCTTCATGACGCCATCAGCTCACGCAGCCCGGCGGTCACGATGTACACCCGGCCGCCTAGCCGTCGAACCGGCAGCTCGCCGGAGGCCACGAGGCGATACGCTGCAGCCCGGCTGATTTCCAACAGCTGCGCCGCCCGAGGTACCGCGAGCAGAAGTGGGAACTCGTTGAACACGTTGTCTTCCAATTTGATTCACCACCTTCGAAGTGGATCGCCTGGCAGATGCGCAGCAGGCGCGGTGTGAGGTTGTCGCTCAACAAGCTCTGAGCCGGATGGGCGTCGGTCGCCTAGGTCGAATCGAGGCTGCCAACACAACTGTAATTCTCCGCAGTGACAACTCCGTACGGTGTTTTCGCGCTGCGTTCTACCGTATCCGCCTGGCCCGTCACGCCCGTCGACTGGACGGACGATCGCGCAGTCGAGAGCGCTGACTCATTGCTCCTTCATTCATTAACCACTCCGTCGACAAGCACCATCACAGCTCCTCGCCTCCACAGTGTCACCGCATCTCAAAACCATTGTCTTCGTTGCACTTACACGGAACCGTTCCATCTTGTCTCACCCCTACCACACTCCGAAATTTCCGTCTGGCACATTTGTACAGGGGTGCGAGAATGGTTGTGGCACAGCAGGTGCCGCAACCTCGGTCGCCGGATTCGGTGCGCCGGGGTCACCATGCGTTAGGTGCAACAGTGTTGACGATCTCCAAGCTCAAGCGGTGGTCGATCAACTACTACATCGACACCGCCCAGAGCGCCGAAACGGCCACCCGGGATCTCGCACGGGTCGTGGGCGGTTTGGGAGACTACTCCGAGCGCGAGACCCGTACCCCGACATGGCTGCTGGCCGGTGAGACCCACAGTGTCGCGAAACTGGTCGGGCCCAGCGACATCAGCAGGCCGGGGGACAGGCCGCCCCGGCCGTGGTGGCTCGCTGGATAGGTCGTCGTCTCACTCCGATGGGCGGGGCCGGGCGACATGGAACAGCTTGTCGCAGTCGCTACACTCCCACAGTCGCGTCCTGCCGGCCCGGGAGTCGTCTACTGGATAGGTGTTCGCGCTGCCTCAGCGAGCGCATCTCGGCGCCGACTGATCCACCATCAAATTATCGGCCCATCCGACATCCCGTTCGTGCTGCGCAACGCCGGCCCGCTACCCGCTGCTGTTCGAGGGAACGGATCGGGTGGCGGACCGACTGGGGGCGGCGTTCCGCGGGCCAGGCTCGCTGCTGAACTCTCAGGGTCACCCCGTCGAACGCCTCCACGCCGAACCGGGACGTGACCAACCCCAGCGCCGACGCTGACGGGCGCATTCCCACCGTAAGCGAGCTGGAAACGCCGAAACACGTCCACGCGCGTCGTCTCATCGCGGATCAGTCCGCGCAATTCGGTTAACGCCCATCGTCGACGCGACCGACACGTCGAGAGGACTCTTGGTGCCCATTGAGATTTCGCCGCTACCCCCGACCGGCGCTGTCGCGTCGAGTAGATCATCGACTGCTTGACGCAGTAGCCACCCCTACGGCGCGCGAACCGGTGGCGTGCTGAAATTGCAGGCTTAATGCCTCGCCGCACGCTGACGTGGTATCCGCTCTGTGGGTCCGCCGCCAGATCAGCGCCCACGATAGACATTGCCCGTTGCCCTGACCACCTTTGGAAATCCAATACGGCGACTAGTGGCCGAGGAGGACGCAATCGAGCCCACGGAGGTTGGCTCTATTCAATGCGCGTACAAGGCCCGAAGGACCTAGCTAGGGTTTTTGTTGTCGGGCTCTAGAAGATGGGCTGAGACAGTATCGCTGGTCCATCCGACCAGGAGCCGTGAAAGCGGCGGCAACATTGTGCACCGCCGCGACCAAGTTGACTGCGCTTTGCTCAGTCCACCGGCCGCGGTGGTGCCACCTGCGGCGTCAGGCGAAGAAGATACGCATGCGCTGGGTGCCTATCTCTTATCTCCGGCAGTTCGCACGCTGTGGCCAGGCCAATCACCGGTCAGCGTGGAGTATCAGGCGATCGAAGTCCGATGGAGGCGGTGATCTGGTCCGCGGGCGACGACCTCTGCTGCGACGTCAGCTACCCGTGTATTGGAGTTTTGGGAAACTCTGACCAACAACTCGAACGCTCGCACTGGATCGACATCGAATCGTTCCATGATCATGCCTTTGGCTTGACCGATGGTGTCTCGGCGGGCCAGTGCCGACCGAAACTCAAGCTCCTTGTTGTGAGCTATGAGCGCAGTCGCGGCGTGGGTGGCGATTATCGCGGCCAATGCTTCGGCTTGCATGGTGAAGGCGTTGCGTTTAAGGCCGAACAAATTCATGGCGGCGCGGCGCGGCCCGTGGGTGTAGAGCTGAAACGATAGGACACTGTGAACCCCGGCTGCGACAGCGGACTTACCGAAACGGGGCCACCTGGGATCGTTACTGAGGTCGTCGCATCGCACCAATGTTTCGCCGTCCATCGCGTCCACACAGGGGCCTTCGTGGAAGTCCTGCTGGAAGGCGTCGATTCTTGGAGGCAGCGGCGAGGTCGCTGCCACTGACTCGAACCCGTCAGGGGCTGAAAACATCAGGATATCCGCGCTGTCGATGCCGGGAATAAGGCGCACGGCGGCCTGCGTCACGCCCGAGAGGGTGACGTCCAAATCTGTTGAGCCAGCGTATTTTTCGGTGATATTACTCATCGTCTGGCGAAGCATGTCCGCGAACTGGTTGTCGACCATGGGTGGCCGCCTATCACTTGCGAGTGAAGCGAGGCGGGCAGGGGCGGTCCCGTAGATGGGACCTTGATACAAGTTCGCAACGCACGGCTATCTGCCGTCCCCATGCTGAGCCTACTCCGGCCGTGGACAACCGTTGGCCGAAGCGGCAAACCCGATTCATCGACAAACTCGATTGACCGGCGCCGTTGGCAGGAGAATCCTGGGGGTAGTCGCCGGACGCAGCCAACCCATCAGGCGAGGTGGAGGGTAATGAGTTCTGAACATGCAACAGAGCAGGTGCCGCTGGCAGAGGTCCAGGAGGGCGACACGATCCAG
This sequence comes from Mycobacterium sp. ACS1612, assembly GCF_001667505.1. Taxonomy (GTDB): domain Bacteria; phylum Actinomycetota; class Actinomycetes; order Mycobacteriales; family Mycobacteriaceae; genus Mycobacterium. The sequence goes on from NZ_LZHZ01000034.1 coordinate 60,772, forward strand.
GATCCCCAGTCCGGTCAGTGGTTCACCGTCACCCGAACGGCGGATGGCACAACCACTGTCACCAATAAGCACTCAGATGGCGATACGACGGTCATCGAGGGATATCGCGTCTACTACGGCGACGAACGACAAGGTGAGCAGGTCGATTCCCGATGCGTCATCGATTCCCGGTCCACGACAGGCCTCATCACCCGCCAGGTGCGAGAGTGATCGCGAGCGCCCACGCGACCGGTTAGACCCTGCCGAGTAGGCGTCTGAGCCGACCCCGATTGGTCAACGGATTGCTGAACGAGAATTCTGTGAGACCGTCGAGACCAGGCCAGTCATGCGTGACACAAGCTTTCACCGGCACGGACCGTTCGGTGTGCTCGCTTTCAGTTGCCGTTCATTCGGCGAGAACGAGCCAGATCCGACCGGAATCGGCCAGTCGCCACGAAATGTCAGTCACAGCCATATCGCCTGTGTTGCAAGAAGTCTCGATATTGCATGAGGGTTTTGCGCGGATTGCAGTTTGGTCATCCATAGTATGCGGCCTGGAGTGCGCGGCTGCCCAGCGATGGGGCACTTGGACCGTGGACGCGCGTGGATGCCTCCCGCTCAGAGGCTGCCATTGTGGTGATCGGTGCGGCCGGCGCCCCCAAGGCCATGCCGCTGCGCGAACGGCCGCAGCCGAGCCTTGACCGCTCCCGACGCACCGCACAACCGGCCGCTATCAGGAAAGGCCCACTGTAGGCGGGACAATGGGCTGACCCGCCACCCGCTCAACGATAGAGTGCTCGCCACTCCGCTCGTAGCCGCGCGACTTCTTCTGTGATCGCCAATGAAACGGACTTGCACCGTGGACGGCTACCGCAGTTCTTAGCTTGGAGTGGCCCTGGATCGTCTCTCTTACCAATTCGGACGATGTAGGTCGGGTGTACGCAAAGGTGCCGGCGTCACCATTGAATTTCCCTGTAACCGAGCATCCTGACTTGCGATCGAGCCGCTCGATGCCGCCAACCTACACCCTTGTCCATCGCGCGGTCGGCACCCGGCGGTGTTGTCAGCCGATCGAGGTCAGTTGGTCGATCGAGTCTTTCGGAAGGTCTCCGTCAACGACTGCCGTCACCTCGAACTTGCTCAGATTGATTGCGCCCTTGTGGTTGTCGAGGAACGCGGTATCGGCGGCGTCACGCCCGGTGGCGATGCGCACAAGCGTCTGTCGCGGCGCCAGCAGCGTGGCGTCGACCACCCGCCACCGTCCCTCGACGAAAGCCTCGGCCACCGCATGGAAGTCCATCGGAGACAACCCCGGCGCATAAACGGAGACAAGTCGGGCCGGCACGTTCACCGCGCGCAGCAGCGCCACCACCAGGTGGGCGAAGTCGCGGCACACTCCTTCGCCTGCGAGGAGCGTGTCAACGGCGCCGTCGATGGGGTCGCTGGATCCGGGCACGTAATTCAGCCGAGTGCCAACCCATGAGGACACCTTCTCTAACAGAGTCGTCGAGTCGATGTACTGACCGAATTCGGTAGCTGCGAAGCCGAAGAACTTGTCGGCCTCGGCGTACCGGCTCGGGCGCAGGTACATCGACAAGTCGTACGCGGTCACCGGCGCCGGATCCGTCCGTCCCACAATGGTGGAACTGTATTCGACCTTCAGCACACCCGCCTGCACGTCCAGCTTGTGGATCCGGTTTCCGTGCGCGCCGCTGATTTCCTGAGGCGCCACGCTTGTGCCGTCCAAGTCGAATGTCAACGCCTCGGCGACGGCGGCACCGGGGTGCGGTGCCACCGCGATCTGGAATTCCAACGTCGATGCTGCAGTGACCTCGACCTCGAGTTGCGCGGCGACCTCTCGCCTCATGTGCTGTGTCACCGGTTCCGTGCGGTTGACTGCTTCTCGGGACGGTCCGAGAACATCGGAAACTCAACGGGTTCCGAATCATGCTCGGGGTTCGAGGCCGACTCCGGTTCTTCAGGATGTGAAAACAGATCGTTCGATGTCATAAGGATCCTCAAATTGGGCTCAGATTGGCGTTCGTCGACGTCGGCTAGACCCAGAACTTTGTCTTGAACCTTTTCTGGTCGCCTTCGACGTCGGTCCACTGCCCGGCCGCGTAGCTGTAGGGCTGTCTGACGCCGGTGCGGAGGACGTCGAGACTGCCGTCGTGATGCTTGATGTAGACGTCACCGAAACGCATGAACTGGTCGGTGCCGCCACCGGCGAGCGTCACTTTGACCGTCATGAACGAACACCCCTCGCCCGGTGACGAAATGTCGGGCGGCGATAGTCGTCAGAGGCTTTTCCGTCGTGCGCCCCGATCGCGAGCAGGTCGGCGACCGGCGTAGCGTCGTTCGGTGCAGCCGCGGTCATCATCGCCTCGTGCGCGATATCCGGATCAGTATGTGGAGGCACCACCAGCAGCAGGATCTTCTCGCGGTTCAGCCCCAGTACTTGGAGGGTATTGGCCGGCTGTATCCGGTAGCCGTCGAGTCGGACGGCTCGCCCGCCGGTGATCAGTCGCTTCGGCATCTTCGCCCATTCGGCCAGGTTGTACAGGACGCGGTCCACTGTGCCGAGGCGCACCGAAAGCACCGCCAGCAGATCCGGCAGCTCAGCTGTCAGATCATCCGTTAGCGGCCACCACGCCCCGTCCACATGCCCGGATATCGGCGCCTTGGGCTTCAACCGCAACCGCGGTGTGTGTTCTGGTCCTGCGTGCCGCCCGTTGGAGTCGGACCGGCTTTCGTGTCGTGTCATGACGACACTCCCGTCTTGACCGCAGTACGGCCATCCACTCGAGTCGGCAACGGCGCGATCTGAACTGTCGCGCACCACATACCACCGACTCTTTGCATCACATCCAGAGTGGACATGATGCCAGCTCTACTCAATGAAAGCCGTGGTGTCTCAATGCGGCTGACGATGGAGCACGCCAGTAATCGACGATGAACCCGCGCCGCTTGGCACGCTTCCGCGCTCGCTTCTCTTTCAGCGACTTACCGAATTTCTTGATCATCGTTTGTCGGGGAGACTTATCAGCCATGTTTACCCCTAAAAGCGGAGCCTGAATGGCCCCGACTTTTTCAGTCTACGCCCAGTCACCGAAAGCAATGTGGGCTGGCGGAAAATCCACCAGCCCACATTCGCTAGACGTCGTTTAGAGGGCAGCCACTCCGACTGCCTGCGGGCCCCTGGCCCCCTGCTCGATGTTGAACTCAACCCGCTGGTTCTCCTCGAGCGATTTGAATCCGCTCCCCTGGATGGCCGAGTAATGGACGAACACATCGTCTGCGCCACCGTCGGGGGCGATGAAGCCGAAGCCCTTGTCGCCGTTAAACCATTTCACAGTTCCCTGTGTCATACTTTTCAACTTCTCTCATTCTGAACGAATGCCGACGGCATCCGTGGCAACCTTAGCATGATTAGCGTGAGAAATATCTTCGGTTGCGCTGCAACGCTTTTCAATATTCTGTGGACCCGATCTAACTGTTGGGTGCTCGGTCGGCGAGTCCCGGGTGTAGCCTCAAGGTGAACCGTTTCGTCGTCAGCGGTGATCCTCGTCCGGAACCCGGCCGAACCGATCAGCGTGCGATCCGATTCGTAAACCGACCCCTCGTCGGCCTCGAAATAAAGGAAATCTCCTTGGATCACACGCGCTGTCATCTCAACTCGGTTGTGCGCCAAGCGGTCCGGGCGTGACCGGCGGCATCGACGGGCGGCGCTTGCGCAGTCCTGTGCGCTTCACCCTGGCGTTCACACTCGGCAGCGGCTTGGACGGAGCGTGGTGGCCTCACACGGTCTCGATCGCGCGCGAACTCGCCGACCTGACCGACGCTCTGCAGGAACCACTGGGCAAGGTGCTCGATATTGCCGTCAACTGGTCGCCGTTGCAGGGTGTCGCCAATTTGGACCTACTCAATCGTCGCGGCATCCCGGCGGCCCACGGCGGCGACAACCGCCAGCTGCGCCTGATGACCTTCACCGGTAGCAGCGCCAGCGCCGATCTACTCGTCGTGCCCTGCGGGACGAGCATGGCCCTGGCGGTCATGCTGCTGCGCCAGGCCGCCGATCTCCCCATCCGGTACGCGCACCAGTACACGTCGGCGTACGCAACCGCCGGCGCCATCGTCCAGGCCGCCCGAGCCCAGCATGCACCGCCGCGTCAACACCTGGCATCGACGTAAGCCCATTCGATGTAGGCCAAGGGTCCGTCACGAGATCGATCAAGCAGCGGCGCGTGCAGTCGAGGATGACAGGATCCTCAGCCCAGCGAGCTCAACGCGTCATTCAATGACGGATAGACACCGAAAAGCTGATCCAGCCCGGACCGCCGATGTCGACCGCCGCGGATTACACGTCGCTAGGGGTAAAGGGCTCGGAGCTTGTCGGCTGCCGCTACCTGGCGCGGTGTCGAGGAGTTGACCGCGGATCGCCAGCCATGCATCGGCCAGAAAATGCGCCCGCAATTGTGCTGCCATCGCGTTGTGGATGACGTCGCGGAAGCGATACCTGAGCTGTTGGGCGGCTAGGCATTGCGCGTGTACGGCAACAGTGAGTTCATCTGACCGAGCCGCAATGAGCGGCCAATCAGCCATCCCCGCAGTCGAATCAGAAGGAGCGTCGATCACCCAAGGCCTGCCCCGCGGCGATCATCCCCGTCTACGGGATGGCCGAGACAACGGTGGCCATGTCGTTCTCCGAGTGTGGCGGCGGCATGGTCGTCGACGAGGTGGACGCCGACCTGCTGGCGGTCCTGCACCGCGCAGTGCCCGCGACCAGAGGGCACACCCGCCGAATCGTGTCTCTCGGCAAGCCGCTGCGCGGCCTCGAATTACGTGTCGTCGACGAGGACGGTTCGACGCGCGGCTGTCCCGGGAAACCTTCGCGGTCGCCGTAGAAAGCAAAGAGTACGACGATCTCCTCGACGTGCGCCGCATCCAGCACAGGGGGCCCACGAAGTGTTCGCCGAAGTCGATGTCCGGCCCCGCAACGTGACGGTGTTGTGGCCCGGCCTGATTCCCGAGACACCCTCGGGCAAGCTGCGGCGCACGCACGCGATGTCGTTGGTGAACTGATTGCGCCTTCGAGCCGAGCGCGTCAAGCTCCCCACGGTGCGGCCATGCGAGTCACCAGTCCAGACAGCGGACCCGCGACGGCAGTCTTCTAAGAAGTATTCGGAGCGCGCCCGGGGTCGTCGACACCTTTGACTGTCCATGCCGACACGTCAGACAGGCGGATGCGAAGCGAGTCGTGCTGCACTACCTCGCCCGCGACGTAGCACTTTGCTCTGCGCAGATGGACGAACACCCGGTCCTGCTCCGCGTCGAGTGCCGCAAGTCGTTCAGTGATGTCGCCGGCATCGTTTCTGGTGAAAAAGTGAGCGACGTAATTGCCGAAGTACGAACCCGGGACTGTAATTCCGGTTGCGATGCCCCAGGGCAGGTACAGAGTCAATTCGATGCTCGTGCGATCGGATTCCTCGTCGAGGTGTCGAAGGATCGCGTCTACGCCGACGCCGCTGTGAGAGGCCATAACCGGATCGTAAAACCGCTTCGCCCGCGCCGGTAGGGTCCCTCCGTCGACGATGGGTCCGCGTCCAGAGCGGTGAGCAGGGTCTGAGCGCATCGTGTGAACGCCCGCGGCGCATCCGTAGCGTCATCTTAATCTGCGCCCACCGGCCAGAATTGTGAACGGATTTGTGAACGAAACGCTGCGAGACAGGGGAGAGTCAACCACTCGCGGCGGAACGCGTAAGACCGTCCACCCCGTGTGAACGGCACGTATGCGACGAACGCGCTTGGATGCAACGCCGGGTCACTAGCTCATAACCCAGAGGTCGCAGGTTCGAATCCTGTCCCCGCTACTAAGTGGAACGGCCCCCGGAGATCACTCCGGGGGCCGCTTTCATGTCAGATGCGTGGCGACGTACCTGCTCGCGAATCTTGTTGGTAGAAAACGGCTATGCGGGTTCGTCTTCGGCGGGGGCGTCGCTGGTCAGGTGACGCAGCACTCTTTCATTGAGGGCGGTCAGCATGTCGAGCTCAGCCGGAGTGAGCAGGTCGATGAAGTTCCGGCGGACGTCGTCCACATGCCCCGGCGCCGCCTTCTCGATGGCGGCGCGGCCGGCAGGCAGCAGGCGGACCATGGTGCTGCGGGCGTCGTCGGGGTTGGGCTCGCGGCCGATCAGACCATCCTTCTGCATGCGCCGCACCTGGTGCGACACACGGCTTTTCTCCCAGCCTAAGGTGGTGCACAACTCGTGTGCCGGCATGCGGTCGCCCTCGCTGCTCGAGAGCACCGCCAGGATCTCGTAGTCCGCCCCGGACAGGCCCGATTTCTGCAGGCTCCGGTTCAGGTGCACGTCGAGCTCATGATGCGCGTGCTTGAAGGCCCGCCAGGCCCGGTCTTCACGGGGGCTCAGCCATTTCGGTTCCATCAGCCTCCACACTCCCACCGGTTTGGTTGACGCATCAACAAAACGAGCTTAGGGTGAGGAGTCAACCTTTTGCCCCTCAGTTTAGACAGGACACCCCATGAGCAGCATCAGCATCATCGGCACCGGCAACATGGCGCGCGCCATCGGCGCGCTGGCGGTAGCGGGAGGCAACACCGTCGAGGTCATCGGGCGCGACCCGTCGAAGGCCGCCGACCTCGCCAGCGAGCTGGGCCCCAGCGCCACGGCACGAGAGTTCGGCGCCGTCCCCGCCGGCGACATCGTCATCGTGGCCCTGCTGTACGCCGACGTCGTTCCGGTTGTCGCCCAGTACGGCGATGCCCTGGCAGGCAAGGTCATCGTCGACATCAGCAACCCCTTCAATCCCGCTGCCGACGGGTTGGCCATCCCCGATGGCACCTCGATCGCGCAGCAAGTTGCCGAGGCCGCCCCCGCCAGCGCCAGCGTGGTGAAGGCGTTCAACACAATCTTCGGTGTTGTCCTGGCCAAGGGCAGACCCCTCGATGTCTTCATCGCAGGCGACGATGCCCAGGCCAAGGCGGGCGTGGCGGAGTTCATCGCGAGCCTGGAGTTGCGCCCATTGGACGTCGGCGGTTTGCACATGGCGCACTGGCTGGAAGGAACGGGCCTGGTCGTGATGGGCCTCGCCCGCTACGGCGTAGGCAATTACGACTTCGCGCTAAGCGCCGCCTGAGTTCCCCCGTATGCAGGCCACGGGCGACATGCCGCCGCGGAATGGTTGATAGATCACCGAAAGGATTTTCGTGATGAAGCTTGGCTTCGCACTTCCCATCGTCGGCCCCGCAGTCAGCAGCGCCGCTGGCTTGAGCGCGTTCTGCCGCGGACTCGAGGACCTTGGCTACGACACGCTGTGGGTGGGCGATCGCCTGGTCACGCCCGTCAATATGCACAGCACTTACCCGGGCAAGGAGCAGCCCTACCCGCCGCAGATGACCCGCTACCTCGATCCGGTGCTGCTGTGGACGGTCGCCGCGACGGCCACCAATCGGGTGCGGCTGAACGCCAGCACGCTCAGCACGTTCTACTACGAGCCGGTGCACCTGGCCCGACTGCTGACCACGCTCGACGTGCTCAGCGATGGCCGCCTCGACGTGGGCGTGGGAATCGGATGGATGAAGGACGAACACGACATCGCCCGCAGCGCCAACTGGCGCCGGCGCGGGCAGATGCTCGACGACCTACTGGCGTTCCTGCACGAGTGGTGGACGACCACCCCGGTGTCCTGGGAAAGCGAGTTCTTCTCGCTGCCGCCGGTCCATGCCGACCTGCGCCCGGTCCAGGCTGGGGGTCCGCCCATCTGGATCGGCGGTGCCAGCGAGGCCGCGATGCGCCGGGTCGGCCGCAGCGGTACCGGCTGGCTCGGGGTCGAGGGGCTGCAGGACGAGGTCACCGACCACTTGTGGTCGATTGCGCGCGGTGCGGCGACGGACGCGGGTCGCGATCCGGATGCGCTGAAGTCGGTCATGCGGATCAACCTCGATGCGGGCACGTCCGTCGACTCTGTTGTCGACAAGCTCGAGCGCCTCGCCGGCTCCGGTGCTGACGAGGCGATCATCGATGCCTTCGCGATGTTCTCCGCCCTCGACCAGATGCTCGACTTCGCCGGCCAGGTAGTCGCGCGATGGAGTGATCAAAGGAAAGCTTGACGGCAAGGTAGCGGTGATCACGGGCGGATCAAGCGGTCTGGCGCTGGGCGGTGCCAAGTTGTTGGTTGACGGCGGCACGACGGCAGTCTGAGCACGCAGTCATTGACACGTTGGGCAGGTGCCGTACAGGTCAACGTGATGGGTGACATCGCGGTAGCCGTGCTCACCGGCTAATCGCACACAGATGTGCTCGATGTCGTCGGCGGTGAATCCGACGGCACGGCCACACCGCCGACACACCAGATAGTGCTGGTGCCCGGGCGCGGTGAGTAGGCGGTAGAGCAGTTCACCGTCCTCACTGCGCTGGGCTTCTGCCAAGTTCTCCTCGGCGAGGTTGCGCAGGATGCGGTACACCGACGAGAGTCCGACCCGCAGATTGTGATGAGTCCTGATGTCGGCGTGCACCTGTTGGACGGTGCGAAACGTCTCAGTTCGGCCGAGCACCTCGAGGACCGCCTGGCGTTTGGGTGTTCGTCGCCGGCCTTGCGGGGAAGCCATTGCGGCGCTCCTTGATCATGGTGAGGACGGCGGTCAGGCCGTAGATCGCGGCGGCGGTGGCCATGATCATGAAGCTGGCCGGAGCTTTAGGAACGGCGTAGGCCAGACCGATGCCGATCCACAGTGACGCCGCGGAAAGCATTGCCGCAAGCCAGAATCCGCGCCAGGGCCGGGTGGTCAGCCTGCCGGCTGCGGCCGCCGGTGCGGCCAATAGCCCGAGCACGAGCAGCGACCCGATGGCGGGGGTGGCGGTCGCTACGGTCGCGCCGACCACAGCCAGGTACAGTGCGGCCAACGCTCGGGTCGGCACCCCGGCGGATCGCGCGACGACGGGGTCGATGGTGGAGAACAGCAGCGGTCGCGCCATCACCAGCAGCGCGACAATCACCACGATCCCGATTTCGACAGTCATGGCGGTCGCAGCGCTGCTGAGCCCAAAGATGCTGCCGAACAAGACATTGACGTTCGCCACGCCGTTGCGCGTACTGCCGTGAACGGTGTAGTAGGTCAAGAACAGCACGCCAAGCCCCAGCGTCCAGGCGAAGAAGGACCCGATCCCGACGTCGTCGGCACCCCGGTGGCCGCCGTAGCCCAGCGCCAGGCCCGCGCCGATCGTGGCGACGAAAAGCCCCGCGCGCAAGTCGAAGCCGACGGCGAGAGCCGCCATCGCGCCGGTGTACGCGACGTGGCCGAGGGCGTCACCGGCAAACACCTGTCCGCGCAGCACCAGGAAGTAACCCGCCAATCCGCACAGCACCGCCACCGCGGTGCCGGCGATCAACGCGCGCTCGATGAAGGGGTGGCTCAACATGTGCGCCAGCCCGGCCACCGGCCCAGCTGCGATCACGGTGGCAGTAACGTCGCGCGATAGCCCGCGGCGGCCAGGTAGACGGCGAATGCGAATGTGGCGACCCAGAATCCGATCGGATACGGAGTGAAGAACGCGCAGCCGATGCCAACCCACGTCACCGCCAGTGCGATGAGCACCGAAGCCGTCATGCCCCAACCGGGGTGGGCTGTGAGGTGAAATGCCGCGGCGGCGGGTGCCACCAGCAGCGCGAAAACCAGTAAGCTGCCGGTGATCTGGCTGGCGCCCGCCGCAGCGACACCGAGCACCATCAGGAACGCCGCGCTGACGAGGCGGGTTGGAATGCCGTTCGCCGAGGCGGTTTCGGGGTCGATCGACGCCCACATCAACGGACGGCCGACCGCCGTCATGGCGACCAGGCAGGCCAACGCCGCGGCGAGGAGCACGCGAAACTGCGCGGTGCTCACGCCGGTGATGGTGCCGAACAGCAAGTTCGTCAGCCCCGACAAAAAGCCGTGGTAGAGGCTGACGAACAACAATCCGGTGGCCAACGCGAGTGCCTGCACGGTGCCGATGACCGCCGGTTGTTCGGTGAACCCGGCCAGACCGCCGGCCCGGGCCAACGGCGGCAGCATCGCGATCGCCGCGGCAGCCACGACGCAGGCCGCCAGGTAGCCGTAGCCGGTGGCCATGCCCAGCCAAGCGGCGGCCGCCGCGCCGGGGAAACCGGCGACTGCAAGGGTGTGTCCGGCGAACGCTTCTCGGCGCAGCACCATCATCCAGCCGACGACGCCGGCCAACACGGCTATCACGGTGCCTGACCAGAGCGCTGTGACCATGAACGGGTACGCGGTCATCTGCCGCAGATCGTCGAGCAGATTCCAACTGGGTTGCGGGTTCATCGGACGTAGCCGCCATGGCCCGGCGGAACGTCGGGCTGGCCCACCACGAACATTCGGCCCGTCCGGTCGCGCAGCACGTCGATCGGCATGCCGTACAGCGACGTCAGTTGGTCCGCAGTCAGGATCTGTTCGGGGGAGCCACCGACGGCCATCCCGCGCGCGATATACACGACGCGGTCGAGGTAGGGCAGGATCGGATTGACGTCGTGGGCAACCGTGATCACGGCCACCCCGTCGCGACGGCAGATGTCGCGCACCAACGCGCTGATCGCCGCTTGGTTTGGCACGTCGAGGCTGTCCAGCGGTTCGTCGAGTAGCAACAACTCAGGTTGTCGTACCAGTGCCTGGGCCAGCAGCAGTCGTTGTTGTTCGCCGCCCGAACAGCGGCCGATGGGCCGACGTGCATACTCGCCGGCGCCCACCGATTCGACCACCTGCTCCACTCGGTGACGTCGCGTGGCGGTGCGCCACGGCATCGGCGTACCCCATCGTGCGCCGTCGAATCCCATTCCTACGACGTCGATTCCGCGGATCCGCAGGCTGGCGTCGAACGGTCGTCGTTGCGCCACATAGCCGATCCGGCTATTGCGCCTGCCGGGATGCGCACCAAGGACTTCGATGGTCCCGCGCGCCGGCGTCAACCCGAGCAGCACCTTCAGCAGAGTCGACTTGCCTGCGCCATTGGGCCCGAGAACGGCGACGAATTCGCCTGGGGCCACCTCGAGGTCGACGCCCGACCAGATGGTACGGCCGCCGACCGCAGCGGCGGCGTCGCGCAATCGCACCGTGGTCATTTACTTCCCCGTGGCCGCGTGCAGCGCATCCGACAATTGAGACAACTGGGCAGACTGCCAGTCCTGGAACGACGCAGTGGCCGGCGACAGCGTCTCGGTCACTGCGGTGACGGGAATGCCTTGCTTCTTCGCCTCGTCGACCTGGGCCGCCACGTCAGGGGTGCTGTTCTGAGTGTTGAACACATACACCTTGATCGCCTTGGTCGAGATCTGTTGGTCCACAGTCGATTTGTCGGCTGGCGACGGGTCAGTGCCCTCGCTGATCGCTTTGAGGAAATCCGCCGGGGTGATCAGGTCGAGGCCCAACGCATCCGACAGCGGTGAGAAGATCGACTCGCTGGCTCCCACTGGAGTGCCCGCGTACTTGGTTTTGATCGTGGCGACCAGGTCGTGGTAGGCCTTCAAACCTTGGTCGAGGAACTGCTGACGCTGGGTGTCGAAGTAACCGGCATCGGTAGGGTCGGCCTTTTTGTACGCCGCGGTGATCGCGTCGACGACCTTGGCGACTGAATCGGGGGAGTACCACTGATGGGGATTGCCCCCGTCGGGCACCCCGACCACGTCGCCGACGCGCAGCACGGCGCGGTCGGCGGTCGGGTTGGCGGCAAGCAGTTTGTCGGCCCAACTGTCGTAGCCGATTCCGTTGTCGATGAACACCTTTGCGTCAGCGACAGTGCGGGCGTCAGCGGGAGAGGGTTCGTAGTCGTGCGGATCGGTATCGGGATTGGTGATGATGCTGGTTTCTTGGACATGGTCGCCGCCCAGCTGGGCCGCGATGCTGCCCCACGCGTTAATTGTCGCTACCACAGCGATTTTCGCCGTCGATGCGGGCGATGTGCTGGCTCCGCCGGACGACGAATTCGTCGACCCGTCGCCGCAGGCCGACAGCGTCAGCGCCGCTGCGGCGATTGCACCAAACCGGACCATGCGTGGACCTGCCACCGTGACTCCTCACCTTAATGAAAACGATTTCCATTATCGGTTGGAACCTAGCAGCACGGGTCAGGGACCGGAAACCCTCCGGTCCGCACTCTCAGTTGACTGGCAGGATCGAGGCCGTTAGAGGCTCAGCAACGCGCCGAGGCTACGGTTTTTGACGAATTCGGGTCAGATCCCATCAGAAACCGCAGTCTCGGCGTCGGCGGCCGATGGCTGGCGTCAGTCGAGACACCGGAGCGCCGCGGCGGCGCAGGATTCGTCGTCGGCGGCACTGGCACCGCTGACACCGACTCCGCCGACTATCGCGCCGGCGTGCGCGATGGGAAGGCCGCCGCCGAAGATGACGAGTCGACCACCGGCGTTGGCGTGCAATCCGAACAGCTCACCGCCCGGGGCGGCAAGAGTGGCGAGTTCCGAGGTGGCGATGCGGTTCGCGACCGCGGTGTACGCCTTGTCGATCGCGAGAATCGGCCCCGCGATCTCCGCGCCGTCCATCCTGCCGAACGCGACGAGGTTTCCGCCCGCGTCGACCACGGCGGCGGACACCAGGATCGAGCGTCGTTCGGCTTCGGCGTGAGCGGCGGCGATCATGCGGAGCGCAGTCGCCAAGTCAACGGTCATGCTTTGCATCACCGAGCCAACATAGCGTGATGACGGCGTCCGTGATGACGCCGTCATCCAGGCGATCCGCCTTGCGTAAGCGCCTATTTCAGTCCAAGTCGGCGAGTGCCTTGCGGGCGGCTTCCAATTCGGCCTCGAGCGCGGCGACCTTGGCGGCCTGCTGAGCTCGTGCCTCTTCGATGACCTGATCGATGGGAACGGAGAGGTCCTCGTGAAGTTCCTTGGCTGCCCGCGACACCGCAGCGGCCGCGACCGCGAGGTCGCGCGCGAGGTAAGTGCCGCCCTGCTTGAGTTCGGCGTGCCATTCGCCGTCGGCGGTCCCGGTGACGGTCAAAGTCAGCTCGAGAGTCTTGGCCTTCTTCCCGGCCGCCTTCTTCGCCGGGGCCTTCTTCGGCTTGTCCTCGGCGGGAGGGACAGCGGAGAGTCCGGGCGTGCTCACGGCCGGCGGGGGAGTGTCGGAGTCGACGGACAGCGCTTCGGGTGCAAGAGTGTCTACGGTCATCGTTGCGGCGATCTCCTTGTCGAAACATCGCCCGCAGTCCGCGGGCTGGCCTTCAGATTCATTAGAACATATGTTCGACGCCCTGGCCAACTCGCCACGCGGTTTCAGCGCTGCAGTGTCTATTTGATTGGGCCCGTTGGATTTTCGTCACCGCCGCCGACGCTCACCGGCGTGTCGGCCGGATTTCGCGGTTGCGGCCACGGCGAGGGTTTCGGCCGCATCCGCACGACCTGCGGCCACCAGAACCACGGGCCCATCATGGCCGCGATCGACGGCGTCATGAACGACCGGATGATCAGCGTGTCGAACAGCAAACCGAGGCCGATCGTGGTGCCCACCTGCCCCGCCACCACGAGATCGCTGACCATCATCGTCATCATGGTGAATGCGAATACCAGGCCCGCTGAGGTGACTACCGCGCCGGTGCCCGCCATCGACCGGATGATGCCCGTCTTGATGCCCGCGTGGATTTCCTCTTTGAACCGCGACACCAACAACAGGTTGTAATCGGAGCCCACCGCCAGCAGGATGATCACCGACATCGCCAGCACCAGCCAGTGCAGGGGAGTCCCGAGGATGTGCTCCCAGATCAACACGGACAACCCGAACGATGTGCCCAGCGACATCAGCACCGTGCCGACGATGACTGCCGAGGCGATCACCGCCCGGGTCAACAACAGCATGATGATGAAAATCAGGCAGAGCGACGCGATTCCGGCGATCAGCAGATCCCAGTTGGCGCCTTCCTGCATGTCCTTGTAGGTCGAGGCGGTGCCCGCCATGTAAATCTTCGAGCCTTCCAGCGGCGTGCCCTTGATGGCCTCGAACGCGGCGCTCTTGATCTTCGGGATCAGCGCGATGCCCTCCGGGGTCGCGGGATCTCCTTCGTGAGAAATGATGAACCGCACCGACTTTCCGTCGGGGGAGACGAACATCTTGAGGCCGCGTTTGAAGTCGGCGTTGTCGAAGACCTCCGGCGGCAGATAGAACGAGTCGTCGTTCTTGGATGCGTCGAACGCCTGGCCCATGGCGTTCTGGTTCTCCTGCATCGCCTTCATCTGGTCCTGCTGGCTCTTCTGGCTCTGATACATGGTCAGCGTGATGTGCTGCATGCTCTTCATGCTTTCGATCTGCGCGGGCATGATCGCGATCAGCTGCGGCATCAGCGTGTCCAGCTTCTCCAGGTCCGGCATCAGGTTCTTGATGTCGTCGGTCATGGTGTCGATGCCGTCGAGGGTGTCGAAGATGGACCGCATCGACCAGCAGATCGGGATGTCGTAGCAGTGTGGTTCCCAGTACAGGTAGTTGCGGATAGGCCGGAAGAAATCGTCGAAATCGGCGATGTGGTCCCGCAATTCCTCGATGTCGACCGTGGTCGTCTGCATCTTGGTGACCATGCTGTGCGTGGTGGCCGCCATCTGCACGGTGATGTTCTGCATCCGTTCCATCGTGTCGATGGAGGTCTGCATGTCATCGGCCTGCGTGAGCATGTTGGCCATGACCTTGTCCATGTAGTCCTGGTTCATCTGCTGGGTGGTGCCCTGCGCGCTGATCATGAACGGAATCGAGGTGTGTTCGATGGGCACGCCGCGCGGCCGGGTGATCGCCTGCACCCTGCCGACCCCCTGGGTGTGGGCGATTGCCCGCGCAATCCGCTCGATCACCAGCATGTCCGCCGGGTTGCGCACATCGTGATCGGTCTCGACCATCAGCAGTTCCGGATTCATCCGGGCTTGCGGGAAATGCCGGTCCGCGGCCGCGTAGCCGATATTGGCCGGGATGTCGGGCGGAAGGTAATTGCGGTCGTTGTACCCGGGCCGGTATGACGGCAGCGCGAGCAGCCCGATCAGCGCCAGCGCCACCGACGCCGCGAGAATCGGTCCCGGCCAACGCACCACGGCGGTACCGACCCGCCGCCAGGTCCGGGTGTCCGTCTTGCGCTTCGGGTCGAACAGGCCGAACCGGCTGCAGATGGTCAGCAGCGCGGGCGCCATCGTCAGCGCGGCGAAGGTCGCGACCAGCATGCCGATCGCCAACGGAATTCCCAACGACTGGAAGTACGGCAGCCGCGTGAAGTGCAGGCAGAACGTCGCACCGGCGATCGTCAGCCCGGAGCCCAGAATCACGTGCGCGGTGCCGTGATACATGGTGTAGAAGGCGGTTTCGCGGTCCTCACCGTTGTTGCGCGCCTCGTGGTAGCGCCCGAGCAGGAAGATCGCGTAGTCCGTACTCGCCGCAATCGCCAACGTGGTGAGCAGGTTGACCGCGAATGTGGACAAGCCGATCAAGTCGTAATACGCCAGCGCGGCAACGATTCCCCTGGCGGCGGACAGCTCGATGAACATCATCACCAGGACGAGCAGCACGGTGACGATCGACCGGTAGACCAGCAACAGCATCACGAAGATCACGCCCATGGTGATGGCGGTGATCAGCTTCACGCTCTTGTCGCCGGCGTGGTGCTGATCGGTCGACAGCGGCGTGGCACCCGTGACATATGTTTTGAGTCCCGCTGGCGGCGTTGACTTGTCGATGATGTCGCGCACGGCCTGCACCGACTCGTTCGCCAGGCTCTCGCCCTGGTTGCCCGCGAGATAGACCTGGACGTAGGCGGCTCTGTTGTCGGCGCTCTGTGCGCCGGAGGCGGTTAGCGGATCGCCCCAGAAATCCTGGACGTGCTGGACGTGCGTCTTGTCGGCCTCGAGCTTGTCGATTAGCCCGGCGTAATACTTGTGCGCGGCATCGCCGAGTGGCTGGTCGCTCTCGAGGATGATCATCGCCGAGCTGTTGGAGCTGAACTCGTTGAAATTCTGACCGATCCGCTCCATCGCCTGCATCGACGGGGCGTCCTTCGGGGCGAACGAGACGGCGTGCGCCTCGCCGACCACCTCCAGTTGCGGGACCGCCACGTTGACGAGCACCACGAGCGCGATCCAGCCCAACAAGATCGGCACGCAGAACAGCCTGATGAAGCGCGGGATCATCGGATGCGCCCCGACATGCCTATTGCTCATTCGGCGACCTCGCTGGCTCGGTCATGCGGATTTCACCAAGCAGAACGTCTGGGCGTTCACACCGTCAGTGGTCCTCTCGTCCTTGACCACGCCGTCCACGCTGATGCGGCAACCGATGGTGCCGCCGTCACTCTGCGCGATGATGTTCGGGCTGGCCGCGGGCGCGGTGGTGGTCAGGGTCAGCTCCCACGGCAGCGGGGCGTTCAGTGCCTTCTGCGGTTGGGCGTCAAGATCGAGGTAGTTGATCGTGGCGATGCTGCCGTCGCCGAAGATCTCGTACTTGACGACTTTGGGGTTGAACGGTTCGGGGTCGTTGACCAGGCCTGCACCCGGCTTCGTCAGTACGGTCTGGCCGAAGAAGCCGCGGAAGCGGTCGACCACGAACACCGCGACCGCCACCACCAGCACGATGACCAGCACGACCCAGAAACGCTTGGCGACACGCAGCATCTACCGGCGCTCCATCTCCGGGTCTCCGTCCCACGCAGGCATTTCGAAGCGATCAAGCCATCGCTCGATGAAGGCCGTGGCCTCATCGTGCCCGCGCGTGATGCCAAGGCCCTTCTCGTGCAGGACCATTCGCGCCAAACCGCCCATGATCATGGTCATGACGACTGGCGGGAACTGTTCGAGATCGAGCCCGCGCGCCTTCAGCGCCAAGGTGACGACGCCCTCCTGCAGATCCCGAAATCGCATGGCGTACGCCACGATCTCGCTGCGAATCGCCTTGCGGTGATTGGCCATCGCCAAGAACTCGGTGAACAACTGCGCGTCGAGCGTCTCGTTGAGCTGCCACAGGGCATGCACCGGTTGCGCCTCGGCGATCGCCTCACGCTGGTGCGCCATGTTCTCCTCGGCCTTGTCGCGCAGCACCGCGACGAACAGGTCGTCCATGCTGGGGAAGTAGTAGTGCACCAGGGCCGGCTTGACGCCGGCCTTCGCCGCGACGCGGCGCGACGTCGCCGCCGCATAGCCTTCGTCGAGCATGATTTGGGCGGTTGCCTCGATCAGCGCAGCCCGCGTCACCTCACGTCGGACGCGGGGTCGCTCGTCAGCAGCTGTGCTGGACACCAAGGCAGACTAAGTGCTGAGCGGCCGCCCAACAAGCGTTTCGTCGGGAATCTGCTCTCCGACTCCTGCCAGAGCCCTGTGCCATTGAGCGAATATCGTATGCAATCCGTTGGTTCCGAGTGACCGTTCGGACCAACCAAGGAGTCGCATGACCCTTTCTCGCGAGCATTCCCGCCGAAACCTCCTTCTCGCAGCTGCGACAGGCGCGGGAGCCCTGGCCGTCAGCTCGTGTTCCGCTCCGGCGAAAGGCGGTGCCACGGCCAAAGCGGCCGTCGAACCGCTGGCCACCGACCCCGACCACGCGCTGCAGCTCCTCACCGAAGGCAACCGGCGCTTCGTCGACAACCACGCCGAACATGTCGACGACAGCCTGGCGCGGCGCATGGCCGTGCGCACGAGTCAGCGACCCTTCGCGACCATCCTCAGTTGTGTGGATTCCCGCGTGCCTGTCGAGCTCGTTTTCGACCGCGGCTTCGGGGACCTCGTCGTCGTCCGGTCTGCCGGGGAAGTGTTGGACCACTCGGTGATCGGGAGCCTTGAGTTCGGCGCGGCCGAACTCAACACGCCGCTGCTGATGGTGCTCGGTCACCAACGATGTGGCGCATTGACGGCCGCTGTCGACGCCTTTGACAAGAAGTCGACCGAACAGGGTGACCTCGGCTACCTCGTCGAGGCGCTGGCCCCCGCGGTCCGCCAGGTCTCCGGGCAGCCCGGCGACCGAGTGACCAACGCCGTTCGTGCCAACGTGACGTTGACCCTTGCCCAGCTTCGGCGGTCGCCGCTGCTGGGCCAACTGGAGAAGCAGGGCAAGCTGAAGATGGTCGGCGGTTACTACGCACTCGATACGGGCAAGGTCGACATGATCTGACTGTCAGGACAACGACTCGTCCAACTCGCCCAGCGAGGCGATCAGGGCGCTGTTGGCCGAGTAGTCGACGGGGCACGCGATGACGGTGACGGTGTCGTCGGCGAGCGCCGCGCGCAAAGTCGGCAGCAGCTCGTCGGCCGCCGAGATGCGGTAGCCCTTCGCGCCGAAACTTTCGGCATAGGCGACGAAGTCGGGATTGTCGAAATGGGTGTCGACGTTGTGGCCGATCTCGAGGTCCATCTTCCAGCTGATCAGGCCGTAGGCGTTGTCGTCCCAGATGAGGATCACCATTGGCGTGCGCAGCCGCAGCGCGGTTTCGATCTCCTGTGAGTTCATCAGGAACGCGCCATCGCCGGTCGCGACGAGAATCTTCGCCTCTGGGCGGGCGATCTTCGCCGCGATCGCCCCTGGCAGCGTCCACGCCATGGTCGAGAGCCCGTTGGAGATCAGGCACGTGTTCGGCTCGTACGTCGGATAGAGCCGGGCCATCCACATCTTCAGCGCACCCGTGTCGACAAGCGCAATGTCATTGCGCCGCAACGCTGCTCGCGTATCGGCGACGATGCGGGCCGGAGCCAGCGGAAACCTGTCATCGGCGCGCCCGCGTTCGAGTTCACCGGAGAGCAGCTCGCGGATCCGTTCGTGACCGGACAGCGACGGATGCTCGCGCGTCACCCGTTCCGCCAGCGCATCGAGCGTGCGCGCGGTGTCGGCGTGCAGGCCCACCGCGACGTCGTAGTGCGCGTCCACCTCGGCCGGGAAGCGGTGGATGTGGATGATCTTCGTCTCCCCGCTCGGGTTGATCCGGACGGGATCGAACTCCTGCAACTCGTAGCCAACGGCGACGATGGCGTCAGCCTGGTCGAAGCCGAAGTTGACGTAGTCATGCCGCATGAAGCCGACCGCCCCGAGCGCGAGTCGATGATCGTCGGGCATGACACCCTTACCGTGGAAAGTGGTGGCCACCGGGATGTCCAGGGATTCGGCGAATCGGCACACCGCCTCAGCCGCCCCACTGCGGGCCGCGCCGTGGCCGGCCAACAGGATGGGATTTCGCGCGGCGCATAAAATTTCTGCCGCCCGCTCCAACTGGGCGTCGGAGGGATCGTCGGGCCGCGGAACGTTGATGGGCAGCGGGCCGAACCCCTCTGGCGCCTCAGCGTCTTCGACATCCTCGGGCACTGCGAGATAGACCGCTCCCGGGCGCTCCGTCTGTGCGAGTTTGAAGGCTTTGCGGACCATCTCCGGCACCGCCTGCGGTGTGGCCACGAGTGCGGACCACTTGGTCACCGGAGCGAACATCGACACGAGGTCGACCCCTTGATGGGATTCCTTGTAGCTGCGCCGCATTCCCACCTGTGCTGAAAGGGCAATCAGCGGTGTCGAATTCGTGGTGGCATCCGCCACGCCGAGCAAGAGGTTGATCGCGCCGGGACCCAGTGTTGCCGAACAGACACCTGCCAGGCCCGTCAACCGGCCATAGACCTCGGCCATGAACGAGGCACCCTGTTCATGTCGCGTCAGCACGTACTCGATAGACGACTTCGACAGCGCTTCGACCAGTCGAATGTTCTCCTCACCGGGGATGCCGAAGACGTGCGTGACGCCCTCGTTCTCCAGGCACTCGACGATCAGTTCAGCTGTGGTGCGACTCGGTCCGTCCATTTCAGCGAGACTAGTCGCGCCTGTGAATCTGGTTCAGTGTTGAACGCATTCGGGAGCCTCCGCGGGTGAGCTGGATATACATCGCTATACCCAGAAGCTTGGCGGCCAATGTGACCGCCGAATTGAAGCCGAGCTATGACGTTGTCGTCTGTGGCGCGGGACATCCGGACCGGTGCTCGCCAGCCGACTGGCGGAGAACCCCGACCCGAAGGTTCTACTTCTGGAGGGGCGGAGGCGAGTCACCGGCCGCCGAACCTGATCCGCAGCTGTATGGGTTCGATTCCGTTCTCGATGGGCGAGGTGCTTGGCGGCGGATCGAGCATCATCGCCATGATCTGGGCGCGCGGGCACCGCAGCCTCCGAATCCGGTCGGACCCACCGGGTCGGGGCGGTTGAGATCTTCGGACAGTCGGCCCCGGACGTCCGGTGTCGGCGACGAAGGCGAGTTGCGTCGCGTCAGGGTTGCCGTGCGTCAGCACTTACCGGGGGTGGTCCGAAACTTCCAGGACCACTTGGCTTTGACTGCGGCCAGCATATCGGAGCGTCCGCAAAAGCCACCCTCGAGAACGCCGTGAAATACGGTTCGCCGCAGAACAGCTGGACAGTGTTCGGTGCGCCGACACACGCGAAACGCCGCAGCCGGTTGCGGCTGTCAGCACCCGACCCCGCCGATCCCATTCGGATTGAGGCCAACGCTCTGCGCGAGATCGGCAACTCCGCCGAACTCCGGCCACACGTCGTGCGTGAGGTGATGCCGGCCAACACCATGGCTCCGTGCATAGTGATCGGCGAGCGCGCAGCGCATTTCACCAAGGCTGAACGTCGGTTGTGAACCGCCCAGCATGGTGAATCGCCGATGCACGGGTTCGGGCGACCCGCACGTTGTAGGAGTGGATCGCGCACCGTGGAACAACTACGAAGGACAAATCCGATGACAGTCACCGTGACATTCGAACTGCAATTCAAGCCCGAGTCGGTTTCAGCGGGCCGCGATCTCATGAGTCAAGCGCTGAAAGACACTCGCGCCTTTGCCGGGAACCGTTTGATTCAGGTCCTCATCGACGAGGAGGACGAGGCGCACTGGCTCGTCTACCAGATCTGGGACACCGTCGAGCATGACGAGGCATACCGCAGGTTTCGCGCCGCGGAGGGAGAACTCACCGACCTTCCGCCATTGCTCGCCAAGCCTGCCGTGAAGAAGCGGTACGTGACAAGCGACATCTGATATACCGGCCGTGTTCGTGCGAGCCCAGCAGCATCGATATGCGCGTTCGGGCTCCCTGCATCGAGGCGTCTGCTCTGATTGGACTCATGGGGTCGGGTTCCGTGGCAGATGTGCTCGCACGAATGCGTGTCATCGATTCGCAGACGTCCGCAGGTGACGGTGTCGCCGTGTTCAATCGGGTCTATCTTCGGGTCACCGAGATGATCGCGGACCGCTTGGCCTCAGGCGGTGTGTTCCATGACGATGCCTTCATCGCCGATCTCGACGTGCGATTCGCCGACTACTGGTTTGCGGCGTACGACGCCGCTGATGCGAAGCCGAAAGCCTGGGCGCCGTTGTTCGACGCACGGGGGAATCCCAAATTATTGCCGATTCAATTCGCACTCGCCGGCATGAACGCGCACATCGAGCACGATCTGGCGTTCGCTGTGGTCACCACGTGCGCTGCGCGTCGGCTGACGCCCGAAAGCGAGGGCGTTCAGCAGGATTTCGACAAAGTCAACGAACTGCTCGCCAGCGTGGAGGCGGAGATCCGTCGGTCGTTTCTCACCGATGTGGAACAGTCCATCGACGACCACCTGGGACCGATCGCTCACTTGGTCACGTCGTGGAACATCGAAAAGGCACGCGACTTCGCCTGGTTGAGCGCGCGGACGCTGTGGGAGTTGCGCCGGACCCGCTACCTGTTCGACGCCTATGCCGCAACCCTGGCCGGCACCGTCGGAATGGGATCACGGCTACTTCTGACCGCCCTCAACTAGACGGCTCGAAGCGGACGAACACGCCTTTGGAGGTGGGGGTGTTGCTGATGTCGGCGACGCTGTCCAGCGGTACCAGCACGTTGGTTTCAGGGTAGTAGGACGCCGCCGAACCACGTGCTGCGGGATAGGCCACCACGCGGAAGTTCTCGGCTCGCCGTTCGACACCGTCTTCCCAGGTGCTCACCAGGTCGACCATCTGCCGGTCGGCCAGCCCGAGTTCCTCGATGTCGGCGGGGTTGATCAGCACGATGCGACGGCCGTTCTTGATGCCGCGATACCGGTCGTTCGGTGCGTACGGCACGGTGTTCCACTGGTCATGGCTGCGCATCGTCTGCAACACCAGATGGTTTGGCGGAACCTGGATTCGGTCAAACGTGTTGCAGGTGAACTGCGCCTTGCCCGACGCCGTGTTGAACCGGTGGTCGTTGACCGGATTGGGCAGCCGGAACCCGCCGGGTCGGCGCACCCGCTCGTTGAAGTCCTCGAAGTCGGGCACCACACGAGAGATCGCGTCGCGGATCATGTCGTAGTCGGATTCGAACTTTTCCCAGCCGATTTCGTGGCTGTCTCCCAGGGTGCGGCGGGCCAGTCGGCAGACGATCGCCACTTCGCTGAGGAGATGCTCCGACGCGGGCGTGAGTCGGCCGCGGGACTGGTGCACGATACTCATCGAGTCTTCGACCGTGATGAACTGCTCACCCGTCGCCTGGACATCGCGGTCGCTGCGGCCGAGGGTGGGCAGGATCAGAGCCGTCTCACCGCACACCGCGTGCGACATGTTCAGCTTCGTAGAGATGTGCACGGTCAGCCGGCAGTTGCGCATCGCGCGTTCGGTCAATTCGCTGTCGGGGGTGGCGCGCACGAAATTGCCTGCGAAGCCGACGAACACCTTCGCCCGGCCGTCGCGCATGGCCCTGATCGAGTCCACCGCGTCGAGGCCGTGGTGCGTCGGGGGAGCGAAGCCGAACTCCCCCTCGAGCGCATCGAGGAACGACTGGGGCATCTTCTCCCAGATGCCCATCGTGCGGTCGCCCTGGACGTTGCTGTGGCCGCGAACCGGGCATACCCCTGCGCCCGGCCGGCCCAGGTTCCCGCGCAGCATCAGGAAGTTCACGATTTCGCGCACCGTCGCCACACCGTGCTTCTGCTGGGTGACGCCCATCGCCCAGCACACGATGACCTTCGAGCTGGCGAGCACCCGATCGACGACCTGCTGGATCTCCTCTTGCGAAAGACCCGTCGCGTCAAGCACATCCGGCCAGGAGATCTGCCGCGTGTGGGCGGCGAACTCGACGAAACCCGTGGTGTGGGTGTCGATGAAATCGGAATCCAACACCGTTCCCGGCGCATCGTCTTCGGCCTTCAACAGCAGGGCGTTGATGGCCTGGAACAGCGCCAGGTCGCCACAGGGCTTGATGTGCAGGAACTGATCGGCGATCGCGGTGCCGCGGCCCAGGATTCCCCTGACCTTCTGCGGATTCTTGAACCGGATCAGTCCCGCTTCGGGCAACGGGTTCACCGCGATCACGTGTCCGCCGTTGCGTTTGGTTTCCTCCAGCGCGGACAGCATCCGAGGCATGTTGGTCCCCGGGTTGAGCCCCACCGCCAGCACCAGGTCGGCGGTTTCGAGGTCCTCGAGGCTCACGCTGCCCTTGCCGATTCCCAGCGTCTCGCTCAGTCCGGCGCCGCTGGACTCGTGGCACATGTTCGAGCAGTCCGGCAGATTGTTGGTGCCGTACGCGCGTGCGAACAGCTGCAGCAGAAACGCCGCCTCATTGCTGAGCCTGCCCGAGGTGTAGAACAGCGCCTCGTCGGGTGAATCCAGCGCGCGCAGTTCGGTGGCCAGCACGTCGAAGGCGCCGTCCCAGTCGATCGGCTCGTAGTGGTCCGATCCGGGCCGCTTCACCATCGGCTCGGTCAACCGGCCCTGTTCGTTGAGCCACATGTCCGACTTCGTGGCCAGCTCGGAGATCGGGTGCTCATGGAAGAACTCTCGGGTGATCCGGCGCGTGGTCGCCTCGTCGTTGATGTGTTTGGCGCCGTTTTCGCAGTACTCGTTGCGGTGCCGCTTGCCGGCCTCGGGCTCCGGCCATGCGCAGCCCGGGCAGTCGATGCCGTCGGCCTGATTGATGCTCAGCAGGTTGAGCGTCGTCCGCACCAGCGACGTCTGCTCCAGCGAGTACTCCAGCGCATGCATGACCGCAGGCACTCCGGCTGCTGACTTCTTGGGCGGCTTGACCTTCGGGTTCTCGACGCCCATGTGTTCAGTTGCCTTTCGTGCTCGCGCGGACAAGCCGACTCTCGTTGCTGCCCTTCATCATTGCGGGCTGCGCCCACAGCCGTCCAACAGAAATCTGTTACCGGCCGATAGCGAGATGTTATCAGCGCCGCTCAGAGGACCTTCAGTTCCTCCGCGACCTCGGTGACCGACTTCTTGGCATCGCCGAACAGCATGGTCGTTCCGTCGGCGTAGAACAGCGGGTTCTCGATGCCGGCGAAGCCGGAGTTCATCGAGCGCTTGAGCACGATGACCGACTTGGACTGGTCGACGTTGAGGATCGGCATGCCGTGAATCGGGCTCGACGGATCGTTGCGCGCCGCCGGGTTGGTGACATCGTTGGCGCCGATGACGATTGTGACGTCGGTCCTGCCGAATTCGTCGTTGATGTCGTCCATCTCCTTCATCGCGTCGTATTCGACGTCAGCCTCGGCCAGCAGCACGTTCATGTGTCCGGGCATCCGCCCCGCGACGGGATGGATCGCGTACTTCACCGGCACGCCGCGCTGTTCGAGCATGCCCGCGAGGTCCTTGACGGCGTGCTGGGCCTGTGCGACGGCCAGACCGTAGCCGGGCACCACGATGACTTGGTTGGCGTAGGCCATCTGGATCGCGGCGTCGGCCGCCGAGGTGGCCTTGACCACCTTGTCGGTGCCGTCGTCGCTCGAGGCCGCCATGCCGCCGCCACCGAAGCCGCCCGCGACGATCGCCGGGATGGAGCGGTTCATCGCCTTGGCCATCAGGTTGGTCAGAATCGAACCTGAGGCGCCAACGATCATGCCCGCCACGATCATCGCGGTGTTGTTCAGCGCCAAACCCGCTGCCGCAGCGGACAATCCGGTCAACGCATTGAGCAGCGAGATCACCACGGGCATATCGGCGCCGCCGATCGGCAGCACCACCATCAAGCCGAGGACGCCCGCGGCGACGAGCAGTCCGACCATCCACCACAGCGATGCGCCACCGCTTCCCGGATGTGCGGCCAGTCCGATCGCGATCGCGGCGGCCACCGCACCCGCGAGCAGCAACAGGTTCAGCGGCTGCTGTGCCTTGCCGATTCCGATCGGGCGGCCCGGCAGCACCTCCTGCAGCTTGCCGAACGCGATGATCGAACCCCAGAACGACACCGACCCGATGATCGCCGCGAACAGTGAGGCCACCACGATGTGCACCGTCGGCGACTCCCCGTGCTGGAAGTCCGAAAAGCCTGCCGTGTCAATGAATTCCGACAGCGCGATGAGCGCCACCGTGCCGCCGCCGACCCCGTTGAACAGGGCGACCAACTGCGGCATCGCGGTCATCTTCGTCATCCGGGCCGGTGGCACCCCGAGTGCCACCCCGAGCAGGAGGCCGGCGATGATCAGGCCCCAGTTCTCGCTGTGCCGGATCGCGATCAGCGTCGCGAGCACCGCGACGGCCATCCCCGCACCCGCGATCCAGTTGCCGCGCACCGCGGTCTTGGGCCCTGTCAAACCCATCAGGCCGTAGATGAACATCGCAAACGCGATGATGTAGAGCACCGTGACGAGATAGTTCATCGCGCAGCCTTCTTGCCTTTGAACATGCCGAGCATGCGGTCGGTCACCACGAAGCCGCCGACCACGTTGAGCGTTCCGAATACGACGGCGACGAACAAGATGATCTGCTCGGCGAGGTTGGGGTGCTCGACGCGGCCAAGCACCACCAGCGCACCGATCAGCACGATGCCGTGAATCGCGTTGGTGCCCGACATCAACGGGGTGTGCAAGGTGTTGGGCACCTTGGAGATCACCGAGAACCCGACGAACCCTGACAACACCAGGATCGCCAGATTGGCCAACAACTGGTCGTACATCTCAGTTGGTCTCCTCACGTGTGACGCAGGAAGCGGCCACGACTTCGTCTTCGAAATCCGGTGCCACTTCGCCGTCCTTGATCAACAGGTCGAGCAGCGACGCGATGTTCTTGGCGTACAACTCGCTGGCGTGTTCGGGCATGGTGGCCGGCAGGTTCAGCGGCGACGCGATCGTCACATCGTGTTTGACAACGGTCTGCCCGGGTTCGGTCAGCTCGCAGTTGCCGCCTGTCTCACCGGCCAGGTCGACCACCACACTGCCCGGCTTCATGCCGCGCACCGCGGCCGCCGTGACCAGCCGGGGCGCGGGCCGGCCGGGAACCAGCGCGGTGGTGATGACGACATCGAAACCGGTGATCGCCTTCTCCAGCGCGTCCTGCTGCTGGGCCCGCTCGGCCTCGGTCAGTTCGCGCGCGTATCCGCCCTCTCCGGCGGCGTCAATGCCGAGGTCCAGCCACTGCGCACCGACCGAGCGCACCTGATCGGCGACTTCGGGCCGCACGTCGTAGCCGGTGGTCTTGCCGCCGAGCCGCTTGGCCGTCGCCAACGCCTGCAGACCGGCCACGCCGACACCGAGCACCAGCACGGTGGCCGGCTTGACGGTGCCCGCCGCGGTGGTCAGCATCGGGAAGAAGCGGGTGGCCTCCGAGGCCGCCACCAACACGGCCTTGTAACCGGCGACGTTGGCCTGCGACGACAACGCATCCATCGCCTGCGCGCGCGAGATCCGTGGAATCGCTTCCATCGCAAAGCCTGTGACGCCCGCGAGTCGCAGATCCTCGGCAACCTCGGGATGTGTGCGAGGTGCCAGAAAGCCGACGACAGTGGATTCGGGCTTCAGCAGCGCGATTTCGTCCTTCGTCGGCGGGTTGACCTTCACCACCAGATCGGCGGGCCACGGGTCACCGATGGTGGCGCCCACCCGTTCGTATTGTT
Organism: Mycobacterium sp. ACS1612; assembly: GCF_001667505.1. Classification (GTDB taxonomy): domain Bacteria; phylum Actinomycetota; class Actinomycetes; order Mycobacteriales; family Mycobacteriaceae; genus Mycobacterium. The sequence continues at coordinate 87,595 of NZ_LZHZ01000034.1, forward strand.
CGTCAGGAATCAAAGCCCCTGTGCCGGCGCCACTTTCGACGACAACGTCGAGACCTGCAGCGCGCAGTTTCTCGACGACCTTGGGGACCAGCGCGACACGGCGTTCATCTGCCGCGTTCTCGCGCGGCACTCCGATCAGCGTCATATTCCTCTTCCTGGCTGTGGCCGGGCAGAAAGTTCGTACGCCGATAACGGCGACGCCCAGGCGCGGACCATTGCCACAGTAAAGGAGATCGCATACTGTATGCAACCAGATCCGAGGAACCCGCGCGGCTGTCGTGGCCGCGCGTGGCTGTACATATCAGTATCCACAGTCAGGAGAGTCGCCATGAAGATTGCAGTCGTCGGGGCCGGAGCAATTGGCGCTTACTGGGGTGCTTCGCTGCACCGAGGTGGTGCTGAGGTCCACCTGATCGCACGCAACGAGCATCTGCGGGCCATGCGGGAGAACGGAGTGCAGGTGCTCAGCCCGCGCGGTGACTTCGTGGCCCACCCGCACGCCACCGACGACCCCGCCGAGATCGGCCCCGTCGACTATGTCTTCCTCGGGCTCAAGGCGCACAGCTATCCCTCCTGTGGCCAGCTGGTGCAGCCGCTGTTGGGCGAGCACACCGCAGTCCTGCCCGCCCAGAACGGAATTCCGTGGTGGTACTTCCATCAACTGCCCGGGCCGTACGAGGGCCGTCGCATCGAAGCCGTCGATCCGGGCGGCGCCACCAGCGCCGTGCTGTCACCGGAGAGGGCGATCGGTTGCGTGGTCTACCCGGCAACGACGATCGAGGCGCCCGGCGTGATCCGGCATCTCGAGGGCACCCGGTTCTCGATCGGCGAGCCGTCCGGGGAGATCTCGCAACGCTGTAAAGACTTGAGCGATGCGATGATTGCCGGCGGACTGAAGGCCCCGGTCGAGGCGAACCTGCGCGACGACATCTGGATCAAGCTGATGGGCAACGTCGCGTTCAACCCGCTGAGCGCACTCACCAGGGCCACCATGGTCGAGATCTGCCAGAACCCCAACACCCGCACGATCGTCACCCAGCTGATGGAGGAGACGCTCGACATCGCGGCCAGAGTTGGTAGTACACCGGATATTTCGATCGAGAAGCGACTGCGCGGCGCGGAGAACGTCGGCCACCACAAGACGTCCATGCTGCAGGACCTCGAGGCCGGTAAGCAGCTGGAGCTGGACGCCATCGTCACCGCGGTGGTGGAGATGGCCGACCTCACCGGCGCCCCCGCGCCGACGCTTCGCACCGTGCACGCCGCCGCCGATCTACTCGCCCAGACCTGCGCGCCTGCGACGTCGCATGCCGCCGTTGTCCCGCAGCCCGAACCCGCGCTGCGCTGACGAGAGGAACATCGTGATCCGACGCGCCAAGATTGTCTGCACATTGGGTCCGGCCACCGCGACCGCTCCGCGGCTGGCCGAACTCATCGACGCCGGAATGGATGTGGCCCGGCTGAACTTCAGCCATGGTTCGCAGGCCGAGCATTCGGAGGTCTACGACACCGTGCGCCGCATCGCCGCCGAGCGGGGTCGCGCCGTGGGTGTGCTCGCCGACCTGCAGGGCCCCAAGATCCGGCTCGGCCGGTTCGCAGAGGGGCCGGTGTTCTGGGCCGACGGCGAGCAGATCGTGATCACCACATCGGCGTGCGCCGGCGACCACGACAGGGTGTCGACGACGTACGACGGGCTGGCCGCAGATGTGCGCGCCGGTGACCGACTGCTGGTGAACGACGGCAAGATCGAACTGCGGGTGCTCGACGTGGACACCACGGATGTGCGCTGTGAGGTCATCCACGGCGGACCCGTCAGTGACAACAAGGGCATCTCGCTACCGGGTGTCGCGGTCAGCGTGCCGCCGCTGTCCGAGAAGGACATCGAAGACCTCAAGTTCGCACTCGAACTCGGTGTCGACATGGTGGCCATGTCGTTCGTGCGGGCCCCCGAAGAGGTCAAGCTGGCGCACGCGATCATGGACGAGATGGGCAAGCGAGTTCCCGTCATGGTGAAACTCGAGAAACCGGAAGCGGTTTCGGACCTGCCCGCGATCATCGACGCGTTCGACGGCTTGATGGTCGCGCGCGGCGACCTCGGCGTCGAGATGCCGCTGGAACAAGTTCCGCTGGTGCAGAAGCGGGCGATCAGCTTGTGCAGGCAGGCGGCCAAACCGGTCATCGTCGCGACGCACATGCTCGATTCGATGGTCGCCGACACGCGCCCGACGCGGGCCGAGGTGTCCGACGTCGCCAACGCGATCTTCGACGGCGCCGACGCGGTGATGCTGTCGGCGGAGACCAGCGTCGGTGCCTACCCTGCGCACACCGTCGAGACGATGGGCCGCATCGTCATGACGGCCGAAGACGCACTGCGACAGGGCAAAGCGACCGAACAAGCGCTGCGCGAAGACGAGGACGCGAGCATCAGCGATGCCGTCGCCGCCGCCGCGTGTGGGCTCGGCAGGCGGATCGGCGCGGTGGCGCTGTGCTGCTTCACCCGGTCGGGGGACACCGCGATGCGGTTGGCCAGGCAACGGTCGCCATTGCCGCTGATCGCATTCGCGCACAACGAATCGGTCAGGGCGCGGTTGGCGTTCACCTGGGGGATTCAGTCGGCGGTGTTGGCCCCGACAAGCACACCGGAGACCATGCCTGCTGTGGTGAGCCGTGGTCTGGCCGATCTCGGTATCTCGCATCCGGGCAGCCTGGTGGTCGTGGTGTCCGGGAGCCGTGACGGAGTCGCCGGCTACACCGACCGGATGCGCGTGCTGCGCATCGAGTGACGTACCGCGGCCGAACGTTCCTTACCGCTCGAGATTTTGCCGATTTTTCGAGCGGTAAGGAACGTTCGCCGCAAACCGCGCAGACCGGGGGCCGGTCAGGCCGACGCCACCCGGCTTTCGAGTTCGGAGATTTTGGCGCGCAGTTCCCGCTCGGCATTGCGGCGCTCGGTGACCTCACGCATGATCGCCGAGATCCCGACGATCTGGTCGGCATCGTCACGCAGCAGTGCGACACTGAACTCAATCGACAGCCGATGCCCGTCGCGGTGGGTAGCAGGCACGCTCAGCAGTTTGTCGCCGTACCGGGTGTATCCGGTTGCCATGGTCTGGAAGTAGCCCTTCCAGTGCCGCTCACGCAGCTTCTCCGGGATGATGATGTCCAGGTTCTGGCCCATCGCCTCCTCGACCGGGTAGCCGAATATTCGCGCGGACCCCTCATTCCACAACCGGATGATTCCGGCCGGATCGGTGACCACGATGGCCTCGGCGGACTCCCTGACGACCGCGGCGGCAAGCCAATCCTCGGTCACACCGGTCACGTTCGAACCTTCGGCCACGTCACGCTCCGTTCCTCATTCGATTGCTCGCTGGACATAGTCGCAGCAGACCTCTAGCATACGCAATATCGAATACTGAATACAATCTGTGCCGAGGAGGGCCTGTGCTGCTGCGCCAACTGGAGTACTTCGTGGCGGTGGCCAGGGAGCGACACTTCGCGCGCGCGGCCGAGAGCTGCTACGTGTCGCAGCCTGCGCTGTCCACCTCGATCGCAAAGTTGGAACGCGAGCTCAGCGTCACCCTCATCAATCGTGGCCAGAACTTCGAGGGGTTGACCCCCGAGGGCGAACGGTTGGTCGTCTGGGCCAAGCGCGTGCTGGCCGAGCACGACGCTCTGAAGGCCGAGGCGGCCGCGATGCGCTCCGGCATCTCTGCGACGTTGCGGCTCGGGACGGGGCCGACGGTGTCGACGACCGCGGCCCTTCCGGTGGCGGCATTTTGCGCGCTTCACCCGTTGGCACGGGTGAAGGTGTGCTCGCGGCTCTCGTCCACCGAGTTGCTCCGTCAACTCCGCGACTTCGAATTGGATGTGGCCATCGCGCATTTCGGCCCTGACGACCAGTCGGGGCTCGAGGTGGTACCGCTGTACGAAGAGCAGTATGTGCTTCTGGTGGCGGGTGATCAGCTGGTGCCGTCGGCGCGGACCATCACGTGGGCCGAGGCGGCCCAGCTGCCGCTGGCGCTGCTGACGCCCGATATGCGGTTCCGCCAGTTCATCGACAAGGCGTTCGCCGGCAGCGGAGCGCTTCCCGCTCCGCAGGTGGAAACCGATTCTGTCGCATCACTTTACGCGCACGTCGCGACCGGCGCATGGGCCAGCGTGGTGCCGCACACCTGGCTGCGGGCCATGCCGGTGAACGGCGCGGCGCGGGTGATCCGCCTGGTCGGGCCGGACACCACAGCACAGATCTCGATGGCGATTCACGCCGGCATGCCCGGTTCTGTTGCCGCGCGGGCGTTCCTGAATGTCGCCGTCGGAACGCCGTTGAACGACATCTTCGAACTGCACGGAAAGGATCTCGTCCACGTCGCATAACGCCGGCGGTGGACGTAGGTCCGCCTTCGGCACGTCGTGATAACCGCCGTCTATCGGGTGATTGGAAACAGGTGTTGGACTCACCCGTCCGCGACGCGGAAAGTTAACTCCAACAAGGGAAAAGCGCGAACAGCCAGGAAGGGCCCACATCATGACCATTGCTTCCCTGCCGGACACGGAGGTAGAGAGCGCCCCCGAGCCACAAGAGCCGGGTGCTCTCACCGATGGGATCCACCTGGTCGTGGACGCGCTCAAGCTCAACGACGTACACACCATCTACGGTGTGGTCGGCATCCCGATTACCGACCTGGCCCGCCTCGCCCAGGCATCGGGCATCCGCTACATCGGCTTTCGCCACGAGAGCGACGCCGGCCACGCTGCGGCCGCGGCGGGCTTCCTGACCAAGAAGCCCGGCATCTGCCTGACCGTCTCGGCCCCCGGCTTCCTCAACGGCCTTGTGGCGCTGGCCAATGCGACCACGAACTGCTTCCCGATGGTCCAGATCTCCGGCTCCAGTGAGCGTCACCTGGTTGACCTTCAGCGCGGCGACTACGAGGAGATGGACCAGCTGGCGGCGGCCAGGATGTTCGCCAAGGCGGCCTACCGAGTATCGCGGGCAGAGGACATCGGCCGCGGTATCGCCCGCGCCATCCGCACCGCGGTTTCCGGCCGTCCCGGCGGCGTGTACCTCGACATCCCGGCCGCCGTGCTGGGCGAGGTGATCGACGCGGCCGAGGCCTCCAAGACGTTGTGGAAGGTCGTCAACCCGGCGCCGCGGCAGCTGCCGGAGACCGAGATGGTCGACTCCGCAATCGATCTGCTGGCCAACGCGAAGCGGCCGCTCATCGTGCTCGGCAAGGGTGCGGCCTACGCGCAGGCCGACGAGCAGATCCGCGAGTTCGTCGAGACCACCGGCGTGCCGTACCTGCCGATGTCGATGGCAAAGGGTCTGCTGCCTGATGACCATCCGCAGTCGGCGGCTACCGCCCGCTCGCTCGCCCTGAAGCGTGCCGACGTCGTCATGCTCGTCGGAGCCCGGCTGAACTGGCTGCTCGGACACGGCGATGCGCCGCAATGGAATCCGGATGCCAAGTTCATTCAGGTCGACATCGCGGCCAACGAGATGGACAGCAACCAACCCATCGCGGCTCCGCTTGTCGGTGACATCGGCTCGGTGATGGATGCGCTGCTCGAGCGGGCGAAGCCCGGCCAGATCAGTGTGCAGGCCGAGTGGCGCGAAGAGCTCGAGGCGAAGTCGACGGCGAACGTCACCAAGATGGCCGGTCGCCTCGAATCGGCCCTGACCGCGCACCCGATGAAGTTTCTCGGCGCGCTGCAGGCCATCCGCGACGTGCTGCAGGACAACCCGCAAGCCTATGTCGTCAACGAGGGGGCCAACGCACTCGACTTGGCGCGCAACACGATTGGCATGCAGGTGCCCCGGCACCGGCTGGACAGCGGCACGTGGGGCGTGATGGGCATCGGCATGGGTTACGCGATTGCCGCCGCCGTCGAGACCGGCGACCCGGTCGTCGCGATCGAGGGCGACAGCGCGTTCGGGTTCTCCGGTATGGAACTGGAGGCCGTTTGCCGCTACAACCTGCCGATCGTCACCGTCATCCTCAACAACAGCGGTGTTTACCGCGGTGACGAGACGAGCAACAACGGAGACCCGGCGCCGACGGTACTGCAGGCTCGACACGAATACATGATCAAGGCCTTCGGCGGCAAGGGATATCAGGCCACAACGCCCGCGGAGGTCGCCGCGGCCTTGCGTGAAGCCCTCGCCTCGGGCAGGCCGGCGCTTATCGACTGTGTCATCGACCCCTCGGACGGCACCGAGAGCGGCAACATTGCCCACCTCAACCCCAAGGGAATCACCGCAAAGCACTGAGCTCGCTCGCACCGACACGACAACAACCGACGAAAGGAAACGTGTCATGACCGATTTGCCGCTCTCCGGGATCAAGGTGATTGACTTCACCGGGGTCCAGGCGGGCCCGGCGTGCACCCAGATGCTCGCCTGGCTCGGAGCCGACGTTCTGAAGGTCGAGCGTACGAGCGGGGGTGACGTGACGCGTAATCAGTTGCGGGACATCCCCGAACTGGACGCTCTGTACTTCACGATGCTCAACAGCAACAAGCGCTCGCTGGCGATCAACACGAAGTCACCCGAGGGCCTCGAGGTGATGGAGAAGCTGATCCGCGAGGCCGACGTGCTGGTCGAGAACTTCGCGCCCGGCGCCATGGACCGTATGGGCCTGTCGTGGGACAAGATCCAGGAGTGGAACCCCCGGCTGATCTTCGGTTCCGTCAAGGGATTCAACGACGATTCGTCCTGGAATGACCTGAAGGTGTACGAGAACGTCGCGCAGTGCGCTGGCGGCAACGCCTCGACCACCGGCTTCTGGGATGGCCCGCCGACCGTGGCCGGCGCCGCCCTCGGCGACAGCAACACCGGTATGCACCTGCTGATCGGCATTCTGACCGCGCTGATTCACCGGGAGAAGACCGGCAAGGGCCAGAAGGTCTCTGCCGCCATGCAGGATGCGGTGCTGAACCTGTGCCGGGTCAAGCTGCGCGACCAGCAGCGCCTCGAGCGCGTCGGCTACCTGGAGGAGTACCCGCAGTGGCCGAACGGCGAGTTCGGTGAGGCCGTTCCGCGCGGCGGCAACGCAGGCGGCGGTGGGCAGCCCGGTTGGGTGGTCAAGTGCAAGGGTTGGGAGACCGACCCCAACGCCTACATCTACTTCACCATCCAGGAGCAGAACTGGAAGCGCACTGCCGAGGCCATCGGTCGGCCGGAGTGGGTGGATGACCCGGGCTACAGCACCGCACGCGCCCGTCAGGACAAGATCTTCGACATCTTCGCCGAGATCGAGAAGTGGCTGGCGGACAAGACAAAGTGGGAAGCGGTCGACATCCTGCGCGAGTGGGAGGTGCCGTGCGCACCCGTCATGTCCATGAAGGATCTCGCCGAAGACAAGGATCTGCGCAAGAGCGGAAGCATTGTCGAGGTCGAGCAGCCAGGCCGGGGCACCTACCTGACCGTCGGCAGCCCGATCAAGTTCTCGTCGTTCAAGCCCGACATCAAGGGCGCGCCGCTGCTCGGTGAGCACACCGACGAGGTGCTCGCCGAACTGGGCTACGACGCGGAGACCATCGCCGCGTGGCACGAGAAGAAGATCGTCGTTTAATCCCGCCCGCCCGGGCGTGAACCGCCCCAGGCGCCGTCCTGGGGCGGTTCAACCCGTTTCGTTAGGAGTCGCGGCATGAACACCGCCCTTGTTCGAGACATCGTCACGACTCACAAAGGGCAGCGAGGCGCTTTGCTTCCGATCCTGCACGCCATCCAGGAAGCACTGGGATGCGTTCCGCCGGAAGCTATTCCGGTGCTCGCTGACGAACTTAACCTGTCCCGCGCCGACGTGCACGGGGTGGTGTCCTTCTATCACGACTTCCGTTCGACGCCCGCAGGGCGTACCACGGTCCGCATTTGCCGCGGAGAGGCCTGTCAGGCCGTCGGTGCGCAACGTCTGGTGGACCACCTGCAAGACAGCCGCGGGCTGCGTCTCGGCGACACCAGCGCGGACGGTTCCGTCACTGTCGAACAGGTCTTCTGCCTCGGCAACTGTGCGTTGGGGCCCGCGGCGCAAGTGAACGGCCGACTGCAGGGACGGCTGGACGAAGCACGCTTGACGACGATCCTTGATGAGGCGGTCGCGCAATGAACACATCCGTAACTGTCTATGTGCCAGGGGATTCCGCGGCCAGATCGGTCGGTGCCGACGACGTCGCAGCAGCGCTGGTGACCGCGGCGACGCGTCGCGGCCGCGCTGTTCAGGTGGTGCGCAACGGTTCTCGCGGAATGCTCTGGCTCGAGCCGCTGGTGGAGGTCCAGACGCCGCAGGGGCGCGTTGGCTATGGCCCGGTGGCGGCCGCCGACGTCGACGACCTAGTGGCGGCCGGCCTGCTGGACGGGGCCGACCTGCCGCAGCGGCTGGGTGTGGTGGACGAAATGCCTTGGCTCGCATCGCAGAACCGGGTCACCTTCTCCCGGATGGGCGTCATCGATCCGCTCTCGCCCGACGACTATCTGCGGCATGGCGGCATCGTCGGTCTGGTTCGTGCGCTCGAGATCTCGCCCGCGGACGTCGTCGCGGAGGTGACGGAGTCCGGGTTGCGCGGACGCGGTGGGGCAGGATTCCCGGCGGGCATCAAGTGGAAGACGGTGCTCGACTGCGTCGACGAGTTGAAGTTCGTCTGCTGTAACGCCGACGAAGGCGACAGCGGCACGTTCGCCGACCGCATGCTGATGGAGGGCGATCCGTTCCTGCTCATCGAGGGCATGACGATCGCCGCGTACGCGGTCGGCGCCACCGAGGGCTACATCTACATCAGGTCGGAATACCCCGACGCGGTCGCCACGATGCGCGCAGCGATCGAGATCGCTTATGACCGAGGGTGGCTCGGGGACAGCGTGCTCGGCTCGTCACTGAACTTCGACCTGTTCGTGCGCGTTGGCGGCGGCGCCTACATCTGCGGCGAGGAAACCTCGATGCTGGAGAGTCTGGAGGGCAAGCGCGGCATGGTCCGCGCCAAGCCGCCGATTCCGGCGATCAACGGCTTGTTCGGCAAGCCGACCGTCGTCAACAACGTGCTCACCCTCGGCACGGTGCCGACGGTGCTCGCGCACGGCGCCAAGGCCTATCAACAACTTGGTGTCGAGCGGTCACGCGGCACCCAGGTCTTCCAACTCGGCGGCAACATCAAGCACGGCGGCATCGTCGAGACCGCGTTCGGCATCACCCTCGGCGAACTCGTCGACGGTTACGGCGGCGGCACCCTGTCCGGTCGCCCTGTGCGGGCGGTACAGGTTGGCGGGCCGCTGGGCGCATACCTGCCAAGGGCGCAGTTCGACCTGCCGATGGACTACGAGGCGTTCGCCGCGGCGGGTGCCATGGTCGGGCACGGCGGCGTCGTGGTGTTCGACGAGACCGTCGACATGGCGGCGCAGGCCAGATTCGCGATGGAATTCTGCGCCGCGGAGTCGTGCGGCAAGTGCACCCCCTGTCGGGTCGGCGCGGTGCGCGGCGTGGAGGTCATCGACCGGATCACCGCTGGGGAGCACCGTGACGAAAACCTCGCGCTGCTCGAGGATCTATGCGACGTGATGACCGAAGGTTCGTTGTGCGCGATGGGCGGGCTGACGCCGATGCCCGTGCGCAGCGCGATCAACCATTTCCCCGATGACTTCTCTGCCAAAGAACCCATCAGCGCGAGGACGGAAGGCCAGCCATGAGTCTGCTCAAGGAACCCGACTTCGGCACCCCCGCCAAGACCGGGCCCGCGACGATCTCGCTCGAAGTGGACGGATTCCCGGTGTCGGTGCCGGAGGGCACGTCGGTGATGCGCGCGGCCGCGACGGCCGGTGTCGACATCCCCAAGCTGTGTGCGACCGATCGGCTCGACGCGTTCGGCTCGTGCCGACTGTGCCTGGTGGAGATCGACGGCCGCCGCGGCACGCCAGCGTCGTGCACCACCCCGGTGGCCGACGGCATGGTGGTGCGCACCCAGACGCCGAAGGTGGCCAAGCTGCGTGAGAACGTCATGGAGCTCTACATCTCGGACCATCCCCTGGACTGTCTCACCTGCGGCGCCAACGGCGACTGCGAATTGCAGGACATGGCAGGCGTTGTCGGGCTGCGCCAGGTGCGGTACGGCTACGAGGGCGAGAACCACTTCGACGCGGTCAAGGACCAGAGCAACCCGTACTTCGACTTCGATCCGTCCAAGTGCATTGTCTGCTCCCGCTGTGTGCGTGCGTGTGACGAGATCCAAGGCACCTTCGCGCTGACCATCGAGGGCCGCGGCTTCGCGTCGAAGGTCTCACCCGGGGCAGGCGAGTCGTTCATGGACTCCGAATGTGTGTCGTGCGGTGCCTGCGTGCAGGCGTGCCCGACCGCAACCCTGCAGGAACGCTCGGTGATCGAACTGGGCATGCCGTCGCGGTCGGTGGTCACCACCTGCGCCTACTGCGGTGTGGGATGTTCGTTCAAAGCCGAACTGCGCGGCGACGAACTGGTCCGCATGGTGCCCTACAAGGACGGCGGCGCCAACGAGGGTCACTCATGTGTCAAGGGCCGGTTCGCCTTTGGCTACGCCACCCATCCCGACCGCAAGCTCAAGCCGATGGTGCGCGACGCGATCACCGATCCGTGGCGCGAAGTGGAATGGGACGAGGCGATCGACACCGTCGCCCGCAGGATGCTCGACATCCGGCGCCGGCACGGCGCGGGCGCGATCGGCGCCATCACCTCGTCGCGGTGCACGAACGAAGAGGTCTACGTCCTGCAGAAGATGGTCCGCGCCGCGTTCGGCAACAACAATGTCGACACCTGCGCGCGGGTGTGCCACTCGCCGACGGGCTACGGCTTGAAGCAGACCTTCGGTGAGTCGGCAGGCACCCAGGATTTCCGGTCCGTCGCCGAAGCCGACGTGATCATGGTGATCGGCGCCAATCCCACCGACGGTCACCCCGTCTTCGCGTCCAGGATGAAGCAGCGGATCCGCCAGGGCGCAAAGCTCATCGTCGTCGACCCCCGTCGTATCGACCTGGTGCGCTCTCCGCACATCGAAGCCGATCACCACCTGCAGTTGAAACCCGGCACGAACGTGGCCGTGGTCAACGCGATCGCGCATGTGGTGGTGACCGAGGGGCTGGTCGACACGGCGTTCATTGCGGACCGTTGCGAGGGCTTCGAGGAATGGGCGGAGTTCATCGCGCGCGAGGAGAACAGTCCTGAAGCGGTGCAGGCGATCACAGGTGTGCCCGCCGCCGAGGTGCGCGCCGCGGCGCGGTTGTACGCGCAGGCCCCCAACGGCGCCATCTACTACGGGCTCGGCGTGACCGAGCACAGCCAGGGCTCGACCATGGTGATGGGCATGGCGAACCTGGCGATGGCGTGCGGCAACATCGGCCGCGACGGCGTCGGGGTCAACCCGCTACGCGGTCAGAACAACGTGCAGGGCTCGTGCGACATGGGGTCGTTCCCGCACGAATTCAGCGGGTACCGGCACGTATCCGATGACGCGGTGCGTGAGGTCTTCGAAAACCTTTGGGGCACAGCCTTGTTGCCGGAACCCGGACTTCGCATCCCGAACATGTTCGACGCCGCGATCGAGGGCAGCTTCCGAGGTCTTTTCGTGCACGGCGAGGACATCGCGCAGTCGGACCCGAACGTCGGACACGTCACCGCCGCGCTCGGCGCGATGGAGTTGGTGGTCGTCCAGGACCTGTTCCTCAACGAGACCGCCAAGTTCGCGCACGTGTTCCTGCCCGGTGCCTCGTTCCTCGAGAAGGACGGCACGTTCACCAACGCGGAACGGCGGATCAACCGCGTGCGCGCGGTGATGAAGCCGAAGAGCGGCAAGCACGAGTGGGACATCGTCTGCGAGATCGCGACGGTGATGGGATACCCCATGCACTACGACCACCCCAGCCAGATCATGGACGAGATCGCCTCGGTGACACCGACCTTCGCCGGCGTGTCGTTCGACCGGATCGACGAGGTGGGCAGCATCCAGTGGCCGTGCGACGGCGACGCTCCCGACGGCACGCCGATCATGCATGTGGAGGAGTTCACCAGGGGCAAGGGCAGATTCATGCCGACGCCGTTCGTCGCGACGGACGAGCGCAGCACCCGCCGCTTCCCGCTGATACTGACGACCGGCCGGATTCTGAGCCAGTACAACGTGGGCGCCCAGACCCGCCGCACGGCCAACATCGCGTGGCATCAGGAGGATGTGCTCGAGATTCACCCGCACGACGCCGAGGATCGCGGGATCACCGATGGTGACGAGGTGACCGTCGCCAGTCGCGTCGGCAAGACGAAACTGCGCGCGAAGATCTCAGACCGAATGCCAGCTGGCGTCGTGTACACCACGTTCCACTATCCGGTGACTGGGGCGAACGTGGTGACCACCGACAACTCGGACTGGGCCACGAACTGCCCGGAGTACAAGGTGACCGCTGTTCAGGTGACGCTGGCCCATCCGGCCGTCACCGAGCAGGCGCAGCGCGCGTTCGAAGACGTGCTGACCGCGGAACTGGTGGATTGATCATGGCGACCAACGCTCCCGCGGAGATCAAGATGATCAACAACATCGCCGCGCATTTCGGCTATCTGCGCGACGAGCAGGCCGCCAATGCGGTCGCCGATCACATCCGACGGTTCTGGGATCCGCGCATGAAGCAGCGACTGCTGTTGCTCGCCGCCTCGGACACAGAGGATCTCGATCCGATCGCGGCCACTGCGGCGGGCCTGCTGCGCTGAGGTGCAAACGTCGAGGCCGGGGGGGGGCGCCCCGGCGCCCGCCGGCGCGGGGGGTTTTGGGTGTAATGGGGGTGCCCCCCCCATACCCCGGTGCATC
>NZ_LZHZ01000035.1 GCF_001667505.1 Mycobacterium sp. ACS1612
TTGGCCAGTTTCTTGACGATCTCGGCGTCGGTTTTGAGCGCCTCACCCACCAGCGAGGCTTCCACCTCGTCACGATCGGTGACCGACACGTTGGACGGCAGCGTCTTGATGGCGTTGGCGATGGCCGTGACGTGGTCTTCGCCGATCTGCCCGCCCGCCAGTGCAGCAGCCACATAGGGCAATACCGGCGGCAGCGGTGGGCCGCACAGTTGGCGCCGCGGGGCTAGTTTGGCGGCGGTTTTCATCCGGGCTTTGACCTGACCGGGGGTGATCCGCAACCGGGCGGCCAGACTGTTGACCATCCTCGGGGCCATCCTCGGTTCATCGGGCGGGTCGGCGATCTGACCGAAGAACCGATACATCAACCCCCGATTAACCCGCTGCTGGGTCTCGAACTGTTCGACCATCTCGACGCGGAACTCGTTGCCCACCTCAGCAGAAGACAACTGGCGCATCTCGGCATGAGCGGCATCAACTTGGGCAGCCAACAGCCGAAACCGCTGCCGCGCCGCCTCCCCGCTGATGAATTCGCCCATGACCCAACGCTATCCACCCCCGCCGACCAGCCACAGCCCCCAACCCACCATCTGTGGATAAAACAAGGCCTGGGGATAACCACCCCAAAATGTCACACCCCACTGCTAGGAGGCTGTGGGTTCGCGGCTGGCCGCGATGTCGGCCAGGCTTCTGGTGATCGCCGCGATCTCGGCAACCAGCACCCGGGCCGCCGCGTTGTCGGCCGCCAACCCCGCGCCCTGCTGGCGCACCTGCTGATTCGCCACGGTCAACTCGTCGATGTCGACAGTCCACGGCGTGGCGGCAGTCGGCGGCCCGCCGCGCAGCGCGTCGACGTAATCATCCACGGCGGCAATGAATTCCGGGGTCAACGCCGTCGACGGCTCTCCGGTCAAGCTGGCCTCCAGCGCAGTGCAGGCACTGGTGACGGCATTCAGCGCCGCGCGATACGAGCGTAGCCACCGACGCAGCTCACGTGAATCCGTCCTGGCCGCACCGGATGCCGCCTCGAACGCCGCACGCGCCCGGAACGTCCGCTGCCACGCCGACGACAGCGCTTCGGCGGGATGATCGAGCTCATGCACGAAGGCCTTGATCACCATTGCCGCATAGTCGATTTCCGACTTCAACAACTCGCCGGCGCGCTGATGCAACCGGACCAGGCCATGGTCCGGCCACATGACATGAGCGACCACCGCCAGCCCGCCACCGATGATGACCGCGAACAACAGGTCCTCGACCGCCTCGCCGTGCGCCCCCGGGTTGATGTCGAGCAGGAACGAAACCGCGGCGGCCAGCGCCGCACTCACCGCGAGATACCCGTACCGCGTCATCGCATACGTCAACGCCAGGAAGAGCGCCGCCACCACGGCGGCCGACAATCCGACCGGTTGCCACAACATCGTGAACACCGACGCGACAACGACACCCATCGCGATGCCCGCCACTCGGCCGACGCAGCGCGTATAGGTGTGCGCGGTCTCCGGGCGCAGCACCATCAACACGGTCAGCGCGATCCAATGACCGTGTCCGACAAGACCGTATCGGCCCGCAGCCACAGCCAACGCGGTCGCCACGGACAGCCGAACCGCGTGTCGCAACACCGGCGACGTCCCTATCAGGTGCTCACGAACCACTGCGGCGGCCGCCCGCATCGAGCCGATCAGGTCCGGCCTGCGAAATTCGCCGAACCGCGACGCGAAAGCCTCGTGAAGCTGCTGCGAAAAACGATGCACCACAGTCGAATACGGCTGGGAAACCGACTCCGCAGCGGCGTCGACTCGGGCCAGCGCGTACTCGGCGTTGCGCTGTGCGCTGCGGTTGTGGCTCGCGATGGCGTCGAGAAACTCTGCTGCAGGTGTCAGCACCGCGGCCACCGCTCCGTCACCACCGCGTAAGGCGCTCAGCGTTGCGGTGATCCGCTCTGGCAACCGGTAACCGCCGTGGTAGGCCAGTGGACGCCGAATCGCGTCGCTGTCGACAAACGCCTCCCGCAGCCACGTCAGCGGCGCGCTGCCCACCGATGCCTCGGGGTCGGCGGCGATCCGCCGCCCATCGGCCGCCAGATCTTGATAGGCCCGAGTCAGCGCTTCGCGTTGCCCCCGCCACCGCTGCGGCGGCCAGACCGCGATCAGCGCGGCCTGGATGCAGCCCGCGGCGATGGTCAACAACGTCGCCAGCAGTACCCCGCCCGGCGACGGCGTCACGGGTGGCGAGATCACCAACAGAGCCGCGCCCGCCGCCGCGACCAAAGCCGGTTTACTGCCGAGGGCCCACTGCATGGCAGCCGCGAAGCACCAGACCGCGACGACGGCGATGAACACCGGGTCGTAGGCCGCGGTCATCGCGCCGAGGAACACGACGAAGCCCAGTTGCAGGGCCACCACGATCACCAGCGGCACCCGGCCGGCGGGGCTGTCCTGCATCGCGATCGCACCCGCGATCGCCGCCGCGCCGCAGGCCCAGACCGCCGCCATCGGTGAACCGGACGCCAGCCCGACCGCTGCCACCGCGAGCAGGCCGAGCAGGCTGCGCGCCACAGCGCCGAAGTCCGGTGTGGTCAACCGCAGCGCCCGGGCCCACCCCCGGCCCCCCGGGGTGATCACGCCGCCGCCGGTGGTCATCCGACCATTTTGACCCCAATGAGCATCACAACCGGTCAACACACGCATCGAAATTCAGCCGAAATTACCGGGCCGTCAAATCCTTTGCGGCACAGGACATGCTGAACTTCGCACGAATTTGCCCACGTAAAAGGGTCATTCGAGGTACGGTCTGGTCACCGCATCACATTTCCCGCCGGAGGTGCCGATGGCCGACAACGCCGATGGTGTTGCTGGTTGTCGATCGATATCCCGGACCACGCGGTTTTTACGCCGTCACGTCTCGTTCGTCCTTTGCGCGCGACGGCGCCGTCTGTCCGACGAAGGAAGGGAACACACATGAGTACGGCCGCCGAGCGTGCCGCCCAGCTGGACCTCGTCGCCCGGCTCAAGTCCGCGTATCCCGAGCTTCCCGACGCGCCGACGCCCGACATGCTGGACCACGGACGCATCACCGCGTATCTGAAGCCCGTTCACGACGTGGGCGGTGAGCCGGACGCGCCGATGAAGTACGAGAACAAGCAGTACGAGCTGTGGGAGCACATGACCTACGTCATGTGTGAGGTGCTGGGGTGGCGCGGCATCTGGCTGTCGGAGGAGCGGCGCCGCATTGGCAACGTCGACGTCGGTCGGGCCGAGTATCTCGGATTGCCGTACTACGGTCGCTGGCTGATCGCCGTTGCGCGTGTGTTGGTGGAAAAGCACCACATCGGCCTCACCGAGTTGAGCGAGCGGATGGCCGAGGTCAAGCAGCGCTACGCCGGCGGACTCGACGGGAAAGCCCTGGAGGCCACGCCGAAGTCAGAAGGTGACGGGGCGAACGTCAAGCGCAACAACCACGCCGAGGAAGCCGAGGGGAAAGGCGATCCGCAGTGCTATGCGGGTCAGGCGGATCCGGCCAAGTTCAAGGTTGGCGACCCGGTGATGGTGCGCGAACTTCCGGTGATCTTCTATACCCGCACCCCGGAGTATGTCCGCGGCGCGAAGGGGGAGATCGAGGCGGTCGCATACGAAAGCCCCGCCGCCGAGGACGAGACCTGGGACCGCCCCGCGAAACCGGAATGGTTCTACATCGTGAAGTTCAACATGGCCGACCTGTTCTACGGCTACACCGGAACCTCCGACGACGTCATCTCAACCGAAATTCCCGAACACTGGCTCGAAGCCGCGAAATAAGCCGCGCAGGAGGGATTTTGCATGACAGAGCATGATCATGACCACGACCATGAGCGCACCGTCGCGCCGATGGTCGATGAGATCACCGACTTCGAGGTCCTCGAGATCGCGCTGCGCGAACTGTGCATCGAGAAAGGCATCTTCACCGCCGAAGAGCACCGCGTCATGACCGAGTTCGCCGAGCAGATCGGCCCGACGCCGGCGGCGCGTCTGGTGGCCAAGGCGTGGCGGGATCCCGAGTTCAAGAAACTGGCCCTCGCCGAACCGATGACGGCCAGTAAGGAGGTCGGTGTCGACTGGCTGCATCCGACAGGGTGGGGGACACCGAGTGACTTCACCGCGTTCCAGATCCTCGCCGACACCCCGACGCTGCACAACGTGATCGTGTGCGCGCTGTGTTCGTGCTATCCCAGGCCGATCCTCGGCAACTCACCGGAGTGGTACCGCACTCCGAACTACCGCAGGCGCCTGGTGCGTTGGCCGCGACAGGTTCTGGCGGAGTTCGGCCTGTACCTTCCCGACGAAATCACAGTGCACGTACAGGATTCCAACCAGAAGCACCGGTTCATGGTGATGCCCTTGCAACCGAAGGGCACCGAAGATTGGACCGAGGACCAACTGGTCGAAATCATCACGCGCGACTGCCTGATCGGTGTGGCGTTACCCAAGCCGGGCGTCACCACCAACGTCATCACCGCCACCAGGCCTGCGGTCCACCCGGGGAACGCCGGATGACCGAGCGTCCTGAGCTTCTGCAGGAGCTCGTCGAACGCAACCAGATCTGGCCGGTGATGGCGGCCAAATGGGGCGTCGAGAATCCGGTGCCGCCGTGGAAAACCAGCCTCGACGGGATGTGCGATGCGCTGGACCGCGCATCGTGTGAGCAGAACGTGCCCAATTTCAAAGAACGTCGCGACGAAGAGGACCAGCTGTCGGCCACCCTCTATGCGAACCTGCCCTATCCGGAGAACCAACTCGTCGCGCTGGCGCACTCATTGTTGGAGCGCGGCATCATCGACGAGGCCGAACTGAAACAGCGACTCGTCAGCATCCGCGAACGGCTGGAGGCGTAGCTTCGTCCCGTGGAGAAAGTGGTCATCACCCTCCGTGGGGCCGATCCGGACGAGGCGTGGTGCAGCCGTTTGCGCGGGGACGTCGCCGCTGAATTGCTCGACCTCGGCGTGCCTGGGCTGGCCGTCAACGTGCGCGACGACACGGTGCGAGGCTCGTTGATGACGCTGACGACGCTGGACCCGCCGGTGGTCGCCTTCGTGACGTTGTGGACGCAGCAGTCCTACGGCGACCAGGTGCGCACCGCGATCGCCAGGCTGGAGAAGGAGTGCGACCAGGTGGCCGGCTACCTGGTCACCGAATCGGTGCCGCTGCCGCCACCGCACACCGCCGGCGGCGACCGCACCCCCGGCCTCGCCAACGTCGCCCTGTTGCGGCGGCCCGGCGATCTCGACGAGCCGACCTGGCGGCACCGGTGGCATCTCGACCACACCCCGGTCGCCATCGCCACCCAGTCGACGTTCGGCTACACGCAGAACAAGGTGGTGCATCCGGTGACGGCCGACGCCCCCACGATCGACGCGATCGTCGAGGAGCTTTTCCCGATCGAGGCCGTCTCCAATCTGCACGCGTTCTTCGGTGCCGCCGACGACGAGGATCTGCGCGACCGGATGGAGCGAATGGTCGCCAGCACCACCGCCTTCGGCGCCAACCGCGATGTCGACACGGTGCCGACGAGCCGGTACGTGTTCCGGTCACCTTTTGCGAGAGAGGGATTCAATGACGACGCTTGACGACGCGGTCGCATTGGCCGCCGACGAGAGCGGGCTCGCGATCGTCTCGACGCTGCGCGCCGACAGCACCATCCAGGCCTCGCTGGTCAACGTCGGGAAGCTGCCGCATCCTGCCACCGGCGAGGAGGTGCTCGGATTCGTCACGTACGGCAAGGTCAAGTTGGCGAATCTGCGGGCCCGTCCTCAACTGACGGTCACGTACCGCAAGGGTTGGATGTGGGCGACGGTGGAGGGCCGCGCCGAGCTCGCAGGCCCTGACGATCCTGCACCGTGGCTCGCCGACGCCGAACAACTGCGGTTGCTGCTTCGCGAGGTGTTCACCGCCGCAGGCGGAACGCACGACGACTGGGATGAATACGACCGGGTGATGGCAGACCAGCGTCGCACCGTGGTGCTGATCGCACCCACCCGCGTCTACAGCAACGGCTGACACATACGCTGCAGGCGTGGTCCTGCAGATCTCCGACGAGAACCGGGTGCGAACGCTCACCCTGAACCGACCAGCAGCTCTCAACGCGTTCAACGAAGAGCTGTACCGGGCGACCGCGGTGGCGCTGCGCGAGGCGGCCGCCGATCCCGACGTCGCGGTGGTGCTGCTGACCGGGGCAGGACGCGCGTTCTCGGCAGGCAACGACCTCAAGGAGATGCAACGTCGCATCACCGACCCCGAGTTCAACGCGCAGGGCAGCCACTTCACTACGATGATCGAGGCTCTCGCCGACCTACCCAAGCCGCTGATCTGCGCGGTCAACGGCGTCGGAGTCGGTATCGGCGCAACGGTTCTCGGCTACGCCGATCTCGTCTTCATGTCCTCGACGGCGCGGCTGAAGACACCGTTCACCAGCCTGGGCGTTGCGCCCGAGGCCGCGTCGTCGTATCTGTTGCCCCAGCTGATCGGCAGGCAGAACGCGGCATGGCTGCTGATGTCGTCGGAGTGGGTCGATGCCGCCGAGGCCCAGCAGATGGGACTGGCATGGAAGGTGTGCGAACCCGACGACCTGCTTGCGCAAGCGCGTCGACACGCCGAAATCCTTGCCTCCCGGCCGATTTCGAGTCTGATGGCGGTCAAGCAGACGATCGTCGAACCGACTCGCGCGGAGATCGCCGCGGCGACCGCACGCGAGATCGCACACTTCGCGGAACTGATGGGCGCCGCGGCCAACGCCGACGCGCTGGCCGAGTTCACGCAGAAGAAAAGCTAGTGGCTGACGGCTTCGGATGGCCGGTTGGCGTAATGCGCTTCGATCATCGCGCGCAAGGTGCGACGGCAGCGCCCGCAGTCGCCGCCCGCACCGCAGGCCTCGGCGATCTGTTTCGACGTCTTCGCACCGTTCGCCACGACCTCGCTGACCACGTGGCTGGTGGTTCCGGTGCAAAGGCAGACGAACATCGCGATCAGACCCGCTCGCCGATGCTCATCAGATGGGCGAACCTGCCGACGAACTGGGTGGGGTAGGCGCCGAAGCCGGCGCTGGACATCCACTCCGCGGCGGCGTCTGGATGGTCGATCCAGGCCCGCGCGCTGAGCTCGTCGGCAATCTCCTGGAGGATCATCACTTCGCGCCCATCGTCGAGTGCCTGGTATACCCAAATCTTGCGAACACCCCCGCTTTTGAACCGGTCCAGGCCGTCGTGCACTTTCGCCAACAGAGTCGGCACGTCGTCGACGGACGCCATCACGCCGACCACCACGCGGCCGATGTGACCTTCGGGCGACGGGCCGTCGAGGTCGATCTTCTCGACCACTTCACCGCCGAAGATGGGCGGTATGTCGTCGGCACCCGAGACGTTGAACCATTCGAATATCGCGGGGGACCGCAGCACCTCTCGAATCGAGCCGGCCCGTCGGATACCGATTGTCACCAACACCCGACCGGGTTCCCATATCGACGTGTACAGCACCACGTGATGCGCGCCGATAGAGGCCAACGGTTCTTCGTGTTTGTTGAGCCACTTCCACATCCGGTCGACGTCGTCGACACGGAAATCGCAGGCGAGAATGAGTGAGTGTAATTCGTACTCACTCATCGGGTTTCCCTGTCCGCTCGAGGCCGCTCGTAGGTGTTAGCGCAGTCTAACCTTACTTAGCGTAGGCAGTCCAGAGCCGTCTCGCGATCCACCTGTCCGTTGCTGCCGGTCGACTGTGACGGAGCCGAAAACACGCCCGTTCCAGCCAATATGGCGGGCTTCCTGGTCACGTCTGCACTAGATTGGGAAAGCACTACGGACCGCGAAGCTAGATTCAGCCCACACGTTGCTTAGGAGCGACCATGCAAGGCGATGCCGACGTTCTGAAACTGCTCAACGAGCAGTTGACAAGCGAACTCACGGCGATCAACCAATATTTCCTGCACTCCAAAATGCAGGCGAATTGGGGATTCACAGAAATTGCCGAGCACACCCGCAAAGAATCTTTCGAAGAAATGCAGCATGCGGAATCGATCACCGACCGCATTCTCATTTTGGACGGGCTGCCGAATTATCAGCGGCTGTTCTCGCTGCGGGTAGGCCAGACCCTGCGCGAGCAGTTCGAGGCCGATCTGGCCATCGAGTATGAAGTGATGGCGCGCCTGAAACCCGGCATCGTGATGTGCCGCGAGAAGGAAGATGCCACCACGGCCAACCTCTTCGAAAAGATCCTCGCCGACGAAGAGGAACACATCGATTACCTCGAAACCCAGCTGCAGCTGATGGACAAGCTGGGCGAACAGCTGTACCTCGCGCAGTGCGTGTCGCGGCCGCCGTCGTCGTTGTAACCTGTTCAGTAACTTTTATAGCCTGACTAACGATATGGCCGGCGGAACGGTCGTTGCGGAGAGGCAGGTGATGACGAACCCGTCGACGTGCCGGGCAGCGACCCCAGACGGGTGCGGCTCTTTTGACTCGTGCTACAAAATTAGAACGTGTTTCAATTCTGCCGTCTCGCGCGTACGATTCGGCCATGAGCCGAATTGGATCTTTCGCTGACGACGACGCGGCCGCCTGGGTGACGAAGTCCCCGGACATCGGTGTCGCCATGGCCGGATTCACCAACGCGGTGTACACCAAGAATCGACTGCCGATGCGGGTCCGCGAGTTGGCCCGGATGGTCATCGCGCTCGACAACGAATGCGTGGTGTGCCAGAACACCCGCGACTCCGAGGGCATCGTCGCCGGTGTCGACGAAGACCTCTACGACCACGCCGCCGAGTGGCGAACATGGCCGGGATACAGCGCCCAAGAGCGCATCGCGGCGGAATTCGCCGAACGCTTCGCCAGTGACCACACCGGTCTGCGGGACGACGAAGATTTCTGGGCCCGCTGCAGCGAGCACTTCAGCGACGAACTGCTGACGGATCTCGCGCTGTCGTGCGCAATGTGGCTCGGCATGGGCAGGATGCTGCGCACACTGGACATCGGCCAAAGCTGCAAGATCACGCTGTAATTCGCCGCGCCTCATTGGACAATGGCTGTCATGGCAGCCAAACCGCTAGCCGCCGCTGCGATCGCCCAATTGGAAGCCGACGGGGTCGCCACGCTGATCGGGACGGTCGTCAACCCGGCGGGTCTCATCCACGCCAAGACCGTGCCGCTTCGGCGGATGGGCACATTCGCCGATCCAGGCCTCGGCGCCAGCCCGGTCTGGCATGTGTTTGCCATCGATCAGGTCGGCACCGTCTTCGGCGAGCGAACCGGAGTGGTGGGGGATCAGCGGATACGGATCGACCTGGGCGCGCTCCGCATCCTCGGCGACGGATTGGCTTGGGCACCAGGTGCTTTCTTCGATCAGGACGGCACCCCTGATCCGTACTGCACACGCGGCGCGTTGAGCCGGATCGAGGCCCGGCTGGCCGAAGCGGGCATCGACGCGGTGGTCGGCCACGAGATGGAATTCGTTCTCGTCGGGCCCGACGGCAGTCAACTGCCGTCGCATCTGTGGGCGCAGTACGGGCTGGCCGGAGTGCTCGAGTTCGAGGGCTTCGTCCGGGACGTGACCAACGCCGCGGCGGCTTCAGGTGCCGCCGTCGAACAGTTCCACCCGGAGTACGGCCGCAACCAGTTCGAGATCTCGTTGGCGCCACTGTCACCCGTCGCCGCCGCGGACCAGTTGGTGCTGATGCGCATCATCATCGGCAGGGCGGCCCGGCGCTACGGCCTGCGGGTCAGCCTGTCTCCGGTGCCTTTCGCAGGCAGCGTCGGATCCGGTGCACATCAACACTTTTCGATGAAGCGCGGTCAGACGCCGTTGTTCTCCGGCGGTGCAGGGGCCGGCGGGATGACCGCAGAAGGGGAGTCCGCCGTCGCCGGTCTACTCGCCGGGCTCAGCGAGGCCCAGGGTGTGCTATCGGGTTCGGTGGTGTCGGGTTTGCGCATGCAACCCGGTCTGTGGTCGGGTGCATACGTCTGCTGGGGCACCGAAAACCGAGAAGCCGCGGTGCGATACCTGATTGGCGGGCCGAGCAATCCGCAGGGCGCGAACGTCGAGGTGAAGGTGATCGACCCGTCTGCCAATCCGTATCTCGCGACCGCCGCGATACTCGGCCTCGCGCTCGACGGCATCGAACGCAAGCTGACCCTACCGCCGGAAACCACCGTCGATCCGGCCAGGCTGACCGATGAGCAGCGCGGCCAGGCGGGCACCAGGCTGCTGGCCGCCAAACAGGCCGACGCCCTCGACACGCTCGACCAATCCGCCTTGATGCGAGGCCTTCTCGGCGACGAGGTGGTGGACGCCGTGCTCGCAGTGCGGCGCTACGAGCAGGACACGTACGGCAACCTGGCGGACGAGGAACTCACCGAGAAGTTCCGCCTGGCGTGGAGTGTGTAATGTGCCGACGCTCTTGGCTGAGCACATCGAAAACGTGCCGCTGGTCGACCATCACGTGCACGGCTGCTGGCTGGCCGCACCTGACCGCGCCCGGTTCGAGAACGGGCTGAACGAAGCCAATACCGAACCGCTCGCCGACTTCGATTCGGCGTTCGACAGTCAACTCGGGTTCGCGGTCCGCGCGCACTGCGCACCGCTGCTGGGGCTGCCGCGGCACGTCGACGCCGACACGTATTGGAGCCGCCGCAGCCGACACTCCGAAGACGCGCTTGCCCGGCTGTTCCTGTCACATGCCAAGGTGTCGGATTGGCTGGTGGACACCGGATTCGGCGACGGCGTAGCCGATCTCGACGTCGTCGCCGACCTGTCCGAAGGGTACGTGCACGAGATCGTCAGGCTGGAATCGGTGGCCGAGGCCGCCGCGGCCGCAGACGAAGACTATGCGTCGGCGTTCACACGGATCCTGGAGGAGCGGGCCGCGACGGCAATCGCCACCAAGACGATCCTCGCCTACCGCGGCGGTTTCGACGGTGACCTGACCGAGCCCACCGCCGCGGAGGTGGCACAGGCGGCCAGTCGATGGCGCGACAGCGGTGCGCCCCGGTTGACCGACCGGGTGCTGTTGCGGTTCGGCCTGTATCAGGCGCTGCGCCTGGGCAAGCCGCTGCAGTTCCACGTCGGCTTCGGCGACCGCGACTGCGATCTGCACAAGGCGAATCCGCTGTATCTGCTGGACTTTCTGCGCACCAGCGGAGACACCCCGATCATGCTGCTGCACTGTTACCCGTACGAACGTGAGGCCGGGTATCTGGCGCAGGCGTTCAACAACGTCTACCTCGACGGCGGGTTGGCGATCAACTACCTGGGTGCGCGCTCGGCGCCGCTCATCGGCCGCCTGCTCGAGATGGCGCCCTTCCGCAAGATCCTGTATTCGTCGGACGCGTTCGGACCTGCCGAACTGCACTATCTCGGGGCGCGGTTGTGGCGCGACGGACTACGGTGCGTGCTGGAGGGTTTCGTCGCCGCGCGGCAGTGGAGCGAAGCCGACGCGATCCGGGTGATCGACCTGATCGCGCATGGCAACGCGAACCGCGTCTATGCGCTGGCCTGATCCGGTGCGCTGTCGGATCGACCAACTGACGGCCGAGGTGGCGACCCGGCCCAGCGCTGTGCCGACGTCTGCCGGCGCGTCGAGCAAAGGGGTTACTGCGATGTCAGACCAGGCCGGTGGCGTCGAACATCCACGACATATCGGCCGTGGCGAAGTTTTCCAGCCAGGATGGCGGTGCGAAGTTCGTCAGACCGCCCATGTCCCAGTAGTCCTTCCACAGCGTGATCTTGCCGTTTTCGACCTTGTGCACCGTGACGAACGGAAGGGTGGCGGTCTCACCGGTGGGCCAGACCCACGTCTCGGAGTGCTCGTACATCGCGTCGACGCCGTTGGTCAGCAGCAGGCCGTCGTGGTTCTCGTAGTGCGACAACCCGTCCCACGCAATACGGATGCGCTTCTCGATGTCGTCGGGGCCACGTGCGGCCACCGCAGGCCCTACCGGCACGTCGAAATAGATGCAATCGTCGGCAAGGTACGTCTTCGCCACCTCGAAGTCGCGAGATGACAGCGCTTTCCACAAATCGCGAACCGTGTTCTCAACCGACACTGGTCAACTCGCTTTCGGCGAGTGCGGGAGCCTTGTGCGCGGCACGTAGGAAGCGGCCCGTGCGCCGCGTGCCGAGGAGGTCCGTCGGCGCACCGTCGAGGAACACCGGGCGGCCGCCGACGAACACCGCTTTGACCGTGTCGTCGTTGCGGTTGACCATGCGCGAGAGTCCGCCGTACTGCTCGACTTCGGCTTCGGCGTAGCCGTCGAGCATCTCGTCGAGCCGCTCGGGGTCGACCACCACGAGGTCGGCGCGGTCGCCCAGGCGTAGATGGCCTGCGTCGATCCGGTACCAGTCGGCCAGTTCACCGGTCAGCCGGTGCACGGCCTGCTCGACCGTCATGAACGGCGTGCCCGCCGTCTGCGCGTCGTTGACGTGCCGCAGCAGTCGCAGACCCATGTTGTAGAAGGCCATGTTGCGCAAGTGGGCTCCGGCGTCGGAGAACCCCATCTGGATGCCGGAGTCGCGGGCCAGCTTCTTGAGGACCTCGGGGCGGTGGTTGGAAATCGTTGTCCGCCAACGCAATGCCCTACCGTGTTCGAGCACCAGGTCGAGGAACGCGTCGACGGGGTGCAGGCCGCCCCGATCCCTGCCCACTTCACCGAACGATTTGCCGATCACCGATGCATCCGGGCACTCGACGATCTCGGTGTCGAAGAAGTCGCGCTGCCATACCCGTATCCCGAACTTGTTCTCGTAGTCCTTGCGGAACCGGCGGCGATACGCTTCGTCACGCATCAGACCGTTGCGTTCGACTTCGTCGCGCAGGTGCAGCGCGGCCGCGCCCGCACCGAACTCCTCGAAAACCACGAGGTCGATGCCGTCGGCGTACACCTCGAACGGCACCGGCAGGTGCTGCCAGCGGAAGTTGCCGCCGAGCCTGTTGACCACGCGGGCGGCGGGCCCCAGCGCGTGGATGCTGTAGGGATTCGACTTCACATCAGCGGCCGAGAGCAGGCTGGTCTTGAGTGGATTGCGGAAGATACCGAGCGACTGCGCGAGCTGCGATACCAGGTTCAGCGGATTCTGAATGTCGGGGCCGGACTGCAGGACTCGGCCCGCGCGCCGCAGGATGGATTTCAGCCTGCGCAGTTCACGCGGTTTCGCGTACGTCGAAGGCAGCGTGCGCGATCGGCACACCTCGCCGTCAAGCTTGTCGAAAAGCAGTTGTTGCGAGGACATGCCGACGAAACCCGCGCGCAGCGCGTCGTCGAGCATCTGCTCCATTCGCGCCTGCTCGACTCTGGTGGGACGTTCGTCTTTTCGCGTTGCGCGGTCGAGTCCCATGGTGGCCGCCCGCATGTCGGAATGGCCGATGAACGCGGCCAGGTTGGGACCCAGTGGACGCGCCTGGAGCGCCCGGATGTATTCGTCGGCGTTGGCCCATGTCTTGTGGGTGTTCACCGCGGCGATGACGTGTTCGCGGGGGATCGCCTCGACACGTCCGAAGATGTCGCCCGCGTCCTCACCGTCAACGTAGATGGTCGACAACGAGCAGGATCCGAGCATCACGGTCGTCACGCCGTGGCGCAGCGATTCCGAGAGCGACGGACCGTTCAGCACCTCGACGTCGTAGTGGGTGTGGATGTCGAGCATGCCCGGCAACACCCACTTGCCGGTCGCGTCCAGCACGCGCGGACAGGCGGTGTCGTCCAACTCGTTCGGCGAGATCGCCACCACGTGGCCGTCGCGGATGCCGATGTTGCGCACCGCAGAGGGCGCGCCGGTGCCGTCGAACCAGCGGCCGTTCGCGATGATGGTGTCGTAGGTCACCAAGTCATCGAACAGCGCGTGCCGGTGGGTGTCAACGAAATCGGTGAACAGATCTCAAAAAATGTCTACTTTGGCGGCTGAGCTGCGCTCATAGCTCCGCCCACCCGTCCGGCTGATGGCCGTCGATGTCGGTGACGCCGTATTCGCGGGCCAATTCGGCGGAGGTGACCGAGCGCTGATTCCAGCGCGCCCTGTCCTCGTCGGCAGCCAATGCCGCGATGCCCCGGCCGACGAATCGCGGCGACTCCGAGACTGCGAAGCCGGGGGGAGCGGTCGGGCCGTCGGTGCGCTGCGGGTCCAGCGCCGTGTGCCAGTTCTCCTCGGTGACACCCCAGTTGTCGAGCATCATCTCCGAGCGCAGCCAACCGGGTGTGACGGCCACCGCGGTGGCGCCGAAGCGCGCCAGTTCGTGGCCAAGGCTGTAGCCGAGCCTGTTGACCGCGACCTTGGACAGGTCATAGAAGACCGAGATCCGGTAGGTGTGGTCGTTGTAGTCCTTTGTCCCGTCGGTGACTTCGACGTGCAGGCCGCCTGGTCGCGTGACGAGCAACGGCAGCAGGCAGTGAGCGGTGATCAGGTGAGTGCCGACGCCGAGGTCGAGAATCCGAAGGCCGTCGTGGAGGTCGTGTTCCCAAATCGGGCGGTTCCACGTCGGCGGGCCACCCTTGAGCACCTCGGCGCCCCAGATGTCGTTGACCAGGATGTCGATGCCGCCATGCTCGTCGCGGACGCGATCGGCCAGCGCCTGCACCTGCGCGACATCGAGGTGATCCACCTGAATCGCAATGCCGACCCCGCCGAGTGCGGTGACCAGTTCGGCTGTCTCCTCGATGGTTTCCGGACGGTCGTAGTCGGACTGTCCGTTGCCCGTCACGCTGCTGCGACCAGTGCAGATCACGGTGGCCCCCGCCTCACCGAGCGCAGCGGCGATACCGCGTCCCGCTCCCCGGGTCGCACCGGCGACAACAGCTGTGCGCCCGCGCAGCGCTTCTCCATCCGGCGTCCAGTTCATGAGGGCATACTCGCGAATGTGACCCCGCTACAGCGCTATATCGCCGAAGAAATTGCCACGGATCATGTCGACGGGTTGTTGTCCCGGCGCGAAGCCCTGCGCAGGCTCGCGCTACTAGGAGTCAGTACTGCCGCGGCCAGTGCGCTGATCGCGGCGTGTAGCGAGAACAAGACCGCCACGTCCAGCCCGCCGGTGACGTCGAGCGCCCCGGTGAGTGCGCCGACGACGCCGCCGGGATCGGCCAAGGCGTTGCCGACCGCGCCGATCACGTGGGCCGGGCCGCAGGGTCAGCTGCAGGCGGCGTGGGCAGAGGCGCCGAACGCGAAGGGCGGGATTCTCGTCATCCACGAGAACAAGGGCCTCACCGACTGGGTCCGTTCGGTGGCGGGCCGGTTCGCGGGCATCGGCTACTCGGCGTTGGCCATCGACCTGTTGTCAGGACAGGGCGGCACCGCGAAGTTCACCGACCCGGCACAGGCCACTGCGGCGTTGGGCAAGATCCCGCCGCAAGAGTTCGTCGCCAACCTCCAATCCGGGGCGGGGGAGTTGGCCCGTCGCGTGCCCGGCAAGAAGCTCGCGGTCGTCGGGTTCTGCATGGGCGGCGGCCTGACGTGGCAGTTGCTCGCCGCGGGTGCAGGCGATCTGGCCGCGGCCATGCCGTTCTACGGGCCCGCTCCCGACAACCCCGACTTTTCCAACTCGAAAAATGTTGCGGTGCTTGCCTTTTACGGTGAGCAGGATCAGCGCGTCAACGCCACCGAACCAGTCGCCAGGGCAGCGCTGGAGAAAGCCGGGATGGTGCACCAGCTCGTCACCGAGCCGAACGCCAACCACGCGTTCTTCAACGACACCGGCGACCGCTACAACGCCGCGGCGGCCGACGACGCGTGGCGCCGCGTGCAGGACTGGATGACGAAGTACGTGGGCTAGTTCCTCAGGCGAGCGACCGCTTTTGTACAACGTTTCTGGGCGTGTCGGCGTGCAGACCCGGTCGTCCCCTACTCACGTGTGGGCCCACGCGGTAATTCACGGCGTGTTCTCCTGCCGGTTGATGTCGCGTTGTTGACCGAACACGCGTACCGGTTCTGATTCCCCCATGCGGGTTGTGCAGGTTGCGAACTTCTACGGTCCGCTTTCGGGGGGTCTCCGCACGGCGGTGGATCGCCTCGGCGCGGAATACTGCGCGGCAGGCCACGAAGTTTTCCTCATCGTGCCCGCGCGATACTCCCAACGGCGTGAATTACCGTCTGGCGTGGTCCGTATTTCGTTGCCAGCCAGGCTGATCCCGTTCACCGGTGGCTATCGCGCCGTGTTGCCCGGCCCGGTCACTTCACTGCTGACCCGACTGTCACCGGATGCGCTTGAGGTATCTGATCGGTTGACGCTTCGCTCGCTGGGGGCATGGGGTAGGCAGCGCGACGTGGCGACGGTGATGATCTCTCACGAGCGGCTGGATCGCCTTGTCGGACAGATGCTTCCGGCCCGCCTCGCGCGGTCTATCGCCGACGTCGCCAACCGCCGCACCGCCGACAGTTACGACACGGTGGTGTGCACGACGGCGTTCGCCCGCGAAGAGTTCGACCGGATCCACGCGACTAACGTCGTCACGGTGCCATTGGGCGTCGACCTCGACCAGTTCCACCCCCGCCGTTATTCGGCGACGACAAGGCGACGCTGGGCACGCCCCGAGCAGATCTTGCTGGTGCACTGCGGGCGACTTTCGGTCGAAAAGCACGCCCACCGCAGCATCGATACCATTGCCGCGCTGTGCAATTGGGGCATCGATGCCCGGCTGGTCGTCGTCGGCGAAGGACCGATGCGCGCGCGGCTGGAACGTCAAGCCGCGGGCATGCCCGTCGACTTCACCGGTTTCATCGGCTGCCGCGACACTCTGGCGACCATCCTGGCGACCGCCGACGTCGCGCTCGCACCCGGCCCACACGAAACCTTCGGGCTGGCGGCGCTGGAAGCACTGGCGTCGGGCACCCCCGCCGTGGTGTCCCGCACGTCCGCGCTCGCCGAGATGCTGACCACCGACAGCGGCGCCACCACCGACAACGACCCCGACGCCATCGCTGGGGCGGTCGCCTCGATCATCAGCACGCCGGAACCGCTGCGCCGCAACCGCGCGCGCAGACGCGCCGAAGGGTTCACCTGGCGTCGATCGGCGACGGGCATGCTCAGCGCACTGCGGGCGCACTGACCGCGCTAGTTTGGCCGGGTGGTCGAGGACACCGAACGCAGCAGAAGCCTGTGGTTCGCGCTGCTGCTGACCCTGGCCAACGGGTTCCTCGACGCTCACACCTACATCTCCCGGGGCGGGGTGTTCGCCAATGTGCAGACCGCCAACGTGATCTTCGGCGCCATCGACACGTCGAAGCGGGAGTGGGCGATGGCGCTGGCTCACCTGTGGCCACTGCTCGCGTTCATCGCTGGCGTCGGGTTGGCGTCGCATATCAAATCCGGCCGTGCGGAACGGTTCGTCGCCAGGCCGCTGGTTTTGACGATGGCGGTCCAGGCCGTCGCCCTCGCCGTCATCGGCTTCGTCCCCGCGGCGGTCCCGCATAGCTATGTCACCGTGCCGATCTCGTTTCTGGCCGCAATGCAGATCGGCCTGTTCCGCAACATAGGCGAACTCGCATACCTGCCGGTGGCCACCACCGGCAACCTGATGCGATTCGTCGAGGCCGGCTACGCCGGGTTCGTCGACCGCCACGCCGAATCACGTCGGGCGTTCCGGGTGTACGGCACGCTGATCCTGACGTTCGCCACGGGCGCGCTCGGCGGGGCGTACGCCAGCAGGGCGTTGGGAGTTCACGCGATCTGGTTGCCCGCCGGTTTCCTCGCGGTGACGCTGTGTTTGTTCATCATCGATGAACGCCACCTTCGGTGATCTACCATCCGAAGATGCTCAGGTTGCCGACGATCCTCGCCGCCGCGGCGCTGGCGCTCGCAGGCACCACGCCGGTGGCCACCGCCGAACCGAGCCCGCCGCCGTGCCAGTACACCTTGTCGCCGCCGCAAGTGGTCCAGCTGTCGGGGACGAACGTCGTGACGTCCACGCTGTCCCTTGCGGCCTGCGATCAATCCGTGGCCTACCAGACCGTCGCCTGTGTGCAGTTGCAGGGCAGCGACGGTCCCGGCCAGTGCGCGCAGCAGGTCGGCATTCTCACCGCGCAGGTGTTCTACCAGCCGTACCGGCCCGGTGCGACGTACACCGCGACCGGCAGGGGATGCGCCAACACCGGCAATCCACCGCGGCCCGTCTGCAAGCCGATGGGCCCGTTGACCGCGACGCTGTAGCTGCTCACGCGGCGACGAAACGCACCTTGGGCCCTGGGTCGAAGCGGTAGCCGCGCCCCCGAATCGTGGTCAGCACCCCTGCGTATGGGCCGAGCTTGGTGCGCAGCCGCCGGACATGGGTGTCGACGGTGCGCAAGGACACCTCGGTTCCCGGGGCACGGTCGCGCCACACCTGGTTCACCAGTTCGGCGCGCGACACCGGTCGTCCCGGGACAGCGGCGAGGTAGCACAACAATTCGAATTCGCGGTAGGTCAGCCGCACCCGGTTACCGTCGATGCGCACCTCGCGCAGGATCCGGTCGATGGTCAGCCCGGCGGGCGGGACGGTGGGGTTCGCCGTCGCGACGTCGACCGCGGCCCTGTGTGCGTGCACACCCGGCACCGATCGGACGATCACCTGGGCATAGTCGTCAGCCAATTGTGCTGTGCGGCTTGGCAAGTCCGCGGGCGCGGCGGGCACATCGAGCACGAGCACCACCCGTACGGTGTCCGCGCGCGGCATCGGGGGCCGCTGTGCCCCTTGGTACACACCAACACTGTGGCGGTAGAGATTTGTCCGGCACAGGGTTTCCTTCGCGGTGAGCGCAATTCAGAACGCGGGCAGCACCTGCCCGGCATAGGTGGTGGTGATGAATTCTCGGGTGGCTTCAGCGTTGAGCGCGTCTGTCAGCGCGGTGACGACCGGGCTTCGACAGTTGTCCGGCCTGGCCACCAGATACTCCGCGTACACCGGATTGCCCCGATCGCAGTGCAGCGCGGTCCCGGTGTCCACACCCCACTCCATCGCCTGATTGCCGAACAGGAACACCACATCTGCGCCCGCCCCGCTGCGCCCGCCCGTGTCGAAATCTTCGCGCAGATCGCCGAGCAGCCAGCTGGTCAGCTCTTTGAGCACCAGCCGGCGCGGATTCGACCGCACGTCACCGACGCTCGTCAGGCCTCGCCGCGACGGCGCGCATTCGATCAGTCCCAGCCGCTCGAGCATTACCAGTGACCGGTCGATGTTGACCGGATCCGACGGCAGCGCCACCTCGGCATACTCGGGGATCGCGTCTACCTCCGGAATCCACGTCGAGTACAACCCGAACGGTTCGATGTGCACCGGCGCCAGCGGCACCAACCGATTGCCGGTGCGGCGGTTGAAATCGTGGAGGAACGGCAGGTACTGGAAGAAGTTCGCATGCAGCCGGCCGGCTGCCAGCAGATCGTTGGGCTTGTCGAAGCTCTCGAAGATCTCGATCTGTAGGTCGATTCCCTGGCCGGCCAGCGGCTCCCTGACGAAGTCGAGGATCTCGGCGTGCGGCACAGGCGTGGCCCCGACCCGCAGCGGGCGTTTGCCTCTGCCGCCCACCGCGCGCACCGAGCTGCTCACGCCGCGAACACTACCGGCGCACGCGAATGTGTCCAATTGTGACGCCGTATGACTCACGGTGACTCCAGATCTGGTGTCGCCCATCGCGTTTTCCTACCGTCGAGCCAACTTCCACCGATAGGACGGTCAACGATGTCCGAAACCACAACCACACCAGAGGTTTTGGGGGAGCGTCCATCCCCGCCGCTGCGTCAACTGACGGGCAACCTCGGCGTGCCCGCAATCGTGTTCATGGTCGTCGCCGCGGCGGCGCCGTTGGGCGTGATCGGCGGCGTGGTGCCGCTGGGCCTCGCCTCGGGCAACGGTGCGGGATTCCCAGCCACGTTCATTGCCTCGACGGTGATACTGCTGTTCTTCGCCGTCGGGTTTACGGCGTTGACGCCGTACGTCGAAGACGCCGGCGCGTTTTTCTCCTACGTGCGTACGGCATTGGGCTTTCCCGCAGGCATCGGCATCGCATTCGTCGCGTTGGTGAGTTACGTGGCGATCGAGGCAGGCGTGTACGGCCTCCTCGGACCGGCGGGCAGCGCCGTTGTCGAATTGTTCGGCGGGTCTGCGCTGCCGTGGTGGCTGTTCGCGGCGGCGGCGTTCGTCGTCACCGCATTCCTGGGCTACCGCAGCATCCAGTTGTCCAGCCAGGTGCTGGCAGTGCTGTTGACCGCCGAGATCGCCATCGTGTTGGTGCTCGACGCGGTGATCGTGGCTCGCGGCGGTGACCACGGCCTGTCGACCGGCATCGTCAACCCCGGCGTCATCTTCTCCGGATCCGTCGGTATCGGTCTGCTTTTCGCACTCATCAGCTTCGTCGGTTTCGAAGCCACCGCGATCTTCCGCGATGAGGCCCGCACTCCCGAGCGCACCATCCCGCGCGCCACCTACGCCGCCCTGATCCTCATCGGCGTGTTCTACGCGGTGACCAGTTGGGCGCTGGTGTCCGGATGGGGCGACGCGGAAGCGGTCAGCAGGGCCACCGAGTCGGGCAGCACCTTCCTGTCCGACACCGCGCAGCGCTACATCGGCGTGGTGGGCAACGACATCATCACGGTGCTGTACTTCACCAGCCTGTATGCCTGCATCCTGTCGTTCCACAACGTCGCGTCTCGCTATGTGTTCGCGTTGTCGCAGCGCGATGTGCTGCCCGCGTCGCTGAGCTATCCGCACGCCAAACACGGTTCACCGCATCAGGCTTCGTTGTGGATCTCCGGTGTCGTCGCGATCAGCGTCGTGCTTGCCGTGGTCTTCGAACTCGACCCGGCCGCGCAGTTCTACACCTGGTTCGCGGGCGCCACCACCGTCGGATTCGTCGTGTTGCTGATCGCCACCAGCGTCGCGGTACTGGTCTACTTCGCCCGCGACCGCCGTGGCCACTCGCAGTGGCGGGTGCGCATCGCGCCGCTGCTGGGCCTGGTCGGGTTGGCGGGGGCGCTGATCCTGATATTGGCCAACCTGAGGGATCTGGTGGGTGGGTCGAGCGTGCTGGCGTGGGTGATCGTCGGCCTGCTGGTGGGCTCGTTCGCGGTCGGCGCCACGGTAGGCACCCGGGTCGCCAAGGCGCCGGCGTCATGACGCAGACGGTAGACACCCCGGCCCCCGAACGCGATCTGCTGCAGGGCATCGCGGACGGTTCGCTGACCGAGATCGAGGTGGCGTGGAGCGATCCGTTCGGCCACGCGCAGGGCAAGCGGATACCCGCCGCGCAATTCCTCGACCGCGCCAAAGGCCACGGGTTCGCGTTCTGCGAGGCGTCGTTGGGCTGGAACACCGATGGGACCGTCATCGACGGCCTCGGCCTGACCAACTGGGCGGGCGGCTATCCCGACGTTTATGCGGTGCCCGACTTCGCCACCTTCAGGCCACTGCCATGGCGACGCGGCGTCGGCCATGTCATCTCCGATATCGTTGCGCACGAACGTAATCCGTCGTTGTTGGACCCGCGTGCGGTGCTGAAGCGGGTGCTGGCCCGACTGGCCGAACTGGGCTACACCGCGAAAGTCGGCGTGGAACTCGAGTTCTATCTGCTCAACGCCGACGGGACGCCTTTTCAACACGACATCCACGCGTACTCGCTGGAGAACGCCAACGCGCTCGACCCGCTGATCACCGACCTGAACGAAACACTCGGCGCCTTCACCCGGTTGGAGGGCATCCAGACCGAGTACGGGCCCGGCCAAGTGGAGACCAACCTGGTCTACACCGACGCGCTGGCAGCCGCCGACGATGCGGCGCGGCTCAAGTACGCCGCCAAGGAGGTAGCGCGCAGACACGGTAAGGTCGCCAGCTTCATGGCCAAGCCGTTCTCCGAACACTCCGGCAGCTCGCAACATCTGCACATCTCGTTGTGGCGCGACGGCGCAGCGGCTTTCGCACCGGACAACGGCGCCGAGAACGAGACCGCATTGCACTCGATCGCAGGCCTGCTCGAACATCTGCCGTCGATCACGTTGTTCGGTGCACACTCGGTCAACGCGTATCGCCGGTTCGTACCCGATTCGTTCGCCCCGGCAACGGTGACATGGAGCCGCGACAACCGAAGCGCGGCGGTGCGTTCGCTGATCGAGGGCGCGGCCACGCGGATCGAACTGCGCAGCGGCGCATCGGATGCCAACCCGTACTGGTTGGTCGCCTCGGCGCTGGCGGCAGTGGTCGCAGGTCTGCAGGCGCGGCGCAGGCCGCCGGAATCCGATGGCGGCAACCTGTACTTCAGCGGCACCCCGCTGCCCGAATCGCTCGGTGTCGCGCTGGCGCTCGCCACCCAGGACGACACCATCCTGGAGATCCTCGGCGCCGAGTCGGTGCGTGATTTCGCAGCCATCGCGCGCAGTGAGTGGCAGCAGTATTCGAACCACGTCAGCGACTGGGAGCGCCAGCGCTACCTGACCAGTTCATGACGCGCCCACGGTTCGGTGTGTGGGCGCCGGTGTACGGCAACCACGGCGCCCGCAACCACCCGGACGATGCGCCGGATCCCTGCTACCGCCGCAATCGCGACTTGCTGATCCGCGCGGAGCAGGCCGGTTTCGACTCAACTCTGTTGGCTCAACACGTCATTCACCCCAGCAATGTGGAGGATGACGTGCTCGAGACGTGGTCGACGATGGCCGCTCTGGCCGAGGCCACCAGCCGCATCGAACTGATCGGCGCCATCAAGCCGCTGCTCGTCAATCCGCTGGTGTTCGCCAAATTGGCGACGAACATCGGCGAGATCTCGGCGGGCAGGATCGCGATCAACGTGGTCAGCGGATGGTTTCTGCCTGAACTCGAAGCGCTCGGGCTCGACGCCGCCGACCACGACGACCGTTACGCGTTCACCCGGGCGTGGCTGCAGACCGTGCTGGACCTGTGGGCGGGTAAGCAGGTCGACATCGCAGGCCGCGGCGGCCAGAGTGCGCTCATCCGTCCGGTCCCCGATCAGCCGCCGGCGGTGTACTTCGGCGGCGAGTCCGAACCGGCCCGTGCGCTGGCCGCGCAACACGCCGACGTGTTCTTCATCAACGGTCGGCCGCTGGCCGACACCATCGAGGTGATCGAGGATCTGCGGGCCAGGCCCCGCGACCGTGCCCCGTTGCGATTCGGGTTGTCCGCCTTCGTGATCGCCCGCGAGACGGAGGCCGAGGCGACGGCCGAACTGCAGCATCTGCAGTCGCTCGTCGACGCCGAGAGCAGACCCGAGATCTCGTCTGGCACTGACCCGAAGACCCAGATGTACAAAGTGCTTTCGGGTACCAGCCGGGTCGGCTCCAACGGTGGCACATTGGCAGGCCTGGTCGGCAGCTACCGGCAGGTGATAGAGCGGATCGAGGCATTCCACTCCGCGGGCGTCGAACTGTTCATGCTGCAGTTCCAGCCGCTGAACGCGGAACTGGACCGGTTCGCCGAGAAAATCATTCCGCACTTTCGCTAGGAGAAGACAAATGACCCTCGAAGCAACCGGGGCACGCTCGGCGGTCTCCGAAGAGCCGCTCGGCAGTTCGGTATCAGACCGGTTGGCCCGGCTGGCGGACATCGTCGGGGACCTGCGCCGCGACGATGCCGCTGCCGAGCGGGACCGCGTCCTGCAGTACGGTGCGGTCGAACGCTTGCGCCACGCCGGAGTGCTCAGCCTGCGGGTACCGACACGCTACGGCGGGCCAGGCGGTGGGGCACGCGACGTCATTGCCGCCGTCGTGCAGATCGCCCGCGGCAGTTCGAATGTGGCGCAGTCACTTCGGGCGCATTTCGGATTCTCCGAGCGGCTGCTGAGCAATCGGGCCAACGAGGCGGAACGCCTGCAATGGTTTCCCGTTGTCAACGCGGGGGTGGTGTTCGGCAACGCGATCACCGACGCCAACGGCAAGGCACCGGGAAGCTCCGACACCACACTGCTGACCGACGCCGACGGTGTGCTGCGGCTCAACGGTTACAAGTTCTATTCCACCGGAACACTGTTCGCCGATCTGATCGCGGTGTCCGCCGTCGACGCCGACGGCAGGGACCTGCAGGCCATCGTGCCGACCGACCGCGCCGGCGTCGAACTCTTCGACGATTGGGACGGATTCGGCCAACGCCTCACCGCCAGCGGAGGCACGCGGTTCACCGACGTCGCCGTCGAACCGGCCGAGGTGACGACGGTGTCCGACGGCAAGCATCTGGGGCATTCCACCGCGTTCCTGCAGTTGTACCTGGCGGCGGTGGCGGCCGGTATCGCGCACGGCGTGTTCGACGACGCGGTGGCGTACGTGCGGACGAAGGCGCGTCCGGCGTCGCATTCGCTGGCCGACACGGCGTCGGGGGATCCGTTCATCCTCGCCGCGGTGGGCGACATCGCCGCCAACGCCGCTGCGGCCGAAGCACTGGTGCTGTCCGCCGCCGGCGCGATCGATGCCGTGGTGGACGCAGGCGCGCAGGCCGATCCCGACGCGCTGGCCCAGTTGTCCGTCACGATCGCCAAGGCGCAGTTGGTGGCGGAACGGCTGACCCTGGCCGCGGCGGAGCGGTTGTTCGACACCGGGGGAGCGTCGGCGACGGCCCGCAACCTCAACCTGGACCGGCACTGGCGCAACACGCGGACACTGGCGAGCCATAATCCGTTGGTGTACAAGGCATATGCCGCCGGTAACTACGCGGTCAACGGCGTCTGGCCGCCGGCCAACGGCTACTTCTGACCTGTTCGCCGTTCCAGCCGAAGTGAACCAACCCGATTCGTGAACCGTGTCCCTGCCGAAGGGCAATCGAGAGGGGCACGATGAAGAGATTCGGATTCTTTCTGGCGGCGGTCTGTCTGATCGGTGCATTGATAACCGCCTGCGGTGGGTCAACGGATTCCGCCACGGCGTCACCGACAGCCACCACGCCCGCCGAAGCGAGCGCCGCCACGATCACGATCGCCGATATGAACTACGGCCAGCCGGTCACGGTGCCCCCGGGCGCCAAGATCACCGTCAAGAACAACGACTCGGTCGAGCATTCGGTGACCTCGGATGCTGCGGACAAGTTCGGCATGGACGTCGACGGCAACGAGCAGGGTGTGCTGACCGCACCCACCGAACCGGGCGAGTTTGCATTTCACTGCAAGTATCACCCGTCGATGCACGGCACACTGATCGTCAAGTAGCCCTGGGGGAGAAGCGCTCCCAGGCCGACTGGCGCGTCACGTTCAACGCCGCGCCGATCCGTGCCCATGACACGCCACGATTCCGCAGTTCGCAGACGCGCTCGCGCAGCCCGGCGTCGATGTTGGCTGCCGACGCCGCGATGAGCGGTAGACGCTGCAGCAGGTCGTCATCGGACAAGCCGGCCCATTCCGGCAGTGAGGTCTGGGTGGCGTTCGCGATCACGTCCACGCACAGGTGTACGCATTCATCGCAGATGTAGACACCCGGCCCTGCGACGAGCTTGGCGACTTCAGTGTGCGGCTTACCGCAGAAGTTGCAGCGTAGTTCGACCGACGCCATGTTGTCAGGCTAGCCCTGACAACGGTTTAAGCCGACCATCCGCAGGGCATCCGGCGCAATTAGCGGGTTCGTCAACAAAACGGAAGGAGCCGTCATGGCTACCAACACCGTGATCGGGATCATCGTTGCGGTGGTCGTCGCCATCGCCATCATCGCGCTGGTTGTCTATCTGGCGCGTAACGCGCGCAATCGGCGCAGGCAGGCGCACGCCGAACAGATCCGCGAGGAAGTCCACCGCGACTCCCGGCACGTCGAGAAACGCGAGGCCATCGCCGAGGAAACGCAGGCTAAGGCACGTGCCGCGCAGGCCGAGGCCGACGCGAAGGCGGCCGAGGCGGCCAGGCTGCAGAGCGCCGCAGCGCAACACCGGGACGCGGCGACGACGTCGCGTGAGGAACTCGAGGCGCGACGACAGCACGCCGACAAGATCGATCCCCGGCGCACCGACGCCGAGCAGATGCAGCCCGATACGCCGCAGCAGCAGCAACCCCACCAGCCGCGCAGGTGACGTCTGGAAAAGCCGCCGCGGTGCTGTTCGACGTCGACGGCACCCTGGTGGATTCGAATTACCTACACGTTTACGCATGGCACCGGGCCTTCCACGAAGCCGGCGTCGACGTCGAGGACTGCCGGATCCACCGGTGCATCGGCATGGACGGTTCGACGCTGGTCAAGACTCTCGCCGAAGACTCCGCCGAGGACACCCGTTCACGCTTGAAGGACCTGCATTCCCGCTACTACAAGCAGACGGCGCCGATGTTGCGGCGACTCCCGGGAGCGCGCGACCTGCTCGAAGCCGTGCAGGGGCTGGGCCTGCAGGTGGTGCTGGCGACTTCGGCGCCCGATGACGAGTTGGAAGTCTTGCGCGAGGTGCTGGCGAGCGACGACCTGGTATCGGCGGTGACGTCGTCGAAAGACGTCGACACCGCCAAACCGCAACCCGATATCGTCGGCGTCGCACTCGACCGTGCAGGCGTCGAGGCTTCTAATGCCGTGTTCGTCGGCGACGCCGTTTGGGACGTCGAGGCCTGTAACCGGGCGGGCGTGCCGACGATCGCCGTCCTCAGCGGCGGCGTATCCCGCGGGGAGCTCGAAAACGCCGGTGCGCAGGCCGTTTTCGAGAACGCCGCCGAGCTGCACCGGCAGCTGGACGACACGCTGATCGCCAAGCTCGCCGGTTAGCGTCAGCGCAGCGCGTACCTCAGCACCGCCGCGATTCCGTCCTTCGGGTCGATGCGCTCGTCGGTCCGGACCAGCGCCGCGCCGGTGGACACGGCGAGCATCGGCAGCGCCTCGTCGGCTCGCAGTACCTGGGTTGGCGCCGTTCCCAACTCGCTGAGCACGTTCTCGTTCGGTGCGACAGTGGCGATGTCGTCTCCTGCGACCACGGTGGCGTCGCCGATGTCGCCGATGATCAGCGTCTCGACCGCTCCTGCCCGCAACGCCGCCGTCACTCCGTCCAGCCCTTCCGTGGCCAGCCCGGAGCCACTGCCGATGCCGGTTCGAAACTGTTGCGCCGCTTCGTCTATCACGGCGATGCGGCGACGCTGGAACTCCTGGCCGATCTCGTGCTGCAACTGCTCGTCATCGAACCCGCTGTGGCGCGCGCCGACCGACAGTTCCACGGCACGCGATGCCACCCGATCGGGGAGGTCCTTGACGAAATCGCTGCGCGACTGCACTTCGCCGACGACGAAGACGACCTCGGGGTTGATCTCGTCGACCAGTGACGTCAACTGCTCGGCCACCTCGCGGATGTTCTTGTGGCGCGCGCCTTCGGCCGCCCGCTGCGGATCTCCGTAGCCGGGCGACTCCGCGGAGGACGCCTTGTGCACCGGATAGCCGTCGCCTTCGACGGTGGTGCCGGTGACAGCGTCGCCACGATGCACGGTGAAGTCGCCGCCCTCGTGGTCGACGGCGACCACGACGTAGGTCCGGTGCTCGTGGCCGTGCTCGATCACCGGCACGATGTAGGGCAGCGGCGACACTCGCACCAGTGGGCCCGCAGGCCTCATCAGGTGCTCGTCGACCAATACGCCGTCGGCAGTGGCGATCACCGCGCGCCCGCTGCGCCCGACTGCGGGACGGCCCTCGGCGATGGCCGCTCCGATGCTCTCGGTGAGCGCCGGATCGGCGCCCTGCTGTTCGAGTTGTTCACGCAGCGCCCGCCATTTCAATTCGAGTTGCGCGCTCGCGTCCGCGGTGTCGTGCGAATCGTCGAAGTACACGGAGCCATAGGGGCCGTGTGAGGTCAGCAGTGAGTGGAATCGTTCGGAACGCATGCCCCCCGGGTTACCCGCCGAGCAGCTGACGACACAGGTCGTCGGCCAACCATTCCTCGAACCTCGCCGCGGTCCAGCCCCGCATCCGGACCAGCCGGTCGAACAGTGTCGGATCGGTGGCCAACCACACCAGGTCGACCGCCTCCTCGAAGGTGAGGTCGCCGGTCAGCGCGTCGAGATCGCGCAGTCTGTCGACCACCTTGCGGGCGTCGACGAGGCGGCTGC
This sequence comes from Mycobacterium sp. ACS1612, assembly GCF_001667505.1. Classification (GTDB taxonomy): domain Bacteria; phylum Actinomycetota; class Actinomycetes; order Mycobacteriales; family Mycobacteriaceae; genus Mycobacterium. Next base: position 27,963 of record NZ_LZHZ01000035.1, read on the forward strand.
GGTGGGCGTTCTCGATCACTGCGCGGGCCGCCGGGTCCATACCCGCGGCCACCTCCACAGCGCCGTACAGCGGCGCGACGCGACCGCCGACCGCGGTGATCGAATGCGCCAGTCCGGTCAGCAGCACCGTCGGGTCGCGCTGTTGCAGCAGGTCGCGCATCTCGGCGCGATCGGCCACCGGAAGGGGCTCGTCGTCGCCGGCCACTGCCCAGTCGACTGCGGTGGTGAGCAGTTCGAGCTTGCTTCCGACCGCGGTGAAGACCGTCTTACGGCTGACGCCGGCGGCTTCGGCGACCGCGTCGACGGTCGTCGCGCCGTAGCCGTTCTCGACGAACAGTCGCGCCGCGGTCGCCACGATCCGGCGTCGTGTCTCGACCGCCTGGGCGGCCCGCAGGTCGGATCGGTATTCACGCTTGACAGCGGCAGCCATCTAGGTAACTCTTGGTGTATTCATTACACGCTATGTTACCTCAATTGGAGCGGACGTGCGAACAGTTGTGGCGGGGGCGGGGCCGACCGGGTTGGTCATGGCGCTCGGGCTGGCCCGGCGGGGCCGTCAGGTGATCGTGATCGACCGCGATCCCGGCCCGCCGCCCGGCCGTGACGACGTGTGGCATCGCAAGGGCGTGATGCAGTTTCAGCACGCGCACACGTTCCGGCGCCAAGTCGTCGACGTGCTCAGCGTCGAGATGCCCGATGTGCTCGACAGCCTCGGGGCAGCCGGCGCGCAACTGGCCGGCGGCGGCGACGGCAGGCCGCTGGCGATGTTGTGCCGCAGGGCCATCTTCGAGCGGGTATTGCGTGCGCACGCGGCCACGCAACCCGGCGTCACGCTGCAATACGGGCACATCGACCGTGTCGAACAGGACCGCGGCAGAGTCGTCGGCATCTCGGTGGACGGCGTGACGGTGCCGAGCGACTTGGTGATCGACGCGTCCGGGCGGTCCAGCCGGTTCACCGATGGCATCCGGCCGCGGGCCGAGGGCGAGGACTGCGGCGCGGTCTACGTCACGCGGCAGTATCGGCTGCACAACCCCGCCGACGTCGGGCCGATGAACTCGCCGATCGGCTTGTCACTGAGCCTGTCCGGCTATCTGGCCATAGCGTTCCTGCACGACAACGGCGCGTTCTCCATCACGTTCACCCATGACGGGACCGACAAGGCGCTGCGGATGATGCGTCACGCTGACGTGTTCGACGACGCGGTGCGGACCATCCCGCAACTGTCGGAATGGATCGATCCAGCTCGCGCACAGGCGGTTTCGCGCGCGCTTCCGGGCGGACGGCTGTACAACAGCTACCGCGGACAGCTCGATGCGGCGGGCCGACCCGCGCTGCCCGGGCTGATCTCCGTCGGCGACGCGGTCTGCACCACCACGCCGCTGGCAGGCCGTGGGATCGCGCTGGCGTTGATGCAGGCGCGCGAGCTGCTCGGGATCCTCGACAGCCAAGGCACCGACATCATCTCGGCCACAACGCAATTCGACAGCTGGTGTGTGGACCACATCCGCCCGTGGTTCGACGACCACCGGTACACCGACGCTGACCGGATGCGTAGATGGGCGGGCGGCGACGTCGACCTCGGCCGCCGTCTGCCATCCGATTTGATCGTGGCTACCGCCGCGGTCGACCACCGACTGGCCGACGTCGTCGGCGACTACGCCACGATGGATGCACTGCCCGACAGCCTGACTGGCGCCCACGACCGCGCACGCGAGATCTACACAAGCGGCTGGCGCCCGCCTGTCGCCGAAGGACCGAGCAGGGCCGAACTCAGCGAGGTGGTGTCCAGGACACCGGCAGCCGCTTGATGCCGTGAATGAACGCCGACTGCAGCCGGTCCGGTTCCTCGGTGGCGGTGATGTCGGGTATCTGCCGGTGCAGTTCCTCGAACGCCAACGTGATCTCGCGGCGAGCCAGGTTGGCGCCCAGGCAGAAATGCGCACCGCCGCCGCCGAATCCGACATGCGGGTTGGGGTGGCGGCGCACGTCAAACCGCCACGGGTCGGCGAACTTCGACTCGTCGCGGTTGGCCGAGCCGTACCACAGGGTGACCTTGTCGCCGGCACGCAGTTCGACGCCGCCCAGCTCGGTGTCACAGGTGGTGGTGCGGCGCATGTAAGCCACCGGCGACGCCCACCGCACGATCTCCTCGACGGCCGTCGGCGCCACCTCGGGATAGTCCGACCACCAGTCGTCGCGCTGTTCGGGATACCGGCTCAGCGCAAGGACGCCGTGGCTGATCGCGTTGCGGGTGGTCTCGTTGCCCGCGACGACAAGCAGGATGAAGAACGACGCGACCTCCGCGGACGTCAGCCGTTCGCCGTCGACCTCGGCTTGCACCAGGCTGGTGGTCAGGTCCTCGCCGGGGTGGGCGCGGCGCTCGTCGGCAAGCGCCGACGCGAACGCACCGATCTCCACGGCGACGTTGAAGAACTCGTCGGGGTCCGTCGCGATGTCGGGGTCGCCGAAGCCCAGGATCACGTTCGTCCAGTGGAAGACCCGTTCGTGGTCCTCTTCGGCGATGCCCATCATGTCGCAGATGATCTGCAGGGGCAGCGGGCCGGCGAGCTCGGCGACCACCTCACCCTTGCCGTCGGGATGTTCGCGAACCATGGCCTCGACAAGTCTTCGCGCACGGTCGCGCACCGAGTCCTCGATCACCGCCAGCACCCGCGGCGTGAACGCGCTGCGGACGATGTTGCGCAGGCGGGTGTGCCGCGGGTCGTCCATCGCAATCATCGATCCGAAGTACTCGGCAAGGTCGGGATTCTGATCGCCGATCACGATGCCCTTGGCGGAGCTGAAAATCTCCGGGTGACGACTGGCATAGAAGACGTCGTCGTAGCGGGTAACCGCCCAGTGACCGGCGACTTCGAGGGTCGGGTCCACCACGAAGGCGGGGTGAAACGAGATCGGCGCCTCTCGGCGGAGCGTGGCGAACGCGCCGTCGCGGATGTCGTCGTCGAGCGCCCAGAAATCCCATGAGCCCAGGTTGATGTCGGACAGCGGCACGTAAGGGGGAGCCGTCCCATTCACGCGCGCGGCGATACCCATGTCCCCGAGAGTAGGGACCGGCAGGGCCGCCGTCACGAATTTCTGGAACATGTTCCATTTCAACGTTCGCCGTGGTAGCACCGAACCGTGCGTAACCCACATGCAGGGCAACCGTTTACGACGTCCGACGAGCAGATCGCCGCGGCATTGCTGGACGTCAGCATTCCGACCCTGATGTTGTCGTTGGTGCACATGTCGGGGGACCCGGGCCTGATCCGCGGTGAGCTCAAGCCCGCGGGACTGTTCCTCAACGAAGTGCAGGGCTATATGTCCGAGGAGGACAAGGCCGCGGCCCGCAAGATCGCGCTCGAGGTCATCGCCGACTACCGCGACCGCGGCTGCCCGGAGCCGGAGCCGATCGGACCGGAACTGCTGCAGGAGATGATGCAGTGGTTGGTCTGCGAGCCGGTGCCGCCTGAGTACGTGCCGATGCTGCTCGAGGAGATGGAACTCGACGGCAGGGACAGTCGAGCGGTGCCGGGCACGCCGGCCGATTGCCCGGTGGTGGTCATCGGCTGCGGGGAATCCGGTCTGCTGGCAGGCATCCGGCTCAAGGAGGCGGGCATTCCGTTCACAATCGTGGAGAAGAACGCGGGCGTCGGCGGAACGTGGTGGCAGAACACCTATCCGGGCGCCCGGGTCGACGTCGGAAACCATTTCTACTGCTATAGCTTTGAGCCCACCGACCAGTGGACGCACTTCTTCGCCGAGCAGCCCGAACTGCAGGCCTATTTCCAGGCGGTGATGGACAAGCACGAAATCGGCAGGCATGTGCGGTGGGAGACCGAGGTGACCGGGGCGGTGTGGGCCGATGACAGGGCCACCTGGACGGTGTGGACCCGCGACCGCCGCGGCGCGACGACGACGCTGACAGCGCGCGCGGTGATCAGCGCCGTCGGACAACTCGACCGGCCGAACGTGCCGGACATCGCGGGACAGCAGACGTTCGCGGGCCCGGCGTTTCACTCGTCGCAGTGGGACCACTCGGTGGATCTGCGCGGTAAGCGCGTCGCGATGATCGGCGCGGGCGCAAGCGGTTTCCAGATCGCTCCGGCGATCGCCGACACAGTGGGCCGCCTGACGGTGTTCCAGCGCACCGCGCAGTGGATGTTCCCCAATCCGAACTATCACGAACCGGTCGGGCCGGGAGTGCAGTGGGCGTTGCGGCATCTGCCGTTCTACGGCCGGTGGTACCGGTTCCTGCTGTTCTGGCCGGGCTGCGACAAGGGTTTGACCGCCGCGTACGTCGACCCGGACTATCCGGATCAGCAGAAGGCGGTCAGCGAGATCAACGAACTCATCCGGATCATGTTCACCGAGTGGATCCGCAGTCAGGTCGGTGACGACGCCGAGTTGCTGGCGAAGGTGCTGCCCGACTACCCGGCGACGGGCAAACGCACGCTGCAGGACAACGGAAGCTGGCTGCGGACGCTGACCCGCGACAACGTCGAACTGGTCAGGACGGCAATCGATCACATCGAATCCGACGCGGTGGTGGACGCCGACGGCACTCGCCACGAGGCCGATGTCATCGTGTACGCCACCGGATTTCAGGCGACGAAGATGCTGTGGCCGATGACGATCCGCGGCCGCGGCGGCGAGGTGCTGGCGAAGCGGTGGGGAGAGCGACCGTCGGCGTACCTCGGCATCACCGTGCCGGGTTTCCCGAACTTCTTCTGCATGTACGGCCCGGGCACCAACCTGGCCAGCGGCGGCAGCCTGATTTTTCACTCCGAATGCCAAATGCGTTACATCACCAAGTGTTTGGAACTACTGATCGACGGCGGCCACCGCTGGATGGAGCCTACCGAAGAGAGGACCGCTGGCTGGGTCGAGGCCACGCAGGCCGAGATGCGCAAACTGGTGTGGTCACAGCCGTCGATCAAGCACTCGTTCTACAAGAACCGCTTCGGCGAGGTCTACGGCCTGAGCCCGTGGCGGCTCGTAGACTACTGGGCCTGGACCCGCGAACCCGATCCAAGCGACTTCGTCATCCGGTAATCACCTCCGCGCGAGCAGACGCAAAACTGACCAAAAATCGCGAAAAATGGGCAGTTTTGCGTCTGCTCGCGGAAAAAATTACGCCAGCTCCCAATTCATATTCTTGGCGAACGCGCGGGCGTCTTCGGACAGCGTGCCCAGTTCGTGGCAACGCTTGACGTAGCCCTGGATCATCATCAGGAAGTTCATCGGGTTGTAGGCGTCTTCCTCGTAGCTCCACTTGCCGTCGCCCGCGTACTCGAGCACGGTGATCACTGCCGCACCGTGCACACTGCCGTCGCCAGGGTCCTTCATCGTGTTGATGTTCTTGAAGATGACCCAGCCCTTGTCGGTGTCGATCGAGTACCACTCCACCGGATAGGACGGCATCTCGTTGCCGGGAAACTGGTTCATGGTCGAGACGATCCACTCGCGAATGTTGTCGCGGCCTTGCATGTTTCCCATCGCGTGCTCGACGTACTTCGCATCCTCGGTGAAATGGTCGGCATAGCCTGCCCAATCCCATGTCTTGCCGACCTCCACCACGTCGCGCTGATAAGCCGCGAACGCCTCTTCGAGTTCCTCGCGTGACCATCTGCCCATCGGTGACTCCTTCGGCTCGCGGAAGCAGCATTCGTTCTACCAGCCGCGTACGGGCGGCGGAGCTCTTTCAAGACACCGCCAACTCATGTGGTCCGCGGCCAGCCGTCAGCACACACGCGTGCATGTCGACGCCGACGTCAATGAAGAAAGTGTGAGCAACGACACAGCGCCGTCGCACGAGTCGTTTCACGGCGAGCAATCGGCGATCAACTGCGTCGCCTGCGCGCCTTGCGATTACCGCAAAACGCTGATCTGCCAACGATATCCATTGACCGTCAATCGGTAACGCCACAGCTTTGAGTCCCGATATGCACAGAGGAGCTAACGGTTTGCGTTTCTCCGGTTTCGGAAAGAATAGTGACGGCTTGGCGCCGGATTCGGCGTCGAAGTTGCAAGTTGGGAGTCGATAACGATGGGGCTGGCTAAGTTCGTCTCAGCAGCCATGATCGTCGGTGCGCTCGGATTCGGAGCCATTGGGCCTGGCGGGGCCGTCGCGTCCGCCGACCCGGTTGCGCCTGCACCGCTGAAGCCACATGACGATTTCTGCCCGCCATTCTGTGGCGACAACAACGGCCGGGGCAACGGTCACGGGCACGATGACTACTGCCCGCCGTGGTGCGGCGACGGCAATCGTCACGCCGACTGGGACAAAGGCCCGTGGTGGGCCAACAACAGGCACGACTGGTGGGACGACAGCAAGGGTGCGCCACCGTGGGGCTGGGGCCCACCGCCGGCGTTCCAGTGGGCAGGCGGCCCGCCACGCCCGTTCAACTACTGGGGCTATGACGTCAACCCGGTCTGGGATGACGGCTTCCACCAGTGGGGCTTCTGGCTGTTCGGCCTCTGGGTCCCGGTCTTCGGTATCGGGGTTCAGTAACCTGCGTCATCCACCCTCGGGCGCTTCGACAACGGCTTTGATGCGCTCGAGGGTGGTTCGCATGTCGCGGATGTTGCGGCGCTGACGTAGCTGACCGCCCAAGATCCCGAACAGCGTCGTGAACAGGCTCTCGGGCATCTTGAACGACTCGGTCACCTCGGTGCCGCCCTCGACGGGAGTGAGCCGGTAGTGCCAGGTGTTGGCCGCCTTGTCACCGACAAGCACGTCGAAGCCGAATTCGCGGCCCGGCTCACACGCGGTCACCCGGCAGGTGGTCCAGTACACCGGTCCGATCTCGTTGCGTTTGACGTGTCCGCGGAAGCGTGCGCCGAGTGCGGGACCTGTTGCACCGTCGAGCCATTCGGCCTCCATCACTTCGGGCGAGAACTTGCCGGTATTGCGGACGTCGGCGATGAGGTGCCATACCTTGTCTGCAGGCGCAGCCATGGTCACGGTTGCCGATCCTTGCATGGTCATCTCGGTCATCTCCTTCTTCAGCGCGGCAGCTGTGGGCCGAGCGAATAAACGTGGTCCGGTGTCAGCTCTTTGGTGATCGCGGTCGCCAGAGCGGTGCTTGCTTCACCGCCGCGGTACTCGATGTCGGTGTTCGTCATGATGACCAGCGACGTCTGCTTCTCCGGCAGGTAGACCACGACGGTCTGATATCCGGGCAGGCTGCCGTTGTGACCGATCCACCCGCCGAGATCGAAGATGCCCAAGCCGTATCCGTCCTGCGGGGGCATCCCGGGGGAGCCGACCGTCTGCAACCGCTGCGCCTGCATCTGCGGGGTCAACAGCTTGCCGGTCGCCAACGCCACCGACCAGGCGCGCATATCGTCGAGCGTGGAGATCATCGCCCCTGCGGCCCACGCCCACGACGGGTTCCAATCGGTGGCGACGGCCTCCTTACCGTCCGCGCCCTCGGTGTAGCCCTGTGCGTGCGGATCTGGCAAGTCGTTGCCCGCCGGAAAGCTGGTGTGGTTCAACCCCAATGGCGTCAGGATGTGGTTGCGGATGTAGTCGGCCAGCGGCTCTTTACTGACCTTTTGCACCGCCAGGCCGAGCAGGACCGTGTTGGTGTTGCTGTATTCGAACTTCTGCCCGGCAGGGAACTGATTCGGTTGCGCGAAGGCGTAGGACAGCAGTTCGCGCGGGGTGAAGGCACGGTGCGGATCGGCGAATATCGCCTGCTGGAACTCCGGTGACCCGCTGTAGTTGAACAGCCCGCTCTGCATCCGAGCCAACTGCCGCAACGTGATCCGGTCGCCAAGCGGTACGCCGTCGACGAACTCTGCAATCGAGTCGTCGAGATTCAGCCTCCCTTGATCGGCGAGTTGCAGGAGCGCGGTGACCGTGAACGTCTTTGTGACACTGCCGATCCGACTGTAGAAGTCGGCCTTCATCGGCGCCTTTGTCACCTTGTCGGCCACCCCGAACGCGCGGACATAATCACCGTCGGGCCCCCAGATGCCGACGATGGCGCCGGGCACCGCCGCGGCCACCATGGCTTGATCGACAGCAGCGTCGAGGCGCTTGGCGAGCGCGTCGGCGATCGGCTTCAAGCGGGCGGGACTGCTGCCAGTCGGCTGCTGCGGCGGCGATTGGCCGCAGCTACAGGTCGTCAGCAGCAACGCAGCCACGATCGCGAGCGCAAAGAGCCGAGCAGTCATCGCCCGCCAGATTATGCGCTGTAGTGCTAGCGCTCAGCTGATTCGTCCTCCGGCAGGTCGTGTCGTACGACGCGGACCTGACCGCGCGCCAGGCAGGCGGCGTAACCATGGTGTTTACCGTAGAGCTCCCACGCGGTGCGGTGCTGGTCGCTGTGCGCGTGGATCTCGTGGCCGTCGGAGAACCCGAGGTGCAGGCTGCCGTCCTCGTCCCAGCTGGCATGGGTGCAGACGGAGCCCGCGAAGTCGAACAGTGCGCGTTCGACAGGCCTGGCGGCGGTCGGATCGATCAACACCGCCTCCTCGTCGTCGCGGGCGGTCTTGGGCAGCGTGAGATAGAACGGCACCGCGATGACGAGTTCATTGTCGTCGAGCTTGAGCACCAGTCCGCCACGGAACTTGATCCGCGTAACCACACAGCCCCGGATCCACGGATCGCTCATTTCTTCACCTTCGTCCCTGCAGGCGACTGCGCACAAGGGTTGTGGCCGCCTTTCCGTAGCATCGGGTCGTGAAGATTCGGTTCGGCATCGGACTGGGCGCGGACACGGGTCCGGAACAACTGGCCGGCATCGTCGACCATCTCGAGGCGACCCGCGTCGACTCGCTGTGGTTCTCGGAGTTGGTGTATTCCAAGGCCGTCGACCCGTTCGTCGGGATGGCTTTCGCGTTGGCCAGGACGACGAAGCTGAAGGTCGGTACATCGGTCGCGGTGCTGCCCGGCCGGCACCCGGTTCTGGTGGCCAAACAGCTGGCGTCGTTGGCGGCGCTGGCGCCCAAGCGGGTGCTGCCGGTGTTCGGGCTGCGCTCGGCGATACCCGCGGAGCGGGAGATCTTCGTGGTGCCCGACGGCGAACGCGCGGCCGTCTTCGACGAATCGCTGCGACTGTTGAGATCGGTTCTGGAACAAGACGATGTCGCGTTCGAGGGCGAGTATTTCGCTGTCAGCGCCGCCGACGTCGAACCGCGCCCGGTCAAGCCGCTGGACCTGTGGCTCGGCGGTTCGGCGCCTGCGGCGTTTCGCCGTATCGGGGAACTCGGCGACGGATGGCTCGGCAGTTTCCTCACCCCCGACGAGGCGCGCCGCGGCCGGGAGCAGATTCAGCGCGCCGCCGCCGCAGCAGGCCGCGAAATCGAACCTGACCACTTCGGGATCAACCTCGCTGTCAGCGACGGCGACGTGCCTGACGCCTTGGCGGCAGCGGTCAGGCGGCGTCGGCCGGACGTCGATCCCACCGAGTTGATCGCGAGCGGTTGGCCACAGTTACACCGTCAACTGGATGGTTATCTAGCGGCGGGGCTGACCAAATTCGTGATCCGGCCCGCACTGCATGCGGACATGGCCGCGTTCATCGACCGATTCGTGGCCGAACTGGGTCCGCGGCAGAACTGAGCGGTCGGTGAACCGCGACGACGATGCCTTCGTGTCTAGAAGTGTGCGACGCAGGTCCGCCGCATGCTTCCGCTTGAGCGAAGGAGATGCCCGATGAGCTCCCGATTTTCGCGTTTGATCCGATCGCTCGTGCTGAGTGGGGTCGCCGCGCTGACGTTCGGCTTGATCAGTGCACCCGCCGCGGTTGCCGACGACCGGTTGCAGTTCACCGGGTCGACGTTGTCGGGCGCCCCGTTCTCCGGATCGAGCCTGGCGGGTAAACCCGCCGTTTTGTGGTTCTGGACGCCGTGGTGTCCGTTCTGCAACGCCGAGGCGCCGAACGTCAGCCAGGTAGCGGCTGCCAATCCGAGAGTCACCTTCGTAGGGGTGGCGGCACGCTCCGACGTGGCGGCGATGCAGGCCTTCGTCTCGAAGTACAACCTGAACTTCACCAACCTCAACGACGCCGACGGATCGATCTGGGCCCGCTACAACGTTCCGTGGCAACCGGCCTACGTCTTCTACCGGTCCGACGGATCGTCGACATTCGTGAACAACCCCACCTCGGCCATGCCCGCTCAGGAATTGTCCGACCGGGTCGCGGCGCTGGCCTAGCGGCGGCATGGACCAAGACCTGCTGGGCTTGGCCTTCGCCGCGGGCCTGGTGGCGGCACTGAACCCGTGCGGATTCGCCATGTTGCCCGCCTATCTCGCTCTTGTGGTCCGAAGCGAGGACACCAGCAGGCGAGCGGCGATGGCGCGTGCGGTGACCGCCACAGCGGCCATGGCACTAGGCTTCATCGCGGTCTTCACCGGTTTCGGTTTGCTCACGGTGTCGGTTGCCTCGACCGTGCAGCGCTACCTTCCGTACGTCACCACGGTGATCGGTGTCGGCCTTGTCGCCCTTGGGGTTTGGTTGCTCGCCGGGCGTGAGATCACCCCACTGCGCCCGCTGGCGCGGGGCGCGCGCAGGGCGCCGACGGCCCGACTCGGATCGATGTTCGGCTACGGCGTCGGCTACGCGATCGCGTCTGTATCGTGCACGGTCGGGCCGTTTCTGGCGGTCACCGCCGCGGGGCTGCGCAGCGGTTCTGCCGTCGGCGCGGTAGCGGTGTACCTCGCCTACGCGGGTGGTTTCACCCTCGTGGTCGGCGTGCTGGCCGTGGCCGCCGCGGTGACCGCGTCGACCGTCACAGCGCGGATCCGCCGAATCATGCCGTACGTCAACCGCATCAGCGGCGCACTGCTCGTCGTTGTCGGCGGCTACGTCGGCTACTACGGGTTCTACGAGATCCGGCTGTTCGGTGGCAACGGCAACGCAGAAGACCCGGTGATCGGGGCGGCGGGCCGGGTGCAGGGTGCGATCGCCAGCTGGGTGCATCAGCACGGCGCGTGGCCGTGGTTGGCCGCGTTGATGGTAGTGGTGGTGGTCGGGGCGGCTAGTGTGCGTGCGAGATATCGCCGTGCAGATCGGGCCACGGCGGGCGACGAATCATAGCCATGCCCGCCAGCGCCGTGGCGACCAGTCCGACCAGGATGCCCATCAGCGCGATCCGGCCGGTGTCCGCGGCGGGCACCCACGTCGCGTTGCCGTCCTTGATCACGTAGATCCCCGCGGGACGGGAATCGGCTCCGCGCGTGACCGGGATGACCGTTGAGCCGTCAGCGGTCTGGTACGCCTCCCCGAACGCGCGGGCGGCGTCGGCGGTGGCCTCGACCGAACCGATGGGTTCTCGTGGCTGGCGAAGATTCATGGTCTCCTGCTTACTACACAGGAAGGAGGCTCGCGATGGTGATTGTCGCAGGACACGTCGTGGTCGACCCGACGCAACGTGACGACTATCTCGCCGGCTGCGTAAAGGTGGTTCGTCAGGCGCGCCGCACTGCGGGCTGCCTTGATTTCTCGATCACGGCGGACCTGCTCGAGCCAGGCCGGGTAAACATCTTCGAACGGTGGGAATCGCAGGCTGCGGTCGAAGCCTTCCGCGGCAGTGGCCCCAGCGACGAACAGGGCGCCGCGATCGAAGCGGGTTCGGTCGCCGAGTACGACGTCGAAGGTGAGCGCAGTCTGTTCTGAAAACCTCATGCACCGCAATAGGAATGCGTCGAATAGTCGAGCCCTTGCCGGTACAGCGGGTCGAGCGTGCGGGCGGCGGCTACGGTGGCTTTGGCATCGTCGAGGGTGCGGAGGCAGTCGGGGGAGTGCAGCACCGGGGACTGGGCAGCGATCTGCTCGACCATCTGAGCGTTCAACCGATCGATGACGTCTCGTGACGCGGTCAGGTCGGGCGCTTGGGCGGGCGCCAATGAGGGGTCGAGCTTCCACTGGCCGAAGCGGGTGTACTCGATGCCCGTGGTGGCGTCTATCTGATCGGTGAAAATCCGCCTGACGTACCCGCTGTCCACTCCTCTGCGGTTGGCGTCGGCCGCCACCGTGGACAACACCTGTTCGACACGTGGCGGATCTTCGATCGAACCGCCCTTGATCCACTTGGTCGCCGCCACCGGGTCCGCCGTCTGCAGCCGTTGAGCGGCCGCATCCACCAGTGCCACCAGAGGATTGGCGTCGTCGCCCCGCGCGGGCGCCATCGGCAGCATCGCGAAGGCCGCCGCGGCACACAGTGCGGTCGCACCGGGCAGGACGGCGTCACCGAATTTCATGATTCTCCTTCTGTAGCTAATGGTTTCGCGGTTGCTGAAGCGGCCGAGGCAGCATTTGAGCAAACCGCCTCGCGTCGCATCCCATCGACATAACATTGGCCGACGGGGCGTAGAAGGGGGACAGCCATGACCGTCAGAACAGAGCCCAGGTGCCTGCACATGCTGCTGGACGAACTCGGAGTCAAACACTTATCCGTGGACAAGCAACTGCCAGCGCTGCGCGCCTGGCTCGCCACCCACGCTCCGAGCCGACCTCTCCGAATCAGCATGTGCTGCAACGGCTATGGGCTGCTACTCAAGGAGTCGTCGGCCATCCACAACTGAGTTCTCAGCGGTCGAACTCCGATTCGTCGTCCGGGACGGCGATGGCCTGCTCGATCAGATCGGCTTCGTTGGCTTCCCACCCCCTGCCGCTCGCGACGCGATCCGCCTCGAGCCACGTGTTGTCGTCGTCGGCGAATGCGATGTCGTCAGGGGTGGTCATGACCAGCCTCCGTCCCGTCCCCGGTTCTCGACTATCCAGATCGATGCCGCGCGTCCGCCGCTTCCTGCTCGGCCGGTGTGACGACGACTGCGTCCGGGCCCGGATACACCGTAGCGGTGTGATCGGTGCTCAGCCACCGGACCACATACGGCGGTGACCCGTCGTCCGAACGGACCTCGGTGATGACGCCGCGCCGATCGTGTTGCTCGACAGTGGTCCCCTTGACCACCAAGTAATCGCCGACTTTGGCTTTCATCGTTCACTCCTTTCGGCTCCGGTCGTTTTCGATTGTCCCCCCATCGCGGTGTAACTGAGTGGAGTTGGCCCGCGATTAACCCGTTGTCGGGACGACCGAAGTAGGACCATGAACATTTCTCACCAGGCAACGAACAAATGGCTCCGCCGACTTTCGGCGGCAATCTTCGCGGCGGCGTTGCTGCCCGCACTGATCGGCATCACCGGAGGCACTCCGACCGCGAACGCGGCGGTCGAGGTCCTGCGCGTTCCTTCGCCCTCGATGGGACGCGACATCACCGTCCAGTTCCAGGGCGGCGGCCCCAAGGCCGTCTACCTGCTCGACGGCCTGCGTGCCCGCGACGACCGCAACGGCTGGGACATCGAGACCGGCGCATTCAGTTGGTTCGACGGCTCAGGCCTTTCGGTCGTGGCGCCCGTCGGCGGCATGTCGAGCTTTTACACCGACTGGTACCGGCCCGCGGTCGGCAACGGCACCACGCAGACCTACAAGTGGGAGACGTTTCTGACCTCGGAACTGCCCGGGTGGCTGGCCGCGAACAAGGGTGTCAGTGCCACAGGCAACGCCGTCGTCGGCCTGTCGATGTCCGGGAGCGCGGCGCTGATCCTGGCCGCCTATCACCCCGGCCAGTTCGTCTACGCCGGTGCGCTGTCGGGCTTCCTGAACCTGTCCAAGGGGCTGTGGCCGGTGCTCGTCGGCATCGCGATGGGCGACGCCGGCGGGTTCAACGCGCTCGACATGTGGGGCCCGTACGGCGGGCCGGCCTGGCAGCGCAACGACCCTATGCTGCAGATCGGCCGACTGGTGTCCAACGGCACCCGCATCTGGGTGTACAGCGGCAACGGCAATCCGACGGATCTCGATGCCGGGCTCGGCAATGCGCAAATTCCCGCGCAGTTCCTCGAGGGCCTGACCATCCGCACCAACAGGGACTTCCAGGCGGCGTACACGCGGGCAGGCGGAAGCAACGGCGTCTTCGATTTCCCGCCCAACGGCACGCACAGCTGGGGCTACTGGGGCGGTCAATTGCAGGCTATGAAGCCAGACATCCAGCGGGTGCTCGGCGCGACGCCTGCGGCCTGACCGGTCACAGGTCACGCGACCAGAATTCGCCGACGAGGTCGTGTCCGAAGCTGTGATGCGGCTCGCGGCGGTCGCATCGGAAGCCCGCCCGCTGGTAGATCCGGCGGGCGGCGAGCAGGACGTCGTTGGTCCACAACGTGATTCGGTGGTAGCCGGCCCGCCGGGCGAATCGCAGGCATTCGTCCACCAGTCGGGTGCCCACCCCGCTGCCGCGCGCTGAGGGCTCGACGAGCAGCAGTCGCAGCTGTGCGGTGGCTTCCTCGTCGGGGTGGTTGGTGCAGAACACACAGCCGACCCGCTCACCGTCCAACTCGGCGATCCACGCCGCTTCGCGTCTGGCGTCGTCGCGGTCGGCGAAGTCGGCAACGATGCGGGCCACCAGCGCCTCGAACGTCGCATCCCAGCCGTACTCGGCGGCGTACCGGTGACCGTGCCGCTCGATCACCCAGCCGAGGTCTCCCGGCGCGGGCGCGCGCAGCACCAGCCCAGTCCGGGGCGGCGCATCGCCCAGCGCGCGGCGGATGCGCGCCATCGCGGAAACGAGATCCGCACGCAGGCCCTCGTCGAGCGGTGCCAACATCGTTGCGATCGCGTCCGCCTGCAACCGGTCCAGCTTCTCGAAGGCGCGCCGGCCGTCCTCGGTCAACCGCACCACCTGTCGCCGTGCATCAACCGACGACTTCTCCCGCGTCACCAAGCCCGACGCGGTGAAATTCGACAGGATGCGGCTGAGGTAACCGGCGTCGAGCCCCAGATCGCCGCGCAGGTCGGCAACCGCGGCATGGTCGCGATTCGCCAGTTCGAACAACACTCTGGCCTCGGTCAACCCGAACGCCGACCCGACCAGGTCGGGCTGCAGCAGACCCAGAACCCGGGTGTAGAAGCGGTTGAAGCCGCGGACATCGTCGACCACCTGAGACATAATTGACATCGTCAAACGATTCATTGACTTTGTCAACTATATGATGAGTACAGGTCGCTGAAAGCTCTTCCCATCGATTGTGCGTACACTGCCCTCACGACGGGGGTGGCTCTCGAAACGCGCGGAGCCCGGACCACTTCAATAACAAAAGCCAAAGGCTGACCTTGCCAGATACCACGAGTGACACACAGAACTTGAGGCCGCACTTCGAGGATGTGCAGGCGCATTACGACCTGTCGGATGAGTTCTTCCGGCTCTTCCTGGATCCGACGCAGACCTACAGTTGTGCGTATTTCGAGCGCGACGACATGACGCTCGAGGAAGCTCAGATCGCCAAGATCGACCTGTCGCTTGGCAAGCTGGGCCTGCAACCCGGTATGACTTTGCTGGACATCGGCTGCGGGTGGGGTGCGACGCTGAACCGCGCGCTGGAACGCTACGACGTCAACGTCATCGGCCTGACCCTCAGCGAGAACCAGAAGGCCCATGTCGAGCAGACATTCGCCGCGTCGAAGAGCACGCGCAGCAAGAAGGTGCTGCTGGAAGGCTGGGAGCAGTTCGACGAGCCCGTCGACCGGATCGTGTCGATCGGCGCGTTCGAACACTTCGGCCGCGACCGCTACGACGACTTCTTCAAGAAGGCCTTCCAGCTGCTGCCGAACGACGGCGTGATGCTGCTGCACACGATCATCAAGCCCACCGATGACGAGTTCGTCGCGAGCGGACTGCCACTGACCATGAAGCTGCTTCGCTTCTCGAAGTTCATCATGGACGAGATCTTCCCCGGCGGGGACCTGCCCAAGTTCAACGTCGTCGTGGAGCGCGCGGAGAAGGCGGGTTTCGAACTGACCAGGGCGCAGCGCCTGCGCGAGCACTACGCGCGCACGCTGGAGATCTGGGCGGACAAGTTGGAGGCCCGCAAGGACGAAGCCATCAAGCTTCAGTCCCAGGAGGTCTACGACCGGTACATGAAGTACCTGACCGGCTGCGCCGAGTTGTTCCGCGACGGCTACACCGACATCTGCCAGTACACACTGGTCAAACACTGATCAGGCGGTAGCGCCCACTTTCTCGATGGCGGCGATGACCGCATCGGGTGCGTCGAGTGACACGAATGTCCTGGCCTCGGGCACCTCGATCAGCTCGCAGTTCGGGAACAGGGCGGCCAGCCGTCGACCGAGGGCCGGCGTGAACGCGCGGTCCCGCTGACCCCACACGATGGTCACGGGTTTGGTGAACTGCCCGAGCCGAGTCGAGACGTCGACGAGGTCGGTCTTGGCGACATGGCGCAGCAGCATGGCGAGGTCGCGGCGGATGCGGACATCGGTGCGCGCCGGCTCCACCCAGGCAGCGGTGAGCTGTGGGTCGGGGCGGACCAGCAGGCCGTATCCGAGCGGCGAGTGCCGTAGAGCCTTGATCCGCATCTGCTCGAACAGCAGCTTGATCGAGATGGGTCCCCGCAACAACGCGAAGACGGCAGTGAACGGGAACGGTGGGAACTTGTCGAACGCATCGCAGTTGGTCAGCACCAGCCTGCCGATCCGGTCCGGATAGGCGTCGACGACCAGTTGGCACAGGCCACCACCGGTGTCGTTGCCCACGAGCGTCACGTTCGAGAGGCCGAGCGCCTCGATGAAGTCGCGAATCAGCGTCGCGACCCCGGGCGGCGACAGCACCTTGGCATCCGTGACCGGAGTGACGTGGGAACCCAGTGGCCAGTCCGGCAGGTAGCAACGGAACCCCTGACGCGCCAGTCCCTCCGCCACCCGGTCCCACAGTCGGCTGTCGACAAGAATGCCGTGCACGAACACCACCGGCGGGTGCGGTGAGTCCTGTGGGCCCAACACGCGGTAGTCGATAGTTGCCTGGTCCAGCGCGACCTGTGGCATTTTCGCTATCCTTTCGATCACACTTACAAACACTTGGCATGAAAGTTACGTGCAGGCTGTATGAAAGTCAACGAGGACGTGGTGTCGATCCGGCGCACCCAGGCCGAACGCACCGCCGCGACGCGGGCGGTCCTGCTCCAGGCTGCCCGAAAGTTGTTCGCCGACAAGGGCTTTGCGGACGTGTCGACGCAGGCGATCGTGGCCACGGCCGGCGTGACACGCGGCGCGCTGTACCACCAGTTCGACGACAAGGCGGCGTTGTTTGCGGCGGTCTATGAGGAGGTCGAACGCGATCTGGTCACCGACATCGCCCGGCAAATCGCGGAGCGCCAACCGGTTGACGCACTGGCGGGCATGCGGCTGGGGGCTCGGCTCTTCCTCGAACGGTGCTCGGCGCCTGACGTCGCACGCATCGTGCTCATCGACGCGCCCGCGGTGCTTGGCTGGGAGCGGTGGCGTGCGGTCGGGGTGAAGTACGGCCTCGGCGTGCTCGAGGGCATGTTGGCGCATGCGGTCGCCGAAGGGGCCATCCCCGAACAGCCGCTGCGGCCGGCCGCGCACGTGCTGCTCGGAGCGCTGGACGAGGCGGCGCTGTTCGTCTCCCGCGCGGCCGATCCGGATCAAGCGCGCGCGGAGATGGAGGCTCTCTGCGACCGGTTGATCAGCGGGATCGCGGGTCGGTAGGTCGCGATGATCGGCCGGCTGACCTCGTCGCGAACCGCGGTGCTGGCGTTGTCGGCATTCACGGCGGTGCTGGCGGTGACAGCGGGCGCGCTCTGGCTCACCGGCCGCGACGACGACGAGGTGCCGATTCAGGGCGAGCCGATGACCGATGCGCAGTCCGTCGGGCAGGTGCTGACGTCGGCCAGGCAGATCCGCGGCATTGCGGATTTACAGGACGTAACCGGCGGCTATGCGTTCGTTTCGTGCCAGAACGAGACGGAGCCGCCGTACCAGGCCGTGATGTATCTCAACTTTGTGCTGCCGCAGAACAATTCGGTGAAGTACCTGCGCGACGTGGCTGCTTCGCTGACGGCGCACGGCTGGACACCCGCCGCTTCGACGGCCGAGCACTTCGGTCAGAAGCTGACCAGGGATGGGGTCACGGCGATCTTCTACCGCAACATCGATGATCACGGCTTCGCCACCATGAAGCTGTACGGCGAATGTCGCAACACCGCCGATCATCGCAACGACAACCCCGTCTGGCGCGAGGTGACCGATCAACTCGGCTGAGCGGCAAGGCTGCGCTGCAGCAGCACAGTGTCCAGCCATCGGCCGTGCTTGAACCCAACTCGGGTCAGCCTGCCCGCGTCGACGAATCCGCGATCGCGGTGCAGCGCCAGCGACGCCACGTCGCCGCTGTCGACGATCACCGCGATGACCTCGCGGACACCCGCTGCCGCACAATGCTCGAGCAGCGCGTCGAGCAGTTGGCCACCGATCCCGCGGCCCGCCGCGTCCGGCGCGACGTAGATGGAGTCCTCGACGGTGTGCCGGTAGGCGGGCCGGGTCTTCCACGGCCCGCAGTAGGCGTAGCCGACCACCCTGCCGTCCAGCATCGCGGTGAGGAACGGCAGACCCGCATCCCGCACGGCGACGAACCGACGTCGCCATTCCGCCGCGTCCGGTGCGACGAGTTCGAACGTCGCGACCCCGGCCTCTACGTAGTGGGCGTAGATCGCGCCGACGACGTCCAGATCGTCGGCACCGGTCGGTCTGATCAGCGGATCCGACTGGCGGACAACCGTTTCCGGGCTGTCAGCAGGCAACGGGATGCGACTGGCAGTACGGCGTCGTGCCACGGAAGCGGTAGCGATGGCTGGCCACCCAGCGGTACACCGCGTCCTGGACGAAGCGGATACCGGGGGTGCGGTAGATCAGCAGCGGCAGGCGGATGCCAAGCGCGACCGACCAGGCGGCGGCCCACGCCTCGGCGCCGGTGTAGACGGCGCCGGAGTCGTCCAGCCACCGCATCGCCTGCAGCAACTCGTCTTCCGGTATTCCCAGCCGCTCGGCCACGCCGGTACTCTGCAACGGTTCTGTCGCGACGTTGCCGGTCCGGTCGTGCCTGACGAGAAAGTAGACCGACCGCGTACACATGCCGCAGGCCCCGTCGAAGAACAGGACTCCGTTCATACCTTCATTGTTCACTTGGGCGCCAACTCCGTCACCGCCTTCTGCGCGGATATGACGGATGTCATCCTCAGCGCGCTGTCACCGGCGTACAGGGCCGTGTGGTCGACCACCGATTCCGGCATGTCGACCGTCGGAGTGATGGGGGAGAAGAACGGCAGCACCCGCGTCTGCATGCGCAGCACCGATCCGACCGCCCGGTCGGGGAGTCTGGCGAGACTGCCGCTGCCCGCGTTGATCATCCGCGGCAGCAACCGGGCCCGCCCGTCGCCGCGGCACCACCGCTCGGTCGCCGCATTGGCCACCACGCGATGCGCCAGCGGCCAGCCCATCCCGAATAGCGTCGTCCGAATCGTCTTGTCCGCATTCAGGATTCGGCGTTGATATGCCGGATGCGCGCGGGACTCGTCGGTCAGCAGGAACCTGGTGCCCGCCACCACCCCTGCGGCCCCGGCGGCCATCGCCGCGCGGGTGTCCTCGGCGGTGGCCACACCGCCCGCCAGCAGCACCGGCCTTCCGCGAGCCACCGCAAGCGCCCGGGGGAGGAATTTCAGCGCCGGAGTTGTCCCGGAGAGATGCCCGCCCGCCTCGCCGCCCTGGGCGATCAGACCGTTCGCGCCGCAACCGCACGCCCGCTGCGCTTCCTCCTCGGTGCCGACCATGACGAATACAAACACGCCTTGTTCGGAGAGCCGCTGGACCAGATTGCGGTCCATCCCAAACGCGATGACGGCCACGTCGATTCGCGATTGGATGCACACCTCGACGTGCTTGCGGCGGACGAACGGCATCAACAGGTTGACCGCCACAGCGCGGTCGGGGACGACGTCGCGCACGTCGCTGATGGCGGTACACAACTGCGAGGGTGGCAACAGGCCGAGCGTTCCAAGGCCTCCGGCGGCAGCCACCGCCGCGGCCAACTCGGGGCCCGCGAGCCCACCGCCCATTCCCGCCTGCGCGACCGGAACGTCGACGCGGAGTCGATCTAGCAGGTCCACAGGTGCACGCAGACTTGATACATGCGAAGGAGGATCTATCTTGCCGGCGGCCCGGGTTTCGCCGACGCGGCGTCACGGCGGCGTGCGGCCATGCCTGCGAGCGCTTCGAACACCACCCGGTGCGCGGCGTTGACCGTCAGTTCCGCGTGGTCGTAGGCGGGTGCCACCTCGACCACGTCGACGCCCGCGACATCATGCTCGTAGCAGAGTTGGCGCACCATCCGCAACAGGTCGGCGCTGGTGATGCCGCCCGGTTCGGGCGTGCCGGTGCCGGGGGCGTGCGCCGGGTCGAGGACGTCGATGTCTACGGACACGTAGAGCTTGTCGGCTTTGGCGAGCGCCTCGCTCACCGCGTCGCGCATCACCGCCTTGAATCCGCGGTCCCAGATCTCCTGCATGGTGTGCCACGTCATGCCTTGTTCGAGCATCCACTCGAAGGTGTCCTGCGGCGGCCAGTATCCGCGCAGGCCGACCTGGACGAAGTGGGTGCCCGGCACCGCGCCTGACTCGATCAGCCTCCGCATCGGGGTGCCGTGGCTGGCCAAGTTGCCTTCGATCTCGTCGGCGGTGTCGGCGTGCGCGTCGAAGTGCACGATCCCGACGTTGCCGTACCCGTGCACGTCGGCGACCGCGGTGGCGGCCGGCCATGTGATCGAGTGGTCGCCGCCGAGGATCACGGGAACGATGCCCCGTGACGCGACCGCATGCACGCGTTCGCGAATGTTGTTGTGCGACACCTCGGTTTGGCCGTGTGGGCAATACGCGTCACCGAAGTCGACGACCTCGAGCCAGTCGAAGATCTCCAACCCGAGGTCGAGGTGGTAGGTGCCTGGTTCGTAGGCGGTGGCGCGGATCGCGCGCGGACCGAACCGGGCGCCGGGCCGGTTCGTGGTGGAGATGTCGAACGGTGCGCCGACGATCGCAACGTCGGGTCGCCACGACTCCAACTGGCCGACCTCGGTGAGGAACGGGCGGTGCCCGAAGGACACCATCCCGGCGTAGGCCAACTCGAGTTGCTCGGCCATGCCGGGCGGCAGCTCGCGTTGGTGATCGTGATCGTGGCCCATGCCAAGACCGTACCGCTCACACCTGCACGGGTTTGGCCAACACGGCGCGCAGCCTGTCGGGGATCGGCCGCTTGGCCCAGTCGTCCGTCGACACCACCACGTAGGTGTTGCGACCACGGACAGCGGTGTGTTCGGCCGCCTCGCCGGTGCGCCGCAACACGGTGAATCCGAGCGTGAAACTGGTGGTCCCGATCCGCTCACAGTGCACTGCAACGCGCACCGAATCGCCCCAGCGAACCCCGGCCAGATAATCGATGTCGCTGTGCACGACCTGAATGTCGTGTCCGGAGTGGATCAGCCCCGGGTAGGTGACACCCAGGTGTTCGAGAAATCCGGCGCATGCCTCGTCGAACCAGGTGAGGTAGTGGCCGTTGAACACCACGCCCTGCTGGTCGATTTCCGCGTAGCGCGGCACCACCGGGTACGAATACACCGTCGCGGCCTCACGTTAGAAGGTTTGCTGTAGCGCCCATCCGTTGTGGTTGGCGACGCTACCATCTTCGCGTGACCGGCAGCGAACGTTGGCAGGCGCCGACCCCGACCACCGATGGGCGCCAGCCGCGGCGACACCCGGAAGACACCGTCGAGCGGCGGATCACGTGGTGGCAGCGGGCCTTGCGGTGGATCGCGTGGTTGGCGTTTCTCGGCCTCGCGGTCTACCACTCGCAGAGCGTGTACTTCTCGCCCCTGGAGTGGCTGGCGCTGATCGCCGCGATCGCGATCAGCATCTGGTGTATGGCGAAACCCCTTGGCGGGCCGAAGTACGAACTGCGTGAACCGACTCATCTGCTCGGCGCGTTCGTCTCCCGAACCAGTTGGGGGCTGGTGTTGTTCGGCGGGCTGCTCACCCTTGGCGGGATCGCCGGTTCGATGGCCGCGATCTACGACGTATCGACCGGACGGGCGACGGTCAGTGAGGTGTTCACCGACATCGGCGTTTTCATCGAGGGTTGGCTCGCCGAGATGATCGCTCCGACCTATGACGCCGAACTGGAGAACACGCACGCTTATGCGTTGTTCATCCTGTTGATTCCCGGCCTGCTGCTGCTGTTCATCAACCTGGTGCCATTCTTCAAGGGGGGCATGGAGTTTCAGGTTCATCCCGACGGTTTGGTGTCGGTACGAAGCGGCGAGGACTGGGCACCGCTGTTGGAGTATGAGTATGCGACGGTGGCAGCCGACGGCACCACCATCACCTTCACGCCGCCACCCGGCGGCCCGCCGACGGTGGTGCTGCCGCAGGACCGGGTCTTCTCCCGGCAATACGGTGTGCGGCTGCAGGCGAAGGTCAGCGCCGAGTTCTTCCGTCGGCTGCTGGCGGGCAGGGGTTTCAACGTCGACTCCGAGTCGGCAACCAGCAGCAGCTTCACCGCGACCAGGCCATGATCAGCCGATCGGGCAGACTGGTCCGGTGCAGCTGGTAACCATCGACGACATTCGCGCCGCCGCCGAACTGGTCCGTCCTTACATCCTTCGCACGCCGTTGGTTCCCGCGGGCTGGGCGGATGACGACCGCCCGCTGTGGATCAAACCCGAGAACCTGCAGTCGATCGGCGCGTTCAAGGTCCGCGGCGCGTTCAACGCGATCGGGCACCTCGACGAGTCCGTGCGGACCCGCGGCGTGGTCGCGTATTCGAGCGGCAACCACGCGCAGGCGGTGGCGTACGCGGCGGCGGTCTACGGCGTGCCCGCGCACATCGTGATGCCGGAGGAAACACCCGACATCAAGGTGGCGGCCACCCGCAGCCACGGCGCCGAGGTGGTGCTGTGCGGTGCGGGCCAGCGCGAAAAAGTGGCCGACGAAGTCGTCGAGCGCACCGGCGGGGTGCTGGTGCCGCCGTTCGACCACCCGGACGTCATCGCCGGGCAGGGCACCATCGGCCTCGAGATCGCCGAGGATCTGCCCGCCGTTGACAACGTGATCGTTCCGGTCAGTGGCGGGGGACTGGCGTCGGGCATCGGCACCGCGATCAAGGCGCTCTGCCCCGATGCCCGCGTGTTCGGCGTCGAACCGGAGTTGGCGGCCGACACCGCCGAGTCCCTTCGCGCAGGCCACCGGGTGGACTGGACGATCGAGGACAGGAACCGGACGATAGCCGACGGCCTTCGGTCACAACCGTCCGAGTTGACGTTCGCACACCTGCAGAAGGTGCTTGACGATCTGATCACGGTGTCGGAGAGCGAGATTCGAGATGCCGTGCGTGAACTCGCGCATCGCGCACATCTGGTCGCCGAACCCAGCGGTGCGGTGGCGTTGGCGGCCTACCGCAAGGGCGCGACGCCGCCTGGTCGCTCCGTGATTGTGCTGTCCGGCGGCAACATCGGGCCGCAGATGCTGAAGGAGATCCTGGCGGGCTGACTCAGGCTGCCGGGAACGGAATCACCAGGGGCACGGCGATATCGCACTTCTGGTGCACGGAGTGCATCCACGCGTCCTGTTCGGCGGCGGCCTTCAGGTAACGGCGACGACCCGCCCACCCGCAGGAGCAGGCGGCCTCCGAACGGCCGAATCCGTAGTTGCGCACGGCCACCACGCCGTGTTCGACGGCGTCGGCCCGCGGTGGGTCGCCGATGTCTATCGCGTCGATCGGTGCAGCTATCGACATCGGTCAACCTCCTCCGCGATCCGATTCCCATGCTGATCCCGGCGAAGGGCGATTGCGGTTTCGGTCGGGTCACGCTTTGGCCACGCCGCCGCTAGTGCACGCCCTCCATCAGTCGGCTGATCCACGGCGCGATGGCGAATGCCACCACACCGACCAGAATTGCGACGGCGCCGATGATTCCGAAGTAGGCGAATTCGTGCGCGGGATCGTAATACCGGGCCAGCACGCCTGACATCGAGGTGCCGAGGCCGACCGAGAAGAAGTACAGCGCCATCATCTGAGCCCGAAACGCCTCGGGCGCAAGCTTTGTGGTCACCGAAAGGCCGATG
This sequence comes from Mycobacterium sp. ACS1612, assembly GCF_001667505.1. Lineage (GTDB taxonomy): Bacteria > Actinomycetota > Actinomycetes > Mycobacteriales > Mycobacteriaceae > Mycobacterium. The sequence continues at coordinate 51,950 of NZ_LZHZ01000035.1, forward strand.
GGCGACAGCAGCAGTTCGGAGATGGCGAAGACCGCCATGATGCCGACCACGAGCAGGGCGGGCACCGCCTTGCCCGTCGTGCCCGCCATCGGCAGGAACATCAGGAAGGCCAAACCCATCCCGATCACGCCGTAGGCGAACTTACGAGGCGTGGTCGGCGCCCGGTTGCCCAGTCGTGTCCACATGATCGCGAAAAGCGGTGACAGCGCGATGATCCAGACGGGTTCGATGGATCCGATCCAGTTCGACGGTGCGGTCCATCCGAAGATCGACCAGTTCATCCGTTCATCGGAGTACACCGCGAGCACCGTGAAGATCTGCTGGAACAGCGACCAGAACACCGCATTGGCGATGAACAACGGGATGAAGGCGCGCACCCGCGTCCGTTCGATCGCCTCGACCTTCGAACTGGTCAACATCACGACGAAGTACGCCACCGATGCCACGACGATCACCCCCGTGGTGACCTGTGACAGGTTGGCCAGCTCGACAAGGCCGGTCATGAACGACACCGCGACGATGACGATGACGGCGAGCGCGGCACCCACCGCCCAGCCGATTCCACTGCGCGGCAACGGGTTCGGCACGGTCTGGCCGTGGGTACCGAGGTTACGGCGAAACGCTACGTACTGTGCCAGTCCGAGCGCCATCCCGACCGCGGCAGCACCGAAGCCGTAATGGAACCCGGCACGCGTCTGCAGCAGGCCGGTGATCAGCGGGCCGATGAACGCACCGAGGTTGATGCCCAGATAGAACAGCGTGAAGCCGCCGTCGCAGCGGGCATCGCCTTTGTCGTAGAGGGTGCCGAGCAACGACGACGCGTTGGCCTTCAACGCACCCGAACCGAGCGCCACGAGCACAAGGCCGACCGCGACCCCCGCCAGGCCCGGCACGATCGCCAGCGCGATGTGGCCGCACATCACGACCACGCCGCCGTAGAACACGGTGCGTTCCATGCCGAGCAATCGGTCGGCGATCCAGCCGCCCAGCACGGTGGACAGATACACCAGCCCGCCGTAGGCGCCCACGATGCCGGTCGCCGTGGCCTTCGGCAGTTCCAGGCCGCCGTCGGTGACCGAGTAATAGAGGTAGTAGCCGAGGATGGTGAGCATCCCGTAGAAGGAGAAGCGCTCCCACAACTCGACGCCGAATAGGTTGGCCAGGCCGACGGGATGCCCGAACAGCGTGCGTTCGGCGGGCCGGCCCTCCGTCTGTCCTACTGTTGCCATGCGGGGCAGGATGCCACGCCCGCGGACGGCACGTGGCGGATCGCTTCAATCGTTTCGTGGGCAAATAGAACACGATGGGATGGGCAGGACTTTCCTGGGGCACAGCACATTTCGATTTTCGAACAACCGGCAGGCGCCCAACGCCCGATGAGCCGGTAGCGCCGGGTGCAGGTAGTGTCACCCCGACAGGTGGACGTCCGAAGGGGTGTGAGTGGACGCCGTACTCGGCTTATCGGTAACGCCGTCCGCCGTCGGCCTCGTCCTCGTCGAAGGGCAGGACGCCGACGGCGCCACGATGGACCGCAATGCGTTCGAGGTGGGATTCCGGGGTCGGTGCGACGCGGTCCAGACCTCCCGACAGGCGGCGGCCGCGGTGCGGCGCAGTGAGGCGATCGCGCTCACGTCCGGTCATCGCCTGCACTCGATCGGGGTGACCTGGAGCGACGACGCCAATGCCGAGGCCTCGCTGTTGCTGAAGTCGTTGACCGACTCGGGGTTCGACAACGTGGTGCCGGTTCGGCTGCCCGAGGCCACCGAGGCGTTGGCGCGCGGCATCGCCGAGGTCATCGGTTTCGGCACCACGGCGGTGTGCGTGCTCGAGCCCGAAACCGTGATCACGTTGATCGTGCACCTTCGCGACGGCGCGGTGCAGACGTCGGTCAATCGCAGGATCGTCAGCGAGGACGACCTCATCCGCTGGTTGAGCAGCCTGTTCGCCCGGGCTGACTGGCAGCCCGAGGCCCTGGTCATGGTCGGCTCCGGCGGCGATGACGAGTTGCTGCCCGTCCTCGAGGAAGCGCTGGCTGTACCCGTGTTCGCGCCCGCCGAGGCGCAACTCGCTCTCGCGCGGGGCGCGGCGCTGGCCTCCGCGCAGAACGTCGACTTCAGCCACCTCGACGATGCCCACCACTTCGGCGAGCAGCCCACTGCGGAGCCCCGTCGTCGGCAGCTCAGTCAGGCGGGCCCGCTGGCCCTACTCGTGGCCGGGGTGCTGACGTTCACCGTCTCGGCGTCGGTCGCGGTCAGCCTGCAGCTGGTTCCCAAGAGAGACAACGCGACGGCGGAACCGCGGCCCGCAGCCAAGGTCACCGAGGAGACACCGGCGGCCGTCACGCGGTACCAGGCACCGATCGCCGTCGCACCGCCCGCGCCGGTCGTCGAGGCGGTGCCCCCGCAGCCTGAGCCGCCGGAGGCACCCGCCGCGGAGGACCCGCCGCCCGTCTACAGCGAGACACCCGTCAGCCTCCCGGAGGCACCCGCGCCAGCGCCGGACACGCCCCCGGCCGACGGCCTGCCGCCCGATCCCGCGGCTGCGCCTGCGCCGCCTGCCGACGCGCCGCTGCCGCCGGAGCAGTCGCCGCCGGTGCCGCCCCCTCCGGAGGAGCGGCCTGGCCTCCTCAGCCGGATCAGGGACCGGCTGCACGGGGTTAATGACGACGTGCCGCCGTCCGATGTCGCACCGCCCGCCGATCCCGCGGCGGCGCCGCCCCCGGCGCCGCTCACCCCGCCTGCCTGATCCGCGCGGATACGCTCGCAGGCGTGCAGGTGCTTCGAGTGACGCTGCGCGTCGGCATTGTGGTGGCGGTGGTCCTGGCCCTGATCGTGGTGGCGACGTCGGCGCGGTCGGGTCTGCTGTGGCGACTCAGCACGTTCACGTATCAAGCCAACGTCCTTGCCGCCGGGTACTACGTGTGGTCGCTTGCGTTGCCCCGCGCGGACGCCAGAGTGGGCTTGCGCGGTGCGGTGGTGCTCTACGTGTTGATCGCAGGCGTCATCTGGAATCTGTTCCTGACCGAGCGCAGCATGGGTTACACGCCGGCCAACTTGCTGTTGCATGTCGTCGTTCCCGTGCTGGCACTGACTGATTGGCTGTTGGTCGGTCGGGATCGGGCGAAGGTCCGGTGGTGGCAGCCGGTGGCATGGTTGGTCTATCCGGCGGCATATCTGGCGTTGGCGCTGCTCGTGCTGAACCACGTGGGCAGGCGTGCGCCGTACTACTTCCTGGACCCGGGAAGCATCGGCACGGCGTCGGTGGTCGTGAACATCTGTGTGCTCGCGTGCGGTGCGCTCGCCCTCGGTTACACGCTGCTGGGCATCAACCGCGCCGTAGCCGTCGTGCGTTGACGCGACATGCGAACCGGCCCTGACTTGCAGCTTCCCGAGGATTCGACGGGTGCCAACTAGGATGGAAGCTTGCTGAGGTGTCCACCACGGAGGAAATGTGAAAGTGCGTAGAGCCGTTCGTAATCTGCTTGTCGTGGTGGGGATTGCCACAATCGCCCTCGCCGAATCCGTCACCACCAGTGCGGCAAGCGTCACCACACCGACCGATGTCGTCAGCATCACCCCGTCGCCCGGGCAGAAGGTCGGCGTGGCGATGCCGGTGACAGTGACGTTCGCTCAGTCGATCGCGGACCGCCCAGGCGCAGAACGCACCATCTCGTTCAGCTCTCCCGCGACTCCCGCCGGTTCCTTCAGTTGGCTCAATGACCGTGTCGTGCAATGGACTCCGTCGGGGTTCTGGCCGGCTCATTCGAACATCATGGTGACGGCGGGCGGCGCGAAGACATCCTTCGAGACCGGCGCCACGACAGTCGGTGTCGCCGACGTGAGCGCGCACACGTTCACCGTCAGCATCGACGGACAGGTGGCACGGCAGATGCCCGCATCCATGGGCAAGCCGAAGTTCCCGACGCCTAAGGGCACCTTCTCGGCGCTGGAGAAGCAATCGGTCGTCATCATGGACTCGCGCACCATCGGCATTCCGTTGTCCGATCCCGAGGGTTACAAGCTGACCGTCAACAACGCCGTTCGCGTCACGTGGGGCGGAGTCTATGTCCATTCCGCACCGTGGTCGGTGGCGTCACAGGGCAATTCGAACGTCAGCCACGGTTGCATCAACCTCAGCCCCGACAATGCCGCGTGGTACTACAACACGGTGAGCATCGGCGACCCGATCATCGTCCAGTAGCGTTACGCGACGTCGGCGTGCAGATTCTTCGCTGTCGGTGATGTCGCGACGGTGGCGATGTCAGGGTAGGTGCCGAGCACCCGGTCGGCGGTGCCGGAACTGGTCACCGTGAACCAGTAGTGCTCGTTCTTGAAGTGGTGATTGCGGTGATTACGCCAAATCGCCCGATACACAGCGGTTTTCGGCTTGTAATCGCTGTGGATGAGGTAATGGGTCCATTCGTAGACCAGCCCCATCGCGGCGATGAACACCAGGTAGGTCAGGCCCATGCCGAGGCGCGGGAACGCCAGCAGTGCTACGGCGACGGTGAGCGGAAGCACCCACGACACAAGCGATTTCCACGGGATGAAGATCAGCGGAACGTTGCGTGGTTCCATGTGGTGGGCCCGGTGTTCGCGGGCGAGCAGCGGATCGAAGGTCAGCCTGCCGACTCGCTTCGGCCGCCAGTGCAGGATGAACACGTGGATGATCCACTCGAAGAACGGGAAAAGCGCCACCATCACCAGGGGCACCACCGCGTCGGTGATGTGCCAGTCGCCGACGACGATGCGCGCGGTCAGCGCCGCGACGAAGACAACGCCGATCATCCAGGGGGACGGGTGTTTCCAGAACTCCCGGCCGGCATCGGCCAGGGTGAAACCTCGGCGGGTTGGCCGGTCGGTCGAGATGGTCATCGTTGCTCCTCCAGGTTGTCGATAACGCTGAGCAGCGCGGTGGTCGCGGGTTCGAGCACGTCCTGTGCGGCCGTGCGTGCGCGCGGCGGATCGCCCGCGGCGATCGCCTCGGCGAGTTCGCGGTAGGCGTCGGGTCTTCCGACCTCATCGGCCATCACGGCGGCCAGCGCGGCGAGCGCGGGTTCGTACGTCGCGCGCAGTGTGTTGTACATCAACCGGAACGCGATCGAGTCTGCGCCGTCGACGATGTGGTCCCAGAACGTCAGCGCCAGACGCTGTTGCCCGATGGGATCCTTCTCGTGCGCCAACTTGCCCAGCACGTCGTCGAGTAACGCCGCGAGTTCCGGGGGGCGACGCGCCGCCGCCAACTCAGCGACCTTGGGCCCGTTGTGAAGTCGGGTTTCCAGGATGCTGCGCACGACGGACAGGTCGAGTTCACCGGCGCGGATCAGCAGCCGGGGGAGCAGGTCTAGTCCGGCGTGCCTGCGGAAGTCCCGCACGGTGGTGGCGTCGCCCTGCCGCACCTCCACCAGGCCGGCGGCGGTCAGTCGCTTCAATGCCTCGCGCACGGCGGGGCGCGACACCCCGAGCACCTCGGCCAGCCTGCGCTCGCTCGGCAGCGCCTCGCCGGGTTGCATCTCGCCGCTGAGCACCTCGGTGACGATCTGCTCGAAGACGTCCTCGGGCACCGAGCGGCGGTTCACCGGTTGCAGGGCCATGCCGGCAGCATGCCAGGCCACAGGCCAGAGGTCAAGTGGTCTTACCAGTTACATCCGCGTGCGCGAACGTTCCTTACCGCTCGAAAATTGGTCGATTTTTCGAGCGGTAAGGAACGTTCGGCCCGGGAATTGCTACACCCGCGAGAGCTGCACCTTCATCGCCTCGGCCAGCGCGAGCAACCCCGACATCGGCCGGACCATCACCGTGAACTCGCTGATCGCGCCGTGCTCGTCGAGATAGATGAAGTCACAGCCCTCGATCTGCCTGTCGCCGACCCTGGCCTCGAAGACGAGCGCGTGGTCGCGTGCGTCCTCCGCACCGATCTCGCGGACGTAGCGGAAGTCCTCGAACACCGCGATGACGGCCTCCAGGATCCGGCGCACCGCCTCGGCCCCGTGATACGGCTTGTACACAGCCGGACTGCGAAACACCACGTCATCACGCATCAAGGCGACGGCCGCGTCGAGATCACGCGCTTCGATGGCGCGTCGGAATGGGTGCACCACTTGACCACCTCATAGGCAATTAGTTGAATAGGTGCAACAGACACTAGTGCGTGCTTGGGAGGGTGTCTAGATGGCATTGGGCCACGCGGTGCTGGCCGCGTTGTTGGAAGGTGAGGCGTCGGGCTATCAGCTCGCCAAGCGGTTCGACGTGTCGGTCGCCAACTTCTGGTCGGCGACACCCCAGCAGCTGTATCGCGAACTCGACCGACTCGAAGAAGCCGGGCTCGTCGAGGCGCGCCTGGTGCGCCAGCAGCGCAGACCCGACAAGCGGGTGTTCACCCTCACGGAGGCGGGCCGCGCGGAGTTGAACAACTTCACCTCCACGCCCGCCAAGCCGGTGGCGATGCGCGACGAATTGTTGGTCAAGCTCCAAGCCGTCGATGTCGGCGATGCGCACGCAGTCACCACGGATCTGACGGCCCGCCTGGACCGGGCACGCGTGAAGCTGGCCCGCTACGACCGACTGCTCGCCGACATGCTCGACGGCTGCGACGCCGACGATTTCGAACCCGACGCCGAACGCATCGGGCCCTACCTGACGCTGATGGGCGGGCGCATGTACGAGCAGGCCAACATCGGCTGGTGCACGGCCGCGCTCGACGTGCTCAGCAGGAGGCTTCGATCCTGAAAGTCGCGGTCACTTCCTTGCCCGGCTTGTCGCTGAAGCTGCCGTCCGCAGATCCGGTGATCGTGTACTTGCCACCGACGCTCGTCACCTCGGCCTTACCGATGTCGCCCCAAGAGATGCCGGAGAATCCGCCAAAGTCATTGAAATCGACCGATTTGACGGTGACCTCGTCGCCGGTGCCGATGACCGCGGTGAAACTCCTGTTTTTCTCCGGAGTCTCGATGGTCCATGCCCACCCCGTCTGTGAACACGTCACCGCGTGCGGGTTTCCGGTGTCCCTGCCGTCAATAGTCACCTTCGCGGTGGTACCGCCAAGCGCGGGCGGCTGGCCACCGCAGCCGGCGAGCCCCACCACGAGCACCGCCGCGGTCACCATCATGTGTCGGGTCTGCATGCCGCCTGACTCTATTACCCGCGCAGCACCGCGGCGGTCGTTTCGTCCGCGGGAAGGAACGCCTCGATGCTCAGTTCGGCGGCGGTCAGATCCAGCGCGGTGCCGAACGTCGTCACGGTGCTCAAAAACGTCAGCACCTGCCCGTCCTTGGCGTACAACTCCAGCGGCACCGCGACACCGCCGAGGTCGCGCGTTTCCTCCAAACCGCCTGGGTAGGACTCGATCTCGGCGAGCAGGGCGGCCAACTCGCCCGAGCCGCTGACCGCCGCCTCATGCCGCAACCGGTCGATCAGGTGATGACGCCACTGCCCGAGGTTGCGGATACGCTGCGCCAGACCTTCGGGATGCACGGCGATGCGCAGTGCGTTCGGCCGCTCCAACAGGTGCGGCGCCACCCCCTCGAGCAGCACCGCCGCACCGGCGTTGGCGTGCACGATCTGCCAACCCCTGTCCACCACCACACACGGAAAAGGGTTGTAGGCGTTGAGGACCCGCTCGACACCGGCTCGCACCGCAGCCATGTCGGGATCGTCCAACGATCGTTCCCGGTAGACCGGTGCCAGACCCGCGGCCATCAGCAGCTGGTTCTGCTCGCGCGGCGGCACGTCGAGCACGTCGGCCAGCCGTAGCACCATCTCTCGGCTGGGCGCCGAGCGGCCCGTCTCGATGAAGCTGACGTGCCGAGCCGAGACATCGGCCTCGATGGCGAGGTCGAGTTGGGACAGCCGGCGACGCTGCCGCCATTGACGCATCAGCGAGCCGAAGGGCGGGCTCTGGACGAGGGTGGTCACGCGCCAAGTGTCGCGCACCGCGCGGACCGCGGCCACTACCTGTCAGGTAATTGCACCGCTTACCTACCCGCGGGACGGTGTGAGCATGAGGACCGAGCAGAACATTCCCCGTTGGCTGCGTTTCGTGCTGATCTCGGACCGTGCGGGGTCGTCGTGGTACATCGGCGCCGGGTTCTTCTTCGCGCCTGTGCTCGCGGTGCTGTCCCCGTGGCCGATGCTGACCACGGTGTGCTGGGTGCTCATCGGTCTGACCGGGCTGTGGCTCGGCCTGCTCGGTATCGCGATGGCCACCGGCCTGGCGATCGTGTTGCGGTCGGGCGCCGAAATACCCGAGGACTACTGGCGTTCGATCATCGACTACCCAACGGCTAGCTCGCGGCCCGACTTTTCCCGGTGTAGTCAACCTGCCAGTGCTTGATCCCGTTGAGCCAGCCCGAACGCAGCCGCTCCGGCGGGGAGATCGGCGTCAGGTTGGGCATTTCGTCGGCGATCGCGTTGAAGATCAGGTCGATCGTCATTCGCGCGAGGTTGGCGCCGATGCAGTAGTGCGCGCCGGTACCGCCAAAACCCACATGCGGGTTGGGGTCTCGCAGAATGTCGAACTTGTACGGATCGTCGAACACGTCCTCGTCGAAATTCGCCGAGCGGTAGAACATCACCACTCGGTCGCCCTTCTTGATCTTCACTCCGGACAGCTCGGTGTCCTCCAGTGCGGTGCGTTGGAATGAGGTCACCGGCGTCGCCCACCGGACGATCTCGTCGGCCGCGGTCGCTGGGCGCTGGGCCTTGAAAAGCTCCCACTGGTCCGGGAATTCGGTGAACGCCATCATGCCCTGGGTGATGGAGTTGCGCGTGGTCTCGTTCCCCGCCACCGCGAGCAGGATCACGAAGAAGCCGAACTCGTCGTCGGTGAGCTTGTGCCCTTCGACGTCGGCCTGGACCAATTTGGTCACCAGGTCGTCGCCGGGATTCTTGCCGCGTTCCGCGGCCATCTGCATGCCGTACATGATCAGTTCGACGGAGGCGGCCGTCGGATCGTTTCTGGCGTACTCGGGATCCTGGTCGCCGACCATCTGATTCGACCAGTCGAACAGCTTCATGCGGTCCTCCTGGGGGACGCCCATCAGACCGGCGATCGCCTGCAGCGGCAGTTCGCACGACACTTGTTCGACGAAATCACCCGACCCCTCGGCCGCTGCCCGCTCGACGATGTCGTGCGCCCGGGCGCGCAGCTCTTCGCGCAGTGATTCGATGGCCCGCGGAGTGAACGCCCGTGAGACGATCTTGCGCAGGTGGGTGTGATGCGGGGCGTCCTGATTGAGCAGCACCACCTTGCCCGCCTCCAGCGACGCCGGATCGGCCTCGTCGCGATACCGCGGCAGCGCGGTCTTCTTGTTGCTGGAGAAGACGTCGCTGCGACGGGAGATCTCCTTGACGTCCTTGTGCTTGGTCACCACCCAGTAGCCCTCGTCGCCGAACGCGAGGTTGCCTCTTTCCTGCTTCTGCCACCAGATCGGCGCCACCTTGCGCATGTGCGCCAATTCCTCGATGGGCAGCCGCTCGGCGTAGATGTCGGGGTCGGTGAAGTCGAAGCCGGGGGGGAGGTCCGGGGACGGCATAGATGCACTCCTCGATGACGTTGTCTAGTGCTCTATCGCATTGCTACACCACAGTTGGGGGCCGGTGCGGCCGGTTACGTCAAACTCCGAGTGAAACGTGTTCCCGAGGCTAAAAAATCTATTAACTGCTTGGTCACAGCTATCCCAGGTGTAACAATTTTGTCTACCAAACGGAAGCACCCTGTAGCACCGGCTCAACGCGCTTACGGGAAGGGGGCCTCGGGTGAGGATCAGCAGCGAGACGATGGCGCTCACCATTGCGTCGGGAGCGCTGGGGATGGCATTGACACTCGGCACGCCGCAGGCGTTTGCCGACCCCGTTCCAATCCCTCCGCCAACGCCCGTCGACCCGGCGATTCCCAGCCCCGCGCCCGGGCCTGCGCCCGACGGCACCGTCCAGGCCGCGGCGGGCGCCCTGCCGACACCTCCCGACGGCACGCAGCATTTGTCGAGCCCGGAGAACCTGCCGCCGGGCACCACCGATACGCCCGACCCGAACCAGGGCCGCGGGTCGTACCTGCGCGACCTGTGGCACGCCTATCAAACCCAGGAGATCACCGGGCGCGACGCCCTGCTGCTGCTGACGCAGCGGCCGATGAACGCCACTCCCGTCCCGCCCGCCGGAATGCCAGTGAATCCGACCCCGCCGCTGGCGCCGGGCGCCGCGCCACCGCCTGCGCCCGAGCCCGAACCGGCGCCACCGCCACCGCCGCTGTTGCCGTGGTTGGCACCGTCGCCGCCCGCGCCCTGATTCAGGCTCGCAGCCGCTGGGCTGCCTGAGCGAGGAGGTCGCGGACCACGCGCACGTGCAGGGGTTCCGTGACGGCCCACACCGCACGCGCGAGCAGGTTCCGCTGCGCCACCAACGTCGAGAAGGTCAGTGCGCCGTCGTCTTTTTTCAGGAGCAGTTCGCCGGGCATTCCGATGCGTGAGTCGGCGCCGAGAAGCACATGCTCCGGCGTCGAACGCCGAACCTCCCAGCCGAGCACCGAACCCTCCGACCCGCCTGTCACCTTCAACCCGATGGCCGACCAGCCGGAGAACAGCTGGGCGCGGACGGCAGGGGGCGCGCCCTCAAGGATGCCGCGCATCAGGTCCTCCGGGGTCTCGTCACCGCGGTGGTCGAAGACGAACGCATCGCTGTAGTCGATGCGGGGTAGCGTGCTCAACGCCAGGACTGTTGCGGGAACGTCGATTTGACGCACATCAGTGGTCATCGATTGGCCTCCATTGCCATGTGCCACGCGCGCCCGATGTCGCGCAGCATCAGCGGGTAGACGATGAGGTGCCGAAACGGCGCGATCGCCGCGAGGTAGGCCGCGCCCAGCACCCCGTTCGGTTTCACCAGGACCGCCATCTGGCCGCGGTGGCCGACCGCTTCGTCGGGCACCCAACCGACGTGCAGGACGCCGTGCACGGTCCGGTTCGCGATCTCGAGGGCGAACTCGTCGTCGGCGACGTATAGCGGCGTGAACACGTCTGTATGGAAATGCACTGGGGTGTGGGCTATTTCGGCGGGTACCCGGTCGCGCAGGCTGGGCACCCTGGTCCCGAGACCCGAATCCTGACCGTCGAGACCGAACAGTCGGCCGAGCATCCATCGAGCGGCGAACAATCCGCGCACCACCGTCGAGGTGCGTGCGGGGTCGAAAGTGGCCATCAATTGCACCAGGCGAGGGAAGTCGACCTGACCGCCAGGTGTGGGCAGCGCCCACACGTCGAGAACGCGGAAATCTCTGGCAATGGCGTGAATTCGCCACGGCCGCGTGGTGTGTTCGGTCGTATCGAGGTGCGGTGAACCAAACATACAGTACTGTATGCTTGACGGCGGATCGGCGTCAAGCCCTGTCGAAAGTGAGACGTGATGGTCGCCCAGACCCGCACACCGCGCAGTGCGTGGATCGACGCCGGACTCCAGGCGCTCGCCTCCGGCGGACCGGACGCGGTGCGGGTGGACCTGCTTGCGAAATCCCTCGGCGTCACCAGAGGTGGCTTCTACTGGCATTTCGCCAGCCGTCAGATGTTCCTGGACGCGCTGCTCGACGCTTGGGAGCACGCCAGCACCGACGAAGTGCTCACGCGTGTGGAGGCCGAGGGAGGCGACGCCCGAACGAAGGTGCGCAGGGCGGGCATGCTGACTTTCTCGGCCGACCTGCTGCCGATCGATCTCGCGGTGCGTGACTGGGCCAGACGTGACCGCTCGGTGGCCAAACGCCTGCGCCGCGTCGACAACAGCCGAATGGCGTACCTGCGAACGATGATCGGCACCTTCAGCGACGATCCCGACGACGTGGAAGCTCGCAGCCTGCTGGCTTTCTCACTGGCCATCGGCAGCCACTTCATCGCCGCCGACCACGCAGGCCGCAGCCGGGGGCAGGTGCTGAAGCAGGCGACACGGCGACTGCTGGGCTAGCCGATCGCCGCGGCGGCCACCGCCTCGATGCGCGCAGGGACGTGCTTGTGCCAGGGCGTGCCCGCGAACGCGTCGCGCCACTCCGATGAGGTGAGCGAATTCGGCGCCACCCCAGGGACCGTCGCGCGACCGTCGGCGTCGATGTAATCCACGCCGAACCCGTTCGGTAGCGACGCGTGGCCTGGCAGCATCGCCTCGCTGATCTCGACACTGGCCTCGGCGCTGCCCGCGGTCGTGGTGATTCGCGCGCGACCCCCGTCGGTCAGGCCGAGCATCTGCGCGTCCTCCACGCTGACCCGCAGCGCGCCGTCGGCGTCGCGCTTGCGCCAGGCCGGGTCCCGCAGGATGTCGTTGGCCGTGTAGGCCCGCCGCTCGCCTGCGGACAGCACGATGGGGAAATCGGGGGAGGTGAACGCCGTCGGCGCATCGGCCAGTCGGCGCATCTCATCGAGCATCGCCGGCATGTCCAGCGCGATCTTGTGGTCGTCATGTGCCACCAACCGCCAGTCGTCTTCGTATTCGTGCGCGGTGAACGTCACACCGGAGGAGCCGGCCAGGATCGCCTCGAACAGCGCATTGCCGTCCGCATGGCCCGCACGCTGGACCGCCTCGGGGTACTTCATCGCGGCCTTCTGCGCCAGACCCCACAGCGCCGCGGCGCCTGCGAGCCCGTCGGGCAATGTCGGCCCGAGCGTTTCGTACAAGACAAACGGAAGCACCTTGGCGAACGCCGGATTGGCGGCGACGGCGGCAACGAACGCCTGCGCGTAGGCGGCCAACCCCTGTTCGGCCGCCTCACGCAGCGGCTGTAGTTCCGCGTCGTCGACGACGCCGAGCGCACGCGTCAGTCGCGCCCAGATCTCGGGTTCGGGCAGCGTGCCCTCGAGTGGTTCGAGCAGTCGGTGCCGAAGGTGGAATGTGTTGTGCGGGAACTCCAGGTTGAAGAACGTCGCCTCACACTTCTCGTACTGACTGGCCGCGGGCAGCACATAGCTGGCCAACCGCGCGGTCTCAGTCATCGTGACGTCGATGACCACCATCAGCTCGAGTGATTCGAACGCCTTGCGGCATGCGGCCGAATCAGCAAGGGAATGAGCCGGATTGCTGCTCTCCACGACCATCGCGCGGAAGCGGTCCGGGTGGTCGGTGAGGATCTCCTGCGGCACCGAATTGCTGGGGATCAGGCCGCCGACGATCGGCGCCCCGGTCACCGGAGTGCGGCCGACGCCACGGGTGTGACGGAACAGCGGTCCGAACCACGAATGCAGATGCTGCCCACCGCGTTTGGCGAAGTTGCCGGTCAAAATCCACAGCAGCTTGTTCAGATACGAACACAGCGTGCTGTTGGGCGCCTGCTGGATGCCGAGATCCTCGAATACGGAGACGCTTTCGGCGCAGGCAATGCACCGCGCCGCGGTGCGGATCAGTTCCTCGTCGACGCCGCACCGCGCGGCGTACTCCGCCACCGGTACCTCGCGCAGCGCGGCACGCACGGGCTGGACGCCGTTGACGTGTTCGGCGAGGAAGGTTTCGTCGCAGAGGCTTTCCTGCTCCAGCACGGCGGCCAGTGCGGCGAGGCACCACGCGTCGGTTCCCGGTCGCACCCGCAGGTGGATGTCGGCCATCTTCGCGGTGTCGGTGATCACCGGGTCGATGACGATCATCGCGCGACCGGGATCCCTGGCGATTTCGTTGAGCACGGTGCGCGCCCGCGGGAAGCTCTGCGACATCCACGGGTTCTTGCCGACGAACACCGAAACCTCGGCATGTTCGAACTCGCCACGGGTGTGACCGCCGTAGAGGTGTGCGTCGACCCACGCTTCTCCGGTCTTCTCCTGCGCCAGCGCGTTGGAACGGTAATGCGAACCGAGCGCGGCGAGGAAGGCGCCGCTGTATGCGCCGCCGAGATGATTACCCTGCCCGCCGCCGCCGTAGTAGAAGATCTTGTCGCCGCCGTAGGTGTCGGCAATGCGTTTGAATCCCGCTGTGATCTCAGAAATCGCTGTATCCCAATCGATTTCCTCATAGCTGCCGTCGGGCCGCCTGCGCAGCGGGGACGTCAACCGGTTGGCGTTGTTCTGGTAGTGGTCCAACCGCAGTGCCTTGTTGCAGGTGTAGCCCTGCGACGCGGGATGGCTCTTGTCGCCACGGATCTTGGCGAACTTCCGGTCCTCCAGTTGCACGACGATTCCGCAGTTGCACTCACAGAGGATGCACGCGGTGGCCCGCCACTCAGCGCTCACGGGATTTCCTTTCCGACGTCGCGGCCGAAATCAGGTCGCGCAACTGGTTGTGGGCGAGGTCGAGGGGTTTGACGTCGCGGGACGCACGGGCGACGATGATCGCGCCCTCGATCGAGGCGGTGATCAGCATCGCCAGTTCGTCGGCCTGTTCGGCTGAGGCGCCCTCCGACGAGAGTCGCTGTGCGATCAGGCCGGCCCACCGGGTGAAGGCCGCCGCCGCGCGGTCGATCACCGCTGTCGCCTGGTCCGGTTTCGCCGGGTCGCCCGCCTCCACCGTCACGGCGACGACGGGGCAACCGGCGCGGTAGTCGGAGCGAAGCAGTTGCTTGCGGTAGTACCCGACGAGGACGTCGAGCGCCTGTAGCCCGGATTCGGCATCGGCGATCTTGTCGGCGATGTAGTCGGCAGCGTAATCGATTGCCTCGCAGAGCAATTGCGTGCGTCCGCCGGGGAAATAGTGATACGCCGAGCCACGCGGCGCGCCACTGTGCTCAAGCACGTCGGCGATGGCAGTGGCTTGCGCGCCGCGTTCCCGGATCAGCAGCGCGGCCGAGATGACCATCCGCTCGCGAGGGCTGGGCATACCTGGATCCCTTCGTCCGACCCGGCTATGTATGGCACCTTACATAATGAGTCGGCGTGTGACCAGACCTGCTTTCGGGCGGTTTCGGTGCCCCGTCGGTGCCGGGTACCCCGCAGTCAGGCGGTCACCCAGAACACCACGAATGCAGCCATCAGAGGCAGGCAGATGAGGTGATCTCGGCAGATTGCGCGAGCCAATCGGGAGAGCTCACGTTGGCTCGCGGCGCCCACTCCGAGTCGTACCGCATTCGGCACGGTTCGGGTCAGCGCCAGCAGAATCGGCGCCCCGGCCAAGACCGTGAGCGTGACAAGCAGCCACACCGGGTCGTCGCCGGCGAACCAGCGATAGGTCAACGCGCCCAACAGGATCAGCATCACCAACGCGATGAAAAGGCTCAGCGGGCGCGTCGTCGCGCGACGGTAGTAGCCGGCGATCGACGCGATCACGGGTTCCGGGAGCACGTCCGCGCGGCGGTGGCCAAGGACCTGGCTGTCGAAGATCAGGTCCATCCACAGCACGGCCAACAGGAAGCCGGCGCAGCCGGTTGCGATCAGACGCACGCGGCGAGCCGCGAATCAAACAGAAGCAGCCTCGTTGAGTTCGTTGAGTGTGTTCGTCGCCTCCAGGTACTCCTGCACCCAGCGCTCGATCACCGCCGCGGACTTCTCCACCTTGGTGAACTGACCGACAACCTGGCCGATCGGGTTGAATGCGACATCGACGCTCTCGTTGGGGTACTTGTGCGTGGCCGCGACGGCCATCCCGGACACCATGTACTGCAGCGGCATCCCGAGCGGCTTCGGGTTGTTCGGGTCCTCCCACGCCTCGGTCCAGTCGTTGCGCAGCATGCGCGCCGGCTTGCCGGTGAACGACCGGCTGCGGACAGTGTCCTTACTGGTGGCCTTCGCGTAGGCGGCATGTTGCACGTCGGTGTGCTCGGATTCTTCGACCATCACCCACTGCGATCCGGTCCAGGCGCCCTGTGCGCCGAGGGCCAGCGCCGCAGCGATCTGCTGGCCGCTGCCGATGCCGCCCGCGGCGAGCACGGGTTTCGGCGCTACCTCCTTGACGACCTGCGGCCACAACACGATGGAGCCGATGTCGCCGCAGTGGCCGCCCGCCTCGCCGCCCTGCGCGATGATGATGTCGACACCGGCGTCGGCGTGCTTGCGGGCCTGCGACGGCGAACCGCAGAGCGCAGCGACTTTACGGCCGGTGTCGTGAATGTGCTCGATCATGTCGGCCGGCGGTGTGCCGAGCGCGTTGGCGATCAGCGTGCACTTGGGATGGCCCAGCGCAACCTCGACCTGCGGGGTCGCGGTCGCTTCCGTCCAGCCCAGCAGTTGCAATGCGTCGTCGTCGCTGTGTTCGACGGGCACCCCGTGGTCGGCGAGGATCTTCTTGGCGAAGTCGATGTGCTCCTGCGGAACCAGATCGTTCAGCGTCTTCTTGAGCACCTCGGGATCCATGTCGGCGGAGTCCATGCCCTCGTACTTGTTCGGGATCACGATGTCCACGCCGTACGGGTGATCGCCGATGTTCTCGTCGATCCACTTCAGCTCGATCTCCAGCTGTTCTGGAGTGAAGCCGACCGCGCCGAGCACCCCGAAGCCGCCCGCCTTGCTGACGGCCACGACCACGTCACGGCAATGAGTGAACGCGAAGATCGGGAACTCGATGCCGAGCTCGTCGCAGATGGGGGTGTGCATGCCTGCTCCTCGGGTGGGGCGGTCGCTAAACTGAAACGTGTTCTAGTTTAGCGTAGCCGCCCTCTCCGAGATCACAAGGGCCGCGTCGAGTAGTACGAACCGTCGGCGTAGTAGTCGCGGAAGCCGTTGCCCTCGTTGTCCTTGTAGTCACAGGTCGAAAACCGCATGCCCTGTTTCACGACCGAGGTGTACGTCCCACCGGCGGACTTGCATTCGCTCTTGATGGTCTTCTCTGAAATCTTCTCGGCGTTGGCGATCGGCGCGGTCACCGAGAGCAGTGCCCCGACCGCGATCGCGGCGGCGCCCGTCCATGCCCCAACACGGGAAATGTTCATGATGTGTCTCCTTGCGGCGGTGGCGACCCGGGCGGGTCGCCTGGTGCAAGCCATTCTGGAAACCAGGCGCATGCTGCGGGGATGGGGCGCGCACCGGCATTCGCCAACCCCGCATTGGGGATCGGGAACCGTGCGCGGATAGGGGGATAGGGGGATAGGGGCGGTCTAGTCGTAGCCGACCAGTCGACGCAAGGAGCGGCGCCTGCGCCCACCTGTCCCCGTCACCTGCAGCACCGGCCATCCGTGTTCGGCGGCGGCCGCGGCCAAACCGGGGCGCGGGTTCACCGGACGGGGCTGACCGACCAGTTTCATCAGGGCCGCATCCTCGTCGCCGTCGGCATAGAAGTAACTGCGTTGCATCTCGACGTCGTTGGCGTCACAGAACTGCGAGACCGCGGTCGCCTTGTTGCGGCCCCAGACAACAGGTTTGGCGATCCGCCCGGTCAGCCTGCCGTCGTCGTCGACCTCGAAGTGGTTGCACAACACGTGGCCGATCTCGAGGTAACGGGCCACCGGTTCGGCGTGGATGGTCAACGCTGACGAGCTCAGCACCACCGTGTGCCCGCGCGCCTGATGTGCCTGCACGATCTCGTGCATCGTCGGGAACACCCGAGCCGCGACGCGTTCGACGAACAGTCGTTGGCCCAACTCGTCGAGTTCGGCCAGCGATTCGCCCCGCAGGTAACCGGCCGCCCGCGTCAACAGATGCTCGAAGCGCATCCTGCCCAGTCGGTAGCGCATCGACGCCTCGATGACGCCGAGCACTTCGCCGATCCGGGCTTGCCTGCGTCTGATCCGGTCGCTGGCGTGCGCGGTGGCGGTGAACCCGTCCACCAACGTGCCGTCGAGGTCGAAGAACGCGCCGATCTGCGGCCCGGCCTGGGCCGCACCGATCTCCGCGATCGGATCTGTTACCGGGGGCTCGACGGTCATCGCGCACCAGCCTACTTAGCCGGTGTATACACCCTTGCCGGTCACCAGCGGCATATCGAGGGTGGTCCGGATGCCCGGTGCAGCGGCCACTACGTCGGGGATGGCGTTCACGATCCGCCCGGCCGCGGCGAGGATGGCCGCGTAGTTGTGGTCGCCGTTGCGACTGGTAGGGCAGATGTCCATCACGTACGACGGCTCGCCGGTGATCTCGACGCGGTACGACCCGCCGGGCTGCGCGGGCTGCGCCCAGTCCGGCCGCAGATCCGGACGCAACCTGGTGACGTGCTCGACGACGATCGCCGGTTTGCCCCGCACCATGCCCTCGATCTGGAAGCGGACCGCGGCCACGGTGCCCTTCTTGATGGTGCCGACGGCCACGTCGAAGTCCTCAGGCGCCGGCTCCTGTTCGACGGAGTCCCTGATCTCGTCGACGTCGATGCCGAGGCCCGCGGCCAGCTGTCGGATGGCCGTGCCCCACGCGATGCTGAGCACACCGGGCTGATACAGCATCGGCAGATCGCCGACCTCATTACCGAAGCCCATCACCTCGAACATCACCGTCGCGCCGTCGTAGGTCGCGTAGTCGGCGATCTCCATCGTGCGCACCTGCTCGATGCTCTGACAGGTTCCGGCCAGCGCGAACGGCAGCAGGTCGGTGGCGAACCCGGGGTCCACGCCGGTGAAGAACACCGTCGAATCGCCCTCTCGCGCAGCGTCTTCCACGCGCTGGATGTACTTGTCGGGGATCACCTGCCACGGGTACTGCAGCACGCCGAGGCCGGACCCGACGACGTCGATGCCCGCCGCGAGGATCTTGCGCACGTCGGCCATCGCGTCGGGCAGTCGGGTGTCGCCCATCGCGCAGTACACAATGCAGTGCGGCTGGGCGGCGAGCACAGCGTCCAGGTCGTTGGTCGCCGCCACACCGGTCGTCACCCCGAGGCCGGCCAAATCGCCGGCGTCGCGGCCCACCTTGGCGTCAGAGGACACCCAGACGCCGGTCAACTCGAAGCGCGCGTCGGCCACGAGTTGCTTCAGTGCGAGGCTGCCGCAATTGCCGGTGCCGATGAGCGCGACACGGATCGCCATCCTGAGGGCTCCTCTCGCCCACGAACTGGAACAGGTTCTACTTGTAGCACGTCGGCACGGTAGCCTGACCCCTCATGGGACGCGTGGACGGAAAAGTTGCACTCATCAGCGGTGGGGCCCAGGGCATGGGAGCCGCAGACGCCAAGGCGCTGGTCGCGGAGGGCGCCAAGGTGGTGATCGGCGACATCCTCGACGACAAGGGCAAGGCGTTGGCCGACGAGATCGGCGATTCCGCGCGCTACGTCCACCTCGACGTCACGCAGGCCGACGACTGGGAGGCCGCCGTCGCCACCGCGGTCAACGATTTCGGCAAGCTCAACGTGCTGGTGAACAACGCCGGCACCGTGGCGCTGGGCCAGATCGGCTCGTTCGACATGGCCAAGTGGCAGAAGGTCATCGATGTCAACCTGACCGGAACATTCCTCGGCATGCAGGCCTCGGTCGAGGCGATGAAAGCCGACGGCGGCGGCTCAATCATCAACATCTCCTCGATCGAGGGGCTGCGCGGCGCCGTCATGGTGCACCCCTACGTGGCCTCCAAGTGGGCGGTGCGTGGGCTGACCAAATCGGCGGCGCTGGAACTCGGCCAGTTCAACATCCGGGTGAACTCGGTGCACCCCGGGTTCATCCGCACTCCGATGACGAAGCATTTCCCTGACAACATGCTGCGGATTCCGCTGGGTCGCCCTGGGCAGCCGGAAGAGGTCGCAACGTTCGTGGTGTTCCTCGCCAGCGACGAGTCCCGCTACTCCACCGGCGCCGAATACGTCATGGACGGCGGCCTGACGAACGACGTGCCGCACAAGTAGCAGGCCGGTTCCTGTCCCGTCATCCGGGTACTCAGCTTCGGCGACCAATTCCGTTGCGCTGCTTGGCTGAGCCTGCGCGACGGGCGGCAGGTACGGTGATGCGGTGGACGAGCAGAGGTCGGTTCGACGCCGTCGGCACATCGTCCTTCGAATTCTGCTGTCCGTCGCATTGCTGCTGTTGCTCTGCGCGGCCGACTTCCCGGATTTCGCCAAGCCGGGACCCCCGCCGGGACAGATCGAATTGGCAGGTGGCTGGAGCCTCGTCTCAGCCCGCGACGTGCACGTCGACGGGGCCGCATTGTCCCGGCCCGACTACAAGGCGACGGGTTGGCATGCGATTCCTCGGATGCCTGCGACCGTCCTGCAGACCCTGCAGCAAGACGGCACCTACCCCGATCTGTACTACGGCACCAACATGGCGAGCGTCCCGCAGGACCTCTACAAACAGGACTGGTGGTATCGCACCACCTTCGCCGCGCCCGCGGGTCACACCACCTATCTGCTGGAGTTCCCCGGCATCAACTACCGCGCCGAAATCTGGTTGAACGGGCACCTCGTCGCCGGCAGCGATCAGATTGTCGGCATGCACGTCAGCCACGAGGTCGACGTGTCGCGGTGGGTGAACCAGGGGCAGGGCAACGCATTGGCGGTGAAGATCACCCCCGAGCGCGCATTGCAGGACATTGACGGCGTGGAACTCGCCGACAGTTGGTACGACTGGATCAACTGGAAATACATCGGCTACCAGGGTCCGGGAAAGAATCCCGCGAACGGCAATTCGTTCGTTCCCGACCGTAATGCGGGCATCTGGAAACCGGTGTACCTCAGGACCTCCGGTGCGGTGGCGCTCGGTCCGTCGACGGTCAATTCAGAACTTCCGCTTCCGCGAACGGATTCCGCGAAGCTCACCATCTACAGCAGCCTGCGCAACACGTCGGACCAGCAGGTGCGGGGTGTGTTGCGGGCGACCATCAGCCGCCCGGGTAAGCCCGATGTGGTGGTCGAACAGCCGGAAACCCTTGCCGCAGGCGAATATCGGGACGTCAGCCTGTCTCCCGACAAGTTCGCTCAACTGACTGTGCGCAAACCCGACCTGTGGTGGCCGTACACGATGGGCAGGCCTGATCTCTACGATCTGCGGTTGGAGTTTCGCCAATTCAATCGGCCGGTCGACATCAAGAGTCTGCGGTTCGGCATCCGCTCCGTTCAGCAGTTCCGCGACAACGACGAGCAGTTCCCCGACCTCGGCAAGGGCGGGAACTTCTACCTCAAGGTGAACGGCAAGGACTTCCTGGTCCGCGGTGCGGCCTACACCCCGGACCTGCTGTACGCCAGTGACCCCAATCGCGACGCGGCAATCCTGGGCTATGTGAAAGATCTCGGGCTCAACATGATTCGCCTCGAGGGCAAGTTTCCCGGCGACCGCATCACCGAGATGGCCGACGAGATGGGCATCCCGTTGATGTACGGGTGGATGTGCTGCAACCAGTGGGAGAAATGGAACCAGTGGGACGACGAAGACAAGCGCGTCGCACCGGACAGCCTGCGGTCGCAGATCGAGGATCTGCGCAGCCACCCGTCGGCGTTCGTCTGGGCCAACGGCAGCGACGGCAAGCCGCCGCAGGACGTTCTCGCCGAATACCATGGCATCCTGTCGGATCTGCACTGGCCCAACGCGATTGTCGACACCGTCTCGTCGTTGGCGGTCGACCCACGCGGCGGCGACCGCGATTGGGACGGCATCCAGATGCTGGGGCCCTACAGTTGGCGTCCGCCGAGTTACTGGTTCTCCGGCCGCTATCCGGCCACCAGAGGGGCGACCGCAGAACAGGGCGACAACGAACAGATTCCGCCGTTCGCCAGCCTGAAGAAGTTCATCCCGCCCGACAAGCTCTGGCCGATCAACGACACCTGGTACTTCCACGCAGGCTCAGACGTCCGCAACTCCACGCTGACGAGCATTCGGCGCGCCGTCGACCGCAGGTATGGTACGGCCACCGGCGCCGAGGACTTCGCACGCAAGGCACAACTGGCGGGTTACGAGTCGACCAGGGCCCAGTTCGAGGCGTTCGCCGCGGGCGGGTGGGACAACCACAAGATGACCATCTACTGGATGCTCAACAACCACTGGCCGTCGTTCTTCGGGCACATCTTCGACTACTACCTACGACCGGGCGGCGCGTATTACGGCGCGAAGAAGGGGCTGCGCCCGCTTTCGGTCGTCTTCGACTCGTATGCCACCGGCGACCACGACCACGCCAACGTCACGGTGGTAAATCAAACACCAAGAGAGCAAACGAATTTGACGGTTCGGGTGCGCACCTACGATCTGCGGGGCCGTATCCGTGACGACCGCAGCGCGGGCGACATCAACGTGATCGCCGGGGGAGCGACACACGCACTGACGCTTCCGCGCCTCGCACGCGATTCCAGCGTGGTGTTCGTGCGCGCCCAATTGCTCGACAAGGCCGGAAAAGCGGTGGCCGAGAACGTGTATTGGCAGTCCCAACAACTCGACGACATCGGCGATCCGAGCAACGATTTCGCGTTCGAACTGAAGCAGACCAGTTGGGCCGACATGACCGGGCTGAACTACATGCCGAAGGTGCCGCTGGACGTGTCGGCGTCCAGGGCCGCCGACCCGAGTGACAACCGGGTGACCATCCGCCTGCACAACCCGTCGCCGAACGTGGCGTTCTTCGAACGGGCCGAACTCGTCTCGACGCCCGACGGCGACGAGATCCTGCCGGTCGAATACAGCGACAACTATGTCACCGTGTTCCCCGGGGAGACAGTCGAACTGCACGGCCAGGCGTGGACCGGAGTGACGCCGAACTGGGTGCGGGTGACGGGCTACAACACCCCGCCGCAATTGGTGCCGATCAACTGAGCCAGCCCCACGACGAACGTTCCTTACCGCTCGAAAATTTCGCGAAATTTCGAGCGGTAAGGAACGTTCGCGCGCTAGAAGTCAGTCCACCGCAGCGAAGTTGACTGTCGCCGTCGCGCCGACCTCGTCGTCGTCGGCGCGGTAGATGTCGACCTGCACCACCACCGAGCGCTTACCGGTGCGCAGGATCTTGGCGACCGCCCGCGCGGGACCGACCTTGATCGGGCGTAGGTAGCGGATGAACAGATCGGTGGTCGCGATGCCCATCCCGAACGAGGTGTACCTAGACGCCAGGTGCCCTGCGGTCACATCGGCCATGGTCGCGATCAGACCGCCCTGCAGACCGCCTGCGGTGTTGACCGTGCGCTCATCGACCGGCATCTCCATCACCACGGTGCCCTCGGACGACGCGACCTCCCGCAGGCCGAGCTGATCGAACAGCTCTCGAAGGGACTTGGGCGCCGTCACGGAGAACGAGGTTACCGGCCTGCCGTAATGTCGATGGACGTGAGCGCACGCGCGGGCATCGTCGTCACCGGGACCGAGGTGCTGACGGGACGGGTTCAGGACCGCAACGGCCCATGGATCGCTGACCGGTTGCTGGAATTGGGCGTCGAACTTGCCCACATCACGATCTGCGGCGACCGGCAGGCCGACATCGCGGCGCAGCTTCGCTTCCTCGCCGACGAGGGCGTGGACCTGATCGTCACCAGCGGTGGCCTCGGCCCGACAGCCGACGACATGACGGTCGCGACCGTCGCCGAATTCGCCGGTCTGGACCTGGTGCTCGACCAGGCACTCGAGGACCGCATCACCGACATCCTCAAACGATTGATGGCCCGCTTCGACAACGTCGACATCGACGCGGTCCGGGCGGCCAACCGCAAGCAGGCGATGATCCCGGCCGGCGCGCAAGTGATCAGCCCGGTGGGCACCGCGCCCGGCGTCGTCGTACCCGGCAAGCCGACCATCGTGGTGTTGCCGGGTCCGCCCCGCGAACTGCAGCCGATGTGGCCGCAGGCGGTCGAGACCGAGGCGGTGCAACGGGCGATCGCCGGACGCACCACGTACCGCCAGGACATGATCCGGATGTTCGGGCTACCGGAATCCGGCCTGGCCGAGACGCTGCGGGAAGCCGAGGACCGCATCGACGGTTTCGACCGGCTGGAGATCACCACCTGTCTGCGCCGCGGCGAACTGGAGATCGTCACGCGTTACGAACCCGACGCCGCAACGGTTTACGCGGATCTGGTGCAGCTGCTGCGCGAGTATCACGGCCGCGAGATCTTCTCCGAGGACGGCTCACTGGTCGACAACCAGATCGCCCAGCTGCTCACCGGGCGCCGCATCGCGACGGCCGAATCCTGCACGGGCGGGCTACTTTCCGCGCGGCTGACCGATCTGCCGGGTTCGTCGGCGTACGTCGCCGGTGCGGTTGTGGCGTATGCCAACGACGCGAAGACCGACCTGCTCGGCGTGCCCGCTGACCTGATCGCCACCCACGGCGCGGTGTCGGAGCCGGTCGCAGAAGCGATGGCCGACGGTGCGCTGCGCCGCTTCGGCGCCGACACCGCCATCGCCATCACTGGTATCGCTGGGCCGGGCGGCGGCACCGAGGACAAGCCGGTCGGCACGGTGTGCTTCACCGTCAAACTCGCCGACGGCCGGGCGTCCACCCGCACGCTGCGGTTACCCGGCGACCGGTCGGACATCCGGGAACGGTCGACGACCGTCGCGATGCACATGCTGCGGCGGGCGCTGACCGGCTGATCCGGCGGCGTTTTGGGTATCCCATTCGCGTCATGCCGCCAAACCACATTGCACAGCAGCTCGCAGACGTCGGTGCCGTTCTGCTGACGCCGGCCGACGTCAATGGTCAGCTGGGGATCGACGACTCCGAATGGGCGTCGTTCGCCGCGCACTGGGAGCACCTCGCGGCCGACCGATACGCCGCGGAACTCGGCACCCAGCGGCTACGCCGATACGGCCACTTCGTGTTCAGCCCGACCGAGCACGCATTCGATCCCGCGGCGCCCAGTGCGTTCGTTCAGCCCGAGAACTCCAACCCGCTCTACATCGCCACCGACCGCTACTTCGAACCGCTGACCGAGGAATTCGCGAAAGATCAACTGCTGCAACGGATCCTGACGCTACTCGGCGATGTGGCCACAGCACTCGACGACGCGTCGACATGGGATGCCAAAGTCACGCCGTTTCGGGTGTTGGCGTCGACAGACGACGCCGGTCAACCGACACCGGAGGGGATGCACCGAGACGGCGTCACGCTGGTCACCTCGCTGTTGATCGGCAGGGACAACGCCCTCGGCGGAGAGAGCGTCGTCACCGACATGGCTGGTGAGCACATTCTCGCGACCACGCTGGCCGACCCCGGCACGCTGCTTCTCGGTGACGACCGACGCACGCTGCATGGCGTCTCACCGATTCGGCCGCGCGACCCTTCGCGGCCCGCCCGACGCGACGTACTGGTCATCACGTTCGCGCCGTCAGCGTGACCACGTCGTCGACCACACCCGCGAACGTGCCCGATTCCGCCAGCGACGCGCGTTGCCGTTCGGCCCCCGTGCCCTGCGCAGCGAGCCTCGCCACGAACTCCCGCACCACCTGATGGTCACCGGCGTAATGCAACGCATCGCCCACATGATCGAGCAGTCGTTCCATTTGCACCGGCGCGGGAAGGACCTGTCCACTCAACGCGTCGACGCCGCATCCGGACCAGCCATCCCTGGCCGCGCGCCAATACGCGGCACGCAACAACTCGCTGCCCGTCCTCGGGCCCCGGTCGCCCGCGCGAACGCTGGCGGAGGCGGTCGCCACCAGCGACCTGGTCAACACCGCGAGCGCCACGGTGTCGTCGATGTCGGCGGTCACGTCCATCGACCGGAGTTCCAACGTCGGCACGTGCGGGTTCGGCCGGATGTCCCAGAACGGTGTCGCGGCGTCGAGCATGGCACCGGAGTCGGCCATCGCCGCTGCGAGGTCTTCGTGGTGGCGCAGTGATTCGGCGTACGGCGGCGGTCCGAGGCAGGGGAAGCGGCTGCGAATGATCGCGCGCCAATCGACGTATCCCGTGTCGACGCCGCGGTGGAACGGGGAATTGGCGCTCACCGCCAGCAGAAGAGGCAGCCAGGGGCGCAGGTGATTGCCGATCAACACGGCGTGCTCACGGTCCACCACGTGGACGTGGACGTGCAGTGAGCAGACCATGAAGTCGTCGAGCATGGTTCGGTACTGGGCGACCCCGGCGCGGTACCGCGGATGGTCGCCGACGGCCGTGGACGCACGGTGATCGAGGACCGGCGTCCCGGAAGCGCACAGCCGCAAGCCTTCTGCTGCGGCCGCATGTACCGCCGCGGCCCGTGCGCCTGCGAGTTCGGCGCGCAGTTGCTTGGCGTCCTCGCACGCACGCGTCTTGATCTCGACCTGATATCGGGTGAACTCGCCGGAGATCTGATCGCCGAGTTCGGTCGCGGCCCTGGCGATCACCGCGGCCGCGGCCGGTTGGGGCGCGCCCTCGCGGTCGACAAGGAAGAACTCCTCTTCGACACCGATCGTCGCGACGTCGGTCACTGCGCCACCGCTTCGCGGAACGCGCGTTCGGCTTCGTCGCCGTGCACCGCGAACATCACCCGCTCGAGCGAACGCGGCCGGTGTGCGCGTGCGACGTCGACCATCAACCGGGCCGCGTCGTCGAGCCCGAAGCCGCCCACACCGGTCCCGAACGCGACCAGCGCCAGCGACCGGCAACCGAGCTCGTCGGCCTTGACCAGTGTCGCCCGCGTTGCGTCGGCGATGATCTGCGCCGACGTCGGCCCGCCGAGTTCCATCGTCGCGGCGTGGATGACGTAGCGCGCGGGCATATCGCCCGCCGTGGTCTCGACGGCCTCGCCCAAGCCGATCGGCGCCTTGGCCCTCGACTCCCGCTGCACAGCAGGTCCGCCTGCGCGGGCGATCGCGGCCGTCACCCCACCGCCGTGCTTGAGCTGTGTGTTGGCGGCGTTGGCGATCGCGTCGACCTCGAGTCGGGTCACATCGGCCTGCCGAACCTGTAGCTCGAGCATCGCTGTATCGTCTCACCGATGAGTTCCACCGACGAGCGGCATGCGATTGCCGAATTGGCCGAATTGGGCGGCTGGCACCGTCGGGATGTCGACCGCACCGACTACTACGCCAAGGGCATCGTCCGGGTGCAGGTGATCTGGCAGGGCGACGAGGCGATCAGCGGCAGTTCCCTCTACCACGACGACATCATGACCGCCTACACCCGCGACCTGAGCACCGTGCAGAGCTGGCTCAAGCGCTGATCAGCTCAGCGCGGCCTTGGCCTCGGCGAGATTGTCGGCCGCCAGCACCAGCCGGGTGTTGGTCGCCAGGTAGACCGTGGTCAGGTTGACCTTCGCCCTCCCGAGCCGGTGCGCCACCTCGCCGAGCGCTCCCGGCCGGTCCTCCACCTCCAGCACGATCACCTCCTGCTCGGCTGCGATCTTGATGCCTGCCCCCTGCAGCGCCTCGAACACCGGCGTGGCGTCCTGAACCAGGATGTGCACCTCGGCCTGACCGCCACCGGTGGTCAGCGCGCACAAGCCCGCAATGTTGGTGCCCGCCTTGCCGAGCACGTCGCCGACCCTGGCCAGTTCGCCGGGCTGGTCGTCGAGATAGAGCGTCAGATCGGTCGCCATGACGATCGCTCCTTCCGTGCAAAGCCGGGCACTTCCAGGCTCTTCCAAGGTATCGGCTGAGCACCTAATTCGGATGCGCTCGGTAATTCGGATGCGCTCGGACGTCGCCGTGTGGCACCGTCGAACCCTGTGCTCGCCTCCGAGACCGGGACCATGACCATCCGATCGGCCACCGACGCCGATTGGCCGGCGATCGCGCTGCTGGACGCCACCTGCTTCGGCAGGTTCGGCCATCCCGAATCACTCGCCGCGTGGCGGTCGCTGATGGCAGCCGACGGCACGGTTCTTGCCTGCGCCGGATCCGACGTCGTCGGCATGGCGCACTATCTCGATCTCCGGCTGACCGTGCCGGGCGGCGCGGTGCTGCCGATGGCCGGCGTCACGATCGTCGGTGTGGCGCCGACGCACCGCCGCCGCGGCATCCTGCGCGCCATGTACTCCGAACTACACAACCGCATCGCCGATGCGCGATATCCGATCGCGGGCCTGACCGCCAGCGAGGGCGGAATCTACGGGCGGTTCGGGTACGGGCCGGCGACCATCGAGCAGGAACTCACCGTCGACCGGCGCTTCGCACGATTCCGCGACGACGCGCCCGACCCCGGCGGCGTCCGCCTCGTCAAACCCGCCGACCACCGCGCCGAGTTCGAGGACATCTACGACCGCTGGCGGCGGCGCACACCCGGCGGCCTGGTCCGCCCGAAGGCGTTGTGGGACGAACTGCTGACCGACCGGGAGTCGGTGCGGCGAGGCGGCACCGAGTGGTACGCGATGCTGCATCCCGACGGGTACGCCCTGTACCGGGTGTTCGGCGACGACCCGATGTTCGTCCGCGTCGGCGAGCTCATACCGGCGACCACCGCCGCGGGCATCGCGTTGGCCAGGGCGTTGCTGGGCCTCGACCTGATGGAGACGGTCGCCTTCGGCACACACCCCGCCGACCCGCTGCCGTACCTGCTGACCGACCACCGGACGGCCAGGGTCACGCACTACGAGGACGACCTGTGGATGCGGATCATGGACATCCCGACGACGTTGGAAGCGCGGACATATCACGCGGATCTCTCTGTCGTCATCGAGATATCCGACGAATTCCGAAGCGACGGTGGACGTTTCGCGCTCGAGGTGCGCGAGGGCAGGGCAAGCTGTCTGCCGATCGCAGCGGAGCCTGACGTCCGCATGGGCCTCGACGTCCTCGGCAGTCTCTACCTGGGCGCGCACAAGGCATCCTCGTTTGCCAGTGCGAACCGGTTACACGCAGGTGAACCCGGCCTCATCGCGCAACTGGATGCCGCATTTATCAGTGATGTACCAGCTGCCTTGGGCTACGGTTTCTAGACACCATCCCGGTCGAATTGACGCGATCCACGATTGCATACATGATCTGCCGGGCGGGGGACCGGACTTTGTCGAATCGGAGCGTGTATGGACCGTCGGACGTTCGCCGCAGCGGTGACACTTGGTGGCGCCGCGGCGCTGATCGGGGCGCAACGCGTCTCGGCGGCACCTCCGCCGAATCCAATGCCGCAGGCGCGCAACGTGGTTCTGGTGCACGGCGCCTACGCCGACGGATCATGCTGGGCCGATGTGATCCCGTACCTCCAGGCGCGCGGACTGAACGTCGCCTCCGTGCAGAATCCGTTGCAGACGCTGGAGGAAGACTGTGAATTCGCCCGCCGCACACTGGCATTGATGGACGGCCCGACCGTCCTTGTCGCACACTCGTATTCGGGCATGATAGCCACCGAGGTAGGTGTCGACCCGAAGGTGACCGCGTTGGTGTACATCGCCGCACGAGCCCCCGACGCTGGCGAGGACTACACCGCGCTGGCCGCCCAGTACCCGACACCGCCCGCCAGCGCCGGTCTGGTGAAGGGCCCGGACGGATACGCGCAACTGTCCGAAGCGGCCTTCCTCAACGACTTCGCCCAGGACGTCCCGGCGGCCAGGGCCAAGGTGCTCTACGCGGTGCAGGGCAGGATCTCGAACGAGTTGTTCAGCGGCCGCACCACCAACGCGGCGTGGCGCGACAAGCCGACGTTCTACGCGGTGTCGAAGAACGACCGCACCATCAACCCTGATCTCGAACGGTTCATGGCACAGCGGATGGGCGCCAAGACAATCGAACTCGACGCCAGCCATCTGTCGATCGTGTCGAAGGCCCGCGAGGTCGCCAACCTGATCATCGAGGCCACCGGAGGGTGACCGCGCCGACGTGGGACCGCCGCCGAGCCGACAAACAGGTCAGGCTCGCGGCGGTCGATCGCTACGTCGTCGGCAAGGTGATCGACCAAGCGCGGTTGCGCGAGGTGTTGGAGGGATTGCTGCGGCCCGGCGACCGGGTCGCGCTCGAGGGCGACAACCAGAAGCAGGCCGACTTCTTGTCCCGCACACTGGCGCAGTGCGACCCCGGCAAGGTCAACGGCCTGCACATGCTGATCTCGTCGGTGTCACGCGCCGAGCACCTCGACCTGTTCGAGCAAAAGATCGCCGCGACATTGGATCTCGCGTATGCAGGCCCGCAGAGTGTGCGCATCGCCCAGATGGTGGAAGACGGCCAGGTGCGCATCGGCGCCATCCACACCTACGTGGAGTTGTACGCGCGGATGTTCACCGACCTGACGCCCCACATCGCGTTGTTGTGCGCGACGAAGGCGGATCGCGATGGCAACTTGTACACCGGGCCGAACACCGAGGACACCCCGACGATCGCCGAGGCCACCGCGTTTCGCGACGGGATCGTCGTGGTGCAGGCCGACGAGATCGTCGATGTCGGAGCGTTGCCGCGTGTCGACATCCCGGCCGACTGGGTGGATCTCGTCGTCGAGGCTGACCGGCCGTTCGCGTTGGAGCCGCTGTTCACCCGCGATCCCCGGCTGATCGGGCCGGTGGAGATCCTCAAGGCGATGATCGCGATCCGCGGTGTCTACGAACGACACCAGGTGACGTCGCTCAACCACGGGATCGGATTCGACACGGCGGCAATTGAATTGCTGCTACCGACCTTTGGGGCGCAACTGGGCCTGAAGGGCCGGATCGCCAGGCACTGGACGCTCAATCCGCATCCGACGCTGATACCGGCGATCGAGTCGGGATGGGTGGAGTCGATCCACTGCTTCGGCGGTGAGGCCGGTATGGAGCGCTACACTGCGGCCAGACCGGACATCTTCTTCACCGGGCGGGACGGGTCGCTGCGGTCCAACCGCGTGCTGTGTCAACTCGCGGGGCAGTACGCGGTCGACATGTTCATCGGTTCGTCCCTGCAGATCGACCGCGACGCCAACTCGTCGACCGTCACCGACGGCAGGCTCCCTGGCTTCGGCGGCGCGCCGAACATGGGTCACGACCCGCACGGCCGCCGCCACTCGTCACCGGCCTGGCTGAGCCTCGCGCACGGGGAGTCGTACGCGCTGCGCGGGCGCAAGCTGGTGGTGCAGATCGCCCAGACGTTCCAGAAGGGCGGCATCCCAACGTTTGTCGAAACTCTCGACGCCGTCGAGGTCGGCAAGCACGCCGGGATGCCGATCCCGCCGGTGATGATCTACGGTGACGACGTCAGCCACGTCGTGACCGAGGAAGGTGTGGCGTACCTGTACAAGACGCCGTCGCTCGCCGACCGCAGGGCGGCGTTGGCCGCGATCGCGGGTGTGACACCCATCGGACTCGGAGCGGATGCCGCCAGCACCGAGCAGTTGCGCCGCGACGGGCTGGTCGCCTTCCCGGAAGACCTCGGAATCGGTGCGCGGCAAGCGGATCGGTCGCTGCTCGCCGCCCGCAGCATCGAGGACCTGGTCGCATGGTCCGGCGGTCTCTACGATCCGCCCGCACAGTTCCGGGATTGGTGAGCATGA
This sequence comes from Mycobacterium sp. ACS1612, assembly GCF_001667505.1. Classification (GTDB taxonomy): domain Bacteria; phylum Actinomycetota; class Actinomycetes; order Mycobacteriales; family Mycobacteriaceae; genus Mycobacterium. Next base: position 83,034 of record NZ_LZHZ01000035.1, read on the forward strand.
CCACGATTGTCAGACCGTCGAGCGAACAGATCGCCGCCGCCGCCGTCGACGCCCTGATCGCGGAGGCGGTGCTGACCCCGAAGCCCGGATTGGTGGACGCTTCGGGACGGCACAGCCACCCGGACATGAGCCTGGCGATGTTGACCGACTCCGCGCTGTCACTGCGGGAACCGTTGCGGCAGTGCGCCGATGCGGCACGGGCGATGCTGTTGGGACCTGATCTGCGGATGCGTATCGGCGTCATCGGCCGCGACGGTGAGCGGCGGATGCTCGACGCAACCGGGGGAGTCAACACGCACCGGGGCGCGTTGTGGGCGCTCGGGCTGTTGTCGGCAGGCGTCGCGGGCGGCGAAACCGTCGCCGACGCAGTCGCGTTCGCCGCTCAGCTGGCCCGGTTGGCGGATCCCGCTTCAGGCCGGTCGCCCTCGCACGGCGAACGCGCGCGGGTGCGCTACGGGGCCCGCGGCGCGGTGGGCGAGGCGCAGGACGGGTTTCCACACGTGGTCGGCCACGGCCTGCCGATGCTGCGGGCATGCCGGATGCGCGGCGAGTCCGCCGACGCCGCAGCGCTCAACGCGCTGCTGGCCATCATGGCGGTGCTCGACGACACCTGTGCGCTGCACCGGGGCGGCGCCCGCGGGCTGGCGTTCGCGCAAACCTCGGCCGCCGATGTGCTGCGCAGCGGAGGCTGCACCACCGCGGCGGGCCGGCGTCGGTTGGCGGTGTTCTGCAGGCAGGCGGCCAGGCTCGGTCTTTCGACGGGCGGCAGCGCCGACCTGCTCGCCGCGACATTGTTCCTCGACGCGGTGCTGCCGCAAGGAAGCTGATCGCCATGCAGACCTTGTCATACCGGTTCCCCGCCAACAGAACCCCCCGCCAGCGCACGCACATCGGCGTGGTGGCGTCCGGCGACCTCGAGGTGTTGCTCGACAATGCCTCCGACGTCGACGTTGCCGAGGTCCGGGTCCGCACCAGTGTCAACGGTTTCGACACGGTGTGGCACGCCACGCTCGAGCGGTTCTTCACCCACACACCGCTGGCCGGACGTTGGGAACTCAACGACTTCGGCGCCACACCGGCCGTCGTCACCCTGCGACTGCGGCAGGCCGCGGAGGCGGCGACGTGACGACCGACTGGCAGCAGATCCTCGAGCGGCACAGCTTTCTGGAAGGCGACGCCCTCGAACGCGCTACTGCGCTACTGGATCCGGGCAGCGCCCGGGTGCTGTGCGGCCCGTTCGACCGTCTCGAATCACCATGGCTGGAACCGCAGGGCATCGTGCCGCAGGCCGACGACGGTGTGGTCGTCGCGCTGGGAACCCTCGGCGGGCAGCCTGCGGTGATCGCCTCCATCGAGCAGCGCTTCCAAGGTGGCGGCACGGGCGAGGTGTCGGGCGCGAAGATCAGCCAGGCGCTGCGACTGGCGGCCGACGACAGTCGGGCGGGCACCCCGACGGCGGCTGTGCTGCTGTTCGAAACCGGTGGGGTGCGGCTGCAAGAGGCCAACCTCGGCTTGAACGCGGTCGCCGAAATCTGCTCGGCGGTCTTGGATCTGCGGCCGCTGGCGCCGGTCGTCGGATTGGTCGCCGGAGAGGTCGGCTCGTTCGGCGGCATGAGCATCGCCGCCGGGTTGTGCACCCGACTGGTGATAACCCCGCAGGGCAGGATCGGGCTCAACGGCCCCGCCGTCATCGAGCAGGAGGCGGGCATCGACGAATTCGATTCGGGCGACCGTGCCCTGATTTGGAGCATCGACGGCGGCGAACAACGCGCGGCGACCGGGTTGGCCGACACGCTGGTCGCCGACGACCGCGACCTGATCCGCGCCGCGGTGCTGGACGCGATTGCGGCGGGCCCGCTTCCGGCAGGCAACCATCGCAGCGAGCGCCTGGACATCCTCGGGTCGCGGCTGGCCCGCATCGATCCCCGCAATCCGCCTGCGCCGCAGAATCTTCGGCAGTTGTGGGGCTCGACCCTTGAGGTCACCGAGTCTCCAGAGCCCGCAGCACCCCGCACGGCGGCCGCCGCCACCAGCCGCGGTGGTCGCTGGCTGGCCGCGCTGGCCGGCACCGAACCCGTCGCGGTCATCCCGTCGGTGGTCAGGGCCGACACCCCAACCGCCACCTACCTGGCGGTGGTGCCCGATCCGCAGAACCCGTTCCACCGCGCGCGCAACGGTGAGGTCGGGCTGACCGAATCCTTGGCACTGGCAAAAGCCGTCGAAAGCGTCATCGCCGCGGACCCGCAACGCGCCATCGTCGCCGTCGTCGACCTGCCCAGCCAAGCGTACGGCCGCATCGAGGAGATGGTGGGCCTGCACCACGCCATCGCCACCGCCGTCGACGCCTATCACCGCGCCCGCAATGCCGGGCACCCGATTGTCGCGATCGTGGTCGGACACGCACTGTCGGGCGGGTTCCTCGCCCACGGTCTGCAGGCGCAGCAGATTCTCGCGCTCGACGATCCTGGCGTCGAGATCCACGCGATGCACAAGTCCGCTGCCGCGAGGATCACGTTGCGCACCATCGACGAACTCGAAAAGTTGGCGCAAACCATTGTTCCGCTGAGCTACAACGTCAGCGACTGGGCTCAGCTCGGGCTGTGCGACGGCCTGCTGACGGTATCCGACGCCGACGATCCGATCGCGGCCGACATCGAGGCGGTCCGTCGGGCCGTTGACGCCGCGATCGACGCCGCCCGCAGCGGCCCGCGTGACCTGTCGAATCGTCTGGACTCGCCGGGTGCGCTGACCAACCGCAAGGCGTCGAGGGCGATCCGCGACGCGATGTCTACGCAATGGCACCAGGGCACACGGCCATGACTGCTCCGCGGCCCCACGACCTGTTGCGCATCACATCGGCGGCGCAGTTGGGTCGGACGGGTCCGCACTGGGTGAGAGCCGCACTGCACGCCGCGCCGTGGGTGGTGGTGCGCCGGGCCCGATGCGCTCCGGGCTATCTGCCGGTGGGGATCCGCGGCCGGGGCCGCTCACGCCGCCACGCGACGGACATCGAATCGTCGTGCATAGCAGAGGTGCTCCGCCCTACTGACCTCGTCCGCCGCATCGACCAACTGCCCGACATCGCCGCCAAGGACACCCTCGCCGAGGTCACCGCGCTGCTCACGCCGACCGGAATGTGCTGGGGACCTGGCGGCAGCGTCGGATACACGTTGGCGACAGGGGTTTGCGCGGTGAAGCCCAGCAGCGACCTCGACGTGGTCCTGACCGTGGACGAGGTGCCGCCCCTCGCGCTGCTAGCCGAACTGAGGCAGTCCTTTCGCAGGCTGCCCGCGCGGGTCGACTGCCAACTGGATCTGCCGATCGGCGGAATCGCGCTCGACGACCTGCTCGGCCCGGCCGACATGGTGCTGGTGCGCACTGCCGACGGACCGGTACTGCAAAACCTCTGCCGGGAGGCATCGTGATCGCGTTCCTGTATCCGGGCCAGGGCGCCCAGCAGGCGGGCATGTTGGCCGCGCTGCCGGACAGCCCCGCGACCCGAAGCACGCTCGACGAAGCGACAGCGCTCGTCGGATCGATCCACGATCTGGACACCGCCGAGGCGTTGGCGTCCACCACGAACGCGCAACTGGCGCTGTTGATCTGCGGGGTGGCGACAGCACGGACACTGACCGAAGACCACGGCTTGCGACCCGACCTGGTGGCGGGGCACTCGGCCGGGGCGTTCGCCGCCGCGGTCGGGGCCGGGGTGCTCACTTTCGCCGAAGCGGTTGCCGCCGTGCGTGTTCGGGGTGACGCAATGGCGCAGGCCTGCGAAACCGGGCAGTGGGGGATGGCCGCGCTCACCGGCTTGCGGTTACGGGCGGTCCGCGACCTGGTCGACTCGCAAACCGACGCGATGTGGATCGCCAACATCAACGCCGTCGACCAAGTGGTGCTCGGCGGCACCATCGCCGCGTTGGACAGCGCCAGGCAGGCCGCCCAACGCGCCGGCGCCCGCCGCTTCGAGATGCTCGACGTCGCCGTCGCATCGCACGGCCCGATTCAATCCGACACCGCACACGCGGTGGCACAAGAACTTTCGACGACGCCACGCAGACAGCTGTGCGCGGTGTACATGACGAACGTCGGCGCGCGCAGGATTCGCGACGATGCGACCGCCGTGCTCGACGACCTCGCCACAGCTGTGATGCATCCGGTGCGCTGGTTCGACATCGTGCGCATGCTGCCGGAACTCGGTGTCGTCGCCACCGTCGAGATGCCGCCGGGCGACGTGTTGAGCCGCCTTGTCACCGCGACCACGTCGGCGTTGCGCGTCTTCAACGTGACCGAGAACGGCGTCGGCCCGATCAGCGCCAGGTTGCGGTCACCGCTGTTCGGTGCGGTCCCACAACCCCAGCATGGTGTCGAGGATCTCCTCGGCCCGACCTAAGCCGGCCAGGTGGCTTTCGCCGGGCAGGTGAGTCAGCTGCACATCTGGCAGCCGGGACACCACATGCCGGCCGTGCTCGAACGGGACGATGTGGTCACGGTCGCCGTGCCACCAGCGAACCGGCACCTTGACCTCGTCGAGCCGGAAGCCCCAGTCGCGGGCGAACACCACGACGTCGGCGAAGGGCGCCGCGAGTTGCTTGCGGCTGCCGTTGAGCAGGTCGTCGAGGAACATTGCCTTGAACTCGGGCCGGACCAACAGCTGACGGTCCGCCTCGGGCGAGACGCTGGCATACGCGTACAGCGCAGGTTCGGCGACCGGCCGGATCAACCGGATCAACGTGCTGGCGGCCAACCGCAGCGGGGCCCCGGCGATCTGGACCACCGGTGCGGCCGCCGAAATCAGCGTCGAGATGCCACCGCTGATCGCGTCCGGCCCCCGCACAGGGGCCACCCCGCCGAGCACACCGGCGGCCACCACGCGCTCGGGCATCGCGGCGGCGCAGGCCAGCGTGTACGGCCCGCCGCCGGACAGGCCGATGACCTCGAACTTGTCGATGCCCAGCGTGTCGGCGATGGTCCGAAGGTCCTCGGCGAACGCGAACACCGTGTCGTACTGGAACGGAGTCGACGAGCCGATGCCCGGCCGGTCGACGCCGATCAGCCGGATCTGCCGCTGTTCGGCGAAGACGCGGGCCTCCATCGGGATCTGCCTGCGGGCGCCTGGCGTGCCGTGCAGCCAGAACACCGCGCGGCCGCGGGGGGCGCCGAACTCGGCGAACCCGATCTGGCGATCATCGCCGACGGCGATGTTGCCTTCCAGCTTCGGACGGGCGATTGCGACAACCATGGCATGAGTGTCTCATCACACCGATCGGAACAGATACGAGCCCACTGTCGTGACCCGATCGCCCAGCCCCTCGTCGTACAACACAGTGCGGACGGCGACGGTGCCGTCGGCGCCGCTCATCGGCTCGCTTTCGACGCGGAACGGGCCGGCCTTGCCCCGGGCCATGAACATCACGTGCGACGAGACGCCCTGAACCCGGTCGGTGCCCGCGAGGGCGGCCGCGGCGTCGGTCGCAGCGGTTTCCAGGATGACGAACTGCGGGCCGATGTGCAGGGCGGCGTCGGGGGAGGCGACCTCGACGGCCAGTTCTGGCAGCGCCCAGCGGCCGTCGGGCCTGCGATGCCCGCCGAACACCTGCCACAGTGGCGGCAGATCGGGGGAGTCGACGACCTCCAGCGGGTTGGCCTCCATCCGCTGGAGCCCCTCGGGCGGGATGCCGATGCTGATGCCCTGGCCCTGGGTCAGGGCCAGCACCCGGTCGGGGTGGTCGGCGTCGACGATCTTCGATCGGCTGTAGCCCATCTGCCGACCGCGTTTGAGTTCCTCGGACACCATCTCGATGCGTCTGACGTCGCGGCCGGGATCGAGGATCTGACAGGAATGGATGACCGGATTGGGCACCGCCTCGAGATCGGACATGTGGCCGCCTTCGGGCGAGGCGATGCCCAACACCGCCAGCAGAAGACCACCCGCACCGTTGCGCATGTCGCGGCGGACGGTGACGGTGTTGTCCTCCGGGCCGAGGTCCATCTGCGCGTAGCTGCGGCCGATGTAGCGGTAGCTCAGCAGCCCGCCCCAGCGCCTGTGCAGTTCCTCCGCGTAGGCCTCGGGGGAATCGGTCAGCTCACGGATGTCGCGCACCATGCCGCGACATTACATACTGGGCCGCCGTTGTAACCATGGCATCGCGGTCTCGAGTTGCGCGGCGAGTTGCAGCAGGATGGTCTCGTCGGGCGCCATCAGCTGGACGCCGATCGGTAGGCCGTCGGCGGTGACGCCCAACGGCAGCGAGATCGCCGCCCAGCCAGTGACATTGGCCAGCGACGTCCAACCGGTGGCGGCGAACTCGACGTCGAAGAACGCCCGCGTCGTACCGCGCGGTTGATCCAGCAGCTTGTACGGCGGCGGCGGTGTCAGCAGCGTGGGCACCAGCAGCACGTCGTATCCGGTCATTCCCGCCACGAACCGGCGCGTCTGCGTGTGCACCGCACCGATCGCCTCCGCGTAGGCCAGGCCGGTCGTCGTGAACCCTTCGCGCACCATGACCCAGGTGCTCGGCTCGAATTCGTCCTCGTGTGGTTCCCGTCCGAGGTGCGCCGTCGCCAGCGCGTGCAATTGCGCGTTGCTGACGTTGTGCAGGACGGCGATCGCGTCGGCGACGGCGTCCGCGTCGATAGTGGGCGCCCCCGGTTCCACGACGTGGCCGAGGTCCTCGAGGGCGGCGCCCGCCCGCTCGACGGCGGCGACGACCTGCGGGTCGGTGGCGGGTCCCGGAAACGGTGACGAGGTCGCCAGCAGGATGCGCGTCACCGGCGGTTGCTGCGTGATCGCTTGCAGGAAAGGCACATTCGGAGTCGGGGCGTTGTACGGGTCGCCGGGGGCAGAGCCGGTGACAGCATCGAGGAGTGCGGCACTGTCACGCACGGTCCTGGTCAACGCATGCTCGTTGACCAGACCCTCCAGGCCGTGGCCCGCGCCCGGTGCGAACGAGGTGCGGGCGCGGCGGGGTTTGAGGCCGACCAGGCCGCAACACGATGCGGGCACCCGGATCGACCCGGTGCCGTCGCCTCCCGATGCCGCTGGCACCACACCCGCCGCCACCGCCGCGGCCGAACCGCCACTGGATCCGCCGGGCGTGATCGACGGCGACCACGGGTTCACCGTCGGGCCGAACAGTGAGGGCTCGGTCGTGCAGTGGTTACCCCATTCCGGGGTATTGGTTTTGCCGAACACCACGAGACCCGCCGCCAGGTACCGATCGACGATCCAGGCCGACTCGGCCGCGACGTGTGTCCGCAGGGCACGGGAGCCCATCGCCTCCGGCGCGCCCGCGAGCGAGGCGCCAAGGTCCTTGAGCAGAAACGGAACTCCCGCGAGTGGACCCGTGGCGGTCAACGTCGCGGCCTGCTGACGGCCGCGATCGAAAAGGTCGGCGATGACGGCGTTCAGGGAGCGGGTGGCCTCGACGCGGAGGATGGCCGCCTCGAGCAGTTCCGTGGCCGTCGATTCGCCGGAGGCCACCAGTTCGGCTTGGCCGACGGCATCGAGGTCGGCGAGCGCGAAAGCATCTGCGGTGTCCATTGGCACGGATCATTCAACGCAGTGCTTCGCACGGCAACTCGAGGCGGCGCCGCCAGGCCGAACCACCTCCTCGGGGTGGGGTCAGAGCACAGGGCGGCGGGGTGATCTACCCATTTCGTAGCCTGCGGGGAAGGACATCTCGATGACCCGGAGCTGGTCGTTGGCTTTGGATTCCAGCTCAAGCACGACGCAGCCGCCACCGAGTACCTTGGATTCCAAAACGATGTAGTGCGCACCGCCACCGTTGACGTCGGTGACATGTTCCCCCGACCGCAGCGCCTCGACGGGCACAAGCTCGGGGGCTTGCAAATGGTGTGGTTCCACCTTGGCCACCGTAGGCGAGTGGACGACGACGGTGGGCGGAATTCGCCCGACCGGCTCAGCCGCCGACCGCGATCGAGTAGCCGACGCCACCCAGCGCCACCGCCACCCCGCACAACAGCAGTGTTGCAATCGCGACGGGCCAGCCGGGTTTGCGCCGATACAACTGGATCACGGTGACCACCAACCCGGCCACGCCGATGCCGAAGGCCGCCAGCAACGCCGTGCCTACGGCGGTGACAGCACCGTCGATGCTGCAGGTTTCCGGCGGGCAGTGGTCCAGGAATGCGAGCAGCAACAACCCCATGACCGCCGCGGTCGCCCCGAACACGACCGTGAGAACTCCGACGACGATCGAAATGGACAAGTCGGCGGCGGAAATCGGCGGCTTCGACGCCGGTGGCGGCGGATGACCGGGATACGCCATGTCACGGATGCTAATGGGTACTGCCTGCCATGATGGGGCAGACGACCATTGGGGTGGACATGCAGAGCACGATGCAGGATTTCCCGCTGACAGTGACCGGCATTCTTCGGCACGGCACGGGCTGGCACTCGAACCGACGCGTCATCACCGCCACCGGTGACGGGTACCGCGACGCCAGCTACGGCGAGTTCGGAACGCGGGTGGCGCAACTCGCACACGGCCTGCGGCAACTCGGCGTCGCTGACGGGGATCGCGTCGCGACGTTCATGTGGAACAACCAGGAACACCTCGAAACCTACTTCGCGGCACCGTGCATGGGCGCGGTGCTGCACACACTGAACATCCGGTTGGCAGGCGAGCAGATCGCCTTCATCGCCAACCAGGCAGAAGACCGCGTCGTGGTGGTGAACATGTCGCTGGCGCCGCTACTTGCCGATGTGCTGCCACAGCTGACCTCGGTTCAGACCGTGATCGCGGTCGGCGAAGGCGACCTGGCGTCGCTCATTGCGTCGGGGAAGGACGTGATCCGCTACGACGATCTGCTCGACGGCCAGCCACTGGAGTTCGACTGGCCCGATCTCGACGAAAGATGCGCCGCCGCAATGTGTTACACGAGCGGCACGACCGGAAATCCGAAGGGTGTGGTGTACAGCCACCGCTCCAGTTACCTGCATTCGATGTCGGTGTGCACCGCCAACGGCCTCGGCCTGAGCGACGGCGACCGCGTCCTTCCGGTCGTGCCGATGTTCCACGCGAATGCGTGGGGTCAGCCGTATGCGGCGGTGATGGCCGGGGCCGACCTGCTGCTACCGGACCGCTTCCTGCAGGCCGAACCGTTGGTCGACATGATCGAACAGCGGCGCCCGACCGTAGCCGCCGCGGTGCCGACCATCTGGAACGATGTGCTGCAATACCTGCAAGCCAATCCCGGCCGCGACATCTCGTCGCTGCGGATCGTGGCCTGCGGCGGTTCGGCTGTCCCCGTTGGGTTGATGAAGGAATACGAGCAGTCCTACGGCGTCCACATCCGGCAGGCCTGGGGCATGACGGAGACCTCGCCGCTGGCGGCGATCGCGACACCGCCGCCGGAGGCCGACGAGGCGGACCACTGGGCCCTGCGCGCCACCGCGGGCCGGGTGATCAGCGGAGTCGACGTCCGACTCGTCGACGATGCCGGATGCGTGCTACCCAACGACGGTAAGGCCGTGGGCGAGATCGAGATTCGCGGACCGTGGATCACCGGTTCGTACTATCAGAATGCCGATCCCGCCAAGTTCGACGACGGCTGGCTTCGCACCGGGGACGTCGGCCGCATCGATCCGCAGGGTTTCATCACGCTGACCGATCGCGCCAAGGACGTCATCAAGTCGGGCGGCGAGTGGATTTCGTCGGTCGAATTGGAACTGCTGCTGATGGACCATCCCGCGGTGCTGGAGGCGGCGGTGGTGGCGGTGCCCGACGACCGGTGGCAGGAACGACCGTTGGCGGCGGTGGTGGTCAAACAGGATGCTGTGATCACCGCGCCTGAATTGCGAAAGCATCTGTGCGACAGGGTGGCTCGGTTCTGGCTGCCCGAGCGCTGGACGTTCATCGACGAAGTGCCGAAGACCAGCGTCGGCAAGTTCGACAAGAAGGTGATCAGGGCCCGCTACGCCGACGGCGGTTTCGACGTTGTCGAGTGTCGGGACTGAACGGTAGTCATCGCCCATCGGATACCGCCGACCACGAGACGCCCGGCCGTCCGGATGACTGTGGCCTCGATCGGTGGGAAGTACGGCAGCAGCAACGGCATCCTGGCCCAACTCGGCAGCGTCGACACCGACGTGGCGGCCAGCAGACCGTAGGGCGCGCGCGCCGCCAGCGGCAGCGGGGGAGTCAGCAGCAAAAAACGGGCCGCGTCGCGCGCCGCGGGCGTGCCTTCGAGTTCTGGGCGGTACGCCTCGATCCGGTCATGTAAGTCGGATTCCGTCAGCGGCGGATCGGGCACGCCGAGCGCCCTTGCCACACAGGCGGTGTCGGCGACGTACCCGTCGCGGCCGTCCTGGTCGAGCGGTTGCGCACCGTAGAGCCGGTGGGCGAGCAGGAAGCTGTCGACCTCGGCGATGTGGACCCATTCGAGTAGGTGCGGATCCGACGCCCGGTACCGCCTGCCGTCCGGGGCAGTGCCGCGCACGCGTTGGTGGATGCCGCGCACCTTGTCGACGGCGCGTTGCGCATCGTCTGCGGGCCCGAAGGTGGTGACCGCGAGGAAGGTGCTGGTGCGCTGCAGCCGGCCCCACGGGTCGCCGCGGTAATCGGAGTGCTCGGCAACGCCCGCCATCGCCAGGGGATGCAGCGACTGCAGCAGCAGAGCGCGAAGGCCGCCGACGAACATCGACGCGTCGGCGTGCACTCTGCGGATCGGGCGGTCCTCTCCGAACCAGCGTGGGCCCGGTGTCTCGTGAATGCGCGCGCGGTTAGCGGGACCGTCGGGTCCCGCCACCATGCCGAACAGGCTGCGCCCCAGAGACTGGCGCACCGCGCCGAGATCTGGCAACACCGTCATGGCATCGACGGTACGCGAACGGATCTGCCGTTTCGGCCTTCGAACGGGGCGTCAATTATTAGTGTCGAGGCACGCAGGCACCGACGAACGGCAGGTAGCAACGATGCGGCAGCGCGTTCTGAACACCGTGGCAGCGATGGTCGTGGCGATGCCCGCGATCCTTGCGGTGGGTAGCCCGGCCGCGAATGCCGACGGACCCACCGGGGGCGCGACGGGCGGCGGCGGAACCTTCCTGGCGTTCACGCAGATCTTGCGGCGGTGCGACTTCAGCGGCAACACCCACGTCGGGCCGACCGGGTATGCGGGACCAACCGCAACCGTGCGGCGGGTGGGTGGCGAAGTGGTCGCCGACGTGCAGGTGGTCAGGGCGATCCCGGGCACCGTCTACGTCGTGGGCTTGGTGCAGATGCCTCACTCGTCGGCCGTCGGCTGCAACCCCGGCGATCCCGGCGTGATCTCCGGTGTGCTCACCGCCGACGGATTGGGCAGCGGCAGCGTGACCATCAGGGGACCGGTCGCGTCCGACACCACGGGTGCGTGGATGTACCTCAGTCGGCCGGGTTATCTGTCCCAGACCCCGGACGAGTTCTACACCTCCGACTTCGTGGCGAAACTCTAGGGCCACCGGTATTCGAGCATCGGTTCCTCTTTGAGCAGTGCGCCACCCGCGGTGACGCGCAGTTCGGTCGGCGACACGGAGTAGGTCACGCTGGCGTGCCGCGCGACGAACCGGTGCGGTTCGGTATTGCGGGCCGCCGTGGTGAGCACCGCGTCGTCACTGAGCCGAACGCCGCGGCACCCGTATCGACCACTTTCGTCGCCGCAGATCACCACCAGTGACCCGGACGTCCTGCCGATCGCGACGGCGGTCTGGGCGCCGTCGCACCGAGCGGGGGAGTTGAGGAATCCTCTCGCGTCAGTCGCGAATGGCACGGGCGGCGCCGGACGACCGCGGGCGGCGTCGACGGCCTGGCGATCGAACGGGGAACAGATTCGTGAGTGGCCCACTTGACCACCGTGCCCACCGAAACGATCAGTGCCGCAAGCAGTGCCGCCGACCCACCCAGCGCCAGCCGTTTGCGCAACACCAGTTGTCGGGGCGAAGGCGGTTTCCGGTGCCGGCCGCGGGTTACGAAGATCGCGTCAGATACCCCGAGCTGGTGACCAAGGTCGCTCCCGTCATGCAACATCGTGCACTGTGTGTGCGGACATTCTGCACGACACCGCCGCTGTGGAAAATCGGCGGCTGGTGACGCGAATCTTGTTGCAACACGGACAATTTGCTAGCTACGCATTGACGCTCGCGACAGTAACAATAAGGTGGCCGGGTGACCGTCTTCGCCATCGCACAACTGAAGTTCACCGACCGCGACTCCTACAACCGCTACCAGGCGGCGTTCATGGATGTGTTCTCCCGGTACTCGGGCACGCTCTTGGCCGCCGACGAGGCGCCGCAGGTGATCGAAGGCGAGTGGGACCGCGACAAGGTGGTGTTGATGAGCTTTCCTGACGAACAAGCGTTTCGGGATTGGGCCCAATCGCCTGACTATCAACGCATTTCAGAAGACAGACGGGCAGGCGCCGAGACGGTGGTGCTGCTGGTGCAAGCTATCCGGGGATGACCACGGTGAGCTCGTTGCCTTGACGCTCGACCTGCATGCCTGCCCGCCGCGCCACACTTGCCACCTGCGCCGCATCGCCCGGCTCCGTGCGAGTGGTAGCCAGCACCCTGGCCAGCCGACCCTTGTGCGCCTTGTTGAAGTGACTCACCACGGTGCGCTGACCATCGGAGCGCTCGGCCACCACGTCCACCTTGACGGCGTCTGGCAACCGTCCCAGCGCGGCGTAGGAACCAGAACGGAGATCGACGACCAACTCCTGCGACGCGATCTCCTTCAGCACGGGTTCCAGCAGCGGCCGCCATCGCGACGCCAGCGTCGACTGGCCGGGCAGCTTCGAGGTCGCGGAAAGCCGGTAGGCGGGCACCGGATCATCGGCCCGCAGCATGCCGAACAGTGCGGAGCCGACCGCGAGTCGGCCGCGGGCGCGCGCGGCGGATGCGCCGCGCAGCGAGCCGATGTCCAGGACGTCGTAGAGCACCCCGGTGTAGCGGTCGATCGCAGGCAACGTCGCCGCAGTGCGCAGATTTGCGTTGCGCTCGATCTCGGCACTTTGGGACGCGGAGATGGAAAGCGCCTTGCGGGAGGCGTCGTGGTCGTCGGCGAGCGCGACGAGTTCGTCGATCAGCGACGCACGCAACGGCTCGAGCTTCGGGTAGCTGAGCGCATCCAACCTCAGGGGCGGACCCTCACCCCCGGCGCGCTTGGTTTCCGACGGCGGCAGCAGCACGATCACGATCGAGACGCTAGCCGAGCCGCGGATCAGGCAGACGGAGGGACGTCCCCGGGCGGTGGGGGCGGCGCGAACGGATCCGCGGGCAGCGGTGGCGGAGCCGCCTCAGGCGCCGGGGCAGGCGGGGGCGCGAACGGGTCGGCGGGCAACGGTGGTGGAGCCACCTCAGGGGCTGGGGCAGGTGGAGCCACCTCCGGCGGCGCGGCCTCGCCCGCCATCATCACCACCGGCGCCTCCGGTGCGGGCGGTGGCGCCATCTCCGGCGGCGGCGGCGCGAACGGCATCATCGGGTCCGGCGCGGGCATCGCATCGGGGGCAGGCCCCTGGTCGACCGCGATCGGCAAGAACATGTGGTGGGTGAACTGCCGCTGGAACGCGCCGCCGCCACCGACCCGCACGCCGCCGCCCTCACCGGAAGAGACCGGGGTGCCGTCGGGCAGCGTCGCGGCGGTGTGACCACCGTTCCAACCGACGTTCAGGGCGCCTGGCTGCGTCCCGTACTGGAAGCCACGGGCGAGTAGCGCCCGTTCGATGTTGCCGGTGTTGAACCGATCGCCGTAGATCGGCCGGCCGGTTGCTGCGTTAGTGACCCACGAAACCAGGCCCGAGCAGTCCGTGCCACGGGGCGAGTCGCCGCCCGAGATGTACGGCGTGCCCGCAACCGAATTCACGAGCGTCAAAAGCGTTACGGTAGCAAACATGCGGCCGGACGCTACTAGAGGGTTTTGTAACGGGCCAAAATCTGTGACACCCTTCACAACTCGTGGCTTCGACGGCTCAGTTCACGAAATGTTATGAGCTGCCGAATAATTCAATACGGCACTGCTGCTTCAGATTTCGCGGATACCCGCTGGTAGTTATGGGTAATTTCGTGCGCAATCACAGACGCGCGATGGCGATTAGATATGGAAGCGTGGCGAGTTCGGAGCTCATACAGGACTTTTGACGTCCACGAAAAGGCCACCGACAAGTGGCGGGTATCACAGTTTGCGTGCCGGAAACGTGTCGTGCGCCACACCGGACTGGTGGTGAAGATCCGCGCTGGGTGGCCTCTTCGGTACCGCGGGTACCGGCCCTCACCTTGGTACTTCCTGAGTAGTGACCGGAAAATGGCTGAAAATTCAGGTGTTTACTCAGTTGTGGCGGCACTGGTTCGTCAATATTGCTTTACAGCAACATAATTCGTGGTAAGTGTATCCGAATGTACTGTGTTTCAAGGCTTTCCGCTGTCATCCATACGCAAGGAGCAGAGGGATCTGCTGCTCGGCGGACGTCAGCGAGCCGTGTTGACCGATCAGGGCCGACAACAGCGGTTCAACCGTGCGTCGCATCAAACCCGTTGTGCCACGGGCCGCGGTGACCACATCCCCGATGCGAAACCGGGCATCGTCGCTGACCCGCTCGCCGAACCAGCCCGCCGCGATCGCTTCGTCCCGGGACGCCACCCAGGCGTGCTGCGACAAGGATTCCCGCCACGTGGCCAGCACCGAGTCGAGGGCGCCGTCGGCGACATAGACGTGTCTGGCGCGCGGCTCGCCGCCGATGGCCTCGACCCCGTCCAGCAACGACTCGGAGGCATCAATATCCACCGTCTGCGCCGCGTCGACTGCGACCATGCCGTGATCGGCCACCACCGCGAGCAAGCTGCCTGGCGGCAGGCCATCGACGATCGACTCCACCAACCGGTCCACCTGCCGCAACTGCATCCGCCACGCGGGCGAACCGGGCCCGTAGATGTGCCCAACCATGTCGAGGTCGGCGTGATACCCGTAGCAGAACCCGCCGTCGGCAAGCGCCGATTGCACACCGGCCGCCAGGTCGCCCATCGCGTGAACGCCGACGTAGCGCGCGCCGCGCAATACCGCGCGCGTCAATCCGGAGTCGCTGAACTGCGCACCGGAGACAACGCTGACCGCCATACCGGTCGCTGCTGCCCTCTCGAAAGTGGTGGGCGAAGGTTGCACCTGTTCCGGCACCATGGTGTCGCGCAAGTCGCCGCCCCACGGGTGCGGCCGCCATCCGAGCGCGTTGACCACCTCGGCGCCGGGAAGCCGGAACGACAGGCCGACCATGCCGTGTTCGCCTGAGCGGCAGCCGGTGCCGACCGCGGCCAGACCTGCCACCGTGGTCGACGGGAAGCCAACCTGCAAGGTGCCGGTGCGCAGTGCGGCCAACACCGGCGCCTCGTCGGCGTGAGCGTCGAGAAGCTCCGCGCCGAGTCCGTCCACCAACAACACGCACGCGCTGGTGATCTGGTCGGACAGCGGGATCGGCCCATCGAAGCCGGCGGCGCCCATCGCCGACAGCACGGAGGGCACCACGTCGGCGAGGTGCGGAAGGTCGTGATCGGGCGTCGGCAGGTCCACAGCGCGAGCCTGCCACATGGGTGGCTACATCATCGTGTCCACATTCGGGGCCAACTCGTCGGGCAGTAGGTCGGTGGTCCAGACGAAACGGGTGCCGCCGGGGCGCAGCACCGTTGTAGTGGTGAAACTGCTGGCCGCTCGCCCGCGCGACCGTGCCCCTGGCGAAGGTGACGATGCGCGCGGCAGCGGCCCACCGAACCTTTACTCGGCCTTGACCGGCCGTTGAATCGGGTCTTTGACGATGCCGAGGTGAGTAACCTTCAAACGGTGGAGCTGGGGGTTTTAGGGCCTCTACAAGTCCGGCAGTACGGCCTGCCGGTCGGCATTCCTGGCGCCAAACCCCGGGCCATCCTCACGATGCTTGGGTTGCACGGCGGCTCTGTAGTTCCCGCCGGCACCCTGGTGGAGCTTCTGTGGGGGACCGATCCGCCCCGCACCGCAGCGAAGGCGTTGCAGACACATATCTCGGCGCTGCGGCGCACGTTGGGTGACGGCTTCGTGCTGACGGAGGGCGCCGGCTGGACCTTGAGCACCACCGAGATCGATGCATCACGCTACAAGTCGGCGGTCAAATCAGGCCGCGAAGCGGTCGCCGCCGGCGATATCAGCCGTGCCGTTGAACGATTCGACCAAGCGCTGGCGCTATGGCGGGGAGTCCCCGAACTGCCGGACGGGCCGCGCGGCGGGTCCGAGAAGACGAGGTGGATCGAAGGCCATGCCGCGCTGGTCGAGGATCGAGCCGACGCGCTACTGGCGACCGGCCGCGCCGCAGAGATCATCGGCGAATTGGAGGCCGCGGTCGCCGACGCCCCGCTGCGCGAAAGGCGTTGGGGCCAGCTGATGCTCGCGCTCTACCGCGCCGGTAGACAGGGTGAAGCGCTCGGCGCATACCAGCGGGCGCGGGCGCTACTGGCCGACGAGCTCGGCGTCGACCCCGGACCGGAGTTGCGCCGGCTGGAAGCCGCCATCGTCGCTCAGGACGATGCATTGGAAACACCTGTGTCTCAGCAGCTCTCTGTGGTGACGCGCGCAGTGACCTTCCTCCTCACCGACATCGAGGGGTCGACGGCAGCGTGGGAGGCAGACGCCGACGCGATGGCGGTGGCACTGGCCAGACACGACGAGATCGTGGGGCAGGTCGTCACCGCGCGCGGTGGGCGACTGGTCAAGACCCGCGGTGAAGGAGACGCGACGTTCTCGGTGTTCGATCGGCCGTCAGCAGCCGCCGCGGCGGCCATCGAACTGCAGAACGCGATCCACAACGAACCGTGGGCGCTGGCCGACCCCATGCGCATTCGCGCCGCGCTGCACACCGGCGAGGTCGAGTTGCGCGACGGTGACTACTTCGGTCGGGCGGTCAACCGCGCGGCCCGGCTTCGGTCACTGGCGGCCGGCGGTCAGATTTTGTGCTCGGGCGCGACAGCCGAACTCGTCATCGACTCGCTTGCCGACGATGTCGTATTGGCCGATCTCGGTACGCGCCAATTACGCAATCTCTCGCGACCGGAACATGTCTTCGAACTCCGGTTGGCGATCGACGACGAATCCCGCGCTGTCGCAACCGATACTCCGATGGCGCGCCCACCGCTGCCCGCCGTGCTCGCCGCACCGGGTCCGTTTGTCGGCCGTGGCCGGGAACTCGAACTCCTGCTGTCGACATGGCAAACCACGTTGGCCGCGGGCGCGCACGCCGTGTTGATCGCCGGCGAACCGGGCGTCGGAAAGACACGCCTGGCCGGCGAATGGTCCCGATTGGCCTACAACCAAAACGCCGTGGTGCTGTACGGGCGCTGCGACGAGGATCTCGGTGCGCCGTACCAACCGTTCGCCGAAGCGCTACGTTCCCTCGTGCCGTGCGTCGGCGCCGACCGGCTTAGGCAACTGCGCGGTGTCGAAGCACTTCTTCCGCTGGTGCCCGGATTGACCGACGTGCTACCGGATCTCGCTGCGCGGCCGCGCGCGGACCCGGATACCGAACGCTACGCATTGTTCGATGCTGTCGTCGCGCTGCTCGGTGTCGCGTCGACGTGCGCGCCCGTCGTCCTGATCCTCGACGACCTGCACTGGGCGGCCAAGCCCACCCTGCTGCTGCTGCGTCACCTCCTGCGGTTCGGTGAACAGGCCCGCGTGCAGATCGTCGGCACATATCGCAGCACGGACCTCGACCGGTCACACCCGCTGGCGGCGATGCTGGCCGATCTTCACCGCGACGGTTCAGACGACCGCCTCCACCTGCGTGGGCTCGACGAAGAAGATGTCAGTGCCTACGTCGCCGAGGCGGGCTACGACGACGAGGAACTGGCCAGGGCCTTGGCGTCGGTCACCGGCGGCAATCCGTTCTTCCTGATTGAAGCACTGCGTCACGTAGCTGAAAGCGGCGGCCGCTGGGACCCGGACACGCTGCCGCAGGGGGTTCGAGAAGCGGTGAGCCGCAGGCTTTCTCGGCTCTCCGCGGAGACCAACAAGGCCCTTGCCGCGGCGGCGGTGGTGGGCAGCCGGTTCGCGCTGGATTTGGTGGAGCAGGTAATCGGTGACGACCTCGTCGACGCGTTCGACGAGGCGTACAAGGCGGGCATAGTCGTCGAAGAGCCCGGCGGTTGCTACCGGTTCAACCACGCGATAGTCCGCCAGTCACTGTTGGCCGAGCTCGCTTCGGTGCGCCGGATGCGGTTGCATCAACGCATCGCCGCGACGCTGGAGGCGACCGCAGGCGAAGAACACGAACTGCTGGCCGAGCTTGCCTACCACTACTTCGAATGCGCATGGGCCGGTAACGCGGCCAAGGCCGTCGAATACTGCAGGCGCGCAGCCGACCAGGCGATGGCCCGGTTGGCATACGAGGGCGCGGCCGAACTCTACGACCGTGCGCTGCATGCGCTCGAGGAACTCGACGACGAGTTGCCCGACCGTGACGATGTGCAAGCCGAACTGTTGGTCGCGCGCTGTGAAGCGTTGCTGGCCGCCGGTGACGTCACGTCGGCCGTCGGTGCGGTGTCGCAATTGCAAAGCACCACAAGAGATTCGCCGCGCCTCGCCGCATGGGGTGCATGCTTCGACGGTCAGCTGTCGATGCTGACCCGTCCCGAACGCCTGGACGAGATCGAATCAGCACTCGCTGTGGCGGCTGAAGAGTTCGCGGCACTAGAGGACGCTGCGGGGGAGGCCACGGCCCATACCGTGCGGGCCGGATGCCTGGCCCGCCTCGGACGAATCGCCGACTGTGAAATGGCGCTGGACCACGCGCTCACCGCCGCGCGCCGTGCACGTGAACATCGGCGAGTCAACGCGGTGCTGGCGAATGCGCCACTGGCCGCGCTATGGGGTCCCAATCCGGTGCCCCGTGCGGGCGGACGGTGCCTCGATGTGGTGCGCCTGCTGCGTATCACGACAGGATCCCCCGTGGTGGAGGCGACATCGACGAGGTGTCAAGGTGTGCTGGACGCTTTTCGCGGACGCGCCGCGGCGGGGCGCAGCCTGATCGAGAGCGCCAGACGTACGCTCACCGAGCTGGGCTTGCGGCATGCCCTCCTGGAAGTGGATCATTTCGCAGGCATCGTCGAGTTGGTCGCCGACGATCCTGCCGCCGCCGAGCCGTATCTGCGGCGGGCCTGTCTCGGTTTCCGGCGGATGGGCATCGACACCGATACGGCCGAGACGGCCGCATTGCTGGCCCGCGCTTGTCTGGCCATGGACAGGAACGTCGAAGCCGACGAATTGTGCGCGGAGAGTGAGCGTCTCGCGGGTCACGCGTTGCGGGCTTCGATCGCATGGCGCACTGTTCGAGCACAGCTGTTGGCGCGCAGCGGCGCACACGACGAAGCGAAGCGGGTGGCGCAGGAGGCTGTCGCGATCGCGGGGCGGACGGATGCGTTGGTCGACCACGGTGATGCATGCCTCGCGCTGGCGACGGTGCTGCATGCCGCCGGGGATTCGGCAGGCGCGCGGGCCGCCGCCGAGCAGGCGTCGGGGTTGTACGAGCGCAAAGGTGCTGCGGCGCTGCTGGAAAAGGCGCGAACGCTCCTGGGTGCACGTGCCGGCGCACCTGACCTGGCGCCGGATGAACCGTGCGACGTCCAAGCCGTCAATGCGTGCGTACGAGCAGGCAATCGGCTGATCGATGCCGTCAATCGCCAGGCGTGGGATGAGGTCGAGGAATTGCTTGCCCCACGGGTATCTGTCGAAAGCCGCCGCAGGATCGTAGGATTCCCGCAGACCGATGTTCCGTCCAGCCGGTGGCCGCAAGATATGCGAGGTTTCCTCGACACCGGTATGGTGCACTACCACCACACCACCGTCGCTATGCGCGGCGAACGCCTAGCGCTCACGCGGCTGGGGATAAGCACTGCGGATCTGAGTTCTGGTGCACCGCAGGATGAGATGCTCCATGTAGCAGGCCTGGACGGGAACGGCCGAATCGCGATGCAGGTGTGGTTCGACGTCGAGGACATGGATGCGGCGGTCGCGGAGCTGGACGCCGCACACGCCCGGTCCGAACGGCGGAATTCGCTCGCGAATCCCGCCAGCCGGGCCGACGCGCGGTTGAACGCGCTCTTCGCCGACAGGCAGTGGGATGAGATCGGAGAATTGTTCACCGACGACATCTGCGTCGAAGACCGGCGTCGAGGAGTTCGGCGAGTCGGCACGGGCCGAGCCAAGATGATGGCGGAGGTGCGGGCGACCGCTGACGTCGGGGCGGCAACGATGACCTCTGAGGTCATTGCCGTCCGCGGCGAGCGACTCGCCCTGGTTCGCACCGTCTACCGAGGCCGAGACACACGACCCGATGCGTTCTACGGCGAACTGCTGCGCATCACTGAAATCGACGCCGATGACCGGATCGCCGCATTCATCGCCTTCGACCTTGATGAGATCGACACTGCCTTAGAGGAACTCAATGCTCGCTTCCTCGCTGGCGAGGCCGCACCGTACGCAGACGTCTGGCAAGAATTCGTTGCTGTGGGCCGCGTCCTGAACCGCCACCAGCCCGGGGTGATGGCGGAGAAAATATCTGAGTTCGTCGACCATCGACGAATCCCGTTCGCACCGGACGACATCGGGCATGTCACCGACAAACTCTGGGCGCTCCTGCCCGACGCGCGTTATCGGATCGCGGCGGTGCACGCGCTCGATGCGCACGGTGCCGTCATCAACCTCGTCATCGAGGGCAACGGCGCACAGGGCAACCAGATGCTCTGGTCCGCCACAGATGTCGTCACGTTCGAGGCCGGGCGAACACGGTTGGAGGTGTTCGATGAGGACGACCTCGACGCCGCGCTCGCGCGTTTCGAAGAACTGCGCCCGCAGCAGCGGCGGATCGACAACGCGGCCGGCAGAGTGGTGGAACGCTACCTGGCGCACTTTGCATCCCGCGACTGGGATGCGATACGAGGCGTGCTGTCCGAGGACTTCGTGGCCGATGATCGCCGACGCATCGTCAACGGAGTCCGGCACGGGAGGGATGCCGAAATCGCCAACGAGCGAGTCAGCGCCGAACTCGGGTGCACAGAAGTTCTCTCGACCATCATTGCGACGCGTGGGGAACACCTGGTGCTGGAGCACCACGCTTTCGTCGTCCACGACCGCTCCGCTCCAGTTGTCGGTGATGCGCTCGACGTTGTCGAGATCAACGCAGAGAAGAAGATCGTGGCTCTGGTCGTGTTCGACCCCGATGATGTCGAAGCGGCTTTCGAAGAACTCGACGCCCGATTCGTAGCCGGCGAAGCGGCCGCGCATGCGCACACATGGTCGGTCATTCGCGATGGCTGCGCGGCACTCAACCGGCATGAGGCGCCCGCGACGACTGTCGATTTTGTCAGCGTCGACCACCGGAGCGGTATCACGTTCACCGCCGGTGACCTCATCCCGTACATCCATTCCGCGTTTGAGCTAGCGCCGGAGATCGCCATCCACATCGAGGCCGTGCACCACCTGAGTAATGCCGGGGTTGTCGTCACACATGCGGCACGGGGGACTTCACCCGATGATTTCCACGCGGAGTGGCGGGGAGTCACCCTGCTGACCGTCGACGGTGACGCGGTCAACCGCTGCGAGATCTTCGATGAAACAGACCTCGAGTCCGCGCTCGCGCGTCTCCGGGAATTGAGCTCAACCACCTCGCGGCTGGAAAACGCGGCAAGCCGGACGTTCGAGCGCTTCAACGCCTACCTTGCGGTGCGCGACTGGACCGCGATGGCGCAGATGATCACCGATGACATATGTCATGACGACCGGCGTCGCGTGGTCAGCGGCGGACTTCATCGCGGTAGGGACGCCCAGATCGCGAACCTGCGGGCCGTTGTCGAAGTCGGCGTCACGAATCTCGAATCGACTGTCATCGCCACGCGCGGTGAGCGCCTCGCACTCACGCGTAGCAGGGTATCGGGCAGCGCGACGCGCTCGGATGCCTTCAACCTCGAGATGCTCACCCTCATCGAGATCGACGCCAACGCCCATATCACAGCGGGTATCAATTTCGACCTCCAGGACCTCGACGCGGCTTTCGAAGAACTCGACGCTCGATACCTCGCCGGCGAAGCGGCCGCGCACTCGCACACATGGTCGCTCGTGGCACGCACGTTCACGGCGCTCAACAAGCACGAGGTTCCGGCGACGACCCCTGACTGGGTACACATCGATCATCGACCGATCCCGATGTATGAGGTCAGCGATTTGCCTACATACCTGGGCGCCACATGGGATCTCACACCAGAATCCACGACCTACGTCGAAACGGTTCATCGGCTGACCGACTGCGGAGCCGTCGTCACCAATGTGGCGCGGGCGATCTCCAAGGAGGGCTTCGAAGTCGAATGGCGCGAGGTCAGCCTCATCACGTTCGAAGGCGACAAGATCAGCCGGGGCGAGGACTTCGATGAGGCCGACATTGATGCCGCGCTTGCGACGTTCGACGAGCTCACTGCCGCACCACACCTCCTCGGTAACGCGGCGACACAAGCCAGGACGCAGCTAGCGGAGGCCTTCAACCGCCGCGACATGGATCGTTTTCTTTCCCTTCATGATCAAAACGGGCGCTACGACGATCGACGAAAAGGCCTGGGGGACAGTGGAAAAGCCGCGCCAAGGGTGGTGCAGGCGGTGCTCGACGCCCCCAAAGGCTGGCGGATGGAAGTGGAACCAGTCGCCATCAGAGGTTCTGGCATCGGGCTCACGCGCGAGAGGTGGCGTGACACCAGCGAGGACGACCAGCCGATCACCGCCGAGACGTTGATGCTCACAGAGCTTGGCGACGACGGTTTGATCCGCCGCACAGTACTTTTCGATCCGGATGACAACAACGGCGCGATCGCTGAACTCACGGCGCGCTGGCTTGCGTCAGGTGAGGTCGCGCATCCGGCGGTCATTGAGGCAGCCAGCCAAGGCAACGAGGCGTACAACCGTCACGATTGGGATGCGATCGCTGCCATGGAAGCCGATGCTGCCTACGTCAATCATCGGCAACTGACTAGTGAACATCCCGAGACGATCGCTGACCACTGGCGATCGATCCGTGCGCTGACTTCACTGATCCCCGACATGTGGGTGGACCCTGCTGAGATACTCGCGCACTCAGCGACCTGCGTCGTCAGTCATGTCATCGTCAGAGGCACCACCGTCGGGGGCACCGCGATCGAGCTTCCGGCCATCATTCTCATCGTCTTCGACGCAAGCCGTGTTGCTCGGATGGAGGCGTTCGACCTGTCCCAGCGCGATACCGCACTTGGCCGCTTCGCCGAACTCAGTTCCCGCGCGCAAGGACCCGCGAACGCTGCGATCAGGACCTGGACACGAATAGTCGACACGATCAATCGCCGCGATGTAGAGGCTTTCCGCGCCCTCTCGTCGGCTGACGGACAATTGGAGGACCGGCGAAAGGGTTTGCACGCGTCGCATGTGGGGCTAGAACGACGCAGAGCCGCTGAGGCGATGTGCCGAGCGCCGGATTCTTGGCGTCTCGAGGTAGAACCCGTTGCCATCCGAGGGAAGCACCTTGGGCTTACCCGGGAGAGATGGCGGGACATGGGTGAAACGGACCGCCCGGTCACCGTCGAATCCCTTACGCTGACCGAAGTCGCGGAAGACGAATTGGCGCACAACACGGTGATTTTCGATCCGGAGGACATGAACGGGGCGCTCGCTGAACTTACCGCTCGCTGGCTCGCATCACGCGAGGTGACGTATCCGGAAGTCATCGAGGCGCACCTGAAAATACTTCAGCAGCTGAACCGTCACGACTGGCCGGCGTGGCGGGCAAGCATCGCCGGCGCCACGTACCTCAACCACCGTCAACTAGGAGCAGGCGAGACGGTCGATGACTTCAGCACATCAGTCGCCGCGATCGCCTCGCTCATTCCGAACGTCTGGGTGGAGCCCACCGAAATCATCGACTACTCGGCGTCGGGTGTTCTCAGCGACCTACTGGCGAGGGGAACATCGGCCGACGGTACCGACGTCGAGATTCCGATGGTGATGCTCGGGTTGTTCGACGGTGGTCGACTCAGTCACTTCGAGATGTTCGACTCCAACCAACGTGACTTCGCGGTCGCCCGGTTCTGGGAACTCGACCAGTCGACCCGTTGACATGCAGCCGAAGGGCTGCATATAGTCGGACATGCAGCCGACCAGCTGCATATCACGGATATGGCAGAGATGGACGAGGTATTCAAGGCGCTGGCAGACCCAAGTCGACGCCTACTGCTCGACAGCCTCAACGCCCGCAACGGGCAGAACTTGCAGGAGTTGTGCGCGCGGCTGTCAATGGCGCGGCAATCGGTCAGCAAGCATCTCGCGGTGCTCGAAGCGGCCAACCTGGTCACCACGGTGTGGCGGGGGCGGGAGAAGCTGCATTACCTCAACGCGGAGCCGATCAACGCCATCGCCGACCGTTGGATCAACCAATACGACCGCGCGCGGGTTCAGACGCTCGCGGACTTGAAGACAGCATTGGAGAGCGAATCAATGAGCGACAGCAGGGAATTCGTCTACACCACCTACATCCGCACCACGCCGGAGAGACTCTGGCAGGCAATCACCGACCCCGCGTTCTCGCACCGATACATGGGACACGCGATGGTGTCCGACTGGAAGAAGGGCTCCACCTACGCCTGGGAGGACCACGGGCTGAAGATCGAACACCCCGACCAGGTGATCCTGGAATCCGACCCGTACCGCAGACTCGCATTCACCTTCCACACCTTCGTTCCCGAACTGGCCACAGCCGTCGAAGGTCTCGACGAGCAGACGGTCGCCACGTGCGCCGCCGAACGTCGGTCGAAGGTCTCGTTCGACCTGGAACCCGAGGGCGAGATGGTGAAGTTGACTGTCATCCATGACGACTTCGGTCCGGACAGTACTGTGCTGGGTCTGATCTCCGGTGGCTGGCCGTGGAAGCTGTCCAACCTGAAGACCGCACTGGAGCAGTCATGACCATGAAGACTCCACCGGTCGTTTCTGCGCAGGAGTGGGATGCCGCCTGGCAGGCGATGCTGGTAAAGGAGAAGGACGTTCAACGCGCTCGTGACGCCCTGGCTGCACAGCGGCGTCGGATGCCGTGGCTTGCAGTCGAGAAGGAGTACGTGTTCGACGGGCCGAACGGCAAGGTTAGTCTGCTCGATCTGTTCGACGGCAGGCGCCAACTGATCGTCTACCGCGCCTTCATCGAACCCGGCACCGGCGGCGACGATGTTCCCGGGCACCCGGGCTGGCCCGAACACGGTTGCGTCGGTTGCTCTTTGATGGCCGATCATGTGCCCAACCTCGCCCATCTCAACGCGCGAGACACCACGTTCGTCTATGCCTCGCGCGCGACGCAACCCGACCTTGAGCGGATGAAGGCAAAGATGGGTTGGCGGCATCCGTGGTACACCATCACCGACGATTTCGACAAGGACTTCGGCTGCGATATGTGGCACGCCACCAACGCGTTCATCCGCGACGACGACGGCCACGTGTTCCGCACCTATCTCATCAACGGCCGCGGCGACGAAGTCTTCGTCAACACCTGGAACCTGCTCGACATGACCGCTCTTGGGCGGCAGGAGGATTGGGAGGACTCGCCAGAGGGCTACCCGCAAACGCCACCGTATGAGTGGTGGAGCTGGCACGACACCTACGCAGAGCACACGCCGTGGCGGTGGTTCGGCGACCCCGACCCGACCGACCCTAACGACCAGCGGCCACCGCGCAAGGACGCCTAGTCGCGAACGCGGTTTCGCGAAATGCACCTTTTGTTCGGTCCTTCTCGCACTTTCGGTGCAAAACGTACGTTTCGCGGATGCGACGGTATCGTCGCGCCATGGGCAATGCGCGCGCGACAGACCGGGCCGGCGACACGTCGCCTTTCGCACTCGGATTGGCGCTGCGTCGCGCCCACTGGCACGCGGCCGCGGTGATGTCGGAGGCCTTCCGGCCGCTCGGTATCGAGTTGCGACACTTCGCGGTGCTGCTGGTGCTCGTCAACCGCGGGCCCACGCCCCAACGCGACCTCGCTGCCGCGACCGGCTCGGACAAGGCGGGAATCATGCGAGTCGTCGACGACCTCGAACGTCAGGGCCTCGCCGTGCGCAAGACGGTGCCGGGGGACCGACGCATCCGCGCGGTGGAGATCACCAAGAAGGGACTCAAGGTCTTCGACGCCGCCCATGTGGCCGCAGAGCCACTGGCCGAACAGCTCGTCGCCCCGCTCAAACCGGTAGAAGCCAAACAGCTCACTGCACTCCTCGACCGGATCTCGGCTACGCCCTGACGGAAATAGTATCGATCAATACGGTGTTGAATGATACTGTAAGGATCGAAACGAAGCAGGCAATGAGATGATGGATGTCTATGAGGCCGTCGAGAGCAGGCGGGCTGTGCGCGCCTTCACCGACCGGCCGGTATCGCGCGAAGTGATCGACCGTGTGCTGACCGCCGCGGCCTGGTCACCATCGGGATCGAATATTCAGCCGTGGAACACCTTCGTGGTGACCGGCGCGCCGCTGGCGGAGCTGAAGAAGCGCGCCACCGAGCGTGTCGCCACCGGAGTCCCGTGGGACGACCGCGAATACGAGATGTATCCGCAGCCGATGAAGCCGGTCTATCAGGAGCGCCGGGCCGCCTTCGGCAAGGAGCGCTACAGCGCACTCGGCATCGCCCGCGAGGATTGGGAAGCCCGCCAACGTGCGGCAATCGCCAACTGGGATTGCTTCGGCGCGCCCGCAGCGCTGTTCGTCTATATCGACCGGGACCTGGGCGTGGCGCAATGGGCCGACGTCGGCATGTATCTGCAGAGCGTCATGCTGCTCCTACGCGCCGAGGGGCTGCACAGCTGTCCGCAGATGGCCTGGTCTCAGGTGCGCGAAACCGTCGCCGACGTCGTCTCGCCCCCCGAAGGGCTGATCCTGTTCTGCGGCATGTCGATCGGCTATGAGGACACCACCGTGAGTCTTCCTCGAACAGGTCGGGCGCCGCTCGACGAGACAGTCACCTTCGTCGACGGGTAACTCAGGCCGGCACGGTCTTCAGCGCCTCGGCGACGCATTCGCTCCAGCGGCCGTTGTCGACCGACTCGATCGCCGTGTCGCCGCCGAACGCGCTTGAGATCACCACGCTCGGTTGCACCGTCGCAAGCACCTCGAGGCTCGACCGCAGGTCCGCGGCGCTGCCGCGCCCAGGTGCCAGAAATGTCGCCCACGTGCCGGCGGCCGTCGGGAACATGGTGTCGCCGGTGAACAAGTACGTTTCGCCGCCGACGCCTTCGGCCAGATAACAGGTGCTGCCGTCCGAATGTCCTGGCGTGGGAACCACATCGACGCCGTTCTCGTCGACATGACGGCGAGCCGCAACGGGCACGTCGACCCTGGCGTGGCGGGTGATCGCGTCCAGTTCGGCGGCCGGCGCGTGCAACCGGGATCCGAATCTCTCGGCGACACGCGCCAGCATCGGGCCCGCCTCGTCGAGGTGGGAAAGGTACTGCGCGCTCACGCCGCCCAGGTCCTCGATGGCGTCGAAGTCCGCGTCAGAGGCCGGGCTGTAAAACAGGATGTTTCCGGTTGGCCGCCGCCACAGATACGCGTGTGTCGTCAGGCCCGGGAAGGGGGATTCGGTGCGGGTCTGCCAGAGATCGTCTCGGATCTGGGTCATTTCGGAACTCATGGGTCCACCGTGCGCCCTCAACCATTGTTGAGGTCAACCCCCGTCGCAGATGCGATGCGCCCGGCCACGTCGGCGGCGACCGCCAACACCGCAGGGTCGTCCGACGGGAGGTAGCGATCCCCGGCGCGGTCGTAGGTGGCGCCGGCGATCGCGCCGTGGTCGGCGGCCAACTCGACGTACTCGACGGGCCAACCGCTGTCGCGCAGCTTCGCCGCGAACGACCGGCTCACCTCGACCGGCACCACATCATCGGCCGCACCGTGCAACAGCGTGAAAGGTGAAGGGTTGTTGGGTAATTGGGTGGGCAGGGGTGCGCCGGTTATCGGGCTGCGTGCGATGAACGCGCCCGCCAGACAGACAGTGTGGGCCACAGCCACATCGAACTGCCCGGCGTTGATGGCCACTCCGGCCGCGGCAGCACCGCCCAGCGACCAGCCGACCAAGAGAAGCCGGTCGACATCGGCGCGCTCGCGGACGAACTCGAGCGATCCGACCAGATCAGCACGACCGCCGTCGGGGGCGTGGGAGTCCCAATCCGGCACCACCACCGTGAGGCCGTGACCGGCCACCAATTCGGCCAGTGGTCGCATGGTCGTACGCGCGTCGGTCTGCGCGCCGTGCCACATCAGCACCACAGCACCTGCCTCACCGATCACGTCGACGGCTCTGCCCGGGGCGTACTGCAGCGTATGCATGTGGGCAGTCTGCCCATCCGACACCGCTGCTAACCGCGTGGGCGACGGGCGTCCCGCATATACGCCGCCCAGGTCTGCGCCTCGCTGGGTAACGGGAGATAGGTGTGGCCGCAGTCCAACAGCCAGGCACCGGGGCCGGCAGTACCGACAGTGCGCCATGGCTTCGACGTTATGGAGTCGCGGCGAGTGCCGAAACGGGTCGCGCGCCCCCTGGCCGAAAGCGCCTCCTGGGCATCCGCGCGGGTGTGACGGTGGGGGATTAGGGGTTTTACTTGGTGCCGAAGATGCGGTCCCCGGCGTCGCCGAGGCCAGGCAGGATGTAGCCGTGCTCGTCGAGCTGACGGTCGATGGCCGCGGTGTAGATCGGCACCTCGGGGTGTGCGGCCTGCATCGCGGCGATGCCTTCCGGACAGGTCAGCAGGCAGACGAATTTGATCGATTTGGGACCGCATTCCTTCAGCCGGTCCACCGCAGCCACCGCCGAGTTGCCGGTTGCGAGCATCGGGTCGACCACCACCACGTCGCGTTCGGACAGTTCGCCGGGCAATTTGAAGTAATACTCAACGGCGACAAGTGTTTTGGGATCGCGGTAGAGGCCGATATGCCCAACGCGGGCACCGGGCACCACGTTGAGCATGCCGTCCAGGATCCCGGTGCCCGCACGCAGGATCGACACGAAGACCAGCTTCTTGCCGTCGATCACCTTGCCGGTGGTGCTTTCCAACGGTGTGTCGATCGCGACGTCGTGCAGCGGCATGTCGCGCAGCACCTCGTAGGCCATCAACGCCGAGATTTCCTGCAACAGTTGGCGGAAACTCTTGGTGGACGCGTCTTTCCGCCGCATCAGCGTGAGTTTGTGCTGCACCAGCGGATGGTCGATCAGTTGCACGGCGGCCACGGCGCTAGAACACCGTCCCGTCGCTGACGATGGACAGCGGGGGACGCCCATCGCGCAGGCGCGCGGCGAGCGCTCTGCCCGCGGCCCACGTGCCGCCCTCGAGCACGCACGCCAGCGGCATCCGATCGGCGTCCACACCCAGACGGGTGCGCACCAGCGGGGCCAGCTCGTCGAGCAGGGCCACGGTCAGCGCCCGCCAGTCGACCACGAGCTCGTCGCCGACGTCCCAGCTGCGCGCCGCCCAATCCGGATCGCGCAGCCGCAGCACACCGGTGTCCAACAGCAGGCCGCCGTTGCGATACTCGGGGAGCCCGGTCAGTTCGTCGAGGCCGTCCACCTGCACGCCCGCGGATTGAAACGGTTCTGACAGCGAGTACGTCAGCCACTGCGACAGCTTGTGAAACGGCATCCAGCCGTCGGTCAGCCCTGCGCCGGGCACGCCGTCGTGGCGCCAGCAGTCGCCGAGCGCTTCGTCACCGATGTTGTTGGGCGCCAACCAGACTCGCGACAACGAAACCAGCACTCGAGCGAGGATGTCGTGTGCGGCGATTCGCGATCCGACGTCGAAGAGGTCCGCCGGTCGGGTGTGCGCTCCCAGCGCGTCGGCCAGTCGGTGCAGCACCGCCACCCGGCCCTCCAAACCCACCAGCGGGTTTGCGGGTCCGCACTGGAACGCCTCGGCCAATTTGTCGACGGTGAGCGCGCGCAGACCCACGGTATCGACCTGTGGCAGGGCATCGCCGGAGAACAGTCCGCTGCAGAACGCGTGCCAACTGGCCACGCCGAGCCCCTCGGACCGGGCGAACCGCTGGCCGGTCGCCGCTTCCAGATACTGCCAGCGCGGTCCGGCGCCCGCGTCGAGCAACACGCTGACCACGGTGAGATCGATCATCGCCGCGAGATCGAGGTCGGCCTTCCGGTCCACGCCGCCCGCTTCGAAGTGCCGCCAGCGACTGTGCAACGGAACCCGCAGATCGGGATAGCGAGCGCGGGTGACGTCGACGACCTCGTCGGCGGCCGCGGAAAGCGAGTCGTCGTCGACGACGAACCAGGGGGAGTCGCCCGCCCGGGCCCGGTTCAGCAGAAACTGTGCGCGCTGCCGGATCGCGGTGGTGCTGCGCAACGCCGCCGCCGCGCCCGCGGGGCGGTTGACGTCGTGCTCGGCCCGCACGCCGACCAGGCTCATCCGTCGAGCCCCCGGCCCTTCGCCTTGCGTAACTCCTCGGCGTCGGGCACCGGTCCGGGGGTGAAGTAGCCCGCCGCCGTCTTCGCATCGATCTCCACCCGCGCGTCCGCCGGGATCAGCGCGTCGGGGATGTTCACCCGCTCGCCGACCTCGATCCCCGACGAGGTGATGGCGTCGTACTTCATATTGCTCATCGAGACCAATCGGTGGATTTTGCTGATGCCCAACCAATGCAGCACATCGGGCATCAACTCCTGGAAACGCATGTCCTGCACGCCCGCCACACATTCTGTGCGGGTGAAGTACGCCTCGGCGGTGTCGCCGCCGACTTGGCGCTTACGCGCGTTGTAGACCAGGAATTTGGTCACCTCGCCCAGCGCACGCCCCTCCTTGCGTGAGTAGGCGACCAGGCCGACCCCGCCGCGCTGGGCGCCGAGGATGCACTCCTCGATCGCGTGCGTCAGATAGGGGCGGCAGGTGCAGATGTCCGACCCGAAGACGTCGGAACCGTTGCATTCGTCGTGCACCCTTGCGGTCAGTTCGACGCTGGGATCGCTCAGGTCGCGGGCATTGCCGAAGATGTAGACGGTCTGCCCGCCGATGGGCGGCAGGAAGACCTCCAGGTCCGACCGCGTCACGAGTTCGGGATACATGCCGCCGGTTTCCTCGAACAGCACACGGCGCAGGCTCGTCTCGCTGCAGCCGAACCGCTGCGCCACGCCCGGCAGGTGCCAGACCGGTTCGATGGCCGCCTTGGTCACCAGCGCGGCGCCGGTCGGCAGCAGGATCCGACCGTCGGGCACCAGCCGACCCTTTTGAACGGCTTCGGTGACCTCCGGCACGATCACGTGCGCTTTGGTGATGGCGATCGTCGGCCTGATGTCGTAGCCGGCGGCGAGATCGGCGGCATAGACATCGGCCACCATCGCGCCCCACGGGTCCAGGCTGACGATCCTGCCGGGTTCGCCCCATCTCGGATAGGGGCCGATGTCGTCGGTGGGCGCGGTGTCGGTCAGATCGGCGCGGTGCTCACGCGAGAGCGCGCCGGACGCCACTGCCAGGGCGCGGTAGACGCTGTACGAACCGCTGTGCGTGCCGATCACATTGCGGTGGGCCCGCTTGGTGGTGGTGCCGATCAGCGGTCCGCGTTCGGCCGCGGTCGGCGCACCCCAGCCAATCGTCGGCGCGTCGAGGCCGCCGCTGTGTGAGGTCAGCCTGATGTGCCGCGAGCCGCCGTTCGACGCAGCAGGCGATGGCGCGTCGGCACCGGTATCAGCAGACATGGTCGTCCTCAGTCGAGAAGGCGCAAGCATATCCACTCTGCCCTGTCGGCGCCGGTCGTGCAGAACCATTGACCGCGACACGCCACAGCAAACACCAATTTGGCGACACCGCGTACCGTCGGCAAACGTCGCGCGTACCATCACGACATGCTGGGGGAGGACGTCTCCGACCGGTTCGACTACCTGTTCGAGCCGCTGGAAGCCGACGAGTCGGCCGGTGACGGCGGCGACGCGGCGAAGTCCGTCGTTGCGCGACCTCAGGAGGACGGCCGCTGGTCACGCCGGATCGTCCTGTCCGGCATGGTTCTAGCAACCCTGGCTGCCACGGCGGCAACGGTCGTCGTCCTGCTCCAACCGGCCCGGCCGACCCAGCCCCTCGTCACACCTACCGACACCACGCTGCTGCCGATGGCGACGTCGACCGCACCACCTGCGGCGATGCCGACCCCGACGGGATCGCCCGTACCCGTACTGCCAGCGACCGTCAGCACGTCTGCGGCCCGCCCACCGGCTCCACCGCCGAGTGTCGCCACGCCCGCACCGCCCGCCGCGCCGCCAAGCCCCGCTCCCAGCGCGCCACCGGCCACCCGCGCGCCGATCAGCGTCAGCCCCCAGACACGTGCGCCGTTCCCGAACCACAGTCCGCCACGGAAGAACGACGACGGCGGCGGACTGCTCGGCGGACTCGGCGGGCTTCTGTAATCCGCGACACGCGGGTTTTACAGCAAGCACACAGCATTTGGTGCACGGCAATCGGTCGATGGCGCTGTTATTCTGCCAACGCCGGGGGTTGCGCCGCCGGCGTCGTGATCCGAAACAGCAGAGTCCCTCACGAAAAGAGTTTTGTGCGCACCGGAGAGATCAAAGCCCTATCCGGCTTGCGCATCGTTGCCGCGGTGTGGGTGGTGCTGTTTCACTTCCGGCCGTGGCTTGAGGTGTCGGCGCCGGGCTTCAGATCGGCGCTGGCACCGGTGATCAATTGCGGTGCCCAGGGCGTCGACCTGTTCTTCATCCTCAGCGGATTCGTGTTGACGTGGAATTACCTCGACCGCATGGGCGAGTCGTTTTCGATGCCGGAAACCCTGCATTTCCTGTGGCTGCGGTTGGCCAGGGTGTGGCCGGTCTACGTGGTCACGCTGCACCTCGCGCTGGGATGGATCATCTTCACGCTCTATGTCGGCCACCTGCCGTCACCAGTGGCCGATCAGTTCAGCGCCGTCAGCTACGCCCGGCAGCTGCTGTTGGTGCAGTTGTGGTTCCAGCCGTTCTTCGACGGCTCCAGCTGGGACGGCCCCGCCTGGTCGATCAGCGCTGAGTGGCTCGCGTACCTGATGTTCGGCGTCTTGGTTCTGGCGATCTTCCGGATCGCCAGGGCCACCCGGGTCAGGGGCTTGCTGGTAATGGCGGCCCTGGCGTGCCTGCCGCCGACGCTGCTGCTGCTTGCGACCGGCCACTTCTACACCCCGTGGAGTTGGCTCCCGCGCATCGTCATGCAGTTCACCGCGGGGGCGCTGGCGTGCGCGGCGGTCCGCAAGATGCGACCGTCCGACCAGACCCGCCGACGCGCCGGATATCTGTCGCTGGCGATCGGCCTCGGCATCATCGGCATCCTGTACTTCCTCGACGCACACCCGGTGCCCAAGGTGTCGGATTCCAGCGGGCTGGTCGACGTCTTGTTCGTCCCGTTGGTGGTGACCCTGGCCATCGGAGTCGGCAGCCTGCCGCGACTGTTGGGTACCCGGGTGATGGCGTACGGCGGCTACATCTCGTTCAGCCTGTACATGGTCCACGAGATCGTGCACACCGCGTGGAACTGGTTCACCGCTCAGTTCGAGATCGTGCTCACCCCGAGTTGGTCGGCGAAGTTGATCATGGTCGGCGTGTTCGCGGTCGCCCTTGTCTGCGCGGTGCTGCTGTACGAATTCGTCGAAGAACCGGCGCGGATCTGGATGCGCAGGATGGTCAAGGAGCGACGACTTCCCGTAGCCGACCCGCATTCCGAGGAACCCGACCCGACGCAGAACAAGTTGCAAACCATCCGCGGCTCCCGACAGGTGCCCGCGAACACCGTCTCCGCGCGCGCCGGCTGACGTAGCGAATTGCCCTGCGCGCGACCGCAAGCAGCGTTTTCACAACGTGTTGCCTACAATTGCGACCCGCTCGGCGATTCCCAGGATCGGATCGTAGGCTGTTCCGGTGAGTCGTCTGTTCACGTTCGTCGTTGCGATCGCCCTGCTGATCGGCCTGTCGATTTCGGCCCCAACACCGGTGCGGCACAACGAGATAAAGACGCTGGACGCCTCGCTCAATCGCATCGCAGTGATAGGGGACTCGTACACCACCGGCACGGATCTCGGCGGCCTGGGCGCCAAGGGATGGACGACGCGCGCCTGGCAGTTGCTGGCGCGCGACGGTGTCCGGGTGGCGCCCGACGTGGCCGCTGAGGGCGGCGCCGGCTACGGCACCCGCGGAAACCACGGCAGCGTGTTCGAGGACCTGACGGCCGATGCGGTCAAGCCAGACGACGCGCTGGTGGTGTTCTACGGCTCCCGAAACGACCAGAACGTCGACCCGACTCAATTGTCGGTCCTGGTTTGGGGCACCTTCCAATTAGCCCGTCGCACAGCACCATCGGCGAAGTTCCTGGTGATCGGTCCGCCTTGGCCGACCGCCGACCCGCCCGCATGGGTGCTCGGCATCCGGGACGCGCTGAAGTATCAGTCAGGGGTCGCGGGGGCGACGTTCATCGATCCGATCGCCCAGGGTTGGTTCGTCGGACACCCGGAGTTGATCGGCAAGGACGGCGTGCATCCCACCGACGCCGGGCACGCCTACATGGCTGAAAAGATCGCGCCACTCATCAGCGCACAACTCAGTCGGCAGATCTGACGACAACGCCCCGCAAGCCGGATGACTTGCGGGGCGTCGCCGTTGGTTCGATCAGGCCAGATCGAACCTGTCGTTGTTCATCACCTTGACCCAGGCGGCGACGAAGTCCTCGACGAACTTGCCCTTGCTGTCGTCCTGGGCGTAGACCTCGGCGATGCCGCGAAGCACCGAGTTGGAGCCGAACACAAGGTCGTTCGCCGTCGCCGTCCACTTGACCGCCCCCGAGGAGCGGTCCCGTCCCTCGTAGACGTTCTCCACGGTCTCCGACGGCTTCCACTCGGTGCTCATGTCGAGCAGGTTGAGGAAGAAGTCGTTACTCAGCGTGCCCGGCTTGTCGGTGAGAACGCCGTGCTTGCTGCCGCCGTGGTTGACGTTCAGCGCCCGCAGACCGGCGACCGTCACCGCCAGCTCGGGCGCCGTCAGATTCAACATGTATGCCTTCTCGATGAGCAGCTGCTCCAACGGAGCCTTCTCACCGGGACGCACGAAGTTGCGGAACCCGTCGGCCCGCGGTTCGAGCACCGCAAACGAGTCGACGTCGGTCTGCTCCTGCGACGCGTCTGTGCGCCCAGGCGCGAAGTAGACCTCGATCTCGTAGCCAGCGTCGCGCGCCGCCTTCTCGACCGCCGCCGAACCGCCCAGCACGATCAGGTCGGCCAGCGAGACCTGCTTACCGCCGGCGGCATTGAACTCCTGCTGGATCTTCTCCAGCACCGGCAGCACCTTGGCCAACTCGGCAGGCTCGTTGGCCTCCCAATTCTTCTGCGGCTCGAGGCGGATGCGCGCGCCGTTGGCGCCGCCGCGCTTGTCGGTGCCGCGGAAGCTCGCCGCCGACGACCATGCCGTCTTGACCAGCTGCTGCACGGTCAGGCCGGAATCGAGCAGCTTGCTCTTCAGCGACGCGATGTCGGCCTCGTCGATCAGCTCACCCTCTTGAGCGGGAACCGGGTCCTGCCACAGCTGCGGCTCGGCCACCCACGGCCCGAGGTATCGCTCGATCGGGCCCATGTCGCGGTGCATCAGCTTGTACCACGCTTTGGCGAACGCCTCGTTGAGCTCCTCCGGATGGTCGAGCCACCGCCGGGTGATCTCGCCGTAAATCGGGTCGACCCGCATCGAGATGTCGGTGACCAGCATCGTGGGCTTACGCGGCGGCCCGCCGAACGGATCGGGGATCGTCGCCTCGGCGTCCTTCGCCTCGAACTGCCACGCGCCCGCCGGGCTCTTGGTCAGCTCCCACTCGTTGCCGTACAGCATCTCCAGGAAGGCGTTGCTCCACTTGGTCGGCGTGTTGGTCCACACCACCTCCAGGCCGCTGGTGACCGTGTCGCCGGCCTTACCGGAGCCGAACGGGCACTTCCAGCCCAGGCCCTGCTGCTCGATCGGCGCGCCCTCGGGCTCCGGTCCCATACCCTCGTCCGGGCCCGCACCGTGGGTCTTGCCGAGGGTGTGGCCGCCGACGATCAGCGCAGCGGTCTCCTCGTCGTTCATCGCCATCCGGCCGAACGTCTCGCGGATGTCGTGCGCGGCCGCCAGGGGATCGGGCTTGCCTTCTGGGCCTTCGGGATTGACGTAGATCAGGCCCATAGTGGTGGCACCGAACGGCTCGGCGAGCTTGCGGTCGGTGTCGTTGGTGCCGCCGTAACGCTGATCGGTGCCGAGCCAGGTGTCCTCCTGGCCCCACAGCATCTCTTCGGGCTCCCAGATGTCCTCGCGACCGAACGCGAAGCCGAACGTCTTGAAGCCTGCCGACTCCAGCGCGGCGTTCCCGGCGTAGGCAATCAGGTCGGCCCACGAAATCTTGTTGCCGTACTTTTGCTTGATCGGCCACAGCAGCCGGCGCGCCTTGTCCAGGTTGGCGTTGTCGGGCCAGCTGTTGAGCGGGGCGAAGCGCTGCGCGCCCTGCCCGGCACCGCCGCGACCGTCGAAGATGCGGTACGTGCCCGCGGCGTGCCAACTCATCCGGATGAACAGGCCTGCGTAGCTGCCGTAGTCGGCGGGCCACCAGTCCTGCGAGGTGTTGATCAGGTCGATGACGTCGCGCTTGAATGCTTCGACGTCGAGCTTGGCGAACTCGTCGGCGTAGTTGAAGTCTTCACCGAGCGGGTTGCCTTTTTCGTTCTGCTTGTGCAGCACCGAAACGTCGACCTGCTCCGGCCACCAATCCCTGTTGGTCAACGGAGCGTGCGTCTTCGGCTTCGGTGAATCGATAACCGGGTTCTCGCTCTCGCTATGACTGGCCGTCTTGGCGTCGTCATGCGGTGGGCGAGCGTCAGATGTATCAGATGACACAACATTCCTTCCGAGGGTGGGTGTTACGGGCTGTGATCACGGGTGTGATCGCGTCGCTTGTGATGCCGAGCAGTCGGGGCACAGACCCCAGTAGATGACCTCGGCCTCGTCGAGCACGAAGCCGTCGAGCGCGCCGTCGGGGTCCGACGGAGTCAGGCACGGCGCCTCGCCGACCGCGCAGTCGACGTCTGCGATGACGCCGCAGGACCGGCAGACCACATGGTGGTGGTTGTCACCGACGCGCGACTCGTAGCGGGCGACCGAACCTGAGGGCTGGATCCGTCGGACCAAGCCTGCGGTCGTCAGGGCGGCGAGTACGTCGTAAACCGCCTGCCGCGACACATCGGGCAGGTCAGACCGCACGGCACCGAAGATCGACTCGGTGTCGGCGTGCGGAAGCGCGTGCACCGCCTGCAGCACCGCCAACCGGGGCCGCGTCACGCGCAGATCAGCGGCGCGCAGCCGATCTGCGTAGTCGGGTGCGGACGTCACGGCACCTAATATCGTCCCTTTTCTGGAATGGGTCAAGTATTTCCGCAGGCCATTTTGGGCCGAGTCGGGGGCGTGTTCGGTCGAGAAAGAATCGCGTCGATTTCATGGCTCCCGCACACGTTGCCATTGCGGCATGGTGCTCACCACACCACTTATCCGCGAATTCTCCGAGCGCGCAACGCAACAGCGCGCACGTTCGTCGATGTCGCCTCCGGAAGGCAAGCAATGGCCCTACTCGCACCCCCAGCGCCCGCGCGCACCACGTCGCGTGATGTGTTCCTGCCGGGCGATGCCCGTCACCAGTCCCGGCTTCCCACGCTGCGTCGCAGGTTGCGCTGGCCGCTCGGGATCTACACCACGCCCGTGCTGATCTTGGTGGTCTGGGAGTTCCTGGCCCGGGCGGGTTTCCTCAAGCCGTCGTATGCGCCTGCGCCGTCGGACATCCTGAGCACGACGGTGGAGTTGTGGCGGGACGGAGTGCTCGGCCCCGATCTGTCGATATCCTTGCAGCGGGCGGGAATTGGGTTGGCCATCGGGTTGGCCCTCGGCATCGTGACCGGAGTGCTCGGCGGTTTTCTGCGCACTGGCGAGTACGTCTTCAACGGGGTCACGCAGATCTTGAACACCATCCCGCTGCTCGCCGTGCTTCCGCTGTTTGTCGTCTGGTTCGGCATCGACGAACTGACCAAGGTCTTGTTGATCGCGTTCGGCGCCGGGGTGCCGATGTACCTCAACCTGTTCGCGGCGATCCGCGGGGTCGACCAGCGGCTGATCGAGATGGCCCGCACCACGGGCGCGGGCTCCTGGCGGATCGTCACCCGGGTGCTCGTTCCCGGGGCGCTACCAGGTTTCCTTGTAGGTCTTCGGTTTTCGCTGGCCTACAGCATCCTGGGCCTGGTCGCCGCGGAGACGGTCAATGCCGACGAAGGCCTCGGCTTCATGATCACCCAGGCCCAGACCTATCTGCAGACCAACAAGGTCTTCGTCGGCCTGGTGATCTACTCGGTCCTCGGTCTGCTGGCCGACCAGTTCGTCCGGATCCTCGAGCGGGTGCTGCTGCGGTGGCGCCCTAGTTATGAGGCGCTGTGACCGCGGCATCGCGCACTCAGACAGGGGTTTTCGCCGAGCAGGTGGTGCGCAGGTTCGGAGATCGCGTGGTACTGGATCACCTCGACCTGATGATCGACGACGACGAACTCGTGGTCCTGCTCGGCCCGTCGGGCTGCGGCAAGAGCACCCTGCTGCGTCTGCTCGCGGGGCTGGACAAGCCGGACGGCGGTCGGATCGAGGTGCCCGCCAAGCGCGCGATCGTGTTCCAGGGCGACCGACTGCTGCCGTGGCAACGGGTGCTGCGCAACGTCACCCTGGGCCTGCGCGGCGCCGACGCCGACGACCGCGCCCGCAAGGCGTTGGCCGAAGTGAACCTCGCAAGTCGCGAAAAAGCCTGGCCCAAGCAACTTTCCGGCGGTGAGGCGCAACGGGTGGCGCTGGCAAGGGCGTTGGTCTCGGAGCCCGAGTTGGTGCTGCTCGACGAGCCGTTCGCCGCGCTGGACGCGATCACCCGGTTGCGCATGCACGACCTGGTGCGTGCGCTGCGCGGCAAGCACCACGCGTCCATGCTGCTGGTCACCCACGACGTCGACGAAGCGATCGCGTTGGCCGACCGGATCGTCGTGATGAACAACGGCAGGATCGGCGACGCGCACACGGTCCGGCTGTCCGCCGCCGAGCGGGAGGCCAGCGTTGCCCGCGAGGAACTGCGCGCCGCTCTTCTCGTCGATCTCGGACTTGCCAGCCAGCATTAATTCCATTTCAGGAGAAATCATGTCTCACAAGCCTTTCCGCGTCGGTTTCGTGGCGGTGCTGCTCACCGTCGCAAGCGTGCTCGCGGCGTGCTCGTCCTCGAAGGGGCCGGAAGCCCCGCTGAGTAGTTCCGGCGGTTCACCCGCGGCCAGCCACCCCGAGTGGAGCCAGTACACGTTCACCATCGGCGACAACGGCGGCGACGGCAGCGAGGAGCTGGCGAAGGTGACGGGCGCGTTCGACGATGCGCCGTACAAGGTCAAGTTCGCGCGCTTCGACTACGGACCGCCGTTGGTGCAGGCCGCCGCCACCGGCGAAATCGACCTCGGTTACGTGGGCACGGTGCCGCCGATCACCGGTGCCGCCAAGCAGTTCGGCTTCAAGATCGTCGCCACCCAGCACGGTTCGGACCTCACCAAGGCCGCCGAGAACATCATCGTGGGGAAGGACTCGCGGATCGAGTCGCTCGCCGACCTGAGGGGTAAGAAGATCGCTGTCCCGCAGGGCAGTTCGGCGCACGGCCTGGCGCTGCTGGCGCTCAAGAGCGTCGGTCTGACGCCGAAGGACGTGCAACTGGTGTACCTCAGCCCGGCGGCGGGCGCGACGGCGTTCAACACCGGAAAGGTCGACGCCTGGTCGATCTGGAATCCGCCGTCGGCGATCGCGGTCAAGGACGGTGCCCGCATTCTGGCCAAGGGGCTTCCGCCGATCGACCAGGTCAACAACTACTACGTGGCCAACGACAAGTCACTTGGCGATCCCACCAAACGAGCCGCGCTGGCCGATGTGTTGACGCGCATCGCGCGGATCTTCAACTGGGCTCAACTGCATCCCGACGAGTACGCCAAGGCGATCGCCAAGGAGACCGGTATCTCGAAGGAGGATGCGCGCACGACGG
Source organism: Mycobacterium sp. ACS1612 (assembly GCF_001667505.1). Classification (GTDB taxonomy): domain Bacteria; phylum Actinomycetota; class Actinomycetes; order Mycobacteriales; family Mycobacteriaceae; genus Mycobacterium. The sequence continues at coordinate 123,153 of NZ_LZHZ01000035.1, forward strand.
TGGACGCTTACCAGTTCAAGGTCACGCAGGTGCTGCCGGAGGACATCAAGGCCGAACAGGATCTCAGCGACGCTTTCTTCGAAGCCGGTGAGATCACCAAAAAGGTCGATGTCGCCGAGATCACCGACAACTTGCTGCCTTACGGCTTCGACAGCACCAAGCTGGCATGAGCGGCCGTCGGGAACTCCACCTCAACGCCTTTTTGATGGAGGCGGGACACCATGAGGCCGCGTGGCGGTTGCCGCAGAGCAATCCGCGCGCGGACTTCGACCTGGCGCATTGGATCGCATTGGCGCAATTGGCGGAGAGCGCGAAGTTCGACTCGCTGTTCCTCGCCGACGGGCCGGCGCTGACGGGCAGCGGGGCATTCCGCCCACCCGGCCAACTCGAGCCGCTGACCCTGCTGACCGCGCTGTCGCAGCACACCAGCAGGATCGGGCTGATCGCGACCGTGTCGTCGACGTACAACGAGCCGTACAACCTGGCGCGGCGGCTGGCGTCGGTCGACCACGTCAGCGGTGGCCGGGCCGGGTGGAACATCGTCACCTCGGCGACCCCGCAGGAGGCCGCGAACTTCGGCCTCGACGACCGCCTCGACCATGCGGAGCGGTACGCGAGGGCCGATGAGTTCCTGACCGTCGCAAAGGCGTTGTGGGACAGCTGGGAACACGAGGCAATCCAGGGCGACAAGGCGTCGGGCCGGTACGCCGACGTGGCCCGCCTGCACACGATCGCCCACACTGGCGCGTACTTCAAGGTCGCGGGTCCGCTGAACGTCGAACGTCCGCCGCAGGGCCATCCGCTGTTGGTGCAGGCCGGGTCCTCGGAGGACGGCAAGGGGTTCGCCGCCCGCCACGCGGAGGCCATCTTCACCGCGCACCAGACCTACGAGCGGGCCGCCGACTTCTATGCCGACATCAAGGCGCGCACCAAGGCCGCCGGCCGCGATCCCGACGGCGTGCTCGTGCTCCCTGGGATCGTGCCGATCATCGGATCGACCGAGCACGAGGCCCAGGAACTGGCCAGAGAACTCGACGAGCTTCGGGTGCCGGATTACGGGTTGTGGCAGCTGTCGAACATCATCGAAGTCGACGTGTCGGCATTGGAGCTCGACAAGCCGTTGCCTACAACTGTTTTGGCGCGCCCGAAACTCGAAGGTGCACAGAGCCGCGCCGACCTCATCGTCGAGCTGGCGCAACGCGAGGGTCTCACTGTCCGCGAGATCCTGTCGAGGCTCGGCAGCGGTCGGGGCCACTTCACCTTCGTCGGCACGCCGGACCAGGTCGTGGACACGATCGTCGCATGGTTCGAAGGGGGAGCGGCCGACGGGTTCAACATCATGGCCGCGGCATTGCCGTCGGGGCTGGAGACGTTCATCGATCAGGTGTTGCCGATCCTGCGACGCAAGGGGTTGTTCCGCGAGGAGTACACCGGCACCACGCTGCGCGAGCACTACGGACTGCCGTTGCCTGCCAACCAGTTTCACGGTCATGAGTAGCGCAGCGCCGCTCTCGACGGGCGTCTTGGTGATCGGGGGCGGGCCTGCGGGCACCTGGGCGGCGATCAAAGCGGCGGAAGGCGGAGTCGAGGTGATCCTGGCGGACAAGGGCTACACCGGCGCCAGCGGCGCGACGGCCTCGGTGGGCACCGGGGTCTGGTACGTCGACGATGTCCCCGAACTTCGAGAGGCCGCGATGGCGAGCCGGGAGGCCCTCGGCGGTCACCTCGCCGACCGCGAGTGGATGACGCGGGTGCTCGACGAAACCCACAGCAGGATGGACGAACTCGCCGAGGTTCAGCGCTATCCGTTCCCGGTCGACGAAGCGGGCCGCTCCCTCCGTGACGACCTACAGGGCCCGGAATACATGCGCCGGCAACGGCTTCGGGTGCAGCGGCTCGGGGTCCGCATCCTCGACCACACCCCGGCGCTGGAATTGCTCGTCGACGACGACGGTGTGGTCTGCGGAGCGGTGGTGCTCGATCGCGCGACAGGGCAGACGCTGCGCATCGAGGCGTCGGCTGTCGTGCTCGCCGCGGGCGGGTGTGCGTTTCAGTCCAAGACGCTCGGGTGCGACGTCAACACCGGAGACGGTGCGCTGATGGCGGTGGAGGCGGGCGCGGTGCTGTCGGGGATGGAGTTCTCCAACGCATACGCGATCGCGGTCAAGGGCACCTCGCTGACCAAGACCGCGTATTACTCGTGGGCGACGTTCTACCGCGCCGACCGGTCGGTGCTTGAGGGCGCGGGCAGCGCCAAGGGCAGGTCCGTTATCGCCGAAACGCTGCTGTCCGAGCCCGTTTTCGCCAGAATCGACCGCGCCACCGAGGACGAGCAACGCGCGATGCGCAAAGGTCAACCCAACTTCTTCCTGGTCTTCGACCGGCTCGGCATCGACCCATTCACCGATTTCTTCGAGATCACCCTGCTGGCCGAGGGAACCGTCCGCGGCACCGGGGGTGTGCGGGTCGCCGACTTCGACTGCTCCACCGACGTACCCGGCCTGTATGCCGCCGGTGACACCGCAACACGGGAATTGATATGCGGGGGGTTCACCGGCGGCGGCAGCCACAACGCGGCATGGGCGGCGTCCTCGGGCAGCTGGGCCGGGCTGGGCGCGGCGGCGTTCGCGACGGGCCGGGGGAGGCCGGCGGCCGGATCGCGTCCCGTCGGTGGCGCCGGTCTGCGTCCGAGCGCCGCAGCGAATCTGAGCTACCGCGACATCGTCACCGAAGTGCAGCGCCAAGTACTGCCGTACGACCTCAACTATCTGCGGCACGGCGAGCGGCTCGCGCCTGCCTTGAAGTCGTTGCACGGCATCTGGTCTGAGGTGCGGACCGGCCTCGGCGGGTGCGGCGAGGAGCTGTTCCGGGCCCGTGAGGCGGCCGCGATGCTCGCCCACAGCCGGTGGATGTACCACGCGGCACTGAGCCGGCCGGAGAGCCGAGGCATGCACAAGCGGCTGGACTATCCGGCGTCGAATCCGGCGCACGGGCATCGACTGCTCACCGGCGGCCTCGACGACGTCTGGACCCGGCCCGAACCGGTCCGCGTCGCCGCATGATCGAGGTCGTTGCCGCCGAGCGGTGCATTGCCTGCGACCGGTGTATCGACGTGTGCCCGACCCGGGTGTTCGACCGCGGCCCCGACGGCATCCCAGTGCTGGCGCGACACGACAGTTGCCAGACCTGCTTTCAGTGCGAGGCGTATTGCCCCACCGACGCGTTATTCGTCTCGCCGCTGGCCACCAGAGCACCTGTCGATTCACCGTTCCGCGACGCCGCTGGCCTCGCCACATCGGGGTTACTCGGCGGCTACCGCCGCGAACTCGGCTGGGGCAGCGGACGCGCTATAGGCGCCAGGACGGCCGTTGGCCCGGTGTACCCGGACTGACTCGCACGACGACCGCACGCCCCCAGCGCAGTGTCACCGCGCTACGCCGCTCGCGCGCCGAAGTAGTGGCCCTCCTCGAGATCCGCCAACAATCCGGGTCGGGTGGGGTGCCAACCCAGCAGTGCGCGGGTGCGGTCGTCGGACGCCGGGACGTCGAGCGAGAAGAAGGCGCCCAGCCAACCGAAGTGCTCCGGTGCGACGGAGCTGACGGGCAGACCGAGTTGACGGCCGATCACGTCGGCGATGTCGCGACTGGGGATTCCCTTGTCGCCGATTGCGTGAAGCCGCGCGCCCGACGGCGCAGACTCGAGCGCCAACCGGTACATCCTGGCGGCGTCGAACCGGTGCACGGCCGGCCACCTGTTCGACCCGTCGCCGGGGAATCCCGAAACACCTGTCTCCCTGGCGATTTCGATCAGCCGCGGGACGAAGCCGTGGTCACCCTCGCCGTGCACTGACGGCGGCAGTCGCAGCACCGAGACGCGCACGCCGCTGTCGGCGAATTTCAGCGCCGCCTGCTCGGAGAACCGCGGTGACGCGGGCGACGCGGCGTCGTCCTCGGTCAACTCGCGGCCGAGGGAGAAGCCCGCCAACCCGGAGGTCACGACGAACGGCCGATCCGATCCGGTGAGCACGCCGCCGATGGCGTCGATGGCGACACGGTCGCTCTCGGCCGCCCTGGCGAAGTTCGCGAAGTCGTGCGTGAACGCCAAGTGGATCACGGCGTCGGCGGATTCGGCGCCCGCGCGCAGACTTTCCAGATCTTCGATGTCCCCTCGATGTGCCTGCGCGCCCGCCCTCTCGATCGTCTGCGCGGAGGACTCGGACCGCGCCAGGCCAAGCACCTGATCCCCCGCGCCGATGAGTTCTGCTACGACGGCCGATCCGACGAATCCGGACGCACCGGTGACGAACACTCGCATTGAAACCTCCCACTGATGTCAGCTGCTGTCATCACGGTAACGCCGATGACAGTCGCTGTCATTCCCCTAGGATCGATGCGTGAGCCGGTGGCAGCCCAATGCGCGCGGCCGCCTGGAAGAGGCGGCGCTGGAGCTATACGCCGAGCGCGGGTTCGACGAGACGACCGTCGCCGAGATCGCCGAGCGGGCAGGCCTGACGGAGCGGACCTTCTTTCGGCACTTCACCGACAAGCGCGAAGTGCTGTTCGGGGGACAGGATGCGCTGGTCGAACTGATCGACGCGACCATCGCGCAGGCGTCGAAATCCGCGTCGCCGATCGATGCGGCGGGTGACGCCTTGCGGGCTGTCGGCGAAATGCTCGAGGGCCGTCGCGAACAGGCTCGGCGGCGCCAGACCGTCATCGACGCCAACCCCGGCCTGCAGGAGCGCGAGCTGATCAAGCTGGCATCGCTCGCGGAGGCGATCGCTGCAGCACTGCGGCGTCGCGGGGTCGCCGAGTCCGCCGCCGCGCTCACCGCCGAGACGGCGATCGCGGTGTTCAAGGTCGCCTACAACCGGTGGCTGACCGCAGCGAGACGCAAGGATCTGCCCCGCCTCCTCGGCGACTCACTCGACGAGTTGAAGGGCTTGACCGGTCACGCTTCGCGGGCGTAGCGCTGCGCGAAGCTGCGCAGGATCGCGGGCGGATGCTCAACGCTGTGCTGCAGTGCGTCCGACTTCAACGACTCCGCGGTCTCCGGCGCGAAGTAGCCGTAGTCCTTGTAGACGTCGATGCGGGTGCAAATGCCGTCGGCGTCGAGTTCGGGGTGAAACTGTGTGGCGTATACGTTGGCGCCGACGCGGAACGCCTGAATCGGACAGTCCGCGGAGTAGGCCAAGCGGACCACATGCGGCGCCAGTGCACTGACGCCTTCTTTGTGGCCGCCGTAGGCGTCGAACACCCCCGGCATGTCGACGAACAGCGGATCTCGGCGGCCGTCGTCGGTCAGGGTGACGGTCATGGCGCCGACGGGTTCGGGATACGTGCGGTCGACGGACGCACCGACGACGGAACCGAGCGTGCCGACGCCGTAACAGCAGCCGAGGAATGGGAAGTCGGCGTCGACGATCTGCGCGATCAGCGGCAGCAGTTCTGCTTCAACGCGTCGCTGCGTCGGCGATTTCGACTCCGCCGGATCGCTGACGTTGTACGGCCCGCCGCCGAGGATGATGCCGGACCAGTCGGCGAGGTCGATATCGCCCAGCGACTGGTGAGTGAGCCGAATGCGGTGCATCCCCTCGGAATCCAGACCGGCGAAGCGCATCATCGCCCTGTACTCGTCGTCGGCCGCGGCATCCTCGGCACGTATGGAGAGCAGCAGAAACGGGGCAACGGTTGACATGGTGGGCTCAATCTAACGGCTGTCGACGGTGTCGACGGTGCTGTCGCGGGTAACACCACGTCATGTCGCAGGCCACGCTAATCACTGTCAACAACCCACGCACCGGACATCCCGTCACCCGGGTGCCCATCGCCGACGCCGCAGCATGCGACGCGGCGGTGGCCCTGGCCCGCGCAACCTGCGGCGAATGGGCCGCCACGCCACCCTCCGAGCGGGCCGCGGCAATCAGCGCCGCGGCCGAGGATGTCCGGCGGGCTGCCGAGGAACTCGCCGACCTCAACGAGCGGGAGACCGGCAAGCTGCGCGACGATTCGCTCGGCGGCGTGGAGGCCGGTGCCGCCACGCTGGTGCAGTACGCCGAGCTCGGCCCGCTTCACGGCGGTCGCAGCCTGCAAGGTGGTTGGTCCGCAACGGATTTGATGATTCCGCAGCCGCGGGGCGTGGTCGCGGTCCTGACACCGTGGAATGATCCGGTGGCCGTCGCCGCCGGACTGCTAGGCGCCGCGCTCGTCGCGGGAAACACCGTCGTGCACAAGCCAAGTGAGCGCTGTCCCGGCACCGGGCGGCGGTTCGCCGAACTGCTGGCAGGCAGGCTGCCCGCCGGTGTGTTGCAAATCGTCGACGGCGACGCGACGGTCGGGGCCCGGTTGGCCGCAGCCGAACATGTTGATGTGGTCGCTCACGTCGGCAGTAGCGTCACGGGCCGCGCGATCGCCAGGGCATGCGCAGAGCGAGGAGCCAAGGCGCTGCTGGAGAACGGCGGCAACGACGCGTTGATCGTCGACGACGGCGTCGATCCGCGGTGGGCCGCCGAACAGGCGGCGCAGGGTGCGTTCGCCAATGCAGGCCAGATCTGCGTCTCCGTCGAACGGATCTACGTGGTCGAGGCGACCGCCGATGCGTTCATCGATGCGTTGGTCGACCAGGCTCGGCAATGGGCCGAACGGATCGGCCCACTCGTCGACGATCGGCAGCGTGAGGTAGTGCATCGGCATGTCACCGATGCGGTGAAAGACGGTGCCAGGGTCCTGGTCGGTGGTGAGCCGCGCGAGGGCGACGGGTCGTTCTATCCGCCGACGGTGATCGTCGACTGCACGCCGGACATGCTGGTGATGCGTCAGGAGACGTTCGGGCCCGTCGCCCCGGTGCGGGTGGTGCCCGATTTCGACACGGCGTTGGGCGAAGCGGCCGCAGACGACTACGGACTCGCGGCGACGGTCCTGACGGCGGACATGGCGCGCGCCCAGCAGGCCTGGCGCAGGCTCCCGGTCGGCACCGTGAAGATCAACGCGGTGTTCGGCGGAGCGCCCGGCGGCGCGTCCGAACCGCGCGGCGCCAGCGGTAGCGGGTTCGGGTTCGGCCCCGAACTGCTCGACGAGATGACGGCGATGAAGGTGGTGCACTGGTCCTCGCCCGGCTGACCCTATTCGAATCAGCAAATGTTGTGACCAGCTGTCAGTGGCCTGAATCACGCAGCGACCTGCTGAGTGACCACGTCTTATCAACGTCTTAGTTAATTCGGCGTCTCGCTTCTACCAGCATCGAAGATGTGCGTCGAAGATTTTTCTGCAAATTTTCTATTGATCATGGCGACGACTGGGTACTCGCGGAAGCACAAGTGCTGGCGAGAGTCCCCGGTACCGGCAAACAGCCAAGCCGGGAACGACATGGAACAGGAGACGCAGTCATGAGCGGCAAGGGACTGAGCCCCGAGGAGCTGGGCGCCGAGATCGGCATCGCACTTCCCGCCAAGGAGGTGGTATCGATCATCGACGTGAACGCCGACATCAATGTCGGAATCGATGCCGCCTCGCCGATCGACCTGTCGGCGGCGGCCAACCTCAACGTGGCCGCGCCGATCCAGGCAGCCGCGGGCGCCAACGTGCTGACGTACGGATCCGACGCCAGCTCGACCGCCACGCATTCAACCGACGGCGGCGTGATCATCAACCAGGGCATGGCAGACGTGGACGCGACCGCGACCTCGCTGCAGGACAGCGGCATTGATCAGAGCGGTGACACCAGCACGGGCGGTACCGACACGGGCGGAACTGATACGGGCGGAACTGACACCGGCACCACTGTTGACACCAGTGCCGTGGGGCTGACAGAGGGCGCTCTGCTGAACGTCGACGTCAATGTCGATCTCAACGCCGATCTCGCCGCGCCCATCGCCGGCGCCGTTGCCGCCAATGCCAACGTGGCCGCGCCGATCAACGCCGGCGTGGCGGCGAACATCGGCTCGATCGATTCGACGGCGAACGCGGTCACGATCCAGGACGCGGTCATCAACCAGAGCATGTCCGACGTTCATGCCACCGCCTACTCCGATCAAACTTCCAGCATCGATCAGGGCAGCGGCGACACGACGGGTGACACCGCAGGCGCTTCGACAGCCAGCGCCAGCACGGGTGATTCCTCGGGCGGCACCGCGAGCGGTGACACCAGCGGCGGCACGAGCGGCAGCGGCACCGGCAGCAGCGGCACCGGTACCAGCAGCGGTGGCACCGGCAGCACCTCTACCAACTGACGCCGGCGCCTGCTGAAGCCGCCGTCTCTTCAGGGAGCACAGGGTGACTGCGACCACCGAGCACGCAGCACCGCCGTCACCGGCGGTGCTGCAGCGAGCCGATGGCGTCGAACTGATCGGGGAGATGGCGGGATCCGGTTACAAGATCCCGCCCTCCCTGGTCCGCCGCGCCGACGGCCAGACCGTCCAATTGACCCCGCTGTTGTACGCGACACTGCAAGAGATCGATGGTCGTCGTACCGCGGAGGAAGTGGCCACGGCCGTGTCCGACTCGACCGGCCGGGACGTCAGCGAAGACAACATCCGCCACCTCGTCGACAAGCAGCTGCGCCCGCTCGGGCTCTTGGTGCTTCCAGACGGCAGCCAACCGCAGACCAAGAAACGGAATCCGTTGCTGGGTTTGCGGTTCCGTTGTGCGGTGACCGAGCCCGAGCGTACGAAACGGCTCACCGACCCGTTCCGGTTTCTGTTTCGACCGTGGATGGTCGTTCCGCTCCTCGCGGCCTTCGCGGTCGTGTGTTGGTGGGTGTTCTTCCGGAAAGGGTTGGCGCACGCCGCGTATGACGCCTTCGAGCGTCCGGGACTGCTGATCCTCGTTTTCGCGGTCACCATCTTCTCGGCCGGCTTCCATGAGTTCGGCCATGCGGCGGCGGCGAGGTACGGAGGGGCGACGCCGGGCGTGATGGGCTTCGGTGTCTACCTGGTCTGGCCGGCGTTCTACACCGACGTCACTGACTCGTACCGACTCGGCCGCGCCGGACGGGTACGCACCGACCTCGGTGGGTTGTACTTCAACGCGATTGTGGCGGTTGGCATCACCGGATTGTGGTGGTGGTTGAGATACGACGCGCTGCTGTTGGTCGTCGCCACCCAGATACTGCAGATGATCCGCCAACTCGGCCCGATGGTGAGGTTCGACGGTTACCACGTGTTGGCCGACATCACCGGAGTGCCGGATCTGTACTCACGCATCAAACCGACGCTGCTCGGCCTGCTTCCGTGGCGGTGGGGCGACCCACACGCACGGATGCTCAAGCCGTGGGCCCGCGTGCTGGTGAGTGTCTGGGTGATGGTGGTCGTGCCGCTGTTGCTGTGTACCCTCGCCGGTGCCATTCTCGCGCTTCCGCGCCTGATCGGTACGGCGTGGGCGGCCCTGGGTAAGCAGCAGGCTGTCTTCATGACAGCCTGGGCTGACGGCGACGTCATCCAGGCAACGGCGCGCGTGTTGGCGATCATCGCGATTCTCATCCCGGTCGCGGGCGTGGCATACATGTTGGTTCGGATCGTGCGGCAAAGCATCGTCGGTGCCATGCAGACTACGGCCGGCAAACCGGTCCTGCGCACGCTGGCCATACTGGTCGGCGCAGTGGTGATGGCCGGAATCGCGTACGCGTGGTGGCCGGGGGACGGCAAATACCGGCCTATTCAGCCATGGGAGCGCGGCACCGTCGGCGACATCGCCTATGCGCTGGGAGTCGAGCGTATGGAGCAACCCTCGCGAACCATCGCATCGCCGCAACCCGCCGCGGCATCCCGCACGCTGGTCAAAGGCCAGCGCGGGGTCATGACCGCCGTGTGGGATGCCACCAGGCCGCCGACTTTCACCCATCCGCAACTTGCGGTGATCCTGGTGCCCACCAAGGTTTCCGGAGCAATGGTCGGCGGAGGCGGTGGCGGATTCGCCGCTCCGACAACGACCGCCGACCAAGGCTGGGTCTTTCCAGTCAGTAAACCATTGGTGCGGGAATCCCCGGACGACAACCAAGCCCTGGTCTTCAATACCACCGACAACACGACGGATTACGAAGTCGCGTTCGCGATGGTGTGGGTGGAGGATGGCCGCGATGCGATGAGTGTGAACGAGGCGCAGGCTTACGCATCCTGCGACTCATGCTCAGCAGTCGCCGTCGCCTATCAAGTGGTTCTCGTCATCGACACCGACAACACCGACGACAACGTCGCAGCCCCACAGAATCTCGCAGGCGCACTCAACTACGACTGCGTGAACTGCATGACCTATGCTCTCGCCGAGCAACTCTTCATCACAGTCGAAGGCCCTCTGACCGACGCGAACAGGACCGAACTCGAGGAAATCTGGGGGCGGATCCAAGACTACGAAGACGAGCTCAACGCGAAGGTAGATGCTGGTGGGTTGACGCCCGAAGAGATCGAGCAGATCGACGATGACCTGGCGGAATTCAGCACTCAGATCAAAGAAGTCCTAGCCGACCAAACAGGCACGGTCTCCTCGTCAACGGCGTCGGCGACGGCCACGCCGGGGGCACCGTCCACTGCAACGTCCCCGACAGCGTCGCAAACGGTGTCATCAACGCCGGTCGTGTCGCCGACCGCGACGCCTTCTCCGTCTGCGACAGCGGAGTCGACAGCGTCGCCGACTCCGACATCAAGCTCGTCACCGACTAGTTCGTCGAGCGCCCCGACGGCCACGACCGGTGAGCCTTCCACGTCCGGCGGCACGACCACGTCCGCTGGCACCACATCGACCGGCAGCACCCCGGACGGATCGACGTCGACCGGCACCACGTCTGACGGATCCACCGGCTCTACAGGATCCACCGGCTCTACATCCAATGACTCCACTTCGGACGGAACGACTTCGGGCGGAACGGCAACGTCGCCGTAGTCGCCGACCTAAAATCGTGACTCGTGACACGCCCGTCGCATCGCATCCTGATGCACGACCAAGCGCTGACTCGCGGCCAGGCGCGACGAATGTGTCGACGGTTCGAGGGTGTCGGCGTCACCATTCCCGCCGCGCGACTGAGGCAGATCTCCGCAGGCGCGCCTGCATGTGAAGCCGAATTGACCGATGTCAGTTTCGCGATCGCCGCGACCGAGTTCCAGCGCGAGGAACGCCACACGAGGCTCAAGCGTCGTCAGCGTCGACTCGCGCGGGGGCTGATCGTGGCGGGCCTGGTGCTGCTGCTGCTCAACTCGCTGCTGTGCGTGGCATACCTGTTCTTCACCCTCGCCCTGCACAGCTACCCGTACTGAGTTCAGTCCTCCTTGCGGATCAGCCTGCCCAGCGCCTCGCGGTCGGGTGCGAGAAGTTCGTCGATGCGGGCCTGGTTCACGTCGGCGACGATGATCTCGCCGACCTCCTGATAGACGTCGCTGAAGATGCCGTGCGACTTCATCTTGTCGGTTTGGTAGATGTTGTCCTCGGTCGGCGTGACGTAGTAGACGATCTCGGGCTTGAAGCGGTGGATCAGCCACAAGTGAATGACGTCCATCAGTCGCTTCTTACGCAGCTTCTCGGCGAATGTGTTCTGGTCTCGCACGGTCAGGATGCTGCGACCGTGCCTGTCCTTGATCGGGTCGACGATCACGTTCGCGAGCTTCTCGTCCTCGCCGCCCGCACGTTCCCCGAAGATGCCCAATTCCAGCACATCTGAGCCCGGGCGCGTCGGCCGCAACTGCACACGCAGTTTCTCGCCGATCTGGTTGTGCTCACCCCACATCGCCAGCCACTCCTCGAGCAGCTTCTTCGGCACCTCGGTCTGTACCAGGTGCTGGTGCTGGGTGGAACCCTTCCCCATCGCCTTGGTGGTGGCCGTGCGGCCCGACGACGCCGTCAGCGCGGCGTCGCTACGCGGCCCGCCGACCAGTGTTTGCGGTGTCCGGTACGGAGATTCGACCAAGCGCATCTTGCGCTGCAACCGCGCCAGCGCAAGCATGCCGTCCTGCCGAAGCGCGGTGGCGAACTCCTCGGAGGCCACGCCGTCGACCTGATGGCCGCCGTAGGTGATGAAGTTGAAGACAAAGCCCATCTTGCCGAGTTCCTCGGGGAAAGCCCGCATTTCGTCGTCGGTCATCCCGGTGGTGTCCCAGTTGAACGACGGTGACAGGTTGTAGGCCAGCATCTGGTCCGGGTACACGGCGTGGATCGCGTCCGCGAACTCCCGCGCATCGGCCAGATCGGCGGTCTTGGTCTCCATCCAGAGGATGTCCGCGAACGGCGCGGCGGCCAGTGATTTGGCGATCGCGTACGGGATGCCGCCGCGCACCTGGTAGTAGCCTTCCGGCGTCTTCGCGAGTTCGCAGTCCCAGCCGACTGCGGCGCCGAGTTCCCGCGCCTTCTCGCGGGCGGTGTACAACGGTGCGCGCTGGGCGAATTCGCGCCACTCGGCGACACTCAGCTCGGGGGGCTCGCCCTCGCTCTCCCGGAACTCGAGCAACTCCGCGACCGCTTCGCCGTAAGTCATCAGGCCGGCGTCGACCTGCCACGCATCCACGAACTCCGATTCGACCTTGTCGAAGATCGCGTCGATCGAATGATCCGCGCCGTCCTGGTACGCGGATGCGGCCTCGGCGACCGACGCCGCGATGCCGTGCCGTTCCAGCCAGGCATCGGCGGCGGCGTATTCGCCGTCGGGCAACGCGTAGAGCAGATGACCGTTGAGTTCGGTGACGCCGGAATCGTAGAAGCGTCGCATCATCGCCAGGTAGCAGGCCTTGTACGACGGGATCTTCAGGTTGGTGACGCCGAGCAGGAAAGGCTGATCGCGTTCGTCGGCGCGGCTGTCGATCAGGTTTGCGGCCTCGGCGTCGGTGCGGGCGACGATGATGCCGGGCACCCGCATCACGTCCAACTGGAACCGCGCGGTGTTGAGTCGCTTGATTTGTTCATCCGACGGAACCAGCACCTTGCCGCCCTGGTGGCCGCACTTCTTCGTGCCCGGCCGCTGATCCTCGATGTGGTAGCCCGGCACACCGGCTTCCACGAAGCGACGAATCAAGTTGCGCACGTGGGGATCTCCACCATGGCCGGTATCGGCGTCGGCGATGATGAACGGCCGGAAATCGGTGGCGGGCGTCGCGGCGCGCTGTCCTTCGGTCATCTGCACGCGCAGATACTGCTGGTTGCGGTCGGCCGTCAGCAGCGCCCGAACCAGGCCCGCGGCCTCTTCGGGCACCTGGCTGAGCGGATAGCTGGCCAGGTCGGGCCCGGGGTCCTCGGTGGTGGAGCCCTTGGCCGACGTCGCCCAGCCGCCGAGGTAGATGCCCTCGATGCCCATCCGCTTCATGGCGACGGCCTGCCCGGGGGAGTACGGGCCGAAGGTGGTGATGCTCTTCTTCTGGGCGAACAACTCGCGCAGTCGCGGGTAGAACGCCTCGGCCGCCTCGCGGGCGACGGTGTAGTCGGTGACGATGGTGCCGCGCTGCTCGACCACCTGCCGCGCCGAATACAGGCGGATGATCCCGTCGAAGCGCGGACTGTCGAAGTACTGCTGGGTGGCGGCGACTTCCCGGTCGAACGGAGTCTGGGGCGCCGCATCCGTTTCGATGATGGCCATGGGTCAATGCTCCTCTTCGAGCCAGCTTCCAACGACAACCCCGACCATACGGCGCGACTTTCGCTGGTGGTGGCGTAATCAGCAACGCCTGACATCCGGCAAGATGTCAGGCATGTCCGGTCCTGCGCTACGACGCTGCTGATGCAGCGCGTGCTCTCGCTGCGCATCATCGTCATCGTCGCGGCGCTTTCCGTGGTTGCCCTGGTCATCACGCTGGGCGCCTGGGTCTGGTTCGGGGTGACCAACGATCAGTACAGCCAACTCGACCGCCGACTGGACTCCGTGAGCAGCCTCGGTGACATCAACACGCTGCTGAGAAGTGTCCAGAACAACACCGACGAGCAGCCCCAGGCGAACGGCGGCCTGGTGCGCACCGTCCGCATCGGCCGCGGCACCGTCTCGGTCCCCCGCGACATCGTCTTGCCGCAGTTCGAGAACGGCTACGCCAACACAACGATCAACGGTGTCGAGTACCGGGTCCGGACCTTCTCCGCAGGAATGGCTTCGGTCGCCGTCGGGGCGCCGACGTCGGAGACCGAGCACCGCATCGACGAACTCCACCGCCGCGTCCTGCTGATCTGCGGCGGGGTGATCATCGGCACCGTTCTGGTCGGCTGGGTGATGTGGCTGATCATGATCAACCCGTTCCGGGTGCTGGCCCAGCAGGCCCGCGCGATCAACGCGCAATCCAAACCCGAAGAGGTGCAAGTGCGCGGCGTGCAGGAGGCCGTCGAGATCGCCGAGGCGGTCGAGGGCATGCTCGCCCGCATTGGTGACGAACAACGTCGCACCAGGGCGGCGCTGGAATCCGCCCGTGATTTCGCGGCGGTCGCCTCGCACGAACTGCGGACCCCGCTGACGGCGATGCGGACCAATCTCGAGGTGCTGTCCACGCTGGACCTGCGCGACGAGCAACGCAAGGAAGTGGTCGGCGACATCATCAGAACGCAGAGCCGGATCGAGGCGACGCTGACCGCGCTCGAGAGGTTGGCCCAAGGCGAATTGACCACCGTCGACGACTTCGTCCCCGTCGACATCACCGAGCTGCTGGACCGCGCAGCACACGACGCGATGCGCAACTACCCGAATCTTTATGTGTCGCTGGCGAGTTCGACGACGGTGTTGATGGTGGGGCTGCCCGCAGGGCTGCGGCTGGTGATCGACAACGCGATCACCAACGCGATCAAACACGGCGGTGCCACCGAAATCCGGCTCAGCGCAGAGAGTTCCAGCCACGGCGTCGAGATAATCGTCGACGACAACGGCGCCGGTGTGCCGGAAGAGGAGCGCGCCAGGGTGTTCGAGCGATTCTCCAGGGGCTCGACAGCGGCGCGGTCCGGGTCGGGCCTGGGCTTGGCGCTGGTGGCCCAGCAGGCCGAGTTGCACGGCGGCACCGCCGCGCTGGAGGGGAGCCCGATGGGCGGCGCGCGACTGGTGTTGCGGCTTCCGGGACCGAAGTAGGCGCGTCAGGTTCGTTGCGTGAGCGCGTCCAGATCGCGCTCGGCATACAAGCGGTGCTGCCACTCCTCGTTCAGAACGATCAGCAGGCATTGCCGCAGTGGGAAATCGGCCAATCTGGGCCAGCCCGGCTCGGAGCGGGTCACCGCCGCAGCAAGGGCAGCGTCGGTCAGCGACTCCAGGAAACTCCGGACCATTGCCTGGCGCTCACGCCGGACGGTGAGCACCTCGTCGAGCGACGGTTGCACGTCGCGGTCCCAGGGGATGCCGTCCCACCCGGGCGCCTCATCCCACGGCAGATCCAACGGATGCCACGGCGACGGATCGCCGAGTGCCATCCGGCCCACCCAGGCGGCGGTCGCGAAGTTGAGGTGGCGGAGGGTCTGGATGAACGACCATTCGCCGTCGACGCTTTCGTGCAGTGCCGCCGGAGTCAACGCCATCGCCCGTGCCACCGTGGCTTTCCACAGCTGCTCGAGGATCGCCCACGCGTGGCGGAAACCGTCGCTGTCCTCGGGCCGCATCATGGCCCGCTCGGGCATGCGGCGGTCCAGTTCGGCCTCCACGAGCGGTGCGATGTCGACACCGTTCACAACGACGTTGTGTAACTCGCCGCTGATCTCGACGTCGACGAGTTCGACCCCGCGCATCCGGCTGCCGGTGAACTCGACACCGCGGAACTGGGCGCCGCTGAGATCGACTCGTTCGAACCGGGCTCCAGACAGATCCCGATCGCGAAACGACCTCGTCGGCGGCACGGAAGCCACGCTAGTTGGTTCTCGGGGATCGGTCACAGATCTTCACCGGCATGGTCACGGTACGACAAAGAATCCGGCGCTGACCTGGGGAAAAGCGCGTGCAGCGGCTTCGCTGTGTTGCTGAAGTGAATATAGTGACTGGTGTTAATTAGCTCGGCAACGCGGTCATGGGTGCCCGGAAACCGCATCGAAACAGGTGTGGCAACCCCGCCACGGGAACGAAGGAAGCACGAATGAAACGCATCTGCGCCGTGATGCTCGGGTTGGCTCTGCTGATCGCGACGCCCGGTATCGCGACCGCCGACGCCACCCGCCAGCAGGCGATCAACCTTGTGATCCAACGGGCACTTTCGCAGCGCGGCGTTCCGTTCGCGTATGGCGGCGGCGATGCGTCGGGCCCCAGCCTCGGCACGGTCGCGGTGGAGACACCAGCGGTCGCCGCCGAGCCGGGTTTGCCTGCCGCACCGCTTGTTCCGAGCGCAGGCGCGGCCGGCCTCAGCCTCGCCCCGGTCACCAGCCCGGCGACCGTGGGCCTCACCCCTGTCGCCGCCCCGACCGCCGAACAACGCGTCAGTAGGGTCGGGTTCGACGCGTCCGGTCTGATCGTCTACGCATTCGCGGGCGTCGGCATAAAGATGCCGCGGTCCTCGGGCGAGCAGTACAAGGTGGGCCAGAAGGTGCTGCCCTCGCAGGCGCTGCCCGGCGATCTGTTGTTCTACGGTCCCGACGGCACCCAGAGCGTCGCGCTGTTCATCGGCAACGGTCAGATGGTCGAGACCACCGACAGCGGGGTCGCGGTGTCGGCGGTGAGGACCACCAACATGGCGCCGTATCTGGTCCGCATCATCGCCTGACGCTCGCCGACGGCTACATCTCGACGAGCAGTCCGACGGCGACGGCGGCGAACAACAGCACCAGCACCGCGACGGCGATCAACCCGATCACGGTCGCGGGCGTCAGCCGTCGCCTCGGCCGGGGTTCAGGTTCGCCGAGTCCGGAGGTTTGCGCCGAGTCGGGCGGAGTCGCGCCCGGTGCGACGCCACCGCCGGGCTCGAGGCCGGGAGTTCGTGCCGGATCTGGATCCGGTGGTTGAGCAGTCATACGACGGGCGCATACCCGATCGCGCGGACCTCACACTAACCAAGCCGCAGCAACTTCATCTCCGCAAGACGCTGCGGCAACCCGTCGACGTAGGCGGCCAGCGCTTGGCCGTCCGTGGACATCGCGCGCTCAGCCGTGCCTGCCTGTAGCGCAGCGAGCAACGCGTCGCGATCGCGGCTGCCGTCCAGCAGCGGCAGCGCCAGACGGTCCAGCGGCGACAACACCTGTGTCTCGTGCCAGAGGTTGAAAGTCGACGCTTCACTGTCGTTGCGCGTCAACTCCGCCATGCGCCTTGCGGTTTCGTCGAGCCGCAGATTGCCTGTCACCGGTTCCGGGGATACCGGGTGGAGTCGACAACGCCCCTGGCCCTGCAGGATCAGCACGCCCATCAGGTTGTCGACGAGGTCCGGGATGCCGTCGCTGGGATTCAGCCCGGCGCAGACCAACCGCTCGTGCACCGCATCCACCAGATCCTGGCGTGACAGCGTCCACGGCCAGCGGGCGGTGAGCGCGGCGAGTGCGGCCTTGACCCCCGGATCGTTGGTGAACAGCGTCGCCCCGTC
Organism: Mycobacterium sp. ACS1612; assembly: GCF_001667505.1. Classification (GTDB taxonomy): domain Bacteria; phylum Actinomycetota; class Actinomycetes; order Mycobacteriales; family Mycobacteriaceae; genus Mycobacterium. The sequence goes on from NZ_LZHZ01000035.1 coordinate 140,578, forward strand.
ACCCTGGTCGAATTCCTGACGCGAGTGGTCCAGACGGGTTTCACCGTCGACCGGCGGCGCCGACACGGCGATGTGGAAACGACGGAATCGCGACGGGTCGGGGTTGTAGCGAATCCGTTGTGCGCGGTCGGCGTGTACGAACAGCGTTTCGCGGAACGTGCGATCGGCGACGAAGTCGAGGTATTGCTCCACCAAAACCTGCACACCGCCGCACTTTTCGAGCAGATACTCCGCGACCTTCGGTCCGTAGTTGGCAGGCACCATCGCCTCGGGGCGTGCTTCTGACAGATACACCAGGCCGTGTGCGCCTGCGCGGCCGAGCATCTCGTAGAAGTAGCACGGCGCGTTGAACGTCTCGAGTTCGTCGTGCAGGAGGAACGAATCGGCGAAACCCATAGCGTGGGTCTTGGAATCGGCGATGATCCGCGCCAGTGCACTGTCCGCGGACTGCGCTTCCTCCAGGAAGTCGACCATGCGCCTGGCCTCGCGCACCTTGTCTTCCGGTGAGGTGCTGCCGCCGCTGGCCAGCAGCATCGCGTCGCGCAACACCTCCTTGGACTTCCAGCCCGGGTACACGTTGTAGCTCAGGTAGGCGACGCCCTGTGGTGCGAGCAACCTGCGGAAGGCGGCCAGTAGCGCGTCTTGCACCTCAGGCGGCACCCAGCTATAGACGCCGTGTGCGATGACGAAATCGTATTGGCCCAACGCATCCAGATCCAACTCGGCGATATCGCCGGGCAACAACTCCAGGTTGGACATGCCCAACGCCTGCACACGCATCCTGCCCTGGTCGATCTGCACTTGCGACAAGTCGATGCCAACGACGCGGGCGTGCGGATGCGCCGCCGCGAACGGGAGCAGGTTACCCCCGCTGGCGCAGCCGATCTCGAGCACGCGTGCCGTCGCCAGATCGGGCGTCTCCAACCCGAACAGGCACGCGACCGCGGCCAGTAACCCCGGTGCGGACTGCGGAAATGAATTCGAGGTGTACGGCGTCGCGTCGTAGTCGGCGCGAAGCTGGTCCATCGCGTCGGCCAAATCGTCAACTGGATGCATCACCGCGGCATCGGACCACAATTTTCTTAACGGAAGGTGTCGATTCAGTACGCCCTGGCGACGTAGGCGAGCGCGTCGTCATCATGATCGGTGTCGGGCAGCGAGCCGTCGGAGCCATGCAGGCACCGCACTGTCAATCCGCTGGTCGCGAGATCCTGTTCGCCCGCCAGGCCGACGGTTTTCCACGGCAGCCGCGCCACGCCTGTTTGCGCGGCCTCGCGAGCCTGGTCGACGGTGGTGCAGTCGGTGATGGCCGCGTCGCGGCGCGCCGTCGCGGCCGCGAGCATGTCGCCCTGCATCTGCATGACGAGGTGGGCGACCCGGTCGGCGACCTGGTCGACGCCCACTGTGGACTTCTCGCGGGTGTCGCGCCGGTACAGCAGCGCGGCGTTGTTGCCCAGGTCGCGTGGCCCGATCTCCACCCGGATCGGCACCCCTTGCAGGTCCCAATCGGTGGCGCGCCTGCCGAAGGAGTGGTCGACGTTGTCGTCGAGGATCACCCGTATGTTGTGGGCCGCGAGGTCGTCGACCAACGCCGAAGCGGCCTCACACACCGCGCCGTCGTCATCCTTGACCACGACGACAACGGCCTGCACGGGCGCCAGCGCGGGCGGCAAAACCAACCCGTGGTCGTCGCCGTGGCACATGATCAGCCCACCCAGCATCCGTGTGGACGCGCCCCACGACGTCGTCCAGCACAACTCGCTTCCGCCGTCGACGTTGGAATAGCTGATACCGAACGCGCGACTGAACCGCTGGCCGAGTTCATGTGAGGTGGCCATCTGCAGCGCCTTGCCGTCGCGCATGACCCCCTCACAGGTCATGGTGTTCTCGGCACCGGCGAAGCGCTCCGTTGCGGTTTTGCGGCCGACGACGACGGGCATCGCCAGCACGTTGACCAAGAAATCCCGGTAGACGTCGTACAGGATGCGACGGGCGTACTGGCCCGCTTCGGCCTGGTCCGCGTGCGCGGTGTGGCCCTCCTGCCAGAGAAACTCCGTGGTACGCAGAAAGATTCGCGGCCTCAGCTCCCACCGAACGACGTTGGCCCACTGGTTGAGAAGCAGCGGAAGATTGCGATGGCTGTCGATCCACTTCGCCATGTACTCACCGACCACCGCCTCACTGGTCGGGCGGATGGCGAGCGGTTCGGCCAGTTCCTTACCGCCGCCATGCGTGACGACCGCGAGTTCGGGACTGAAACCCTCGACGTGCTCGGCCTCACGATCGAGGAAGCCCATCGGTATCAACAACGGGAAGTAGGCATTCTGGGCGCCTGCCGCTTTGATGCGGGCGTCCACTTCGGCCTGCATTCGCTCCCAGATCGCGTAGCCGGTGGGCCTGACGACCATCGTTCCGCGCGCTGGCCCGTTGTCGGCCAGCTTCGCCTTGGTCAGCACGTCTTGGTACCAACGCGGGAAGTCGTCTTGCTGAGAGGTCAGCACCGCCATATGACCAAGGCTAAAGGTGCGGGGGAAGCGAATTTTTCGTTGCCGAGGCTGCCGTAACCTCCGTGGCGTGAGTCGAGGCCGATGGTTCCCGTTCGCTCTGGCGCTCGTCGCCGCCGCCGCGGTGTCGGCGGCGCCTGCAAGTGCCGACCCGGATGCGCTGTGGACCGTCGTGCACGACCAGTGCGTGCCGGATCAGCAGGCGCGCGCCGACCCAGCACCGTGCTCGCAGGTGAACCTCGACGGCGGATACGCCGTTTTGAAGGATCTCGTCGGCGCGACGCAGTTTCTGCTGATCCCCACCGAGCGGATCTCCGGTATCGAAAGCCCCGTGCTGCTCAACCCGAACGCGCCTAACTACTTCGAGGCAGCCTGGGAGGCAAGGAAATTCGTCGACGACCGGGCAGGTGTCGACATTCCACGCGACTGGATGAGTCTCGCCGTCAACTCCGCCGCCGCGCGAACGCAGAGTCAACTGCACATCCACATCGATTGTGTTCGCGCCGATGTGGGGGACACGCTGAGCCGACGCATCGCCGAGGTCGGCCCGCAGTGGGCGCCGTTCCCCGAACCGTTGGCGGGTCACCAGTATCAGGCATTGGCGGTTGCGGCTGAGACGCTGGAGGCGACCAATCCTGTTCAGTTGCTTGCGAAGCGGGCCGACGACATGGGTGCCGAAACGCTCGCGGTGGTGGGCACGTTTCTGGCTGACGGTCGGCCCGGCTTTGTGGTGCTCGCCAGCCGCGCCGACCCGGCGCTCGGAAACCCGGGTGCGGCTGAGGAATTGCAGGATCACGCCAGGTGCCCACCGGGAAAGTGACCCGCTGCTACACACACAGGTTGAACAGGCAGACTCCCCCGGGAGGCTCCCAGCCGCCGTTCCATCCGCCGGGAATCGGACCATCACCCTGCCATGGCGGCGGGGGCGCCCATCCCACCGGACCGGGTCCGCCCCAGCCGGGACCGCCATGCCATGGAGCGGGTGGCCCCGGGTGCCAGTCGACGGGGGCAGGCGCAGGCCCGGGGTCGGCATTGGCGGCTCCGGCGCCGATCCCAACGGCGCCGGCGGCGAGCCCACCCGCGATGGCAAGGGCGGCAACGAACTTGACGGGTTTCATCGTTGATCACTCCTAGTGGTTCGTCGATCAGGACAACACCACTCATGTTCGTCGGCGAACGTAAGCACGCACTGTGCGCCGCTTCAGCATCAGCTATTCATCAGCCGAGAAACAGCGGCAGCCTCTCGGCCAGCGCACCCAGCTGGGCGCGCTGATGCTGGGTGGGCGAGCGTCTTCCGGTGCCGATCAGCAGGGCGTCCTCATCGGACAGCGACGCGGGAAGCGCTGCGCCTGCGATGTTCTCGAGCATGGCGCGGGAATGACGCAGTCCGGCCGCGGGTGGACCCGACGCGGTCGGAACAGGGGCGATCAGGTCGAGATGGTGCAGCGTCCATTCGAGCACGTAAGCGGACAGATAGTCGGCCGCGGTGAGGACTTGCCCACGCGTGCCCACCCGCATGTCGGGGTCGACGAGTTCGGCGGCGCGGCCCGCCGCCGCACCGATGTCATCGAGGTGGAACTTCAGCAGGCCAGAATCTTCGTAGGCGGCGGCCAGTCGGACGGTGAGGGCGTCGAGCGGGTCGTCACCGGTCGGCGGGGCATCGGCGATCTCCCAGTAGGTGGTGTCGTTGCGCGTCGGTTCGGCGTCCGAGGGCGTGACGAGCGTGATCAACACATCCTGCGCATCGATGATCAAGTGGCACACCAGATCTCGCACCAGCCAGCCCGCGCACCCGGACGGCTCGGCAAAATCCGCCTCGTCGAGTTCGGCCACCGCCGAGCGCAGGGCCGTCCACGAGCGTGAGAACTGGGTCAGTTGTTGCACAGGTGGCAGCACTGCTTGTCGTCGTCGGTCAAGTTGTGCAGGAACACCGCATGATTCGGGCATTTCGCGCCGTCGGTTCGCAGTCCCAGCGTCGACCAGCAATCGGCGAACGGCTGCTCAGGGCAAGCCGCGACGGGGAATGTCTCGAGCGGGGCACGAAATTCGGCCAGCGAGGGGAGCAGGTGTTCGCGATTCGGGGCGTAGCCGAGCACGTGCCAACGCTGACCGGCGGCCCCGGCGTCGAGGAACACGGACGTCAGACCCTTACTGATCATCACGTCCGTGGCACCGGTGTCGTGGTCGGCGGTGATGATGTTGGCCACGAGCCCCATCAAACACTCCAGCCAGGGCACTGGTTGTGCGGCGCACCGGTAACCAACCGCCGTCATCGGACGATAAGCCACACGACGAACCAGGTATCGCTGACCGTGGCGAGGCGCTAGCCTTGCTCGGAAGTCGGGTCCGGCGCTCTGGGGCGCCACCAGAGAGGACAACCGGGTTTATGACCGAACGAACACGCGCCGCGTTGGTGCGGGTGGCAGTCGCGGGTGCTTTCATCGCTGGTGGCGCACTGGCCGCGGCCGGGCAGGCCGTCGCGGAACCCGCGGCGCCGCTACCGACGCCGACCCCTGGCGTGCCGCCTCCACCCGGTCAGCCGGTGCTGGACCCGAACGCCGGGGCGCTGGCGGCACCTCCGCCGCCGCCTGCGGGGCCGCCGACGGTGCCCGAGATCCAGAACCCCGTCTACGGCGCCGGGCAGACGCCGGGCAATTTCGGGTACCTGCGGGATCTGTGGCACACCTTCCACAGCGGCAACCCGCTGGAGAACCTGACCGCGCCGATCGAGGGGGCGCCAGGGCCGCCGCCTGGTGCGGGCCCGCCGCCGCAACTACCGCCCGGGTACATCTCCATCAACGCCCCCGAGTCCAACGGGCCCCCGCCCAAGGGACCGGCGACGGGCGGACCGCCGTTGCCGCCCGGGTACTACCCGCTGAACGGCCCGCCGCCGCCCGGGTACTTCGACACGCCGCCGGCCGACCCGGCTGCTCCTCCGGCCGACCCGGCAGCACCACCGATCATTCCGCCGGCGCCGCCGGCTCCTTGATCTGAGGAGCTGACGTACAGGACCAACCCAGATTCCGCTCCTAGGCTCGCGGAAATGAAGTTGGTCGGTTTGGAAGAACATTTCGCGACGCCCGAGTTGATCGGCGCATGGCAGGCCCTGGAGCCGCAGTGGCGGGATATCGGCATCGCCGGTTCGGCCGACGACGAAATCGGCCTCCGGCTGACCGATCTCGACGGCGAGCGGATCGCCGCGATGGACGCCACCGGTCTCGACGTCTCCGTTCTGTCGATGACCACCCCGGGGCTGCAGAACCTCAGCCCGCAGGATGCGGTGGCGCTGCAGGCGGTGTCCAACGACACGCTCGCCGACGCGGTCCGCCGCCATCCCGATCGGCTGCAGGGCTTCGCCGCACTCGCGACCCCTGCCCCCGATGCGGCAGCGGCCGAACTCGAAAGGGCCGTCAGGAAACTCGGGTTCAACGGCGCCATGCTCTACGGGCGCACCCGCGACCGCAATCTCGACCATCGTGACTTCTGGCCGATCTTCGAGGCGGCAGAGGCACTCAACGCGCCGCTGTACCTGCACCCACAACCGCCGCCACCGAACGTGCGGGCCGCTTACTACAGCGGACTGGGCGATGCGGTCGACGCCGCATTGGCCACCCACGGATTCGGGTGGCACTACGACGCGGGCCTGCAACTGCTCCGGCTGATCCTTGCTGGCGTGCTTGACCGGTTCCCGGATGTGCAACTGATTCTCGGGCACTGGGGCGAGGTGATGCTGTTCTACCTCGACCGCATCGACAGGATGACGCGCATCACCGGCCTTGCCCGGCCGATCTCCGAGTACGTGCGCACCAACGTCTACGTCACGCCGGGCGGCGTGTTCAGCCAGCGTTACCTGCAGTGGTCTCGCGAGGTGCTCGGCGCCGACCGCATTCTGTTCGCCTCCGACTATCCCTACGTGCTGGCAGCAGACGGCGGCAGCCGCCGCTTCCTCGAGGAGGCCGACCTCAGCGACACCGAACGGGAAAGCATCGGCGCGGGCAATTGGGAGAAGCTGTGCGCCGGGATCCGTCGGTGACCTGACCGACGCTGGAGGGGAGCGGCCGGCCGCGCCGGGCGTGGGCTAGGATGCTTACGTCAGCTAAGGATCCGGTTTCGTCTCACCACTGGAGTCATGTCATGACCTCGATCAAGACCACGCTGGCTGCCATCGCAGTTGCGGGCGGGCTCTCGGCAGGCCTGGGTGCTGCCGTCGCGAACGCTGACCCCGCACCGCCGCCGCCCGCGCCCGTGCAGGGTGAAGTGCCGCCGGACTGGGCGCCCCGCAAGCCGGCCGAGGTGTGGGACGGGCAACCCGTCGTGTGGTACTCGGGTTGGGGCGGACGCTGGGGCGTATGGATCAACGGAGGCTTCATTCCGCTGTCGTCGAACCCGGTTACCGGCGGCGGGTAGTTCAGTCCGAAATGCCGAGGACTTTGATCGCGAAGATGAGCGAGTCGCCTTTCTGGATGCCGGCGCTCGGCTGACCTTCCGGATATCCGTCGGCAGGGGTCATCGCGACCGCCACGGTGGATCCGACCTTCTGTCCGGCGATGGCCTTCTGGAATCCCGGCACGACGCCGGTGAGCGGAAACTCGGCGGATTGTCCGCGTTCGTAGCTGCTGTCGAACACAGAACCGTCGCGTCCGTTGACCCCCATGTAGCAGACCGACACCGTCGCCGTGGGCGGCACGACCGGCCCGTCGCCGGGCTTCAACGTGTAAACCAGCGTGTCGGTCACGCTGAACGGGCCGCTCACCTTGATCAGCGGTGCGGCCGTATCGGTGGATCCGGTGACCGCGACGCTGCCGGTGGCACCGGACTGCGTCCACTCGGGTGCGCCGTCGCCAGCCGGAGGCGCCGTCGGGCAGGTGCTGGCGTCGGTTGCGGTTTCCGCGATGGAGGGCGCGGTGACCACGTCGGTGCCGGAAGCCGAAGATGAGGTCGCCGCAGACGGCGTTGAATCCGAACCACATGCGGAAAGGGTGACGGCGAGCGTCGCGGCACCGGTGGCGAGCGCAACGAATGAAGGCCAACGAGAGAAGTTCACGCTCGACACGCTACACAGGTCGACTAATCGACCGCGATCTTGCGCAAGAGGTAGTTCCAGTACAGGACTTCCCGGCCCTCGTCCTCATAGCCCAGAGTCTTCTCTGACGTCACGACCTCAAAGCCTGATTCGGTGATGACGGGCAGAATTTCGTCCGCCGTATACGATTTGAGTCCGGACTGCGCATACAGGTCGCTCTTGTCGGGCACGGTCAGTCCGAAGACGCCGCCGGGGAGTAGCTTTCGGTGTACCTGTCGCAGCAGTCGGGTGGGATAGATGATGTACTCCATCACGCCGAGCATCACCGCCGCATGGAACGAGGAGTCCTTGACCCGCCATTGCGATTCGAGGTCTTGTTCTATCACCTTCTTGTACGGCAATTTTCGCGCGCGACGGACCATGGCGCCGACGCCGTCGATACCGGTGACGTCGTGGCCATGTTCGAAGAACAGCAGCGACGAGAGCCCCGTGCCACAGCCGAGGTCGAGGATGTTCGCCCGGATCGGCCCCAGCGCATCGACGATCAGCTGCGGCACATCCACGTACGCGGTGTACTTCATGTCATCGCGCAGATCGCGTTCGTAGGTCTTCGCGAGGTGTGAATAGATCGCTTTCACTGATGTGAGCCGCACCGGAACAGACGATAGCGCTTAAGGATGCGTGACAGCGGCCGAATCGCCAAGGCCGATACTCCGACCGCGAAAAGTGTTGGACCGGTGGCGAACCGCTTGTTAGTGTGCGGACGGCCGTGACATCACGCGAGGAGGTGAGACCCATGAACCAAGTGACCACGTGGGTGCTCCCACTCGTGTTCACGGTCGAGCAGCGATAGCCGTAGGTGTCGCCGGGAGCGCCTGAACAAGGCAATCTCGAAAGGCAACACCATGCATTTCACTTCGCGGACATCGTCGAACGGTGTCGTCGAACGAACCTTCATCCTGGGTGAGATCACCGGCGTGCTCTGGTCACCGGCATCCGTAACCGCGGGCCGGCCCCTGCTGCTGACCGGACACTCCGGCGGCATGCACAAGAAGGCGCCGGGGCTCGTCGCCCATGCGCTCCACCACGTGACCGCCAACGGGTTCACCGTCGCCGCAATCGACGCGCCCGGCCACGGCGACCGGCCACGTAGCTCCGAGGATCGGCGATGGGCCGAGGCCATTCATCAGGCCCGCGCTGCCGGCGAGCCGATCGCACCGATCGTCGCCGGTTACAACGCGGAGTTGACGCAGCGCGCCGTGCCGGAGTGGCAGGCCACCTTGGATGCTCTCCAAACGCTGCCCGAGATCGGCGCCGAGGCGCCGGTCGGCTACGGCGGGGTGGCCCTTGGCGTGGCCACCGGCTTGAAGCTGACGACGGTGGATCGCAGGATCGGTGCCGTCAGCTTCGGCGCGGCCGTCGTGACGCCCGCTCTGATCGAATTGGCACGAAGCATCACCGTCCCGGTCGAGTACTGGATGCCGTGGGATGACGAGAATTCCAGCCGGGAGTCCGATCTGGCGTTGTTCGATGCGTTCGCCTCACAGCAGAAGACACTGCGCGCCCACTCGGGTGGCCGCTATCAGGCACCCGAATACGAGCGCGACTGCACGGCCCGGTTCTTCGCCCACCACCTCGGGGCGAGGAGTTGAAGCCGGTTTGAGCACGCACTGGATGGGGCAGGCTGACGCCATGGGAAAGTTCGTTCGTCGCGCGACATTCGTCACGTCCACTGTTGCGCCGATCGCCGCCCTGTCGTTGGTCATCCCGGCAGCGGGTTCGGCGGAACCGCTCGATTGCCAGAACGGCCAGTGGTGGGATCCGGTCGCCAACGTCTGTCAACCGCCGCCACCGGCCCCGGTCGGCTGCCAGAACGGCGATTGGTGGGACCCGGTCGGCAACGTGTGCCGGCCGCCATTGGTGCCGTTCCCGCCGAACTGCGGGGACGGGCAGTACTGGAATCCGGTTTCCAACGCGTGCCGTCCACTCGGCCAGGTGTAGCGGTGGTGGTCAATTCTCGGCGGCGGAGAACTGCGCACTGAGTCCGCCGCCGACGTCTCACGCCGCGCCGCTCACGAAGCTGGCTAGACCGGAGGCCAAAAACGCCACCACATCGAAGGTTTCACGCGCTTCGGCCATCCGGGTTCCTGTGTGTTCTGGTCAACCGATCTGATGCAGAGGTCAACCAGTTGGTCAACGGCGTCGTTGGCGCGGGTGTCGTGCTAGCCGGATTCGGCGGATGCGGCTTCGACGATCAGGGTGGTGAGTTCGGCCGGTACCGACAAAAACGGCGAATGTCCTGAGGGCAACCGCCGGACATCGGTGGCGCGCTGCGCGAAAACATCCTGGCCGTCGCCGAAGGCGACATCGTTGTCGCACACGATGTAAGTCGACGGCACGTCTCGCCATGCCGCATCGGTCAGCGGTTGGGTGACCGCCTTGAGGCTGAAGGGCAGGAGCCGGGCCGCCGCCCGGTCGGCCTCGTCGGCATTGAGGTCGTTGAAGAACAGGTGTTGGGGATTGTCGACCGTCATCACGTCACCGTCGATGAGCCACCACGGGGGTGGCTGGTCACCGGTGACATCCAAAAGCGACTCACCCGTGTCGAGTTGGAACGCACACACGTAGACCAGTCGCGCGACATTGGCTTGCCCGGCGGCGCCCTCGGACACCACCGCACCCCCGTACGAGTGCCCGACGACGACCACTGGGCGGTCGATATCGCCGATGGCGCGACGCACGACGGCAGCGTCGTCGTAGAGCGCGAAGTTCGACGCACCTTCGGCCGCCGTCGTCGGAAGGTCGACGGTTCGCACGTCCCACCCCGATTCCGTCAGCATGGTGGTCACTGTCGCCCATGTCCACGACTGCATCCAGGCGCCGTGGACAAGCAGGATCGACGGGCGTGAATTGCCCATGGCGGCAACTCCGTTCAGGTTGTGACCAACGTCAATGGGCCAGTTCTCGGTGGTGACTTGCCCGACCAGTCGCACGACGCAGTCCCGCATCGCGACCAGTTCCTTTTTCGAGGATGGCGACAGGTTGGGGCCGAACGGACTCAGCGCGCTCCACGCCGTGCCCAAGCTCATGATCATTGTGATCGGGAAGGCTGGGGATAGCTGTCGCTCAGGCTCCCAACTTGCTGTGCTGGTCTGATGGCGGCGAGTTTCCCGGGTCGCGCCTTAGCGCGTGCGGGCACCGCACCGGCCGGCATTCCCAGAGCGCTCCTCGCCAGCAGGCGCATGAGTTCCGGGTGGCTCTGGGCGTAGTCGAACAACCGCCCGGTGAAGCCGCGCAGCCTTGCGGCATCGAAGCTCAATTCCTCATAAAGCCGAGGCAATTCAGCTGCAAACACCGAGAATTCGCTCAGCGCGGCCTCGAGAATCCGCTGCGCGATCGGGCATTACTGACGCGGCTGCGTTATCGCGCGGTCCATGGTTCGCGGGCGAAGATCTCTTCGACCATCGGGCGGAAGAAGTCGAGCGCCCGGTGCTCGAATTCGACATCGAAGCAGTTCTGGTCGTACTTCTCGCAGAATTCCACGCAGTCGTCGAACCACGGATGACCGCGATACTTCTCCCTGGCGTCGCGGACACCACCCATGTGGGGTGCGTAGTAGTACTGCTGAAATTCCGGGTGCGCCTTGACAATCCAGGCCATCCGCTCGGATACGTACGGCGCGATCACCGCCGAGGCGAACGCACCGTGGGCGTGCGGCGCGTAGGTGTCTCCGATGTCATGCAGCAGCGCGGCGACGACGTACTCGACGGGGCGGCCGTCGTCGAAAGCGCGGGTCGCCGACTGCAGGGAATGGTCCAGCCGGCTGACCGGGTATGCCTGCTCACCTTCTGCGAGGGCTTCAACCAGTGCGATGACGCGGGGGACAAGTCCGGCGTTGTTCGCCGCTTCCGCGCGAGCGATGAGCGCATAGTCTTCCGCGGTGCCCTCGACCATGGTGCGATACGTCGCTCGTGTTGGGGTGCTCATCGCCGACTCCTCTCGACACAGTCTCGAACCAACCTAGCCGCCGCGTGTTTCGGCGACGTATCGCGCGCCTGTCACGTCAGCGGTCGACCGCGACGCGGATGACAGGGAGTGGGAGCGCGGCGGCGCGAATGGGGTCGAGCATCGAATCCGTTATGCCAGCGGTGAACTCCTCGAATCCGAAGACCTTGAAGAGGGCTTCGCGGCCGAACTTGGAGCTGTCGGCGACAAAGAATGCCTCGCTCGCGATCGACCGCATCTTGCGCTTCAATTCGATCTCATAGCTGGAGGCGGAGTAGATGCCGTCGTCCATGATGGTGCCTGCCCCGAAGATGGCCACGTTGACGCGCAGATTCTCGACCTGCTGCACAGATGTGGGACCCCACATGCCGAACCCGGACGGCAGGAGTTCCCCGCCGACGAACACCAGGTTGATCGACGGCTTGGACGCGATCTCCAGGCCGACACGAAGATCGTGGGTGACCACTGTCAGCCGGGAATGGTGCAGGTGTCGGGCCACCTCGAGGGTGGTTTCCCCGGTGTCCAGCAGGATCGTCTGACCTTCGTGCACGCGTTCGGCCATCGCCGCACCGATCGCCGCTTTTTCCGCGTGGTGCCTGCTGCTTTTACCGGGTGCAGCGGGTCCACGGTCGACAGGCACGGCGCCGCCGTGGGTGCGCTCGATGATGCCATCCGCGGCGAGCTTGTCGAGGTCGCGCCGGATGGTCGACGCATCGACGTCGAATGCCCCAGCCAGCGCGTTGACGCTCTGAAACCCCTGATCCCGCAGGCGATTGACGATATCCGCGCGACGTGACATTCCGGACAGCCTTCTCTCGAGTAAGCGCAGTGTTAGCCACATGATGCACGATTTCGCGCATTTGCCACACCGTATTGCACGATTTCGTGCCAGCCGATGCTTGACTGTGCGCAGGGTCACGTCTACTGTCACGCAGGTCGGGCTGCGGTCGGCCCGAAATCCTGGAGCTCACAAGGGAGTGACGAATGCAGCAAAGGCGGGCGGCCCTTCTGGGGGCCGTGGGCTTGACCATGACCCTGATCGCCGGCTGCGGCTCAGTCGGCGGGGGAGCCGCAGGTAACAGCAGTGCCCCAGCCGGCGGCGGCACGCAGGACCCCAAAGACATGACGATGGTCAACGTCGTCAAGGTCAAGGGCATCGCGTGGTTCGACCGGATGGCCGTCGGCGATCAGAACTTTGCGAAACGCACCGGCGTCGACACCCGGCAGGAGGGCGCGGACGACACGAGTCCGGAGAAGCAGATCCAGATCATCCAGGACTTGATCCCGCAGCACCCCACCGCCATCACCGTCGTGCCCAACTCGCCTGAGGCCTTGCAGAACGTCCTCGGCCAGGCCCGCGCGCAGGGCATCAAGGTGGTGACGCACGAGGCCACCGGAATCCAGAACGCCGACATCGACATCGAGGCATTCGACAACGCGGCCTACGGCAAGCAGATCATGCAGAACCTCGCGCAGTGCATGGGCCAGCAGGGTAAGTACGTGCAGTTCGTCGGCGGGTTGACCGCGAAGACGCACATGCAGTGGGTCGGCGCAGCGCATGACCTGCAAACCAGCCAGTACCCGAACATGACGCGCGTCGAAGACCCGATCGAGAGCACCGACAACGAGCAGGCGGCCTACGAGAAGGCCAAGGAAGTGCTGGCCAAGTACCCGGACATCAAGGGCTTCCAGGGCTCGGCGGGCAACGACGTGCCCGGAATCGCGCGTGCCGTTCAGGAAGCTGGACTGCAGAACAAGATCTGCGTGATGGGCACGTCGATCCCGTCCGCGGCATCGAAGTACCTCGCCGACGGATCTATCGACAAGATCTTCTTCTGGGACCCCGCACTGGCCGGTGAGGCACAACTTCAGATCGCCATGATGCTCGCCCAGGGCAAGAAGATCGAGGCAGGCACCAACCTCAACATCCCCGGATACGAGTCGCTGACCAAACTCGACGGGTACGACAACGTCTACGTCGGCAACGCCGCACTCGAGGCCGACGCAAAGACCATGTCCCAGTACAACTTCTGACGATCAGCACCGCAGCTGAAGGCACGGTCGCGCCGATCCCTCGCGGCCGTGCCGGAAAGTTCCACCTATGACAGCACCAAGCGCCACCGACACGGCCAAGCCGGTGCTCCAGGTGCGTGACATCGTCAAGACGTACGGCGGCGTCACCGCCCTTGACGGCGTTTCCTTCGACCTCTATCCCGGCGAAGTGCACTGCCTGGCAGGCGAAAACGGATGCGGCAAGTCCACGCTGATCAAGATCATCTCCGGCGCCGAACGGCCGGACGCCGGCGAGATCGTCATCGACGACGTCGCACACCGCTTCATGAACGCGACCGCGGCGATCACCAGCGGTATCCAGGTGATCTACCAGGACTTCTCATTGTTCGGGAATCTCACCGTCGCCGAGAACATCGCACTCACCAGCGCCGTGGCCGAGCGTCGTCGACTCTATTCGCCGTCGGAGGCGAGGCAGACGGCCCGGCGCATCGTCGACGAACTGCGGTTGAACCTCGACCTCGACGCCGACGTCGCCGCGCTGACGGTCGCCGATCGCCAACTCACCGCGATCTGCCGCGCCGTCGTACACGAGGCCCGCGTCATCATCATGGACGAGCCCACCACCGCGCTCACGCACAGCGAAGTGGACCGTCTCTTCGCGCTCGTCGACACGCTGCGCTCACGCGGCGTGGGCCTGGTCTTCGTCTCCCACAAGCTCGACGAAGTGCTGCGCGTGGCACAACGCGTCACGATCCTGCGCTCCGGCAGGCAGGTGGTCACCGGGCCGACCAGTGAGTTCACCCGGCAGTCGATCAGCGAGTGGATGACCGGACGGGAACTCAGCGAAGAACGTGTCGTCAGTGCGCTGCCCGCCACCGCATCGGTGGTCCTCGACGTCGAGGGACTGACCCGCCCCGGCGCCTTCACCGACGTGAGTTTCACCGTTCGCGCCGGCGAGATCCTCGGTGTGACAGGGCTTCTCGGTTCCGGTAGGACCGAGATCGCCGAAGCCCTGTTCGGGGTGCGTCCCGCGTCGAGCGGCACGGTGAAACTCGACGGAAAGCCGGTCACTTTGCGTTCGATCCAGGACGCCATCGCCGCAGGCATCGGCTACGTCCCCGAAGACCGGCTGACGCAGGGTCTGTTCATGGACCGCGCCATCGGTGACAACATCATCGCCGGATCGCTCGACCGGTACCGAACCCGCTGGCGCACACTGGACAACGCGAAAACTCGCGCGACCATCCGCGAACTGTTCGACCGGCTGCGTATCAAGGCGCCGCGCGTCGCAGCGCCGGTTCGTTCGCTGTCCGGCGGGAACGCCCAACGGGTGGTGCTGGCCAAATGGCTGGCCATCAAACCCCGCGTGCTGATCCTCAACGGCCCCACCGTCGGAGTCGACGTCGGCTCCAAGGCGGACATCCTCGAAATTCTGCGCAGCGAGGCGGCCGAGGGCCGCGCCATCATCGTCATCTCCGACGACGTTCCCGAACTCGTCGCCGCGTGCCACCGGGTCCTCGTGGTCCGGCAGGGCCGGATCACCCACACCCTGGAAGACGCCGACGTCAACTCCGACCTCATCCTGGAGAGGATCGCGGCGTGACCGATACACGGCCGCAACGCTTCTCGATATCTGATCTTCGGGGACGCAACAACGAAGGCATCCTTGCGCTGATCCTGCTCGGGCTGATCATCGTGATGTCGATGCTCAATCCGGTGTTCTTCTCGGTGTCGACGCTGTTCGCGATCGTGCGCAGCTCGATCGTGCCGCTGATCTTCGCGCTCGGCGTGCTGCTGGTCATCATCAGTGGCGGAATCGATGTGTCCTTCGCCGCGATAGCAATCTTCGCCGCCTATACGACCGTGACGGCGTTCGGCTCCGGCGCCTTCGGCACAGGGCTCGTCGGCGCTGTACTGCTCGCCCTGGCGATCGGCGCTGCGCTCGGCCTGATCAACGGCGTCGTGATAGCGCGCTTCCGGTTGCCGACGCTGATCGTCACGCTGGGCACCCAGGGCATCTTCAAGGGCGCGTTGCTGACCTTCGTCGGTTCGCGCTACATCGCCGACCTCCCGCCCGCCATCGCCAGCCTGTCGACCACCAACCTGCTGTCGGTCGCGACCGAAAGCGGCCGCGCATACCTGCACGTGATGGTGATCCCAGCGGTACTGCTGTGCTGTGTAGTCGCGTTCATGTTGCGGCGCACCATGTTCGGGCGCTCAATCTATGCGATCGGCGGCGACGTCGAGGCGGCTCGACGCGCCGGCTTCCGGGTGGTCAGGACGCAGATCCTGCTCTATGTGCTGGTCGGGATGACGGCAGCGCTGGGCGGACTGATCTACATCATCATGGGCCGCAGCGCCAGTCCGCAGGATCTCGTCGGCACCGAGCTCGACATCATCGCCGCCGTGGTGCTGGGCGGTGCGTCGATCTTCGGCGGCCGCGGATCGGTCGTCGGCACCATCCTGGGTGTGCTGCTGGTGCAGGTGATCGGCAACAGTTTGATCCTGGCCGGCGTTCCCAGCGCGTGGCAGCGTGCCGCCGTCGGCACCCTGCTCATCATCGGCGTCGGTGTCCAAGCCGTATCGGCCAAGCGCCGCCGCAAACGCCAGCCGAGCGCAGAGGGGCCCGATCTGACGCAGGAGGCGATGACCGTATGACCGGCCTCCGCCAACTCAACGACGATCTGGGTACCCGCACAACCGAACTCATCGACCGGTTGCACGTCAGCCGTGGCACCGGGCGCATGTTGCTGCTGCTGGTGATCGCGTTCGCGTTCTTCGCCGCGCTGCGCCCCAACGTCTTCCTCAGCACACTGAACCTGCAGAACCTGGCGTTGGCCGCGCCGGAAGTTGGCGTGCTCGCGATCGCCATGATGCTGGCGATGCTGACCGGGGGCATCGATCTGTCGCTGGTGAACATCGCCAACCTGTCGGCTATCACCATGTCGACGCTGTACACGACCATCCACGGCAGCAACCCCGCACTGGCCGAGCAGCTGGCGCCGCTGCTCGTATTGGCAGGACTGGCAATGGGATTGCTGGGCGGCGCGATCAACGCCGTGCTGGTCGCCTACGTCGGTATCACGCCGATTCTGGCGACGCTGGGCACGATGCAGGTCTACAACGGCATAGCGGTGGTCTGGACAGGAGGCCGCACCCTTTACGGTTCGCCTGCGGCGCTGACCAACCTCGGCCAGGCGACGGTCGCCGGAATCCCCATCCTCTTCCTGATTTTCGTGGTGGCCGCGGCGCTGGTCGCGTTGTTGATCAACCGCACACCGATCGGCCTGAAGATCCAGCTCGAAGGCTCCAACCCGATGGCGGCCGGTTACTCGGGCATCCGCAGCCGGTCGGTGCTGACCAGCACCTACCTGGTCACAGGTCTGCTGGGCGGGTTGGCCGGGGTGCTGTTCATCGCGCGGAACCCTTCGGCGTCGGCCGACTATGGGGCGTCCTATGTTCTGCTCGTCATCGTCATCGCGGTGCTCGGCGGAACCAACCCGACTGGCGGTTTCGCCACCGTGTTCGGCGTTGTATTGGCCACGCTCACATTGCAAATCGTCGCCAGCGGTTTCACCGCGCTACGGCTGTCGGCATACCAGTACGCGATCGCCCAAGGGGTGATCCTGATCCTGGTGATGATCGCCGATCAGGTCACCTTGCGCCGCCGCAGACGAAGACCGCCACAGCAGCCAGCCACGGTCGGCGCCGACCGCTGATCGCACCGCAGATCCGGACAGAGGAACAGATGAAGAAGATCCTGAACCAACCCGAGCATTTCGTCGACGAGATGGTCGAAGGCATCCTGCTCGCGCACCCCGACAAGGTCAAGACGCCCGGCGAGGACCGCCGGATCATGGTGCGCGCCGACGCTCCCGTCGACGGGAAGGTAGGCATCGTCACCGGCGGTGGCTCCGGACATCTGCCGCTCTTCAAAGGCTATGTGGGCAAGGGTTTGTGCGACGGCGTTGCGATCGGCAACGTATTCAGCTCGCCGAGTTCGCAACAGTGCTTCGAGGCGACCGCCGCGGTGAACGGCGGTGCCGGGGTGCTGTACCTGTACGGCAACTACGGCGGCGACGTCTTCAACTTCGACCTGGCCGCCGACCTCGCCGAACTCGAGGACATTCCGACGCGCACCGTGCTGGGCCGTGACGACGTCGCCAGTCAGCCCAAGGAACGCAAGGCCGACCGCCGCGGCGTGGCGGGAATCTTCTTCGCCTACAAGGCTGCCGGCGCCGCCGCCGATCGCGGCGACGACTTGGACAGCGTCGCCGCGGTCGCCGAGGATGTGGTGGAACACACCGCCACCATGGGGATAGGCCTGTCTCCGACGATCCTGCCGACCACCGGCGCGCCGAGCTTCGAACTGCCGGACGGCGAAATGGAGATAGGCATCGGAATCCACGGCGAGCCAGGGATTCACCGTGGTCAACTCGACACCGCCGACGCCATCGCGGACCGGATCGTCGCGGCGTTGGTCGACGATCTGGGGTTGACGTCGGGCGACCGGGTGGCAGTCCTCGTCAACGGGCTCGGGGCGACGCCGCTGGAGGAGCTCTACATCCTGTACCGCCGCACCCACCAGGTGCTCAGCGACCTCGGGATCACGATCGCCAAGAGTTACGTGGGGGAGTTCGCGACCAGCCTGGAGATGGCGGGAGCTTCGATCTCCCTGCTGGCACTCAACGACGAGCGGTTGGCCCTGCTCAACGCGCCCGCGTCCTCTCCGTTCTTCGAGCAGGCCTGAGCCGTGAACGCAGACGAACTCAAGGAGCACATCCGCGGCAGCCTCACCGAACTGGTGAAGAGCGCCGACGAATTGCGGGACCTCGATCAGGCGCTTGGCGACGGTGATCTGGGCATCACGGTCACGCTGGGGGCGGAGGCGGTGATCGAGGCGGTGAGCGCGCTGCCGGACTCCGTCACGCCTGCGCAGATCGCGCGTGAATGTGCCAAGGCGTTCGCGAACGCCAATCCATCGACCATGGCTGCGCTGGTCGCGGGCGGGCTGCTTGCCGGCTCGAAGATCTGGACCGACGTCACCGAGATCTCGGTCAGCGACGCGGCCAGGTTCATCCGTGCGGCCGGTGACAACATCGCGTTGCGCGGTAAGACCCAACTCGGCGACAAGACCATTCTCGACGCGATCATGCCCGCCGCGGACGCTTTGGACGACGCGACCGACGCCATGTCGGGATTGCAGGACGCCATCGCGGGCGCCGAACGCGCGGTCATCGACACCACCGCCCTGCAGTCGCGCCGCGGCCGGGCATCCTGGTTGCAGGAACGCAGCATCGGGCTGCAAGATCCGGGTGCGACCGCCTTCCTCCGCTTCCTGGAGTCGTGGCGTGATGCCGCCAAGGCGTGCTGACCAAACCATCAACGCCCACACGCGAATACGCGCAACTACAACTGAAAGACGACACACCTCATGACTAGTGACCTCCCCATCTCCGGTGTCCCATTCACGAACGATCCGTGGGTGGCTTCGCAGCAGCGCTATGACTCGATGCCCTATCGGCGAGTGGGTACCTCGGGGCTGTTGCTGCCTGCGATCTCGCTGGGCCTGTGGTACAACTTCGGCGACAACCGCGCGTTCGACGATCAACGTCGAGTTCTGCGGTATGCGTTCGAGCACGGGGTCACGCATTTCGACCTCGCCAACAACTACGGTCCTCCGTACGGGTCGGCCGAAGAGAACTTCGGCCGCATGTTGCGCCGCGACTTCAAGCCGTACCGAAACGAACTGATCGTCTCCACCAAAGCCGGGTGGGATATGTGGCCAGGCCCCTACGGTCAGCTTGGTGGTCGCACGTATCTGCTTGCCAGCCTGGATGATTCGCTGGACCGCCTTGGACTCGACTACGTCGACATCTTCTACTCACACCGCATCGATCCGGTAACCCCGCTCGAGGAGACCATCGGCGCGCTGGACACCGCGGTGCGCGCGGGCAAGGCCCGCTATGTCGGCATTTCGTCGTACTCGGCCACCAAGACCGCAGAAACGGCGGCCATCGCAAAGCGCTTGGGAACACCGCTGGTCATCCACCAGCCGTCGTATTCGCTGCTCAACCGGTGGGTCGAGGGCGATCTGCTCTCCACACTCGCCGACGCCGGGATGGGCGCCATCGCGTTCACCGCCCTGGCGCAGGGCTTGCTGACCGACCGTTACCTAGACCAGCCCGCCACCGAAATCGCGCGGGCGACAACACGTCCGACATTCGACGACGAGCTGGTCACCGACAATGTTCGCGAACGACTGCAGGGTCTGGCCGCCGTCGCCAAGCGGCGTGGCCAGAGCCTGGCCCAGATGGCGCTGGCGTGGGTGCTGCGCAATCCGGCGGTAGCCTCGACACTGGTCGGCGCATCCAGTGTCGAACAACTGCAGGAGAATCTCGCGGCGCTCGACAACCTCGAGTTCACCCAGGACGAGCTGAGCGAAATCGACGAACACGCCAGGGAATCCGGTATCGACCTGTGGCGCGAAAGCTCTGACGTCTGAGAGTTACGCGGCGACCGCGCCGGTTGCGGCGACATCGGGGTCAGGTGCGGCCGCGGTTATGTGCCGTCGAGCCATCCGATTAGCCTCGGAACGAGTCCGGCGGCGAACACCGTCATGATCAGCCTGAGCACTTGCAGCGTCACCACGATCGGTCCGGACTGCAACTCGTTGGCAATGGCCAACGGCCCCACGCCGGCAAGGATGTTGCCACAGGTGGCACCGCCCATCAGTGCGGACAGCAGCGTGTCGAGCCGATCTCTCACAGCCGCTCAGGTCGTCGGGCAGTGAGTGCATCCTTCGGCGTCGCTCCGCGAATCCGCATGGCACGCAATGAGATATGCAATCTCTGATCCGTTCTTCGTAACTCGCCCGGTTGGGTTCGCATCTGAAGTTACGAAGGAGCGGCAACGAAGTCGCGCTTGTGCGCACAACCCGTACACCAGTCGATAGCCGCCTTTTGCGCATTGTGCTCGGAAGGCGGCTTCGCAGTGAAGTTGCGATGCACAGTTCTAACCCTTTACAGTGCCTTAGGCAGTTAGAATGTCGATTTCGAAGGAGTCTTCAATGGGAACGCAGGCGGGACCTACACCGGTCGCCCCCCTCATCGGCCATGTCGGTCTGAATGTCACGAGTCTCACTCGGTCGCTGAACTTTTACCGGGCGGTGTGCGGCTTCGATCTGCTTGCCGAAGGGACTGACGACGGACGTCGATACGCGTTTCTCGGGCACGGCGACACCATCACCCTCACGCTCTGGCAGCAGAGCGACGGCGTCTTTCAGACTGCACAGCCTGGACTTCATCACATCGCGTTCTCCGTGCCGACCCTCGAAGATGTGGAGGCCGTGCAGGATCGACTGCGGCGACTCGACGTTCCGTTGATCTACGACGACATCATCGCCCATCAGCCGGGTGCCACGTCGGGGGGCATCTTCTTCACCGATCCCGACGGAATTCGCGTCGAAATCTGCACGAGCGACCGCCTGGAAGCTCACCCTGCACGTGAGGATGGCGCGCCGAGCTGCGGATTCTTCTGATGCCACGGACCTACCACGCTGGCGAGTTGGCGGTCCAGGCTCAGGCGGATACGGTCGCGCAGGCCGCCAAGATGGCGCACACAGTCCGGACGAATGTGCCCGCTGCCCTGTCGATGTTCTTGAGCGCGTTGCCCTGGGTGCTCATCGGTGGTATCGATGCTCTCGAACACGTATGGGCATCACCAATTTTCGGCAAACCGGGCTTCGTCGGCACGCCTACCGACGCCGAAGTGAGAATTGCGGCGCACATCCTCATGGGGGACCCGCTCCACGGGGCGGGAGCCCGAGGGACCGGTTGGCCGGCCGGGATGCTCGCCATCGATCTGCGGTGGCGGATGCGCGCGAGGATCAACGGGACGATACGCGCCGATGAGGGCGGAATGACAATCACGGTGGATGAGTGTTACGCCAACTGCCCCAAATACATTCAAGACCATCAGCTCGACGTCGAGGACGTCTCTGCACAACCGACCCGCGTCCGATCGGACCGGATGTCTGCCAAGGGGCGGGCACTCGTTCGAGGTGCCGACACGATGTTCATCGCAAGTGTTGGACCAGACCTCAGCGCCGACGTTTCGCATAGAGGCGGTCCGTCCGGGTTCGTTGAGTGTTCCGCGGACGGGACCGCTCTGCGGTTTGCCGACTATCCGGGCAACGGTGTGTTCAACACCCTCGGCAACTTGCACTGCGACGCCAGGTCGGGCCTGACGTTTTTCGGTTTCGAGACCGGTGAACTCCTTCAACTCACCGGATATGCCAGCTCGAAGCCGACGCGCAACCGTACCGTCGAATTCAATGTGGTAGAGGCCATTTGGTGTGCGAACTTGACGCGTCGGCGTCCATAGGGCTTGTCAGGCCAATTGCTTGCGGAACTTGCGTGCCGCCGTCATCAACTCATCCACTCGGGCACGATCGGCACGGTTCTCGAAGACACCGTCGTGCTTGAAATAGGTGCCGACAATCGCACCGTCGGCGATGTCGAGCTGGTCGGCGACGTTCTCCGCGCGCACCCCGGTGTTCACGAAAACCGGGGTAGCACCCGCGGCCGACTTCACCAGCCGCAGCGCGTCCGTGTCAGTGGGTGATCCGGCGGTCGCGCCCGACACGCAGATGGCGTCCGGTGCTGTCGCGAACACTGTTGTCCGCGTAATTGATTCGAGGTCACGGCTGGCCAGGTAGGCGGCCGACTCCGGGACGATGTTGAAGAACAGCTTGACGTCGGCGCCGCCGACCCGGGAGCGGTGGCGAGCAACCGCACCCACGTTGGTGTCCCACAATCCGAAGTCACTGGCGTACACCCCGGTGAAGATCTCGCGGACGAACTGGGCGCCGGTGGCGACCGCCAGATCGATCGACGCTTGTCCGTCCCACAGAACGTTGACGCCGTAGGGGATCGCAATCTGCGGCAGCAGCTCGCCGATGACCCTGGCCATGGTGATGGCGGTGATCGGTTCGGTCTTGGTCAGATACGGCAGGCTGAACTCGTTGGAGAACATCACGCCGTCGACGCCGCCGGACTGCAGGGCGTCCAGTTCGGTGCGGGCCCGCGCGACGACGGCCGCTACGCCGCCCGCGGTGTCGAAGCCGGGATCGCCGGGAAGCGCGGCGAGATGGAGCATGCCGATGACGGGCTTTCTGACGTTGAAGACCTCGTCCAGCCAGGTGGTGGTCACGTTGTACCTCTCTCATTTGTGGTGTATCGCAAGTTGGCAGGGCGGCCTAGTCCATGTAGGCGCCGCCGTTCACGGCCAGGGCTTCGCCGGTGATGAACCGCGCGTCGGGGGAAAGCAGGAACGCGACCGACCGGGCGACGTCCTCGGGTTGCTCGAGGCGTCGCAGCGGGGTGTCGTCGATCATCATGTCGCGCACCTCCTCGGGGGTGGTGCCGCGTAACTCCGCCTCCCACACGAGTTCTCGTGATTGCATCGGCGTTTCGACGTAGCCGGGACAGACGCAGTTGACGGTGATGCCGTATTGCCCGAGTTCATAGGCCATCGCCTGGGTCAACCCGATCACGCCGAACTTCGACGCCACGTAGTCGGAGAGGAACGGCACTCGGCCTTGCTTGCCTGCCATCGACGCGGTGTTGACGATGGCGCCGGATGTTCCGTTACGCACCATGGCTCGGGCGGCGGCCTGGCCGCAGACGAAGACCCCTTTGAGATTGACCTCCAGGGTCTTGTCGTAGCGCTCGATCGGTGCCTCCAGGAAGGAATGCATGAAGGAGATGCCGGCGTTGCTGACCCACGCCTCCAGACCGAGTCGACCGGCGACGCCATCGGCGACGGCGGCAGCGCCCGACGGCGAACTGACGTCCAGCACGGCGGCTTCGTGCTCGCCGCCGTCGATGGGCGGCAGCGACGCGGCGACTTGTTGCGCTGCGTCGCCGTCGATGTCGGTGACGATCACCTGCCAGTCCCGTTGTGCCAGGGTCGTCGCGATGGCTCTGCCGATGCCGGAGCCGGCGCCGGTGACCACGACTGTCTTGGTCATGAGATGTTCGTTCCCATCTGCCGTTGTTGTGCGTCGAAGCCAACGACACGTTGGCCGGTTTGTGCGTCGAACGCATGCACCCCGCCCGGTCGAGCCGACAGCGCGACGTGCGCGCCCTCGCCGATTCCGGTCAACCGCGACACCTCGACGACGCTGGTGAGTTCGGTGTCGCGAGCATCCACCGTGACGATGGCGCGTGGTCCCAGGAGCTCGATGAGCCGGACCCTGGCTTCGGCGGTGTCGTCCGCCGTCAGCACGAGGTCGTCGGGACGAATGCCCACCGTCAGGCGGCCGCTTGCGCCGCCTGACGCGACGGCCAGGGTGAAACCGTTGGTGAAAGTGAAGGTTTCACCGCGAAGGTCGCCGTCGATGAGGTTCATCTTAGGGCTGCCGACAAACGCTGCGACGAACGTGTCGACCGGAGTGTTGTACACGTCGAGCGGTGTGCCAACTTGCGCTGTTCGCCCGTCTCGCATCACCACCATGCGATCCGACAGCGTCATCGCCTCTTCCTGGTCGTGGGTGACGTACAGACTCGTGATCCCCAGTCTGCGTTGGATCTGCAGCAATTCGGTACGCGTCTCGACGCGCAGCTTGGCATCGAGATTGCTCAGCGGTTCGTCGAACAGGAACACCGACGGTTCCCGGATGATCGCTCTGCCGATGGCGACCCGCTGCTGCTGGCCGCCGCTCAGATCCTTCGGTTTTCGACCCACCATGGCGCTCAGTCCGAGAGACTCGGCTACCTTGTCGGC
Organism: Mycobacterium sp. ACS1612; assembly: GCF_001667505.1. GTDB lineage: Bacteria > Actinomycetota > Actinomycetes > Mycobacteriales > Mycobacteriaceae > Mycobacterium. Next base: position 164,911 of record NZ_LZHZ01000035.1, read on the forward strand.
GCGTTCGAGGGCCTCCGAGCGCGGCGTCTTGGTCGCACGCAGTGGGAACGCGATGTTCTCTCTGACGCTGAGATGCGGGTAGAGCGCATAGTTCTGGAACACCATCGCGACGTCGCGGTCGCGTGGCTGCAGGTTGGTGACGTCACGGTCACCGATCATGATGGTGCCGGAGGTGACCGATTCCAGTCCGGCCAGCATCCGCAGCGATGTCGACTTGCCGCATCCGGACGGGCCGACGAGGACGGTGAATGAGCCGTCGGGCAGCTCCAGGTTCAGATCGCTGACCACAGAACTCGACCCGTAGGACTTGTTGACACCGGAGAATCGGATAGTTGCCATGTGCGGCAGTCACCAACCTTCTAGAACTTCACCGCGCCACCGCTGATGCCTTGCACCAGCTGACGCTGAATGAAAAAGCTCGCGATGACGACGGGGACGACGGCGATCAGGATCGCGGCGCTCATCGACCCGATCTGCACACCGCGGAACGTGTTGAACCCAGCGATGGCGACCGGCAGGATCGCCGCCTTCCCTGGGGCAAGAATCAAACCGTAGAACAAGTCGTTCCACGACAGGGTGAACCCGAAGATCGCCGCAGCGCCGATACCCGGATACACCTGGGGAAGCACGACCAGCCGGAAAGCCTGGAACCGGGTGAACCCATCGACCTGGGCCTGTTCCTCCAGAGAGCGGGGTACCGCTTCGAAGAAGCCGATCAGGAACCAGGTCACCACCGGCAGCACGAAACTCAGGTGCGCGAAGATCACGGGTACCAGCGTGTCGGTCAGCCGCAGGGCATAGGCCATCGTGAGGAACGGGAAGACCAGCACAGCGGGCGGAAGTACCTGCGCGGCAAGCATTCCGAACCGAGTTGCGGTGCCTCCGGCCCGGAACCGGGCGATGGCATAGGCGCCCATGCTGCCCGCGACCAGGCTGATACCGACGGTGCTCAGCGCGACGATGGCACTTCGGCCCGCCGCGGTCAGGATCTCGGAAGACAGCACGTTGCGCCAGCTGGCGAAGTCGGGTGTGAACGCGACCAGGAACGGATTGCTGAGCTGCTGAGGTGTTTTCAGGCTGGCCAGGGCGATCCACACCATCGGGAAGAGCACCGTGATGGCCGCGGCCCACAGCAGTGCGATACGGCAGATGGCGAGGGTGCGCGATGACCTCATGACTGCTTGGCCTTCTCCATGCGGCGGAACGCCACGATGATGATCGTCAGCACAAGCAGCAGCACCACAAACGCCATCGACGACGCCGATCCGATGCGGAAGAACTGAATTCCCGTCTGGTAGACGAAATACTGCAATGTCTGCGTCTCGGTGCCCGGCCCACCGCGGGTGGTAGCGAACACGTACTCGAATACCTTCAAGGCGTCGAGCGAGCGCAGCAGCACCGCGACCACCAGAACCGGTGCGAGTAGCGGCAGCGTGACGCGACGCAACACGTACCACCCGCCGGCACCGTCGACCTTGGCGGCTTCAATCGGTTCCCGGGGTATCGACTGCAGCCCGGCGAGCAGGAGCAGCACCATGAACGGCGTCCACTGCCAGACGTCGATGAACGCGAGCGTGTAGAGGGCCCGGCCGGGCCCGAAGAAGTCGTAGTCGATGCCGATCGCCTGCAACATCCGTGGGATCGCGCCGATCTGGTCGTTGAGCAGGAATCGGAACGTGAGACCGACAGCGATGGGGGTGATGAACATCGGAGCAAGCAGCATCGACCTGGTGAGATCTCGTGCCCAGCGCTGCTTTTGTAGGGCCAACGCCAGAGAAAGGCCGATGGTCAGTTCCAGCGCGACCGCCACGCACACGAACGTCGCGGTGGTGCCGAACGCCTGCCAGAACGCCGGGTCCTGCAGGGTGGCAGCATAATTGCCGATGCCGACCAGGTTCGGCGTGCCGCGGCTGGTGAGTTTGTAATCGGTGATGCTCAGGTAGAACGCATACACCAGGGGGAAACCGACCACGCCCACGAAAAGGGCGATCAGCGGTGCGATCATGCGGTATTTGAATGCCACAGCGGCCGTGTCCTTTCCGTCGACGTGATCGGTTTCCGGGTCTTCACAGAGCGATTAGCCCTGGATCTTCTCGGCGGCCGCCTGCGCTGCGGCGAGCGCGTCGTCGACGCTCTTGGTGCCGGCCACGGCTTCGTTGAGTTCGGTACCGACGGCTTGGATCATCTCCTCGCCGCTGGGGCCCTGGCTCAACGGTGAGGCGTTCGCGAGAATCTGCTCGACGGTCTTGTAATAGTCCGCGCCGAACTTGCCGTTGAGTACTGCCGGATTCTTCAGTGTGCTCTGGCGGATCGCGGCGCCGCCCTTCTCGGTTCGTTCGACGTCATGCGCCTTGGAGGTGAGCCATGACGCGAACGCCCAACCCGCATCCGAAGCACCGGAATTGGCCGGAAGGGCCCAACTCCACGAACCGAGCACCTGCTTTCCACCGGGAATCGGGGCCAGCTTGTATTTACCGGCCGACGGCCCGGATCCGGGCTCGTTGAGCGCGGGCAGATTCCAGTTGTAGCTGATCATCGATGCGGCCTGGCCGCCGGACACGGACCGGAACGCCTCGTCGAAGGCCCAGTTCAAGCTGTCCGGCGGTGCGGCGGTGTGGTAGGTGTCGATGTAGGCGTTCAGCGCCCGCTTGGCCTCCGGGGTGTTCAGGCTGGGCTTGCCGTTTGCGTCGTAGATCGATCCGCCCGCAGCGAACAGCCAGTTGCCCCATTCCTCGAAGATCTTGTAGCCGCGCTGCGGCTGCATCGCGATACCCGCACGATCGCCGACCTTGAGCGCCTTGGACGTGCTGACCAGCTCGTCAAGGGTGGTGGGCACCTGCAGTTTGGCTTGAGCGAGATCGTCTGTGTTGTAGAGGTATCCGAGCGCGTAGTTGTAGAACGGCACGCCGTAGCGCACCTTGTCGACGGTGGTGATCGCCGTCAGCGACGGAAAGAAGTCGGCCGCGTCGTAGTCAGGTGTGCTGTCGATGCGGGAATCCAGCGGCTGCAGGAACTTCGCGTTCGCGAAGTCGACCATCCACGGGTTGTCGACGATGATCAGGTCGTATGCGGGCGACGGCGACTGGAAGGACGACACCAACTTGTCGCGCATCTGGTCATAGGTCAGGGTCTCGATGTCGATCTTGACGTTCGGATAGTCCTTGTTGAACTCCGGAACCATCGATTTCACGATGTCGGTGTCGGGGACGTTCTCCATCAGTATGCGCACCGTGCCCGAGACGTCCTTGGGGATCTCGCCGGATCCGCTCGCCTGCGGCTGCTCGGGTCCTCCGCTGCCCGCGCAGGAGCTGATCAACAACGTGAGCACCGCCAGTAGTGCAATTATGGGGACGGCGACGAACGGCCGCCTCCGCCGATGTGTCGTGGTGGATATCATTGCGGCACTGTTCCTTTCACTGTTGTTGGATCTCCGATACGTCGTGCCATGGTGTGCGAGATCGGCGCCACCGCGGCACCGAGTTCCCGCCACGTCTGATAGGCGTCGTGGTAGGCCGCCCGTCTGGACGGTTCCGGAACGACCGGCGGATCGAGCGCGACGAACCGCGCGGCGTCCGACCAGTCGTCGAGCGCACCAACGCCGATGGCCGCGATCACCGCAGCGCCAAGCGACGCGCCGGGGTGGCCTCGGACGGGCAGCATCTCAACGCCGAGCACGTCGGCGTGGATCTGCTTCCACAGCGTCGACTTGGACCCACCGTTGGTGACCATTACCCTGCTCGGGCCGATACCGATGTCTGTGAACACGTCGAAGTGGTGCCGAAAGCCGAAAGCGATGGCCTCCAACACTGATCGGTAGAGATCGGCACGGCTGTGACCAAGATGCATCCCGGCGAACACGCCGCGCAGATCGGGATCGTGGATCGGGCTTTTCTCCCCGAGGAAGTACGGCAGGCACAGCACTTCGGCCGGCTGGCATGACGCTGCTTGTTCGTCGAGCACCGTGAGGTCTATGCCGCCGACGAGAGCCTGAAACCAGCGAATCAGGCTGCCGCTGGTGGCCATACAACCGTTCGGCAGCCAGTGGCCGGGCACGGGGTGAGCGTCGAGATAGAGCCGTTCGTCGACGATTCTGGTGTCGCTGGCGACCAGAATGTCGCCGGCGCCACCAAGTTTCACGAGTGCATCGCCCGGCGCGTTGACTCCGGCCGCGAACGCCGAAAGCACGTGATCGGCGCCGCCGACCACCAGCGCGGCGCCTGTCGACAAACCGGTCTCACGGGCCGCGTCCTCGCTGAGATTCCCGACCTGGGACCCCGGCCGGTGAACCGGCGGCAACACAGCGGCATCGAGGCCGGCGGCGGTGAGCACGGATTGAGCGATCTCACCGTCGATGGTGAACAGGCCCGACTCGAGTGCCCAGTTCTGCTCGACGTGAATCTCGGCACCCAACGCCGTCAACACCCAGTCGTAGGAACCGACATAGTGCGCGGTGCGTTCGTAGACCTCGGGCTCGTGTTCGCGCAGCCACGTCGTGGTGGGGGCGACCGACTGTTGGGTCAGCGCCGAACCGGTCATCGTCACCAGGTCGACGTCGGTCAGCGCCCGTGCCAGGTGCTGTATCTCGAGGGAGGCCCTGGCATCGTTCTGCAAGATCGCCCGGCGCAACGGATTTCCGTCGCTGTCGAGTGCCACGACGGCGGGAACCATGCCTGAGACGGCGATCGCCTGCACCTCGTCGGCGCGGATGTCGCTGCCGGCCACCACTTCTCGGATGGATTCGACGACGTTGCGGTGCCATTGATCGGTGTCGGCCTCGGCGAATCCGGGTTGCGGTGAGTGCAGCGCGGTCTCCCGGGACGCTTGCCCGATGATCCCGCGCGACGTATCGAACAGCACGGTCTTGGTGCCGGTGGTCCCGATGTCGATCCCGATGGTGTACGAACTCACGGCTGCTCCGCCCGCCGCTCTGTCGGGCCGCCGTGGGCGCGGTTGTCGACGCAGAAAACGTCGACACCCGCGGCGCGCGCGGCCACGAGTGCGGGATGGCCGGGATCGCCGTCGGTGATGATCACGTCGACGTCGGCGAGGGCGGCGATGCTGGTGAAGGTGACGCGCCCGAGCTTGCTTTGGTCGGCAGCGACGATCACCCGGTCCGCGCGTCTGCTCGCCGCGCGTTTCACGCGACTCTCACCTTGGTGGTAGTCGGAGATGCCGCGGTCGGCGTCGATGCCCGCCACGCCCATCACGAAGGTGTCGCAGTTGTAGTTGGCCAACGTGTCCTCGGCCACCGGACCGATCAGGCTCAATTCACCCGGCCGCAATTCGCCGCCGGTCATTACGACTGTGGTCTCGGGCTCGTCGATCAATTCGAGCGCTACCAACAGGCTTGGCGTCAGGACGGTCAGTCCTAATCCGCGGCCCTTCAACGACTTCGCCACCGCGAGCGCGGTGCTGCCGGAGTCGAGGATCAGCGTCTCGTTGTGTGCGATGAGGCCTGCAACCGCGTCGGCGATATGCCGCTTTTCTTCAGCTGCGTCGGCGAGTCGCGCGGCGAAGGCCGGTTCGTTGTCCTTGCCTTCGAGCGCGATCGCACCTCCGACCACTCGCCTGACCACGCCGAGTGTCTCGAGCGCCTCGACATCGCGCCGGATGGTCATCTCGGAGACGTCGAACTCGGCGGCCAGTTCCGCGTACGTCACTTCACGCGCGACGGTCACTCGGTGCGCGAGGCGGTCTCGACGTGTCTTCGCATCCATGGTCATAGTCGCCAGCCTTGTGTGAATTTCACAGGCAGAACTCCTTCAGACGACTAAAGCCGCTGCTTCGCCGGGCAAGCAGTGTTAATTTACAACAAAAAGGCGGGCCTTGCCTAGATCTATGTGAGGATTTTTCACAGCGGAAACATATCGGCGCATCGCTCGCCGAAGTGCGACTGACCGGGATGCGGCCGCATACGATCGGCGGATGGGCGAACCCGCGACCACCGATGACGGGCACTACACCGTCATTGGCGGTCGGCGGTGGCGCGCGACCGACCCCGCGATACCCGAGGAGCGTCGGGCAGAACTTGTCAGGATCCTCATGGCCTGGCGCCGAGAAGTGCGCCGCACCAAGGGAACTCCGGAGGAATCGACGGCCAGGGCGGGCGTGAACGCAGTGAAAGCCGCGCTAGGGGAGCGTGGTACGCCGCCGTGGTGGGAGCAGACTGACACCCAACGTCGCGCGCGATGGCAGGCTCGGGTGCCGGTGCCGAGCTAGCGGCACCACCGACGCGGGGGTTGGACCTTGCGAGCAGCTCGGACTATCACGACGTTCGTTCTCGAGACTTGGCGCTGACCGTCGCACCGCCCGTCGCCGCCACCTCTTCAGCTCGTACTCATTCCAGGATCGCCCGCGTCGCGCGCTCGGCGATGAGCATGACCGGCGCGTTGGTGTTCCCAGAAGTGATGGTGGGCATCGCCGAAGCATCGGCCACTCGCAGGCCGGCAACGCGGTAGACGCGGAAGTCGGTGTCGAGCACTGTGGAGGGCGACCGCGGCAAGCCGTGTACGTCAAAGGCACCCATCGCACAGGTGCCCACCGGGTGGAAGATGGTGGTGCCCAGTTCACGGGCTGCCTGCTGCAGGTCATCGTCGCTGACCAGTTGCGAGCCGGGCAGCATCTCTTCCGGGCAGTAATGGGCCATCGTCGGGGACGCCATGATCTGCCGGGTCATCCGCAGGCCGCGCACCGCGATGTCACGATCGGCGTCAGTGGAGAGGTAATTACAGAGGATCTTCGGGCTGGTGAGCGGATCCGCATCGGCGATACGCACGTGGCCACGCGACGTCGGTCGCAGATTGCAAACCGATGGTGTGATGGCTGCGAAGGGGTGTAGCGGTTCGCCGAACTTCGGCAGCGACAACGGCTGTACGTGCCACTCCAGATCAGGGCTGGCTAGTCCGGGGTCGCTCTTGGCGAATGCTCCCAGTGTGGACGGCGGCATGGTCATGGGGCCCGATCGCAGCAGCAGGTACTGAATTCCCATGCCCGCACGGGTGATCCAATTCCGGTACAGAGTGTTGACGGTGCGCGCGCCGCGGACGCGGAAGACCGTTCGAAGCTGTAGATGGTCCTGGAGGTTGTTACCCACGCCTGGAAGATCAACGGCCACCGGCACCTGATGCTGGGCGAGCAGCCCGGCCGGACCCAAACCCGAGACCTGCATCAGATGAGGTGAGCCGATCGCTCCGGCGCTCAGGATCACCTCCCGGCGGGCTCGGACGTCGACGATTTGGTCGTCTTTGAGCAGGCGCACGCCGGTGGCGCGGTGCTGCGCCGTGGTCCAGGCGCCGCGGCGCTGATCGTCGCGGACGTGATCGTCCATCAGCAGCTGTAGCGCCTGCGTTTGTGTGTAGATGGTGAGATTGGGGCGATTGGAGATTGGATGGAGGAACGCGTCGGCCATCGACCAGCGTCGGCCACGGCGTTGATTGACATGAAAGTACGCACTGCCGGAGTTGTCACCGCGGTTGAACTCCTCGATCGGGGCGATGCCGAATTCGGCTGCGGCGGCCTGCCAGGCGTCCAGAATCTTCCAGCGCACCCGCGGCCGCTCCACCCGGATCTCACCATCGGTGCCGTGCCAGTCGTCTGCTCCGCCGAAGTAATTCTCCAACTTCTTGTAGATCGCCAACGTCTCGCCGGGGCGGTCTGGGCCACCCCAGAGCCATCGCTCGTCACCGGTCGCTTGCGTCCATAGTTCGTAATCGCTTGCCTGCCCGCGCATGTGGATCATGGCATTGATCGATGAGCATCCGCCGATCACGCGGCCCCGCGCGTAGATGATGCTGCGCCCCGCCAGACCCGGGTCAGGCTCAGTCGTGAAGCACCAGTCGGTGCGTGGGTTGGCGATGGTGAAGAGATAGCCGACTGGCACCTTGATCCAGAACCAATTGTCCTTGCCGCCGGCCTCGATCAAGAGCACACGGTGGTCAGGATTGACGCTGAGCCGGTTGGCGAGCAAACAGCCCGCGCTGCCCGCGCCCACGATGATGAAGTCGAATTCGGCCACAGGGTTCAATTCCGGCACCGTTCCTCCATTGCCGTTGGATGAGCGTCACCAGTGTGCGCGACGACGGATCGCCACAACTGTATTCGCGTGTGCTCTCGCATTTCACCGAGCACGTATGGCCGCTCGATCTGCGCTCATCGATGCCGCACGCCGGAAGGCCAACGAGGCGATTCGCGCTGACGCCATACAGGTGCTCCGCCGTGATCGTCCGGCGATGGAACAAAACAGCGGTTGGACGTGTCAGCGGGCAACCGAACACGCCAGCCGCCATCTGCCCCCGTGACCATTGCGAGATTGGGACCGGATCAAAGAGCTCGAGCCGGGTGTTCGCGGGCCGGAGGCCACCCACGGTATTGGCGCGGTTCGCTCATCTGCGGGTGTCGCCCCACGCCAGCACTGTCTGTACTGCGCGCGGCGATCCGGCAGCGAAGTCACTCTCGGTCGGCTGCGGCCTGATCGGTGGTGTGCGTGCCGCGGAGGTAGGTGGCCGCATACTGCGTGACAAGGCTTTGCTCGTCAGCATTGCCGTAGGTGTAGGCCGGCGACAGGATCGGCCGTACAATTTCAACGTTCACCAAGACCGCCTGTTTGGCGGGGTAACCCGGTCCGTTGAGCTCAAGCAGCCATTCGTGTAACCAGGTGTGCACGGCGCTGCCGGGCTGGTGCAGTTCCGCACTGCCGCTGAAGCGGTAGCCGCGTCTGCGCAAGAAGTCCACAACAGCGATCTCGATGCGTGGGTTCAGCGACAGGTTCGCGACGGTGCCCGGCGAGGCGATGTCCATGAATGCGATGTGGTTGTCGTCGTATACGCGCAGAGATGCCTTGGGGGAGAGGTTCGGCGACCCGTCGGGGTTGACGGTGGCGACGAACCCGAGTTTGGCGCTGTCGACGATGCCGCGCATGTCGTTGTCGATGAGGATCATTGCACTACTTTCTGTTGTGGGGCGGCGCGAACAACCAGACCTTGAGTCGTCCGGCCCTGAAGGAGGATGGATTTGAGAACCTCTGTCTATCAACGTTATTCGAGTAGTAGCTCAAAGAATTTGGCACTCCGTGGCGTCATCCCGCGAGACAGTGACACGTTAACTTCAAGGACTATATAGTCCTTTACGTTCCCATGTCGGATAGCCTGGTGGCCGCGCCCGATAACCCGCAGTTGAGTCGAGTGATCGAGAGCGATCTCAGCGATCGACTATGGAATAAAAACGCGCTCTTTCAACATAATTGGTTATATGCACGATCGAGCATCCCTTCGGAAACGGAAGGAATACACGGTGTCTGCCGAAGACCTGCAACATGCTCCGGGGTCGGTCCGGACGGTGACATATCAGACGTCTGCTGTGTCTGGGAGAACCCCGAGATACTCACCCGTGGAGAAGTCGTCCCCTGCACCGAAGGTCACCATTCATCATGTCCCTGCGAGCTCGAGGATAGGCGCCTAATGTCCGCCGCTCCCAGCCGAGTGGCCGCGGATTACCTCAGTCGGGTGAACTACGCGGGGCCGACCGATGCGACGCTAACGACTCTGCGCGGCCTTGTTTCCGCCCATACTCGCTGCATCGCATTCGAGAACTTGGACTCCCTGCTCGGCCGACCTGTTGCTGACCTCGGCCCAGAGGCGTTGGTTGACAAGTTAGTGCGCCGACGCCGGGGAGGCTTTTGCTACGAACAGAACGGCTTGATGGCGTATGTGCTTGACGAACTCGGTTTCAGTGTGAAACACCTTAGCGCTCGGGTGATGTTGAATGGGACGGTTGGTCCGCTAGCCGCGGAAAATCACGACGCCCTTCTCGTAACGGTACCGAGCGTTGAAGGGCGATTTCTCGTAGATGTCGGCTTCGGTGGACCAACACCGACTGCGCCGTTACGAATTACCGCTGGCATCGTGCAACAAACCCCTCATGGGGCGTACAAACTGCTCGATCACCGTGGGGGATACCTGTTGCAGGTCCAGGTAGGAGAAGAGTGGAAACCGCTTTACACATTCACCACTCATCCGAGGCCGCGTATTGATATGGAAGTCGGGAGTTGGTACATGTCAACACATCCTACGTCGTTGTTCGTTACCGCTCTGACCGCATCGATCGTCACGGACGACGAACGCTATAACTTGCGCGGCCGAAATTTGACCGTTCATAGAAGCGATGCGACCCAACGGTTGAGACTCGAGGGCGTGGCAGAGGTTCTCGACTTGCTGAGTAGCCGGTTCGGCGTCAGCCTAGACGATTTCGGCGACCGGTCCTTGCTCCAGGCCCGGGTTAGCGAGGTGCTCGACGCGTGATTCGCCGACACCGCGTCGTCTTCACCGACGCAATCCGGCGCTCGTAACACTTGGCGCAGCTCGGCGGACCCGCTCCCACAAAGGACGTTGCAGACCGTCCTGTGTCCTTGTCGGCGTCACCGCAAATGCTCTCGAGGGTTGGGGCCGCCAGCGGTGCGCACGCGCCGGGCTGCGGGCGCGCCCCCACCGCGTAACTCTGTCGTGGCTTGCAGTGCGAACCCCTAGTCCCCGTGATCGCGCATTGGCGTGAATCACCAACGGGGCGATAGAATCTCGGCGAGGTATTCACGTGCGATCCGCTCGAGCAAAGCCGCCAACTCCGGTTCAGCCGCAAACATCTCACGGTTGGGATGGTGGTATGCGGCCCACCCTGCCGAGGACCGCAGCTGGAGTCGAGTGCTGCACGGCGAAGCAGAGGCAGCCCAAGCCGGGTCTATACCCGAGCGCTCGCCGGCACTTCACGCGCCAGCAGCACCGCAACCATGCCCAGTAGGGTGCCGGTGACCCGCCGCTGCCAGACCGCCCACGTCGGCCGACGCATGATGAAACCCGCGATCGCACCGGCTGCCACAACAATCAACGCGTTCACCGCCATGCTCACCGTGATCTGTATCCCACCGAGTACGAACCGCTGGATGGCAGTGTGACCACGATGCGGGTCGATGAACTGCGGGATCAGCGCCAGATACATGATCGCCGCTTTTGGATTCAACAAGTTGGTGAGCAAACCCATCCGGAACAACCGCACAGACGAGTCCCGCTTCAACTCGTGAGTCTCGAACAAACCACGACCGCCAGGTTTCAATGCCTGCCACGCCAGATACGCCAAATACGCCGCACCCGCGGCCTTGAACCCGATGAACAACCAGGGGACCGCAATGAACACGACCGTCAATCCAAGGTTGGCCATCGTCATGTAGACCACGAATCCGATCCCGGTACCAACCAGTGAGATCAGGCCGGCAATCCGGCCCTGGCTGATGCTGCGCGACACAAGATACATCATGTTGGGTCCGGGAGTGACCACCATCGCCAGCGCGGTCACTGTCATACCCGCTGCCGCGGCCGTCGAAATCAGCACACTTCCGAGGATACCACAGGAAGTGGACTATATAGTCCATACTGACCGCGGATCGTTTCACCGACCTGTGCGGCTCATGCCCCCATCCTTAGCTGCAGATGCGGCTTCGATGCGCGCCAGCGCTGCCGGTAGCACCCGGGTGGCCACTCAGGCGACTGACGCCAAATGTGCGCTGAATTTAGCTGCGGGAACCGATAACTGAGATTCGTCGCGGCAGCAAAGCAGAAGATTGCGGTGCGCCCATGCGTTTGTCAGGTCGACGGTGCGCACGTTCTGATGCGAACACCGGGCGGCGGCTAAGGCCGGGATGACCGCTATTCCGACACCCGCTGCGACCGCGGCGCAGATCGCCTCGGTGGTGGGTAGATACGCTCGGTAGCGGGGACGAAGCCCGAGGGGCTGGGTCTGTCCACTCAGGTGTTCCTGCAACGGATTTCCCTGGGTGAATCCCAGGAACTGGTAATCCAGACAGGCACTGAACGCGACTTGGCCACGGTCGGCAAGTGGATGGTCGGCGGGCACGATGACGACCAGGTGGTCTGGGCGCAGCGTCGTGCACTCCAGCTGAGCCGAGTCCACGGTGTCGGAGATGATTCCGAGCTCGGCGGCCCCGTCAGTGACGGCCGTAACGATCTCGTGGCTCGGGCGCTCCTGCAACTCGACGTCGATGTCGGTGTGGGTGGCCAAAAAGTCGGCCAACCCGGTCGGCACCAGTGTCTGGATAGCCGATGTGTTCGCCAGAACCACCAACGTGGATTGCAGGCCGTCGGAGCAGCGGGCCAGCTCGGTGCGCATGCGCGCCAGCTGACCGACGATCGCTCGGGCGTGGGCGACCAACAACCAACCGGTCGGCGACGGCACCACGCCGCGCCGATGGCGGTCCAGCAACTTGGCCCCGAGAGCCTTCTCCATGGCCGAGATCCTTGCGCTGGCCGATGCCAACGACAGATGCGCGCTCTCGGCGCCTTGCGTGATGCTGCCGCGGTCGACTACCTGCAAGAACAACTCCAAGTCGGTGAGGTCGTAGGCCGTGACGCCACGGTACTCAAACCGATACGAGAACAATCAGCCTTCGCCTCAACCGAACGCTGACTCGCAATATCACGCATTGTGCGCACGGCGGCGCACAGCCACGCTTGGGTTGGGCCGGATACCGGCCGCCGTGCACGACAGCTACCGGGAAGGTACTGAATGACATCGCACGCTGAAATGACCGAGGTCTCTGATCACAGGATCGTCGCAGGCTTTGCGCTGAGCGAGTGGGCGGATCGGCTCCTCGAACAGGCCGGCCTCGGAGTCACCATCGTCGACCGGCACGGCACGGTGATGTACTACAACAAGTGGGCATCCGAGCATTTGGACCGCGACCCCAGCTACCTCGGTCACTCGGTGCACGAACGGCATCGCCGCAAGGTCACTAATCCGCGGTTCGACGCCATGCTCAAACTGTTCGTTGACGGCCGCATCAAGCCGGTGTGTTACGTCGCACGGCCGTACGGCAAGACCACCATTCTGGTGATCGTTTCGCCGATCCGGATTACCGGCGAGCTCATCGGCCTATCACAGCTCGTGTTGCTCAAAGATGAAGTGCAGGAACTGTTCGCACGTTTCGACGCCACGGGCCGCGAGTCGCTCGAGCGGGAGATGCTGCCCGACGGCTACCCCGGCATGTGAAGCGAAATGACCAAGATGTCGCAAGGGCCCTGGACACGCTTCGGCCCCTCTAGATTTGACGAGGCGGACGTCAAGACCGCCGCGGCGATGAAGACGGAAGAGCTGAGTCGGGGAGGCTTCTATGCGGGGTGACGACCGCGGTAGATGCGCTCGCCGAATGAAAGGTGTTGATAATGCGACGGTTAACGACGGCGGCTGGTGCTGCGTGTGCTTTGGCGGTCACGGTACGGGGTTCCTCGGCGGTGGCCACTGCGGCTACCGCAGGCTATAACGTCCAGATCAATGGAGCCGAGGTCTTTCCACTGTCGGACTGCACAGTCATTCAGGTCGAGGGATTGAACAATTCCAACATCGATGCCAATGGAAACCGGATCGACCCAACGAAGTTCGACACCATATACGTCGACATATCGTGCCGAGGAGGATAGTTCCGTTTTGCAGGAGAAGCGACGTGACACGTCGCAATCTCCGCCGCGTGCAGTGCGGCGGCATGCCACGAAAAAGGCTGTTCTGCAGGGAAATACGCATGGATTCACGCCGCGGACATCAGACCGATACACACGAACATCAGCCTTCGATTTGACAAAGACTGACTCACGAAATCACTCATTGTGCGCACGGCTGCCGGGGTTCACGCTAGAGGTAATGCCGGATGGCAGTGGGCGGATCGGCCTGAGATGGCCGGGGCACGCGCCTCGACGTGGCTTAGTCCCCAAGACGCATTTGAAGTGAAGAATGGAAAATCCTTGAACAACAGCGTGAGAGGCATTGTGCAGTCTGCGGACCACATCGCAGCTGTCGCTACCGCGATCGTGCGTTACGGCCTGGTCGTTGTCATCACCTGGATCGGATTGATGAAATTCACCGCCTCGGAGGCCATGCAGATAAGCGAGTTCACCTCCCATAGCCTCTTCATGAGCTGGCTCAACAGCTTCCTGTCAATTCGCGCTCAGTCCGACGTCATCGGGGTGATCGAGATAATCGCGGCCGTGCTGATCGCCGTGAGCGCGGTGTGGCCGCCCCTCGGTGCGGTTGGCGGCGCGCTGGGCGCGCTGTTGTTCGTGATTACACCTCGAACTCAGCGGTGTCTGCACGCGTAAATCAGAGTAAGCGGATCGCTTACTCGTGAAACCTATTACACGCCGAGCCTGAGAAATGAGTCCAGGACGCAGGAAGCTTTCGGACCTCTAGGCGTACCGTCCAACCTGGGCCGCGCTGCCAAAACAACGAAGAGGAAAGACCATGGCGGATGTAACGCGCAGAGATCTGACATGGATGTCAAAAGACACCAGAATCTGGTCAGCAGCAACGATTTTTGCGAGAGCGGCACTCGCGGCGGCGTTCCTGTCGGCCCTGGCCGACCGATTCGGGTTATGGGGGCAGCCCGGGACCAACCAGGTTTTTTGGGGAGACTTCGAGACATTCACGCAGTATGTGCACACTCTTGCTCCATACCTACCCGCCAGATTAGTTACTGCCGTCGCATGCGGTGCCACCGCCGTCGAAATCCTGCTCAGCAGTGCTTTGCTTTTGGGAGTAAAGCTCCGTTGGGCTGCGCTCGGCAGCGCCGCGACACTTGTTGTGTTCGCCCTATCGATGTTCTTCTTTGCCGGCTTCGAGACGCCGCTGAGTGCGTCGGTTTTCAGCGCTGCTGCAGCTGCGCTGCTTCTTGCGTTGGCACCGCCGGGAAGCTACGCCGCCAGTCTCGACCATCTGTACGAATCCCGAACGAAGGAGCGTGGCTCAAAGAAACGGGACTGATAGGCGGGGGAATGTGCGGCCGTCCGCGAATCGACCGCACTGGCCTCCCAATGCTTACTGGCAACCCTGCATACTCGATTCCTGCATATTCGACTACGGACCTGAGTGACGACTGCACGGGCCGCGAGAATGCGGGACGACGCAGGTCATGCAGCCGGGGGCGGTTTTCGATGTTGCCGCAGAGTTCTTCGAGGGCGAAGTGGTCGCCCACAACTACAAGTGGGATGCACATCCTGGAGTAGGGCACTGAGGGGCAGAAGGCGCAGTGGTTGCCGTCGGTATGCCACGATGCAGCTGTGCACCGAGACACCCGGACTCAGATCGCCCGAATAGCCCTGTGCCTCAAGCGCGGCCAGATCATGAGCGAACACGCCACCGCACCCCTGAGATCCACCTGCGCGCCGCCGCCGGGCACACCGTAGATCTGATGCTAACTGGGCTCGAGAGAAACTACGTTGAAACTGCCTGGGCGACATCAGGTTTCAAAACGACTATTGGTACCCTGCAACGTCGAATACGCTAAGCCCCTTTGACGGCTTGGCGGTCGCATGAGGTGACCCGTAGGCGCCTCGGCGTCAGCAGTACCCGCACAGGCATCTCTGCTGAACCTCCCAGCAAAAAATTCAGCCGGTCGCGGATAGTGTGCAGACTGCGTTGCTCAAGTTGTGAAGTTCCTGGGTGATTTTGCCAGATCGCGATCGTTCTAATACAGTTCACGGACAACGGCGACAGTGCAGTAGCACCACTTTGAGTGACGCCGATCACAAAATGGCAAACCAAGGGCATCCATAGCGACGGGTGTGGTGTGTCCGTGGCGAGCCAGCTTGTGCGTCACTGCGGCTGTAACGCGCTCAGCAAATGCTGGCGCGCACCGATGATTTCGGTGACAAGTCACCGGATCGCGACCAGTGCGCGGTCAGACTCCGCTGCTCGGCTCCCGAGCTGCGGGGTTCGAGGGGGAGTCCGAGGTCCGGCACACGGATCCACAAGTTCAGACCCCCGAGAAGAGAGCACAACCATGGCCAAACACCGAATGCCCGCCACATCCGGAGCACAGAAACCCGCGAAGACGATTCTCGCGGGCGTTTTCGTGGTGACGGGCATCGGTGGAGCGGCGCTGCTGTTTACTCCGACGAACCGCGCGACATCGGTCGCGATTGAGCAACAGCCGGCGCGCGAAGTCGCAGTCGTCCGCGCGGTCGCACCCGCCCCTGCACCAGCAGCCGCGCCCGCACCGGTGGCGGCGGTGACCAAGGACTCCGACGCGCTGGCGATCGTCAGGGCCATCGTGAGCCAGGGGCAGGCGGCCGGGCTGAGTGAAGATCAGATCAAGACGATCATCGCCACTGCAAAGATCGAGTCCGATTTCCGCCCGGCTGTGTCCGGCGGTGTGCAGGCCTACGGGAGCCGGGGTACCAGGGCTGACGAGGTCATCGGCCTGTTCCAGGAGAAAGCCAGTTTCGGCACGGTCGAAGAGCGCCAAGACCCCGACAAGGCGATTGCGCGGTTCATCGTCCGATTCAGCGATGCGTTCAGGAAGTACGGCATCAGCGACAGTGTGCTCGCGGCCACACTTGCGCAGAACCCGCAATTGCGCAAATACCGTAGCGGCGGCGTCGGCACCCACTACTACAACACTGTCCGGGCCGCGATGGCCGCGGCCGCGGCGTTGTACGGCCAGGCCGCCGGGCCACGCGCTGACGCGATGTGATGTCAGCGGCAGCGGGCGAAAGCGTTGGCGGGGGGAGTCGCGGTAAGGCGCGGTCGCGGCGGCCTTTGCTGTCAGGTTGATATCCGCGTGGCCGCCGCGCAAGAAGCTACTCGCGCAGTAGCGCCGGGTTGACCGTGTACTTGACGTTGGCGATCAGTGTGGCGGGATAGCCTGCGCGCTATTGCCCTCGGTACGGCGGGGACGCCATTCACCTGCATTCGACGCCGAAACGCGGAGATGCTCTGTCGGACAGGCGGAGCAGGACATATGCCGGTAAGCGGCCAATCGGTGTCAGATCGGTTGGAGCAGGTGAACAACGATTAGTCGAGGTCACTGCGCGGAGCATCGCTTACGAAGACGGTGGTCCGCGAGGCTGAGGTGGGCTGAGTCGGTGAGGCAGCCAGGCGCTCAGAGAGCTTGGCGGTCATGGCGAACGACCCTGCCAACACTGCGATTAACAGCACGCCTAATCCAATGACGTTGTGGCTCAGCATCGCCTCGCGATCACCGGCCTGCGCGCGAGCCGAACCGTTGAGAAAGGTCATCGCTAGAAGCGCTCCTGCCCCGAGTACCGTCTCTGCGGCAGCCAGCAGGGGAGCCGTTCTCAGCGCCAGCGCGAACAGTGACACGCGATCACCCGCGGCGCGTGCATGCGCCATTCGTGGCAGGACGACGAACTCATGGCACGCGCCAACCAGTACCGCAGCGCCGACAAGCGCCACCTTCAGCAGCAGTATGTTGCCGAACTTCGTCGTCAGCAACTCGACCGGAGTGCCGACGAGCTCCCACGCCATGTATAGGCCGCTGATCACGATGCAGCCCACAGCGAGCAGCGCCACAGTGCCGAAGCGGCTCCACAACTGAGCCCATGGCACGCCGGCGCTGACACTGAGGTGATCGCGTGTTCGCGCCAACACTGCGAGGCATGCGATGCCGCCGATCCACACGCTGACGGCGACGACGTGTACGTGGTTGGCGAGCATGCCGACCGCATCACCGAGTGACGATGACGTACTCGGCAGGAAGCTCAGTTGTTGGGACGCTAAGGCGATCACCAAAACCAAGGCTGTCACCCGAGTCAGTTGCGCACGGATGCGTGGGGCCCACAACAGCATAAGAATGACCGCGGCGAGGGCCCACAGCCCGTATTGGATCCCCGCAAGTGCACCGGGCGAGATCCATTGGGACGAGATGTTGGTGGCAGTGACATAGCGCCAGATCGCGGCAGGCTTCAGTGAATCGCTGTACGGGGCGTGTTGATTTGCCGATGAACTTCGGGTGATCACACCGGCAAGCTGAAAGTAAAGTGCCGCGATGAAGAACGCGCCGGTGAAGGACAGCAGCAACGCGTGTCGCCGCTCCAGGACCGCCCGGTCAGTCGCGTCCGCGGCATGTCGATCGAGCACCGGCCGCAACACCAACAGGTGTAGGGAACAGCCCCCGATCACTGCAATCCACCCGACGAAGTAGCCGGCCTTGGAGAACACACGCCACATCGGCGGTGTCGGATTGGCCATTGCGGCGGGCACGGCTTCCGCCAGCAGAAAAACCATTAAACACCTCGATCACCTTCGAGATCTCGTTCGAACCCTTCTATCTGGGAGACGTGTGATTGCCGCCGACTGGTTCAGAAAGTTGCTCCGAAGAGACATACGACACAGGCGCGCGGCGGCAGTGGTACGCGATGACCGCTGCGGCGGCACGCGTAGCGGACTACCCGTTACCTGCCCTGCCTCACCGCGGGTGACACACCAGCGCAATCGTGCAGCATCAGGCTTGGCCGTTTCCACGGGGTGAAAACCCGCAGCCTTGTAGGAGCTGTGCGCGGAGCGGTCCAGCCCATCGGGGTAGCAGATCGGATCGCCGGTCGCGCAGAACTGCATCGTCTTGTCGGCGTAGAGATCCCCCACGGCGATCGGCGGCGCGTTATGGTCAGCCAGGCCGAGGAACCAGTCGTCAGGGGTCCCGAAGAGAACTTGGGCAGCAACGTGTGAGGCGACCGATGATCGAGTCCAGGATGAACTGTCGCAGCAGGGCGGCTATGAACTGATCATGTGGTGCCGCCCATGCGCGGCGCTCAGCGGGGTACCGGTGGCCCGAGATGGAGTGTCCGCCGGATTGCAGGTACGGATGGAGGCAACTTAAGAAGCGCGCTCACCTCACAACGAATCGCTGAAACTTCCGAGCGGTGGCTTAATTGCTGTGAGGTTCAGGCCAGTGTGATTGCGCTGCAAGTGGTTCCAGCGCCTGGGCGTACCAGGCCTGGCCCGGGCGTCACCATCATGCACCTCCGCGAGGCGCTCGGCAATCAGCCCTACGAATCGTTCGCCCGCACTGGCGAGGCGATGACCACTGCTGCCATGGTCGCGTACGCCTATGACCAAATCGAGCAGGCCCGAGGAGAAATGGACCAGGACCGAGATAGACGACATGTGAAACAGTCGCACCCGCCATCACTCATCTGGACTCACGCCGTTTTCATAGCGTGGATCGTCTCAATCAGATGCTCGGCGGCGAAGTCGATGAACTTGTCGATATCGGGTGAGCAGTTGACGAACGCGAGTCCGTCGATGCCGGCAGCGGCGAACTTCTCGGCCTGAGCCACATAGTCGGAGGCCTGCGGACCGGCCACAACCGCGTTCGCCAGGTCGCTGGTCTGGATGAACTGCGTGGCGGATTCGAAGGCGGAGGCGCGCGGGAGTTCGGGAAGAGCCTGCACCCCGAGTGCCGCCCAGCGCGCGGAGCGAGCTCCCGCCCGCAGTCCGGCTTCCTTCGAGTCCGGGTCGTAGGCGATGAACATCTCGCCGAAAATGGTTCCTGACCCACCTTGTTCACGGTGAACTTTTACCAACGCCGGATCTGGCGTCGTGGAGCTGGTGAACATGCCGCCGTAGTCCGCGGCGATCCGGGCGGCATTGGGGCCGCCCGCCGCGACGAGTATCTCCGGAAGTTCGTCGGGCAGGTCATAGACCCTGGCGTCCTCCAGTTGCAGGTACTTGCCGTGGAAGGAGTGGAACCCGCCGCTCCACAACATCGTGATGATGTGCAGAGCCTCACGAAGCATTTCCTGGCGTACCGCCACGCTGTGCCAGCCGCGGCCGACGATGTGTTCGTTGAGTCGCTCACCGGAGCCGATACCGAGGAAGAACCGGCCCTCGGACAGAATGCTCATGGTGGCGGCCGCCTGGGCGATGATCGCCGGGTGATAGCGCACGGTCGGGCAGGTGACGCCGGTGCCAAACCGAATCGAGCTGGTACGAGCGGCAACCATCGCCAGCACCGACCACGCGAAGCCGGAATGCCCGGCCAGCGGCAAGTCGTCCGACTGATCCAGCCACGGGTGAAAGTGGTCGCTCATCTCGACGAAGTCGAATCCCGCCTGTTCCGCGACCACCGCCTGTCGCACCAGCTCGAGCGGAGAGTACAGCTCGGCGAAAAGTTTAAGTCCTACCTGCATCGTTGACTCCTTGCTCGGTTCGGTTCCCAGGAAGCGGTGCGTCTTCCGCCAACCCGTATCAACGCGTGTCGGCGCTCGTAGGTTCAGGGGGCGGCGAATCTAGCGCCGTTGTTGCGCTGCGTTGGTGAGATGGTGTTGGCGGCTCCAAGTCTGCGTGGCGATTTGTGTTGCGCCTTAGGGTGATCCCAGTGGCGGGTTAGTGGACAGGTCGAGATCACTGAGACCGTCGATGGTCATCGAGTGGAACAGGGCCAGCGGGTGGAAAGCGCTGCGCGCCAACGAAAAATAATGGAAAGAGCGGTGGCACGATCCACAGCAGTCGATTGAAGTGCGGTACGGGTAAGGAAGTCTCATATCATTGACTTCCACTCCCGCACATAGTGGCAAAGTCTCAATTGATCTGGCACCCAACAAACCGGGAGTGTCGGACCGTCTGCGAATCGACCCCACTGGCCTCCCAAGCACTACTGGTAACCCTGCATATTCGATTCCGCCGTATTCCTCAGCGCTGGCGGGGCGTCGACGCCCTGCGCGGCGGGCAGGATTTCGGCTACGCGCGGCGTTAATGTCTGCGAATCGGCTAGGTCGCGTCGAGTTTGGAGAACATCGGTTTTGGTGAGGTGGTCCATCATCGAAACTCTGTGCCAGACAATGGATCTGCTGTTAGCCCCTACGTGCTGGCGTCCCGAGTGATTGATCCGCCATCGCGTCCGGCCGCAGCGATCGCGTTGTATAACGCCGCGTCGATGACACCGTCGACGCCAGTTGGTAGTGCGTCGCGAATGCGCGCGGCCACTTGATCCCCACGCGCGACGATCAGGTCGGCCCCCAGCTCTTTGACGAGCTCTTCGTCGGCCGATGCAGCATCAGCCACGACGTACAGCCCGTAATGCTTGGCAAGTTGAACGGCGTAGCCGCCCAAGGCCCCGGCAGCGCC
Organism: Mycobacterium sp. ACS1612; assembly: GCF_001667505.1. GTDB lineage: Bacteria > Actinomycetota > Actinomycetes > Mycobacteriales > Mycobacteriaceae > Mycobacterium. Next base: position 185,827 of record NZ_LZHZ01000035.1, read on the forward strand.
GGTAATTGCTGCGGCACCACCGGGCCGAACGGCTATCGCCTCAAGCATGTTGGCAGCGAATAATTTCTATAGCTACGCTAAGTAGCTGACACTCGTCGGTGGTTGCGCGCGGACGCGCGGACCGACAGCGAGGCGGGCGGTGACCTTGTTGCGGTCGTAGGTGACGTCTGCGCGGAAACCGGCCGGAGCTGTCACGCGGTCGAAGCGGCCGGTGATCTCCCGGGCGGTTAGGACGGTCGCCGGCGAGGTGTGCGTCAGGGCCAACGTGCCGCCCAGCTCGGCGCGGCCGTCCACGTCGAGAGCCCCGATCAGCGTGCCGCCGCTCTGCTTGTAGTCGCCGCCGACGTGCAGGCCCCCCGTGGTCTGCAGGGTGCCCCCGGTCACGGTGACGTCGCCGGTGCCGAGGGACCCTGCGACTAGGGTGCCTTCCTGCAGGATCGTGCCGCCGCGGTACGTGGTGGCGCCGGTCAGTGTCAGAGACCCGGTGCCGCGCTTGACGAGCCCGCCGTCGCCGCTGATGTCGTTGCGCCAGACGGCGGTGCCGTTGATCTTTACGGTGGTGTTGCTGTCGAAGGCGCCGTAGCCGTCGGCCGCGGTGAACAGGTCGAGGCGGCCCCACATCTCGGGGCCGTCCAGCAGCGGGTAGCCGGCGGCGACGGCGGTCGTGCGCAGCACCTCCCGGCGCTGTTCTGCGGTCAGGTCTGGGAACAGCGTCTCCAGCAGCACCTCGGCGCCCTGCGGGACGACCATCGGGGTGTTCGCGCGGTCGGTGCGCGGGAGCCCGTAGGTGAGCTTCGGCTGGACGAGGCGCCGGTTCGCTTCCCGGTCGGCGTACGGGTCGGTCCCCGACTTCGGGGCCTTCAGCAGGACGTCGATCGCCTGCTTACGGGCGGCTGCCTTGAGGGTGGCATTGGCCGGGTCGGCGAGGGTCGCGGCGGCCAGCGCGGTTGCGAGGATCCGGCCGCCCACGACATCGACCGGCGAGTGCATGCCGGCGACGATGCGCGTCTCGCTGAGATCGAACGCGGCGGTCACCAACTGCTGAAAGCGCTCCGGGACCGCGTACGCAAAAGCCAACGCGGACAAGTGGAAAGCGTTCGTGTGCCCGCTGGGGAAACCCCCGTCGTCGGGGGGGTCCATGCTGCGCTGGCGCAGCAGCGCGGGAACCACCTCGACGTCCGAGTCATAGACAGGGTAGCCGAACGCGTCGAGCTTGCCGGTGTCGACCACTCTGCTGTCGGCGGTCATCCGCCACGGGCGCGGGTATTGGTATGTGAGCTTGCTGGGGTTGCCCGACGCGAACGGGCCGCGGAGGGTGTTGACCAGCGTTACGACCTGGCCCAGCGGCGAGTCGGCCGCACCGGCCCCGAGCGCCGAGCCCGCGGGAGCACCGGCCGGGATCGTATCGTCGATCGTGGTCGGGGGCGTGGTCGCGGGGGCGGAGGTGATACTGGTGACCGCCTTCGCGATCTGCTTGTACGAGTCAGCGAGCTGGCCGAGCCCGGAGATGGCCGCATAGCTCTGGTTCTGCCGGTCCTGGATGAACGCTCGGTCAGCCTCGGCTTGCGTACGCGTTTTCGTAGCCTGGGTGACGTAGCGCATGCTGGCGCGCAGCACAGCAGTATCGAGCACCGTGCCGGTGTTCCAGGCACTGCCAGTGCGCCAGAGGGTCTGCATGCCGGAAAGAATGCGCACGGCAGCGTTGGTATCGACCGTTTGGTTGCCCGTGACGTTCGATTTGTAGTCGGTGACAAAAGGCTTGGCCGTCGCGGCATACGCGGGCAGCTTCGAGAACACCGGCGCGGCGGCAAGACCCGCCGCCGCGGCCACGGTCGCACGCAGCAACGCGCGGCGATTCAGCCGCCAGTCAGATACACCGTTACCAACATTCACAGGAGTCTCATCATTCACATGTTTCACCATCACCGACGGGAGTGGCGTCCTGGCGAACCGCACATGACGAGCCGATGAAACTACGGCCTGACCACGGAAAGCCCTGCGCGCCAACCGAAACCAGCGGGAGAGCGGCGGTCGACAAGGAGGCGGATGCTAATTCATCTGATGCAATACGCAGTGCTTTTTAACTTGACATAATGTGGCTTATCGGCATTTGGTCTACCTAGGCCTGGAGTGCGATGACGCGAAAATCCTCAGGGCTGCTGTCCCTTCTCAACGTATCTTCGCTTTTCTCACTCTTTCTGCGCCGGCCGATCATTCTTCTCACGGAATCTGCGCCAAAGCGGTCTTCTCGTCGCCGCGCCGAGTCTTGCTCGCAATGACGACTTCGGCGCGTCGATTACGCCGCCATGGCCTTTGGTTTCCGAGTCTCGGAAACGTCTGCGACGGGTCATTACATCACAGTGACGTAATGACCCCTGGCGGGTTTGGACGGCCCATCGGAGCCTCGGAAGGTGAATTGCCTTCCCATATACCCATTTCCGTGTCAGGGAGTGGATCATCGATGGCGTCGGGCACGGCGAGCTTCGGAAGTTGGCCGAACCTTCGTGGACGCTTCATCGTCGTCGCCGTCTCGTGCATCGAGTCGGCCACACGCACGCCTTCACGGGTGTCATGCGTGTCTGTCCCAGGCTTTCGCCATCACCACCGGATCGTCGAGATCGCGACAAGCTTTAGCCAGCCGGCGAAAATCGTCGACAGTCAGCCGTTAACGACGGGCAGGCACACTTCGAGGCCGTTGTGGTACTTCTTGCCGCTAGGTCGCGGCGGTTCTTCGACGGCAAGCGATCGCACATGGGTTCCAATTCTCCGATCGCCCGACGACGATGGTCTTCGTCTGCGCGAGTACCGCGCCTAGTCAATTCGTCACAGTGACGCTCCCACCAGTTCGAGGGGTGACGACAGCGCTTGTCCTGCAACCGTTTATGGACGTTTGGTGGATAATAGTCATTATCCATGAAACAGCGGGGTCCACCTATTTGCGGTCCCCGCTACTTGGTGGTGATGGGGGCTGCAGTGGCAGCTTCACACCGCCGACCCGACGAGGCGCTACGGATTCAGCGGGACGTCGACTCCGAGCGGCTCGAAGCCGAGCGAGCGCCGCAGCGCATCCTCCGACGCGCGTTCCGTGACCTGACGGTAATACTTGAAATTCCGAGACGCGTCCCGGTAGTTGTTCGCGGCGTTGTCCATCTCATTCGCGATCTTGCTCATCGAATCGGCGGTCAGGAACTCAGTCGCACTCGTCGCCGTCTCGTAGCGGCCCGTCGCCGCTAACGCATCGATGCCGAGCTCGATCGCTTTAGAGCGGTACTCGCTCGCCGACGATCTCAGGCTTCCCGCGAGCTCGGCGTTGCGCTCTTCCGCCTCGCGGAACGTGTCGGCGAGGTAGCCGTACGCGCAACCGAGACTCTTGAGCGTCGCGTGATCTAGATCCGATCGCAGCACATTGATGATCTGCAGCTCGCCGCTGCCGAGCCTCACGGTCTCGTCGAGTGCGGCTTGCGACTGCTTGAACGCGTCGTCGACTTTGCGCTGCTCCTCCGGGAGCGCGGTGCCGTGCGCGAGGACCGTCAGCCCAGTAGCGATCGCCTCGATGTAGCTCGTCGCCGTCATCAGCGCGTGCAAGCCGCGCAAATAGATCTGGAGCCGCTGGTTGAATGCGACGCCACGCTGCACTTGGCCTTGCGCGCGTGTGATCGCTTCAGCCATCTCCGCATGATCCGCCGACGAAATCGTCGTCGAGCGGAGGCGCGGAGACGGCATAAGTGGTACGGACGTCGCCGACGGCGTGGGCGGCGCGCCGCCGCTGCCGGCGCCGCCGTGCGGCTTCCACGTCGGCCGCGGCGGATTCGGATCGGGTACTTCGAGCACGCTGATCCGGCCGCCGCCATGCGCGGCGATCTCGTGCGGACAATCGGCGCAGAAGCGCCGCGACACCACCATGCCGTGGACCTTGAAATCGTTCTGGTCCGCGGCGTAGAGCAGCAGCTGTTCGGCGTCCTGCGGTGACCCGACGCTGCCGCGCCCCTCCGTGCGTCCTCGCGCATCCCAGGACGTGATGCCAAGGCTGCTCGCCGCGGCCGAAAGACCGCGGGCGTTGCCAGCCGCGCCCGCGGTGCGATTTTGGGCGGTCGTGTACACCAACGTTGGGAATCCGTCAGGATCGGTTACGAGCGCGATCGCGACCGTGCGGTAGCTGTAAAGTGTCGCGCGCGTACTCGGCGAAATGGTGTCGTACAGCTGCAGCATCTTGCCACGCAGCACGTCCATATCGTTGGGGGTGATGCGGAATCGCGGCGGCTTGCCGTTGGATCGCGAGAGCTGAATCGGGCTGCGTTGCGCGGATAGGCCACGATCCTCATGGTTTCGGTGACCTAGATTCGCACTTGAATCGGCCTTCTGCTGCAAGACATGCGTTAGCTCATGGGCAATTAGCTGCCGTCCGTCATGCGAGCCCGGTGTAAACCGCCCTTTGCCGAAGACGATGTCGCGGCCGACGGTGTAGGCGTGGGCGTCGATAGCCGCCGCCGAACGCGCGGCCGTGGAGTCGGTGTGCACCCGAACATCGCCGAAGTCCTGGCCGAACCGCGACTCCATATAGCTTCTGGTCGCGGTGTCCAGCGGCTGACCCGGCGAGTTGAGAACGTCGGTAACGATGCCCGGCGCGCCGCCCAACTCGTTGCCGGTCGTCGCCGAACGCGACACCGTGCGCGCCGCGGTGCTGGCGCAGCAGCTGCCGTTCTGAGTTGTGCCCGTTGAGGATTCACCACACGTGCACGTATGCTCGGGCACCGGATCGGACATCCGCATGACCGACTCGGCGACCCAATCAGCCTCCCGCTCCGACGGGTCCGCAGGCTGACTAATCCTCAACTGCGCTTGCAGCGACGCCGGCAAGGGCGGCGCTGACGGTGCAAGTGCCCGGGCGATCAGCAGGTTAGGCTGACCAACCAGCGACTCACCGACACCTCTCTCGCTCCCCCGCGTCGCCAACCACTGCACCATCTGATTACTCACATGAGCCGGCGGCACACCGCGGTCAGATTCGGGGCGAGCCTCAGAGCGCGAAGCCGACCGCTTCGCCCACCGCGGGGTTTCCTTCTCGACCGTCGCCATCAGTAGGTCCTGCAGGACAGTTCCGGTCCAAACGGCCGGTGCCCTCGGTCCTAGTGTGTCACGTCTGGGTGCTTTCTCATCCGTTGTGCATCGCGAAATGCGCGCGAGCACGTCCTAGTAGCAGCGGTCCGAGCCTTGGAGGAGTTGGTCGATGTTCTGCCGCTTTGGCGGACCTGCTCACCGATACGCCGGAAGGTCACGCGCGCTCACACGTTTGGTGGATCGGTCGCGACCCACCTGTGCCGGTTCGCGTCAGCGGCGTTGGATGATGTGTATCGTCACCAACTTTCATAACACTGATAACGCTGTGCCATGCGAGGACCTCGGTTGGGCGACGGGTCGCGCCGCCCGATTTGGGTCGACCTTCGACCCAACACGTGAAGTTCTGCACGACATGGACCCATGTGTGTCCGGGATGGCCCAGCACCGAGAAGCCGGGGCTGTCGTCGAAGACGACTGCACTGTCGGTGATCCGACGACTCCCTGGGAGGGGGTCGTCGGATCACGCGCCCGGTCCCGCGACATCGTCGTCCATGGCGAGGCCAGCGGTAGGCCGGTCTTTCAAAAAACGCCTTCGGGTCCCGACCATTGCCGAGGCTGCAAATCGACGAAGTATGCCGCTGCTGTGGGTTCGAGGTCGAAGACGATTTCGACGCCATTGCCAGGTAGGGCCCAAGCGCGATTAACCCGAGGGTTCGACCGAGTCGACTGCTTCCTGCGTCGATGAATCGCCCGGCTCGGATCCCGGGAATGGTCTGAGCACCGGCGTCAGTCTGTCGATGCGCTATTTGCGTCGATGACGCGAGGGCCCGTGCGATCAGCAGATTCGGATGGGTGGTCCGCGATTCTATGACGGCCTTGCGGCCGCCGGACAGCGCTAACTGTTGAGCCACCAAGTTACTGATGTGCGCCGCGCGCACCGAAAGTGGTTGCGGTGCCAGTAGTTCTACGGAGGTCGCCTGTTCCACCGTTCTGGCGGCTTCTTCCTTGACCGGCGCCATCAGAGACCCTCGTGAAGCACCGGCGGTAGGCATCGATTGGGACGGCTCTTGAGGTACAGAACCAGCTGGCTATCCAAAACGGCAGCTCTTGCGAGCACGCCGTTGCTCTGCACGTCGGGTGCACGGCGATCGGTGCATATCCGCGGTCGGCGCAATCAAGGGCGCTGGAAATTGCGTATGACGAAGAAGCGGCCGATAACATTTTCTGGTCCCGGTGCCACGGCGGCGTCTCCGAGCCGGACATTAGTTGTTTCCGGCCGCGCAGGTTCGCCGGGGTTCACGGCGTATGTGATCCTGAAGTTCTGGAATGCTCGGCCAGCCGCCTGATTGTCATTTGAATTCAGAGGCCACAAATTGTCAGGGCCGTCTGGTCCTCCCCAGCCCAGATCCTGTACGTGATCGGCGTCCTCGCCTTTCATTGAGTACCCATGCCGCTGTAGCAGTGAACGGAACCGGTTCACCGCTGGCCCGCGGTCGTCGTCTTGGAGGACCTTCTCGAGGCGCATCTTCTTGCCCCGCTTGGGTATCCATGCGGGCTGAACACCGATGCTGTGGCCCGGCTCCACGAACTGATCTGGTACCTGCATCTCGTACTCGTGGGTGCCGCCTGTACTGGCATTCAAAACAATCGGATCCGGGTAAAGAAAGAGCGGCTTGAACCAGTCAACAGGAATGGCATCCGACTTAGTACGGCCGCTTGGTACTTTCGCCGTGGAAGGCACCGGGCTAGGCGGGACAGGACCACCGCCTCCCGAAGGTCCGAACGGAACGGGTCCGAACGGCGGGCCAGACTCGCGGCCCCGATCTTGTCCCTCGGTAGCGCAGAACTGCGGTGGGAGCATTCCGTTGTCGCACAGGAACTGTTTGATCTCCTCCCACGACATGCAATTAAAACCGGTTGCCAGCGGATGGATGGCTGTGACGATGTCCTGAATCGGCATCGGCCCGAACCTGATCGGACCGACGCCGCCAGTACCGCCGCTTTCGCTCAATCCCGCATGAATCGGAATTGTCAGCTTCCATGCCGCGCCCGTCTCCCAGTGCCCTAACGGGTACACGTACTGGCAGATTATCTTCGTGTAGAGCCGCAGGGCGGCGAAAAAGTCGACGTCGCCTTGCAGCAGGACACCGCCCATCAGATCGGTCACGTTGTCGAAACTGAGTGTTCCGGCGCTGTAGGCCAACGTCACCGTGTCCTGGACCGCACCGATGAACCATCCTGTGCCCGTGCCGCGCAGCCCTGCCTGGAGGATCACGATTACCGGAATCGACGCCAAAGGAAGAGTGGTTCCTGCAGCGGCCGTGAGACCGCCGAAGAGCGTCAACCGCGGTGCGATCGCGGCGGCCGCGTACAACTGACCTGTTGCCAACACGCGACCGGAGAACGGACATATCTCTACGCGAATACCGCGAATCGCTCCTGGTCCGACGGCACCTTCGATCGAGCCCTGCGCGTACCCGAGAATCCCGAATGTTCCGGCGAGCGGTATGGGTCCGACCATGGTGGCGCCTGCCATGATCGGAATGAAGAAGCCGTACTCCGGCGTTTCGCCGAGCGTTTTCTGGAACGACGGGAACAGCGGAATCTCAGGGATCGTGATGATCAGACAGCCACCCCTAATAACAACGGCTCCGCCGAACAGACCCGCTAGGGCGTTGGCACCGTCGAGCGCAGCCTGTCCCGCGGTCGTAGCCAGCCAGTCGACGGTTTCCTCGACGGCACCTGCAGCTGCACTAGCCGCATCGCTGACCGCACCCGCAGCCGCACTCGCCGCGTCGCTCACCGCGTCGGCAGCCGCACTCGCCGCGTCGCTCACCGCGCCGGCAGCCGCACTCGCCGCGTCACCTACAGCTGAAGCCGTATCCGAAGCGGTGTCTGCGATCCCCTGGGCCAAACCTGTCGCGGCTTCGGCAGCGTCGTCGAAAAAGTCGCGCTGAATCAGTGCGTCACGTTTTTCCTCTGCGCAGATGCACCCTGGAGAAGTGTGGTCACCGCAGCGCTGTATGCCGCCGGCTGTTTGTTGGACGGTGTGGGTGAGTTCGTGGGCGAGCAGCTTGCCTCCCTGGGAGGTGCCGGGGGCGTATTGACCGGCGCCGAAGACGATGTCGCAGCCGACGGTGTAGGCGTGGGCGTCGATAGCCGCCGCCGAACGCGCGGCCGTGGAGTCGGTGTGCACCCGAACATCGCCGAAGTCCTGGCCGAACCGCGACTCCATATAGCTTCTGGTCGCGGTGTCCAGCGGCTGACCCGGCGAGTTGAGAACGTCGGTAACGATGCCCGGCGCGCCGCCCAACTCGTTGCCGGTCGTCGCCGAACGCGACACCGTGCGCGCCGCGGTGCTGGCGCAGCAGCTGCCGTTCTGAGTTGTGCCCGTTGAGGATTCACCACACGTGCACGTATGCTCGGGCACCGGATCGGACATCCGCATGACCGACTCGGCGACCCAATCAGCCTCCCGCTCCGACGGGTCCGCAGGCTGACTAATCCTCAACTGCGCTTGCAGCGACGCCGGCAAGGGCGGCGCTGACGGTGCAAGTGCCCGGGCGATCAGCAGGTTGGGCTGACCAACCAGCGACTCACCGACACCTCTCTCGCTCCCCCGCGTCGCCAACCACTGCACCATCTGATTACTCACATGAGCCGGCCGCACACTCGAGGCAGGTTCGGTGCGCACTTCGGGCTGCGCTGGCGCTGAGCTCGCCACCTGTGGTCCTTGCGTATTGACGGGTGCCATCAGCGGTCCTCGTCAAGCACCAGCCGGAGGTATTCCTTAAATTCCGCCCTCGACGGAAGCTTTCCCTGCTGGCGGCGCAATCGGGCTATCGACCGGACGATGTGCCCCATCGTTATCGGGCCGCCCTCATCGGCGGCGAGGAACGCTGCCTGCAGCGACGCCGTGCGCACCTCGCCGCCGGTGAGCGGGAGCATTGCGGCCAGGAAGTCCGGGGCGATATCGTCGGCCAGCGGCGCATCGGGCGGGAATGTCCGCTCCCACAGCAGAAGTCGTGCCGTGTCGTCGGGCGGCGGAAATTCGATGTGGAAGTGCAGTCGCCGGCTGAACGCGTCGTCGAGATTGCCGGGTAGGTTACTGGCCAGGATTGCGATCCCGTCGAACGCCTCGAGTCGTTGCAAGAGGAACGCTGTCTCGATGTTGGCGTAGCGATCGTGCGAATCGTGCACCTCCGAACGTTTACCGAACAGAGCGTCCGCCTCGTCGAAAAACACGATGGCGTTGCTGTGCTCGGCGAACGCGAGGATTCTCTCGATGTTCTTCTCGGTCTCCCCGATGTATTTACTGACCACCGCCGACAGGTCGACGCGAAAAACCTCGAGGCCCAGTTCGCGGCCCAGGACGGCGGTCGCCATCGTCTTGCCGGTGCCCGATGGCCCGGTGAATAGTGCGCGCACAGATGTATGGCCGCCAACCAGCCGGCCGAAGCGCCACTGACCGAACACTTGGTCGCGATGTCGGATCGCGCCGGCGAGCTCTTTGAGCCGCTGCGTTGTGCCCCGCGGCAGAACGAGGTCGTCCCAGTCGTAGTCCGCGCGCACCGGCTGAGCGACGCCGATTAGCCGCGAAGTGCTGATCTGCCGAGCAGCGCGCCGCAGGCCGGTGAGGTCACCTGCGCGGGTCCGGGCGACGGTCATGGCGGCGGTGTGGATCTGGGCGGCGGACAGCCGGAATACCGCGGCGACCTCCTTGACGTCGCCTGGGGCAGCGGGAATCCCGAGTTGGAGCAGTTCGTCTGACCATGCCGCGGCGCGTTCGTTGACGTCGAGGTCGCGGGGCTGCAATCGTTCGTAGTCGATTCCGTCAAGCGGCAGTCGTTCGGCGACGTCCGGCGCGACGCTGAGCAGCACCGGGACGGGTGCTTGTGCGAGAAGCCGGCACCATCGACGCACCGATGGTGCGGCCGGCTCCTCGCCGATCCCGGCGTCCTCCCCCGCGACGTGCACTGCGCCGTCGGCTAGTCGAGCGGCCAGAACCGCGAGCCGCAGCCCTTGTTCGGGGTCGGCCACTGCGGTATCTATTGCGACAAGCTCTCGTCCCAGCTGGGATGCCCACGTGCGAGCGTCGGCTTCAGCGTCCTGGTGCATCCGTGTGCTGAGCACTGTGAGCGCCGGCCAGTCCGGGGCCGGAGAATTCAGCCGCTCGCGGCGGGCGGCGATCAAGTGGCGGCGCACGGGCTCGGCCAGGGCCAAACCGGCCGATCGCCACAGGGGTGCAGACTCCTGCCGGTGCACCTCGAGAAGCCCCGTGGCGATGGCAGGCGAAGCGGGTTGCAGCGCACCGCCTCCCAGGCGATGGCAGAGGTCGACACTGGGCATCCGCCGGGCGACGTCGTCATTGAGGTAGGCGAACACCGGCTGGTAGGCCAGATCGACTTCGGGTGCCAGGCACACCACCACCGCCAGCAGATCAATCTCGGGAAGTTCGAACCGGCGGGCGAGGTCGTGCAATGGTGAGCTGGGCAGCTGCGCGGCGGCGAGCAACGTCCGCAGCGTCTCGTCCGCAGCGGCGATGCGGTCGGCGTCGGCCGCTTCCGCGGCCTGTCGCATCACGATCCGGTCGACCTGCTCGTCGCTGACGTAGAGCCCGCGCAGTTCGTCGAGGCTGAGTTCGTAGCGCGCCCGCAGCCGCAGGATCTCCCGATGCAGGGCGGCGTCGAGCCAAGCCAGCCACGGCGCCAGCCAGGTTGGCCCCGTCGTCCGGTCGGCGTCGCTCAGCAGCGCGTGGTCAGAATCCATCGCCTCGATCCCGCCGTCTCGACGAAGCTGCCACGGTCCAGGCCGGTCATCGACAACAGCACCGCGAACGGCGCATGGCCGAGCTCGACCGTCACTTCGGTGTCGCCGAAGACCACCCAGGCATCGATGTCGGTCACGTTGCGCCACAGGTATTCCGGCGATGCGGAGGCCATGCCGGGTAGCCGTCGTCCGAGCTCGCTGTAGGCGGCGCGGGCGATCCGGCTGAGCAGCCGTCCCCCAGGCGTGGCTCCGAGACTCGCAGGCAAGCATAGGAATTCGTCAGCGACCTCGAAAAGCCGTAAGCGCGAGTCGAATTCGCGCACGTCGTGGTCGGTCAGGGCCCGCGCCCACCCGGCGACGTCGATGTCGTCGGCTACACTGAGCGCCGCTCGCAGTACTGGGTCCGTCGCGGGCGCCAGGGTGCGCCCACGCCCGAGAGCCGCGGTCAGGGTGCCGAGCTTCGCTACGCCGGCCACTGCAGGGGGCCAGTCCCCCAAGTCGTCGAGCAGAGGCAGCAGCAGAAGGCCGCCACCGAACGGCGTGTACGCACGTTCTGTCGTGGATCGCGTGACCGCGGAGTCGTCGAGGGCCGCGGCGAGCCCCTCACGGTCAGCAGGTGACCACGACACCAGCGGAAGGAAACCGTCGGTCGCCCCGGTGATGGCCTGCAGGTCGCGCCACCGGCCGTCGCGGATCGCCGCGACCGCCTGCGGACGTCGGTTCCCGCTGGCTCGGAGCAGGGCCAGCGCATCGGCGACCTCGGTGGCGACCCTCGTCAGCATGGTCAGGGGTAGCCCCGATCCCCTCGCCGCCGCTGCGGCGAGAACAAGTGCTACGCCGGGGATGTCGAGTCTGCCGGCTGATGCGAGCCGCTGCAGCGCACCTAGCACCGGATCGACAGACACCGGTTCGGCCGTGCCGTCCAGTGCCCGCAGCAGGACCTCGACATCACACGATCCGGCGAGGGCCTCGAGTTCGGCCGGACTGAGCAGCAGCAAGGCGTCGGCCACCGCGTCGGGCTCGTCGGCGGCCAAGACCGCCGGCGCCGCGTACGGGTCGGCGAGTTGACCGGCGAACTGTGCGTACTCCCATCTGCCGCGGGCCCGGCCCTCGGCAAGGTCGAGTAGGTATCGGGCGAGGAAGCTCGCCCGGTCCGGAAACCACAGTGCGTTGGCCGGATCGACGCCACGGCGGGCGCAGTCTTCGACAGCTTCGGCGACTTGGCGGGCGATGCTGGCGGCCATGCGCGCGGCCGGCCAGGCTGCGCCGACGCTGGTCGCCACGTCGAGACGGCGGAGCACCCAGTAGCCGCTCGGCCCCCTCGCGCCGAGCGCGCGCTGAAGCTCCTGCGCCAGGTCGCGCTCAACGGCGGCAACCAGCGCTCGTTGACCCTCAGCGCTTGAGCCCAGGACCCGGCAGACCACCAGGTGACGCGTGACGCGAACGAGGGAAAGGGTCATCGCGCTCCGGCCGGCTCACCCTGCTCGCGCGCAAACTCTGGAGCGGACGCCAGCTGCTCCTCCAGCACCCGGATCGCGCCCTCGATGCGCAGCAGTTGCGTTTGGACCTGTGCTTCATGACGGTGGATCTCGGCCAGCTGATCTTCCCCCGAGGCGTATTCGACGCGCAGCTGCGCCAGCCGCTCAATGGTCCAGTCCATGGTTGCTCCTCTCAGCGCGGTCCGATTGCTACGAAGGTGAACCCGCCGTCCGCGCGGGCGCCGTCCGTATCGGCGGTCGCGATGACGGCGCTGTCGGCGAGGACCTGGTCGACGACGGCGGTCTCGGATGCGGTGACGGCGTTCCCGTTGTTCGCAGTCAGCGACTGATGCACGCGGGTCACGACCAGCGTGGGTTGTCCGGTGAAGGGCGGGGTGAATGTCAGCTCGTAGCGGCCGTTGCCGGCCGCGTTGGCCGCAGTGAACCCGTCGCCGGCGAGCGCGGCGCCGCTGGCGTCGACGGCTCCCCACACCACGCGGATTCCCGCGGTGCTGCCGACCCCGTAGAGGTTCGCGAAACGCAGATCGCCGACCACATCGAGCGACACGGAGGGGGTCCGCGTCCCGACGCCGACCCTGCCGGAGTGCCCGTCGACCATCAGCCGGGACGCCCACTGCTGGTTGTCGCCCGGCACGGTCGAATACACCTCGAAGCGGGGGCCACCGTCGAGGGCGTCCATCTCCACAGTCACCGCGGGCTTGCTGGGGTCGGGAAATACCCAGGTCGCGTTCGCCCGGTCGTGATGGGCGTTGAAAGACAAGCTGCTCCAACGGGAATCACCGCTGACGTACATGGCGTTCTGCCGGATCCCGTCGGCGCCGGCCACGTGCAGGGGGTTGGTCGGGGCCTTCTCGCCGATCCCGAGCCGTCCGCTGGCGGTCAGTGACGTCAGGGGTGCACCGGATCCGAGGTTGTAGAACCGCAACGCCCGGGGCCCGTCGGTGTTGGACTGGATTCGGAAGTTGTCGGTGGCGGTGCTGCTCGCGCCGATTTGCAGGCCCTGCTCGGCCAGGTGCAGCAGCGCCTTGGGGTTGTCGGTCCCGATACCGACCTCACCCTTGTCGGTGACGACGAACTTCGCTTCGTGCTGGTCTTGGCCGCTCGGGTCGGTGCCCGAGCGTCGCGCGACCACGAACCGGTTGTCGCCGGCCTGCTTCTCGCCGATCACCAGGGTCAGCGCGGCCCTGCGCGCGGCCGGGTCGTCTTCGCGCAGCACCTGGAACGGCGCCCGCGGATCTTCCGCGTGCGACGCGACGAACTCGACCTTGTGACCGAACAGCCGCACGTCGCCGTCGGCGCGAATGTCGCCTTCGACGCACAACAGTTCAGTGGTCGAGAACGGCGAGTAGGGGCGGGCACGGTCGTGGATACGCACCACGCCGCCCGTCGCCTCGACCGACCCCGCGACGACACCGACGTACTGCCGGCTGCGAGCGTGGCGGCGTTTGGCCGGCTCGTCGCGCTTGACGAATCGGCCCGGGTTGCCGGGCTGATACATCACCACGCCGAGCGGCAGCAGCCACAGCGCGAAATCGCCCTCGCCCGGCAGGTTCTGGTGCGGCACGTCTGCGTCGGGGAACTCCGGCGCGGCCGGGTCGAAAACGCGCAGCGCTTGCGCCGCATCCATTGTGCGCCCGGCGATTTCGATGGGATCGCGGCGGGCGCTGACCTCGGTGCGCGGGCCGACCTCGATCGCGAAGCGCTCCGTGACCCGCGAGTACGCTGACGTGGCATCGCACGTCTCAAAGCCGCGTCGCGGCCCTTGGCCGAGGGTTTCGTCGTAGCGGATCCAGACTTCCACCGGCAACGCCGCGGGCGGCGGGTTGTCCGGAACGACCGTCGCATCGAAGGAGGCGAAAAGCCCCGTGGACAACTTGGCGGGTTCGGCGACAACGATGGGCCGCCCGAAGCCGTCCCACGCATAGCCGGGCTGGATCACCACATCCAGCGACGCGTTGGGGCCGGGCACTTCCACCAGATCCAGCCCGAGGGCGATGCCCCATCTGTGCGCGCCGAGCAGCAGCCGGGCCCGCTGTGTGCGGGTGTAGTCGACCGCCGCGGTGAGGTCTGCCGCCGATAGGTACTGGCCCTCGTAGAACCGCGGGCGGTCCTGCAGCTCGGTCACTGCTCCGGCCCCTTCACCTTGAGGTTGCGGATGGTGCGGGCCTGCGAGTCGACGGTTCGCTTGAGTTTGGCCATCGCCGTCTCCAAGTCGGCGATGCGGTCCTCTGTCGGCGTCTCGGTGCCGTCGGTGAACCGCTGCGCCAGTTGCTGCGGAAGCACGTCGGCGCCCGCGCTGACCCCGACCTTGCCTAGAGCCAATGCCGCGAGCGGGTTGTCGAGTTCCAGTTGCGTCGCCAGCGGCGCACCCGCTTCGGTGCGCGCACCCAGAGCACCGAGCACGGTGGCTTCCAGACCGGACAGCGTCGACCACGTCTCGCGGTACTGCGACGCCAACGCGAGGAACGACGTGGCTTCGCTGACGGTCTCGGCGCCCGCCTCCGGCGGCTGCGCCACCGCCTCCTCCTGCGGCGGGTGTGCGGGGCCCGGGTGTGCCGGCCCAGCCCCGGGTTGCGTGCGGACGTTCAACTGCGCATCGAAGTCGAATCGTGGCTGGCGGATGTCGCCGCAGCACAGCCGGACAACGGCCGCGCGAAGCGCGCCGAAGATCGGGATCCAGCCCAGCCAGTACTGCAGCGTTGGTGCCGTGATCGCGAACTTGCGCGCGCTCCAGTTGCAGATCTCGAGCACCCGCAAGTCCGAGGACCGCACGGTGAGCACGGCGAGCGGCACGCAGTCATCGGCGCAGTCCTCACCACAAGCCGGGAGCAATGCCGAGCAGACACAGTCGCGGAAGAGCTCGATCGCGATCTGCACCATGGCGGTGATCGCCGCTCGGGTGCGCACGGGCGCGTCCTCGTCGTCGGATCCTGGGATCACGATGTCGAACAGCCGCTGGCCGAGCGTGCAGTCGTGCACGTTGCCCGTCTCGATGAGCTCGCGAAGATCTTCTTTGAGCTCGCGTGCGTAGTCGATGAGCTGGCCAAGCCCTGGGCTGGTGGGTAGCCGGGTGATGCTGGCGCTCAGCCGCTCCAAACAGTCCTTGACCAATTCCGGCAGCTGGTGCTGCGGACCCTGTGCCCAATTCGACGGTGCTCGCTGCAGGACTCCGCCCACGCCGGGGCGCTGCACACGTTCGGGCTGCAGTTTGGTCAGCGCGAACCGGTAGCCTTCGCAGATTTCGGTGGGTTCGCAGCTGGCCGGTGTCGTTGACCCCGACGAGCAGGAACCGCCGCAGCCGCAACCACCTGAACCGCCACCGGAACCCCCGCAGCCTCCCGAACCGCCGCACGAACCTCCGCAGCCGCAGCCGCTACTGGAATGTTTGAGGCTGCTGACCGGTCGAGCGGGGCGCTCCTCGTAACAAATACCGAGAATCCACTGCTGGCGCGCGGCCTCGGAGTCCTTCCTGGGTTCCGAATACGGCGGGCAGTCGGCCCGCGCGCCGAGGGCTCGCTGCTCCTTGATGAGGGCGCCGACGTCGACGTGGGCGTCGCAGCACACCACGATGTCCTCACCGCAGGGCCCCAGCGCGTAGCCGGTGCGCACGGTGACGGTGTCGTCGCACAGGTTGCACACCACCTCCAGGCCGCAGACCACGCCGACGCCGTGCAGGTAGCGGTTGTGCAGCCGGCTCTTGCCGACGATGTAGTCATCGAGCTTGCGGAAATCGGCGGCGGTGATCAGCTGGCCGTCGAAGAACCGCGGGCGACACCGGCAGGTCAGCCCGTCGCACGGCTCGCATTCGTCGCAGACGCATTGGCCGTGGCTGTCGATTCTGCCCAGCGCCGGCCGGCGGGTGCCGCGACGCACCAGCGATGTCGAGCTGCCTCCGCATCCGCAGCCGCTCTTGTTGTGTCGGTTCATCTTTACCTCGCCTCTAGCCGAGAACCGGCAGCAGCCAGCTCTGGAACAACCCGCCTTGGACGCCGAACTCGCCGCCTTTGGGCCGGTCTCCGGTCGGGAGTTCGGCGCGGGTGAACTCCGCGTCAACGGCCCGACCGTCGATGTCGACGACGAACTCGCCGTTGATTCGGACACCGAAGTCGGCCCGGTCACTGAGTCTTTCGATCAGTCGCCGCACCGTTTCCTCGTCGAAGAGGAACGCGATCGCCTCGGAGAACTGTGCGCCGGGCATGACTTGGGCCTTCTCGATCAGGTCGTTATTGGTCGCCAGCACCTTCACCGGTTTGACCTCACCGCGCATCGGGCAACGGCAGCGCATGCCAAACGCCTCCTCGGCCTCCCGCGCGAGCGGGTCGTGCGCGTCGACGATGAACACGTGCTCGCCGTCGATGCGCAACGCGTCGACGGGTCGGCTGAACGCCACGACGAGGCCGGGCCGTCCGTTGCCGTCGTCGTCGATCAGCGGATTCATAATGAGCTTGTCGGCGTGGCGCCAGCTGAGCATGACGATCTGCGTGAGGTCCTTTTCGAGTCCCTCACCGGGGTCGCCTTTCGCGCCCGGAGCGCCGGGGTCACCGTCCTTGCCGGGTTTGCCGTTCTCGCCGTTGAGGCCCGGCGGCCCGGGCGGACCGACGCCGCCTCCTGTCGTGCCGCCGTCCATCAGGCAGTCGATGGCAGTCTCGAGTGCCGCGGTGCTGCGCAGCCGCGTACGGCCGGCCACGTTGTCGATGCGCGCCACCTTGGCAGCCGCGTCGGCTTGCGGGTCGGCGCTGGGGTCGGCGTCGAGGACGGCGAACCCGGGGCGGTAGCGGTGAATGGTGCCCAGGACGACGCAGTCCGGTTTGTCGCCGCCCGGGCAGTCCGACAACTGCTCCCATTCGGCGCGGCAGGACTTGGTGAGCACGTCGAAGACCGCCACCCCGCCCGGGTCACCGCCGGTTCCGGTGTAGGCGACGTAGACCGCGGTGCCGGTGCCGGACAGCGCGACGGCTTTCGCGTCTCCGCCGAATCCCAGTGCGGGGCCGGCGGCATCGGGCCGCCCGGCAGCAAGGCGGCTCACGCCGACTGGCTGGATCAGGCTCTGCCCGCCGGAGGCGGCGACGGTGTATGCCCAGTCCTCGCCTGCGGCGTCGACCGCGGCGCCGGTCAACGTGGCGGCGCCGGTGGTGGCGGCGTCGTCGTAGTCGTAGACGGTGACGGCCTTGTCGTCGGTGGCGACGACAAGCACGTCGGGTCCCGCCAGCAGCGTGGTCACCTTGCCCGCCGGGACGGTCACGAAGTCGGTGACGGTGCCGGCGGCGAGGTCCACGAGATCCACGCGCGTCGGGTTGGGGTCGGCGGCGGCGGCGTCCGCGGCGACGTAGGCCAGCGGCTTGTCCGGATGCACGGCGAGCAGTGACCGGTCCTTGTCGACGGGGATGGTGGTCGGGGCCACCGGGGAGCCGCCTTCGAGGTCGCTGCCGTAGACGGTGAGCGTGCCCGGCGTGCTCTGCAGCAGCAGCAGCCGGCCGTCTTTGGTGACCGCGGTGGTCGCCGGGGACTGGCTGCCTGTCACCGATTCGTCGTGGGTGGTGGCCAGCGTCGTTGCGTCCAGGACGGTGACGGTCAGCGCGCCGGCGTCATCGCGGGTTGCGTAGAAGTGCCCGCCGGGTGCCGCGTCGAGGCCGTAGACCTCGGAGCCGAGGTCGGTTGTTTTGGTTGCGGCACCGCCGGGGTCGACGAGGTGAACCTTGGTGCCCTCGCCGACCAGCAGCCGTCCATCGGACAGGGCGGTCACCAGCGAGGCATCGGGAAATGCCAGGTCGGTTCCGCGCACCAGGGTCGGGCCGGTCCACGTCGGCCCGGTCGCGGGCGGATCGACGATGACGCTGACTTCGAAGGACTCGAGGATCCGGTTGGGTAGGCAGCGGTCGTCGTCGCAGCCGCACTTGTCGTAGAGCACCGGCACCGGTTCGATGCCGCACTCCCGGAAGCGCAGGCAGATCTGCAGTTCGTGGAACTTGTCGTCGTCTGGGGCCAGCGCAGCGATGCCGGGCAGCGAGGCCAGCTCGATGTCCTCCTCGGCCACCACGAGGATCTCGTTGCCGCAGCAGTCGATGGCCGTGCCCGGCGTCAGCCGCACGAACCTGGTGCGGCAGTCGGGATTTGGGTGCTGGATGATCCGCAGCCCGCAGACCACGCCGGTGCCGTGCAGCCGCTGGTGGTGGTGGCGGATCTTGTCGCGGAAGTACTGCTGCTCGTCGGTGAAGTCCCGTTCGAGCAGCAGCTTGCAGGTGAAGAAGTTGTTGCGCGTGAACGGCGCGATGGTGCAGGACTCGCAGCAGCAGCCGTTGGCGTGTCCGACTGTTTCGACCGTGTGGGTCATGATCTGGAACTCCTTCACCCGAGAACTGTGGTCGCGCCGACGGCGGCGCCGCTGATGGGCTGACGGTCGTCACCGTCGAGGACTGAGGCCGGGCCCAGGGTGGTCTGACCGAGGGTCACGCCGGCCGGCATCCGGGCGATGACGGTGTCCAGACCGATGCAGGACTGAACGCCGATCTGAAACCGCGCGTCGACGTACTCCACTTGGCCCACCGTGTGCGCGGGGCTGCCCCAGGCGACGAGCCGCTCAAGCGCGCGGCGCCGCTGCTCGGTGCGTCCGGCGCGCGCCGGGATGAACACCGTGAATTTGTGGGCGTAGACGTGGAACGGGTCGCGCAGCGGGTCTTGGGTTGATTTCAGTGCGGTACGGCCTATTTGAGCGTTGGTTCCCAGCTGGCTGCGTTGCACGATCGACTGGCCCCATAGCACGGTGCGGTCGCCGAGCGTGCTTGCGCCCGCCTCGAACCAGCGGCGAAGGCGGAAGTGTTCGAGGATCAGCGGTGGCGGCACGTAGCGGTGCGGCTCGGCGGGCGTGGGCGGGCAGGTCTGGCGCGGTTCCCGGCAACTGGTGCACCCGCACGTCGCCCCGCATGAGATCCGGTCCAGTCCGAGCGCGATGAGCAACAGTTTGTGCAGCCCCGCGACGGTTCCGCGCAGGTCGAGGATGTTCCCGGCGTTGGCGACGATGTCGCGTTGCAGCGACTCGGGCAGACAGTGGTCGGGACGCAGCCCGATCCAGGAGGCCAGCCAGTCCAGGTGCGAAGTGGCGTGAGGGTCCAGCAACGCTGGCAGGTCGTCGATCGCGGCTTCGCTGTCGCGCAGGCTGCGATCGAAGATGGCCAGCAGCCGGTCGGTGAAGTCGGCGCTGGTGGGCTCCGCGCCGTAGACCGCGGGCAGGAATCGGCGCAGGCTGATTCTGGGGAACTCGATCAGTGCTTCGTCCAGGCGCGGGGCGCTTGAGCCGTTGCCGGTCAGTCGTAGCCGGATCCACAGGTAGCGCCCGCCGGGGCTGCGCACCAGCGGATCCCATTGGCCGTCGGCGAAGGCCGTGCAGGTCAGGCGGGTCGCCCAGGCCCGTTCCGGTAGCGCGATCACCTCCGCGGCCGACAGCGGCACCTGCGCGGTGTGGGTGTCCAGTGCGATGGTGGCGCCGTCGGGCAGATCGCCGATGAGAACGACGCGGTGCCAGGTGCATTCGTCGATGAGGCTGTCCAGGGGCCCGAGGATGGCAGTGGCGGATTTCTCGTAGTGCTGCGGCGGCGGCGTCGGCGCGGCGACCGGGTGACCGTCCAGGTCGTACCAGGCGGCGGTCGGCGGGACACACCGGCCACCGAGGTGCATTCGGCCGTCGCCTGCTACGTCGAACGGGGCTGGGGGAAATGCCGAGCCCAGGTCATCGGCCGGCTCGGTTGCGGCTGTCGCGACCCCGTCGTCGATCCGGTAGGCCTGCATCGGCCCGGCGGCGTAGAGCGTGCCGTCTGTGCCGATCGCGATGAAACGTGACGCTCCGACGCCGGGGGTGTTGCCGTGGTAGCGGCCCGACCAGCCGAAGTGGTGCACCATCCCGTTGCGGGGGTCGATGATGTGCACACGCAAGCTGTCGTCGACGGCGACGCCGGTCGGCTCCCACGCCATCGGTGCCTGCCAGATCCCGGATAGCACCAGCTCGGGCACCACCATGACCAGCACTCGCTGCTGCGCTGGGTCACAGACGAACAGGTGCCCGGCGGCGGCGGCGATCCCGGCCGCCGATGCGATGTGCGGCGAGCACGGCGCCTCGTTGAAGGAGCATTCGCACGGGTCGAATCGGTGCAGCCGCGCGCGCCCGTGCGGCAGCAGCCAGACCTCGCCGCCCTCGGTGACGGCGACGTTCGCCGGTGTGCGCAGGCCCCCGAAGCTGCCGGAGGCCTCGGTGAGCAGACGCAGCGAACCCGGGAACCGGGGAAGCCGCAAACTTCCCGCGGCCGACTGCAGGGTCGGTTCGAGGATGGGCCATCCGAGTCTGCCGCCCAGCAGCAGGGTGAATGGGTCATGGGGCGGCTGACGCAGCTCGGGCACCGTGTTGATGGTCATTGTGCCCCCAGGGGTGTGCGGGCGTAGCTGACCGTGATCCGGTGGGTCCGTGAAGAGGCCAGGGCGTCGGGATGCAGGGCGACGTCGCGGCATTCGGGTGCCTCGACACCGTCCACGGTGATCACCAAGCGGTCGACCGAGGAGACGCCGGCGACCGAGAAGACCCGGTGGAAGGTCCTCGAAAACGAGATGGTCCCGCCGAACGGCCAGCCCAGCCCATCTTCGCCGCCGCGCAGCGGATGGAAATAGGTGAGCAGTGTGCGCTCGACCTCTCGCTGGACCGCAGCCAGGTCGGCCGCCTCGTCGGCCACTACGTCGACCTGGACGCTGACGTCCTGGTAGGTCGGGGGTGCGACGTAGACCTCGGTGGTGAGCAGCCGGCGTTGGTCGAGGTAGGCGCAGACGGTGCGCAGGGTGCCTTCGCTCGGCCTCGGTTGCGGATCGAATGAGTCGGGTACCACGACGACCGTCACCACGCCCGGCACCGCGACGTCCGGGAAGTCGGGGTGGCGCAAGGGAAGCGCCTTGGCGCGCGCGATGTCGGCGGCTTGGGTGGCGAAGAATTCGAAGTCCTCTGACGTGACTGCGCGGCAGCGGGCGCGGATCGCCGCCGGGGCGCGTTGCTTGGCCTGGTCCAGGTTTTCTTCGTCGCGCCCGCCGTAGCTGTCGAGCAGATTGACGACGCCGTTGTCGTCGATGCCCGCCACGCTGTTGCGCAACGCGTGCAGCGCGCCGGCAGCGACATTGCCTTTGGTGCCGCCGCCGTACCGGTAGCGGCGGGCCACGACGTTGGCGCCGGGGTTGTTCACGTTCGCGATGGGGATGGCCCCGCGTCGTCCGTCGCCGAACCGCACTTCCCCGGTCGTGCGGTTCAGCACGTAGTGCGGGTCGCGTGCCGAGGAGGCGAAGAAGTCGGTGACCTCGGTCCAGATCTCTGGGCCCGATCCCTGGTCGACCTCGAGGTTCAGGCTGCCGGCCAGCACGGGAGTGTTATTGACGCGGAACCTCTGGTCGGGCCGGCCGGTGCTGCCGCCGAGCACCTCGTCTTTGACCGTCTCCATCTGGGTCAGCGTCATCGTGTTGGTGCGCAGGGCACGCAGCATCGGTGGGCGTTCGTATTGGCTGGTGATCAGCTCGGCGCGTAGCCAGTACAGCGGCGCCGGTTCGGGGGGAACGGTGGTGGTGGCCAGCCCGTCAGGTGTGCGCAGCACGATCTCACCGCTGCGGGTGAAGGCCAGGGTGTCGTCTTTGAGCAATGTCAGTGGGGTCCAGTCGAAGCCGTTCCACCCCGACCAGCGCACCGTTGCCGAGGGATACGAGGGGGTGGCGCCGAGCCCGCAGGTGACCGCGCCGCGCCGACCAGCCTCGGCTGCCCAGGCGTAGACGGTGAACTCGGTCGCGGGGAAGGCGGCGGCTGCGTCGAAGCCCAGCAGCAGGGCTGCGCCAGCGGAGGCGGTCGGCCCGAAGGGCCGGAACGGGGCGGCGTTCCCGTTGGCCTCGGTGACCGCTTCGTAGGTCAGTGTGCCGTCGTAGGCGAGGACCGCTTTGAGACTGGGCCGAAGCACGGTCAGCGCCTTGGTCGCCTCGAACACCAGCGGTGGCCCACCGCCCTCGGTCTCGGCGATGACTTGGGTGCCTAGCGGCACAATCGTGGTCGGTTTGGCGAAGCCGGGTTTCATCGGGAACGTGATCTGTACCTGCGCCGGTTCGGCGGGGCGCAGCTCCTCGCCGAGCAGCTGGAGGAACTTCAGGTAGTTCAGCGCGGGCACCTGGTTCATCCGGTAGGCCAGCATCTCGCCGAGCCACGCGAAGACCTGCAGCATCGTGATGCCCGGGTCGCTGTCGTTCAGGTCGGACCAGATCGGCTGCCACTCGGGGGTGTAGCGCGAGATCCGCGACCGCATCTCGGCCACGATCGCGTCGTAGCTGTGGTCGTCGAGCACGGGCAGGTGGTCCTCGAGGGGCATCGGTCACATCCCTTCGGTGATGAAGAAGGGGTAGACGAGGTTGCCGCGTGCGTTGTTGGCTCGCACGCGGTAGTCGATCCGGATGAGCAGCACATTGGGCTGGCCGGGGGCAGCCGCGACGTCGACGGCGAGCACGTCGATGCGCGGCTCGTAGGTGATCAGGGCCTCCCGCGCCGACGCCGATACCTCGGCGATGGTGCTGGGGTTGTCCGGGGCGAAGACGAGGTCGTGAATGCCGCAGCCGTAGGCCGGCAGCATGGGCCGTTCCCGTTGGGCGGTGCTCAGGATGAGGTAGATCGACTCTTCGATCTTCTGCTCGGCGCGTGAGGTGGCGATGGCACCGCTGGGTGTCACCTGCGGCGGGAATTTCCAGCCGACTCCGAGAAACGCGCGATCCATGCCTCGGCCCCCTACACCAGCGTCTTCTTCGTGCCGCCGGCCGCGGGACGGTATATCACGCGTTCGGTCTCGAGGTCCCCCGCGACCACGACCCGCCGGCCCACGGCGGGGTGCAGCTCGATCGAACCGTCGGGTTTGAGCACCGCCGAGGCACCCGCGGCGTTGCTGAGCGTCATCTCCGCGCCAGGGCTGTCCCGGCGGATCACCAGACTGCCGATGACCTGGCGGCCGGGGTTCTTCAGCAGCAGCCTGGCCTCGGTGGCGTCCTTGGGCTCCTCGCCTTCCCCTGGGCCGAGCACCAGCAGGTTGCGGTCGTTGATCCCGCCGAAGGTCACCGAGTCGCTGGGCCCGCTGAGTGCCACCTCCTCGCCGTCAGCGAACAGGGCTCGGAACCAGTACGACGGATAACCTGCGATGGCCTTGACGAATTGCGGCTGCCCGGATGCGTCCTGGCCGACGGCGGCGACGATGGTGCCTTGCCAGGGAGCCGGCTGTGCGGGCAGGTACGCCAGGGGCGTGTCGGCGACCGCGGAACCTTCTGCCAGCCACTGCCTGGCGGCCGGATCCCATACTTCGGGGGCCGAAAGCGCTGACGGCTGGCGGTATCCCACCAGGGAGAAGGTGCTCAGTTCGACGGGAGTTTGCGGGGCGCTGTCCAGCAGTACCGGTCCGACGGTCACTGTCAGCGGCAACTCCAGCGCGGCCACCGAGCTGCTGAGCGCCTCGTAGGTCAGCTGGGGGGCCGGGACGGTCAGCATGGTTGCCTCACAACAGGTTCCCGACGCCGGGGGTGTACATAGCGCTGACGACCGCGCTGGACAGCAAGGTTTGGCACTGCACGACGCCGCTGAACATCGCCATTGCCGCGTTGACGCGCAGCATCGCGGTGTCGACGTTGACCGACGGCGCTATCACCGACACTGCACCGGCCGAGATCACTTGGGACATCAGGCTGTTCACCGAAACCGCACCGGCGGGGGCGGATATCGATACGCCTCCCACGTCAGAGATCGTCAGCGACACCCCGGTGACGGTGCGCAGCTGAATCTGGCTTGGGGCGTCGTCGATCGTGACGGTGGTGCCCGTGGTGGTGGACAGTTCGATCTGGCCGGGGGTGTCCTGCATCCGGATCTTCTGACCGCCGGCGGTGGTGACTTCGACGTACCCGCCGGGGTCGTGCAGCTCCAGTTGGTGGCCGCTGTCGCTGCGCAGGCGAACGCTTTCCTGCCCGCTTCGGTCGTCGAACTCCAGGACGTGTCCGGCGACGCTCTTGACGCGGCGGACGTGGCGGTCGATGCCGTCGTACGGCGGCGTGTCGAGCCCGTTGTGCAGGAAGCCGAGAACGATCGGATGGTTGAAGTCGCCGAACTCGAACGCCACCAACGCTTCGTCGTCGATCTCGGGCATGTAGTAGAACCCGCGGTCCTTACCGGCCATGGGCGAGGCGATCGGCGCCCAGCCGCTGTCGGCCTGGTCGGCCAGCCACGGGAAACGCAGCTTTATCCTGCCCTGCTCCTCGGGGTCGTCCAGTGACGTGACCAGGCCGATGGTGACGCCGTAGAAACGCTGGTCCATCAGTCGACACCGGCCTCGCGTCGGCAGCTGAATGTCGTCAGGTAGCCCGACTCGTCCATGCTGTGCTGGGTTTTGGTGACGAAGTACTTCCCGGACAACCGTGCGCCCAGCTCCTTGATGACGACGATCTGACCGGCCCGAAGTTCCGGCAATCCGACGATCTTCACGTCGGCGGTGACCAGCTCCTTGGTCTGGTCGAGCAGGATCGCGATCGCGCGCTCGCGGGCCTCGCAATTGGTGAAGACGGGCTCGTCGACCACCATCTCCTCGCGGGCCGCGCACGCGTTGATGACCCGGTGCAGGTCCTTATTGGCGGTGATGCGTTCGTCGTCCAGATCCACGGTGCGGCTGATGGGCTCCTTGCGGGTCCGGTGCCAGCCCCGCACGGTGACCTTGCCGATCTGGTTGGCCGTTTTGATGGTCGGTTTGAACTCCAGCAACGACCGGCCCCACGCGAGTTCGTAGACCACGTCGCGGATGCCGGGGATCATGCCGGGGCGTGACGGCCCGAAATAAAGCTGCCGTGGCCGTGTCTCGTCTGCCTCCTGGACGAACATCACATAGCCGCGCTTGCGGGCCCGCTGGAACAGGAAGTCGATGTCGTAGGTGTTTTGTTGCGTGACCAGTGGGATCGACTTTTCCTTGCCGAGCGCCTCGTCGTCGATCTTGATCGGCAGCGGGAAGCGTTTGTGGCCGTTGTCGGTGCGCGCGGCGATGTCGCGCGCGATTTCGCTGTCCTTCTTGTCGGTCCAGGTGGTCGTGTACTGCTTGCGGCGCAGCTGATGCAGCACGTTCATGCCGCTGACGGTGAGTTCGGCGGCGCCCCCGGCAAAGGATGGCTGCATGGTGGTGAAGCTGCCCCGCAGCATGGTGATGAAGTCGTTGCCGTAGCCCATCCGCAGCTCGACCTCTTTGCCGCACGGCTCGAACAGCGTGACGCGCGGGTAGTCGGCGTGGCCCGGCTTGAGCATGCTCGCGGTTTCGGAGCCGATGTATTTGAATCGGTGGTTCGGTTCGTCCCAGTTGTTGACGACGAGGTCGAAGCTGTCGAGGCCGTCCACGTCATCGCGATAGGTGACGCTGCGCACGTCGAAGACCACGTCGCGGGGCAGGTTTGCGCCTTCGATCTTGACCTCGTACCGCGGCACGTAGAAGCCGCCGAGGCGGTCGGCTTCCTGCTGCATGGTGGTGGTCGTCACGGGCGCGTCCTAGGTCAGCGGCGGAATGGTCAGGGTCTGCCCGGGTGTGACCCGGCGTGGATCGTCGATGGCGTTGGCGTTGGCGACATGTCGCCAGTCCCGGGCGTTGTGCAGGTACTGCCAGGACACCAGCGCCAAGGACTCCCCTTGTTTGAGCAGATGACTGCGGGTGTGATCGGCCGACTGCAGGTTGAGCTGCTGCAGCTGCCGGTGCAGCGGCACGTACTCGTCGAGCTTCAACGTGAGCACGGCGCGCAGCGGGGTGCCGTCGGGACTGAACAGCTTGAAGTCCTGCTTGACGTTGGTGACCACGCAGGAGAACTCGCTGCGCCGCTGGTTGCCGTAGCGTTCGGGCAGTTTGTCGCCGGGGAACTTCTCTCCCCAGATGAACGAGCAGACTGGCGCGGCGTGTGTCTGCGGGTCGATCTTGACCAGGCCGTAGAACGCGTCGGTCAGCGTCGTGACGCTGGTGGCACCGATGCCCATCCCCCGGTCGGTGGTGTCGAAGAAGAGTTCGACGCTGGCGGTCTCGGTACCGCCGCGGATGAACTGCTTGAGGGGGCTGTCGAGGCCTGGGATGGCGATCTCGACGGTCTGCACGGGCTTTTCGAATGACAGGCTGTTCGGGTTGTACTGGACGGTGATCTCGTCGGACGACCCGTCGAGCTTGAACACCTTGAACTTCGCCTTGCTCAGCTCGGCCATGCGGACCGTCCTTGGGGTGCGCGCTGCTGCTGGACGACTGAGCGCAGATCACGCTCGCTGCCGCGCGATGCGTTATCCCGATCCCGGGCGTCGATCCGTTGTATGACCGCCTCGACGATCTGGTTGAGCACCTCCGGTGCCAGCAGCGCCGCCGAGTCCACGACATCGACGGAGGTGTGCAGTTCTTGAATCTCGCCGGCCATCAGAGGTTCACCCCGACGGCTTCGGCGCCGAGTTTGAGGATCGACAGCTGCCACAGTCCCTCGTGGGCGATCTCGAGCGCTTCGACGGCAACCTCGTTGGCCGAGCCGTTGAGCTTCGGGCCCTCGAAGCGGACGGGGAACCCCCTGCGGAACTTCCAGATGTTGTGCGGGATGCGCCGTTCGTCCATGAGCAGGACGATGCCGTCCATCCGCTTGACCTTGCCGTCGCCGAACCCGTACAGCCAGTCCCATCCGCTCTGACTGATCCGCGAAACACCGCGGGTGAGTACGAGATTGGGCCACGTCAACCGGGTCGGGAAGCGATGCTCGGTGTTGTTGAGCCCGCCCTCGTGGCGCTTCTCGTCCTCCTGCAGCATCTTGAGGCCCTCACACTCCGAAAACCCGCCGAAGAGGGCGTCGCCGAGCAGCGAGGCGACGCCTGATTTGATGAACGACCCGGCGCTGCTGGTGTCGGCCATCAGGACCATGAAGTTGTGGTTCAGCGGTGGGTCGAGCCGGATGCCCGTCGTCGTTTCGAGGCCCGCTAGCAGCGACATGGTCAGAACCCCGTCCCGGTCGCTCCGAGGGCGGTGCTGGCACCGCGGACCTGTATGGAGTCGTGGACCCGGCCCACCCGCAGCACCACGAACTCGAACGGTTGCGCGGGGGCGATGCCGATCTCCATTAGCAGCTGTCCGACGTCGCGCTGTTCGGGCGGGTTGTTGTTGAGGTCGCAGTGCACGAAGAACGACTCCTCTGCGCTGGCGCCGGCCAGCATCCCGGCTTCGTGGAGGGTGTCGAGGAAGAAGGTGGCGGTCATGGTGGCGCGGGCGCGGGTCAAAAAGCCGTTGGGCTCGAAGACCGCCCACTGCAGCGCGTTGCCAAGCGCCTTTTCGATCATGGAGACGAGTCGGCGCACGTTGATGAACACCCAATCGGGGTCTGAGGACATCGTCCGCGCACCGAGCAGCCGCAGCCCGCGGCCGTCTGCGCTGCGGGCGACGTTGACGCCGGCTTGGTTGAGCACGGCGTGGCGTTCCTCGGATACGGCCGCGCTGGGACCCAGCGCCCAGTCGATGCGCCGGTTGGCCGGGGCGCGGTGCACGCCATGCTCGAGGTCGGTGGCCGCGACGATCCCCGCGACGTGGCCGCTGGCGGGAAGCAGGCGGATGGCCCCGGCGGCGCGGATGGGATCGCTGACCTTCAGCCACGGGTAGTTCAGCGCCGCGTAGTCGGTGTCGAATCGGGCGCGCCAGTCGAGCACGCCGCGGATCCCCGACACCGCGTCCAGCGCCACCTCGTGCGGCACGTCGAGCAGCGCGAACCGGTCGCGCTTCTGCTCGCACTGCAGCACCATCTCGGCCTGCACGCGGTAGACGTCTGCTGTGGTGAAGACCGGCGGCAGTTCTGGGGGCGCCATGACCGGCGGCGCAGGCTCGACGGGGGGGTCGTCGAGGCATGGGTCGGGCACGCACGGCGGTGGCGGCGCGAACTCGTTGAGAACGGCGGGGTGGATGTGGATGTCGGGTACGGCGAGCAGGCCCACTTCGTCGATGTCCGCGACAGCGCGTAGGCCGCGGCGTTTACGGGCCCGCGCCTCGTCGGAGTCGTCGTCGGCGAACGGTTCACCGACGAAGTCGCCGACGGTGAGGCTCGCCAGACCGTCGCGCGCCCCGGATAGCGGCTGCACGCCGGCGACGACGTCGAGAACGGTGAGTGCGGGCACGCCGGAACGCAGTTCCTCGAGCACGACGGGCTCCGGTGACGCGAACGCCGCAGCCGTCGGGGCCAGCACGGTCGGGCCGTAGCGCGGGTGCTCGGGGACCAGCGACAGCCGGTCATACATCCGCAGTAGCCGACCGCGTTCGTAGGCGAGCATGCGATAGTCGACGGTTTCCAGCAGCACGGGCTGATCTGGGTCCACCCCTGTCAGCGGTGCGTCGTACGGCAGGCCCGCGCCGGGGTCGGGGTGGGTCCAGTAGACGCGGCTCGTCACGGCGTCGGTGGTGGCCACGGTGCGGTACGCGAGGAACCCCGTGCCGGATTGCGTGGCTCGCACCAGCGTTGAGCGCGCGAGCCCGGCCACGCTCGGTACTTCGCTCCAGCGCCCGGCGGGGTCCTGGGCGACCGTGTACAGCTGGGCGCGGTTCACCTCGCGCATCACGACGGACAGCTGGTTGCCCCACACGCCGTGGCTGCTCGCGCTGACCCGCCACACCGGACCGGCGGCGTCGCGCAGCAGGGCCGAGGCCGCAGCTGATCCGGTCAGCGGGTCGTTGGAGGCGACGCGGACCACCCAGCAGCGACGTCCGCCGTTTTCCAGGAACCCGCGCACGGCATAGGCCAGGTAGCCGGAAGGTGTGCAGCCCCCGAACCAGGACACGAACTGCTGCCACGACTCGACCGGCACCGGCATGTCCATCGGGCCACGCTCGGCGATGCCGATGATGGCGGTGATGTCAGTGCGCAGCGGTTCGACGGGCGGGCTGCCCGCGTCGACGGTCTGGTAGTAGACGCCCGGCGCCTGGTCGGTGGCGAACATGTCACGCGGCTTCGAACGTGATGTTTTCGACGATCAGTTCGATGGATTCGATGAGAACCTCGTTGCCGGAGGCTTTCAGGTCCGACGCGGACATCTTGTTCGGCCAGGCGCTTTCGAAGTGCCAGCGCAGCACGTCGTTGCGCTCCTCGTCCATCAGGACCACGGTGCCGTTGCGCCGGTCGGGCTTGCCGTTGGCGATGTTGCGGTACCAGTCCCACAGTGTGGTGTCCTTGACCATTCCGCGTTTGAGCCCGATGGGGCCGAATTTGCGCAGCCCCGGGAGCTTTCGGGTGGTCAGCGGGAGGTCCATCCCGGTCCGGTAGTCGGCGACGTCGCCGTCGGACTGCAGCCCGGTGACGTCGCTGAACGCCGCGACCGGGACGTTGTCGATCTCGAGCCGGAAGTTGAATGTCCGGAACGGGTCGTTGCGGTCGTCTGCCATCTGCGTCTCCTGGGGTTAGCTGTCGGAGCGGGCGGTCCACAGGCCGATCCGTACGATCACGAATTCGGCCGGCTTGACGGGCGCCACGCCGACCTGCACGATCAGCCGCCCGTTGTCGATATCGGTCTGGGTCATGGTGGTGCGGTCGCAACGCACGAAGAAGGCTTCCTCGGGCACGGTCCCTTCCAGGGCACCGTTGCGCCACACGACGAGCAGGAAGTTGGTGATCGTGCGGCGCACCCGCGCCCACAGCGGCTCGGAGTTCGGCTCGAATACCACCCACTGCAGGCCTCGGTCGATGGAAGCCTCGATGAAGATCAGCAGCCGTCGGACGTTGACGTACTTCCAGTCCGGGTCGGAGGTGATCACGCGGCCGCCGTACACCCGGATTCCCCGGTTGTTGTCGCGGAAGTCCCGGATCACGTTGACGTTGACCGGGTAGGGGTTCAGGATGTCCTGCTGCTCTTTGTTGACCTTGCGCCGCAGACCGGTGATGCCGCGCACAACCTCGTTGGCCGGGGCTTTGTGCACTCCCCTGTCGATGTCGGTGCGGGCGTAGACGCCGAGCACGTGGCCTGACGGTGGGATCGGGTACGCGCGTACGTCGGCGAGGTTGGCCGGATAGGGGTCGGGGATCGTCAGCCACGGGTAGTACAGCGCGGCGTACTTGGTATCGAACTGCTGGCGCTGGTTTTGCGCATCGACGATGGTGTCGTTGGGCTCGGGGGCGCTGTCGAGCACCGCGAACCGGTACCGCATCAGCTCGCAGTGGTCGATGACACCCTGCTGCAGTCGTTGTTCGACGCGGCCCGGTATGGCGACGAGGCTGACTTCCTCGATGTTGCGCACGGCTTGCAGGCCGGTGCGTTTCTCGGGGTCGGCGTTGTCGCTGCCGAGGTAGTTGTTATCGGTGAGCGACAGGATCGCGTCACCGCCGAGGACCGTCTCGAGCGCAAGCCGTGCCGGTAGCCGTCTGCCATCGGGTTGTGGGTCGACCAGGGTTTCGGGGCCGAGCCGGGTTGTCTCGGTCACCGCCGCGGTCGTCGCCGCGTCGCGGACCCGGATATAGAGTGAGGCACCCTCGGCTCGGTGATCCCACCGGCGCTTCGCCCCGTCGATGTCGCCGATGACCTTTTCGATGTAGTTGCTGTGCCGGGGGTCCAGTGACAGGTTGCGGAAGATCTCGCGGTCGATCACCTGCGCGTCGCGCGACGGCGTCGCGGGGTCAGGTTGGCGCAACAGAAGTACTTCGAGGGTGAATTCCCGTGACCGCACGCCGTTGCCGCTCACATTCTGCTGCGCGGACAGACCCGCCCCGGCCAGCCGAATATTGCCGGTCGCGCGGTCCACTTCGCGGACCTTGACGGGGTCACCGAGCACCGCGCCCGTAGTCGGGTCGCTGATCTCGAGCACCGTTCCCGGTTGCACGCCGGAGCGAGAGGCGAGCCGGATCGTGGTGGCGTTGACGATCGCATCGATCGTCGTGTGGCTGACGAGGCCCGGGTTGTCGTCGATCACGCTGACGCGCAGCCGGTTGCCCCATGAGCCGGCATCGAGTGCCTGAACGGTGAATAGCGGGGCGCGCTGCACGACCGCCGAGCCGCTGGGGTGCGAGCGGGCGAGCGCCGTGGTGAGAGTCAACTCCTCAGGTGCGGCGGGCGCAGCGTTCTGATTCAGCGTGTGGAAACTGACGTCTCCTCCGAGGGTGGTGACGCGGATAGTCTCGGTGCCCGCAAACGCGTCCCCGTCGCTCACGAGGAATTCCGAGGCTCCAGCGCCGACACCGAGTACAAGGGCGGTGAACTGGCGTCCGCCGATTCGGGATGCTTCGCCGAGGATCGTCACGGCGGTGCCGTCGGGCATTGCGGTGGCTAGCGGTGGGGTGACGACGACGTTGCCCGCGTCCGGCGTGACTCCGCTCTGCGCCGGCAGCGACAAGACGGTGACGACCTGCTGCCCCGCACCGCCGCCCACCCGCAGCAGCGCACCTGTCGTCAGTCCGACTCGGTCGTCGACCGCGAGCACGCGGGCGCCGGCGGCAGCGTCAGCCGTGGTCTGCTTCGGCGCCGGCACCACCTCGTCGTTGACGTTGGCGGCCGAAGCCAGCTCGGTCACGGTAAGGGTCGCATTGTCCGCGCCGATCGCCTGGATGGTGACCGTTTGCGGCGCAGTGGGATTGACGATGAGCTGTTGTCCCGCAACGAGTCCGGCGGCCTGGTCTGGCTGCAGCACAAGCTCGTGGGCTCCTGCCAAGGCGCCTGCCGACAGGGTTCTGGCGGCGGCGAACTCGACGGCCTCTACGAGGCTGCCAGCCTCGTAGTCGTCGAGGGCGCCCGGCGACACGTCGAGGCTGTCGAGTTGCCCGATGCGGCGCACCTCGCGGGTCGCGGTATTACCCACCACCACGAGGTGAGTCCGGTCGTCGAGGTTGCCCTGGGTGTCGTCGACGTAGAACACCGGGGAGCCTGCTGTCGCGCTGGTGATGGTCGAGGTCTGCACTGCTGCCGCGGTCAGGTCGATCGACGTCACCGCGGTGCCATCCTCGTATGCCGAGACCAGGGGGGCGTCCAGCCGCACGCGGGCGGTGGAGTCCGTCCCGCTGACGACGGTGATCGCGCTGGTGTCCCGTACCAGGCGGTATTCGGCGGAACCCGCCGCGCCGATCTCTAGCACGGTGCCCGGCGCGAGGCCGGCAACGTCGTTGCTCGCTCCCTGAACAACGACGGCGGTGTCTCGCGCCTCGGGGGCAACTTCGAGCGTGAATGCCGGACCAGCCACCCGGGCGTACTCCTCTGCGCTTTCTCCCGCCGGGTGCGACCGGGCTAGCGGCAGGTCGGTCGCCACGACCACGTCGGCCACAGCGGATGCTCCGGCGGCCTGGCGGTACTCCGCGGTGCTGCCGTCGCCGATGCGGACCCAATCGCCGTTGCCAAGAGCCGCGCTGGACACGACGATCAGGCTGGGCGGCGCGGCCGCTGAACCGGTCCCCTCGCCCGCGGCGCGCAACAAGGTGGTGGTCACCGACGCGGCGTCGCCGCGGTCGAACAGGGGGGACTCGGCGTTGGTCGCAGCATCGTGGACGACGCGCACGACGTAGACACGTTTGCCGCCGTTGGTGAAGAAACCTTCGATGGCGTGCGGGAGGAAGCGGTGGTCGCCGTAATAGTCGTCGCCCGCTCGCAGCTGGCCGCCGTACAGCCGTACATACTCGCCGACGCTGGTCACCAGGATGGGGACATTAACGGGACCGCGTTCGGCCACGCCGACCATCGCGCAGGTGCTCGTGCTGACACCTTCGATGGGCTTGGCACCCGTGTCGACCTCTTCGACGTACACGCCGGGGGCGAGGTATTCAGGCATCGCTTCCTCCGTTGTTCACGACGCTCAGGTGAGCGTGAGGTTCACTGCCGGTGATGGCTGGGTGAGGCTGACGCGCGCGGTGGCGTCGAGGCCGGCTGACACGGCGGACAGCGTGAGTGCGGCCAGTCCGGTGAAGGCGGGCAGTCGTGCGAATCCGTCGGCGTCTGTGGTGGTTTCGTAGAGCTCGGCGATGCGATACTCAGCCGCCGCGGAGCCGCCGCTGATCCGCACGGCCTGTCCGGCGGCCAGCCCCGCGAGCGAGCCGACGGCTAACGTGCGGTCGCCAGCCAGTGCCTCGGCCGTGAGGTTGACCGCCGGCGCGGGCCCAGCGGGCACCGGGATGCGGACCGCGGAGGCGCCTTCGGCGTGGCCGACTGCGAGCGGGAACCGCAGCTCGAACTCGGCGGGCGACAGCGCGTCGGCCGGACCGTGGACCGCGAGGACCTCGATGCGCTCGGCGCGCTCGGGATCGCCCAGGTCGAGGCCCACCAGGTTCCCGGGCACCAGTGAGCCGGTGTTGCTCACCGCGATGCGGGTCGCGCCGGCGGCGGCCGCGGCGTCCAGGGTGCGCGCTGGTTCGGCGGCCGGAGTCAGCGTGGGCCGGTCGATCACAGCGCCGCCCGGTCGGCGTGCGCTCAGCCCGGGCGCGACGCCCAACAGCGGTGTGGTCGCCGCGGCGGCTCCGATCCCAGCGACGCTGGTCCAGTACCCCTCGACAGTGACGTCGGCGCCGGGCAGCGGCACCGGTCGGTTGCTGGGACCGAGTTCGTAGCTCCTGACGTGCAGGACGACGGGAAGCCTGCGCAGCACGACTGTTCCGAAATCGGCGGGGGCGAACGCCGCTGGGAAGGCAGGGTCGGTGGCGAACGCCGCCACCTCCTGCCGGGGCAGGTATCCGGGCGCCTCGATGAGGACGTCGACGTCATAGGTCGTCGTGGCAAGACCCGGCAGTGCCCGCGACGGGTCGCCGGCCAGTCCGACGAAGCCGCTGCGCGCTGTGCGCGACTGCAAGCCGGGAAAACCGGTGCTGACTCGCGCGCTCTCGACGGGAGCACCGGTGAGGCCATCAATGAGCTGCGCGCTGACAACGGCCTGGAAGACATGTCCTTGGGCGCGCGGCGACAGGGGACTGACGGTGTACTGGTTCTGGTTCGCGATCACTGTCGAGCGGGTCATGGCCCACCCACGATCACGGCCGGTTCGACGAGTGGGATGTGCACCGGCGCAGCGGTTTCGGTGCGCAACGGCGTCTCGATGTCGATGACAGTGACCTCGTAGGACACCGATGTCCGGTACGACGCGTTGAGCGCATCCCAGACGCGAGCCAGCTCGTCGATGCTGAGTCCCTCGAACCGGCTCGTCACGACGGTGCGGGTGCCTTGGAAGTCGTCCTTGAGGTCGACTCCGCGAAGCTGCGGGTGGTCGTTGAGAGCCTGCAGGGCCTTGCCAAGAATGACCTGTTCCGTCTCGGGTGAGTCCGCGGCGTTCGAGTTGATGATGGGGGCGATGAGATAGTGCAGGCGCACCGGGAGCGGCGCGGGCGCAAGGCGTGTCGGGCTGACCCGCTCTGGTGGCCGGTTGAGCGTCACATCGTCGCGGGTGACCCGGTACAGCCAGACCGACAGGCCCGAGCGGTTACCCGTCATCTGCGCCGGGGTGTTCAGGTAGACCCGCATCGCACCGCCGCCGGAGAACAACGGGCCGAGGTCAGGGTCGGCCTCGAGCTCGGCCTGGAGGAAGTCGGCGATGGTACGGCTCGTCGCCCGGATCGCGGTGATCATGACGGCGCCGCACCGGTGTCATGGATCGTCTGGATGAGCGTGTCCGGGGACAGGGCTCCTAGCTCGGTCCGGTGCGGGGTCAACTCCCACAACGCAGCTTGCTGCCCGTCGACGAGTGTGGCCAGCACTCGAGGTACACGCCGGGATGGCCCGGCGAGCCATTGGGCGATGATCTCCTCATCGGCGTTGTTCCAGACCACGATGTCGGCGTCCACCTCGGGCAACGTGCCCTCGCGGCCCGGCGAGGCCAGCTCTGCGACGACGTCGAGGTCCGGCTGCGCAGCCACCGTCTGCCCGATGATGTCGCCCAGCAGGCCCGAGCAGCCGACGAGTGCCACCCGAACGTGCGAACCAGACGCAGCCACCAAGCCAGTACGCGTCATTGCGTTGCGTTCGTCTATCCGCCGGGGGATCTGGTTTTGATCGGCGATCTAGATCTTTGTTCCGACGGATCGGTTCGTCGATCGGTACCGACGGGCAGATCCGGATCCGTTGCGGACGGCTCCGAGGCGGCCCCGCCGCGAACGAAAGTTATTGTGGGCAGGATGATTCGGCTCGCCTGTAAGGCCTTTCGGCCGGGGACGCGGCAGATCGCAACGCCGGGCCGTGCGTCCGGCAGGGATTCGACGGGTCGCTAGTCGGCTCGTTTGAGGCGGGTCGTGACGGCCGGGAGTGGACCCGGGTTCTGGATCTCGCTGCGCTCGCCGTCAGCGGCTAGCTGCGCCCGACCGCAGGCGGCAACGACATCACCACGTGCGGCGACCCCACACTTTGCGAGCAGGTTGTGAACGTGGTTCTTGACCGTGCTGACCTCGAGGTCAAGTGCCCGGGCGATCTGGCGGTTGGTCATTCCGTTCTCCAGTAGCTGCATGACCTGCCGCTCGCGGGGGGTCAACTGTTGGGGGACCTCGCCGCCGCGGCGGGAGCGGGCCTGAAAAGCGATGTGGCGCAGGAGCCGGGCGGCCAACTTGGGTGTTACCGCCGCCTCTCCGCGCAGCGCAGAGTGCAGTGCTTCGCCGACCTCGGCGAGTGTCGCCTCGCGGGAAACGTAGCCGCAGATGCCCGCCTCGGCGCACTCGACAACCTCGGTCGAGTCCTCGGGAACGCCCAGAGCCATCACCTTCAGCGCCGGGCGGGCAGTCAGCAGAGCGGCGACTACCTGGGTGCTGTCGCGCAACGCCATATCAAGAAGAACGACATCGCAATTAGTACGGCGAACAGTCATCACAGCGGCTGGTCCGGTGGCCGCGGTCTCTACCAACTCAACCTCATCAAGGCGGCGCAACGAGTCGGCGACTCCGTCGCGGTAAAGGCGAATCTCTGTCACTACGAGGACTCTCATGTGAGCGGTCCGCTGTGCGACGTTCGAATGACCTCCGTGCCCGTGCCATTGCACTCTCTGATCCCGGGCGGTCGCCGTCGGCGTGGGCGGTAATCGTCAGAGCCGAGGCGAGCCGGACCACCGATCGACGGACGGCCGATACCCCCGCGGCCAGATAACTGCATGGCCGTCAGTCACTGCATGCGCTTGGCGTACCAGGTTTGGCGATTTGCTGAATTGTGCACGCGGCGATGCGATTCACGATTCCCCCTCAAGCCACCGTGGATGCCAAGATTGTCTCGCGCAATCATGATCCAATACTCGGGATTGGCCGAACAAGAGTAATCGACTACCTGAGTTCAGTTCGCGTTTGCGATAAGAGGTAGCGCAGGAGGCTGTGCGCGCTGCTGTTGTCCGTCCCTCAGAGTGGCACTGCGCACAGCCTCCAAATTGGACCTCCCCAGCCGCGGCGTAGGCCAACCCACGCGCGGGCCCAAGCGCCCAAGGCCTCCAAATCGACGGCAGCGTAACAGGTTCGCTCAATTTGCTACTTTCCCAGCGATGTCGAAGCCTTGGCATCCGCGAGGTGAGGATCGCAAGGACTCATCTGCAACTTCAACATGTACAACGTTGGCAGCGCGCTCGACACACATTGGATTCCGCGTGCGATCCTGGCAAATCAAGTCAGCAGAAGAGTCCGTGTGTTCGACTCAGTCAAACGAACCATCTTCGGGGGCCGGCGCGTGCTAACGCTGGCGCTGGGAGCGTTAGCTGGCGTGTGGGTCGGTTGGCATTGAGGCAAGTGGAGTTCCGACAACCAACGCTGGGGTTTGGCAATACTTGCGCGACTCTGCGCGTTCCCCGTCTCCATGTGGTTGGTCGAATAGGGTCGTCGTCTCCGACAGCTTGCAAGCGAGTGCGGTGAGGATTGGGCTGGAGCTGATCAGGTGTCTGTCAAAGAATGATTTCTACTGCAGGTTGGGCTTGGCTCCGAACGCGGGCCACCCCAGTCGGGATTCCAAGTGTCGGGTTAGGCCGCCGCGATCAGATGGCCGGTGTCAGCCAGTCGCTGAGTTCCCAGCCGACGCGGTGAGGGGCGACGGCGTCGATCCGAGGCAACAATGCCGTGGCGGTGGCAGCGGACTTGTCCGTCATTGAGCCGACCGCGTCCTAGCGAGGTCGCCCATACCGAAGTCTGATGCCGCGACGCACTAGGCACCTGCCGGCCGGCCGATCGATTCACGCACCTGAAATGATGAGCGGGACACGGACGAGATTCATGAATAATTCTGCTATCCATTCAATGCTGACATCGCTTCCCCGCGCTTTGATTGGTACGGATAGTGACGGCGAAACACGCTACGAGGAGCGCGAGCTCGACGAGGGCGACGTGATCGCCCATGGCACCACTGCTGTCGACGGGTACGGCAAGACGCCGGTCGAGCGGGCGAAGTTCATTGTCGACATAATCCGGGTGCACCTCTCCGCGAGGCGTGCACGCTACACGTCGAAGATCTGTCATCCATCGAAGCGCTGCTCGGGGGCGAGGTCCGCTGGTGCCCGGTCTGCAGCACCTGTCTGTCCACCGACTGACGAAGCGCCGGATACGAGTGGGCTGAACTGAATAACTTCAGCTCAATCGACCCGAGATACCGCCGTTACGCACCAGACCGCTAGTTCACGATTCACTGAGAAATCTGACCAAATCGATTCTCACCCTTCTTGTTCCACGCAGGTCAAGGCCGTGCGCGGGCGCAGATTGAATGAGAAGGGACAATTGTCGGGTGCGTGCCCCGTCCTCCCCACGCCGGACCGCCGGCGATTTCGGTGCGTTCGGTCGCGATGAGCGCGACTAATCACACCGAAATCACGCGTGAACACGACGCCCGACCGGCAGGCCCGGCCTCAGTCCTTCCCCGCGGGTGCCCATGCTTTCGTCACCGTGACGAATTGCACTCAGCGTGGCGGGCCGCTGACTACTTCGCATTCGGGCATTCGACGTCGACCGACACCGTGACCGTTGCCGGATCCGCTGTCGGCGGGCTCGGGTCGTCGATCCCGATGACGGTGCATGCCGACAACGCAACGTTGGGCTGGCCCTCCAAGAAGTTGACCACGACGTTGAACCCCTGAGTCTTGAGGTCGTCGACCGTGGCTCCGACGGACTCCGAACCGGCCGTCGGAAAGACCAAATCGGCTTCGGCGACGGGCGTGCCTGCGTTGGCCGCGACAATGGCTAGGCCACCGACCGCAAGCCATCGTCGGGTACGCGTGGAAATCAGTGAACTCGGCACAATTCGTCCTTCCTGCGACGCTATATCGCATTCAACGAGACCGGCTTCAAGATCGTTCACGCTTCTAACGACCGAAAGACGCGCGTGTTACCGCAAACCTCGGACAGATGCGCGCATCCGCGTCATGGTTACCAAATGCCGAACCCGAAGGTTCCGACCCCGAAAGAGATCAAGGCCGCCGCGCAGGCGGCCGCCGACACCGCGCAATCGGTCGCCAGCGGGGCGATGCGCATCCCACCCGCCTCGATCCAACTTGCGAGCCAGTTGCCTGACCTGATCGAGAATCTCGCGATCGCCACAGAGCGCCTCAACACGGCGATCGATCGCGCCGAACGGTACCTCGCGTTGGCCGATCCGATGATCCGGACGATGGATGCGTTGCTGCCTCAACTCGAAGCCCTTGTCGCAACCGGCAACGACGTCTACAACGCCGTGTCGTCGCTGCCCGGTGCGTCCACGCTCAGCCGGCTTGCGAGCAGCGGGACATCGGTCGCACGGAAGCGGCCGGCGCGGTCCCGATCCACGGACAAGAGGTCCTAACGCTCCCCCGCGAAGACGCCTGTCCCCCAACGGAATACGTCACTGTGACGTATCGGGTCCGCCACCATCCGATGCGCGTCCATCGAAGTCGATTCGCACAATTGCGCTGTCGGGCCACACATTTCGGTCGCGCGCCCGCCGCAGCTTTTCTCGCACCGACAACTCGCTGTGCACATTGGTGACGCCGGGAAGCTTCACCAGCGGCACGGTATTCCACTGCCACCCATACCGCCGATGCAGCGCGCGATTAGCTTCTGTGGCCTCGTGGCCGGACAGTATGGTCGCTCGACCGGTGAACGTGCCGGCACCGCGGATGATCCGGCCACGGTAATCGCACGCGGTGATCTCGACCTCCGAGTGCGCGGTCATCCGCTTGGTTTTTGGCCCGACCTTCGTCCGGAACACCAAGGAGCTTCCTTGAAGGTCGAACCATATCGGGGTGTCGACCGCGGCACCGTCGCGCCGGTACGTCCGCAGCATGGCGTACCGGGCGCCGCTCAACTCATGGACAAGGTCGACTGGCTGCTTGTGCTTCTGCATGGTTACAGTCAACGACTTAGAGTTGACTCTAAGTCAAGCCCGGAATCGGAGGTCGAATCTTGACCAGCACTCTGACGATCGGCGAACTCGCCCGGCAGACTGACGTGGCGGCCACCACGCTGCGCTACTACGAGCGAATCGGCCTCATCCGGTCCCCCGATCGCGTCGGCGGTCAGCGCCGCTATGACCAGTCGATCGTCGCCCGCCTCGACGTGATCAGGCTGTGCAAGGCCGCCGGGTTCGCCCTCGACGAGATTCAGGTGTTGTTCGCCGACGACGCCCCCGGCCGGCCCGCCAGTCGCGCGCTCGCGGAGACCAAACTCGCCGAGATCGACGCGCGCATCGCCGAGTTGCAACGCGCCCGGCAGATCATCGAGTGGGGCATGCAATGCACCTGCCCGTCGATCGACGACTGCACCTGCGGGATCCACACCACCAAGCCCTTCGATATGTCACAGTGACGATTTAGGCGCACTAAATCACCTGCGCCGCAACGTAACTGGTCCGATCAGTCATGTTTCGCCTCATAGCGCAGCAGCACCGTGCCACCCGGAAAGGTGCGGTTCTCCACCAGTCGCAGCGAGATCCATGACGGCAGCGTCGGAAAGAACGGGGTACCCCCGCCTACGGCGATGGGCGCGATGACGATCCGGTATTCGTCCACCAGTCCGGCCTGCACGATCGGTGCGGCCAGCGTCGCGCCGGCCACCTCCAGTTGCCCGTCGGTTTCGGCTTTCAGCTTCGTCACCACCTCGACCGGGTCGCCGCGTTCCAGGCGCGAGTTCCAGTCGACGGACTCCAACGTGCGCGAGAACACGACCTTGGGCATGTCGCGCCAGATGCGCGCGAAGTCGACGATCAACGGGGTGGCGTCCTGCGCCTGGTCGGCGGTCGGCCAGTACGCGGACATCAGTTCGTAGAGCCGCCGGCCGTAGAGCGACAGGGCGGTCTCCCGCTCGAAGTCGTTCCAGTACTGGTGCAGTTCTTCGCTCGGCTCTGACCAGTCGATGTTGCCCTGCGCGTCGGCGATGTACCCGTCCAAAGACACGTTGAAGCCATAGATGAGCTTGCCCATGCCATTCAGACTGCACCGCAAGGCAATTCTCATCGCGGCGCCACGCCCGCGACGGTGTTACGAATCGATGCGGCGGCGAGCCAGATCCTTGATCTCATCGGCCAACGCATCGGCTTGCAGAACTTGCGGCAGTAGCTCCGGTTCCAGCGTTAGCGCTCGGAACACCAAGCCCACGGTCACGTCGTGGCTCGGTTGATCAATGACGACGATCGAATCGCCCGCGCGCACCGATCCGGACTCGATCACTCGGAGGTATGCACCGGGCGTTGCCGCCTTCGTGAACGTCTTCACCCAGCCCCGGATCGACAGCCAAGTTGCGAACGTCCGGCACGGGATGCGCGGCCGGGTCACCTCGAGCACCAGCCCATCGGCGCCGACCCGCCATCGCTCGCCGATACGAGCGCCGGTGACGTCGAGCGCTTCGGTGGTGAAGTTCTCCCCGAACTCGCCGTTGTTCAGGTCGCGCCCCAGCTCTCGTTCCCACATGTCGAGGTCCTCGCGGGCGTACGCGTACACCGCTTGGTCGTCGCCGCCGTGATACTGCTGATCACCGATGTAGTCACCCACCAGGCCACTGCCGAGGCCGCCGTGCTTGGGGCCGGGAGCGCGCACACTCACCGTGTCACCCGTCGGACGCTTGTCGATGCCGGTCAACAGCGAGTCCTTGTCGGAATTCGGGTAAGGATGCGCCAGATTGACCGCCAGCACGTTCGCCATGGCCGGAGCCTATCGATTCACCGGCGACGGTCCTAACCTTGTGCCATGCGCCGTCGACTCGTTGTGGTCGCCTTCACACTTTTGGCTGTCGGCACCGCACCGGCACCCGCGTCGGCCGTACCACCCGACCCGCCGGCACCGACGGTTCCGGTGCCGCCCAACATTTCGGCGTTGCCGCTGCCCGTCCTGCCGATGCCGGTCGGCGTTCCGCCGTTCGTCTACCCCGCCGACGTTCCGGTCGTCGAACTGCCCAGCGACATTCCGACCGTCGAACTACCGGCCCCGGTGCCCGCCGTTCAACTGCCCGCCGACGTCCCCGCCGTGCAACTGCCCGCCGACGTTCCGCCGATCCAGCTTCCTGCGCCCATTCCGCCCGGCCTGATGTGACGGCCCGTCAAGCGCGGACGTACTCGGCCAGGTGCTCGCCGGTCAACGTGGAGCGAGCGGCGACCAGATCAGCCGGCGTGCCCTCGAAGACGATGCGGCCACCGTCATGCCCGGCGCCGGGGCCGAGGTCGATGATCCAGTCGGCATGCGCCATCACCGCCTGGTGATGCTCGATCACGATCACCGACTTACCGGAATCGACAAGACGATCCAGCAGCGCGAGCAACTGCTCGACATCGGCGAGGTGCAGGCCGCTGGTCGGCTCGTCGAGGATGTAGATGTCACCCTTGGCGGCCATCTGCGTCGCCAGCTTGAGTCGCTGCCGCTCGCCACCGGACAACGTGGTCAATGGCTGACCCAATGCCAGATAGCCCAGACCGACATCGGCAAGCCGAACCAGAATCTTGTGTGCTGCAGGCACTTTGGCTTCACCACCGAAGAACGACAATGCGTCGGCGACCGACATCTCCAGTACCTCGCTGATGTCGCGGCCACCCAACTTGTATTCGAGCACTGACGCGTCGAACCGCTTGCCCTCGCACACGTCGCACTGTGTGGCGACGCCCGCCATAATGGCCAGATCGGTATAGATCACCCCGACGCCGTTGCAGTTCGGGCACGCGCCTTCGGAATTGGCGCTGAACAGGGCCGGCTTCACCCCGTTCTCCTTCGCGAACGCCTTGCGGATCGGTTCGAGCAATCCGGTGTAGGTCGCCGGATTGCTGCGCCGCGAGCCTCGAATCGGCGTCTGGTCCATCGCCACCACACCGTCCGTCCCCGCCACCGATCCGTGGATCAGCGAACTCTTACCCGAGCCCGCGACCCCGGTCACGACCACCAGCACCCCCAACGGGATGTCGACGTCGACGCTCTGCAGGTTGTGAGTATCGGCACCGCGAATCTGTAGCGCGCCGTTGGACTTACGTGTCTTCTTCTGCAACGCCGCCCGGTCGTCCAGGTGCCGCCCCGTCAGGGTGCCGCTGTCCCGCAATTGCTCGACGGTGCCCTCGAACACCACCTCGCCGCCCGCCGCGCCCGCCCCTGGGCCGAGGTCGACTACGTGGTCCGCGATCGCGATTGCCTCCGGCTTGTGCTCGACCACGAGCACGGTGTTGCCCTTGTCGCGCAATTGCAGCAGCAGGTCGTTCATCCGCTGAATGTCGTGCGGGTGCAGGCCGATCGTCGGCTCGTCGAACACGTAGCTGATGTCGGTCAGTGACGAACCAAGATGGCGCACCATCTTCACGCGCTGCGCCTCACCGCCCGACAGCGTCCCGGCGGGCCGGTCCAGTGACAGGTAACCGAGCCCGATCTCCACGAAGGAGTCGAGGCTGTGCTGCAGCGCCTCCAGCAGTGGGGCCACGAACGGTTCATTCAGCGCCTTGACCCATTCGGCCAGATCGCTGATCTGCATCGCACACGCATCGGCGATGCTGGCCCCGTTGATCTTCGACGATCGGGCCAACTCGGACAGGCGGGTGCCGTCACACTCCGGACACGTCGTGAACGTCACCGCCCGCTCGACGAACGCCCGGATGTGCGGTTGCATCGCGTCGACGTCCTTGGACAGCATCGACTTCTGAATTGTCGGAATCAGCCCCGAATACGTCAGGTTCACGCCGTCGACCTTGATCTTGGTCGGTTCCCTGTACAGCAGGGCGTCCAATTCCTTCTTGCTGTACTTGCGGATCGGCTTGTCCGGGTCGAAGAAGCCGCAGCCCCGGAAGATTCGGCCATACCAGCCGTCCATGCTGTAGCCCGGGATGGTCAGCGCACCCTCGTTGAGCGACTTGCTGTCGTCGTATAGCGCGGCCAGGTCGAAGTCGTTCACCGAACCCCGGCCCTCGCAGCGCGGGCACATACCCCCGGTGATGCTGAAGTCGCGCCGCTCCTTGACGGTCTGGCCGCCCCGCTCGAACGTCACCGCCCCCGCGCCGCTGATCGAGGCGACGTTGAACGAGAACGCCTGCGGCGAACCGATGTGCGGTTGCCCGAGCCTGCTGAACAGGATGCGCAACATCGCGTTGGCGTCGGTGGCGGTGCCGACCGTGGAGCGGGGATCGGTGCCCAACCGCTCCTGGCCGACGACGATCGCGGTGGTCAGCCCGTCCAACACATCGACGTCAGGCCGCGCCAACGTCGGCATGAAACCCTGCACGAAAGCGCTGTAGGTCTCGTTGATCAGCCGCTGCGATTCCGCGGCGATCGTGTCGAACACCAACGAACTCTTGCCCGACCCCGAGACGCCGGTGAACACCGTCAGCCGACGCTTCGGCAGTTCGACGTTGACGTTTTTGAGGTTGTTCTCGCGGGCGCCGTGCACCCGGATCACTTCGTGGCTGTCCGCCGCGTGCAGGGCCGGCGACCGAGTTGGCTTTTCCATGGATCAGCGGATCTCCTGGATTCGGACCATGTTTCCGGCGGGGTCACGCAGTGCGCAGTCGCGAACGCCGTACGGCTGCTGGGTCGGCTCCTGGACTACCTCGACGTCTCGAGCCTGCACCCTCTCGAACGTGGCGTCGAGGTCCTCGGTGGCCAGGTTGAGCTGACCGAACGTCCCCTTGGCCATCATCTCGGCGATCAGGCGGCGCTCGTCGTCGGTGAGGCCGGGCGTGGCCGCCGGCGGGTAGAGCACCACATTCGTGTCGGGCTGGTTGGGCGGGCCGACCGTGATCCAACGCATCTTGCCGTTGCCGACGTCGAGGCGAACCTCGAAGCCGAGGACGTCGCGGTAGAACGCCAGCGACTCATCCGGATCGTCGAGCGGCAACATGCTGGAGTGAATGGTGAGGTTCATGCCGCTCACGTTATGTGTAGCCGGGTGGCGGGCGCTTCTCGATTCCTGATCGGCCTGGTGACCTGCTTCTCCACGCACGACGGGAGCCCGCCGACCGCGCCGGTCGCCTGGTCGCGGTAGGCGCTGGGCGACATGCCGACCAATTCGCTGAAGCGGGTGCTGAAGGTCCCCAACGACGAGCATCCGACGGCGAAACAGACTTCGGTGACGCTCATGTCACCGCCGCGCAGCAACGCCATGGCCCGCTCGATCCGGCGCGTCATCAGATAGGAGTACGGCGACTCCCCGTACGCGAGTTTGAACTGGCGCGAC
This sequence comes from Mycobacterium sp. ACS1612, assembly GCF_001667505.1. Taxonomy (GTDB): domain Bacteria; phylum Actinomycetota; class Actinomycetes; order Mycobacteriales; family Mycobacteriaceae; genus Mycobacterium. The sequence continues at coordinate 230,712 of NZ_LZHZ01000035.1, forward strand.
AGGTGCCCCGCCGACATGTTCACGCCCCGCGCGAGCGCCTCGACATCCAACGGCTGGGCATACTCGCGGTCCATCCGGTCGCGGACCCGGCGCAGCAGCTTGAGGTCACGCAGTCGTTGCGCATCCGGCGACGTCACACCGGGATCGTACGACGGGCGTCTACGTCCAGAATTCGTTCATGGGGTACGCGTAGCGGTCGTTGTTCGTCAGCGGTGGAAGCCCGAGCGAATCCTCGATCGTTCGCAGCAGGCTGTAATGGTCGTAGCGGTCGTCGGCGATGAACGCACCGGCTCGCATCCCACCTGCGACGGCACCCGGTGACGGGATGACCACGGTGACGATGTGGTTGCCGTCATTGCCGATGCCCAACGAGATGTTGTTGTAGTCCTCGTCGAAGGTCAGGAAGATCGCGCTTCGCTCGTTGGGGTCGTTCCAGGTGTTCGAGTCCATGATGATGGGCAGTGTCTCCGCGAGCCATCGGTCGCCCGCCGCCACGTTGTATTGGTGTCCGCCAAGGAATTGCGGCGTGAGCTGACTCAACGCCCATCCGATGATGCCGGCGAGGGTATCGGTGGGTCCCTCCATGTTCGTCGCGTCGTCGGCGGCGAACCACACGAAATCGGGCGCCAGATGGGGAACGACGAGATCTCCTGCCATTTCCGACAGATCGAACAAGTGGCTCTCCACGCGGGCCGGGTCGTCGTAGATGTCATGGAACGCGAGGAACGGCAACCGGTCGGTTGGTGTGCTGTAGCCGCCCCCGCCCTCCATGTAGCCGGCCCAGGTCTTGTGCGCCAACTCGATGTTGTCGGCCAGGTTCAATGCGGGGTCGAAACAGTCCGCCGGGCAGTTGTAGTCGAAGCCGAAATCTGAACCACCAATGATCGGATAGTAATTCGGGTCGCTAGGGTGGGTCAGCGCGTAGTAGTTCGATGCGAACCCGTAGGTCTGGATGAGACTGTTCAGGTACGGCGCGTTACGGCTGCCGACGATGTCGCTGAAGCCCTTGTTTTCCATGTAGACCATGAACACGTGATCGAGTTCGCCGACATTCGACTCCGGTCGGACGAGGGTCGGCGCGACGACGTTCTCCGAGCCGACCCTGAACGACAGGTTGTCGGCGTATGCGTTGTTGTAGTTGCCCAGCACCGGGTTGCGGTCCGCCAGCGTCACGACCACGCGTGCGGCGCGAGCGCCCACCGGAATGGTTCCGGTGGCCTGACGGCTGAGGAACCGGGTCTGGAAGAAGCGGTCCAGCACGCTGACCGGGCGGATCCTGCCGGTGCCAATCCTCCCCCCGCTTGCATCGAGGAACTCGACGCGGACCGAGGCCGCAGACGGATCGATGGTGAATCCGCCAAGGTATCCGCTCAACGCGTAAGGCACGGTGCCACCATCGATTTCGGTAGCAGCGGCGCGGAGGTCGACGATTTGGCTCAGAGTGGACGTCGCGACCGGTCCCCCGCCGAAGAACTGCTCGCCGCTGTCGGGCGGTGCACTGGCCGAGGTGGGGAACGCCAGGAACCGCGGGAACGTCGGGCCCGGCGACGAAGTGGGCCACGGGAACCGGCGCGGTGTGCCGTACTCGATGACGGTCGGGGTACCCGTCACCGTCCAGCCCGGCACGGTCACTGAGCTATACCCGGACAATGACGGATCGCCGAGTTCGGCGCCCGGGTTCACCAACAGGTTGGGTCCCGTGACGATCAGCGCGGGGACATGCTGCACGCCCGCAGCGGGCAGCGCGATCCGCAGCGTCTGCTCGATCTCGCGACGGACCCAGGCCAACATGGTCCACAACACCGGCTCGTGAACCGGCGCAAAGGGACTGACGGTCATCGACGGGCCAAGCCCCACCCATCCGAGCAGGCTCGAGACCACCTCCGTGACGATGTTCAGCGGCGTCAGTGGACTGCTGAACTTGGGCGGCTCCACACGCGACGTGACCGGTGTGCTGACGGTGACGGTCCGTGCACTCGAGTTCGGCGTGTCGGCCGCGAACCGAAATTCGTTGGGAAGGTTTGGTGTTGGTACGGTGTCGGTGCTGGACTTGACCTTGGGCGTGACGCTCGACGGCGATGAACGTCTTGATGACATCTTGGTCACGCGGTCGGGGTCGACCTTGTGCGGTTTGTGTTTCGGCGTAGTCGGTGTGTTTTCGTCTCTATCGGTCGCGGTCACCCTGGCATCGGTATCGGTGTCGGGTGCAGCCGACGGGGTTGCGGCGGAAGCGGTGTCGGGAGCCGTCGAGGCAGGCTCGTCGGGCTTGACCGGCGTACTGGACGACTTCTTCTTCGGCGTGTGCTTCTTCGGAGGCGGCGAGTCGGACTCCACCGAAGTCGTCGACGCCGAATCGGATGGTTCCGCTAGTGCGAGACCCGGCATGGTTCCCACCGCGAGGCCCACGCCGAGTGCGACGGCCAGCGCACCTACCCTGCCGACGTACCCGACGTAACCCACCTTGGCTCCTTAGCTCGATGGGATGCTCAGCGTCAGAAAAATCTACGCCGAGAGTCATTGACGCGAGGATCGAAACGACAGAACAGGGTCGCCGTCCTTGCCTGCGAAAAAAGGCGACTAGGCGTGCGTACCACGATTTCCGACCCCCTATACTGCTGCGACGATGACGCAGCCGATCAACGAGTATCGCCACCCTCGTGAAATCGCCGACGAATTGGACGAATCCGGCGTGGTATGCCTCCGGAATGCCGTCCCGACGAATGGCTTGCCCATGCGCGAGAAGACATCGAGGATCGGCTCCGAACCCATGGCACGCGCGATCACTTCATACAATCTCCGCAGGACGACGAAGACAGCGATGCAGCGGTTTTCATCAAGAGCCGCTCGGTCGTGTCACTGCTCACCGACATCGTCTGCGCCCGCTTCCCCGACGATCCCGGCACTCTGCAATTGACCGGTTCCGCATTGCGAATAGTTGCCGGTCCGCGCGGCGAAGGCGACGCGTATTGGTTTCACTACGACGCCAGCGTCGTGACGATGGTGGTACCGATTTTTCTGCCAGAAGCCGCACCCGGGGACGCAGGCGAGTTGGTCGGTCTCTTCAACAAACGACCGTTCCGGCGTTCTGTTTTCGCCAACATCGTCGACAAAGCCGTCGGACAAAGTGCCTTCTATCGCAAACACATTCTCGGAAAGCTCGATAATGCCGGCTATCTGCACCGAGTCGACATGAAAGTCGGAGACGCATACCTGTTCTGGGGTTATCGCAGCCTGCACGGCAATATGCCGTGCGAATCCGGAGCCCTGCGCGCCACATTGCTGCTCCATTTCGGTCGTCCGCACGGATCGAGCAAGGCGTTGACGACAGCTGTCCGCATTGGCCAGTCGCTGCGCAGCATCGGGCAGAAACCAAGTGACGAGGAAACTGCGGTCGCCGCGCACTGACCGCAGCTATTTCGCACCAGCGTTAGCATCGGGGGGTGACTGAGCGCGAAGCCCCGCCGGGTTTGGGCTTCGATTACCGGCAGGACGACCCGTACGAAAGCGACGGGTGGTTCGGCGCTGAGCAGGTCGCCGAGCCGACATACGTGTACGAGGTTTCCCCTGAGCCTCGACGCGAACCCCCTCCCCCTGTGCAGCAGAACCGGGGGGAGACGCGCCCTGCGCCCCCGGCTCGTCCAATGACCAGTCCGACCGTGAACACCTGGACCGTCAACGGCCAGCTTCGCGCGTCGGACAGCAGCACTCTGACGTTTCGGCGTCCCCCGAAGCCGTGGTACAGGTCCAAGCAGGCCGGCATAGGGTTCCTTGTCGTCGCGGCGGCTGCGGTGATCGTGCCGATCGTCTGGCTCGTTCTGCCCGACAACTCCGCTCCGGCTCCGGGTCCGTCGACCTCTGTCGCCCCGCAGCCGTCCACGCCGGAACCGACGCCAACCACCGCTTCCTCGACGCCGGTGAACTTACCGCCGCCACCACCC
>NZ_LZHZ01000036.1 GCF_001667505.1 Mycobacterium sp. ACS1612
GATCACCGGACCCAACCACGCACTGCACGCCGTGCTCACGCTGCTGACCTTCTGGGCCTGCGGTGGCTGGGCCTGGATATGGCTGATTGTCGCCGTGGCTAACCGGCGTCGCGTGCATGTCGTGACCACACCCCCGCCGCCCCGGTAGGTGTCCCCCATCGCGCCTCAGCTCGGCACCCTGTCCAAGATGCGGTCGGCTATCGTCTGCACGCTGTCGCCAAGGTCGAAGCCCTGCGCGTCCACGTCGATGACGACATTCGCTTCCGATGTGATGGCCCGATCGGTGCTGAAACCGGATTTGCTACCGCGCAAAGTGTTTCGCAACACCATGACCGTGCCGTTTTGCACCGGTTCTCCGACGTCGAGCAGGAGCGGATTTCCGTCGACGATCAGCGTCACCGACTTCCCTGCGCAGCCGCGCCACTGGCCAACCGTCCGTGCCACGAGATTGGTTGCTGCTGCGGTGTTTTCAAACGTCGATGCGGTTTCGTTAAGCAGTATCATGCCGCTTTCCCCGTCACCAGAGAGCGCACGCGTGAAGGACGCGCGAAAAGAGCTGCGCTCATAGGCCGACGCACCCCCACCGAACAACGCGCCTATGCACTCGCGGGGGGTGACGTTGATTCCCTTGTCACCGTTGAGGCCTGGCCCCTCGTCTACCTTGGCGAGAGCGGGCGCATTGACCGCCTGCTTGACGTCGTCGATGCCCAGCAGAAGCTGCGGCAGCTGGGCCGCCTTGACCAGCCGCTCGTCCGGGGCGGCGGGACTCCTCGCAGCAGGAGGGGGCGACGCCGCGGTCGAGGGTCTGTCTGTTCCCGTGTCGACCACCACCCACGCGACCACCGCGACGAGCGCAATGACGATGAACGCGTAAGACAACGTCACCCCTACCAACGCCCGGTCGCGCCCGCGTTGCCCGGTGCGCCGGATCTGCGCAAGGCCGAGATGACCCAGCACGGCGCCGACGGGGGCGAACAGGAACGCGAATACCAGCGACAGCGTCGCGAACGTGTTCGTCTGCGAATGAGGCGGGGGCGGGGCCGATATGACCGGAGGCTCCGGATACGGATTAGCGCCGAACAAGTCATCGTGGTCGCGGCCGGCCGAGCCGCCATACCAGTCCTGGTTCATCTGCAGCTCACCTCCCCTCGACATTAGCGGCCTGGGCCATGCGAGCGCGCGTCATCTGGCGGGAACGCCTGCGGCCGCGACAAGCAGCGCCACGACGACCACCGTGATGAACACATACGACAGCGTCACCCCGACCAACGCCCGGTCCCGCCCGCGTTGCCCGGTTTGGTGGATCTGCGACAACGCGAGATGGCCGAGAATTAGACCCGCGGGTGCGAATACGAACGCAAACACCACCGACAACGTGGCAAGCGTATGGGTCTCCTGCTGCTGTGGTGCCGGCGTCTCGGGGGCAGCAGGAGCGCTCGTGAAGGGATCAAACGGATCGGCACCGAACGGATCTCCGCGGTAGCCGCCGTGCGTCATTTCCATCCTCCTCATCGACCCCCCAGGCCGCCACAGCTCACAACACCCCGGACCCCGATGTGACCCAACGTACGGGGTCCGCGCAGCGAAAGGGGGCGATACCGCGCGGGTGCAGGCGGTCACCGCTGGGCGGCTGGCCGAGTGAGGACACCACGAAGTACCGGTGCGTCAACCTCTTTCCGGTGGAAGGGTTTTCGACAGCGGCCACCATCGTCCCCGCATTCAGCCGCGTCAGCAGGCTGCGTACTTCTTCGTGCAGCAGTTGTCCGCCCGCCTCGTCGTAGGCCGGCCAGTCGGACGTGTCACGCGAATACGCCGCGCCGGCGTTGGACATGATCAGGCTCCACTCGGAGCCCTGCACATCGCGCAGTATCCGCAGGGCGTCGAATTTAGACAGGATCACCGCCAGCCTCGGGTGGCCGTGCCCGGTCGCCAACAGCACGTTGTTCAGCACGCTACGCGGGTCTCCCCCGCTGACCGACTGGGCGGGCAGCAGATCCTGCAACTGATCACGAATTGACTTGACCCGCAGTGGATCGAACATGAAGAAGACCGCGTCGGCGTTGGCGAAGAATCGGAACGGCGGCGCGCTCAGGTCCCCGGTCTCCAGATCCTCGCCCGCCACGTCACGCAGCACGAGGTAGCGCCGGACGTCATGCCAGATGCCGAGGCTGAAAATCAGGGGCTGCCGCTGCAGCGACGCCTGCGTGTGCACGGTCGGGGTCGGCGGGATGAGTCCGCGCTGCACGAAGAGCGGCGTCTCGTAGTGGGTGGAATACGCCGTGGCGGTGGCGCGCGTCGCGGGTTCCATTGAGGAGCCCAGGTTTTCGCACAGCAGCTGAAGTTGTTTGACCAGCACGGCGATGTACAGGCTCTTGCCCGTAGCGCGAGCGCCCGCCATGGCGATGCAGACGGCATGACCGTCGCGCCAGCCCTCCGGCAACGGGAAGTGACACACCGGGCACACTTCGACAACCGGGCCCTGCAGCGCCCTGCTGGCATCGGTCGCCGACGATGGCGGGCCGCGGTAGCCCGCAGGCCGGTCCCACCTGTAGAACGGCCCGCTCTCGGCGGGCGCGCCGTTGAACGCCGATGCGACCTCGTCGAGGTAGCGGCCGGCCCCGGCTTGCGGAGGCACCATCCACAAGTGGTGCGCCGAGGTCAGCACCGAAAAGCACCGCGGGCACTTCGTCACTTCAGCACCCCCACCAGAGCGGCGGTGATCCGGTCCAGCACCTGCGGGTGCGCCAGTAATTCAGCCGACGCGTCGTGACCCTGCCGGGGTGAGGGCAGCCGCGGCCCCGCCGCATCGAACCGGCGGTCATCAGACAAAACAATGATCGGAAAGCGTTGCCGCACATCGGAAGTCGGAATGTCAACGCAGGCGATGGTGCGGGGACCAGGCAGCAATCGCGACCAGCGCGCACCAGCGGACCACCGCGGCGTCGCGTTCCGCACCGCATCGGCCAGGCCCGCATCGTTGCGGCCGCCGACCACCACCGGCGTGACATCAGCCCCCACGAACACCGCCGACACGTTGCGGATGCCTGCCGCCGCGCCAACGCCGACCACGATGTCGGTGGCCGCGGCGGCGCTGCCGTCGGCGAACCACGGCCGCATCGACGCCGAAACGTCCAGGGCCACCACAACCGAATCGTCGGGCCGCGCCGGCGTGCGACCGATCAGCTGCCGCGCGGAACTGCGCGCCGCCGACCCAAGCGGGCTCAGCGGCACGTCGGCCACCGCGATGACGCCGACGTCGATGTGGGATCCGTTCGGCCGTAATGCGGCCAGCACCACGTCCGACTCGCCGCTCACGTCGACCGGATCGAACAGCACCTGCACCGGATCGACGTCCGCGGGGTTGTCGTGCGCGATTTCGAGATGAACGACGGTCCCGGCGCCGAATCTCGCCGCACCGACCGGTCGTACACCGACGGTCACCTCGCCTGCGATCTGCGGCAACACCGCGCGATGGGCAGTCGGGCGCACCACCGGCTGGTGCGCACCGGCGCGTACATCCAATTCCGCACCGGCAACGGAACCGGTGACGGACACCGCGAGTGCCTCGTTCTGAATGCTGACGCGCTGATTACGCTCGCCCACAACATAAATCGGCATCAGCGACGCTCCCTGGCCGCCACTGACGGCGCCACCCGCAGCTTGGTCAGCAGTTTCCGGTTTCTGCGCAGCGCTGCGCCTTCGGGTTCGGCGCCTGACATCTTCGCCATCAACACCGCCGCGTCGTCGATCTCCTGGTCGGTGAAGATCCTTGTGGCGGCTAGCTGTTGGGCGGCTTGCGCCAACACACCGTCCACGCCGCGGGCGCCCTCACGCACCAGACCGGCGGCCAGCACCGCCGGTGCCAAGACGACGTGCTGCTCGGTCAACGCCATCACCTGCGCTACCGCGTTGGCGCCGAGCGCCGGGTCCTCGGCCAGCGCCGCACATCCCGGCGGGTAGGGCTGACCCGTGATCGCCGCGAGCACCGCCAACGTCAAGAGGCGCACTGTGAAGTCCGGATGCAACAGGTCGGGGGCAACCAGGGAAAGTGCGGTGTCCCAGTGCGCGCTGCAGCTGGACAGGTAGGTCTCCGTGCGGCCTTCGTCGACCCACATCCGCGGCTCGAGCAGCCGCACGCCGGCGCACGCCACAGCGGTATCGTCCGCGTTGGCCTCCGTCACCGCAGCGGCCAGTTCTCGCAGTGCCGCCGAGTCCGGCGCGCCCACCAGGGTCAACAGCGCCGACTGCCCAGGCGGTGCGCCACCGGCGGCCGCCAGCAGCGCCGCCGGTTCCCACACGTGCGCGGCGGCCATCTGCTCAAAGCACGGCGATCCGCTGACGCGCAGCCACCACAACAGCAGCCAGCCGTCGACCGAGTCGGCCGTGGCGCGCGCCCCGCGAAGCGCCGCACGCGTCCATACGGCGTCCCACGGGCAGGCGTGCGCCAGCTCGGACGGAGCAGGCGCGGCGACACCCTCCGCCAGCCAGCCGAGTACGTCTTCGTCCAGCGCGCCCCGCAGCGACTCGGCGGCCAGCACCAGCCGAACCTGTGTGCCGGTGCGCTGCCCGAGCCGATGGACCAGCCGCGGACCGGAATGCGGGTCGGTCAGCGTTGGCACCACATCGCGGCGCAGCGCCGCCGGGAGCCGGTCGTCGTCGACACCGGCGCGCATCAAGAAATCGACCAGCCGCAGCACCTGCTCGGCGCCGACGTCACGCGCCTGCTCCAGCGCGGGCCCGATCGCCGCGGACAGTTCGGCCGGGATCGAGCCGCTGTCAAACTTCCTCGGGCCCAACGGGATTGGACCCAATTGACTCAACCAGGTGTCGTCGGTGATCGCGCGGCACGCATACGTCAGGTCGGCATGCTCAGCCGCCAGACCGGCGGGCGCGTGCTGCACCGCCTCCCAGGCGTCGGCGGTCCTGGTGCCGACCAACTGCGTCATGACTCCCGAAATGGTGGCGCCGGCCGCGGAGCCGGGGTCCACCCCGCGAGGGGTGTGCGCCGCGATGACGCTGCGCGCCTCGGTGTGGGCGTCGGCGTAGTTGTCCGCGCTCGCCACCGCCATCGCCATCGGCCAGGCCGGTGGCAGTGCGGTGTCCTGAACCTGGGTGGCGTAGCGGTCGATGTCGTCGAGCACCGCGCGCGCCGAGCCCGGCTCGAGCAGCACCACCTGCGCCATAGCCGACCAAGGCGTCACCGCGATGGGCTGCCCCGCCGACGTGCGATGTGGTTCTCCCCCAAGCTCACCCAACGACAGGGTCGCGGTCTCGTCGATCACCACCACCCCGGCGGGAACCGCGCGCACGTCGACGACCGGCACCGCGGTCAGGTGCTGCTCGTTGTGCAGCGCCGCCGCCACCTGGTCGGCGCGATCGAACGTGGAGAAGTTCAGCTGCGCGGCCGTGCCAGGCGACATCAGGAAACTCACCAGGCCGATCCACTGCGCGGCGGCGTCGACGGACTGTACCCCGAGCACCACCGGCGGGCCGCCGTCGAGCGCGGCGGCGACCGCGTCGAGCAGGCCGAACAAAGTGGCCAGCCGCCATGTGCTGGTGTCCAGCGCGAACGTCAGCACACTGTCCTTGGTAACCGCAACCGCCGGACCGGGCACCTCGTCGGGCAGGACGGCGCGCGCCACCGCGGCCGCCCCGTACGGACACAGCCAGCGCGGCGACCGCCAGCGCTGAATCGGCCGCTGCGGTGGCTCCGCCTCGGCAGCGCGGTCCAGCACGGCGTGGGCGAACACATTGCCGGGCCGGCCGGTGCTGTCGGATCCGGCCGGAACGGTATGCCAGTAGCCGGCTGTGCGGGCGTCGATGCGTCGGTACGCCAGCCGGCGCGGGCCCCGCTCGAGTTGTTCCGGTGTCGGGTAGGCCGGCAGCGGTTCGACGGCATGGAACGCGGTACGCATTCCGGCGAGCAGAGTTTGCGTTTCTCCGCCGGTCAACCCGCCTGCGACCTGCTTGATCTGCCAGCCGCCCGCGGAGCCCGGCGGGTCGAAGGACGTGTATGCCAGTTGGCCGTAGCGGTCGGTCATGGCGCCACCGCGGAGAGCCGCAGATTCTCGACCGGCGGGTCCAGCAGCGCGATCGTGCGCAGTCGCGCGGGCGACGGGGTGTTCACGAACAGCCGGATCCAGCCGCGCAGCCCGTGCACGTTGGCCGTCCACATCTCGCCGGTGCCGTGCGTCGTCAGCGCCGACCACCGCAGTTCCTTCGACGCCTCCCCGACGATCTGACCGTGTTCGTTGACCGGCACCGCGTCGACGGCTTGCCCGTCGTGCATCGACAGCGGGATGCGTTGCGGATTGTGGATCAACACGAACGCGGGAGAGCCGGGAAGCTCGTACTGCGAGCGCAACGCGACCGTGGCGTAACCGGGCCAGCCGTCGGGGTCCCTGGCGATCCGCACCGCGTACTGCAGGCGCAGCAGCCCGGCGTACTCCACGCTGCGGATCGCGCCCACAACGCGGCGGCCCGCCGAAAACGCCACCGGGGCCAGGTGCAGCGAGCACCCGGCGGCGGGTAACTCCTGGCGGGACAGCTGCATACCGCCGTATTTCTCGTACTCCTCCAGGGAGATCTCAAATGACTTGCCCGTCAACCCTTTTCGCGGATCGTGCCCCTTGGGCGCCAGATGCGCGACCACCGCCGCGGCGCCGGCAGGCCAGTCGAACGTGAGCACCTGTTTGTTGCAGTACTCCGCCAGGTTGACGTCGTGAATGACTCCGGTGCGTACCGAGGACACCGTGGTGCCCAGCAGTGCTCGACCGGTCAGCACGGTCACCGGGGTGAAGTAGGCCCGGCTCCAACTGTCGGGCCACGACACCCCCGACATCACCGCATTGTCGTGGCCGTGCTCGTCGCGGCGCAGAGACACCGGCTGCGTCAAGCGCTGGACCGGGTGCAGCCCGATCTGCTCGAGCGTGGCTTCGGGCAACTCGACCGCTTCTGCGCCCGCGCTGGGCGGGGTCTGGCTGCGGTAGATGACCACTGTGCCGGTCGGCGGCGGCGTCCACGTCAACTCGAAGCGCGTCCCGTCCTGGCTGTGGGCGCCCAACGACAGATCGGTCACCGGCGCCAGCACGGCCGACACGTCGACGGTCGCTTCGGTGGCCTCCGACAACCGGATGACACCGCCGATCGTGGCCGCGCAGCGCACCCGGTAGAGGTAGCGCTGCCCGCGCAGCGCCTCGGTGTCGACGAACCCGTCACGGGTGTCGCTGCCCCGCAGGATGCGGTGCTCGAGTCCCTCGCGGCCGGTCTCCTGCGCCGGGATGCGATAGACGAACACGTCGCTCACCGCCGACGGGACGGTCCACCGGCCGATGACCTGGCCGCCGTCTTCACGAATGGTGAAGTCCCGCACCGGGCTCACCAGCGCCGCCTCCGCGTGTTTGACCGGCTGAGCGGCCAACGCCTGTGCGCGGGTGGGTCCGCTGTTGACCCACACCTGGTAGTGGCGCACCGAACCACGCGGCGGCCGTTCGTCGAGCGCCGACGTAGCGGTGGTGACGCCGAGCAGATAGGCCCGGTCCGGCGAGTAGGGCGGGTCGTCTTCGTCGCTCACGATCCGATAGATGACGACGGTGTCATCCCCGGCGGGCGGGTATGGCGGCCACGTCAACTCGAGCGCACCGGACTGCGCTTCGTCGCGCCGCCGCCGCAGCCCGATGGGGTGCACGTCGCCGCGCTGCTCGCCCAACTGGAACGCCGCGAAATCATCTGTCTGATAAGGGATTTGCTCGGCAAGGGCATCGGTGGAAGGCGCGTTGTCAGTAACGACCGCAACGCTGCCCCTTCGGTTTTCCAGCTCGGCAAGCAGCCGGGCCATCTCGTCGGCGTGCTCGGCCGCCGAGGGCGGCAGCATGGCCCGGATCTGTGCGACGTCGGTGCGGCCCGAGCGCAGCACCAGACGAAGATGGGCTTCCTTGAAACTGGTGCGCGACACCGCACCGGCGTCGATGAGCCGCTGCCGCCACGCCATCAGCGCCGGCAGTCGCGGATCGTCGGCCGCGTCGATGTGCTGCGGGTCGGGCATCGCTAGAACACCATGTCCTGACGGGGCGGCACGTCGCGGCGCTCCCGCCCACCGGACGACGTCGCGTCCTGTTCGCCGTCGGGTGCCACGGCGACGCGGGGCGCGAACAGCGCAAAGTCGTAGGGCGGCAACCCATCACTGGCCTGCACCACCACGGCGTGGTACCCCAACCCGCCGCGCGCGACCGCGGCCTCGTCGACCGCGATGCTTGCACGACCCGCCGTCATGGCGGTGTGGGTGAACAGCGACGCGTCGAACGGGGCGGGCCGCCCGTCGCTGCGCTCGGTGATGCCCGCGCCGAATTGCCGGGCAGGCACGTGCCGTTCTTCACCGGGTATCAGGACCGTGCCGGTGAGCGCGTCGGCGACCTCACCGTGTCCCTCGGCGAACATCTGCTCGACTCGCGCCCACAGCGCGTCGGCGCCGGTGGGCTGAACGTGCCCGGAAGCGACCGCTGACGACCACTGATCCAGTCCGGATTGCGTGCCGATGCCCGGCATCCGGAACAGCATCTCGGGTTCTTCACGTAACCGTGCGGCCACCCCGTTGATCATGTCCTGCCACGGCTGGGTCAGCCAGCCAAGGGCGTAGAGGCGCCGCTGGATTGCATGTGCGGCGTCGGCGCCCTGCCGCTCGTCGGGGTCGGCGACACCGAGTTGGGTCGAGCGGGGCAGACCGTCCAAGAGCCGGCCGGGTGCGGGCTGCGCCACCGGTGCAGGCCCGAACGGCGCACGCAGCACCGCGCCCAGCACCCGGCACCACGACAGCAGCTGTCCGTACGCGGTGGACAGCCGGCTGACGTCCTGCAGCGCCGTACGCAGGTTGGCCTGCATGGTCTCCAGCTCGTCCAGCTGGGATTGTCGTAAGTGCTTTTCCGCGAACAGATCTCGCTGCGCGAACAGGAACAACGCCAGCGACGCCAGAATGTAGAGGCCGAGCATCACGCCGCCCGTCCACAGTGCGAACGGCCAGCGGACCCAACCCGCGGCCGCGATCCCGGCCAGCACGACGAGGACCAGAATCAGCGACCAGAAGAATGTTTTCAGGATGACGCCGATCGCCCGCTGGCGTGCCTGCAGTCGCTCGCCTGCCGACACCCGGTTGGTGGCCTGCTGGATCTCGCCCACCAATTGGGCGACCTCGCGGCGGGCCCGGTGCAGGAAGTCGGCGAGGATGGAACCGACTTGCCAGGCATAGCTTTTCGACACGAACCGTTGCCAGCCTTCTAATTCGGTTGCCGCGGTACGCGCTTCGACGCCGGCAGCGGGGTCGGAGTAGGCGCGTTGCAGCCGCTCGCGCAGGTCGGCAACGCCGAGCACATCGGCCGGTTCCACCGAGCTGACCCCGATGACTGCGGACAGCGAGGTGGGGATGGCCGAAAAGGATTCTGCGCCACTGGGAACCACGTCGGAGGCGACGGCGAGCACACCGACCCCCGAGCCGACCGGAACCGGATCCAGCCCCGCCGCGCGACGGCCCCCGTCGGCCAGGGTCAGCGCCCCGCTGACGAAATCCGTCCACAGCGCGCTGAGGTCGCGCTGCGCGAGATGTTGCGGCGGCTCTCCACCCAGCGCGGTGTTCAGCGTGTCGGCGCTGCGGCCCACGTGCTGCCAGTTGGCCACCTCGGTGTTGGTGACCACCGCAAAAGCTGAATCCCTGCCGCCGAACACCGTGCCCTGCACGGTGCTCGCCAGCACCGACGACACCGAGCCCGTCACCGCCGACCACCACGCCCCTGGCGCCTGCCGTAGCGCGGCGCCCATGAACGTCACGAACATCCGCAATGCCGCCCATATCGAAATGGCTTGAGGGCCAACACCGCTGGCTGATAGCCGCGGCCCGCGGAGGACGTCTCTATGCTTGGTCCACAGCGCCCTGGCCATGGTCTGCGTGGCGGCGGCAACATTCTCCACGTAGACGACGGGCACTTCACCGCCGCGGGGTAGTGGAAGGCGTCCGGCTGGGTCGAACAGCTGGGTGCGCAGGCGCTCTTCGACCTCGCTGCTGTCGAGCCGGCGGTAGAACGCCCGCACCGCGCGCATCGTCTGCCCGGGCAGGATCTCCAACCTGTCGAACGGTGTCTGCTCCAGTCCTGCCCACAGTCCGGCGAGGCCGGCGATCACCGGTGCGGTGCGTTGGGCGAACTCGAGCGGGTCGGTGGTCGGGCCGCTCGGCACCGCACCCAGGCCGGGCGCGGCCGAATCCTCAGGCGCGACAAGCAGGTTGTGCCACCCCTCGAGCACCATGGTCGAATCCGGGGCCGCCGGGACAGCGTCGCCCTGGGTCAGCAGCACACGCAGCAGAGTGATGCGCGCACCCATCGAACTGCTGCGCACGATCTGCTCCACGGTCTGTTCGACCGCCAGAGGCACGCGCTCTTCGGACGGCACCTCGACGGGCACCAAGATCACCACCCTGATCCGCTGGTAGCGCTCGGCGGTGAGCAACTGTTGCAGCACCGCCGGGACGGCTCGACCGTCACGCAGCACGGTGGCCGGGGTGCCCGCGCCACCGACGTCGGCGGCGTCCACCCACACCAACGCGGCGAGCAGTCCGACAGCGGAATAGTCGGCCAAGACCGCGAAGATCTCCTCCGTCCTGGCGTGCGGAGCGACCAACACCGTCAGCGCCTGCTGCGAACTGCTCGGCATCGACATCGTCAGAACGTTCCGCCCTCCGGGATCACCAGGGGCCCGTCATCGGCATAGCCGGTTCTGGCGGCCGCCGCGCCCTGCGCCAGCGCGGCGGCCTCGCGCTGCAACAACCGGATGAGGGCTTCCGTCGCCCAGAACACGTCAGGGGCGAGGTCGCGGAAGATCGGCGTCTTCGACGCCGTCGACCGGGTCGGGATCGATGTGAACACTCCGCCGGAGGCCGCCCCGGGCATGTCCCCCGGCAGATACTGCGCGGCGACGTCGCGCACATTCGTCAGCCACTCCTGCGCGGCGGCGGCGCGCTGCTCGGGGCTTTCGGCCGCGGCGATCGTCTCGATCCGCGGCGTCACGCCCGGCACAGCGGCGCTGCCGGTGAGGAACTCGCGCAGCACGTCGCTGGCCGACAACTCGACGATGCCGCTGGCCGGATCCTGCGAATGTGCGTCGTAGAGTTCCCGCAGCACGCCATACGGCCGCAGCGTGTGCATCACCGGCGGCTCGTGGGACTGGGCGATCGCAAGCAGGATGCTCTCCAGCACTGCGGGCAGCCAGTCATAGGTGGCGATGAACGCCGACGGCGGTGTCAACAGCGGGTTGGGAAAGTTCAGCCAGTGCCCGGCATCGGCGTCGTAGATGCGCACCGCGTCGGTGTACGGCGAGTCCGGGATGTGAATCCGGCCCACGATCTGGCCGAGGAACCATCCCGCGGTCATCGCGCGGCGCTCGTCGTCGGTCATCGGCAGTGACGCCGGCAGGGGTCGCGCGCGCCGATAGCGCCAGAACGTCCCGCGGCCCGGCCCGGCGATCCGGGCCCACTGCTGGGCAGCGGGCTTGAGCACCGAGTCGAACGCCAGCGGCGAGTAGTTGGGATAGGAGCCGAAGATGTCCACCCGTGTCACGCTGTCCTCGTCCGACAGCGAACGGTGGTAGTTGTCCTTGGTGGCCTGGTCGATACGCGGGTTGGTGCGCAGCACGTCGAACAGCGCGTCGGCGACGGGCTGGCCGGCGAAGGGCACCTCGGAGAACTTGTAGCGGTACTCGGTCTGCTGCCCGGGATGCACCCGCTGCAGCGCTTCGTCGTTCACGCTGGCCAGCGGGCGGGCCAGCGACAGCGCCTCGGCGAACTTGGTGGTGATGTCCCGGCGGCGCATGACCAGTTCCGATTCCGCCGCGCCCGCGCCCTGCACGAAGTCGCGCAGCGACACCTTGCAGAACTCGTCGAACGACTCCCCCGGCCTGCCCACATACAGCCGGGCCCGGGTCAGCAGCTCCGCCGGGCGGGTGTGCACGTCGAACTGTGCCATCGACGGCACCCGGGGCCGGCTCGTCTCGGGGTCGGTGCCCAGGGCGCGGGTCACCCAGGTCGCGGTGCGTTCGATCAGACCTCCCGGTGCGGACACCCCGCCGGTCGTGCGCCACTGTCCCAGGATCACCTGTGTCGTCGCGTCGTCGATGGCGGTGCGCAGCGGCACCATTGCGTTGGCACCTGCCACGGCCTTGGGCAGATCGAGCTCGTAGCGGCCCTTGAAGGCCGACGAGCTGATCAGCAGGACCTCGTTGTTGGCTTCGGCGAACCGCGCGGGCACCAGCTCGTCGGCGTCGGCGGGCCAGGCCGCGTACTGGTCGGTGGTCAGCCGCGCGAGCCCGACGTCGGTGGGCACCTCCGCGCGCGCCTGCTCCAGCAGCACCATCGCTTCGCCGAGCGCGTCGCGCAGTGGCCGCAGCAACTCGGCGCCCACCACTCTCATCACATCGGCGATGCGCCCGGCGGCGTCGGCGAACAGTTGGCGTCGCACGCCTGCGCGGAACCCGTCCAGCGCCGTCGCCAGCACCTGATCGGCGTTGGTCATCACCCCGCGCATCGAGCGCAGCGCCGCATCCACTTGCGGCGGCACCGCGACGATGTCCTGCGGGCCCATCGTCGCGAGCTGCGCCACCCCCGGGGCGAGCACGTCGTCGATGTGGCGGCGTAACCGGTCGACCAGTTCCCGGGCATAGGGCAGGCCCATCGTCGCGATCGTCCCGCCCACCACTTGTTCGATGCGCCCGGCGAACTCGCGGTGCCAGCTGAACGCCATTGCGTAGGCGGCGTCGTCGCAGGCTCGCAGGAGTTCGCTGCTCCGGTTGCGAAGAGCCTGACGGAAGATCGGGACCCATTGCTCTGCGGTCATGCCCTCCGGGTTGGGCAGATAGCCTCGCAGCTGCCGGTCGATGAGCCCGTTGACGGTGGCGGCCACCGACTCGGCGGCGAAGGCCTCAGACCCGATCCAGCGGCCGAGGATGCCGGTCCTGGTCTGCTCGTCGCCGGGGTTGGCCGGCAGATCCAGCTCGGCGCAATGCGCCTGCCACTGGCTGCTCAGGAGCGAATCGAGTTGCTCGGTGCTCGACGCCGGGTTGCCGGCCTGCAGATGTCCGAACAGCAGCTTGTCCACGCAGCTGCGCGCCAGCCGTTGCGCGGCGTACTCGGCGTATCGGTCGCGGCCCATGCTCAAGCTGGCAAAACCGTAAGTGCCCCAAGGTAATACGTCCCACGCAGAGATGCCCCAGCCGAGCAGGTCGCGGTCGCCCTCCGGCGACGCCGTATTGCCCAAGTCGTAGGAGACGAACTGGTCGCTTGCCGCGCCGCTCATCATCAGCCCCGCCAGGCCGCGGGCCAGTCCGCGGTACACGGCCCACTGCGAGCCGTCCCCGAACAGTGTGCGGTCCGCGCCGATGAACCGGCCCACCGGGAACACCCGCGCGAACGGGATCGGCTCTCCTTCGCCGTGCTGGTGGCCAAGCGCCCGCATCAGCCGGACGTCGTGCTCGCGCGCCGAGCCCGCTTGGCTGGCCACGATCTCCCCAAGCATGGCAAGCGAATTGGCGCGCACCCCGACGATGGAGCTTTGCGGAAGCGAATCAAAGATGTCGGGCGTCACCATGAAGACGCCCATCAGTTTCGGGTCGAGTCCCGACACCAGCGTCAGCAGCCGGCACACATCCAGCGCCATCGACGCCCCTGCGCCGCCTGCCATCGACGAGACCACCAGCACCAGCGGCGGCTCGTTGGGGTCGAACTTGCCCATGCCCGGCACGTCGACGGTGGACATCTGCGAGATCGTCTCGACCCGGAACAGGGCATCCCACGCGTCCTGCAGGCGGGTGTGGATCTCGGTGGCCTTGCTGAGCGTGATCATCCGGCCGATGGCCCGGTACTGGCCTGCGCCCGCCGAGATCGGGATGGCCACCTCCTGCGGGTTGCGTGGCGCCCAGGTGGCGATGGTGTCCAACGCCGATTCGGCGGCCAGCCGCTGCGACACTGCCCCGTCGAGGATCGCGTAGCTGCTGCCCTGCGGTCCGCACCCGATGTACGTGCCGCCCTGCTCGGGCACGTTGGCCAGCCCCTCGGGGCCGGTCTCGGGCGCGCTCGGGACGTCGATCTGAACGAATTGCCAACCGCCCAAGAGCCTTTCGATGCCTGCGGCGTGCAGCTCGGAGCGCAGCTGATCCATGATGAACGCCAGCGTGGCACCGCCGGAACCACCGCATCCCACTATGAGGAACCGTCGCATTCACTTTCCTTCCCTGAACGGGTCGAACGGATCTGGGTCGTAGGCCGCCGGAGCACCCGTCGCGGGTTCGCCGAACGGCGAAACCGCTTGTCGCGCTTCCTCATCCGAGACAGCCAGGCCGGCTTGGACCGCCCGCAGCCGCAGCCCGTCGAGCAGTTCGGGCAGTCGACGGCCGACGTCTTCGTAGAGCCGCTCACGTGCCGCGGTGTCGGTGCGCCCGCCGACCAGCAGCAGCACGTCGGCGACGTTGGCCGGTCCGCGGGGATCGTGCAGGACCACCCATTTGTTGTGCACGGCCAGCGGCAGCACGGCGCGCAGCCCGGTGCGGTCGGTCGCAGGCAGCGCCGAACCCACACTGATCAGACCGTCGGCGTCGACGGTCACATGGCCGGGGCCGAACGGGCTGCGGCCGATGGTCGTGGTGAGCGTGACGCCTTGC
Source organism: Mycobacterium sp. ACS1612 (assembly GCF_001667505.1). Classification (GTDB taxonomy): domain Bacteria; phylum Actinomycetota; class Actinomycetes; order Mycobacteriales; family Mycobacteriaceae; genus Mycobacterium. The sequence continues at coordinate 14,689 of NZ_LZHZ01000036.1, forward strand.
ACCGAGACTCGGCGAGCGCCGCCGGCCAGGCCGGGCACCGGCCGGATCAGGTCGGTGTCTGCCAACGCGAAAGGTTGCCCGTCGCGCAGCACCACATCGTTGGTCACCTCGACCGGGATCCGATCGGCCAGCATCGGCGTGTCGGGGATCTTGCTGACCCACCACTTCGCCGCGTACAGCAGCGCCAGCGGGATGCCCGGACCCAGCAGTAGCGCAGCCAGGAACACCAGGACGAAGTTGGTGGTGTTCAACGGCTTGATCAGCGATGCGACGAACGGCACATCCACGACCTGTGCATCGCCAGGGTTGTCAAGGGCGGCAACATGTATCGGCACCGTCCCCGTCAGCCCACCGTGGCCGTCGCGGTCGGTGCGCAGCGTCACCGGCAGCTGCCCGGTCTGGCCCGCCTGCACCTTCACGCAGTTCTGAGCGGAGTTCGCCGTGGAGGACAGCTTCGCGGTGCCGATGTCATCGGGTGCGGCCGCCACCTTGGCGGCATCGGTGTCGGCGATCCAGGCGCAGCCCGGGCCGGTGATGGTGAGCGACGCGGTCGCACCCTTGGCCGCTTCCACGGTGCCGAAATCGATCCGCTCGCCCGGTACCGGCAGGCCGAGCTTGGGCAGGATCTGCACGGGGACGTCGACGTCCTGAGGTGACAGTTGGGTGCCGGGCGCGATCTGGGCGCCGGAGGGGTCGGTGGCCGGCGCGGTGGTGATCACCAACGACATCCGCAGCAGCGCGCGCCCGGGATTCACTTTCGTCAGGTCGGCGTCGACCGGGTTGGCGATGTCGGTTTTGGCCACGGATTCCAGCAGTGGGATGGGTGCCGCGCCGTCGGGTGCCAGCGCCGCCGACATGGTGGCGGTCCCGGCCAGGTCCGTCGGTTGCATGGGCTTGCCGGAGCCGTCGACGAGACCGAACGTCAGACCCTTCACCACTTGGCCGCTGCGCCACGGAACTTTGTCGGCGTTGGCGAGCGCCGGAAAGATGTCGGTGGTGATGTGGATGGAGACCCGCGATACCGCGTCGGGGTGCTGACCGGTGGTGTCGACGTAGACGATCGCCCACTGACCGGGCCATTGCGGGCCGCCGGTGTTGCGCAGCGAAATGGTCTGCGCTGAATCGGATTGCCACTCATAGCTCACCGGCACGCCGTCGACGTCGGTGGTGTTGCGGCCGTCCTTCTTGGGCAGTTCGACGGTCTTGCCCGACGGCGAGATCAGGTAGGGCACCACCCCGGCCACTCCGCCGGAACCCAGGATGTCGACCGACTTGATGGAGCGGTCCAGCGTGAAGTTGTGCCGCGCCTCCGGGCACACCCGCAATTGGCAGACCGGGCCCTGCCCGGTGGTGCCCGGGTCCGGGTTGAGCGCGTCGAACCCGAACAGCATGTCGTCGATGTTGGAGACGGGATAGAAGTCACCCGGTATCGGGTCGATGATGTTCCCGCACGCCATGCCGTTGAGTCCCTGGGCCGTGCTGATCGCCGACATCACGTCGAAGTCGCCGGGGGTCTTGTTGGCGCCCAAGCCGATTCCCAGCATGATGATGCCACTGCTGCGCAACTGGTCGGCGACGCCGCCCGGCCGGCAGATCGACTCCACGGCCCTCTTGGTGGTGTCGGCCACGCCCGTCGGGCTGTCCAGGCTGACCCCGTCGGCGTAGGGCTTGGAGGTGGCCCGCTGGGTGAAATCGATCTTGCCGTCGGAGAACCATGCGATGGCCTGGCAGCGCTGCCCGCCGTTGGGTCCTTGTCCGCGGGTTGCCAACTCCTGGCGGGCCCCGTCCAGCGCCAGCCAGTAATCGGTGTCGATACCGGTGTTCCTGGTGGCGATGCTGGACAGCTGGGCACCGACCTGGTCGGCGGTGGACGCGGTCAGCTTCGTCCAATCCTGTTCGCGCGTATAGGTGTCCGAGAATCCCGCGGTGGCGACCTCGAGATTCGCGCCCACGCGGTCGGCGTATCTGCCCAGCGTCTGCAGCAGGTAGCGCGCCGCCTGCACCCGGGCCGCCTGAGGATCGGTGCCCTGCAGGCTGCTGGACTCGTCGAACAGCAGCACCAGGTCGCCAGCCTTCTGGGCGGCCAGGCAGGCGCCGAAGCGCTTTGCGCCGCCGCCGGACGGCTCGGCATGCGCCGACTGGATCGACCAGCCGGCTACCGCCGCGATCATCAACGCGACGGCGAAGAGCTGCGCGATTCGCTTGAGCGGCAGCATGATTCGCGGTGTCTTGGACATCTACTGCCTGCCCGCCCACAGCGCGATCTGCCACGCGCCCAATGCGATGCCCACCAGACACACGACGAGCACAGCCCAGTACAACCGTGCCGCCCAGCGTGGCGCCGAATAGATCGACTCGGTGCGCCTGCGGGTGTCGACACGGGTGTAGACCGCCAATGCGCCGATTGCGAGCGGACCTGCCAGAAGCCAGCCCGCCAGCGCGGGCGCCAAGACGCCGCCACCGCCGGTGGCGCTGACCACGGCGAGCACCACCCCAGCCGCGGCCGTCACCAGCGCCACGCCGAACCACTTGAGCGGTGGCCCGGCGGTGGGCAACGTCTCCGCCGTGATCGCCTGGCCGAAGGTGTCACGGTCGGAGGCGTCCTGGCGTCGCTGCCGCGGCTGGGTCTTCGGCTGATTGGCCCAGGGATCGAAGCCGGTGGAGAAGTCGGCACCCGACGGTCGCGAACCCGAGCCGGTGCGCGGTCCGGCGGGACCTCCAGCGGACGGGCCGAAGTCGCTGAAATCGAACGGATCGGGTTGACTCATCGGCATCAGTAGGGGTTCAGGCACAGGGCGAAGGAGTGGTCGCGCGGCGCGGCGACGTAGACGGAACGGCATTCGTAGTTGGCGGAGACCCGCGCGGTGACGGTGTACACCCCTTCCTTGTGCGCGCAGTCGACCTTGAACAGGTCCAACGCGTCGTTGCCCTCGTCGCTGCGCAGCTGAATCTCAACGCAGGTGCCGACCGGCACCGTGGCGAGGTCGAGTTTGATCCGGGGAACGACTGGCGCGGGGGCCACCGAGGTCACCGTCGAGGGTCGGCGCGGAGCCTGATACGGGGTGGTGGGCGTCGACGACTGGGCGATCCCCTGGCCAGGGTTCGAATCACTGGCCAGCCACCAGATGAGGGCGGCGATCAGCAGCACACACATCAGATAGCCGATGACGAGTCCAGCGATCGCGGCGTTGCGTCCGCGTTCGCCGGTGCGGCGGATCTGCGGCAGAGCGAGGTGCCCCAACACCACCCCGGCCGGCGGTACCACGACGGCGAAGATCGGCGACAGCACCGCGAAGGTGTTGTAGTCGGCAGACGGTGGACCATAGCGGAACGGGGTTGTGCTCGGTGGCGCGGACTGGTCTCCGTACGGCGTCCCGAACGGATCCGCCGACTGCGGCTCGAAGGGATTACCGCTGGGGCGCATCGGAGCACCTCGCCAGCGGCCCGCTACGGCCAGTCAGTGAACACAACCTCATCATCATCAGCCTCGGAAATCCGAGATGCACGCGAATACAGTTTCTCCCCTGTCGAACAGTGTCTGGCCAGGGCATGCACTGCTCCGCAAGATCTGGTCTACCCGAAATACGCCGTCGCGGACCTCGCAGCGCACCGGAAAAATGAGGATGACGTTCGTGTCGGGCCCTTTGGTGGGGTCCGGCTGAGTCTGCTGGACCTCGACGCAGTCGCCCACTCGAAGCTGCTCCACTCTGACCGTCGGCCGCTGCGGCGGGGGCGGCGTGAAGACCGTGGTGCGTGGGGGTGGCGCGGGTTGTGTCGGCGTCATTGTGGCCGTCGGTTGGTTGGGCGGTGAAGGGGATTCCGAGCCATCGGCGAGCAGGAGCCAGATCACCAGCGCAATCACCGCCAACACGATGATCACGTAAGAGATGGTGATGCCCACTATCGCTCGTTCGCGACCGCGTTGCCCGCGCCGCTTTATCTGTGAGAGCGCAACGTGGCCCAGGGCCGCGCCGACAGGGGCGAACACGAACGCAAACACGATCGACAGGGTCGCGAACGTGTTGACTTCACCGCCTGGCGGGAAGACCGGACCTGTCGTCGTAGGAGGACCGGTGGTGAGCGGCGGCAGGTAGCCCTGGGTGCTCGGCGGACCACCGACGGGGTCCGGACCGAACGGGTCGGGCTGACCGCCCCCGTACCCCCCGTGCGTCATCTGGTTACCTGCCCTGCTCCGACGTCCTTGTCGGCACCGATTCCATCACCATCAATGGTGCGCCATCCGCAGAATTAGGGTGCGAAATGCGATCGTGATGCAGCTGGGCCGAAGCCGTCGACAGCCCGGAAGTCAGGCTGTATGACGCGCTAGCGCATCGTGCGCCTCTGCGGGCGATATTCGACCCAACGACTGCCGATCACCGCTGAGCACGCGAATGGTCAGCGCAACCTCGCTCTGACGCTGCATACCGGCCAGGCGCCCCAGCCCTGAACTGCCCGAGTCACCTCGGCGATTGCGATCTGCTCTTCCCGGGTGGCCAGGTCTGCTCGCGGCGCGTAACGCAGTCCACCGTGCCGGTCCCACGTGCTCTGGTCGAACTGCACGCCCCCATAGAAACCGTTGCCGGTGTTGATCGCCCAATTGCCTCCGGACTCACAGGCACTCAGCGCGTCCCAGGTCGCACCGTTGCGCACCGGCGGCACCTGGGTGCCCGGCTTGGCACCGACCCGCAGCACCAAGGGCCGGGCGGGTGCCACGATCTCGTTCTTCACGGGCGACCGCGCGGTTTCGACGCCGTTGACGGTCGACACCGTGAAGGTGACAACCTGGGTTCCAGTGGTGCCCAGGTCCTCCACAACGTGGCGGCTCATGTTCATCGTCGGATCCTGGATGTGATACGCCCGGGGCGGCAGCGTGATCCGCGTGGTGACGGTGAACGTCCGGATACGAGTGACCGCGATCTTCATGCCCTCGGTGACCGACGTCGACGCCGGCGGGAACACTTGGTCGCGTTGCGCGAGCGGCGCACCGGCCGCCGCTAGCAAGAGCCTCACATTAGGCGCCGCCAGCCGCCGGTCGCTGGCCACACCGCCGTCGACGATATGCACCTTCTTCGCGCTGACCAGCGACAACACCATGCCGGCCAATGGCACTCGGCTGAAACGAGATGCCGCGGCAGGCGCGGCGTCGCGCATCGACAACTGCTGGAGGGCCTCGTCGACCGTCGAGGCCGTCGTCCACGTCTGCCTGATCGGCCCACCGTCCACCGACACCTGCAACGGCCGGCCGCGTTTCAGCACGATGGTGTCGGACTGATGGACCGGCTGATCGGCGGACGGATACAGCTGGTCGTGGTTGTCGACAGCGAAGCCGTTTTCCCGCACCACGTCAATCACCCGCGACTTCATCGTCGAGACCGTCATCGGTGAGCCGTCGACGGTGAGCGTGAGCGTCTTGTGCATCGCGACGGCGAATCCTCCCGCGAACGCCACCGCCAGCAACAGCGCGCCGACCACCGCCCGCCGCCCCTTCGGTCTCGCGGTCGTGTGCCCCGCCATCCCACTGGCCGCAGCCCTGTCGCCGCGGACATCGGCCCGGGCGCCCAACACCCGGCCCGGCCCGGTCTTGACGTCCAGGGACGCCTTGGTCTCGTAGATCCTGGCCAGCCCAATATCTCGTCGCCGCAGTCGCTGCGGTTGCCGGCCGACACGACGATTTGTCCCGAACGCCGCGTCCTCGGCTTCATCGACCCGTTCGGCGCCTATCAGGAGGGCCGCGACCTCCTCCACGAGAGCCCTGTCCTCTGCGACACTCGTCCCGTCGAGAGCGGCCCGCCGTGACGCCAACGCCTGCTCGCACAGGTATCCGAGCGCAGACAGGTGCTGTCTGCGGAAATCGGCGATCGCTCGGAAGCCCGGGGACGCGCCGGCGGTCAGCCACCGAAAGGCCACATCATCGACGCATTTGCGTTCAATCATCCGCGACGAGCACACCCCGGTGGTGTACGCGTACAACAGGAGCGCCATCAGCCGCGGATCGTAGGGCGGCGCACCGCGCGGCTCGTCATACGCAACCCGAATGCGCACAAGATCCAAATGCTCGTCGACCAACTCGGCAACGAGCCGGGCGAAGTGATTCGCCGGCAAGCGGTCACTAGGCGGAACGCACGGAATGTCTTGTTCGGCGGGCAACTTCGGCCTCGCCGAGCTGGGCGTCTGCGCGCTGTTCAAGACCTACCTTGAACAACTTGCCATCGGCGAGCTCATCAGCCGCACATCATTCCGCGCTTCGACCCTCAACCCGATCACCCCGCCCGGCGTGTTGCCGACTCAGGTTTGCGGCGCACCGACACCAACTACGCTCGCCGCAGACCGAGTTTCGTGACCCGTTGCAGGCCGATGACGACATCCGGCGACAATTCAGCGCGGGGCTCGATCTTCACACTTGCGATTCCGGTGGCCGTCGCCGGCACAGGAAACGCCGTAGCAGCCGGCGCGGCACCGCTGCTCACCGCCGACCGGCGTGTGGGCGCCGACGGCGACTTCACGATCGGTTTCAACGAAGCCGCCGTTGGCCTACCCCTTCCCGAAGCCTTATTGATGCTGGCACGGGACCGGCTTCGAAAAGAGGTCTTCGACGAAGCCACTACAATCGTGAAGCGGATGCCTCGGCGAACTCGTTTGGCTTGCACAGGAATTGAGAGTCTCGGGTGCACTGCGGCACAATGCGCGACCTGAAGATCGAATTGGTACCACCACCGGGTAACCACGTTTAGCGCCGTGTCGCCGCTGAATGACTCTTGCGGATGCCCGGCGACGAGCGACATTATCACTAATTATGTAGTCGCTCACACGGATCGAGCGAGTTTGTCGCTTCGGATAGCTAGTTCGATCGACGCGACGCCGCGAACGCCGCCGTACTGACCGTTCGACGAACTGGCCGACCCGGGGGTAGCCGAGCTTATTCACACAGCAACGAGCGTACCTGCGGCGCAACGCCGATAGGCCATCCGCGCACCTGCGCTCAACCGCGACGACGAGAAGTCGAAATCCATTGAACCCGTGCCGTCCACAAGTCGTGTCATTGATGGGACGGGACAACTTTGACAGACCGAGTTCTACCGTGAGCATTCATGAGCTATCCGTGTCGCAGTGGGGCGGTCACTTCCGCGCCACCCTGAAAGACTGTGTGGCGCTGACCAAGCCTCACACTCTTCACCTTGTGGTCGGAGTGATTCCGGCCATGCTGTTGGCGCAACGCGGCGTCATCGCACCGGTGCTCATCGGCAACGTGGTCGGGGCCACGATCCTGATGACGGCGGGAGCCAACACGCTGAACTGCGTTGGCGACGCGGACATCGACAAGCTGATGGTTCGCACCGCGGGCCGCCCGCTTGCGCGCAACGCGCTTTCCACGCGATTCGCACTGACATTCGGGATCGCGTTGAGCGCAGGAGCAATTCTGTGGCTATGGCAGGCAGCCAACCTGTTGGCCGCGCTGCTGGCGGCGGTGACGATCGCGTTCTACGCGCTGATTTACACCCTGCTGATCAAACGGCGGACTGCTCACAACGTCGTGTGGGGCGGACTCGCCAACGGCATGCCGGTGCTGATCGGCTGGTCGGCGGTGACCGGCGCGATCGGTTGGCAGGCCGTAGTGATGCTGGCGATCGTCTTCTTCTGGACGCCACCGCACAGCTGGGCGTTGGCGATCATGCGGAAACAGGACTACGTATCAGCAGGTGTGCCGATGCTGCCCGCGGTCGCCGCCGAGCGCAACGTCGCCAGGCGGATTCTGATTTATAGCTGGCTGACCGGTCTGACCACGGTCGTGCTGGCGATCGGAACAGGGGCGATCTACGACGCCGTCGGCGTGTTGGCCGCATCCTGGTTCGTAGGAACGGCATACCAACTCGATGCCAGGACGCGTCGCGGGCAGCCCATCGACGCGCGACATCTCTTTTGCCGGGCCAGTATCTATCTGGCCATGGTGTTGTGCGCTCTTGCAGTCGATTCGGCGCTGGCACTTCCAACGACTCCGCACTGGCCGGCTAGCCGGACATGACCGATTTCGTCGAGAGAGTCGTCTCCAGCGAAGACGATTGCCTTGTCGTCGTTGACAGTAACGACGTCGAGATCGGCTTCATGACGAAAGCCGCGGCCCATGACGGTCGCGGCACGCTGCGCCGGGCGTTCTCGGTGTTCGTCTTCAATCCGGACTGTGAACTGCTTCTGCAACAGCGCGCCGCGGAAAAGCGGTTGTGGCCGGGCTGGTGGTCCAACAGCTGCTGCTCGCATCCTCGCCGCGGCGAACCGATGGCCACCGCGGTGCGTCGGCGGGTACATGAGGAGCTCGGCCTGTGCCTGACGACGGCGTTTCTCTTCAAGTTCGAGTACAGGGCGCAGTTCGATGCACACGCTGCCGAACACGAACTGTGCTGGGTCCACGTCGGTCGCAGCTCTGACGAGCCGAGAGTGAACCGTCACGAAGTCGCGGCTTGGCGTTATGTCGACGGGCCCACGTTGCAGGACGAAATCGCCGCAGCACCAGACAAATTTACGCCATGGTTCAAAATCGCGTGGCCACTGGTTTCCGCTACAGCGCACGTTCTCTGACAACGCGCGCGACGTCGATCCGCTTGATCAGCCGTGCCGCGGGCAACTGGGACACGGCGGCGGCCAACATCACGGCGATCACGGCAAGGCTGAGCGCCACCGGCCCGATCGACAGGTGCAGCGCAAACAGGTCGTTGTTGAACGAGCGCAGAAAAATCCACGCGACGGCGACACCGGCCGCAAGACCGAAAGGCACGGCAAGCACAGTGGCACTGAGGTTTTCCAGCGCCAACGCGGCGGTGAGGCGCCGGATCGGTGCGCCCGCGGCGCGCAGACCGGCCAGCTCAGTTGTCCGTTCGGTCACGTTGACGGTCATGATGACGTAGATGATGGCGAAGGCAAGTAATCCGCCCAATACCAACATGCTGCTCGCGAACACCCAGAAGATGACCAGATATCCGTTGATCTGCCGGTGCATCGCGCCGGTGTCGGTGTACGCCAGGACGCCGGTCAGGCTGGTGACCGCATCCCGCACCCTGTTCGGGTCCGCGCCGGCAGCGAAGCGCAACAGGTATCCATTAGGTCCGGTGCTCGTCACCGATTGCGCCACTCCAGTTGTCGCGTACAACGCGGTGCCCAGGGGCTCGTCCACAAGACCGGCCAAGCGCAGGGTACGGCTGACACCCCCGGCGGGGACTACCGTCATGGAGTCACCGACGTGTAGGCCAAGCTGCTGTACGAGGCCCGCACCGGCCAACACACCGTCGGACGGTAGAGACCGCGGCCGGCCGTCGACGCCACGGAACCCGTGCATGACCGTGGCAGACTGCAGACCTGTCAGCGAGGTCGAATAGACGTGCCCACGCGCGGTCACGGTCACCCGCGCCGACGTTACGGGCTCGACCAAATCCACCCCGGGAATCGACTTTATCCGCGCTCCAACATCATTCGATATCGGCGCGACCAGGACGGTGGCGTCCTGCCGCTGTACCGCGCCGAACTCAACAGCCAGCATCGCCTGCACACTGGTGAGTTGACCCACTGCAGCCAGGATCAGCGTCAGGGCGAGCACGCAACCGGTCATTGTGGCCGCAGTCCGGCGGCGGCTTCGGGCCAATGACCGCAACGCCATTCGCACTACAACTGGCGTGCGGGTCCACCGCGCGGAGAGCCGGGTGAGCCGTCCGATGCGGAAGGAGCGCACGGCATCACCGCGCATCGCCGAGGCCGGCGCGAGGCGACCCGCGGCGATTGCGGGTGCCAGCGCGCCCAGTACGCCAGCGGTGAGCCCGAGAATCACACCGATGAACGCGGTTGAAATACGGTGTTGGACAACGGTATCAGGAAGATGCAGCAAGGACGCATAGACTTTGGTGTAGGCCGACGTCGCGGCCGCCCCGGCAACCACGCCGGCCAGTGCCCCAGTGCTGGCGACGGCGACGCCGTAGCACACGTAGTGGCGGACGAGGGTGCCGCGGCGTGCGCCGAGTGCGAGCAGCGTGCCGATGATCGGCCGTTCGGTGTGGATCAGACGTGTGAGGAATACGTACTCGGCGACCATGGCGGCGGTCAAGAACAGTGTGGGAAAGCCGATCGCCATGCCCGACAGGCCGTGCAGACTCTCTTGAAGCGCGGCATCGGAAGGTTGATCGCCGCGATCTTCGATCGCTGCCGCACCGTGGGCACGCAACATGCGAATGAGACCCTCGCGATCTGACGACGTCGCTGCGTCGCTCATCGTGATCAGCGTCTGGTTGGATCCTTGCCGCGCCGATAGTGTTCGGGCGACCGGCTCGGATACGAACAGCACAGCGAAGGCGTGCGGATCCCCCAGCAGGTCCTGTCGATTGCGGGCGGGCCACAGGTATTCGGGCGATTGCGCCATACCGGATACCGTCACGTCGTGCCATCGCATGCCGTCGAACACCTGCAGGGCCGCCCCGCTGGTGAGGCCGAATGTGTCGGCCGTGTGGCGCTCGACGACGACTTCATCCTGGGCTGTCGAAGCGGGCAGCCGCCCGGCGACGATGTCAATGGCATCGATGTCCTGGCCACTGACAGCCGGCATCCCGACCAACCGGCCAACGAGTTTGGTCCCGCCGATCATCATCGGTTGATCGACCTGCGTGCGGGTCACGACCCGATCGACGCCGGCGGCGCCGTGGACGGCTGCCGCGATGCCGTCGGCCTGCGCACTGGTGACGACCAGGTCAGCGAAATGCGTTCGGGCATAGGTCGCCGCGTAGGAGGCTTGAATATTGCGGAACGAGTCGTAGCTGGTGACGAACAGCAGCACGCCGAGCATCACGGTCAGACCGATCGCGGCGACCTGCGGCAGTCGCCGCCACAGGTCGCGTAACGTCTTGCGCAACAATGTCGCTGCTGTCACGGGGCTCACCACCGGATCGTCGAAGCGTCGACCGGCATTGTGTTGCGTTGCGAGGAGATGATTTTGCCGTCGCGCATCCGGATAAGGTGATCGGCGATCTCAGCGGCCGACTCGTTATGGGTCACCATCAGGACACCGCGCCCGCTGCGACTGGACTGCTGCAACACCTCGAGGACGCGTCGCCCCGTCGCAGCATCGAGGGCGCCCGTCGGTTCGTCGGCGAGCAGTAGGTCGGGGTCGGTGGCCAGCGACCTGGCAATTGACACCCTCTGTTGTTCTCCGCCCGACAGCTGCGCCGGGAAATGGTCCATGCGGTCGGACAAGTTCACGGCGGCAAGCAGTTCCGCGGCGGCACTCCGCTGCCCTCGCCCCGTGAGCTCGCTGATGATCTGCACGTTCTCCAGCGCGGTCAGGGTGGGGATGAGATTGAAGAACTGGAACACGAAACCGATGTGGGAGCGGCGAAAGCCGCCCAGATCCCGCGGGCGGCGTCCGGAGATGTCTTCGCCGGCCACCAGAACCGTTCCCTCATCTGCTGATTCGATACCGCCGATGACGTTGAGTAGCGTCGTCTTACCCGAACCGCTCGGCCCCAGAATCGCGGTGAAGTGGCCGGCCGCGATGTCCAGGTCGACATTCTGCAAGGCGTGAACGGTCGCCGAGCCCTCGCCGTACACTTTGCTGACACTGCGCAGCGTCAGTTCACCACGGGCCTTTTTCATCGCAGTGAGCGCACCTGTGTGAACTCAGATCGCGCTGGGCGGCGAGCGGTAATGAACTGTGACACTCCTCGAACGTGCTGTTCGATGTCCGTCATTCCGGCCGACTTCAAGACTGCGGGGATGGTGGTGGCATCGAACACGCGCACACCACAGACCGTGGCCGCAAGTTTGATTGCCTTGCGGCTCAATGCGGATTGGCCGCCGCAGCTCGTCGAGACCACGAGTCGCCCGCCCGGCGCAAGCACCCGCACCATGTCCTGAAGCACCACAATCGGTTTTGCAGACAGATGCAGCCCCGCCAGGCACGCCACCACGTCGAAGGACTCGTCGATGAACGGCAGCCGGCACGTGTCTGCGCGCATGTACACCGCCCGAGGGCCGCTGCTGGCCCGGACTGCGCATCGCATCATCGACGCTGACGAGTCCACGCCGATCACGAACCCGCTGCCCTGAAGTTGGCCGGCAAGAAACGCGGTTTCGCGTCCCGGTCCGCACGCCACGTCGAGAACGCGCGCCTCGCCACCGAGGCGCAGGCTCATCCCGATCAGTGCCCGCACGACGGGTACCGACAGTCCGCCGGTGCGCAGGAGCGCGCACGTGAACGACCGCCGGGCGCGCTGGGTCAAACCGTGCCGGTGCCGTTCGCTGGATGCGAGCAGATCTGTATACCCGTCGCGATAGCGCATCGAGCGCATGTCCTCGTCGCGGATCAGCCCGCGTGCGAGCGCTGGCGCCCACATCGCGAAGGGGTCAGAATCCACCCTCAGCTGCCGGGCGGTCATAGCCTAGACACGCTGCCGAGCGCATTGCGGTTCACCTGCGCGGCAAATAACCCTTCGAATTGAACTGCGCCCAGTCACTCACCCGTGATTGTGGGTATGGAGGCTTCTGGCGCGAATACCGAGAACCGGCCACCGACCGTGACCGTCGATCGGGCGGGCATCATTCGGCGGTGGGACGATCAGGTGACCGAAGTGGTGGGTCGCTCAGCCGATGAGGCGGTAGGTCGCAGCCTCGACATCATCATCCCGCCGGGTCTTCGCTCACTGCATTGGTGGGGTTTTGACCGGGCCATGAGCCGCGGACGAATGAGCAGCGGAAAACTGACAATCCCCGCGCTGCGAAGCGATGGCACCATCGTCGTTGCCCACGCGACCATCGAACTCACGTACGCCGATGGCGGGGCGACCGATGGCGCAACGGTCACTTTCACCGGCACGGGGCCTCGGTGGCAGAGCAAGGCGTGGGAAGCCCTACTAGCGCCGGTCAAGGTCACCCATCGCGGCTGGCACCGAAGGCGCCATAACCGCGACCGGTAGCTTGCTTCTGATGGCGTCGTTGAATTCAGCTCAGGCTTGCACGATTGGCCAGAAGAGATCGAACAGGCGCTTCTCTTAACCGGTTGCGACCTTGCCCGAGCGGGTGCGTTCGACGATGTGTGCACCGACAATTGCGTCGACGAGCGTGGCGGCGTCGACGTCGGCGCGAAACGAGCCGTCTGACTCGGTGCTCGCATGCGGACGGCGTCCAAGTCCCCGCCAGCGAACCGACGCGGCTGATGGATCGGCGCGCGGCCTGACCGCTGCGGTCAACGACGCGACGTTACGGTTTGGCCAGTGCCACCACTTCCTCCGGCGACAGCGGGTTCGGCGGGTGGTGGGACAGGCACCACGGCGTGACGATGCGGCGGAACGCCTCTCCTTCGATCGCGACATAGAAGTTGCCGGAGCGCAGCCTACTGATGTCGGGCATGAGCCCGCCCTTCGCTCGTGCCATCTCCTGGGCAGCGGTGATCTGGGCGGGGGCGCTGAGCAGGCCGTAAAACTGCGTGACCGCATTGCCGGGTATCTGGTTGTGCAGACCCTTGGGCGCCTGCGTCGCGAAGACCAGCCCCAGGCCGTACTTGCGCGCCTGCGATGACAGTGCCAGCGTGCTGCGAGTACACGCCGTGAATCCTCTTGACGGCGCCAATGTTTGGGCTTCGTCCATCACCAACAAGCCGCGCAGCGGACGGTCGTCGGCCGGGTTGCGCTTGATCCAGGCGAACAGCGCCATCTGCAACTGGTTGACGAAACTCTGCCGCTGCTCATCCGACGACAGCCCGATCATGCTGATCACCGACACCCGAGCGCGGCGCTCAGATGACGGTGTCAGCAGTACACCAGGATCCAGTGGCGTGCCCGCGCCGCCGAACATCTTGTCGTTGACCATCGCCGCGCGCAGGTTCTCCGCCAGGTTCGCCGCGATCTTGCGGGCACCGGCCAAATCACTTGCGTCGTCGGGTAAGTCGCTGAGCATGTCCACGAACCCGCCGAGCGAGGGGTCCGGCTTTCGGCCGTACAGCTCCAATGCATTTCGCAGCACCGCCCGCTCGCGATTCGCCTTCTGCGTCTGACCCGATATCGACGCCCGCGGCTCGAGTGCCGCGGCGGCCGACTCGACGGCCTCGGTGAATTCGTCATCGTCGTCGACGACGCTCGGGAAGTCGGGCAGCGGTTGGAAGACCAACGGACGTCCCGCGGCCTTCCGCGGCGTCCAGATCACCACCTCGGTGTTGTCGAGATACTCGGCGGCACGACGATCGTCCGACTTTCGCCAGCCGTCAGGCCGTTGCGGCCAACCGGTGCCCAGGCGGGCCAAGTCGTTGTTGGGGTCCAGCACGATCGAAGACACGCCCTGTAGCGCACACTCCTCGATCAGTCGCCGGAGCAGCACTGTCTTGCCCGAACCCGTGCCGGCGAATATCGCGACGTGCTTCCGCAGCGCGGCTACATCGACCGAAACCGTTGCGTCGCTTCGACTATCGGCGCCCAGCGGTATCGCAGAATCCGGGATGTCATACTCGACCTCGACAACATCCGGCTCTTTGTCGTCCTCCAGCGGAACCACCACGTCATCGGGTTCGAAGCCGAGCGCATCCTGCAGAATGACCAGCCCATGAGCCGGCCGCCGGATGCGTAACCAACTCGCGAGATCCGCGGGGTCGTCGGCGATCAGGTCACGGAGCGCCACCATGGTCCGAACGTCGTCGTCGGAGATCCCAAGCGTGCGGCCACCGGCGCGGTGGAAGTCGTCGACCAGTTGCGCGGTCTTCGGGCCGGCTGGCCACGGTGAGTTGCGAAGCAGGAACAGCTGTCGCCGGTCGGAGCCCATGCCGAGTCCCGTTGCGCTCCAAGCCTTCTTGATGCGATTCTGGGCGGCGACGGCGTTCGTCGCGGCGACGGCGCGAAACGCCCAGTGACGTTCGTCTTCGGTGGCGCGGTCGAGACTCTGCCGCAGCCGAGCGTGCAACGCGATGTGGCGACCGGGCGGCGGGTCGAAGGAGTAGGTCTGGTCGCCGTCACGCTCAGCGACCCACGCCGTGAGCGCCGCCCCCAGCAGCTCCGGCATGGTGGTGTCTTCACCTTCGTGGTCGAGCGCCGCCGACGGCACGGCCCGACGGCGGTACTCCGCGAACCGCCGGTCGAGTTCTGACGAAAGGGTTTCGTCGGTGTCGTCGTCGGAGTCCCAAATCGGTTCCTCGTCCGCATGGAGATGGTCGAGTTCGACTATTCGGTTGTGCTGGAGGCACTCTCGGACATGACTGTCGGCGCGCATCAACAGTTGGCGCGGTGTGTAGTCGGGAGCTTCAGTGAAGGCTGCGGGCAGGATGGGCCAGCTGGGGTAAGGCGGCTGGAACCCTGTCTCGGCGTAGCTTGCGACGAAGCGGCGCTCGAGGATGGCGCGGCCGATGTCCGGTGTAGGCAGCGGTTTCAGCGGTACGGTGACCCGAAACCGATCGGCCACCGTCGCGGTCGCATGACTCCGAATGCCTTCCCACACGGCAGGCAGGCAGGCGACCACCGCGACCGTGCGTCTCATCTTCTGGCGGACAGCCATCAGTCCGTCGGCGACCTGATGCAGGACGTCGTCGCCGTCGGCGCGGGCGTCTTCGGTGCGCGTCAAGGATTGCGCCAACAGCGTGTCGATCTGGTCCAGCGCCAACACCGCCGGGCCGGCAAGGGCGACGAGCCGAGAGATCTCTTGAACGCACTGCTGGGACGAGGAGGGTGAGGTGCGCAGTCGCCATTGCGCGCGCTCGTCGTTGCCAAACTCGTCGCTGGCTTGAAGGTAGGCCTCGCCGACGTCGTGCGCGGCGAGGTCCGTTGCGCCGAGGAGGACGAGCGCGCGCAGGGTCTGATGGCAGTCCCGAACGGGGTCGCGGTGTGCTTTAGCGAGAGCGTTGACGAAGCGGTCGAGAGTGTCGGGTTCGAGATCGTCGTCGCCGATGATGGCGCGGCGGTCGGCGCGGGACACGTGCGCGATCGAGGACAACTCCCAGAGCAGATCCTTGAGCTGCGTCTCGCGGGTGGCGCCGGGACGGCCGAGGCTGTCGACGATGGCGTTGCGCACCGACTCCCAAAAGGTCGCTGCGTCAAGCAGTTCCACGAGGAGGAAGTAGCCCCCTGCGGCTTGGATGCGCTCGCGAACCTGCCCGAGCAGGTGCGTCTTGCCGGACCCCGCGCGGCCCTGGACGACGACGCCGAGCGGCGAGGAGATGGGGTCACGCGTGGCGTCGCCGACCGCGTCCATGACGTCGTCGACGGCGGACTCGTTCAGGCCGGGAACGTGGGTTGCGGCCTGAGGTCGCCAGAGGTCGTCGGCGGTAGGGGCCCACGTCAGTCGAAGCGAGGCGAGCGCTTCCCGTTGTGCTTCCTGCATCACGGCCCGATCGCGATGAGGTGCTTGCTTTCGTCACCGATCACGACGGCGGCGCCTCGGTCCGCAGCGGTCAGGACTTTCTGGTTCTCCTCGGGGATCAGGCTCACGTCAGGCGCCCGAAACAGGCTGTGGAGTGCAGCGTCGACTTCGGCGCGAGGCGTGTCGGCGAGCTCGGTACGAAGTAGGGTGAGGCTGACCCAGCCGCCTGGCCGCGGGGCGAGGTCGGCATAGGCGCGACGGATGCGCTCCTCGGCGGTCGCGGGCGCCTGGCCGTCGGAGCCGAAGACGTCGGCCAGGCTCAGGTCGGCGCGACGCAGGTAGCGAGCGAGGGAGCCGAGCACGGTGTAGAGCGTCTTCGCGGGACCGGTCGACCGCGGCGGCGGGCCGGCAGCCAGAATGTCGTGGCACAACCGCCAGCCGCGGTCGGTGAGCTCGTGGACGAAGCGGCCGCTGCTGCGATCCGACTCGATCAATCCGAGGGCGTTGAGTTTGTCGCGTCCAGGCTTGTCGAGTTTGGGCCCGAGAGCTACCAGATCAGGGTTGGGAACAGGTCGCGCCTCGGCCATCAGGACGAGCAGTACGGATCGTTCGGTTCCGGTCAGATCCGCCGGTGTGAAAGTCACGTTTGCAAACTTATCGACTTCTCGGAAGGCGGTGGTCGGGGGCGGCCAATCCGGCGGCGGCGCTGCTCCGAATCGCTTGGTGATGGAGACGACCACGATGAGAGCAGAACCAAGGGCAGTGCGGGCGTGGCGGTGGATCGCCGCGGTGCTGGCGCTGAACCTGTTGGCCGCGCCGTTCGTCGCCGACGCGGTCGCGGGGAACTTCCTCGAGTCGGGCGCGACGAACGAGGCGCTGATCACGCCGGCCGGGTATGCGTACGGGCTGTGGGGGTTGATCACAGCGTTGAGCGCGGTGACGGCCGTGGCGGTGCTGCGTTACGGGTTGGGTGCGTGGTGGGAGACGAGCCTGCTGATCGACGCCAGTGTGGTGTTCGTCGGAGTTCAGCGTGTGGCTCCTGGTGGCGGCACAGGACTGGCTGTGGGTCAGCGTGGTGGTGTTCGCGGTGATGCTGTCGGCGTTGATCCACATCATGCGGCTGCTGGTGCGGCGGCCACGACATGACGTGCCCGCGGTGGCTGGTGGTGTTGGCGACGGCGACGTTCGGCTTGTATCTGGGGTGGAGCAGCATCGCGGTGTTCGCGAATGTGGCCGCGGCGTTGATCAGTTCGGGCATCTCGGCGTCAGCGGCCGGGTGGCAGTTCATGGTGTTGGTGCGGCCGCCGTGTTCGCGGTGGCGATGACGACGATGTTGCGCGGCACTCCCGGGCATGCGGCGGGCGCGTTGTGGGCGCGCTGGTGGCGATCGCGGTCAGCGCCGCCGGGCGCGGCAGTACAGCGTGGGCGATCACGGCAGCCGTTGGGGCGGCGGTCGTCGTGGTCGCGGCGATCGCGGGGTGGCGTCGATGGACTCGTTGACGATCGCCAATTTTCCGTCCTACGCACCCACCTTGCTCGACTAGATGGTGTGAACAGAGCGATGCTGGACGACCCATAAGTCTCGCGCCCATTTGCAGGTCAGATTGCCAACACGCCGACGGTACGGGTACCGACGAACTTGATCGCGTCGTGCGAACACACCGCGATCCCACATGGCCATTATCCGACGGACCCAGCGACTAAGAATTGGTGTCGAGGCGCCCCTTCTGGTGGCCATAGGCTTGTTGACGTCATGGATCATCTGAACGTCGATACCGACCAGGCGCACAACACCTCGCGTGCCGTGGGTAACGACGCGCAGGAGCTACGCGACGAATTGGCTGGGCTGCAACGTGATTGGGCGTTTATGTACGGATTGCGTATACGTAGGGAATTAGTTGGCCGCGCCGCTAAACACACAGCGCCCTAACTCATTGCGCCTCTCGGCATTCCGCTACGAGCCACCCGAGCGGCGCGTACCCTGGCATACAGCGAGGCCACGTTGCCAATGTGCTTCGTTCGTCGCTGATGCGCCGAGCCGTAGACGTGCCACCCGGTAATCACCGCTGTCTACGACAAGGACCATCCGATGGCTCTCCCTACCCACGAACGCCGCCAGGAACTGCTGCGCGCGCACGCCGAACTTCTCGACGCCACTGACCCGCTGACAGCCGCAGCGACCCGCCGCGGCATCAGCCTCCAGACACTGCGCCGCCGTATCAAGCGCGAAGAGATCGAGTACATCGAGGTGGGTCGCGACCACCGCATCTGGCGGGACGCATGAGATGCGTGACTTCGAGGACCTGCCGCCGGAGTAGCAGGCGCGCATCAGAGAGTCGACCGCACGAGGCTCACAGCTGAGCGACCGGCAGCGCGAGCGGGTGCAACTGCTCTTGCGTAGCGGGGCCGAGGAGTGTGATGAGCCCTCATCATGACGAAGCCCCCCAACTGATGAGGGGGGCCACGTATCCGACTATGGATGAGCAGAATGTACCGCCTTGCGACGACATCGCGAGGGTGGCGCTGATGTGGTCGAAGATCGACGACAAGCTTCACTCATCGCAGCAGCAACGCACCGCGGGTTTGGAAGGGATGGGCCTGTGGACCCTCGGGGAGTCCTACTGCGGCGATCCGCTGACGGACGGATTCATCCCGGCGTGGTTCGTCATCGAGAAGGTCGGCAAGCGCAAGGGCATCGCGCTGGCCGACCGATTGGTGGCCGCAGGGCTGTGGGAAACGGCCGAATTTTCGGGCGAAAAGGGCTGGAACTCGGTCGGCTTCCTGCCTCGCAACTGGTCGCGCGAGAAAGTCTTGGCTGAGCGCGAGAAGACGGCAAAGCGCCAGGCAGCGTGGCGGGAGCGCCAGAAGGACGACGGCGCGAGTAACGGCGTTAGTAACGACTTTGGTAACGCCCACCCAGACCAGACCAGGCCAGAAGTGGTGGTTCTGCTTGTGAGAACACACCAGGACGCAAGTCCTGCAGGGCACCCGCGCGCGAGGACGAAAACGACGTGCGAAATCGTCAGCTCAACGCTCTAGAGGCACGCTACGCGGCCGACTTCAAGGCGAAGCCGTGAGCCGTCTGGATCGCTACGGCGATCTCATCGAGGACGACGACAGCCCAACGCTGTTCGACCAAGACCCGCCACCCGAGCGGCACGAGCCACCGCTGCTCTGCGAACTTTGCGACACCCCGCTAAAGGTGGAGAACTACAGCGGGTGGTGTCGCGAGTGCTCCCTCATCGTGAGCCAGCGCCTACGCCTGGTGGTTGAGGAGCGCTGGCGCACCCTCCCAGACGGCGAGCACGTCGTCAGCGAGCGCGGTCGGGTGGCGCGGCTGCTCAATGTCGATCGCTCGCATCGCTACCCGAGGGTCAGCATTGGTGGCAGGAAACGCTACGTCCACCAGCTGGTCGCTGAAGCGTGGCACGGCCCGCGACCGGATGGTGCCCAAGCTCTGCACTGGGACGACGACCCGGACAACCCGAACGCGGCCAACATCCGCTGGGGCACGCCCGCGGAGAACGCTGCCGACGTCAAACGCAACGAGCGACGCCGCACTTAGGCGACCACTGCAAGACCGTGTCGCAAAGGACTGCGACACCGCGCCGTCAGTAGTCTTTTGTGCCAGCGCGCTGTGGATTCGCAACACAGGGGAGGACGCGGTGACACAACCGCCAGCGCCGCCGAACGCCGGGGGCCCAATCAAGCGATCCTTTTTCTGGCTCGTGAGGGCCTTCTGGTGGGTCCTCGACAAGCTGACCACCATTGTGTCTGGCGAGTTCATGCTCAAGCTGGGCAGTCGTTTAGGTCGGCCCAACGGCGGCACAATGATCTTCCTCCGCTCCGTGTGGGTGTCGGTGATCCTGTACTCGGTGGCGCTGCTGCTTCGCTCCGGGGACTACGCCGAATGGACGTGGCGGTTCTGGGAGTGGCAAATCGACCTCGAGAAGCTCAAGGGCGAAATAACGGAGACGGTGCCGTGGCTGGGCGCAATCTTCGCCGGCGTCTACGTAGCGCTGTACGCGCGTTTCTCAGCGCAATTCAGTTACCTCGCCGGCGTCTACAACCAGCTGATGGAGACGGCGGCGTCGTCACCGCGAGACGAACATAAGGACGAAATCCTTGACACCTGGTATGCGGGCTTCATCGAAGATGCGGTGGCCCTGCATCTGGCCTCAAAGCGAATGTTTTCGGTGGCCGTCTGGTTCCAGCTCGAAATTCCCCGGGTCTACCAAATGTTCACTCAGTACACCGTCAACGGAGACGAGAAAGTGAAGAGACTCATCAGGTCCCTGAGATGGGCCATCGGCGACGAACACCTGCAAGCAATGGGGGCTACACCTGAACTGATGGCAGGTGGACCACCGAGACCTTCTGTCTCTCCGGCATCTGTCTCGACGGTTACGACAGTTAAGGATGGCCCCGCGACCTCTGCAATGGATCGGGGGCACGTCGCACTTGCCGCGTTCGCGGCGGGCTGCATCATTGGCGCGGGCGTCGCGAGCCCCTTACCCCCGGGAAGAAGAAGCCGTCGCGCGGATCTATAGCCCGATGTTTAGGGGTGGTACAGCAAGTGGGACCGGTCAGCTTTGATCGAGCTCACGATCTGTCAGCACTGCGACAGTCACCCCACGCCCTCTTGTCTGATTCATCAAGTCCTTGAATTGTCCCTGACTCAGTCCTTCGCCATCTGCGAACATGACCCCCAATACCTTTTCGCCTTTTCTTTCCATCGGGGTCACGTATCTCACGGGCTTGTACTGAGAGGCAATCTGTTCAATTTCATCCTGTATCGCCTGCATGAGCTGGCCGTCGTGCCACGGTGACCGGCCGTGCTTAACAGCGTTCACGTTGGGCGACAACGGGATTGACACGACCGGGACTGAGTTAGATAGTGCGACCACCTGTTTCTCGAGGGTGCGAACAGCAGAGAAAATTCCGCGGAGGAGGTCTTTTTCATCGACTGGCGGTACCTCAGGCTGCTTACCCGCCGCGTGCTTCGCTTGGGCGATGCTCTTCTCAAGATCCGGCCACGCCCAGAGAAAGCGTGCATCGACTTTAAGTGGATCGAGGCCAATAACCGCTGCTATAGACCGGCACAACCCCCGCATGCCGGTTTGATCCAGCTTGATCGCCTGAAATTGGCTAACCGGTCCTTGGAGGTCATAGACGTTCTCGAAATTGACGAGCAAAGGAACGACCGGATTCCGCTCTTCTTCTAGCCGCTTCGACAGCGCACCAGCCTCGAAGTTGAGCCACGGCTTGTTCATGTTTTCGGTGGTAACGACGATGATGCCGAAAGAGCTAGCGTTCAAGCGATCCTGAATGACATCAAGTCCACGCATGCCGGCGTCGATGTCCACCTCAGATGCCCAAGGGTCGATGTGGTCGAACATCTTCGGCAGCCAGTCACGGAGAACCTTGGTGATCTCCCGCGCGAGGTCGCCGGACCAGCTGATGAAGATCTTTAGATCCTGCTCTATCGCCATGACGTCAGGGTATCGACTGAGAGGGACGCAGCTAACCGGACCAACGCTGGACAATGTGGGTCCGCCGCGAGGACTCCTGTCGTCGTGCCGGACGGCTTGCGCCGTGGTCGACGGATCGTTGTGCGTGCTCGCCGCCGTCCAGTCCTGGCAGAGCAGCCCTGGTGGGGCGACACTAACTCCGATGAGCGCCACGCTGCTCCTGTGCCTCCGGCTGCCCGTCGACCACAAGTCGGGTTGCGCCGCTGCGACCGTTTGGTCCAAGTACAAGACGCTGAAGGCCGGAGTCACCGCGCTGCGGGCGTGCGATCCGTACTGCGACCCGGACTGCCAGGGTGCGCACCTGCTGGCGTTCGCGGACGAGTACGGGCACCCCCACGTCGTCGGCAGCCCGCCGCCGATCGCGCAGCTCGCCGAGCTATTGAGCGAGGCCTACCCGCGCGCGCCTGTCGACTGCTACGAACGATGGGACCGCGCAGGTCCGCCATCGCGTGGTGATAGCGGAGCTGCTCACCCTCATTCATTTCGCGGTTGGCGGCTCTGCACTCCATGAGCATTTCTTCACAGGTGCTGCGGATCGCTTCGCGGCGCAGCTCAAGCTTGTGAAGCAAGTCATTGGACGGTGTGCCAGCCATCATCGGACTTTCGGGTGGGGCGGAAACCGACATCGAAGGACAAGGTGCCGGTTTCCGCTGACGTCAATGGATTGGTGGAACGCCCGTTCCATTGGCGGCACCCTTCACCACCGCCGCGTCGAGAGTGCCTCCGGCCCGGTCGTCACCGGGCCTCCCTCGTTACACCGAGTTACCGACGCCGTTGATGGCTAAGGGTAAGTGTCCGACTATGTGACGACTCACTCAAGACCCAGACGGGGCGTGTCGGCCCCTGTCCGGCGGAACACGGGGATTGGTCAACCTCAACCGGACGCCGAGGAGTGCGTCCTCCCACGGAGGGTCGGTCTAGCCGGTCCACCATTCGGGGCTACCCGGGGGATTCGTGCCCGGCCCCGGGATGCGAACCTCGGGCACGTAGCCGGCCTCCGTCGCCGACGGGAGGCCGGAGAGGTCGGGTTCGGGTGTTAATTCGGCCAGCTGCTCACGGGCTGCGGCAGCCACCGATGCCTCCAGCACGGCGGCGAGTGCGTGTGTGCCAGCGTCGTCGGATAGTTCGGCGGCGGCGCGGGCGTCGCGGGCGGCGTCTGCGAGACCAGACATGGTTCCTCCTTGGCGGGCAGTCGAGCGTACCGGCTGAAGTCGGTGATGCGCCGTCGGTTTGTAACGGAAAACCGCAGGTCGCCTGTGCGGCTGGAAACGGCGGCGGCTACCCGCCATACCAGCCGTAGCCGTTGCTCCCGCCACAGGCCGAGCTGGCCGCCGTGTTGGGGGAACCACCGGCGCGTTGCGCAACAGCCGCGCGTGTTCCTCGCGCTCGGTGAGCGGTGAGCGCATGTGCGCTCGTTCCCCGAACGGTTCGTTCAGCTCGC
Organism: Mycobacterium sp. ACS1612; assembly: GCF_001667505.1. Classification (GTDB taxonomy): domain Bacteria; phylum Actinomycetota; class Actinomycetes; order Mycobacteriales; family Mycobacteriaceae; genus Mycobacterium. The sequence goes on from NZ_LZHZ01000036.1 coordinate 37,963, forward strand.
TGGGCGTCATCCCGCGTTCCAAGAGCACCGCGATCTGTCCCGTGTGGACGGCCAGGATGGATATGCCGTGCCGGCCGCGTCGTTGATGAACCAGTACGTCGAATTGGCAAAGCCTGGAAGGGCCTTTGCCAATCTGGTGCAGCGTCAGCCGCTGCCCGGTGGCACGGACTCGATCAATATCCCCAAGGTATTGACCGGGACGCGGACCGACGTGCAGACCGCGGATAACGCGCCGGTGGTCGAGCAAGACCTCACCGACACGTTCATTAACGCGCCGGTTCGAACGATCAGCGGACAGCAAGGTGTCGCGATCCAACTTCTCGATCAAAGCCCGATTGCCTTCGACGACTTGGTGGTCCGGGACCTTATTGCTGACTACGCAAGCCAGCTCGACAAACAGTGCCTGTCCGGCAGCGGGATCAATGACCAGGTGCTCGGCATTCGGTTGACGCCCAATATAGGTAGCATCGCCGTAAGCACCGTCGACGCGCAGGGCGTGTACTCCGCGATCGCCAATGCAATCCAGCTTGTACATACCACCCGGTTCCAGCCCCCCGAGGTTGTCGTCATGCACCCGCGCCGGTGGGGCTGGTTCCTGTCGCTGCTCGACAGCCAGCAGCGCCCGCTGTTCCTGCCTGACGCCAACCGGCCATCGAACGCCGTAGGAATCCTGGAAGAGGTCGCCAGTCAACAGGTGGTCGGCAGCATTCAAGGCTTGCCGGTGGTGACCGAGCCCAATATTGAGACGAACCTGGGCGCGAGCGGCGATGAGGACCCGGTGTATGTGCTGCGCGCATCCGACGTTGTCTTGTGGGAATCGGGAATCAAGGCGAGGGTCTTGCCGGAGACGAGGGCGGAGACCCTGACGGTGTTGTTGCAACTGTATGGGTACCTGGCGTTTTCGGCGGCACGCTATCCGCAGAGCGTTGTTGAGATCACCGGCCTCGGTGCGCCAACTTTTTAGCGTCAATCGAAGCAATGCTAGTCCACGTCGCCGTCGTCGCTAGTCTCGAGCTCCGATCCATCGCCTATGGGGGCCAGCAGGACACTTAGCCTGGCGATCTTCATTTCGGTCTCGTCTACTGCGCTCACAATCCGATCCTGTTCTGCGAGCGATGGTATTGGGATTGGCATTGCATCCAGAATCTTCTTCGTTAAGTGCTTGAGACCGACCCCTCCGCGGGCGGCTTCCAACGACTTACGAATTGCCTCGTTGACCGCAATCTCAAAGTACCGTGCATTTAATGGCGCGTAGAGCTCGCACTTGAAAATGTGCTGATTAAGCGCTGCGGGGCCTCTCGTCCAGATGAAGACGCCAAACGAAGTGCCCGGCGTTCCAGACCAACTAAGAAGCACGTCACCAGTGTCAATCTTGTGGCGGTCAGCCACCGTCCCGGGGTCGGTGTAGTTGAATGGAGCATGAAGCTTGTTCAGGTTCTGGATACGCACAATTGGAAGGCCGGACGTCTTCCATGTGTGAGCCTTGAAGGCGTAACCGTTATACATAGCAGTAACTTCGGACAAAGGTAACCATGTCCAGTTTGATGGCACTTCGTACGGCTGTTCGCTGTTCACGCTCGTCGCTGCCAGTCTTCTTCGCCGTGATGCTCCATCGACCTTGGCTTTGCCCTCTCGGAGTTGTCTAGCAAGATCTTGAACCTCATCGTCGCCAGACACGCGCTCCGATAACGCTCCGCGAGTTGCCAGGCCCGCTATCGCCACTCGTAGGTCGTTAAGATCCTCCCGTGTGGCGATTAGCTCGGGAAGATGATCGATTGCAAAGTCGGATTCACCTTCTGCCAGCTGCTTGAAAGCGGTTGAAACCAGTTTGCGTCGGACTTCGTACAGCGAATTGCTAATCAATCTTTGCCCATGCTTTCCGCAGCTGAGACTGCAATGCGACGACCAAGCTTTCAACCTCGGTTTTCTTATGCTTCAGCGCGTCAAGCAGCACAGCTGGATCTAGATCCTCGTCGTCGGGAGCGTTCGGATTCTCTACGTTCAGGTTGAAGCCTCTGTCGCGCAATTCTTCGAGTGTCACCGACCAGGAGCGCGGCGTCTCGCACCGGTTCGACCACCACGCCCGGAGCTCGCCGAACTCGTTGATGTTGATCGGCCGAGTCTTGTTGTATGCCTTGACTCCGGGCGGCAGGCTGTGTTTCCAGAACCATACTTCTTTAGTTGGTTGTCCTTTCGTAAAGAAGAACAGATTCGTGGCTGCTGAAGTGTATGGAGCAAAGGCGGTTTCGGGGATACGAACGATGGTGTGCAAATTGCAGGTCGTTAACAGCTCCTCTTTAATGCGGGTCTTGACACCCTCTGCGAACAAGAAGCCGTCGGGCAGAATGACGCCAGCCCGCCCGCCTGGTTTCAGCAGTCTCATAATCAGGACAAGGAAGAGGTCGGCAGTCTCGCGGGTGCGAAAGGACTGTGGAAAGTTCTGCTCAATGCCGGGTTCCTCTATGCCCCCGAAGGGCGGATTCGTCACGACCACGTCTACTCGATCACTCGGACCATAGTTGCGGAGGGGACGGGCTAAGCTGTTCGACCTTCGTATCGAAGTAGGTGCATCGAACCCATGAAGAATCATGTTTGTGAGGCATAGCAGATGAGGCAGTTGTTTCTTCTCGGTCCCTAGAATCGACTTCTGAAGCGTCTGTTCATCCTTCGCGGTTCGAACCGATGTGCGTACATGTTCGATTGTGTTCGCAAGGAAACCTCCTGTGCCGCAAGCGGGATCGAGAACAATCTCACCGAGCTGGGGATCGACCATCTCGACGATCAAGGAGGTAAGTGCCCGCGGGGTGTAGTACTCACCCGCGTTGCCTGCGCTCTGGAGGTCCTTCAGCAGCTTTTCATATAAATCATTGAACTGGTGACGATCAGACTGCGCGTTGAAGTCAATTCCGTTGATTTTGTTGATGACCTGTCGGAGCAGAGTCCCGCTTTTCATGTAGTTGTATGCGTCTCCGAACGCCTGCCGCACGATTAATGTCCGTGGATTCGCCGTCGCAGTCAGGTTTCGTAATGCAGGGAACAGGTCGTTGTTCACGAAATTGTTGAGTTCATCGCCGGTGAGGCCCTCTTCGTCACCGGCCCAGTTCCGCCACTGGTACTTACTCGGAACTGCCGGCACGTAGCCATCGCTCACCAACTCGAGCTCTTGCTCAGTGTCGTCAAGGATCTTGAGGAAGACCATCCAGACGAGCTGGCTCAAACGCTGGGCGTCCCCGTCAACACCTTCGTCTTGCCGCATGACATCTTGAATCGACTTGATCAGGGTTGACGAAATCACGCAGCCTCCCTATACAGTTCGCGTTCAAGTTCGCGGACGGTGTTCTCGAATGATTCTCGTGTGCCGCCGAACAGCTTGATAATCTCCATCGGCGTACCGATTGACCGGAATGGGTCGACGCGCAATACGCCAAAGTCTTCGACTGACCGGATACCAGAGTCGGCATACTTATCAAGCAGCGCATCGATCACCGCCCGGGCCTTTCCCTGGTATTTGTGCATGTAGTTGCTAGCTCGTACGTTGGCTGCACGGTCGCGCCTCCGCATGGGCTTCATGTCGTAGGCGACATGCAGCACGACGTCAAATGGATCAAGGTCTGCACCCACTTGTTCGAGTAAGTCATCGATGGGTATCCCTTTGTCCGTGAGCTCATCAAGCAACGCCGATCGTCGGTCGGCTGCTGACCATGCTGTCAGGAAGTCGTCAAGCGTTGCGTACTCGCCGCGGACGTTCCGCTTAGTGTAGTCCTTGAGGCTCTCGGTGATGAGTTTGCCGTCACTGCCTATCAGCTGGACCCGTTCGCCGATGATTTCTACCTTTTGCCCACTGACGATGAGCTTTTTTCGCTTAGGTTGGCGCTCTTCTGGCAGCTCGATCCAGTGGTCTCCGCCGTCGTCTTGAGTTTGATCTACCTCGTCCAACTCCTCAACGACGTCCTCCATCTCGCCGTCGTCAGACAAGTCGATGATCTTGACGGGGTCCCCATCGAATGCCGGATCGGCGAACAGTCGCGTGACGTTGCGAAAATCGAGGATGACGAAGAACCACTTGTCGTAGTCGGTGCGTACGCGTGTGCCCCGACCTATCATCTGTTTGAAATCGGTCATCGACTCGATCCTGCTGTCTAGCACGATCAACTTGCACGTCTGAGCGTCGACGCCTGTGCTGAGAAGCTTTGACGTAGTAGCGATTACCGGGTAAATGGACTCCGGATCGATGAAATTATCAAGCTCCATCTTGCCCTGCGCGTCGTCACCCGTGATCTGCATAACATACCGCGAGTCGTCGAGCACATATTCCTTGTTCAGGTTGGCAAGCGCTCGTCGCATTCGGTTCGCGTGGTCGATGTCTACGCAGAAAACGATGGTCTTGGCGAAGGGGTCTGTGTTCTTGAGATACTCCGTGATGCGTTCTGCGACTCGCTTGTCTCGCTCGGGCAGCACGATCGTCCGATCGAAGTCCTTCTGGGTGTACTCCTGGTCGGGTATAGCCTCCCCTACATCATCCAATTGGTTTGGGGATGGGCGGAACCCAAATGTGTCGACGTCTGTAGCTACCCGAATGACCTTGTATGGCGCTAGGTAGCCGTCCTCGATACCTTGCCGAAGCGAATAGGTGTATATGGGATCACCGAAGTAGTCGATGTTGCTGACGGATGTCGTCTCCTTGGGTGTAGCAGTTAGCCCAATCTGCGTCGCGGAAGCGAAATATTCTAGGATGTCACGCCACGCGCTATCGGCCCGAGCGCTGCCGCGGTGACACTCATCAACAATGACTAGGTCAAAGAAGTCGGTACTGAACTGCTTATAAACATTACTGACTTCCGTTGTGCCAGTTACGGCTTGGTACAACGAAAGGTAAAGCTCGAAGCTTTTGTCGATAATCTTTCCGCCGCTCATCCCTAATTCGGGGAGACCCTCGGCGACTTTCTTTATGGTTTTATGGGAAGTACTCAGCTTCGCCATTCGGCCCTTGAACATGGCAAAGTCGTTCACCATGGTCTGATCGATCAAGATGTTGCGGTCGGCTAAGAAGAGGACGCGAGCTTGCTCGTTTCCCGCGTGGAGCTGCTTGTAAGCCTCCATGAATCGCCAGATGATTTGGGCTGCTGTGTACGTCTTGCCGGTTCCGGTGGCCATGACAAGCATCAAGCGTTTCTGCCCCGCGGCGATTGCTTCCATAGTGCGGTTGACGGCGATCCGCTGGTAGTAGCGGGGGCGGCGTCCCGAACCATCGTCGTAATACGAAGTCGCCATGACCGGCTCGTCATCATCCGAAATGTTGCGCCAACGCCGGTATATGTCCCACAGGACCGCAGGAGAGGGAAAGTCCTCGAGGGAAATGATCTCTTCGACCTGGTCGCGCGTTCCGGATCTGTCGTGCCAAACAAATGAGTCGCCATTGGTTGTGAACACAGAAGGGACGTCTAACTGTTCTGCGTACTGAATCGCCTGTTGCATCCCATCGCCCGGAGCGTGCCGGTTGTCCTTCGCCTCGACCACAGCCACGGGCTGATTCGGACGCCACTCAAGCAGGTAGTCGACGCGCTTCGGTTCCTTCCGGACACCTGACTTTCCCACCACTTGAATGCGGCCAGCCGAGAAGTAGAAGAATTCCTCTCTCAAAGACTCAAGCGGCCAACCTGCTGCGCTAAGTGCTGGCGTCACGTACCGTGTCCGGATCTCTGTTTCAGTTAGCTGAGACTTGTCCGGTTCCCCCACAGGCCGTCAGTCTAGAGGAGCTACCCTCACCTCAGCGGAGAATCGGTAGAGACCGCTTGCTCCCTGTAACCGCGTCCATCTGGCAGTTAAACAGTGACCTCCAGGAAAGCGTCCGCGTCCGTTCGTCATGTCTTCGCCGCCTCCTGATTTGCTGCCTTGTGCTGCATGTCCTCTAAGTGTGGCTCGTCCAAGGCGGTTAGCAGCTGGTTTATCGCCGCGCGGACTTCCGCTGTGAGTTGACCCGTACTATCCCGAGCTACCGCATCGGCGAATTGCCAGGATCGGGTGACCTGGATGCTCGGGCGAATGTCGAAGTGGTCCATTGGCAGTTTGTTTGCCCACTCGTCAAGACTGTCGATCTCGTCCGAGCTGGCGTATTTTCGCTCGACTAGCCATTGCCGAAACTCCGGGTCATCAACTTGCTCGCGTGGTCTGCGTCCGGCGCGTTTTTCATGGAAGTCCTCAATCCATTGCTTCACATACTCAGGGCCCAGAAGGTGTCGTGCTGGATACCACCGTTGTGGCCCGCTCGCGCGCCAGTACGCGAGATAAAGATTCGCGTTTACCTGCCAGGCCGGGTCGTCTGCCAAGGCGTTGAGGGCTTCCGCGCGCTTCGAATCCGAGTAGACACGTCTGTACTGCGGAGCAAGTTCTGCAGGCCACGCGCTGACGATAAGTTGGTCGTCGTTGATATACAGGCTCACTCGGTCGAAGGCGACCACCTGACTACCCGGAAACTTGACTCCGGCGTGGCCCAAGACATCGCGGACCTCTGCCGAAAACCCTGTTGCCTTCTCCAGGATGGCTCGGAGGCGACGCAAACGTCTCCCTCGATTGTCACCACAGCGCTCGAGGTCGGTGTAGGGAAGTAGGTCACCGAAGTTCTCTTCGGCATTGTTGAAGAAGTCGTTCATGAGTTCTGCCTCGGCGGGACCAAGAACCCCTAGTTCCATCAGATTCCACCAGCGGTCGAGGAGCACCTGCCACCTGACAAGGTTCCTGCGATCCTTTTTGGCCATGAGACCTTTGGTATTGATATCGAGCGATTGTTGGTCACTGGCGTTGGCGTAGAGCTTGCTTTCAATCACGACCAACAGACGCGACGCGTACTGGATTACGCCGTCGTACCGAGCCCTGCGTTCCGAGGCCAAGTTGGGCTGCTGGGTCTCCACGAGGTTCTCGTGAGGCGCAAGGAATACGCTAACAAGCTCAGCCACAGCCTGCCACACAGGGGATTTGAGGCGAGTTGGGACGAGATATACCTCAATTCCATCACCACAGACTTCGAACGGCACCACGGCCTCAAGCCGCGTGAGGCAAGGCTTGCCGCCTCTGAGCTGATCGCCAAGAGCAGATCCCTTTTGCACCGACGACTTCCTCTCGGGGAGCAGCTCAAGCGGGACGACTAAAGCACTCAGCCGTTAGGTTGCCGACCGGGGCCGCGCCGTAAGGGGACGGCGGCCACAGATCACGGCCTCGTGCATGCGGGAGACCCATCTATCGCATATTTGCCGATCGCAGTCGGCACACTGGGCGGCTTCGCTCGGCCACAAAGCATCGAACACCATGGACCTCATAGTTCACAGCGGCACCAGCCGTGAGTGAGCGCAACGCCTTTTGAGCGGACATCCCGTTGACGTCGGCAACCACCTCGCCCACATAAATCGCCGCCGACGCGTTCCCTGTGAGCGCAAGTGATGTCGCCTATCGCCTATGTTGGGGCGTCGGACTAAACGACGCAGACAGATGAGGAACGGCAGTGAACGAAAACGCGGGACTGCCCGACCTGCTCGAGCTCAACCGCGACCTGCAAGGCTCCCGCGCCATCCGCCTGCTCGCTACAACCAATCTAAGCCTCTACGCCACGTTGATGGAACGCCACCTCAGCGACGGGACGCTTCTCGAAACCGAGCTCGTCATCCGCCTCGAACGCGACCTGGCCGACCTCGACGATCCCCAGTCCGGTCTCGCGCTCTCAAGTCCTGGGCCGCCCAGGGCTGGCTGCACCGCGTCGTCGATGAACGCCACGACACCAACGTCTGCTACCTCACCCAAGACGCCCGCCGCGCCTTGGATTTCTTAAGGGCATGCGCCGCCAGGACACCATCGCCACCGACGGCTCTATCACCGGCATCGCCGCCCGCCTGAAACAAGTCGCCGTCAAGGTCGACAACGACCCCGCCCGCATCCGCAAGCACATCGAAGCCGAAATCGCCTCTCTCCACGAAGAACTCGACGCTCTCGACGCCGGCCAACGCCCCCAACCCGATGTCACCGACTGCTACGACGAAGCCCGCGCCATCGCCCTACAGATGGAACGCCTCATCACCGACATCGGCCAATACGGCACCATGATCGAACAAGCCACCGCCGCCCTCGACGAACC